>NZ_JAJQXA010000059.1 GCF_021245985.1 Flavobacterium soyae | reverse complement strand
CTATCCAACATTCGTTCAAGCACCCAATGGCAACCTGCTCTTTATGTATCGCACAAGAGGCTCCGGCAATGGGTGGAGATTTCTGGCGACTTATGATTCAGCATCGCACGGGTGGACACTTAACGGGAAAATGATTCATAGCTCAGGGACTTATGTAGGCTCTTACACGGGTACAAGCACACAGCGCGGCAATTATCCATTAGGGTTTGTTTTTGACCAGAATGGGCGCTTGCATATGCCCTTTATATGGAGAGAGACGCCAGATGCGATGTCCAATCATGATATTAATTATATGTATAGCGATAATCATGGTCTTACTTGGAAGAACA
>NZ_JAJQXA010000058.1 GCF_021245985.1 Flavobacterium soyae | reverse complement strand
AAGCGTTTCAACGTGGAAATGCAGCACCTCAAGCGCTGGAACCCACGGATGGGCAAGGCCCTCAAGCCTGGGCAGATGCTGACGGTCTACTCCCCGCACTGAGGTGACCGGGGAGCGTTGTGTGGTGAGGGGACTCATCTGTGGGGGCAAGGCCTGTGGGAGCAAGGCTTGCCCGCGATGGCGGCAGTAGATTCAACATGGATGTCGACTGGCATACCGCCATCGCGAGCAAGCTTTGCTCCCACAGATAGGTATCCCACAGGGGTTTGTGTTCCATATCCGGCATCAGCGCCTTGCTGGCAACATCCACACCAACCCACTGGCCTTGGCC
>NZ_JAJQXA010000057.1 GCF_021245985.1 Flavobacterium soyae | reverse complement strand
CAGTTCGGAAAGATCGGGGTGCTGACTCATGAATTCTGTTCAGTAGTTCAAATAAGATTACCTATCTTATCGTCATGAGATTGCTCCCGGATACTGGCCCACATCATCTGTGGAGTACTCGCTATGCAAAAGAATCGTCTTGGATCATCGGATTTTCTGATTTCGCCCATTGGCCTGGGAACCTGGGCCATTGCTGGCACCGGCTGGGAATACAGTTGGGGCGCGCAGGACGACGAGGACAGCCTGGGCGCCCTTGAATATGCCGTCGAGCGTGGTGTGAACTGGATCGATACCGCGGCGGTTTATGGCTTGGGCCACGCCGAACAACTGGTTGG
>NZ_JAJQXA010000056.1 GCF_021245985.1 Flavobacterium soyae | reverse complement strand
CGGACGCCAGCAAACCAGGCATCAGGATGTAGTTGACCCGGCGCACCACCAGCACGATGCCGGGCGCTTCGGCGCGCAGGCGCTTGAGCAGCATCGGCAGCAGGGCGAATTCGGCGTCGTCCGACAGGCCGATGCGAAACACCGAGGTGCTGGTGGCCGGGTCAAATTCCGCTGCACGGCTGACCGCCGTGGAAATCGAATCCATGGCCGGGGAGAGCAGGGCGAAGATCTCGACCGCCCGGGCCGAAGGCTCCATGCTGCGGCCGGTACGTACGAACAACGGGTCATCGAACAGGCTGCGCAGGCGCGACAGCGCGGCGCTGATGGCCGGTTGGCCTAGGAACAGTTTCTCGGCC
>NZ_JAJQXA010000055.1 GCF_021245985.1 Flavobacterium soyae | reverse complement strand
ATAGCAGTGTGTCAGTCAATATTTGAATTGAATGATGAATTGCAATCGCGAGCAAGCTCGCTCCCACAGGAGAAGTTCCCACAGGAGAAACGCGATCACCAAGAACCAGGTCGGCTGTTAGGCCGCCTCGGCGTGGACGTTGATCTCGGCGCCCCGTTAACCACGATGGCCGAACGCAGGCATTGTGGAGTGGGCATCCCGGCATGATGGATGCCGGGATAGCCGTGCTGGGCCATGGATGGCCCTTCGCGGCGGCCCACGGAGCAATGCCTTCGTTCAGGCATGCCGAGCCTAGGCGAGGCACCAAGTGGTGGGGCAAAGCGTTTTTGGTTACTTTTGGCGCTCTTCCAAAAGTGAC
>NZ_JAJQXA010000054.1 GCF_021245985.1 Flavobacterium soyae | reverse complement strand
GATGACCAGGAGCTGTGCGAGCTCCTTGTAAGCTGGTTGAGCCAGGAAGGTTTTCAGGTCCGGGCCTGTCACGATGGCCAAAGTGCCCGCAAGGCCCTGGCCGAAACCGCCCCGGCAGCCGTGGTACTGGACGTGATGCTGCCCGACGGCAGTGGCCTGGAACTGCTCAAGCAATTGCGCAGCGATCACCCGGAGCTGCCGGTGCTGATGCTGTCGGCCCGGGGTGAACCGCTGGACCGTATCCTCGGCCTGGAACTGGGCGCCGATGACTACCTGGCCAAGCCCTGCGACCCACGTGAACTGACCGCCCGCCTGCGCGCCGTGCTGCGCCGCAGCCACCCGACGGCCGTGTCCAGCC
>NZ_JAJQXA010000053.1 GCF_021245985.1 Flavobacterium soyae | reverse complement strand
CAGCATCCTTATCAGGCGTCCGGTCCTTGAGCCACACAACCTTGGCCGAACGGGGCGTATCGAGACGCTTGAGTACCTGGGCCTCACTGGTGGAGGTTTGATGTCCGACCTGTTCGAGGTAAGCCTCGACCAGTTCGAACTCCGCGGGGCTCAAGCCTCGCAGTTCCAGCTCTACCGGGCGTTCATCACGCAAGCGACCGGCGGTTCTTGCAGCGTCCAGGGCCACCCCGAGACGATCGATCAGTTTTTCGTACAACTCAGGTGTAGCGACTTTTCGTTGTGATTCAACCATCCCTCACCTCATTGAAGATAAGACTCACTCCCCATTGAGAAGCTTAGCTTCGCTGGGCAAACCGGCTGGGCGCCGCGAC
>NZ_JAJQXA010000052.1 GCF_021245985.1 Flavobacterium soyae | reverse complement strand
AGGGGATCAAGATCTGATCAAGAGACAGGATGAGGATCGTTTCGCATGATTGAACAAGATGGATTGCACGCAGGTTCTCCGGCCGCTTGGGTGGAGAGGCTATTCGGCTATGACTGGGCACAACAGACAATCGGCTGCTCTGATGCCGCCGTGTTCCGGCTGTCAGCGCAGGGGCGCCCGGTTCTTTTTGTCAAGACCGACCTGTCCGGTGCCCTGAATGAACTGCAGGACGAGGCAGCGCGGCTATCGTGGCTGGCCACGACGGGCGTTCCTTGCGCAGCTGTGCTCGACGTTGTCACTGAAGCGGGAAGGGACTGGCTGCTATTGGGCGAAGTGCCGGGGCAGGATCTCCTGTCATCTCACCTTGCTCCTGCCG
>NZ_JAJQXA010000051.1 GCF_021245985.1 Flavobacterium soyae | reverse complement strand
GGAGCGATGTGCCAGGCGCGCGCCGCCAGGGCCCAGCACAGCGCCAGGTGCGGCTCGCTGCGTTGTTGGAGACTGAGCTGTTCAAGAAAACCGCGCGCGGCACCGTCGAGTTCCGGCAGGCCGGCAAGCAGTTGCTGCAACGAGTAGCCCATCTGCCGGCTCTCCTGATACAGCTCACGGGTTTCCCGGCTGGCGCGATGTTCTTCGCAATGCAGCAGCAGGGCGTCCCAATCGTCAGCGGCGGCTGCGCTGCAGTGCGCCAGCAACAAGGGCGCTTCGAAACGCGCCAGGTTCAGCAGCAGTTGATCGCTGATCCAGCGACGGGCGTCGTCGGGATTCTTGACCTGGCCGTTGTCCACCGCCATCTCCAGTCCCTGGGAA
>NZ_JAJQXA010000050.1 GCF_021245985.1 Flavobacterium soyae | reverse complement strand
CCGGAGAGGAATTCGAGCTGCCGCCGCTGAACAAGCTCGGCATCGAGCCGCTCGACGAAGAAGCCTTCACCTTGAAGGCGTTCCGCGAGAGGCTGGAGAAGCGCTCCACGCGCATCAAGCCGCTGCTGCTGAACCAGGAGCACATCGTGGGCCTCGGCAATATTTACGTCGACGAGGCTTTGTTCCAAGCGCGCATTCATCCCGAGCGTTCGCCGGAGAGCTTGAGCCCGGCCGAATGGAAGAAGCTGCACGAATCCATCCGGGCTACTCTTGCCCGGGCCGTGGAGGCCGGTGGCTCGTCGATCAAGTCGTACGTGAACGGCCAAGGCGAGATGGGCATGTTCCAGCATCAGCTGCTTGTGTACGGACGGAAGGACGAGCCT
>NZ_JAJQXA010000004.1 GCF_021245985.1 Flavobacterium soyae | reverse complement strand
TTACCTAAAATCAGCAAGAAATAAAAAATTATCTTGAAAGTGGAATCCGAAAAACCTGAATTAATGTTTTTAGTGGACAATCTTGTTTTTACCAAAAAAAAGAAGCTGTCCTTTTGAGACAGCCTCTATATCTATTTTAAACTTTTTAAAGGATTTTGAAATGTATTAAAAATTCTAACAATCGAAATAGAACTTCCTCCAATTTGATATAAAACCTTATAATTTCCAACAACAATTCTTCGACAATCGAGTCTATATTCATCCAATTGAAATTGCTTAGGAAAAACAATTGCATCTGTACAATCGTATAGTTCTTTTCTAATATTTAAGGCGGTTTCTTTAGAATATCGCTCTTTTAAATACAAATAAATATCTTTTAAATCCAGTTTAGCACTCTCACTCCAAAAAACTTCTAATTTACTCATTATCCCAATCTTCCATTTCTTTACGTAAATCTTCTTTTGAAGTTATTCGGTTGTATTTTATATCATCTAATCCTTCTTCTACTTTATTGTGATATTCTATTAACGTCAATGGATTTCCTTTCGCATCATACGAAACTACTTCATTCAAATAATTATCAAAAACCGACGACACAATTCGTAACACTCTCTCATCTGCCAAATCAAGCTGATTCCTTATTTTATCTTTTAATTCCGGAAGTCCCATAATTCTAATTTTAGATATTCAAAGTTACAAAAATAATAAGATAGAAGTTTCAAATTAAAAATCCCAATTTAGAAATTCCAAATTCCAAAAACTGCAGCTTCAACGTTCCTACAAGGTTTTGAAAACCTTGTAGGAACAAAAAAAGGTTCAAAGTAAAACTTTGAACCCTTTTAAAAATCTTAGCAGCTTAGTCCCTCAGAACCTTAGCAGCTTAATTAATACTATTAAGCATTTCAGCGATTTCATCTAATCTTGGTGTTAAGATGATTTCTATTCTACGGTTTTTAGCTTTTCCTTCTGGAGTGGCATTACTTGCCAAAGGAGAAAATTCGCTTCTTCCCGCTGCTGTAAGTTTTTGTTTGTTGATTTTATTGTTTTCGCTCAAAATAGCTACAATTGCAGTTGCTCTTTTAGTCGATAAATCCCAGTTGTTTGCAATTGGTCCAGAACCAGCGTATGGATCATCATCTGTATGTCCTTCAATAAGAACAGAAAGATCTGGATTATCACCCAAAACTTTTCCAAGTTCTACAACCGCTCTTCTACCTTCTGTTCCAACAGCCCAGCTTCCTGAATTGAAAAGTAATTTGTTTTCCATAGAAACATATACTTTTCCGTTTTTCTGTTCTACTGTTAAACCTTTACCTTCAAAACCGGTTAGCGCTTTTGATAAAGTTTCTTTCAGCTTGCGCATTGCTTCTTCTTTTGCAGCTATCATAGCTTCAAGCTCTTTTAAACGATTTGCTGTTTTATCCAAACTTGCTTGTTCATCAGCCAGTTTTTTGGATTTTGCCTCTAATTGTGCAAGCAAATCACGGTTTTTAGCCATATTGCTTTCTAATGCATCGTTGCTGTTTTTCTCTAACGCATTATAAGAATCCTGCAATACTTTGTATTTCTTTTGCTCTGCAGCTAAATCAGCTTTTTGTTTTGCAAGTTCATCTTTTGTTGCCGATAAATCTTTTGTTAGTTTATCGCGGTCTAATTCTAACTCATTTTTTGATTTTTTCAAATCAGCATTTTCATCAGCAATAGAACGGTTTTCTTTTTTCAGATCTGAATATTTTGTTTCAAGATCATTGTAAATCTTTTTGGATACACAAGAAGTTGCAGACAATGCTAAAACTACTAATCCGATGGAAGCTTTTTTAATCATTTTACTTTTGGTTTTTATTTGGGGCTATTAATTATTCTAATATCTATTTTAAAATTTCAAAGTTTAAATTCCAATAATGCCTCATTTGTATTTAAATCTTTGAACCGCAGTTCTTCCCAACAAGAACAATACCAAACTTTATTCAATTTCAACTAAAACCGGACAATGATCTGAGTGAACAGCATCTGGAAGAATCACAGCACGTTTTAAACGATGTCCAATCACTTCGCTCACTAAATTATAATCGATACGCCAGCCTTTGTTATTTCCTCTGGCTCCCGCACGGTAACTCCACCACGAATAATGATGCGGATCTTTATTAAAATGACGGAAACTATCTATAAAACCAGACTTCATGAAACTATCCAGCCACGCGCGCTCTGCTGGTAAAAATCCCGACACTGTTTTGTTACGAACCGGATCATGGATATCAATTGCTTCGTGGCAAATATTGTAATCGCCGCAAATAATAAGGTTTGGAAGGGTTAATTTCAATTCGTTAATATAGGTTTGAAAATCATCCATAAACATAAATTTATGATCTAATCTTTCGATGTTGGTTCCAGATGGAAGATATAAACTCATTACCGAAACATCGTCAAAATCAGCACGTAAGTTTCTACCTTCAAAATCCATATGATGAATTCCGGTTCCGTAAACTACTTTTTTAGGTTCTATTTTAGATAATATTGCAACACCGCTATATCCTTTTTTTGTTGCCGGATAGTAATATTGATACGGATAGCCGGCAGCCGTTATTGCCTCAACAGGAATCTGATCCTGAGTAGCTTTTATCTCCTGAAGGCAGATAACATCTGGGCTTGCTGCTTGAAGCCATTCAATAAAACCTTTAGTAATTGCAGCACGGATTCCGTTTACATTATAAGAAATAATTTTCATCTGGATATTTTTTTAAGGATTCCAAATGTAATAAAAAAGCGTAAAGTTTGTAATTGAATAAAGGAAAAGTAGAGTTTTTTGTTATCTTTGTTCGCTGCTCTAATAAATTAAAAATAGTACATGGGTTTAGTTACCGCGAAAGAAGTTGCAAAGGCAATAAATGTTGAGAAGTACGGAGTTCTTGGTACTTTTTCAGGCTGGATTCTTATGAAGGTTCTTAAGATCTCTACCCTTAATAAAATTTACGACCATAATAAGCATTTAGAGGATGTTGCTTTTTTAAACGGAATTTTGGACGAGATGGAAATCAAATTTGAAATCCCTGAAGAAGATTTAAAACGTTTACCTAAAGATGGTGCTTATATAACCATTTCAAATCATCCGCTTGGAGGAATTGATGGCATTTTGCTTTTGAAATTAATGCTTGAAAGAGAACCAAATTTCAAGATTATCGCTAATTTCTTGTTACATCGAATTGTTCCGTTAAAGAAATACATCATGCCGGTTAATCCTTTTGAGAATCATAAGGATGCCAAATCAAGCGTTGTTGGAATTAAAGAAACTTTACGTCATTTAAGCGACGGAAAACCTTTAGGAATTTTCCCTGCCGGGGAAGTTTCGACTTATAAAGACGGAAAATTAGTTGTAGATAAACCTTGGGAAGAAGGCGCTCTAAAATTAATTAGAAAAGCCAAAGTTCCGGTTGTACCGATATACTTTCATGCTAAAAACAGTAAATTATTCTATTGGCTTTCTAAAATAGATGATACGCTGCGTACAGCAAAACTTCCGTCAGAACTGCTTACACAAAAAGATCGTGTTATTAAAGTTCGTATTGGAAAACCAATTTCTGTAAGCGAACAAAACGAAATAGAGTCTTTTGAAGAATATTCAGAGTTTTTAAGAAAGAAAACCTATATGCTTGCCAATCCTTTTGAAAAAGACACCAAACTGATTGATACTGCAAGTTTAAAAATTTCGAAAGCTCCTAAAAAAATTGTTACGCCGGCGAATGAATCAAAAATGATTGATGAAGTTCAGGCGTTAAGAAACAGTGACTGCAGGTTATTACAGAGTAAAAATTACGAAGTGTTTTTTGCACGTGCAAAATCAATTCCGAATATTTTACATGAAATTGGACGTCTTCGTGAAATTACTTTTAGAGAAGTTGGTGAAGGGACAAACGAATCTATTGACATTGACGAATACGATCAATATTATCACCATATGTTTTTATGGGATGATGAAACTAAAAAAATCGCAGGGGCTTACCGAATGGGATTAGGAGCTGAGATTTATCCAAAATACGGTATTGAAGGTTTCTATCTAACTGACTTATTTAGATTTGAGCCAGAATTGCACGATATGATGCATAAATCGATCGAAATGGGACGTGCTTTTATTATTCGTGAATATCAGCAAAAACCAATGCCTTTATTCTTGTTATGGAAAGGAATTATCCACACCACATTGCGTTATCCTGAACATAAATATTTATTAGGCGGGGTGAGTATTAGTAATCAATTTTCAGATTTCTCTAAATCATTAATGATTGAGTTTATGAAGTCGAATTATTATGATCCGTATATAGCACAATACATTCACCCGAAAAAAGCATACAAAGTAAAACTGAAAGATGCTGATAAAGACTTTATTTTTGACGAAGCTGAATCTGACTTAAATAAATTCGACAAAATTATAGACGAATTAGAACCAGGGAATTTACGTTTGCCAGTTTTAATTAAAAAGTACATCAAGCAAAATGCACGTGTAGTTGCTTTTAACGTCGATCCTTTGTTTAATAATGCTGTCGATGGTTTAATGTACATTAGAATCGCAGATATTCCAGAAAGCACCATGAAACCCGTTATTGAAGAGTTTCAAATAGAATTAGAACGTAAACTATCTGAAAAAGAAGATTAATCAGATTTACTCCAAATAGAAAAATCCCATTTGTATAAACAGATGGGATTTTTTATTTACAATTTTTATTTAAAAACTAGTTCATTTTACTTTCCAGGATTAGAACCAGCCTTTTCTGCCCACCTGATAGGTTTGATAAAAATCTTCGTCTGATTTTGTAAGGTAAATAATCCCTTCAATTAAGCCAATTAAACCTCCTATTCCGCATAAAAGACCTAAAATAAGCTGAATAATTCCTTCTTTACTGTATCCTAAATAGAATTTATGAATTCCTAGTGTCCCTAATAAAATGGCTAGAATTCCGGCAGCAATTTTTTTATTTTCTGATTGTGTATTTTCCATAGTTTTATTCTTAAAATTAGTATTTAAATTAAAAACATATAAAGGTAATCGGGCAAAAAAAATCCCATTCGTTAACACAAATGGGATTAAATATTTTTTTAGAACCAGCCTTTCTTACCTACCTGGTAAGTTTGGTAAAATTCTTCATCTGATTTTGTCAGGTAAATAATTCCTTCAACGAAACCAATTATGCTTCCAATTCCGCAAGTAACAAGAGTAATTACTAACTGAATGATGCCTTCTTGTGTATATCCTAAGATGAATTTGTGAATTCCAAATCCTCCTAGTAAAATACCAAGAATTCCGGCAACAACTTTTTTATTTTCCGGTTTTGGTTCTGATGGTGTATTCCAAGATTCTGGTTTTGTAGTCTCCATTTTTATATATTTAGTTAATTAATTATTGCAATTCAACTTTACCAATTTCATTGATTTCTTCGATCTCATTTTTAGGATCTGATCCGTATTGATTTGGTCCGTAGTCTCCATCTGTACATAATAAGATCAATAACCAAATACCTCCAGCGAACGGAATAAGAGCAACAAAATAAAACCAGCCGCTTTTTCCTATATCATGCAGCCTTCTAACTATTACTCCTAATCCTGGAAGAAGTGTTGCAAATGAATAAAGTATAAAAAGAACATATCCAATAATTCCCCCTGTAACAGCGTCACCAAATATTGCCCCAGCTATTACTCCAATAATTATTAATGAAAACGAAATTATAGCATTTGCAAGTGCAAAATACCAATACTCACTTCTTCTGGCGCGTCCTTTAAAGTTTGCATAGTTTTCAAAAACTACTTTTTTGTACCATTCAATCATAATTAATTAGTTAGTTTATCCCTACTCTTTTTAGGATTTTCAGTTTCTCCTTTTTTTAAAATTTTGTTAAAAACAGAAAACAATATTAATTAAAAATAAATAAAAAAACTAATTCTGTGTATTACTTTTACAGAAATAACTTGTTATTAAAACCTCAAAGAGATTTATTAAATTTTAAAGCTTATAAATTTTGATTTTTAAATAATTATTTTGAATAAACCGCTTTAATTTTATCAACTATTACCTGTGCTAATCGCTCATGGCTTTCAAAAGTCCAGCCGGCAATGTGAGGCGTTAAGATTACCTTTCGTCCATCTAATAGATACTGAAAAGCTTCTGGAGTATTTTTATCCTGAAAAAGTGTTTCAAAAGACAGTTTTTCATATTCTAAAACATCCAAACCAGCACCAAGCACTTTCCCTAATTTCATTGTCTTGACCAAATCTGCCGTAACAATGTTTTTCCCTCTGGAAGTATTAATTATCCATATTGGTTTTTTGAATTCGTTAATAAATGCCGCATCAACCATTTTATCGGTTTCAGGAGTCCACGGGATATGCAGACTCAGCACATCTGTCTTTTCATGAAGTTCTTTTAATGAAACTTGTCTGGCATTTTCATCTCCCACATTATCCTGAATATCATAACATAAAACTTCAACATCAAAACCTCTAAGTTTTTTTGCAAATGCTTTACCCATATTTCCGTAACCAATAATTCCTACCGTTTTTCCATCAAGTTCATGACCGCGGTTACTCTCTCTGTTCCATTGTCCGGAACGAATCTCATAATCGGCAATATTCAATTTATTAAAAAGAGAAAGGATCATTCCTAAAGTGTGTTCTGCAACTGCGTTACAATTTCCTTCGGGAGCAGCAATTAATTCAATATCCTTAGATAAAGCGTAGTCACAATCAATACTTTCTAAACCTGCTCCAACTCGTGCAATAAACTGCAGATTGGTCGCTTTGTCTAAAAATGTTTTGTCGATTTTAAATCGGCTTCGAATTACGATTCCGTTATAATCCTGAATTTTAGCTTCAATTTCTTCTTTAGAAGATGTAAAATCGGCGTGATTTTCAAAACCAGCTTCTTCCAGTTGTTTCCAAAGAATAGGATGATTGCTGTCGATATGAAGAATTTTTATGCTCATTATTTATTATGTTTTATTAAAACAAAAATACGGTTAATTCTCAATTCTTCCATTTTTAAAATCCCAAGTGGAAAATTTTAAACGAAAAATTGAAAACACATTTTCTTTGACTTAATCAACATCCAGATAAGGATCAAGAACTTCGGCCAATTTGTTCAGCCAATAAAAATTATCATCGATATTGGGTAATTCAGATTCAAGTGTTTCGCATCCGCGCATCGAACATAACGAAAGAGCATGATTTACTTGCCGAATACTTTTTGCTAAATCTTTTGGATCAATAGTATTAATCAAAAAATCTTTTAATCTGGTTTCAATTTCTTTTGAAAAGTTTTCTGCGGCCATTATTTTATTTTTTTTTATAAATGAATTGCTTCCAGTTTTAACTGGAGGTTTTTTTTATGTTAAAAGGGAAAGGCTTTAGCCGAATTTCTATTTAAAAGTAAAATCTATTAATTTTTTAAATTCAACATTTAAAGAATTTGAGATTTTTACAAGAGTTCTAGCCGTGGTATTTACTTCAGTTCTTTTATTCTGCCTATTTGAGATTTAGGAATGTCACTATCACAAAAGTCGTAATAATTTTCTTTAAATAAGACTCATAAATGTGTCCAAAATATTAAAAGTTTTATTATTTTTTAACTGAAGTTATTCATTTCGTTTTGTCATTTCGAGGAACGAGGAATCGCACTAGAAACTCGACATAGATTAGTGATGCTCTTTGTAGATTTACGAGTGCGATTTCTCGTTCCTCGAAATGACATAAAAATAAGGATAAGTTTTTTTTCTCACATTCGATTAGGCACACTGCTGTGCGTCTCTACGATTAAACTAAATGAAACCTTTGTCACTCTGCTCCTCTGCTCCTTTGTCCCTTTGCTCCTAAACTTTTTTATTGGTCATATTTTTTTTAACTTTGAAAACAAGCCTCAAAAAAATCTCTTTTTTCTAAATCACACAATCTTTCTAAAATGAAATTGACCAAGACTTTTAAAGCCTTTTTTGAAAACGAAAAATCAGGAGGATTGCTTCTATTGTTTGTTACGATTATTTCCTTGTATGCTGCAAATTCGTCTCACGCTGCAGAATATATTGCTTTTTGGGAAAAAGATCTGGGCGGACATTCGATCACACATTGGATCAACGACGGATTGATGACGATTTTCTTTTTATTAATTGGTTTAGAATTAGAACGCGAAATTTATCATGGCGAATTATCCAACATAAAAAATGCTTCACTGCCTATTATGGCTGCTTTTGGCGGAATGCTGGTTCCTGCTGCCATATTTCTTGCTTTAAATTTTAAAACGGCAACACAAAACGGAGCCGGAATTCCGATGGCGACAGATATTGCTTTTGCAATTGGTATTTTATCTCTTTTAGGCAACAAAGTTCCTGCATCTTTAAAAGTCTTTTTAACGGCACTTGCTGTTATAGACGATTTGGGCGCCATAATTGTCATCGCTGTTTTTTATACAAAATCAATTGCATTTTTAAATTTAGGCATTGCTTTAGGAATCTGGGTTTTATTATTCGCTTTAAACCGAATGAAAGTTTACAACCTGATTCCGTATTTAATTGGAGGCGTCATAATGTGGTATTTTATGCTTAATTCTGGTGTTCATGCCACAATTACTGGTGTTATTTTAGCTTTTGTGATTCCGTTTGGTGATGGCAGCGAAAAATCGTCTTCTCATAAACTACAGCATTTTTTACATAAACCTGCAGCATTTATTATTCTGCCTTTGTTTGCAATTGCAAACACGTGCATTGCAATAGAATCTGGCTGGTACGAAGGACTAAATCATCCAAACTCATTCGGGATCATTTTAGGATTGGTAATAGGAAAGCCTCTGGGAATTTTACTTTTTTCTTCTATTGGAGTAAGTGCCGGTTTATGTGCTTTGCCAAAAAACTTAAAATGGGCGCATATTTTAGGTGCCGGAATGCTGGGCGGAATTGGCTTTACAATGTCTATTTTTATTACACTTCTGGCTTTTAAAGATCCCGAAACAATTCTTTATTCTAAAATATCAATTATTATAGCTTCTGTACTTTCTGGTGTTCTGGGATTTACTTATTTAAAGTTTGTTCTCTCAAAAGATAGAAACGGTTAATTTTTTAGCACACAGATTTAGCAGATATAAACAGATTTAATTTTTAAAAATAATCTCAATTCGAAAAATGGAAAAGCCTTTTTATTTGTTTTTAACTCTTATTTTATTATTGTCATGCAGCGATAAAAAGCCTGCTGCTGCTCCCGAAGCAAACACTTCTAAAGACACAATTGTGCTTCAAGTGAGCAATAATAAAGACCAAATCGAAGGAACTTATGAAACTCAGCGCGAAGGAAATGATCCTGATGATTGTAAAATTTCATTAGAAATAAACAAAACAAAAGAGGGCTATTCTTATTTCTTAAAAACAAAAACACGACAACTAAAGGGTATTGCAAATTTCACCACAGAAGAATCTGGTGAAAAATATTTGGTTTTGGAAAGCATAAAGTGGGATGAATATAACGGTGATATAAGTCATGAAGATGAAGAAAATGATTCTATCGCAAATGCCGAAAAACCTGAACTCGAAATCCCTGTTGGAATTAGTGCGAGCTATGTTAAAGACACGCTGACTATTCAAAATTATGGCAACTCCATGAATTCCTATACAAAGCTTTCAGAATGTGGGAGGAAATATATTCAATTGATTAAATCCCAAAAGTAAAAATTCCAAATTCCAATTTTCTCCACAATATTATCATTCCGAGGAACTTAAAAACTTATCACTATGATAGCAAGAATATGGCACGGAAAAACAAAAGTTGAAGATTATGAAGCTTATACCGAATTCATTAATAAAACGGCAATTCCTGATTACTCAAAAACAGCTGGTTTTGTAAAATTGTCTTTTTTAAGAAATATTAAAAACAACGAAGCTCATTTTACGTTAATTACGTATTGGGAAAACCTCGAAGTAATTAAAAATTTTGCGGGAGACGATTTCGAAAAAGCAAAATATTATCCTAAAGATGATGATTTTTTATTAGAGTTTGAAGAAAAAGTCGAGCATTTTGAGGTTTTTGCGTGATTCACTATTATCACAGCTGTCATCCTGAGCGAAGTAGAAGGACTTTCATCGTACATAAGGTCTTCGACTTCGTTCAGACTGACAATTCGGTAAACCTTGAAATCTCAAAAACAAAAAAATCCCAAACCCCAACAAAATTGGAATTTGGAATTTTAAAATATTGGAATATATTATTTATCCCTTAATTTGTTTCAAAGAAGTCTTAATTCCTTTTATTAAAGATGAACTGAAACCATTATGTTCCATTTCATTTAAACCAACGATTGTGCAGCCTTGTGGCGTTGTTACACGGTCAATTAACTGTTCTGGGTGTACTTTCTCTTCTAAAAGCATTTTTGCTGCTCCTTTTACAGTTTGTGCGGCAATTGCCAGAGCAGTGTTTGAATCGAATCCAATTTCGATTCCTGCCTGCATAGAAGCACGAATATATCTTAAAGCATATGCCGTTCCGCATGCGCCTAAAACTGTCGCTGCATCCATTAATTTTTCGTCGATTACAGGAGCTGTTCCTAAATCCTGAAATAAGTCAACAATTGGCAATGCTTTTTCTCTGTCTTTTTCAGGAAAAGAAATACAAGTTGCCGATTCTCCAAACTGCGCTGCAATATTTGGCATAATGCGCACAACCGGATATTCGTTTTTTGTTTTTGTTTGAAGAGTGTCCAGAGACAATCCGCTTACGGCAGAAGCGATTGTTTTATTTTGAATTACCGGCAGAATTTCGGCCAAAACAATATCTACCTGATATGGTTTTATGGTTAAAATTATAACATCGGCTTCCTGAATATTATGTTTATTATCGTTAGAAACCGTAATTCCGTATTCGGCTAAATATTGAATACTGGCAGTGTTTCTTCTTGTTACGGTAACTTGATTGTTTTTAGAAAATTTTGCAATTCCCAAGGCAATAGAAACTCCAAGGTTTCCTCCTCCTATAATGTGTACTTTCATCCTGCTTGGTTTTAATTTATTTTGGACTGGTTAACAGCATATTTTTCGGCTGTAAATTACGCAGATTTTAAGGATTTTAAATCACTGCAATCTATTAATTTGTGGCAAAAATTTAAAACCCCAGAATCAATTTGGCTACTCCAAAATAGAGCATAATTCCAAAAACATCATTTGTTGTAGTAATAAATGGACCGGTTGCAATTGCGGGGTCAATTTTATTTTTATGAAGGAAAAGCGGCACCAAAGTTCCTAAAATTGCAGCAAACATAATAACCACTATCATAGAAATCGAGATAGCTATTCCCACTAAATATTGTCCGTACATAAGAGAATGATATCCAAGCAGAAGCAGGGAAATTATACTTCCGGAAATCATCGAAACGGTAACCTCTTTGCTAAAATAACTTTTGCTGAATTCTTTCAAGGTTCCGTTTGCTAAACCCTGCACAACGATTGCCGATGCCTGAACTCCAATATTTCCGGCTGTAGCCGAAAGCAGAGGCACAAAAATAATTAAGGTTGAATATTTTTGAAAAGCGGTTTCATTATCTTTCAAAACAAAAGAGGCCACAATCTCAATTACCATCCCAATTAAAAGCCAAGGTAAACGTGCTTTTGTTAACTCAAGAACACTGTCGTTTGTTTCAATATCCTGCGTAATACCCGCAGCTAACTGGTAATCTTTATCGGCTTCTTCTTTGATTACGTCTACGATATCATCAATTGTAATTCTTCCAACCAAACGTCCCAGTTCGTCAACTACCGGAATTGCCTCTAAATCGTACTTTTGCATGATACGTGCTACCTCAACATCTTCGGTATCAACATTTACAAAATTCAATTTTCGAATATAAACCTCTCCAATCTGAGTTTTAGTAGAAGAAGTCAATAAATCTTTAAGAGACAGTCTTCCTTTTAAGCGGTTTTCATCGTCAACAACGTAAATAGAATGTACTCTCGAAACATTTTCTGCCTGAATTCGCATTTCTTTTACACAAGTCAAAACGTTCCAGTTTTCATTAACTTTTACAAGCTCTTTACCCATCAAACCACCCGCCGTGTTTTCGTCATAGCGTAATAATTCGACAATATCTTTTGCGTGTTCTACGTCAAGTAACTCTGAGATAACTTCTGCTTTAATTTCCTGTGAAAGTTCTGCAATAATATCAGCAGCATCGTTTGTTTCAAGCTCATCAAGCTCTTCGGCAATCTCTTTCGGTGAAAGTCGGCTTAAGATATTCTCACGCAGGTCTTCTTCTAGTTCAAGAAGAATCTCTGCAGTTTTATCACTATCTAAAACCTTGAAAATGTAAGTTGCTTCGTCAAAATCTAATTCCTCAAGGATTTCGGCGATATCAGCATGGTGAAGGTCGTTAAGTAAAATTTCAAGTTCATTGTCATTTTTCTTAACGATTAAATCTTCTAATTGATGAATAAATTCTTTGCTAACTTTGAACTCCATCGGCTTCTATTTTTTGAGTCAAAACAATAAATTCGTCAACGCTTAGCTGTTCTGGACGTTTATCAAAGATAGTATCTTCTCGCAGTTTATCTGATAAATTTAATGTTTTCAAACTGTTACGTAATGTTTTTCGTCTTTGTTGAAAAGCCGTTTTTACAACCGTAAAAAATAACTTTTCACCACACGGAAGGCTATAATCTTCCTTTCGGGTCATTTTCATCACACCCGACTTGACCTTGGGCGGAGGAATAAAAACATTTTCGCTTACAGTAAACAAATACTCAGTATCATAGAAAGCCTGTGCCAGTACAGACAGGATTCCGTAGGTTTTTGATCCTTTTTTCTCGCAGATGCGCTCTGCAACTTCCTTTTGAAACATTCCGGAAAACTCCGGAATCTGATCTCTAAACTCTAATGTTCTAAAAACAATTTGAGAAGAAATATTATAAGGGAAGTTACCAATTATAGCAAACTGCTTATTTTCGTAAACTTGGTTTATATTGTATTTCAGGAAGTCTTCTGAAATAATTTTATCTTTTAATTGTGGATAGTTTGCACCCAAATACACTACAGATTCTGTGTCAATCTCTATTACTCGTGTATTCACTGGCTTGTCAAGCAAATATTTAGTCAGCACACCCATCCCTGGTCCTATTTCTAAAACCTCCTCGTATCCTTTTAAACTCAAAGTATCGGCAATAGCTTTTGCAATACTTTCGTCTTTAAGGAAATGTTGTCCTAAATGTTTTTTGGCTTTTACTTTTTCCATTTTCTTTCTTGTTTTGCCACAAGGGCGCAAAAGTATTCTTTTTGCAGCGAAGGGTCAAAGCTTATTTCACTTTTTTTGCCACAAAGGCACAAAGACTCAAAGCTTTATTTTTATTCTGCCACGAAGACTTGAAGCACAAAGTTTATTCTTTGTTTTTTTACCACAAAGGCTCAAAGGCACAATGTATATTTTTTTGTTTTGCCACGAATTCCACAAATTATCACAAATTTTAAATCTAATAATCTGTGTAAATCCGTTTAATCAGCCAAATCTGCTGGCTATTTCTTTTTACAGAAAACTAAAATTAATGTTCTGAAATAACCTCCAGCTCTGTTCTGAAAGAAAGCATTTTATCTGCAAATAATTCTAAGGCCTCTCTGTCAAATCTAGGCTGATCTTCTAAATAATACTTCTCTAAAGTATCTTTACTGTCTGTCGTGTATTGAACCGAATACGTGATTCCGCCCATTTCTTCTTCCACCAAAACTTTTACAATTCGTGCCGAAGAGAATTTCTCTGTCGCCAAAATCTCCGGTATGTGTTTTTCCTGCATCCATTTTAACCATTGATCGTGTGCGCTTTCGTGTATATTAGTAGTAACGTTGAAAATAATCATTTTTTTTAAGGTTCTGAGATTCTGAGGCTCTAAGATTCTAAGGTTTTTAGACTCTTGAACACAAATCATCATATTACTAATTCTATTGTTTAATCGTTAATTCAGTTAAACGGTTAAACAAATAACCGATTAAACCAAACTATAAATTCTTATCCCCTCTTAACTCGCGGTATTTTTTTCTGGCATCAACAAAGTAAATACTATCCTGATGGTTAAAAATTACCTTTTCATATAAAGGCTTGGCCTTTTCTACATCTTTTAATTCGTCGTTGTAAATTTCTGCTGAGAAAAACAATGCTTCATCTACATAAATTCCGTCGCTGTGATTGTCGATGATTTGCTGGTATTGGCTTAAAGCTGAAGTATAATCCTTCTGACTTTCATATATTTGACCTAAACGCAACAATGTTACAGCTTCGATTTCCTGCCCTTTGAAGGTTTTTAGAATGTTTTGAAAATGTGTAATTGCTTCTTGCTTTTTATTCTGATAAAGTAAAAAATCGCCTTTAGCAAACTGCTTTAAAGCTGTTTGAGTCGAATCAGCAGCTGTATTGTCATTTATCAGTAAGAAATATTCAAGAGCGTCGTTGGCAATCAATTGTGTATTTGCCGATTTCAATTCTTTAAATTGTTTTAAAGCCCATTCAAAATCGGTTTTAAAATAACTTGTTTTTGCCGCTTTTAAACTTGCTTCGTGTGACATTACATCATTCTTTAAATCCATTTGAATCTGCGAATAATAAATCAACGCCTGATTGAACTTTTCTTCTAAAAGCAAAATATCTGCCAGCTCCATCTTTGCATCAGCCTGCTGATAAGCATTTAAATTTAATTCTAAAGCTCTTTTTACAACGGCCTTTCCTTCTTCTGTCTTTTTCAAATTAAAAGCCAGGAAATGTGCCTGAATTAATTGCAAAGATAAGGTAAAAGGATTTATTTCATAAGTAACCAGTAATTGCTGCAGTTCAGCTGTAATGGCCGGATAATCTTTTTCCTGTGCTTTGTCAATTTTAATCTGCATTAAATTAGCATTGGTCTGAATCAGCAGATCTATATCTTTTGTATTTTGAAGAATGAAATTCAAAATCTCAGAAGCAGTTTCGGTATCGTCTTCATTCAATGCAAACTGGCTTAGATTTACAATACTGATTAATGATTCCGGCTCACGTTTGTAAATGGCTTTTTCCTGAATAAAAGCTTTTCCGAATTCTTTTTGCTGCACATAAAACCAGCTTAAATAATGATTCCAAAAAACATCCTGATCTTTCTGCGTTCTTAAAATCAGCGCTTTTCGCATCGCATCTTTAAAAGCCGTATTATCAGTTTCACCATTCATAAAACGGGATAACTGCGTCTGGATTAAATTGGCGTTTTGCTGGTTATTATAAGATTCTGTCAGCAAAAGATCGATCATTAAATCTGTTTTCCCTAACTGGCCGTACAACATTCCAATCTGAAAATTGAAATTATAATTCGGCTGAACCTGCATTGCGGTTTGATACGCTTTTAAGGCATATTCTAGTAAAACCTTTTTTTCAAAAGCATTTCCAACTCCGTAAACATCATTTGGACTGGTTTTGATTTTATCAATAGCCTGTTCGTAGTAACTTTTGGCTTTAGATTCGTTTTTTTGTAATTGATAATTGTATCCTAATTCAACTAAAAAAACACCTTGTTTATAAGCATTATAACGGCTTAAAATTGTTTTTTCGGCAAGGTCAAACTGCTGCAATTGCTGATAACAATCTATTGTTCGTAAAAAGTACTGTGTATTGGATGATGAACTTCTTAAAAGATCTTCGTAAATGATTTTTGCTTTTTCAAAATCACCTTTGTCGTAGTAATTATTCGCTAACTGTTCGTTTTGCGAGAATGCAAAACCAGACCACAACAAAACGATATAGATAAAGATGTTTTTCATATTTCAGTTTTTTAATGTGGCATTTTTAGTCTCAGTATTCAGTCACGGTTTACAGTCGCAGTATTCAGTTGCAGTTTAAAAACTGAATACTGCGACTGTAAACCGTGACTGTAAACTATATACTAAAGTTAGTCAATTATATCAAATCCGCAGTAAGGACGTAAAACTTCTGGAATTACGATTCCTTCCGGCGTTTGGTAATTTTCTAAAATTCCGGCTAAAACTCTAGGCAATGCTAATGAACTTCCGTTTAAAGTATGAGCCAATTGGTTTTTTCCGTCTTTGTCTTTGAAACGTAATTTCAAGCGGTTTGCCTGAAAAGTTTCGAAATTAGAAACAGAACTAATTTCTAACCAGCGATCCTGCGCTGTAGAAAATACTTCAAAATCATAAGTCAAAGCCGATGTGAAACCCATATCGCCTCCGCAAAGACGTAAAATTCTGTACGGTAACTTCAATTCTTGCAGAATGTTTTTTACGTGTTCCACCATTCCGTCAAGTGCTGCGTATGAATTATCCGGGTGTTCGATACGAACAATTTCTACTTTGTCAAATTGATGTAAACGGTTTAATCCGCGAACGTGTGCTCCGTAAGAACCTGCTTCACGACGGAAACATGGTGTATAAGCGGTATGTAAAACCGGTAATTCGCTTTCGTTTAAAATAACATCGCGAAATAAATTCGTAACCGGAACCTCAGCCGTTGGGATTAAATATAAATCGTCAATTGTTGAATGGTACATTTGCCCTTCTTTATCTGGCAATTGTCCTGTTCCGTATCCTGAAGCTTCGTTTACCAAATGCGGAACCTGAACTTCATTATATCCTGCTGCTGTGTTTTTATCTAAAAAATAGTTGATTAATGCACGCTGCAAACGAGCTCCTTTTCCTTTGTAAACAGGAAAACCAGCTCCGGTAATTTTTACACCTAATTCAAAATCGATGATATCGTATTTTTTTACCAATTCCCAGTGTGGCTGTGCACCTTCATGCAAAACCGGAATATTGCCTTCCTGAAAAACATTCAGGTTATCATCTGGGGTTTTTCCTTCAGGAACAATATCTGCCGGAAGATTTGGCAATGTGTATAATTTATTTGTTAACTCAACAGCTAAAGCTTCTGCTTTTTCACCAAGTTCTTTGCTTTTTTCTTTTAATGAAACCGTTTTTTCTTTTAAGATTGCTGCTTTAGCTTTCTCTCCCGCTTTCATTAATTCGCCTATATCTTTGGACAATTTATTAGATTCAGCTAAAGTATTATCTAATTCCACTTGAGTTGCACGACGATTTTCGTCTAATTGCACCACCTCTTCAACAACGCTTTTAGCATCGATATTTCGTTTTGCTAAAGCCTTAATTACTTTCTCCTGATTTTCTCTAATAAATGCGATTTGTAACATAGCTTGATTTTTATAACTATTGTATTTTTTAATAACGGAAGCAAATTTAAGGAAATGTTTGCTAAGATTACGTACAAAGTTTAGTCTAAAGTTATTTCGGAGGTTTCGCAGAGATACACGGAGTCGGCGTAAAGATGCACGGAGAGTTTTATTCTTTTATGACTTTAAAAGTTTGGACAGAATCGCCAAGTGTTACTTTTAAAATATAAAATCCCGAGTCCAGACCAATGATGTTTATTGTTCCATCACTGGTTTTTCCTTTTAAAACTGATTTTGATTCGAAATTAAAAAACTCAAAATCAAAGTTTTTAGCATCGAAGTTTTCTATAGAAATAGTTGTCTGCGCCGGATTTGGAGAAACAGAGGGTTTCTTTTTAACTGATTTTTCTAAAGGTTGTTTATTACAGGCACTTTCTAAAAGCGAATCCAGATCATTTTCATCGTATACCAAAGTGTAATGAAGTTCTTTTGCTTTTTGAAATAATTGGCAGGCATCATCATATTTTTTCTTGTCGAGATAAATTATTCCAAGATTTTTCATTGCATACGAATTGTTTTTATCCATTTCTAATGCAGCGTTCAAATCGGCAATTCCTTTTTTAGATTCTCCCAGTTTATAATAAAGTAAACCTCGGGTTGTTTTTAAATCTCTTCCACCCTTTATATTTCCTTTGTCATATTGAAAGGCTTTTTCAATATTTTCAAATGCTTTTTCATACTCTCCTTCATCACTCAATAATCTGGAAAGTGCCAAGTATGACTGGGAATGGTCTGGTTTTTCTTTTATAATTTTCTCTAAATAATAACGTGCTAAATCATACGTCTTTCGTTTTTGCAACAATGTTGCAAAATTGTATAAAATGCGATAATCCGTAGGTGCGTTCCTGATTGCTTTAAAATAATAGTTATATGCAAAACCTTCCATTTCGAGCGTAGCATACACACTTCCCATTCTATCATAAAGTTTACTTCGAAAGACTGCAGTTTTCTTTTGTGCGGAATCTGACTCTACTACTTTTTTGTTTTTTGGATCTTTGTCGATTGCAAATTCAACCTTTTTTAAATCTTCTATTGCCAAAGTATTATTACCAAGACTTACTCCTAAAACACCTCGATTATACAAATCATTAATAGTTGTTGGATTAAAATTTGTTCTTGTATTAATATCCGTGAGCATTTTTAAGGCTTTCTTGACTGATTCTTCGCGGTCTTTATTAAACGGAAGTTTATGATCTGTTCTGCCCGTCATTTTTCCGTGCGTGAAATTCCAGGTTACGAGTTTTTCGCCTTGATAATTATATTGAAAACAATCGCCGTCTTTCAATCCGTCTTTATCAAAATAGAAAACTTCGTTTACCTTTCCGCTTGGATAATAGGTTTTAGAACTGTCTTGCTTTTTATCTGCACCATACCAAATTTCGACCGAAACTACTTTATCATCATAAAAATAGCGCGTAACATTATCTGAACCCTCTTTTTGTTTTTCCTGAGCCAGCAGGAAAAAAGGCCAAATGAGTGCAGCAAAAAAGATTTTTTTAGACATTTTTTAGTTTCAATTGAATGCGAAATTACAAAAACCGATTCCTATCGTCTTTTTTAAATGAATAAGTTTTTCCGTCAAATTTCAGTTTTTGGAATTCTTTTTTAACTTTCAGATCACTTTTTTTCTGAATATCGTTTTCCAAATCTTCTTCGGCTGCATCTTCATAGGTATAGATTTTTGAAACTAATAAATCATAAAAACCTTTTGTTTGAGAATCTGAAAGACTTATTCCGGTTTCTAAAGTTTCTATTTGATACGTTCCTCCGCCGTTTGAATCTCCATTGGCAGATCGAATTGGATATTCGTATAAAACCTTCCTGATTCTGTTTCCATCAAAAGTCACGATGGTAAATTTTTCTTCAGAATACATTACAACCCTGCTGTTCGAATATACTTCTGTACTAAAAGCAATGGCCGGAGTTTTTTCATTAAGTTGTAATAAATTATTTAAAATATAAGTTTTTGCAACTCTTAAACCTTCATTTTCGTAATATCCAAGATTTTTATCTGTTTCTTCTGCCAGAATTTTTCCGTCTTCATTATTAACAAACACGAATTTTCTTTCATAGTAATTGCCTAAATCTTCTTCGCTCGATTTTTCTTTATTGTTTTTATTAATAACACAAATCACAAAAAAAGTTGTTTCGTCGTTGTAACGAATAGAGCTTACATCTTCAATCTTAATACTTGAATATTTGATGTTTAGATTTTTGGCCGTTTTTTTAAGCAGACTCAAATTGAATTCTTCGGAAGGAACGATGTCTTCACTTTTTCTAAAAAGGATCTGTTCAGCTGGTTTTGGGTTTTCGGACTGAACGGCTAACGATGGGGCGTTTTCGTCAATGATCTGTTTTCCATTTTTTCCACAGGAGTATAGAAATAGAAAAATGCCACTGAGAATTAAGTAGGTTTTAATTTTCATTGGTTTTGATTTTAAAATTAGGGGCTATCAAATATAAAATATTCTTACTTAGCTTTCTAAATAAAATCAAAAATTTAATAAAATTGGTGAATTATTTGTATTCTACTAATAATTCTCTTAATTCGTTATTTTTGAGAAACACTGCAAAACGCCCTGATAAAAGCAAAATATCCCTTTCTTCCGGTCTGATTCTTAATTTTGTTTCAATGTGCGATGCATATTCATACATCAACAAAACTTCGCCTGCAGAAAACTCTGAAAACTTATCTTTTTGAAGTGTAGCTGCTATGATTTCCCCGTCTTTATTTTTTTTAAATGCGCTTTCACCGAATTTATTTACTATATCTTGCTTAAAATCGGCATATAACTTGAGCCAGCTCGTTAAATCGTCGTTTGTGTTTTTTAATTCTGTTACCAATTCTTCATACTTTTCATCTTTTTGCATTTTTTGCAAATGATTTCGAATCGTAGTAAAACCAATAATTTGATAATTTTTTACCGGAATTTTATAACGTTCAAAAGTGTTTTCTACATCTTTATCAAAAGTCATATAACGGGTTTGAACAGTATAAAGCGAAGCGGTCTCAAAAAGTGAAAGAAGTCCAATTTTTGTATCGTTGATGTAAGGTTCTTTTTTCCCTTGTCCCAGACAATCGATAAAAAGCGCTTTTTTGTTTTTATCGTCAACTGTAGTATCCGAATGAAGAAGCTCAGCCAAAGTTTTATAACCGGTATTGTCTGAAGCTCCGCCATCAATAATACATAAAATTTTATTCTGATTTTTAATTCCAAATTTCACCTTTGGGAGAACGCCCGGAAAAGCAGAACTTGCCGTAATGCCATAGGTAACCGGAAAATTGTAGCCGTCGTTTATTTTGTTTTCATTTAATACGATATCGGCTTTATTGGGCGCTAGTGATTTATCTATAGATAAACCTTTGATGATATGCGGCATAAACGGAATACGTTCACCATTATTAAAAGCAGTACCGTTGGCTACAAACATGGGCAGCGAAGGTTCTGATTTACTTACTTTTGAAACAAAAAAATCAGACAAAAGCATTTGAGTGTCAAATTTATCTTTGTTATCAGGATTTGTTACATCATATTGCAAAATATCAGCATCGATACGCTGTGTCATAGGTATTTTATCTCCTTTTTCGTTTCGGCTGTTGTTTAAAAGCGATAAAATGTTGGCCGATTTATCGACATAATCTTTGAAGGCATCGGCTTTTGAAAAGTAAAATTCATTAAAAGAACAATTATCATAATGCAGTTTGTTTTTTAAAACGGTTAAATAATATCCTGCCGAAAAACAACCGCCCGAAACCGTCGAATAATAATCGATCTCGTTTAAAAAATTACGCTGCAGATAGTTTTCGTCAATTTCTTCAAGTCCTAGAAGAACGCCCATACTAAAAAACTGCGCCCGTGAGCCTCCGCCAGAAATCCCGATTCCGAGTGCAATATGCGGATTTTGAAATTTTTGGTCTCTTTCCTGAACCGATTTATAATCTGATAAAGAAACAGCAGGAATAGAACTGTAATTGATCTCTGAAAAAAGGTTGATTTTATTTTGAGAAAAGCCTCTGTCTAAAAAAAACAGAAACAACAATGCCAGCTGCAGTCTTTTAATTTTCATGCTAAATTCAATTTAATTACTATTGTTTTATTCAACATTAAACAATCTCAATATATACGAGAGTTCGTAAACAATAAAGAGTGATACTAAAATAGTATGAAACATTTTATTATTGACTTTTATTGCCACTAAACACAAAATAATATGACTTATAATACGAACAAAATATTCCGTTTGATTGTATAAAAAATAGTCACCTCCTTTTATTGCCGTGTCAATAATATCGGCTATAAAACTTATGGCCAAGATCGAAAAGAACCATTTTTTTCGTGAATAAAAATAATCTTCATATCCTGTATAATCTACTAAATCGTCCGGATATAAAATGGCCGACAGCAAATAGTAAATCAAAATATAACAGATAATGAAAAAATAGTCGGCAAAGTACCATTCGTGAATTAATTTGAGATTAAATTCCCACCACCAAAAATGAATAAGAAGTAAAAAAACATAAAACACCCAAAGCAAATGCACGAAATAGATTTTCTTACGCCCCGGATGCTGAATAAAGATTACGGATCCTTTTATGAGATGCGTTAAACTCAAACCCAAAATGATCCCTATAACTGATTTGATATGAGTAAGTTCTTCCATAAATAACGCTATTATTTATACGGAACTAAATTTAAATCAATTAATTCAGAAAGAAGTGTTTACGTGGAAAAAGTTTATTCCACAAAGGTTCTCAAAGGTTTTTCACAGAGATTCACTAAGGTTTTATGTTTTAATCTCGCGAAGTCGCAAAGTTTTAAACACAATGTTGTCATTTCGACTGAAAGGAGAAATCGCACTAGTAATTCGACATGCAAAATCGCCAATCTTTATAGAATTTCTCGTGCGATTTCTCCTTTCAGTCGAAATGACAAAAACAACCTTTGTCACTTTTAACCTAAAAAAGCTTAAGCACGTTTAATTTCGTTCCCAACAAATTCCTCCAAAACAGCAAACATTTCATCTACAGAAAGGACTTCAAAATCGGGATGGTTTTTTAAAAAACCGGCATTTAGTTCAGCCAGATTTTCTTCTAATTCAAAAAAAGTATCGTTGTTTAATGAATCGCGAACCGGATTTACGCCTTCTAATTTCGCTTTCAGGAATTTTCCCAGCTTGATATTACTCATTAATCTAACTTTTTTGCTTTGCTCAAGAAACAGCTCTAAATGTTTTTCGGCACCAATTAAAGCCAGACCTTCTTCAATAAGTTCATTTAATTCTTTATTCCATCCTGAATTGTAGACAAACTGCGAAAAATTTCCTTCGGTATATTGTGAATAGTAATAATCGAGATAATAACTTGTAAGTGCATCTTCGTGAATAAGTTCGTCGTCTACACCTTCTTCCCGCATTAAATTGATTACCGAAATATTAGAGTGAATAACATCCTGCGGATTTTCACTTTTCATTGCTGTTTCAGAAACTATTATTCTACCGAATTCCTCCATTTGAGTTTTATTTTGAGATTTATTTTTGCTAAGATCAATATCTTCGCCGTTCTTTTTTTCATTCATTTTAGCTGTTAAAGCCTTTAATCTTTTGGCCTGAGCTTCCTTTTCTTCTCGAAGCTTCGCCTTTTTTCTGTTCAGCAACTTAGTGTGCAAGGCCTTATTTTTGGTATTTTTTTCGGGTCCCTTTGCCATGATTTGTATTATTTTTTAATATATATGATTGGTATTCTTCCTTGAGGATTGTTTTGCAAATTTCGAATAAAAAAGGCGAATTAAATTAGTGTACAATTAAAACTTCAAAAAATTTTTATTAGTCAAACAAAAGGATATGAGATGATTAAGTAGTTAAATCGAATAGTAAAATGTTTTTCAGGTAAAAATACGTTGTAAAAAAACTCAATTATGTGTATACTTTAGCATTTTTTTAACCAAAATCAAACATTATTCTAAATTTTTATGAAAAAAACAATAGTTTTTCTATTCAGCTGCATTTGCATTATTTGCTTATTTAGCTGTTCGTCAAATGAAGCAGTTACGTGCTATCTTCCCACTAATACCGTTAAGAGTAATTCTCCATTAGTTCCAGGAGCAACATTAAAACTGTATACTCCAGAACAAAGTTCAGACACTCAATACAACTGGACTGGGCCAAATAATTTTCAATCGAATTTACAAAATCCGGTTATTACAGATTTAACAACTTCTATGGCCGGAGAATATAAGTTAAAAACGACTAAAGGAATTTGCGAAAGCTTAGAAAGTTCTGTTCTAGTTGAAGTGAATGCTCCAAATATTCCATGTAATATCGATGACAATACTATTGTTCTGAATGGTGATAAAAAATCACTTTCTTCTGGATACTTATCTAATGTCATGGATAGATATCAGATTACTGTCAATGGTTCTGGAGCTTCTTTTATACTATATTTTCCTAACAATGTAGTTGTTGAACCGGGAATTTATACTATTTGCAATAATGACTGCCCAATATTTACATCTGCAGATAGTAAATATGTTTCTATGACTGCTTATTATGGTGGTGATTACAGTCATCCTAATGAAGGTTTTGTATATATATCTGATATAAATGGAAAACTTACTATACAGTTTTGCGATTTAAAAATGGAATTTTATCCTATTCTTTTTAATGTATCAGCTAAAGTGACTGTAAAATAATCATGAAAAAACTATTAATAATCCTGTTATTAACTTTTACAGGTGCTTATTCGCAAAATTCATATATCGTAGATAAAAAAGGAAATAAATCTTTTATCAGACCCGAACTAACTGATGTTTTGTTAATTGACAAAAGAATATCTTATGTAAATGTGGGCAAAAGCTGGGAAAAGTACATTAAGTTTGAAGATCTTGATCAAGCAGTAATTGGTCCGAGCTTACTAAAATCATTTCATTTAAACCAACAAAAAAGAGCCGAAGTTTATTTTGTTTATGGAGAAATCCCGGATAAAAAACTTATTGGTGTCGCTATAACTATGACCACTATGCATGGATCAATGTCATCTAGTGTAACGAGTTATGAGTTATACGTTATTGATAACAACGAAACCATTATAGATCAAATTTCTACCAGATCCGGAAGATCTGAGTCAAAAATAGAAAGTCGGGGAAAAATAGCTCCAATGATTAGAAAGTATTTTTCTGACTGTCCTGAATTAATGGTAAAACTGGATAAATACGATTATGCTGATGAAAAAAACGAAACGATTTTATCTTTTTTCTCAGATACCCAATATATTAATTGCAATTAACATCTTTAATAATGAAACAAACATTACTTTTTATAACTGCACTATTTTTTAATTTATCAATATATAGTCAGGCTCCAAGAGGATTTTATGTTGCTGCAGGGCTTTCGCAGACAAATTTAAAATCATCAGATTTACTAAATGAATCAAAACCCGGATTTTATGCCGGAATAAATGCCCTTATGGGATACCATGAGACATATAATTTTCAGTTAGAAGCGACCTATAAACAAAATACTCTGGATTTAAAATATGTAGAAGGGTCTTTTGAAGAAGCAAAAACATCAAAATATAAATATTCTGAAATCAACTTTGGCTTTTACTTTAACTATTATATCTTAAAACCAGAAGAAGATGAATTCTTTTTGGGGCCGCAGGTAGGTGTATTCGCATCTGTAGTAGATCCTCTTACTCCATCAAAAGGAACTGATGTCACTTATCAAAATTATCTGCCGTATTTGCTAAATGAATCTGAGTTAACAAATTCTGCCAAATATAATTACGGTGTTGGATTGGGTTTTACAGGCGGGTATAATAATTTTAGATTTGACCTAAGATATAGCTTAGGCATGGCTAATGTATTAGAAGACATACAGGTAAATAGTTACGATGAATCTCACAATTATACAGGACCAACTCTGCAAGGTAAAACAAGCACTATTTCATTTGGAATAAGTTATAATATATTTCATTTTAGTAAATAGTACTTGAAATCTATTCAATTATAAATAGAAACTAAAAAAACCCGATAGCACAGATTTTGATCTTCACTATCGGGTTTTAATATCTATGTTATTTTCTAGAATCTTTCAAAACTAAAACTAATTTGATTTCAGAATAGTGATTGGATAGAACTGATAAAACCAAAAGTGAATTGGCAAAACCTTCGGCATGATAAATGCAATAGTGTAAGTTTCAATATTTAACCAAAAACCACCAAACCATGAAAAACACTATTTACAAAAGTTTAATTCTTTCTCTTTTAATCACCAATATCTGGTCAGTTATTACATTTTTTATTTATTTCTTCGAAGATCCAAGATGGTTTCACGGATTTGAAACACTTGGATTTTTATTATGGAGCTGCTGGATTAGTTCAGGATTAGGTATATTGATTATTTTACTTTCATTTTTAAAGATTTGAAAATCAAACCAAAGTTTTTTTTCTTTTACTATTTGGTTGGTTTAACATTTTCTTTTCAATATTGGTTTTCATAACAGGTTGTTTTGAAATAATTAGTCACGAAGCTTTAACCGAACTTTTTACTAATTTTATTATTTCAATTGTAATTTTCTTTCGTACAAAAAGAATAATCAAAACCAATATATGAACTTCCCAAAAAACATAACTCTATTTTTCCTTTTAGGAATTCTCTCGATTTTAGCAGGAATAATTTATGCCATTATCCTAATAACAGGAAATTCGGCGCAAGATGGTTTATTAGGAATTTATATTTTATTCGGTTTGATTCCTGTTTCTCTAGTTATATTGATTGATCGATTATTGGTGAGAAAGTTTGGAAATCAAAAAGTCAATAAAGTTCAGTTTTCTTTTCTGTTATTTATTATACTTTTATGGATTGTTAGATTTATTGCTAATCTGTAGAACTTTAAATAATCCCAATGAACCCAACCTTCTTCCCAACCCAGGAAAAATTTAGAGAATGGTTAGAAAAGCATTATCAAAAAGAAACCGAACTTGTAGTTGGTTTCTATAAAGTGAGTACTAAAAAACCATGTATGACCTGGTCAGAATCTGTAGATCAGGCACTTTGTTTTGGCTGGATCGACGGCGTTCGAAAATCTATTGACGAAGAAAGTTATACAATTAGATTTACACCGAGAAAAAAATCGAGTATTTGGAGTGCTATAAATATTAAAAAAGCCGAAGCCCTCACAAAAGCTGGACTTATGAAAGAAGCCGGACTAAAAGCTTTCGAATTAAAATCTGAAGAAAGATCCGGAATTTATTCGCATGAAAAAGAAGCTTATGTTTTTGATCCCGAACTCGAAAAGCAATTTAAAGCCAATAAAAAAGCCTGGGAATATTTTAGTAATCAGGCACCATCATACAAAAAAGTAATGATTCACTGGATGATGTCTGCCAAACAAGAAAAAACCAGATTATCTAGATTGGAGAAAACAATAAAATTTAGTGCTGAAGGAAAACGAATGTTGTAAATACTATTGTTTTGATGTTTTATAAAATGTAATTTTATTCCGTTAAAAAGCTAAAAGAAAAAAGGAATGGAAGGAAGAACAGCATTAGAATATTATGTTTTAGATGTATTTTCAAACGAAAGCTATAAAGGCAATCCGCTTTCGGTAGTTTTTACTGATGGTGATTTAGAATTAGAAATCTATCAAAATATATCCAAAGAATTTGGTTACTCTGAAACTTCGTTTGTCTATTATTCCACCAAGAAAAAAGCGCTAAAAGTTCGTTCGTTTACCCCAACAGGCTTCGAAATAGATGGTGCAGGGCACAACTTGTTAGGCGCAGTTTGCGGTGCTTTACTAAAAGGAATGCCTATTTTTGAAGAGCAGAATGAAAGTGAGCGTTTTGTAATCATGAAACATTCCCCAATTCCGTTAACAGTAAGTTTTGATCCCGTTACTTCTTATCCTGTTGTTCAAATGCATCAAAAATCGGCAGTTATAAAACAAGAAATTCCAACTTATAGAATTGCAGTCGCTCTCGGTTTAAAAATTGAAGATTTAGATGTAAATGCTTTTGTTCCAACAATAGTTAAAACAGAAGTTGCACACACAATGGTTCCTATAAAAAACAGTCAATTACTCAATAGCTGTATTCCAGACAACCAACTCTTAATCGAAATTTCAAAAGAATATAATTTTGAAGGATTTTATTGTTTCGCCATTGCCGATGAAGACCAGGAGCATATAGTTGAAACGAGATTTTTTAACCCAATAATCGGGATACTTGAAGATCCGGCGACAGGAACGGCTGCTGGGCCATTAATTGGTTTTTTAACGCAAAAAAAATTCACTAAATCTGACAAGGAATATAAAATACTTCAAGGTGTAAAATTAAAACAAGCATCAATGATTGAAGTCATGAATCGTGAAGAGGATATTTTGGTAGGCGGTTCTTCGATAATTACGATGAAGGGAGAACTTTATATATAATAAAAAAGCTGCATTCAGAAAATGCAGCTTTTTTATTATTCAAAACTAAACAAAGATTTAGTTCGTTTTCATTGGAGGTAAATCAAACGCAACAGAATCGTGTTCAAAATTGTTTCTGTGACCTCCATCGCAAAATGGTTTATTGTTAGATAATCCGCAGCGGCAAAGTCCAAGTGCAGATCTTCCTTGTAATCCGTAAAGTACTCCTTCTGGATCCATGATTTCAAAATCACCTTCTATTTTGATCGATCCGTTTTTATTGATGATTAATTTTGTCTTGCTCATAAACTTGTTTTTTTGTTTTTTTTTCGGAAGGCAAAGATTGCGAAATAAATCTTGAAGATTTTAATTGTAATGCTAGTTTAAACTGGTTCTATTTTATAGGGTTTTATCGCAGAGATTCACAAAGGCTGTCAGACTGAGCGAAGTCAAAGTCCCGCAAAGATTTTTGCTGTTCTGGCGAGATAATCTCACAAAGTCGCAATCCCGAGGCTTCGGGCAATGTCATTAAGTTAAGAGGAAATCTATAAAATTACTTAACAGTTTAATTAAGAAAGTCATTAGAAAAATCAGTTTTTATCAGCATTTTCGCTTTAGCGAATCAGTAAAATCAGCGTCTAATTGTGACGCGGATAAACACAGATTTACTTCGTAAAAACGCGGATAAACACGGATTTGATTTGCAATAATTTTACTTTCTAAAAGCTTAACTTAATGACATTGGGCTTCGGGAGCAAAGTTTTTTATTCAATAGCGTCCAGCTTTAGCTGGATGGAATTATGATTATGTTTAATTGGCTTTAGCCGAAAGGTATAGTTTGACTAAAGCCACACAAATTGAACTCTTATAACCTCCAGCTAAAGCTGGAGGCAATTGAGTTAGATTAAAAAACTTTACTCCCGAAGCCTCGGAACTGCGTCTTTGCGAGATTCAAAAAATAAAAAACTCAGCGAATCTCTGCGAAAACTCTCTGCGAATCTCGGCGCAATAACAAAATCTCAATTCTATTGCTTATTTTTGCACTCAATAAAATTGAGTTATGATACAAAATCCAAAGAGATATACTATTACAGCAGCATTACCTTATACTAATGGACCAATCCATATTGGCCATTTGGCAGGGGTTTACGTGCCTGCAGATATATATTCGAGATATTTGCGTTTGCAAAATAAAGACGTTGCTTTTATCTGCGGAAGCGATGAACACGGTGTTGCAATTTCTATGAAAGCAAAAAAAGAAGGGATTACGCCACAAGAAGTTATCGATAAATATGACGGAATTATTCGCAAATCATTTTCTGATTTCGGAATTTCTTTTGATAATTATTCCAGAACTTCGGCAAAAGTTCATCACGATACAGCTTCGGAATTCTTTAGAACTTTGTATGATAAAGGTGATTTTATTGAAGAAGTTACAGAACAATTGTACGATGCAAAAGCAAATCAGTTTTTAGCAGACCGTTTTGTGGTTGGAACTTGCCCAAGATGTGGTAATGATGGAGCTTATGGCGATCAATGTGAAAATTGCGGATCGACTTTGAATGCTACAGATTTGATTAACCCAAAATCGACAATTACTGGTGAAACTCCAATTTTAAAAGAAACAAAACACTGGTTTTTACCTCTAGACCGTTATTCTGATTTCTTAACTAAATGGATTTTAGAAGGTCATAAAAACGACTGGAAACCTAACGTTTACGGACAAGTTAAATCCTGGATCGACGGCGGATTGGAACCTCGTGCTGTAACGCGTGACCTTGATTGGGGAATTGATGTTCCGGTTGAAGGTGCCGAAGGAAAAAAATTATACGTTTGGTTTGATGCGCCTATCGGATACATTTCTTCTACCAAAGAATGGGCTGCGCGCGAAGGAAAAGATTGGGAACCATATTGGAAAGATGAAGAAACGAAACTGGTTCACTTTATTGGAAAAGATAATATTGTTTTTCACTGTATCATTTTCCCTGCAATGCTTAAAGCCGAAGGAAGTTATATTTTACCAGACAATGTTCCGGCAAATGAGTTTTTGAATTTAGAAGGAAACAAGCTTTCGACTTCTAAAAACTGGGCAGTTTGGTTACACGAATATTTAGAAGATTTCCCAGAGAAACAAGATGTTTTGCGTTACGCTTTAACATCAAACGCTCCGGAAACAAAAGATAACGATTTTACCTGGAAAGATTTCCAGGCTAGAAATAACAATGAATTAGTTGCTATTTTCGGAAACTTTATAAATCGTGTTGTGGTTTTAACCAACAAATATTACGATGGTATTATCCCAACACCAAACGAATTTACAGAAGTTGACGAAGCAACTTTAGCAGAATTAAAAGCGTATCCAGCGGTAATTTCAAGTTCGGTGGAACGTTACAGATTCCGTGAAGCTTTAGGCGAATTGATGAATGTTGCCCGTTTAGGAAATAAATATCTTGCCGATGAAGAGCCTTGGAAAGTAATGAAAGATGATCCGGAACGTGTAAAAACTCAAATGTATGTTGCACTTCAAATTGCTGCAGCATTGAGCGTTTTAGCAGAGCCGTTTTTACCTTTTACAGCGGCTAAATTGTCAAGAATTCTAAAAAATGAAGGTCAATTGAAATGGAGTGATGTTATTGAAAATGATGAATTAATTCCTGCTGGCCACAAAATTGGTGAAGCAGAATTGCTTTTCGCAAAAATAGAAGACGAAGAAATACAAAAACAAATAGATAAATTGGAAGCTACAAAAACCGCTAACCTTGCCGAAAACAAACAAGCTGAACCACAAAAAGATTTAATTCAGTTTGAGGATTTTGCCAAAATGGATATTCGTATTGGAACTATTCTTGAGGCAGAAAAAATGCCAAAAGCAAACAAACTTTTAGTTCTTAAAGTTGATACAGGAATTGACGTTCGTACAATTGTTTCAGGAATTGCGGAGAGTTTTTCTCCAGAAGAAATCATCGGGAAACGTGTTTCTGTTTTAGCTAATTTAGCACCAAGAGCTTTACGCGGAGTTGAAAGTCAGGGAATGATTTTAATGACAACAAATGCCGAAGGAAAATTGGTTTTTGTAAATCCAGATACTGATGCGCCAAATGGAGCTACAGTGAATTAAACTAATTTAGACATTAAGCATATCGTTTGTCATTTCGAGGAACGAGAAATCGCACGCGAGATTCACGCACTGTTGTTGAGTTTCTAGTGCGACTTCTCGTTCCTCGAAATGACAACACTGGCAAAATAAAAATACAAATAAAATTCCTACATTTTATTGTTTCTTTTAAAATTTATATTTGTAAGTTTGTTCTGCAAAAAATACACTATAGGATTTATTTAGGAACTTCTAATAAAAGTTAACATAAGCGAATCCCTCGTCATGATGTCCCTGAGGAAACAATGGGAAAACCTATCCCTATGGGGTATTTTTTGCACATCTAAAACGAGGGATTCGTGCGTTTAATATTTTCAGGTTTATGCAAAAAAGAGAAAATGAAAAAACAAAAGAAACGGCTGTAATGACAGCAATGGCAAAATTCCTTTCAGACCTTTGGTTTGTAGATGATTTTAGAGATCATCCTGAATATTTGTCTGAAATTTTTGAGACAATTCTGTTAACTGAAATGGGCGATGATCAAGATCTGAGAATCAGAATGATAAATTCCATTAGAACCAGTAAAATGCTGGCAGAAACGCTCGGCTCTTTTTCTGATACGGAAATTAACAATGCCTGCAGGAAAATCATGAATGCATAACATTATCAACGCGGGAATCAATTAATATTTAACTGATTCTCGCATCTTTTAAAAAAACCATTGAGCGGGTGTTAATTGTTTCGAAAAAATCGTAAGAAACATTATTCAGAATAAAAAAAAATCGTTTATTTGATCAATATTTTAATTTTTAACGAAAAAATCGTAAAATCATGCTAATCCGTTTTGTTGTCAGTAATTTTATGTCTTTTAAAGATGAGACAGAATTTAATATGCTACCTATTAAAGGTAATGGTTCAACTAAACTAAAAACACATATATCAGAAACCAGTTCAGGTATTAGTGTTTTAAAAACTGCGGCTATTTATGGTGCAAATGCAGCAGGAAAGAGTAATTTGATTAATGCTATTGCATATTTAAAAGACATTATTATTAATGAGGAAAATACTTTAATGCCAAGAAGTAAAAGGTTTAGAATAGATTCAAGTTACAAAACTAAGCCCACTACTTTTAGGTTAGAATATGAATATAAAGGCATTCATTTTGATTATGCCATTGAAATAAGCAAAGGAAAAATTACAGAAGAATGGCTTTATAAAATCAATTCTGTAAAATCCAATAAAGAAGAATTACTCTATATGAGAAAAAATAATGATGTTGAATTTGGAGTTTTTTTTAATAAATCAAAAGATCTAGACTACCTTAAAAAATTCCTTAAAAAAGAATTAAAAAATAATCAATCAGTTTTGGATGCATGCTATGGAGTATTAGATGATGTTGAAATTTTAGATCTAATTTTCTTAGCCTTTTGCCGATTAACCATTGTAAAGCCTTCTTCAAAAAGCTTTGTTTATTCTGAGTCAATTCTAACTGGTAATAAATCTACCGACTTTGCAAAAACTTTATTAGCTAATAGTAAGACAGGAATTGAAGATTTGGTCGTAAAAGAGATTGATGTAGATGTCTTTTTTAGTTATTCTGATGAAGATTTTAAAAAAGAAATGATCGATGATTTGGAAACCGCATTAGAAAACAGAGAAGACAAAAGCGTTGATGTCGTTTTAACCTTTCCATTTAATTCACAAATAAATGTATTAAAGAAAAAAAAAGAAAATTACGTTGTTCGCATTCTTAAAACAAAACATTTTAATTCTGAAGAACTATTTGACCTGGATGAAGAATCAGATGGCACAAATAGATTATATGAACTTTCTCCTGCTTTTGAACAATTAATCCATGAAGATGATGTTGTATATATTGTTGATGAGCTAGAAAGAAGCATGCATCCATTACTTGCAAAAGAGTTATTAAGATTGTTTTCAACATCTAAAGCAAAAAAAAGTCAGCTAATTTTCACGACACATGAAAGTCATTTACTAGATGATGAACTTCTTAGAAGAGATGAAATTTGGTTTACAGAAAAAAAATCTGATGGTAGCACTGAATTTTACCCACTAAGCAATTTTAACCCAAGAGGCGATAAAATTTTAGAACGGGGCTATTTAGAAGGCAGATATGGCGGAATTCCATTTCTTGGTGACTTTTCAAAATTATCAAATGAAATATAATTGAGATGAATAGAAAAAAATATTCACTAGCAGATTACAATAAAGAACAAGGAGATCGTGACGCTACAAAATTCTTTATTGTATATGAAGGAAACGTAAAAGAACCTAATTATTTTGAGGCTTTTAATGAAACTTTTTTAGATAGGAAAACAGCTTATATTCATCATATTTTAGAAAACAATACTGGTATAATAGGAAACACACCATTAAAATTAAAAGAAAGAATCGAGTCATTTATTAATAATCCTCCTAGAGACATTAAAGTTACTCCAACATTCGAAGATAAGTTTAGATTGATTCTTGATGTTGACAAGCATCCGGGAGAACAAATAATAGAAGTTAAAAATTTTTGTGACAAGTTAAATGATGCAAAATTATTTATAAGTAATTATTGTTTTGAGGTATGGCTATGGGCACATTTAGAAGATTTAGATAAAATAGAATCTACTAAATCCAGCGAGATAAAAACAGAATTAGGAACTATTCAAACTGGGATTTATCCATTTTGTTTTATGGACATAAATCTCATAAATGATGCTATTCAAAGATCTAAAATTGCTGACACCAACAAAGACAGTTACTTTCCGGTAATAAAATCTACAAAAATATATTTATTAATAGAAGAGCTTTTACAATATTCAATAATTAATACCCCTGTTATAAATCCAAAAACAGTATAATACTAGAATAAAATACACCTAATGAAAATTACCAAACCAAGATTAGCTTTAATCTGCGGTATACTCTGCATTTCGATTTTTCCTATATTGGTTAAATTACGTTTAACGCCAGGATTAATTTCTGCTTTTTACCGAATGTTTTTCGCAGTTGTTTTGCTTTTGCCATATGTTGTTTTAAGTAAAAACTTTAAACTTCCGAGTTTAAAATTTGCACTTTTGGCAATGCTTTGCGGGGTTTTATTTTCTTCGGATGTTGCAGTTTGGAATATTGCCATTCAGGATTCGAGTGCAACTCAGGCTTCTTTATTAACAAATTTATCTCCGGTTTGGGTAGGAATTGGTTCTTTTTTATTTCTGAAATCAAAACCAGCGACAAATTTCTGGATTGGTACAATCGTTTCTTTATTCGGAATGGTAACTTTAGTTGGATTTGAGTTTTTTATCGATCTCAACTTCAATCAGGCTTTTCTGTTTGCTGTTTTATCCGGAATCTTATATTCGATTTATCTTTTAGTCAGTAAAAATGTACTTTCTCAAGTCGATGTTTTATCGTTTATGACCATTAGTTTATTGGCTTCGAGCGTTTATTTGGGAATTCTTTGCTATTCTTTAAACGAACCTTTTACAGGATTTTCAAATACAGGCTGGTTTGTACTGGTTCTTCAAGCCGTAATTTGCCAATTGTGTGCCTGGCTTTCGATTAGTTATGCCACGCAGCACATGCGTGCAACCAGAGTTTCATTGAGTTTATTGAGTCAGGCTGTAATTACCTCTATTTTAGCTTGGTTATTTTTAGAAGAAAAAATAACTTTACAAATGGTTTTCGGCGGAATCGTTTTGCTTTTCGGAATCCGAATTACTTTTTATGATAAGACAATTTCTTTAAAAAGACTGTTTTCTAAATAAATTGACCCGCGGATTTTACGGATTAAACGGGTTTACGCAGATTGATTTTTCTAATTAACTTCTGAAAGTTCTCACGCAGATTGAGCAGATTTATTTTTAAAAAATCTTAAATCATTTATTCCCAAGCTATTGGAAAGACAAGAAAATTAGTGGAAATTAGTGCAATTCGTGGCGAAAAAAAGTTTCACGCAGATTTGAGCAGATTTAAAAAATCTTTAAAATCATTTTAATCTGTGGCAAAAAAATTAGTGCAATTCGTGTAATTCGTGGCAAAACCTGAAACTTGAAACAAAAACAAAAAACCTGAAACAAAAAACATATGTTACACAAAAGCAAAATACCAAACTTAAAAGTAATCGCATTTGATGCCGATGATACTTTATTTGTAAACGAACCTTATTTTCAGGAAACAGAACACAAGTTTTGTGCTTTGATGGAAGATTATCTTTCGCATCAGGGTATTTCGCAGGAATTATTTAAAATCGAAATTGCAAATTTATCTTTGTATGGATACGGAATTAAAGGTTATATTCTTTCAATGATCGAAGCGGCAATGAACATTTCAAACAATACAATTCCGGTTGAAGTGATCGAAAAAATAATTCAGTACGGAAAAGAACTGCTTGAAAAACCAATCGAATTGCTGGACGGAATCGAAGAAACGCTGCAGGCTTTACACGGTAAATACAAATTGGTAGTTGCCACAAAAGGCGACTTAAAAGATCAGCACAGCAAACTCCACCGCTCTGGTTTGGGACATTATTTTCACCATATCGAAGTAATGTCAGACAAACAAGAAATTGATTACGAGAAACTTCTTGGCCGTCTAGATATTCAGGCACATGAATTTTTAATGATTGGAAATTCATTAAAATCAGATATCCTGCCTGTTTTAGAAATTGGCGGTTATGCCGTTCATATCCCATTTCATACCACTTGGGAACACGAAAAAATAAACCATAAAGTCGAACACGAACGTTTTAGTTCATTCGAAAAGATTACAGAAGTAGTCCATAATTTAATAAAATGAAAACACTTTTAGACTTAGAAAACTGGAACCGAAAAGAGCATTTTGCACATTTTAAACAAATGGAAGAACCATTTTTTGGTGCAACTGTCGAAATTGACTGCACCAAAGCTTATGAAACTGCCAAAGAGCTTAACGTTTCTTTTTTCATTTTCTATTTACATAAAACGCTGACTGCCGTAAATGCGATCGAAAATTTTAAGTATAGAATTGCCGAAGACAAAATATACATTAATGATCGCATAGATGTTTCGGCAACAATTGGCAGGGAAGACGGCACTTTCGGATTTTCATTAATTGAATACAACCCTGATTTTAAAATCTTTGAAAAAAATGCCTTGACAGAAATTGAACGTGTTCAAAATACAACCGGACTTTTCACCCGATCTTTTAATGATGATAATGTAATTCATTTTTCGGCAATTCCGTGGTTGAATTTCACATCGCTTTCACACGCCAGAAGTTTTACATTTCCGGACAGCTGTCCTAAAATTTCTTTTGGCAAAATGATAACATTTGAGACAGGAAAACGCACGATTGCGATGTCTGTTCACGTGCATCATGCTTTAATGGACGGCTTACACGTAGGTCAATTTGTGGATATGCTTCAAAATCAGATGAATAAAAAATAATACTAATCTTACTTTTTGTCTTATTTTAATACTATAAAACCTTTTACTGGAATAGCTAAGCGATATTAAATTTGTTGGTTTGGGGAAAATTTAAAAACTCAAATTACAATGAAAAAATCTGTAATTATTCTGGCATTTGCTTTAGGCTTAACGGGCGTTAATGCACAAACAGAAAACAATAGTGCAAAAAACTTTAATCAATGGTCTGTCGAATTTGGAGCAGGTTTCAACAAACCTCAAAAACCATTTTCAAATGGCAATTTTACAAGCACACCAAGCCCATGGGTTGGTGATCTTGGAGTACGTTACATGTTTAATAACAAATTCGGTTTAAAAGCTGATTTTGGTTACGACAGTTTTACTAACAAAGGCAGCTCTTTAGATTTTGATTCAAGATACTATAGAGTAGACTTACAAGGTGTGGCTAACTTAGGTCGTATCATGAATTTTGAAACTTTTACTAACACAATTGGATTATTGGGACATGCTGGTTTTGGTTATGCTCAATTAAGAAGCGACAATTTTAGAGGAGCAGACGAAATGACTAACTTTATTGCTGGTGTAACCGGACAAGTAAAATTATCAAACAGAGTTGCTTTAACTGGAGATTTCTCTACAATCTTTAATGCATCACAAGATCGTACTTTTGATGGAGCAGCAATTCCAGGAAACAGAGGTTTCTCAGGATTAATTTTCAATGGTACTGTTGGATTAAACGTTTACTTAGGTAAAAACGCTAAACATGCTGACTGGACTGTAGTTTCTGAAAATGTTGATCTTTCTGCGTATGACAGCAAAATCGCTGATCTTGAAAACAAAATCAAAAACATGCCAGAAAAACAAGTTGTCGTAGAGAAACCTGTTACAAATAATGTGGTAACAGACAAAGATATTGTTAGAGATATGATCAATGATAAATACTACAGTGTTTATTTTGATTTCAACAAATCGACTCCAATTGAAAACTCAACAGCTGCAATTGATGTTATCTTAAATTACTTAAGAAAAAACCCATCAGCGTCTCTTGATGTTATTGGATATGCTGACCAAGTTGGAAAAGCAGAATACAATGAAAAACTATCAAATGCAAGAGCAGAAAATGTTAAAAAGATTTTAACACAAGCTGGAATCGCGTCTTCAAGATTAAATGTTGTTCCTGCAGGTGCAGATACATCTGTAGAGAAAAACTCAGAAGAAGCTAGAAGATTAGCTAGAAGAGTTACTTTTAGAGTAAAATAATTTCTTTAAAAAGTAAATAATTCAAAAGCCCGAAAGTTAATTCTTTCGGGCTTTTTTTTTTATTCTTTTTTATTTCAAAATCAATTTCCTGCTTTCTATGCTTAAATCATAATCTCAATAATTTCATTAAATTTGGAATAATATTTGCCCATAAAAACTCATGAAAAAACTTGTACTTTTTTTGCTTTTACTTTCTAAATCAGTATTGTTAAGCCAAACAGTATTGAATTCATTTCCCTTAAATTTAAACAATCCTCTTGAAGATGGTCAAATTTTAAATGTCGAAGATGTAAAAACGCATGATATTTATGTTTTTGCGGCAGATGATAAAAAGATCAATGTTTTAAAATACAATAAATCGCTATTCCTCACCAATCAATTTACAGATTCTATAAAAAATATAGAAAACAGAACATTAATTGGCAGCAGTATTAACGATGATGGTAATCCCTTGCTTTATTGGAGTTCACAAAATTCAAGAAATATCAGAATCGTTAAATATTTTTTGGAAACAAAAACTTCGCGATCTTTAAATTTCGATTTTCCAGAAGGCAATGAATACATTATAACGAGTTTTCAAAAAAACAATAATTTTTACGTTCTGGCCAAAGAAAAAAGCCAGCAGCATCTCCTGCTTTATGAATTTAAAAATGGAAACTGTGAAATAAAAATGTTCGACTTTTCTGATTTTAAATTTCAAACCGAAAAAGGACAAAATTTGACTTTTAGCTCACTTATTCGATATTATCCCATTCAAAAAATGGAATTAAATGATTTTAATCCTCTTGATAAAGCTTCAAACATAAACAAAATGTATGTTCTCGACGATCATATTATTTTGACATTTGACTATAGTTTTAAAAAAACACAGGTTTTCGATCTTAACATAAAAACACTTGAAGTTACAGAGAAAAATTTTGATCAGCCTGTTTCTCTCAAAACCTCTAAAACTTCCAATTCATTTTATAATCAAAACAAACTCTATCAAATCAAGGCCAATAGCGAGGAGTTTTTGTTTGACATAAAAGATTTTGAGTCAAGTAAAATGATTAAAAACATTTCGTTATCAAAAAATGACACCATACGTTTTAAAAATTCTCCTTTATTTCTTCAGGTAAACAATAATAAGCCTCAGGAATTAAAAACTACGGCTAAATTCCTAAAACTACTATCAGATTTAAGTGTTGGAGTTTCTGTTTTAGAGAATAAGAAAAACAATTATATAACATTTGGCGGCTATATAGAATACATTGTTTCTAATTTTGAGTACGGGCAAAATGATTTTTATGATGCCGGAAATTCGTATTATTCGCAAAACAAAATGGTTTTCTTTGATGCCGTAATGAACGAGAATAATGATTTTTCGACTACGGTAAAATCAGAACCTCTGGCAATTGACAACATTTTCTATTATTTAGGAACCAATAAAAATGTATTGCTTCAAAATATTATAAAACTAAAAGACTACTCTATTTTGAGCTATTATGACGACACTCAAAAGCAATTTATAATTCGTAAATTCACAGACGGCTTTATTAGGGAAGATAATGGAAATCCAATTATGAATAAGGCTGTATTTTCAAAACCGGCATCTTTTGGGCAAATTAAAGCCCGTTAAATTTATTGAGAATTAATCCAAATGTCTCAATGTTTTAGCGGTTTCAAAAAATGGTTTGAATTATTTTTTCTAATTTTACAAAAAAGACATCATTATGCTATCAAAAAATATTGAAACAGCTTTAAATAAGCAGATCCGCATAGAAGCAGAATCTTCGCAAACTTATCTTTCTATGGCTTGTTGGGCTGAAGTACACGGATTAGAGGGAATCGCTCAATTTATGTACACACAATCAGATGAAGAGCGCGCACATATGCTTAAATTAGTAAAATATGTGAACGAACGCGGAGGACACGCTCAGATTACAGATCTAAAAGCGCCAAAAACATCTTATAATACATTTAAGGAAATGTTTGAGGAACTTTATAATCATGAACTTTTTGTTTCGAAATCTATCAACGAATTAGTGCATATTACTTTTGAAGAAAAAGATTATGCAACACATAATTTCTTACAATGGTACGTTTCTGAACAAATCGAAGAAGAAGCAACAGCTAAATCTATCTTAGACAAAATTAACTTAATTGGAGACGACAAAGGCGGACTTTACTTGTTCGACCGTGATATTCAGCAATTAACAGTTACAAGCTCAATTGCCATTAATCCAAAATAAAAAAAGTTAAAGTTTATTTAGAATATTTAAAAATAACTTTTTTCGTTTATATTTGTCCCTGTTTTTAATAATACAGAGGAAAATTGGGCAAGAAAGAAAAAGACACGGACAAAAAAAAGGATAAAAAGAAAAAAAAGAACGCAGCTATCCTTGATAAAATTAAGAAGATTGAAAACTGTAAATCTTCTTGTTGTGAGAAATATAAGAAAAGTGAAAAGAAACGCTGCTCACGCTGTCCTATGTTTGATTTATTTAAAAAAACTGCTTAACGAAATATAGAAAACCCACCAAGAAATCTGGTGGGTTTTTAATTTTAATTATATTCGTCTTTTGATTTTAAAAAGAGTCTTCTATTCCATTATGAAAAACCAAATCACTATACCAAAATCGAGTCTTGATTTTTTATATCAGCTCAAACAAAACAATAACAAACCCTGGTTTGAAGAGAATAAACCAAAATATTTAGTCGAATTAAATCACATTGAAGCATTTGCAGAAGCCCTTCTGCAGGAACTTTCAAAAACTGATGTTTTAGAAACTCAATCTGGAAAAAGAAGCGTTTATAGAATTTATCGCGACATTCGTTTTTCTAAAGACAAAACTCCATTTAAGGCTTATTGGGGCGGAAGTTATAAAAGAGCCACAAGCGCACGACGAGGTGGATATTATTTTCATATCGAAAAAGGAAACACTTCGCTAATTGGCGGTTTTTGGGGGCCAAATGCTGCTGATCTAAAACGAATAAGAAGTGAATTTGCCCACAATCCTGAAGCATTTAAAGAAATATTAAACTCAAAATCTTTTAAAAGCACTTTTGGAGTCTTGCAAGGCGAACAGCTTAAAACAGCACCAAAAGGTTTTGACAAAGATCATGAAGCCATAGATTTACTTCGTTTCAAACAATATTTGATCATCAAGCGATTTACAGATGAAGAAGTTCTGAATCCGCAGTTTTTAGAACAGGCTTTAGAAACTTTCAAAAACATGAGACCCTTTTTTGATTATATGAGCGAAGTACTTTCAACGGATATAAATGGAGCTTCGGTTTTATAGACTGTAATTATATTTTATCGCAAAAGTTAAACCCGACAGATTTTAAAAACCTGTCGGGTTTGGTTGAGCTTAATCAACGATTATTTACTCAGCAGTAAAATCTCATTTACAACAACTTCGGTAACATATCTTTTTTCTCCATTTTTGTCATCGTAACTTCTGTGCGTTAACTTTCCGTCTACTGCCACTTCTTTACCTTTCACTACAAATCTCTCAATGATTTCGGCTGTTTTTCCCCAGGCCGTAACACGGTGCCATTCAGTTTGTTCTACCTTTTCACCTTTATCATTTTTGTAAGTTTCATTTGTTGCGATACTCAAATGAGCCAGTTTTTTTCCGTTTTCTAATGTTCTAATTTCAGGATCTTGTCCTACGTTACCAATTAGTTGTACTCTGTTTTTCATTGCATTCATGGCGTATACTATTTAAATGTTCATATATAAATTCGCTGATTAATTTCAACGAGGCAAAGGTGCGGCCGTTCTCCTAAATTATTCGGCTGTAAACTATTTACTTTCGGTTGTAATTATTTGTAAGCGTTTGTAAATGGAATTTATTTTTGCTACATTTGAGATAAATCCTACGATATATGCAGACGGAAATTAAAAAAGTAGAGTTACGAAACCTTGCATTTGAAGATTACAAACAATTGAAAAATTCAATGGTAGAATCGTATCCTGAAATGGCCAACAATTATTGGAGATCAACTGATATAAAAAAATTACTCAAAATATTTCCCGAAGGACAATTGGTAATCTTGGTCGACGGCGTTGTTGTAGGCTCGGCATTATCGCTTATTGTCGATGAAAAGTTAGTTGATAAAAGACACAATTACAGACAAATTGTTGGCGACTATACTTTCTCGACTCATAATCCCGACGGCGAAATTTTATATGGAATTGATGTTTTTATTCATCCGAACTATCGCGGACTGCGTTTAGGCCGACGCCTTTATGATGCCAGAAAAGAGCTTTGCGAACAATTAAACTTAAAAGCTATTGTTTTTGCCGGCCGGATTCCGAATTACAATCAATACTCAAAAAAGTTTACGCCTAGAAATTATATTGAAAAAGTAAAAGATAAAGAACTTCATGATCCTGTTCTTTCTTTTCAGTTAAGCAATGATTTTCACGTTCTTCGCATCATCAAAAATTATTTGGAAGGTGACGAAGAATCAAAAGAATTTGCGGTCCTTTTAGAATGGAACAATGTTTATTATGATGAAAGCCCGAAATTGATTAATTCTGAAAAAAGTATTATTCGATTGGGATTAATTCAATGGCAGATGCGCCAGCTCAATAATGTTGAAGCACTTTTTGAACAGGCCGAATTTTTTATCGATGTTGTTTCCGGTTACGGAAGTGATTTTGCCTTATTCCCAGAACTTTTCACGGCGCCTTTAATGGCCGATTTCAATCATTTGTCTGAAGCCGAAGCAATTCGGGAATTGGCCAGACACTCAGATCCAATTAGAAAGCGTTTTCAGGAATTTGCTATTTCGTACAATATCAATATTATAACCGGAAGTATGCCGCACCTGGAGAATGGTGTTTTGTATAATGTTGGTTTTTTATGCAAAAGAGACGGAACTTCTGAGATGTATTACAAAATCCACATTACCCCAAATGAAGTGCATCATTGGGGAATGAAAGGCGGATCTGAATTTAAAACTTACGATACAGACTGCGGTAAAATTGGAATTTTGATTTGTTATGATGTCGAATTCCCGGAGCTTTCAAGATTATTAGCAGATGAAGGAATGAACATTCTTTTTGTTCCGTTTTTAACCGATACACAAAATGCGTACACTCGTGTCAAACATTGTTCGCAGGCACGAGCCATCGAAAATGAGTGTTATGTTGCCATTGCCGGCTGCGTTGGAAACCTTCCGAAGGTAAACAATATGGACATTCAATATGCACAGGCTTCGGTTTTTACACCTTCTGATTTTGCTTTCCCAAGTAACGGAATCAAAGCAGAAGCAACTCCAAATACCGAAATGACACTGATTGTTGATGTCGATTTAGATTTATTGAAAGATCTTCATGAACACGGAAGCGTACGAATTTTAAAAGACAGAAGAACAGATTTATATCAAATTAAAAAAACGTAATAGATGAGAACATGTCTTGAATGCTCTGAAAAACTTGTAGGCAGGGAAGATAAAAAGTTTTGCTCAGACAATTGCCGAAATGCCTACAACAATAAAATAAACAAAGACAGCAACAATTTCATGCGAAATGTAAACAACAAATTACGAAAAAATTACCGTATTTTGTCAGAGCTAAATGTTGACGGAAAATCAAAAGCAACAAGGGAGAAAATGATTAATAAAGGTTTTGATTTTGATTTCTTTACTAATATCTTGCAAACCAAAACAGGAAACACCTACTATTTCTTGTACGACCAAGGATATCGCTCTTTGGACAATGATTATTTTATGCTTGTTAAAAAAGAAATTTAGTTATTCATCATGAGAAAAAACCCCACCTCGATTCTGGCAGTTGTCTTAATTCTAGCCATTTTAGGTATCATTTATGCTACAATGATGCCTCAGTATATATCTAAAAATGACGAGGCACTTGCTGATTTTTCTACTGAACGAGCTTTAAATCAAGTCGAAATTATCGCTCAGAAACCGCATTATGTGGGTTCGACAAATCATGAATTGGTAGCTAATTATCTTAAACTGGAGCTAAACAGAATTGGATTAGAAACGAGTGTTCAGGAAGGTTTTACTCTTAATGACAAAGGGATTTTAGTAAAATCTAAAAATATTCTTGCAAGAATCAAGGGAACAAATAATTCAAAAGCACTTTTGTTGCTTTCTCATTACGACAGTGCGCCGCATTCTTTTTCAAAAGGTGCAAGCGACGATGCATCTGGAGTTGCCACAATACTAGAAGGAATCAGGGCTTTTTTATATGCTAAAGAACCTCAAAAAAATGATATTATTATTCTTTTTTCAGATGCTGAAGAACTAGGTTTAAACGGCGCGGCACTTTTTGTAAACAAACATCCTTGGGCAAAAGATGTTGGTTTGGTTTTAAACTTTGAAGCAAGAGGAACTTCTGGACCAAGTTATATGCTGATGGAAACCAACAAAGGAAACCAGGCGCTTGTACAGGAATTTACAAAAGCAAAAGCCTCTTACCCGGTATCAAACTCATTGATGTACAGCATTTATAAAATGCTTCCAAATGATACTGACTTAACCGTTTTTAGAGAACAGGGAAATATTCAGGGGTTTAATTTTGCTTTTATCGATGGGCATTACAATTATCACACACAGCAGGACGATGTTCAGCACTTAAGTAAAATGACTCTCGCGCATCAGGGTTCTTATTTGATGCCATTATTAAGATACTTCGCAAATGCTGATTTAAATCAGACTGCTTCAACTGAAGATTATGTTTATTTCAGCGCTCCGTTTTCTTTCATAAGTTATCCGTTTTCATGGGTAATGCCAATGACTTTAATCGCTTTTGGTTTGTTAGTAGTTTTCCTGTTTATTGGAAAAGCCAAAAGAATGATTACTTTAAGAGAAATATTTAAAGGATTTGTTCCTCTTTTAGGGTCTATAATTATAGCTGGTTTAGTAACTTTTTTAGGATGGAAAATTATATTAGAAATCTATCCGCAATATTCTGATTTATTAAACGGTTTCACTTATAACGGCCATGCTTACATTGGTGCATTTGTAACATTAAGTATTGCGATTTGTTTTGCCTTTTACCATCATTTTTCTGATGCTAAAATCACAATGAACCATTTCGTAGCACCATTGTTACTTTGGATTATAATAAATGCATTTTTAGCAAACAGTTTAACCGGGGCCGGATTCTTAATTATTCCTGTTTATTTCGGAATTCTTTTATTTGGAATCTTCGTTTTTACGCAGCATTACAGTTTGGGCTTAAATTTAATTTTCAGTATTCCGGCTTTAGCTATTATTGCACCGTTTATTATCATGTTCCCTATTGGTTTAGGATTAAAAATACTTTTTGGAAGTGCAGTTTTAACCGTTCTTCTTTTCGGGTTATTATTACCAATTTTTAATACTTTCTTTAAAAAAGGAGCCTGGATTATGGTTTTCTTCGCCGCTTCTATTTGCTTTTTTATCTATGCTGGATATAATTCAGGATACGAACATGGAAAAGCAAAATCAAACAGTTTGCTTTATGTTTATAATGCCAATACAAATTCTGCACTTTGGGCAACTTATGATGTAAATCTTGACGATTGGACTAAATCGTATTTAGGAGAAAAAAATCAAAAAGCTCCAGGTTTAAATAGTCTTCCAATTACCAGCAAATACAATTCTACGTTTACACACAGTGCGATTGCTCCAGTTATTGATGTTCCAAAACCAACAATTGCATTTTTAAAAGACAGTGTTATTGGAAATAACAGATATTTAAAAATCCAGATAACTCCAAATAGAAAGGTAAACCGTTATGATATTTATGCAAATCCAAAAATGACGTTTTACAACTTTAAAGCTAACGGCGTTTCAACTTCTGGCGAAAAAACAAATCGTTTAGAACGCGACGGAGTACGTGTTCTGTGTTATTATGTTGTAGGGAACGAACCGCTTGTTATGGATTTCTACATTAATAAATCGTCTATTTTTGATATGGATCTAATTGAAAGTTCATTCGATTTGATGACAAATCCTTTATTGAAAGTGAAACCAAGAAGTGACTGGATGATGCCAACGCCATTTGTTTTAAATGATGCCGTTATGGTTCAGCAGAAAATCAAGAGATATACCCCTCCCGTAGCCCCGCCTGTACAGCCAGCGCCAGTTCAGGATAGTGCCGTAATCGCAAAAGACAGTTTAATAAAACCGGTTATAAAGCCTGAATAATAAATATATAATTTGGAAGGTCCAGATTTAACAACGTTATTCCTTTTACTATTTGTTTTATGCTGTATCATGTATAGATCATTGAACTCTAAAAAAAGTTTTTCAAAAAAAGATTTTTTCCTTCAATATGATTCTATTAATCAAACCATTTACCTTCTAATTGGAATTATAATTGTAACTGTAGTAATAATAAAACGATTGGCAGATCTTTACATATAAAAAAGCAGACTTTGGATTAAAAGTCTGCTTTTCTTTTTAACAAGCACATTCGATTTTTAAGCCTGTTTTAATTCCTTTTGCGCCTTCAGTTGCATATCCGTCAAACTTCCACCACTCGATTCCGCCAATTAGTTCCTTTACTTTAAATCCTAATTTTGTCATATTCAAAGCCCCTTTAGTCGAAGCGTTGCAGCCAATTCCGTCGCAATACGTAACATACAAAATATCTTTATCTAAATGTTTTGTTGTTTCTGCGGACATTTCGCGATGCGGAATATTAATCGCACCCGGAATATGTTCTGCTTCAAACCCAAAAGCTTTTCTGGCATCCAGCGCCATTACTTTTTCACCATTATTCAAAGCATCAAATAAATCAGACGGATCCATTTCGAAAGCCAGTTTATGCTCGTAAAATTTAATTTGCTCTTCCATTTTTCTATAGTTTTAGTGATTTTGTTTTTTCAAAAGTAGCAGCTCATTCTATATCATAAAAACGAAAAGAATTCATGAACCGCATTAGTTTTTTTCATGCAAAAGCCAGTCTAAAATTTTGTTCCTTTGTATATAAATCTCAAAAAATGGAAATACGTCATTTAAAATTGATAAAAGCAATTGTTGAAGAAGGAAGCATTACAAAAGCAATTGACAAACTTCATTTAACACAATCGGCTTTGAGTCATCAGCTCAAAGAAGCAGAATATCAATTGGGTACAGCCATTTTTTTAAGAACAAACAAAAAACTGGTCCTCACAAAAGCAGGCGAAAAAGTATACGAATTAGCAAATGAAATTCTCGATAAACTTTCGCAGACACAATCACAGATCAAACAAATGGTTTATGGAGAATATGGCGAAATCAGAATCAGTACCGAATGTTTCTCGAGTTATCACTGGCTTCCGCCAGTTTTAAAACAGTTTCACCTTTTATACCCAAATGTTGAACTAAAAATTATAACCGAAGCGACACATATTCCGCTGCAAAAACTTTTAGAAAACACGATTGACATTGCCATTGTAAGCGATACAATTAAAGACAATCATATAAAATATACCGAGCTTTTTCAGGATGAAGTTGTGATGGCGGTTTCAGAAAATCATCCTTGGGCAGATAAAAAATATGTCGTTGCCGAAGATTTCATCAACGAACATTTAATAATTCATTCCCTTCCGATGGAAACCGTTACAATTCATCAGTTTGTTTTGGCTCCAGCCAAAGTAACGCCGAAAAAGGTAACACCGCTTCCGTTAACAGAAGCTTCTCTTGAAATGGTAAAAGCCGATATGGGCGTTATGTCGATGGCAAAATGGGCATTGCAGCCACATTTAAAGAATAATCCAATTAAAGCGGTAAAAGTGGGCAAAAATGGCTTGAAACGTAAACATTTCATAGCAACGAGAGCAAACGAAACCTATCCGGATTATTTTCAGCATTTTATTAATTTTCTACAAAACGAAATTAACCTGCAATGGAATATTCAATAAGGAATTGTGAAATAGGCGATTTACCGAAACTAGTTATTCTCTGCCAAAAACACGCTGAATTCGAGAAAGCTGATTTTTCTCCAGAAGGAAAACAAGAAAAATTAAAAGAAGCTATTTTCAGCAAAAAACCAAAACTGTTCTGTTTAGTCGTTGCTGTAAAAGAAACAATTGTAGGTTATGTTTCCTATACTTTTGATTATTCAACCTGGGACGCCGCCACTTTTATGTACATGGATTGTTTATTTCTGGAAGAAGAAGCCCGCAGTTTCGGAATTGGAGAAGTTTTAATTGAAAAGCTAAAAGAAATTGGAACAAAAAATAACTGCCTCAACATTCAATGGCAGACTCCTGAATTTAATACAAGAGCAATTAAATTTTACAACAGAATTGGCGCAAAAGGAAAAGACAAAGTTAGATTTACACTAAGTTTGTAAAATTAAAATATCCGGTTTTCGTCAATTTTGTCATCCTGAGGAACGAAGGATCACACCAGAAACTCAACAAAGATTGGCGACTTAGCATGGGGAGCTTCTTGTGCGATCCTTCGTTCCTCAGGATGATAAGCTACTGCGTATAACCTTTGAACCTCAAAAAGAAATGATAAAAATAAGCATATTAGGCTGCGGCTGGCTCGGACTACCTTTAGCAAAAAAATTAATCGAAAAAGGAAATTCGATAAAAGGATCAACGACTTCTGAAAATAAACTTTCTATTTTAAAAGACGCTGGAATAAATCCATTTCTTGTCATCCTGAGCGAAGTCGAAGGAATACTTGAAAATGGAGATAGTTCTAAAAACATTACTGATTTTTTAGCCGAAAGCGAAATCCTGATTATTGACATTCCGCCAAAATTGCGAGCTGTTTCTTCAGATTCAAACAAGGCTTTTGTTCAGAAAATCGAAAACCTAATTCCGTTTATAGAGAAATCAAGTATTTCCAAAGTCATTTTTGTAAGCTCAACTTCGGTTTACGGAGATGAAAATGAATTTATTACAGAAGAAACAACACTAAATCCTGATACCGAAAGTGGAAAACAATTGGTTTTAGCAGAAGCAATTCTTCAAAAAAATCAAAACTTCGAAACCACAATCCTGCGTTTCGGGGGATTAATCGGTGAAAACCGACATCCGGTTAAGTTTTTAGCTGGAAAAGAAAACCTCGAAAATCCCGATGCTCCAATAAATTTAATTCATCAAAATGACTGCATCGCTATTATTGAAGAAATCATAAACCAATCCAAATGGAATGAAGTTTTCAACGTCGCTGCACCTTTTCATCCAACAAGAGAAGATTATTATACTCAAAAAGCCAAAGAACAAAACTTAGTTTTACCAAAATTCAGTTCTGAAAAATCAAATATCAAAAAGATTATTTTAAGCGAGAAAACCGAAACCATTTTAAATTATCAATTTAAGCTGGAGAATTATTAATTAAACCATATAAGTTATATAAGTTCATTTAACAAGGTTGCTAAACTTTGTGTCCTCAAACAATAAAACTTAAATTACTTACATTAACTTATATGGTTAAAAAAAACTTTGCGAACTTTGCGATAAACCTTAGTGCCTTTGCGGTAAAAAAAATATGGAAACAGTTTATGTTAATTCGCCTTTAGGAATCACCAAAATAGTTGGAGATGAAGATGGTATTGCAGTAATCTCTGTTTCTGATGCTGGAACAAACGAAGTTTCAAAGAAAATACCAAAAGTTTTAAAAGATGCTGTTTCACAGCTTGAAGAGTATTTCGAAGGAAAAAGAAAAGATTTTGATTTAAAACTAAATCCACAAGGAACAGAATTCCAACAGAAAGTCTGGAAAGCATTACTGGAAATTCCATACGGAAAAACGGTAAGTTATATGGATCAGACTAAAAAACTGGGCGATATAAAAGCAATTCGTGCGGTTGCATCAGCAAATGGTAAAAATCCGCTTTGGATTGTCGTTCCCTGCCACAGAGTTATTGGCACAAATGGTTCATTGACCGGTTACGCCGGCGGATTGTCCCGCAAAAAATGGCTTCTCGAACACGAAAGTCCTTCTCCACAACAGAGTTTGTTTTAAAAAGTGTTCGCCACGAATTTCCACTAATTTTCTTCTTTCATAATTATGATTCAAAAAATCTCTTTATTTGAAGAAAATTCATTCAATTAAAAAATTCGTGTCCGAAAAAATCAAATTATTGTACATTTATATCCACAAAGAATTAGTGAAAATTCGTGAAATTCGTGGCAAAAAAATATGATTGAAAAAATAAACCTTAATAACATTCTCTTTCTTGATATAGAAACCGTTCCGGAGGAAAAAAACTTCAATTCTCTTGATGAAGAAATGAAGTCTCTTTGGGATTTAAAAACGCAGTATCAGCGAAAAGACGATTATACGCCGGAAGAATTTTACGAACGTGCCGGAATTTGGGCAGAATTCGGAAAGATAATTTGTATTTCGGTTGGGTATTTTACAATCAAAGGCGATGTTCGAAATTTTAGAGTGACTTCCTTTTTTGGAGAAGAAAAAAAGATCCTGAAAGACTTTAATAATCTGCTGAACAATCATTTCAATCAGCCGCAGCATCTTTTATGCGGACATAACGCAAAAGAATTTGATATTCCGTTTATCGCCCGCCGAATGATTATCAATCAAATCGCAATTCCAGATAAGCTGAATTTATTTGGCAAAAAACCTTGGGAAATTGCACATCTTGATACTTTAGAATTATGGAAGTTTGGCGATTATAAGCATTTTACGTCACTAAAACTATTGACAAAGATTCTTGGAGTTCCATCGCCAAAAGGCGATATTGACGGAAGTCAGGTCGCACACGTTTATTATGTCGAAAAAGACATAGACCGAATTATAACGTATTGTGAAAAAGATACAATCGCCGTAGCGCAGATTTTCCTTCGATTACGTCGCGAAGATTTATTGATTGATGATGAAATTATTCATGTCTGATTTTTGAGAAACAAAGGTGCAAAGGTTCAGAGGGACAAAGTTTTATTTATAATGAACTTATATAACTTATATGGTTTAATAAAATATTAAAGATGACACATCAGGAAATTTCACATCATCGTCTTGTTTCGCAAAAGCTGTATAAAACAGACAAATGTTCTCCGCAGCAAATCGTACACCATTTTGGCGCAATGCAGGCTCAGGATTATGCAATGGCAAAATGGGCAGTAGGTTCCCGTTGTGATTCTACTGAAAAAGAAATTGAAGAAGCTATAAACTCGGCACAAATAATAAGAACTCATATTTTACGGCCAACCTGGCATTTTGTTTCTGCTGATGATATTTACTGGATGCTCGATATTGCGGGACCTCAAGTAAAAAAAATGACTATATCCGGGGCTAAAAAATTTGGTTTTGATGCTAAAAAACTAGATCAGGCTAATAATTCCATCGAAAAACTATTGTCTGGAAATAATCATTTGACCCGAGATGAAATTATGCAGGAACTTGACATTAAAAAAACTTCAAAAGAAGATTTTCTAAGTGCTGCGATTATGATGCATGCTGAACAAGATGGTTTGGTTTGTAACGGCAGAATGAAGGGTAAAAAAATCACATATGCATTACTTGAAGAACGAGTTAAAAAACCTAAAACGCAATTAACAAAAGAAGAAGGTCTGGCAAAACTAGCCAAACGCTATTTTGAAAGTCACGGTCCGGCAACTTTGCTTGATTTTTCGTGGTGGTCTGGTTTTCCGCCTACTATTTGTCAAAAAACCATTGATGCAATTAAGTTGCAATTAGAGTTTATTGAAATTGAAAATCAAAATTATTACTTTGTAAATCAAAATATTAAAAAGGTTAACTTCAAGGAAAGCATTCACTTTCTTCCTGCTTTTGATGAAATTTTGATTTCTTATAAAACCAGAGAAGCTTCTTTTTTATCTGAACATCAAAATAGAGTTTTTACCAATAATGGCATCTTTAAACCGATAATTCTTGAAAATGGAAAAGTGATTGGAATATGGAAACGAGCTATTAAAAAAGACCATGCCAAAATCGAAACGGAGTTTTTTAATGAAACTGAAGATTCTAAAAAACAAATTCTGTTTGAAGGAATTAAAGCTTTTAAAAACTACTTAGAAACTAAAATTGTTATCGAATAATTTAAAATTTCACTATAAAGTCTGCACTTTCTTAGAAATACTTCTCCTTTGTGGAATAAAATCTTTGTGCATATTCTGCCTAAATAATTACATTTACAAAAAAATAGCATTATGGTATTAAGTAGATTTTGGTTAGTTATTTTTATTTCTTCGATTGTTTTTATTGTAGTCAGTTTATTTACTGCCAATACTTATACGATTGATTCTGTTTTAAATGGAAAGAAAGACGATCCTGTTTTAGTTTCTGAAAAATATATTCATGAACTTCCGGCTTTTCTTAGAGACAGCATTAAAAAAGCACCGGATCAAACCATGATTATCAATCGTGACACACTTAATGCTGACACGACTTATGTTTATAAAAGCAAGACTGTAAAAATATACAGCGGTCTTCAAAAATCTGATGGTTTACTGCCAACTTGTAAAAGTACTTTAGTTGATTTAATCCTGCCGCTTATTGCCTATTTGGCTTTCTTCTGTGGATTAATGGAACTTTTAATCGTTTCCGGAGCTTCTGGAAATCTGGCAAAACTATTAAGTCCTGTTTTTGTAAAAGTATTTCCAAGTATTCCTAAAAATCATCCTTCAATATCGTACATGACTTTAAACTTTGCTGCCAATTTCCTCGGATTAGATTCGGCTGCAACTCCATTTGGATTGAAAGCCATGGAAAGTTTACAGGAAATAAATCCCGATAAAGACAAAGCGAGCGATGCGCAAATCATGTTTATGTGTCTTCACGCTTCAGGTTTAACTTTAATTGCTACTTCGATTATCGGATATCGTGCGGCTGCAAATGCAAGCAATCCTGCCGATGTTATGCTGCCTTGTATCATTACTTCTTTCATCGGAACTATTGCTGCGTTTTTAATTGTGGGAATTAAACAAAAAATCAATTTCAAAAGCGCTTCTCTTCTTATCGTCTTAATGGGATTAATTGCCGCCATTGTTGGTTTGCTGATGTATGTTAATCATTTGGACTTAATTGGAAAAAACTATTTTACCTCTAACCTTTCGGGATTAATTTTAATTGCCATTATTGCTTTTACTTTGATATTTTCATTTAAAAACGAAAAGAAATTCAGCGAAGCTAATACAACTGTTTTTGACACTTTTGTCGTTGGTGCAAATAATGGTGTTAAAACCGGAGTTACTATTTTTCCTTATGTTTTGGGAATGCTGGTAGCTATTTCTTTATTCAGAAACAGCGGTTTATTTGAAATTATCAGCGACGGAATTGCATTTATTTTTTCGAATATGGGAGTAAGTAAAGAAATCACAAATGCGTTACCTGTGGCCATGCTTCGTCCTTTTAGCTCTGCTGGTTCCCGTGGATTCTTAATTGACTCGATGAACACTTTTGGAGCCGATTCTCTAACGGCAAGATTAAGCAGTATTTTTCAATGCAGCGCCGAAAGTACTTTTTATGTAATCGCAGTTTATTTTGGTTCGGTTAATATCAAAAATACCCGTTATGCGTTAGGCACCATGCTTTTAGTGGATCTTATTTGCGTGATTACGGCAATTTTTGTGGCAACTTGGTTTTTTTAAATTATGTGGCATGTATCAAAATTAATCTGTTTGCTTATTGGAAATGGTCTTAAATGGATTTATTATGGAGGAAAAAAGCCAATGAGTGAAGTTGCAAAAGAAGACAATGAGATAATTGGATTTGTAATAATCGCTTTTATTTTCTTCTTTTTATATTCATCTAACAAATCAAAAATATAATTAATGAAATTGAAATATCTTTTCATTCTATTAGTTTTTACAAGCTGTCAAAAAGAACAAAAGACAGCTCAAACAGCTGATTTAAATCATACGCAAATTCCAGAAATAGCTGTTGCAGATACAAAAGAAGCCGAAGAACGCTCCCTAAAAACAGACACAATTCTTCTTTCAAACGAAAAAGATGCTGAAGTGACTCATATCTTAGCCAATCTTATCGATCAAAAAGCAGACAAAGACAGCGTTATTACTTCAAAATTCAGACTTGACTTTTATCGGAATAAAAACAAAGCAGCATCTTCAAAAGTTAGTATTAGAAATTACGAAAAAGGTTCTGAATGGAGCGGATCTAACGGATTGACATATTCTTCAGATAAAAATTCTTCTTTTATAAAAATTGATTTCGGATATCCGGCTTGTGGATATACGTACGAAAACTATCTCTATTATTTCAAAAAAGGTAATTTACAGCTTGTACATCAATGGCAATCCATGTCAGACAGCGGCTGGGGAACCTGGACAGAATTTATGGGGGATGTTTCGGGAAAAGATCCTGAGAATTTTTACTGCAAAATTGTTTCTTATGGTCCAACAGACGACGATTCTGAAGATTCGGGAATTGTAACTTATTCTGACTCGACTTCATTTTCACTAAAAGGAAATCATTGGAAAAAGAAATTACTGTCGGCAAAAGACAAACCTTATTTTGAAAAGAAAATGACTTTTAACGAGTTTCACCGGCAAGATTAAACACACAAAAACTGGACTGAAGTCCAGCTCTACAATATTGATCGAGCCGTTGGCTCTTTTTTAGTTGTGCAAACAAGATAATGGATATAAAGTTCCGCAGGAACGATTCATTTTGTAGGGCTGGACTTCAGTCCAGTTCAAATATATAAATGAAAGGTTTGATTTTTTTTGTAAGAAAATTTATATTTTTATAAAAATTACAACCGTTAATAATATAAAATGTCAAACACCTTTCATCAAGTTTATATCCAAGCAGTTTTTGCAGTTAAGTATAGAGAAGCACTAATTACAAATGATTGCAAATCTAAAATATTAAGCGTAATAGGAAATCTAATAAATGAAACTGGCTGTAAAACTATAATAGTAAATGGAACTGAAGATCATGTTCATTGTCTTCTAGCTCTTAAACCAACTGTTTCTGTTTCGGATTTGATGAAAGTTGTAAAAGGCAAATCTTCAAAATACATCAATGATAATAAACTGACAAAATACAAATTTGAATGGCAGGAAGGTTATGGTGTATTTTCATATAGTAAATCTCACATTGATGCTGTTTATAAATATATTGCCAATCAAGAAGAACATCATAAAAAACAAACTTTCAAAGATGAATATTCCTCATTTTTAAATAAACGTGATGCTAAATTTGATGAAAGATGCATTTTTGAAAATTTAATATAATTCTAAACCATACCACATCGATCTAAACTGGACTGAAGTCCAGCCCTACAATATGAATCGTTCCTGCGGAACTTTATGTGAAATTATCATCATGCTTGATGTTATACAAATGGACTGAAGTCCAAGCCTACAAAATAGACAGTTCTTCCAGAACTGGAAAAAAAAGAGCCAACGGCTCGAACCATATTGTAGGGCTGGACTTCAGTCCAGTTTAAATATAATAAGCACGTACAAGCCCCTTATTCAAATTCTTTCTTAGATAAATAATTTCTAACTTTGTAAAAAACAAAGAAATGATTGATTTTATATACCAAGATCCTTACCCAATTTTAAAGGATGATACGCAGTACCGCAAAATTACTTCTGATTTTGTAAAAGTGGAACAATTTGGAGAACGCGAGATTTTAACCGTTGATCCAAAAGGTCTAGAATTACTGGCTGAAGAAGCCTTAACCGATGTTTCGTTCATGCTTAGAACGACACATTTGCAAAAACTAAGAAACATTCTTGATGATCCTGAAGCAACAGACAATGATCGTTTTGTAGCTTACAATTTACTTCAAAATGCTTCGGTTGCTGCCGAAGGTCAATTACCAAGCTGTCAGGATACGGGAACAGCAATTGTAATGGCAAAAAAAGGCGAAAGTATCTTTACGGGTGTTGATGATGCTGAATGGTTAAGTAAAGGAATTTTCAATACGTACCAAAAACGTAATTTACGTTATTCTCAAATTGTGCCAATTTCGATGTTTGAAGAAAAAAATTCAGGATCGAACCTTCCGGCGCAAATTGATATTTATGCTAAAAAAGGAACTTCTTATGATTTTCTTTTTATGGCAAAAGGTGGTGGTTCTGCAAATAAAACTTACTTGTATCAACAGACCAAATCGCTATTAAACGATAAGTCTATGGATGCTTTTGTAAGAGCAAAAATTAAAGATTTAGGAACTTCGGCTTGTCCTCCTTATCACTTGGCTTTGGTTATTGGGGGAACTTCTGCGGAAGCAAACTTAAGTGCTGTTAAAAAAGCATCTGCAGGATATTATGATCATTTGCCGACTTCTGGAAATATGGCAGGTCAGGCATTTCGTGATTTAGAATGGGAAGCACGAGTTCAAAAAATCTGTCAGGAAAGTGAAATTGGAGCTCAGTTTGGAGGAAAATATTTCACACATGATGTTCGTGTAATTCGTTTACCTCGCCACGCTGCTTCATGTCCGGTTGGATTAGGAGTTTCTTGTTCTGCCGACAGAAATATCAAAGGAAAAATTACAAAAGACGGAATCTTTGTTGAGCAGTTAGAAGTAAATCCAAAACAATTTTTACCAGAAACAGCTCCGCATTTAGAAGCTCCGGTTGAAATTGATTTAGATCAGCCAATGGCAGATATTTTGGCTAAACTATCTCAATATCCTATTAAAACACGTTTAAAGCTAAACGGAACTGTAATTGTTGCCCGTGACATTGCACACGCAAAAATTAAAGAATTATTAGATGCCGGAAAACCAATGCCGGAATACTTTAAAAACCATCCGGTATATTATGCAGGGCCGGCAAAAACTCCGGAAGGAATGGCTTCAGGAAGTTTTGGACCAACAACTGCCGGACGTATGGACGTTTATGTAGATGAATTCCAAAAACATGGCGGAAGTATGATTATGCTTGCCAAAGGAAACCGTACTAAACAAGTTACAGATGCCTGCAGCAAATATGGCGGATTCTATTTAGGCTCTATTGGAGGTCCAGCGGCTATTTTAGCGCAAGATAATATACTAAAAGTTGAAGTTGTTGATTTTGAAGAATTAGGAATGGAAGCCGTTCGTAAAATCACCGTAAAAGATTTCCCTGCTTTTATTATTACTGATGATAAAGGAAATGATTTCTTTGAAAATTTATAAGTTTTTGCCACAAAGGCACTAAGACAGTAAGATTTCTTAAAATAAAAACCGCCCAATGAGGCGGTTTTTATTTATGTCTTACTTAAAAATTTCTTTGTGTCTTAGTGCCTTTGTGGCATTAAAAAACTAAGCGCTTTTATCTTCTTTTTCAAAAGCTATAAAATGCGATATCTCTCCTTTCAAATTATAAATTGGAGTTGCATCGACACTGCATTTATAAGTTCTGCCGTCTTTTTTATAGTTTTGGATTGTTTTCTTAAAAGGTTCTTTCAATTTTATTGCTTCTTGAATTTCTTTCAAAACAGTTTTACAAGTCGCCGGACCCTGAAACATTTTAGGTGTTCTGCCTAAAACTTCTTCCTCATAATATCCTGTCATTCTCTTGATTCTGTTTGATGCAAAGACGATTTTTAAATCTAAATCGGTAATAAGAACTACTTCGTCTTTAATTCGTTCCTCGATTTTAAGGTTTTTATCGTTCCAGGTAAATTGACTTGAGATTTTATTTACCTTTTTCATATCGGCAAAAAAGGCCTTCAATTCATTTAAATACTCATAATGAAGATCTAAGGCCAAAATAGGCACCCAAGTCCGGTTTGTTGATTCTTCAGAGCTATTCTTTTTCATATTAAATGAATTTTAGAAATCCTTTCTCTCAAACTTACAACTAAAGTTACAAAATAAATTACGGGAAAACCTCATTTAGTAAATTTTTACTAAAATTAAAATGCAAACTTTAATTGTACCACAACGGCCTTTTTTTCTTCGTTATTCAGGTTGTTGAGCGAAATTCCAAGCAATCGAACAGAATCTTTCATTTTTTCCTGATACAGCAGTTCTTCTACAATCTCCATAATCAAACTTTTATCTGAAATAAAATACGGTAATGTTTTACTTCTTGTCTGCTGGGTAAAGTCGCTGTATTTGATTTTTAGTGTAACTGTTTTACCCGAAATATTGTGTTTTTTTAGTCGCTTTTCTAATGAAACAGCAATTCTTTCCAACTGTTCAAGCATGAAGATTTCTGAAGATAAATTAACATCAAAAGTATGTTCTGCAGCTACAGATTTAGTAATTCGATATGACTTTACTTCGCTGTTATGAATTCCGCGGACTACTTTATAATAAAAAGCTCCGGATTTCCCGAAATGTTTTTCCAGAAATTCCAGCGATTTACCTTTAAGGTCCAGTCCGGTAAAAATTCCGAGCTGGTACATTTTTTCAGTAGTAACTTTACCAACTCCATAGAACTTTCGAATTGGCAATTCTTCCAGAAAAGGTATAATTTCGTCTGGATTTACCGTTTTTTGTCCGTTTGGTTTATTGACATCACTGGCAATTTTGGCCACAAACTTATTTACAGATATTCCTGCCGAAGCTGTCAATCCAACTTCATTTAAAATCCGGAGTCTGATTTCCTTCGCTAATAAACTGGCACTTGGATTTCCTTTTTTATTTTGGGTTACATCGAGATAAGCTTCATCGAGCGAAAGCGGCTCAACTAAATCTGTGTATTCGTGAAAGATTTTATGGATTTTAGAAGAAATCTCTTTATATCGGTCAAATCTAGGTCGCACAAAGATAATTTCAGGACAATATTTTTTCGCCAAAACACCGCTTATGGCACTGCGTACACCAAATTTCCTGGCTTCGTAACTTGCTGCTGAAACTACTCCTCTATTTTCTGAACCTCCAACAGCAACAGGTTTCCCGCGTAGAGCAGGATTATCCATCTGCTCTACCGAAGCATAAAAAGCATCCATATCAATATGGATTATTTTTCGATATGTTGGCACATCTGACATTATGCAAATTTAAACAGTAAAGCAATAAAAAGAACGCTGCCAATAGTTATAAATAGTATCAATTTTTAAAGATTAACAACTAAATGATCCTAAACAAATCATTTTATTTATTTTTGTAGTTTACTCGAAATTTTAAAAAATGCGAACATTTGTTATAGGCGACATACATGGAGGATTACTCGCACTTGAACAAGTGTTGAAAAGAGCCGAAGTTACTACACGAGATACTCTTATATTTTTAGGCGATTATGTTGACGGCTGGAGCCAGTCGGCAGAAGTTATTGATTTTTTAATTGACCTTAAAACTAAACAAAACTGTATTTGCATTAGAGGAAATCATGATCAGCTGGCTTTAGACTGGCTGGAAAACAGACATGAAGATTTAGATGAAGAAATGTGGTATAAACATGGCGGAAAAGCCACTGTTGAAGGGTATTCTAAAATTTCTCCGGAAAGAAAAAAAGAACATATCGCCTTTTTTGAATCACTGAAAGATTATTATCTCGATGATGAAACCCGCCTTTTTGTTCACGCAGGATTTACCAATTTAAATGGTGTTGTCTGGGAATACTTTCCAAAATTATTTTATTGGGACAGAACACTTTGGGAATCTGCATTAGCTTTAGATCCAAATTTAAAACCGGATGATTTATATTATCCAAAACGTTTTACGATTTATAAAGAAATTTATATTGGCCATACTCCTGTTACCAGAATTGGAGAAACGGTGCCTATAAACAAAGCCTGTGTATGGAATGTTGATACAGGAGCAGCTTTTAAAGGCCCTTTAACTATCATGGATATAGATACGAAAAAATTCTGGCAAAGCGAACCATTAAATGAATTGTATTCTAACGAAAAAGGTAGGAATTGAGATATAAAAAATTAAATTTGCACAGCAAAATAATTAATATTTAAGTTTATGAAAAAAGTTATCACATTATTGTTTTTGGTATCGTTCGGATTTATTCATGCGCAGAAAGCTTTTACCGGCAAAGGCGATATGAGAGTAAACGTAGGTGCTAATCTACAAGATGGAGGTTCAGGAATTCAGGGATCTATTGATTTTGGTTTAGGAGAAAATTTCTCTTTTGGATTTGTTTCCAGTTATTTACTTGGAGTAGATAATTACAATGGTTTCTACCACGGAGGCCCAACTTACTACACTGATCACAAGCCAGAATTTCAGGATCGTTTTGATGCAAAAGCAAGAATTAATGCTAATTTAAGCAGTGTTATTGGGGTTGAGCAGTTAGATGTTTATCCTGGTTTAAGTTTAGGTTTACGCAACTTTGGAGGACACATTGGCGGACGTTACTTCTTTACTGACGGATTTGGTGTGTTTACAGAACTTGGCTTTCCAATTGCAAAATATAGTAACGAGAATGATGTATTTGATCATTTAAACAATCAGGTTACTTTTAGTTTAGGAGCTTCTTTCAATTTGAACTAGTTTTTTTAACCACAAAGATTTACGCTAAGTTTGTCGTTTTAATCTCGCTAAGATGCAGATTCGCAAAGTTTTATAAAAAAAACCGCTCAATTGGGCGGTTTTTTCTTTTTTATATTAAGATGACTTAAACTTATTTACTTAGTAAAATACTCCAGTCTGCTCCGCTGTAAATTTTATGCTTTACCGAGAAACTGCCTTGATTTACAGCTAGTGAAAAATTTAAAAGGCTGTTAAAATACGTAACGTCTGTTCCTGCCGGAACTTCTCCAAAAGTATTTACTAATTTTAGTTTTCCTTCGTAAGCTTTTTTAGTTCCGTTGAAAATCTGGATTTTAACAAAATCTCCTGCTTTCAAACCAAGATTAGCAAAAGTCTTTTTGTCAATATTTGTCCAAACATTTCCGTATTGAATATCCAGAATTGGAATTCCGCCTTTTATAACGCCGTTTTCAAATACTGGTTTTTGGTAATCAATTTTAACTACTTCACTTGGTAATTTTGGTCCAACTTCTTCAAAAGTAATCGTTTTTGATGCTAAACGCGCTCCGGTAAAAGCATATACATCACGTCCGTGAAACGTATAGGATTCATTTGAATTCTGGCGACGGTTTTTTACCTCATCAATTTCACGAACTTCCTGAATTCCTAATTGTTCTGCAATTAGAGTCAAAGTTCCGTTATCCGGAGTTACAAAATAATGCCCGGATTTTGTCAATAAAACTACAGAGTGTCTTGCGGTACCAACTCCCGGATCACAAACTGATACAAAAACAGTTCCTGCTGGGTAATACTGCGCTGTCTGCGACAAACGATATGCTGCTTCCCAAATATTAAAAGCCGGGATTTCATGTGTTAAGTCAAATATTTTCAAATCAGTCGAAACACCCATTGCAACACCTTTCATAGCAGAAACTGCTCCATCTTTCAAACCAAAATCTGATTGAAAAACCAATACATTATTTTGCGAAAAGCCATTAAATGTTATAGCAAGCAAAAAAAGTAATACTTTTAATTTCATTTTTTCTCTTTTTAAATTTACGCAAAGATATTTCATTAAAATCAAAAAATGATATGACTAACTTATAAAAAACAAGATTATATAAATTGATTTTAGTTTTTTACAATTACATTTGCATTTTATTCTTTATCCTATATAAATAGTAGGTAATTTATTTTTGCATTCCTTTTATTATAAAACCATTTTATTATGAGAAAAAAACTAAAACTGATCATAACTCTCGTTCTTACTTTGTCGAGTAGTTTATTTTTTGCCCAAAATCAAGAAATTAACGGAACCATTACAACCGAAACAGGAATTCCGTTAGAATTTGCAACAATTCTTGTAAAAGGTTCTCAAATAAGTACTACGAGCGATGCGCTGGGGAAATTTAAAATTAAATCTTCAACAAATAACCCAACACTTATTATATCGCTATTTGGCTATCAAACCAGAGAAATTGTGGCAAAAGATCATTTTGTAGATATTCAGCTGGTTTTAGAAAATAATAGTTTAGATGAAATTGTGGTTGTTGGAAGCAGAAACCCAAAGAAAAGCAAACTGGAAACTGCAGTTCCTGTTGATGTTGTAAATCTGGCGAAAATTAGAAACACAACACCTCAGACTACAACAAATGATATTTTAACTTATTTGATTCCGTCTTTTAATTCAAACAGACAATCTTCTGCAGATGGAACAGAACATATTGATCCGGCTTCTTTAAGAGGTTTAGGCCCAGATCAGGTTTTGGTTTTAATTAATGGGAAAAGAAGACACACAACTTCATTGGTAAACTATCAAAATACGGTTGGAAATGGTTCTGTAGGTACAGATTTAAGTGCAATTCCTGCTTCGGCAATTAAACGAATTGAAGTTTTGCGTGATGGAGCGGCAGCGCAATATGGTTCTGATGCTATTGCAGGTGTTATAAATTTGGTTTTAAAAGATAATGCGGGTTTAGAAGCAAATGCTACTTATGGTTCAACATCGAGAGATGACGGACAAACTACCAATTTAAACCTGAATTACGGAACAAAAATTGGTAATAAAGGTGGTTTTATAAACTTTACTGGTGAATTTAATGACCGTCAGAAAACAAATCGTTCTCAAAATAACACTTTGATTATTTTTGATCAAACTTCTATAGGCAATGGCCCTGGTACAACTTCTTATGATTTTGCAAACGATCCTGCAGCATCTCGTCAGTTTGATGATAATTTATTAGCTCAAAATGGTTTAAAACGTGATGATTTCAATTTCCAGATTGGTGATGCTAAAATCCAAAATTTACAAGGTTTCTTTAATGCTTCGATTCCATTAAACGATCAAATTGAGTTTTATGCTTCCGGAGGTGTGAGCCACAGAAAAGGAACGGGTTACGGGTTTAGACGTTTACCAAGTGAAACAGAAAGTGTTGTGGCTTCAATTTTCCCTTTTGGTTTTCAGCCTGAATTAAACTCTGTTGTTACAGATCTTTCTTCTTCTTTTGGTTTCAAATTTAAATTTGGCGAATGGAAACTGGACTTGAGCAATACTATCGGTGAAAATAAATTTGTTTATGAGGTATCAAACACAAACAATTTTTCTTTAGGCGATGCAAGCCCGACAGAATTTAAAGCGGGAAATCATTCTTTTCTTCAAAATACTGTAAATGCCGATATTTCGAGATTGTATAAAGATATTTTCAACGGATTGAATGTTGCTTTTGGTGCTGAATATCGTTTTGAGAAATACAAAATTGTTCCTGGTGAAGAGGCTTCTTATATCGACGGCGGCGCACAATCCTTTCCCGGATTTTCTCCTTTGAATGAAGTGAACGAAGATAGAAACAGTGTGGGTGTTTATGCTGATGTTGAAGCAGATATTACAGATAAATTTTTAGTTGGAATTGCTGGGCGTTATGAAGATTATACTGATTTTGGAAATACGATTAATGGAAAATTATCGCTGAGATATAAAATTCTGGAAAATCTTTTTGTTCGTGGCGCTATTAGTTCTGGTTTTAGAGCGCCTTCTTTACATCAGCAATATTTTAATAATATTGCAACGGATGTTGTTGACGGGGAACTTTTGAATTCGGGTATTTTTAGAAATGACAGCGATGTAGCGAAACAGCTTGGAATTCCGAAATTGAAAGAAGAGACTTCAAGAAATTATAGTTTTGGGGTTGTTTTTTCTCCAACAAAACAATTGCATATTACGGCTGATTATTACCACATTAGAATTGATAACAGAATTATTTTGACCGGAAATTTAGGAAATGATGCTTACGGAGACCCAGTTCCTGAACTTCGTGATTTGTTTGCTCAATATGGTGCGCAAACGGGGCGTTTCTTTACAAATGCAATTAATACTACTACAAACGGTCTTGATGTGGTTATTGATTATGATTTAAATGCGGGACGTGGTAAATTGAATCTTTCATTATTATACAATTACAACAACAATCAGGTTGATAATCAATTAAACAATATTCCGTCGATATTTAATGGTCAGGAAGATGTGTATTACGGGCCGCAGGAAAGAAGTTTGATCGAATCGAATACTCCTAAACACAAGGGGACTTTTGCTGTAAATTACAATATCGACAAATGGAACTTTTTATTGAGAAATACTTATTTTGGAGAAGTTATTCGTGACGGCTTCCCTTTTGGAGGAATCCAGAAACACAACGGGAAAGTGGTTACAGACTTGACTCTTGCATACAAAATAACTCCAAAAGTTCAGATTTCTTTGGGTGCGAACAATTTATTTGATGTTTTCCCGGATAAACAAATCTACGAGAACAGTTATTTTGGAGTGTTTAAATATGCACCGGTTCAAATGGGAACTACGGGGGCTTATTATTTTGGAAGAATGAGTTTTAGTTTGTAGGTGTTTAACCGCAAAAAGCGCTAAGGTTTTTATTTCTGTATGAAAGAATCTCGCAAAGCTTAATCGCAAAGTTTATTAATTGGCACCTGCTTTAGCTGGAGGAAGTATAAGATTTACACACAAAAGGGCTTTAGCCAAACGGTTATGTTTGGCTAAAGCCCTTTTTACTTTGCTTACTTTACATCCAGCTAAAGCTGGACGCTATTGAATTTTAAATATTAAACTTTGCTCCCGAAGCTTCTGGACTGCGGCTTTTCGAGATTAAAAAAGCCCCGCGGACTTTGCAAAAAACCTTAGCGAACTTTGCGTTAAAAATCTCTGCGAACTTTTCGGTTAAAAAAAGAAAAAAGCCCCGCAAACTGCGAGGCTTCTTATCTACTAATTCGGATTTTTATTTTTTAGCAAATTTCTTCACAATTTTCTTATCACCGTTATTTAATTCGATAAGATAAATTCCTGTGCTTAACTTACTTACATCTATTGAACCTGCAACTTGTCCTGAACCAAGCTGTTGCCCTAATGTATTTAAGATTTTATATGAATAACCTTTTTCTTCTGAAAGTGAAACGTTTAATTGGCTTTCAACCGGATTAGGATATACTGTAAGTCCAGATGCTTCAGTAGTTTCAATTAATCCTGCAGCAATTTCTTCTGCAGCAACTGTTCCAGAAGCTGTAATGTTTATAGAGTAATCTTCAACTTGTCCATAAGAGAAGCCTTCACAAGATGTTGGAACCCCATTGTATTTCATAGAAATTCTTAATCTTGTTGTTCCTAAAGCAGCTGTAGCAGGAATTGTAATTGTTCCTGTTACCGGAGTCGTTTTTGATGCAGTTTTAGTCCACACTGTTTCTCCAGAATCTGAAAAATCTCCGTCTTGGTTATAATCGATGAATACTCCATAACCTTCGTTATAAATTGTCGATGTCCAGCTTGGCGTTATTGTAATAGTATAAGCAGTTCCTCTTGCTGCATTTGTAGAAATAGCAGTATAGTTTTCATAACCAGTTGTTCCTGTTGAAGTATTATTAATAGTTCCAAAAACAACTTTACCAATTCTTTCGTCGGCTGCACTGTTTCCTTGAGAAGAACAATATGTTACAGAAGCTGCAGTTGTTGTTACGTTTACTGTATTACTGGCAGTTGAAATGTTTCCGGCCGCATCTTTAGCTTTTACACTAAAAGTATAAGCTGTTAAAGCCGTTAATCCAGTTACAGTATATGAAGTTGTAGTCGAAGAACCTTTAAGTGTTGTCCCTTGGTAAATATCATAACCTGTAACCGCAACATTATCTGTAGAAGCTGTCCATGTTAAATTTGTAGTTGTCCCTGTAGTTCCAGAAGCTGCTAAACCAGTTGGCGCAGATGGTGCAGTTGTATCAGTAGAGCCGGAATATGCGGCACCAACACCTATAGCATAAAAAGCATTTGTAGTTGCAATAACTTCTGCAGAACCAGCTCCGTATAAATCAATAGCCGACTGTATTCCGTAAGTTCTTGCATTAGCATAAGTTGAGTTTGCTCCTAAGTAAAAATCTTCTAAACGAAAAGCAATTTTTTCAGCTTTATCGATAGTGATTCCAGTTACATTATAAGCATTTCCAAGATCATTTGTTCCTGATTTACCTACTGATAAGATATAAAACCAGTGATTTAAAACACCTGAGTTTGTGTGTACTCCGCATTGATCGTTACTACTAGTTGGCGTACAGTTTACATTTACCCAATTCGTTCCTCCGTAAGTGTCCGGCTGTCCTTCTGCATTTGGATCACTCATAGAACGTAAAGCAATGTGTCCGCTTCTTCTTTCAATATCTTCACCCACCAGCCAGATTGATTTTGTTGGTGCTGAATGATATTCAATACAAGCCGCCCAGATATCAGAGAAAGCTTCGTTCATGGCACCAGACTCTTTTTGGTATGCTAAGTTTGCTGTATAAGTACATACGGCATGACCAATTTCATGTCCGGCAACATCAAGTGAAGTTAAAATATCAAATCCACCTGTACCGCTTCCATCTCCGTAAGTCATTACGCTTCCGTTCCAGAATGCATTATTATTGCTTGAATATCCGGCTGCAATTAAATTATAATGAACATAACTTTTAATTTTTGCACCGGCATTGTCAAAACTGTTTCTTCCATGAACAGATGACCAATAATCATAAGTCATTTCAGCTCCCCAATGTGCATCGAGTGCCCCATTGTCTTTGTTGGTGTTATTATATTCGGCTGCTGTCCAGTTATTATCAGCATCTGTAAAGTTTGTTGTTGGATAAGTAGCAGTTCTGGCAGAATTATAAGTTTGAATCCCTGTTCCGCGAGTCCCATCTAGCAAAATATAAGATGAACCGCTTAAAGTAGTTTGTATTGTCTGCGTTCCGCTGTAACGTGTTGCTGCATTTGCTGCAACAAATGCCATTTTTGATGCAGTTTCATTCTTTTTAGCTGTATCTGAAAATTTACTTCCATGAACATTATCATTTAAGTGTTTGATTGTTGCATTATAAAACAATGCTTTTCCTGTTTCGGCATCAATATAAAGATCACCACGGCTTAAAGGTTTTGTGGCATAAATATCAAATTTATAGGCAAGACGAACTTTATCTCCAGCTCTTTTTTGACCTTGCTGTTCCATGTCAGGAAGCAAAACCAATTCTCCTTTAGGTTTTTCGTAACCCAATTCTGCAGCATCTTGCGGTTTATCCCAAAGATATTCTGCTGCACGGGTATAACCCAATGCCTTATTAAAAGCATCTTGTGCAGAAAGTGAAGGAGAGAGTTTCGCATTTTCGATGTTGTAATACTCACCGTTCATCGAAACTAATTTTCCATCTTTTGAATGTAAAGTATAATTGGCAAATTCTACTTTAATTCCTTGTTCATACAGTTGAAATTTCTCATGTGTATAACCTTGTTTATCAGATTCTGTTTTAATTTTTGTAAAGGATTGAGAATCTTTTAAACCTAATTGTTCTTTGAAAACTTTTTGTGATTCAGAACTTTTGTAATTCGAAAGCTCATTAAACGTAATTAAGTTTGGCTGTCCGTTTTCTGAAACACTTTTCTGCCCGACACGTTTGTCGTCTGTTTGAACTTGGGCAAAGGCAGAAAAAGAAAAACTAAGAACAATTGCGGTCACAATAATTTTTGGTAATTTTTTTTTCATAATAAGTGGGGGTTTTTAGGTTTGGTTAAAATAATTTTCGAAAATCAATTAAAGTAAGTAAATACTTGAATTTCAAATAAAAGTATCTCAATTTTGTTAGATAATCGGTAAAATTTGCTGTTAATCGATAAAATGCAACATTTTTTACGTAAATTTAACTTTTATATAACAAAGCATAAGAATTTATCAACAAATATGTGCGAAAATTAATATATCAATTATTTTTAATGTACTGAAATACAGACAAAAGGCTTCAAATTGGTCAAAATAGAAATAAAAAAACCGCCTTTTGGGCGGTTTTTTTATTCTTAATATGTACAAATTGATTATGCTCTGGAAAACTTTCTTTTTAATCTAATGATAAACTCTTTCAATGTAATTTCATCATCTCTATTTGAATCATCTTCAACTAATTCAGAAATATCCTTTTTTCTATAAGGAAGAAATAAGAAGAAAGTAGAACTACTCGACTCATTTGTTGTTGTATTTGAAAACATAGCCAATAAGTAATAGAAAACCAAAAGCCTGACAAATATAAAAATCTTTCGAAAACCTTTATTTAAATGATATTTATTGTTTTCTCTGATAGCTTTAATAGTAAAATAAATCAGTTGAACGATAAAAAGCGGTATAAGAAAGTCTGATAAATATACTAAACTGTAAATATTAATTAAACACATTAACGACACTATTATAATCGAAATGGTCATATTTGCTATAAAAAAATAGCTTCCCCATTTAATATCTATTTCAAACTTTTCCAAATGTGCGTGTTTTTAGTTCACAGCAAATCTAAATAAAAGATTACTTGTTATTGGGTCTAAAATTATAAAAAAAGAGAATCTTCATTATGAAAGATTCTCTTTTATATAAATTAATTCAAGTTGCTAGTTAATAAAGTGTAGTCTCTACGGGACAAAATTGACATGAATAAACTGATTTCTACCAATATGTAATCTCTCCGAGATATTTTTTTGTTACTCCGTTAGGAGTTAAATATTGGCAGCAGAATAATAAAATCTGCCAGAAAAAATGAGGCTGTCTCAAAAGTCGAGACAACCTCTTTTTTATTCGGATACCTATCGGAGAAATTTTCCATTTACGCGATTCTCAACAGCTTGATTTTACTTTTGAGACAGCCTCTAAACTTTTTTAGAGCCGATTTATTTATTGAATTATTAAACTAGCAACTTTAATAAATTAGTTGAAAGATTAAAATCAGATATCCATTTCGGGAATTTCGCCTTCAATTATCAAATCTGCTTCGGTTGAAGCAACAATATGCTCAACTGAAATACCTGGCGCTCGTTCTAAGAGCTTAAAACCTTTTTCTGTTACTTCGATAACTGCAAGTTCTGTTACAATCTTTTTGACGCATCCTACGCCAGTTAATGGCAAAGTACATTTTTTTAAGATTTTAGATTCTCCTGCCTTGTTCACATGCATCATCGCAACAATTATATTTTCGGCGGAAGCTACTAAATCCATTGCGCCTCCCATTCCTTTTACCATTTTTCCCGGAATTTTCCAATTGGCAATATCTCCGTTTTCAGAAACTTCCATTGCGCCTAAAATAGTTAAATCTACTTTCTGGCTGCGGATCATTCCAAAACTAAACGCCGAATCAAAAAAACTGGCTCCCGGCAATGTTGTAATAGTCTGTTTTCCTGCATTAATAATATCCGCATCCTCTTCGCCTTCAAAAGGAAAAGGTCCCATTCCCAAAACTCCGTTTTCACTTTGAAATTCAACAGCAATATCTTCTCTGACATAATTTGCAACCAAAGTTGGAATCCCAATCCCAAGGTTTACAAAATATCGGTCTTTAACTTCTTTCGCGATTCTCTTCGCTATATCTTCTTTACTAAGTGCCATACTTTTAATGTGTCAATTTGGAAATTAGATAATGTACTTTGCGTAATCTAAATAATTATCTAATTATCACATTTTCTGATTATCTAATTCTTTACTCTTACGGTGCGCTGCTCAATTCTCTTTTCAAACTTTTCTCCCTGAAAGATACGCTGTACCATAATTCCCGGAATATGAATTTGATTTGGATCTAAAGTTCCAACGGGAACTAGTTCTTCAACTTCGGCAATGGTAATTTTTCCGGCACCAGCCATACAAGCATTAAAGTTTCTGGCTGTTCCTTTAAAAATTAGGTTTCCGGCTTCGTCACCTTTCCATGCTTTTACAATCGAGAAATCGGCTTTGAAAGCTTCTTCCATGATGTGCATTTTACCGTTGAATTCACGGACTTCTTTTCCTTCGGCAACTTCAGTTCCGTAACCGGCTGGAGTAAAAAAGGCAGGAATTCCGGCTTGAGCGGCGCGGCATCTTTCTGCCAAAGTTCCTTGTGGCGTTAATTCAACTTCCAATTCTCCCGAAAGCATTTGGCGCTCGAACTCTGCATTTTCACCTACATAAGATGAAATCATTTTTTTGATCTGTTTCTTCTGCAAAAGCAGTCCTAAACCAAAATTGTCTACACCTGCATTGTTTGAAATACAAGTTAAATCTGAAATTTGGGTGTTTACCAATGCTGCAATTGTATTTTCGGGAATTCCACATAAACCAAATCCGCCAAACATAACTGTCATTCCGGTTTCAATTCCTGCAATAGCATCCTGAACATTATTAACTTTTTTTGTTATCATAACAAATGGTCTTTATTACTGTAATATTTTTGATAAAAATAAGATTTTTAGATTTAATTATATCGATTTCGTAATCATTTTGATGAATTTTATTTTAGCTGTATATAAAGACATCTCGTATAGATTAAATATCGGTAGAAAATTTATTGGTCGTAGTGTTTTTTGTCCCGAAGGGCAATGTCATTAAGTTAAGCTTTTAGAGAATAAAATTAATTTCTCAAAGCCTTAACGCAATATTGTCATTTCGACCGAAGGGAGAAATCGCACTCGAGACTCGACAAAGATTGGCGATTATGCATGAGGAGTTTCTAGTGTGATTTCTCCCTTCGGTCGAAATGACAAAACCTTTACGACTTGGCGTCTTTGCGAGAGATTTATTCGCCATAGCGTTATAGATTTTTCCTAAACTTAATGACATTGCCCGAAGGGACTATACGTGAAGTTTATCAGGAATCTGAAAAGATGTAGTCCCTACGGGACACCTTCGAAATCTTCATTACTGCCAGCTACCGATATTTAACTCCTAACGGAGTTAAGCAACATGTTTTATAACGACGTCTCAAAAAAAATTGTATTCCAAAAAAAAATCCTCTTGTATTCTTCCATACTTAGAAGATCACAAGAGGATTTATTATTTAAAAAACCAAACTTAAACTATAGTTCAAATTCGTCTGTATTTTGCTCTGTTTCTGTTGTATCTTTTACAACAGCTGGTCTTTGGTAACAATCTACTTTTATAGAAAGATTTGCCGGACGTTCAAATTCTGATTTTGAGATTTGAAGGTTTTCATCTTTATAACAAAGTTTCATGAAATAAGCCCAAACTGGTAACGCTGCAGTTGCACCTTGTCCGTAGGTTAAGCTTTTGAAACGTGCTGAACGGTCTTCACATCCTACCCAAACTCCGGTTACTAAGTTTGGAACCATTCCCATAAACCAACCGTCTGACTGGTTTTGTGTTGTTCCTGTTTTACCAGCAATTGGGTTTTTGAACATATATGGATATCCTGTCCAGCGGTTATCTCCGCTTCCTCCGCCCTGCGTACGTAAACGTGCTCCAGAACCGGTTTCTGTTACACCTTCTAATAATTTGATTACTGCAAAGGCAATATCTTTATTTAAAACGTCGTGAGATTCTGGAATTGGCTCGTAAATAACCTCGCCGCTTTTGTTTTCAATTCGGCTTAAAAACTGAGGTTTTACATAAACTCCCTGATTTGCAAATGTGCTGTAAGCTGCAACCATATCTTCAACAGTAATATCTACAGCTCCTAATGCGATTGAAGGCTGTACCGGAATTTCAGTTTTTACACCTAATTTTCTAGTCAAATCTACAACGGCTTCAGGACCAGTTCTGTCAATCAATTTTGCAGAAACTGTATTGATCGAGTTTGCCAAACCTTGTTTTAAAGTTACCATTCCGCGGTATCTGTTGTCAGAGTTTCTTGGTTCCCAGTCTTCTGTTACGTGGTGGCGTCCTTTATGAATCATAAATGGCCCGTCAAGAATAGAGTCGCAAGGAGACATATTTAATTCTTCAATCGCCGTTGCATAAACAAAAGGTTTGAATGTAGAACCTACTTGTCTTGCTCCCTGACCTACGTGATCGTATTGGAAATATTTGTAATTGATTCCTCCAACCCAGGCTTTAATATTTCCTGTTTGAGGTTCCATTGCCATTAATCCTGACTGCAGGAAATGTTTGTAATAACGAATAGAATCAAGCGGTGTCATAATTGTATCGCGTTCTCCTTTCCAGGTAAACACACGCATTCTTGTTTTTACTTTGAAAGAAGCAATAATATCATCTTCGCTTTTATCCATTTCTTTCATTTGCGCCCAGCGAACAGAATTTTTCATTGCCTGCATCATGATTCTGTCTGTCTCTGCTTGTGTAATATTTACGAAAGGTGCATTTTTATTGTTTTTCATTTCAATAAAAAACTGCTGCTGCAAATTTTTCATATGCTCAGAAACTGCCTCTTCTGCATATTGCTGCATTCTTGAATCGATGGTAGTGTAAATTCTTAAACCATCTTTGTAAATATCATAATCAGATCCGTCTGGTTTTTTATTTTCAGTAACCCATTTTTTCATGTAATCACGAAGATATTCTCTAAAATATGTTGCCGTTCCTTCACGGTGGCTTTCTAATTTGAATTTCAACGCGATTGGTAAAGCCTGTAATCTTTCTTTTTCAGCCTCAGTAATCATTTTTGCTTTTGCCATCTGCGAAAGCACAACATTACGACGATTCTTAACTCCTTCAGGATTTCTAACCGGATTGTATAATCCTGAGTTTTTGAACATTCCAACCAAAATAGCTGATTCGTCCATTGTTAAATCTTTTGGATCTTTTGAGAAATAAGTCTGTGCTGCAGAACTTACTCCAACAGAATAATTCCCAAAGTCGTAAACGTTGCAGTACATAGCAAGGATTTCATTCTTGGTATATTGTCTTTCCAAACGAATGGCAATAATCCATTCTTTTATTTTTTGTACAATTCTAAAAGGAAGAAACTTCGAACCTTCGCCATGAAATAATTGTTTTGCAAGCTGCTGCGTTAATGTACTCGCTCCACCGTTTGTTCCTAAACTAGAAACGGCTCTTAGAGTTCCACGTCCGTCAATTCCTGAATGTTCGTAAAAACGAGCATCTTCTGTAGCAACTAAAGCTTCAACTAAGCTTTTTGGTAAATCGGAGTATTTAAGCTGCGATCTGTTAGTTTTGAAATATTTACCAATTACAACTCCATCTGAAGAAATAATTTCGGTAGCCAAATTAGAATCTGGGTTTTCTAAGTCTTCAAAAGAAGGCATTGAACCAAAAAATCCCCAAGAGGCAAATAAGAAGAAAGCCAGAACGCCTAAAAGCGAATAGGCAAAAATTCTCCAGAATTTTTTTTTGTAGTAATTAATATCCTTTACGGTATTGGTTTGATTGTTTTTTTTAGCAGCCATAACTATTTTTCTAATCTTTTTGTTCTATTCTAAAACCTACGTCTGTAATACCTTCTAAAGTCTCGACTCCAGGAATTTTACCTGATTCTCTAACTGCTTGTTTGATATGAACTTTGTACTTTCCTTTAAACTTGACATTTTCTTTGTAGTATAGTTTACTTTCTTTAATATCAGAAAAACCATTTCCCATTAATGTTCCGTCCGGATTTGCCATTTGGTACTCTAAAGTATCAACTTTTGTAAAACCGCTTGGCGTTTCCATAGCCACAATTAAAAATAAATTATTGAAAGGATAATTGTTGTTATCTCTCAAATTTACAAACAAATTGTACTTTTTGGTAGAATCTAAAACGGGCAGGTCAAAGGTTACAACGCTGTCTTTGTGCCAGGCACTTCCAACAGACTTGTACTCGTCGAATACTCTTTTTTTATCGCACGAAAAAAGAAGTATCGCTGCCAAAAGAAGAATCCCGCTATTTTTTATTCTCATTTTTTGTGATAATTATAGGTTTTCTAGGTTCAGCTGGTTTATTTTCATTTGAATTTGGCTTGTTCGAATTGTTGTTTTTATTCGGATTCTGCTTGTTCTTATGATTTGGTTTATTTGGGTTGTTTTGTTTATTCTGCTGCTGATTTGGATTTCCTCCAGCAGGTTTATTATTGTTATTATTACTTGCCTGTTTTGGTTTTTCAGGTGCTGCAGCAACTGCGTTTTCAGTATTTTTGCGTTTACGGTTTGGTTTTTTCTTTCTTTTAGGCTGATCGAAACGGGTTAAACTTTCCTGACCCATTGCGTTATTAAAGTCTTTTTCAGGCTCTAAGGTAACTTCGATTGCAAAATCTTCTAAAGAAGAAACTTTATTTTTTTGCTTATTTTCGGCTATAATTTCTTTTACCTGATCAATTTTTAAAACGTGCCAGTTGGCAAAATTATTAGTGTATGCAAACCACATTAATCCTTTAAAAATATCTTGTTTCTGGCAGACAGCATCTCCTTTTTCGGTTACCAATTTAGTATCGTAATCCGGAAAATCCTTCAATGCATCCATATAAGTATCTAACTCATAGTTCAAACAGCATTTTAGTTTACCACATTGCCCGGCTAATTTTTGCGGATTTAATGATAATTGCTGATAACGCGCTGCCGATGTATTGACACTTCTAAAATCAGTAAGCCAGGTAGAACAGCAAAGTTCACGGCCACAAGAACCAATTCCGCCCAGACGAGCTGCTTCCTGACGGAAACCTACTTGTTTCATCTCAACTCTGGTGCTGAATTCTTTTGCAAAATCTTTAATTAAAAGTCTAAAATCGACTCTGTCATTTGCAGTATAGTAAAAAGTTGCTTTTGATCCGTCTCCCTGGAATTCAATATCTGAAATTTTCATTTCTAGTTTATGCTGAATCGCCAATTCGCGGGCGCGAACTTTCATTGGTTCTTCGCGATCACGCGCTACAGACCAAATGTCAATATCTTTTTGAGATGCTTTTCTGTAAATTTTTGGAATCTCGTTACTATCAGGATTTACTCCTTTTTTCTTCATTTGAATTTTGACCAATTCTCCTGTCAAAGTAACAATTCCAATATCATGTCCCGGTGAAGCAACAGTTGCTACAATATCACCAATACTTAAAGTTAATTTTTCTGAATTTCTAAAGAATTCCTTACGTCCGTTTTTAAAACGAACCTCAACACAATCAAAAATCGCCTCTCCATTAGACGGACTCATGTTAGAAAGCCAGTCAAAAACCGTCAATTTATTGCAGCTGTCGGTGCCGCAAGTCCCATTATTTTTACAACCTTTTGGTGCGCCGCCATCTGAGGTTGAACAACTTGTACATGCCATAATTATATATGTAGTGCTGCTAAAACACAGCTTAAGTTCATAAACGTTTGATCGGTAAAGATAGTATTTTTTTTATTTGGCTATTTACAGATTAGTTCTAAAGGGATGTTAAATGACTAAACAACTGATTATTAAGCAAAAATATTGTAATCGAATTATCAATCGTACTTTGATTGTTTTATTTTGAAATCTTTAACTTACAATTTTATAAATTTTAAAACGTTATACTTCCTCCAATAAAAATTTAGGAATAACTTTGTACGCTTGTCAAAATTGTATTATGGCCAAGACAATAATTATTGATTTTTTAAACATGAAAACATTTCTTTTATTTATAATATTACTTCCTTTCGTTAGTTTGACTGCTCAAGTCAATGACAATAAGAAAGATACATTATTTTTTAGTATTGATAAATATTACACCTTATCTCCTTCGATCGAATTAAAGCTGTCGAATGAAAATTACAACAGGAAACTGGCGTTTGAAAAAATGCAGTTTAGACAGACTAATACAGATGGTTATATTTTTTTTAATACTGATTCTGTTTCAACAAAAGACATCAAACCCAAAAACATAGTCTCCATAAAAGATTATATTGAAAACAGAAAGTTTTATCATGACGGAAACTCTAATAAAATAGTAGATAAGTGGAAACTAAAAGATTCTTTAACAGACAAATACGTGATTTTTTTCGTTGGCAATAATGAACTAATACAAGCTAAAAGTTTAGAATATATCTCTTACTATCCTATACAGAAAGATTCAAGAATTATTGAGAATAGAAGAAAGGATACGCTTTTTTTTAAATTAGATAATAAATACATCTATGAAACCCAGCCTTCTACTACTCCAAAAAAGTATTTATTAAAAGACAGCGGCAAGTCTAAGACTGGTACATTTTTCTTTGAAGAATTTGACGAGCAAACCAGGCCCAAATTTAAATCTAAAAAAGCACTTGATTTAGAAAGTTTTATACATTCAACACGATTTTACAATGCAGAGCAGCAAATAATAAATGATCGGGATTTGTCTAACTATTTTAGCAATTATATTATTTTTCTAGACAAAGAGGTCGAAAATAAACACGATTACATTCAGATTAAATCTTCTGCAACTATAGAATAATCACACCGTTCAAACAATCCGAAAAAGAAATGAAAGGATTGGTTGAAATAAATATTAAAAACCCATATTTTAAAATAGTGAAATATGGGTTTTCTTTTTTTATGTAATATTATTTTCTAAGTCTCTTTAACGGTGATAATCTTTACCGGGCAAGCCTTAGCTGCCAATTCACAACTTTCTACAATTGTATGATTAGGCGATTTTAAAGTAAAAAATCCTTTTGCGTTTACAGAATGAATCAAAACTGATTTTCCGTCTTTTTTTGACATTTGAAAATGAACCGGATCCATCTCAACACAGTAATTACAACCAATACATTTATCTCTTTGTAAAGTAACAATAACCATTATGCCTCAACGATTTTATATAATTTGTCCGACATTCTAATTCTAAACGGAAGCTTAAAAGTACAATCGTCACCTTTTGTTGCTTTTTCTGCTTCAAAATCGTTTACAAACATTTTGTCGATAATCATTTCCTGAGCGCCTGTACTTGGTCCTGTTACCAAAATTTTATCTCCAATTTTGATGTCATAAGCTTCAATTTTAAATTGGCCAACATTGGCTTTTGGGAAATAGTGCGTTCCTTTTCCAACATAAACTTTTTTCTGCGTTGCTGCAGATCCCGGAATATCACTCCACTCTCCTAATTCCTGGCCCAAATAATATCCTGACCAGAATCCACGATTGTAAACGGTTTCTAAAGCCTGCATCCAAACTGCGGTTTTTTCTTTTGAAAATGTGCCATTATAATATGCATCGATAGCTTCGCGATACGTTTTGATAACGGTTGCCACATATTCTGGAGCACGGCCGCGGCCTTCGATTTTTAAAACCTGAATTCCCGAATCGATAACCTGATCTAAGAAATCAAGCGTACATAAATCTTTTGGCGACATCATGTATTCGTTATCCAATTCAATTTCAAAACCAGTTTCCTGATCGATAACCGTATATTTTTTTCGGCAGTTTTGTTTGCACGCACCGCGATTAGCAGATGAATTATGCGAGTGCAAACTCAAATAACATTTTCCCGAAACCGCCATGCATAAAGCTCCATGACCAAAAATTTCTATTTCAACTAAATTCCCGTTTGGGCCTTTTATCTGTTCTTTCTCAATTTGAGCCGCAATATTCTTTACTTGACGTAAGCTTAATTCCCGGCTTAAAACCATAGTATCGGCAAATAAACTGTAGAATTTTATAGTTTCTATATTCGTTATATTCAGCTGGGTTGAAATGTGAACTTCCATTCCAATTGATCGTGCCATAGCAATTACAGCCTGATCAGATGCAATTACAGCCGTAATATTGGCTTCTTTGGTTTTATTCAATAATGTTTTTACAACTGATAAATCGTGATCGTAAATAATCGTGTTTAAAGTAAGATAGCTTCGAACCTTTTTTGCCTCACATCTATTCGCAATTTCTTTCAAATCCTCAATGGTAAAATTCACCGTTGAACGTGCACGCATATTAAGCTGTTCAACTCCAAAGTAAATAGAATCTGCACCATTATCTAGTGCAGCCTGTAGTGACTCAAAATCTCCGGCTGGAGACATGAGTTCGATTTTGTTGGTATCTGTCATTTTTGATTTATTATTCAAATGACAAAAATAATGTGGGTATAGATGAGATTCCTATGATTTTTATCATAGTCTAATTTTAAAAATTATTCGCAGTATATCATTAAAAAAGCCCACGATTGAAACCGTGGGCTTTGTTCTATATTATCAAAATTTAACGTAAATGCCGCAACACTCATATTAAATTCAATCTAAAATCTTGTATATTTTATCAGACAATCTAATTCTGAAAGGAACCTCAAAAGTAACTTTATCACCAATTTTTGCTGTTGAAGCTTGAACTTCATTAACAATCATTTTGTCTAAAACCAATTCTTGATTACCTGTAGTTGGTCCAGAAATTAAGATTTTATCTCCAACGTTCAACTCTTGATTTTCAACAGTAAATTGCCCAACTTGTGCTTTCACATAATAATGCTCTGCTTTTCCAAGAAGTACTTTTTTCACTTTTACTTTCTGACGAATATCAACTGGTTTTTCGGCTGCTGCCAATACAGTATTTGGCAATTCGCCTGAATGTTTGAATTTTAGATTTTCAGATTTTCCTTTTCTGAATACTTTATTTCCAACTTGTTTTCCGGTTCTTAAACGAACCTGATCAACCAAAGGCATATGAATAATCTCTAAACATTCTGTAGAACAGCAGTTTTCCATTACAGCCTTACATTCATCACACTGAATAAACAATAAATGACAACCGTCATTTTCGCAATTTGTATGATTGTCGCAAGGTTTTCCGCATTGGTGGCATTGTGAAATAATATCATCGGTGATTCTTTCGCCAAGACGATTATCAAATACGAAGTTTTTACCAATGAATTTGCTTTCTAAACCTTCTTCTTTAAGCTGTTTGGCGTAATTGATAATTCCTCCCTCTAATTGAAACACATTTTTAAAGCCTTGGTGTTTAAAATAAGCACTTGCTTTCTCGCAGCGAATCCCTCCGGTACAATACATTACCAGATTTTTATCTTCTTTATGGTTTTGAAGCTGTTCGTTAATTATTGGTAAACTTTCTCTAAAAGTTTCAACATCTGGAGTAATCGCATTCTTAAAATGTCCCACTTCACTTTCGTAGTGATTTCTAAAATCAACAACAATCGTATTTGGATCATCTAAAATCTCGTTGAATTCTTTGGCTTTCAAGTGAACGCCAATATTTGTTACATCAAAAGTATCATCGTTCAAACCGTCGGCAACGATTTTATGACGCACTTTAATAGTTAATTTTAAAAAGGAATGATCATCATGTTCTACAGCTTCATTTAAACGAATGCCTTTCATGAAATCATAAACTTCAAGAGTTGCTCTAAAAGCCTCCAAATTTTCGGCAGGAATACTCATTTGAGCATTTATTCCTTCATTGGCAACATAAATTCGGCCTAAAGCATCAAGTGCGTTCCAGGCTAGGAATAAATCATCGCGAAATTTTTTGGGATCTTCAATTTTGGCATACGCATAGAAAGACAACGTAAGACGTTGTTTACCTGCATCATCGATCATGACAGCTCTTTCTTCTGCGCTCAAAGTGTTATACAGTTGCATGCTATAAACAGTTTTAAGTTAAGAATATATAATCGAATTCTATTTTTCTGAGCGAATTCGGGCGCAAAGGTAGGCTTTTCTTTGCAATTTTAAAACAATTAAAAAGCACCAGTTTTGAACCATATAGGTAATATAAGTTCATTTCATTTTTTCTTACAGATTCTAAATCCCATTATTTTGCTTTACAGATTTATTCCGCTGCTAAAAAACAAACATTGTTTATCAATACGTTACAAAATATTTCTTACATTTATAAAGCACAATTTTAACATTTATGATTATGAATGCTTTAAAACTACCCAAACCACTCTTCCCAATTCTTTTATTTTTAACCATCTTCAGCTCTTGCAAAAAAGAAGAAAAGAAAGCCCCGCCTCCCATGCAGGCACCGTTCGTAACTGTTAAAAGTGAAGATGTCCCCATCTATAAAGATTTTGCCGGACAGACTTTTGGAGATTTAGACATTGAATTAATCGCCAGAGTTGATGGAATTTTAACCGGAATTCATTTTAAAGAAGGTCAACGAGTTAAAAAGGGACAATTATTATACACCATTGATCCGCTGGAATACGATACAAAAGTGGAACAAGTGCGCGGCCAGGTAGCTGCAGCACAAAGCAATGTTGTAAATGCCGAAGAAGAATTAAAAAGAATTCGGCCGCTTGCAGATATGAATGCCGTTAGTAAAAGAGAATTAGATGCGGCTGTAGCCAAAGACAAAGCAGCAAAATCTAACTTAAACAGCATTCAGGCAAGTTTACGAAATCAGCAGATAGAAAGAAGTTACTGCAATATTCAATCCCCAATCGACGGCGTTATTGGTCTTTCAAATGCCAGATTAGGAGACTATATTACCAAAATTGGAAACGACTCTAAATTAAATACCGTTTCAAAACTAGAAAAAGTCAGAGTTCAGTTTACAGTTAGCGAATCCAATTACTTGCAATATCAAAAACAAGTCAAAGACGGAGAGCGAATTACGGATCTTGCATTAATACTTTCTGACGGAAGTACACATCCATACAAAGGAAGTCTCAATTTTTCCGACACCAAAATAGACCCAACAACAGGAACCGTAACCATTGAGGCACAATTTCCCAACCCGGACGGAACTTTACGATCCGGACAATTTGCTAAAGTTCGCGTTTTACTTCGAACTCAAAAAGATGCCATTGTGGTTCCTCAAAAAGCTGTAACCGAAATTCAAGGGCTTTTTCAGGTTTCTATTATTGACGATAAAAACACCATTCAAACCCGAATGGTCGAAGTTGGACAGAAAATTGGTGTCGACTGGATTATTACTAAAGGTTTAAAGCCCAACGAAAAAGTCGCCATTATTGGCAATCAGTTTATTCAGCCTGGATCAACTGTTGTCCCGGTTCCTTACGTAGCCGATAAAGATAAAAAGCAAATTGCATCATCTCTAAACAATTAAACTATGGATAATTTCTTTGTAAGACGACCAATCGTTGCTATCGTACTTTCCATATTTATTGTTCTTATTGGAGGACTTTCGATCCTGTCAACACCCATTGCACAATATCCTGAAATTGCACCGCCATTAGTCCAGGTTTCTACAAGCTACCGTGGAGCCAACGCACTAAATGTTGAACAAGCCGTTGCAACACCCATCGAACAAAAAGTAAATGGTGTTGAAAATATGCTTTACATGCAGTCGACCAATACAGGTGACGGAAGTATGACCCTTTCGATCACTTTTGATATGGGAACAGATCTGGACAATGCCACAATGTTAACCCAAAACAGAGTTGCCGAAGCCACCAACAAACTCCCAAATGATGTAAAAACAACCGGAGTTACAACCAAAAAGTCATTATCAATGCCCATGTTGATTTTATCTTTGTATTCTCCAAACAAAACTTTCGACAACAACTTTTTGACCAATTATGCGAGCATCAACATTGTAGATGCACTCGCCCGTATCAAAGGTGTTGGAGAAGTTACCCTTTACGGAGGAAGTAATTATGCCATGCGAATCTGGGTCAAGCCCGATATCATGGCCAAATACAACTTAACGGTTCCCGATATTATACGATCAATCCAAGAACAAAATGCCATTGCACCAGGAGGAAAATTTGGCGCTCCGCCAGCAACCGAAAACAATGAATTCACCTATAACGTAATGCTGAAAGATCGTTTGGTAAATCCCGAAGATTTTGAAAACATCATTTTAAAATCAAACATCAGCAATCAGCAGGTTCGATTGAAAGATGTTGGAACCGTAACACTCGGAACCGAAAGTTATGCATCAATTGCCAAACTCAACGGGAATCCCGCAGGAACTATCGGAATCAAACAAATGCCGGGTTCCAACGCTCTTGAAGTTGCCGAAAATGTAAAAAATACAATTGAACAGCTCAGCAAAAGATTTCCTCAGGATTTAAAATATGCCGTTTCTTTAGACACGACTTTGGCCATTTCAGAAGGAATCAGCGAAATCATGCATACTTTGGTCGAAGCCATTATTCTGGTAATTCTGGTAGTTTTTATATTCCTGCAAAACTGGCGTGCGACCTTAATCCCGCTTTTAACCGTTCCTGTTTCTTTGATTGGGGTATTTATGCTTTTCCCGTTACTCGGATTTTCTATAAATGTACTTTCCCTATTAGGATTAGTACTCGCCATTGGGATTGTCGTCGACGATGCCATTGTGGTTGTTGAAGCCGTAATGCATCACATTGAGCAGGGAATGTCTCCTCGTCAAGCTACAAATCAGGCAATGCGCGAAGTTTCGGGGCCGGTAATTGCAATTGCGATTGTGTTAACAGCCGTTTTTATTCCTGTTGCTTTAACCCCTGGAATTACTGGAAGATTGTATCAGCAATTTGCAATTACAATTGCTATTTCAGTGATTTTCTCTGCATTAAGTGCTTTGACTTTAAGTCCGGCTTTATGTTCTCTTTTGCTAAAACCCAATCAGGAAACGAAAGGCTGGCTCGGAAAATTCTTCAAATGGTTTAATGTTAAGTTTGGTGCTTTTACCAATAAATACACAGGATTTTCAGGATATTTAATTAAAAAAACAGCCCGAAGTTTAATTTTTATCGGAATTGTAGTTGGGGCTATTATTCTTTTGGGAGGAAAAATTCCGGGTGGATTTGTTCCCGAAGAAGACCAAGGTTATATGTTTGTCAATATTGAACTTCCCGGTGCTTCTTCTTTAGAAAGAACCAGTAAAGTCATTCAAAAAGTAGAACACATTTTATCTAAAAATCAAGGTGTTGAATATTATACTTCGGTTGCTGGTTTTAGTTTAATTAAAAACTCGGTGGCAACCAATAACGGATTTTTCTTCGTTGCCTTAAAAGAATGGAAAGAACGCGAACAAGATGTTTTTCAAATTTTGAAAGAAGTCAACGGAAAAGTGGTTTTCGGAATACCCGAAGCTACTGTTTTTGCTTTTGGGCCTCCGCCGATTACCGGAATTGGAAACGCTGCCGGATTCTCGATGATGCTTCAGGATAAAGAAGGAAATACTCCGCAGTATCTTTTCCAGAATGCACAGCAATTTATGGCAGAAGCAAAAAAACGACCCGAAATAGGAACCATTCGAACGACCTTCAACCCAAATGTTCCGCAGATTAGCCTTGATATTGATCGGGAAAAAGTATCAGAACTAAACCTTTCTTTATCCGATGTCAATCTTGCCATTGGTGCCAGTTTGGGCGGACAATACATAAATGAATTCAATAAATTTGGGCGACAGTATATTGTTTTGCTTCAGGCAGATCCAAGTTTTACTGTAAATCCCGAAGACATTAATAAAATCTTTGTCCGAAGTCGGGATAATAAAATGATTCCTATTACGAGTATTGCTGCAATCCGCAAAGAAAGCGGGCCAGAATTTACAACTCGTTTTAACTTGTATCGTGCGGCCGAAATTGGAGGAACGCCCGCTCCCGGATTTACTTCGGCGGAAGCCATGACTGCATTACAGGAAACCGCTGCGAAAGTTCTCCCGGCCGGAATGGGTTATGAATGGGCAAATATGAGTTATCAGGAAAAACAAGCCGAAGGAAAAGGAAATACGGTTTTTATCATGGCGTTGTTTTTCGTGTTTCTAATTCTTGCTGCACAATACGAAAGCTGGAAATTACCTTTCAGCGTTTTACTCGGAACTCCTTTTGCTGTTTTTGGTGCTTTCCTCGGCTTATATCTCTGTCGATTATTAAGTCCCGATTATGTAAATAATGTTTTTGCTCAAATTGGTCTTGTAATGCTGATTGGTCTCGCAGCCAAAAATGCTATTTTGATCGTAGAATTTGCCAAAGAAGAATATGAAAAAGGAATGCCGGTTAAAGAAGCCGCATTGTACGCTGCTAAATTACGTTTTAGACCGATTTTAATGACGGCTTTTGCTTTTATCTTGGGAGTTGTTCCGTTGTTAACTGCAAGCGGAGCCGGAGCTCAAGCCAGAAAAGTAATGGGAATGACTGTTTTTAGCGGAATGCTGGTCGCCACCGTTTTAGGTGTTTGTTTGATTCCGGTGTTATTTGTATTTATTGAAACATTCGGAAAGAAAAAATCTGAGAAAATCGATGAACCTAAAGAGGAAGAAAAATGAAAAATCTAAAAATACTTTTAGTGTTATTTTTGATGGTTGTTTTTCCTTACGGATGCATGGTTGGGCCAAAATATGTTAAACCCGAACAACCTCAGGCAGATACTTTCCGTTTTGGCGATCAATCCAGAGACACAACAAAATCTGTTACAACCATAAAATGGTCATCGATATTTAACGATGATGTCTTGATTGGCCTGATAGAAAAAGGAATTCAAAACAATTATGATCTTAAAATTGCTTTGGCGCGTTTAGAACAGGCAAAAGCTAATCTCGGAATCGCAAAAGCCGATTTATTTCCTGCTTTTCAATATTCTGGTCAGGTAAATAGTGCCGAAACGATTATGCAGCCATCATCGGCATTAGCCAATATGTCTTGGGAACTGGATTTTTGGGGAAAATACCGTCATCAAAATAAAGCTTTGCAAAACGAGCTTTTAGCCACCGATGAAGCCCGAAAAGTGATTCTGTCGAATATTGTCAGCACTATTGCCATTTCTTACTTTGAATTGCGTGATTTCGACAATCAATTGGAGATTACGACACATACTTTGGAAACCAGACAAAAGGCGTACGACATTATTAACGAACGTTTTATAAGCGGTTATGTTGCTGAATTGGATAAAGTTCAAATTGAACAGCAAGTCGCGATTGCCGAAGCGAATATTCCGTTAATCAAAAGACAGATTACGGCTCTGGAAAATTCAATTTCTATTTTGGTAGGGCAAGTTCCGCAGCCCATTCAGCGTGGGAAAACGAATAGCGAATTATTGATTTTAACGACTTTCCCTACTTCAGTTCCATCGGCTTTATTAGAAAACAGGCCCGATGTAAAACGTCAGGAATATTTATACAAAGCAGCTTATGAAAGAATTGGTGTTGCGCAGGCATTGCGTTATCCGTCTTTTAATATTGCTGCCGTTGCAGGTTTTACCAGCGTTATGGTAGGTGATTTATTTAACGATGGTTCTTATATGCAAAATGTTGGCGGAGGAGTTACGGGTCCAATTTTCAACTTCGGAAAAAACAAACGCCGCGTTGATGTAAACCGCCAATTGGCCGAAGAAGCAAAATTCAATTTCCAGAAAACATATTTAACGGCCATTTCTGAAGTAGAAAATTCCCTTCAAAACGTGGCAATGTTCAAAGAAGAATGGACTGCCCGAAACCGACAGGTTGTAGCCGCACAAAAAAACTATGATCTTTCAAACGCAAGATATTACAATGGTTATGTTTCATATCTGGAAGTTCTGGACGCTCAAAGATCTTTGTTTGAAGCGCAATTAAGTCTTTCGCAATTAACCCAAAAACAATTAAGTTCAATGGTTCAGTTGTATAAAGCATTGGGCGGAGGATGGAATTGATTTTTTTAAAGTTGCTAAGGTTCTGAGATGCTAAGATTCTAAGGTTTCTCAACATTTCTAATAGAAGTTTATCTTTTTCTTTTTTATATCAGGTTATCATTCCGTAGGAATGTTTCATCGGTAGAAAAAAAATAGGAATCACCCACATCTGCGTTCCGTAGGAACGTTTGATCTTGTTAGATTATAAAAAAATGATATCAAAACCAAACGTTCCTGCGGAACGTAAAATAATGATAACAATATAATTTTCTACTGATAAAATGTTCCTGCGGAACAAGGAAATATATAAAATGAAAAGAGGGCTGTTTCAAAATTGAAACAGCCCTCTTTTTAATCTTTGTACCTCTGTACCTTTGCCTCTTTGAACCTAAAATCTTAGAATCTCAGTATCTCAGAACCTTAGTAACTTAAAAATTAACAGAATTCATTAAACGCATCTTGCAGGTTCTCAGCAATTAATTCAGCTGGGCGGCCTTCGATGTGGTGACGTTCTAACATGTGAACCAATTCTCCGTTTTTGAACAAAGCCATAGATGGCGATGAAGGAGGAAAAGGAAACATATGCTGTCTTGCGGCATCAACTGCTTCTTTGTCAACACCAGCAAAAACTGTAATAAGGTGATCTGGTTTTTTAGCCCCTTCTAAACTCATTTTTGCTCCCGGACGTGCATTTCTTGCAGCGCATCCGCAAACAGAGTTTACAACAACTAAAGTGGTACCTTCGGCTTTGATAGCATTCTCAACAGCTTCGGCACTATGTAAATCTTGAAACCCGGCAGCTGTTAATTCAGCTTCCATTGGTTTTACCATTTCTAGTGGATACATATTCTTGTTCTTTTAAATTTTTACTTCTGAACTGCAAAGTTACAAAGTTTACTCGCAACTACTTAATTTGAAGTATAAAGTTTTGTTATAGTTCGATATTAAATTTTAAATCGCACAGAATATCTTAGAACCTTCTAAGGTCTTCCCTATTTTGTCCATTGCAGTATGTAAGACTATTAAACAGCTACTTGTTTTATTTTTTTATCAGGGAATTGATAATTGTATTGTTTCAAATGACTGTTTTTGCCTCTCTTATGTCTGGTTGTTAAAACAGTCGATTTATTTTGTTCCGCAATTTCGATGGTTGAAAGATAATTGGTCAAATACTTTTTCAGTATTTGTATTTTATCGACTTCTATAGAGTAAATTGTTTTTTTTCCTTCGTTTTTTATATTTACCAGACTTGCTTTTTTTAATTCCAGCAAGTGCTTGGATATTGTTGATTGTGCCAACGGAATTAAGTCAACAATTTCGCCACAGGTTCTATTATCTTTTCTCCATAAAAGAGTCATAATTTGAATTCTTGCAGGATGACCAAGTGCTTTGCAAATCTTCCCAATCGCCTCTGTTTCTATATCAAATTTTAAACGTTTCGCAGTTCCCATATTCCTACCAATTAATTTGTTATCGTAAATAACCGATCATATCAAGCCTAAGTTATTTTTCATAGCTTTTTGTTCATTCTTTTTTGTCCGTTTTTTACAGGTTATTTGTGAATGGATTTCGTGTTATTTTTCAAATACAAAATTAATGGCATCATACCTTTTGAATCGCTTCAAAAAGTTATTAAAATAAAAAAATAAGGTATTTTTTATGTAATCAAATCATGATTCAGATTACGGTTTTCAAAGTATCCACTACTTTTTGCGATAAAAAAATTTAAGAAGGAAACAGCACTCAGGTTTTACAGCTTTAGGCAGATTCTTCGCCCAAACATTTTTATCTGAATAAAATTCGGAACAATGCTTTTATAAAAGGTCTTTTCGGACATTTTAAAATCACTTGAAAATCTTCAAACAAACTTGTTTCTTCATCTAAAAATTTGAAAATCAATTTTGGTTTTCCTTTTTTGAACAAAGATGAAAAAATAGAATTTCCTAGTTCATTATGGCGATGCAGAATATCTAAAAGCAATAAATCATAAAACCAGAATCGGCTTTTTTTATGAAACGATTTCATATTGAGCAATCCCAAAGTTTTGGGAGAAGTATTATCACAAAGAAATTTTATTAATTCTGAAGATTTTTTATCTGAGTTTTTAAAAGTATAACCTGTACTTGCTTTTGTCCATCCGCCGGCAGTTCCAATGTTTAAAACTCTTTTGGTGTTTTTCTTCCAAAATGGATAACACGTCATCGGGATACTTCCCTGCTCCTTTTCTATAATTTCATAATGCCGAATTCCCAGTTTTTTTAAATACTTCTGAATTTCATTTTCGTATTCTTCTTCCGTAAGCAGCTTTTCTGAAAACAAAGTATATTCTACCAAAGCTTCTGTTGTAGAAACAGGCAGAACATACATAAATCTTGTATTGCCTTTTTGTTCCACCGAAAAATCCATGAAAACAACTTCATCCGGATTAAAAGCTTCATTTTCAGTTTTTATAAACCAGCCTAAAAAATGCTGCTGCAAAACGGGATATTTGTTTTGACCTTCGGCGAAAGCCTTAGTATAAATGCTGTTGAATAAATAATTACTGGTATATCTATTTTCTACAGTACCAACAAAAACATGAGTTTCGAGTTCGTTGATATCAGTTATTTTTTCGTTTAGAAAAGTAATATTCGAATGTTTTGAAATTTCTTCAAAAACAAAATTATAAAAATCAATTCCTCTAATTTTATTGTATTGATAAGGCTTCAACATCAAATTACGTTTAAAGCCTTCATTGGCAAATAAAGCTAAATCCCATTTTTTAGAAATAACAGAACTCCATACTAAATTTTCTTTTTCCCAAAAACACCAGGTTCTGTCGTTTATTTTCTTCGAATCCTGATCTAAAAGCAAAATAGATTTGTCACTGAGTTTTCCAGACAAAACCATTTTATAAATAGTCATTAAAGACGCAAGGCCTGTTCCGGTAAAAATGTAATCGTAGTGTTTAATTTGCGAAGAATTCATTCTCAAAAATAAGAAAATTTATTCTTTCAGTTTTTCTAAAAGAAGTTTAAAATCCTTTGGGCTTAAATAGTTGTTGTACTGTAGTATTATTTCGTTTTTTTCATTGAGAACACACAAAACCGGATATACAATTTGATTATTGATGGTTCCAAGCTGCAAAGCCAGTTCATGAACGCCCACATTATTTCCAGTAGGTTTATATTTAAACACCTGATTATTAAAAGTAATATCTCGTTTTTCTTCGGCATTAAAATCAATGAAATAGAAATCTGTGTTTAGTTTTTCGATAATTTCCTGATTTTTAAACGTCGTAGTTTTCATTCGCTGGCAAAACTGACACCAATCGGTATGAATAAAAACGATGATTTTTTGTTTTTGAATTTGCAGTAAACTATCTACTTCCTCAAAAGTTCTGCTTTTTAATTGGCCGAATCCTGTTGAAGTTATTCCGAAGAAGAGGAATATTATAAATAGCTTTTTCATGTTGTTGTTTTTTGGCCCGCAGATTTCACAGATTGAACGGATTATATATCTTTCGTATCATTAAACTGGACTGAAGTCCAGCTCTACAATATAGTTCGTTCCGTTGGAACTTAAAGAGCCATAGGCTCGATTCATATTGTAGAGCTGGACTTCAGTCCAGTTTAATTATGAATTGCATTATTTCAATTTATATTTTTATATAATCTGCGGTTCATAAATTTACCTCAAAGTATATCGTAATCCTATAAACCCGCGAATAGTCTGATTTTGCCCATAAACATACGTTGTGTCAAAAGTTAATCCGTATGGATTATCTGGCGTAACCATGACTTTTCCAGCCGAATCATATTGTACATTTTTATCAAAAGGATCATTTGTTCTCGAAATCAAAAACGGATTATTCTGTTTTGGAGTAAAGTTCAGCAAATTTTTGATTCCGCCGTAAAGTTCGAAATTCTTCCAGCCTGCATAGGTAAATTGAATATTCTGAATACTGTACCAAGGCGAATTAGGATTTCTCGGATCGTATTCATTCAACAAAGGCAGTTTCATCGGGCTGTAAACATTTCCGGTATAATCCAATAGTAAATTCCATGGCTCTATTTTATAAGATACACTCCAGGTTCCTGTGAAATTTTCCGTTAGAAAAGGCCTTTCAGAAATTCCGTCCTGAACATTTTTATTGTCTAAAACCGTAGCACCCAGAATAAACTTTAAACCATTAGTAAAATTAACATCTACATTTGTGCTGATTCCCTGACTGATAGCATAGCCATCAATATTATCATAAATGATTTTATTAGGATCTGTTTCATAATCTGAAATAATTTTATTGCTGAAACGAGTATAAAAAGCCGTCGTTTCAATTCCGATAAAAGTTCCGTTATTAAGGTTTATTTTCTGAATATAATTCAAGTTTACATTTACAGATTGTTCGGGTTTCAAATCATTTTTAATTACAACTTCCCGTGAGCCCGTAAGTGCAGCGTGATCTTCGGTAAATAAATTCACAACGCGAAATCCAGTTCCGGCATTTAATCTGAAAATCGTATTATCGTTTGCTTTAAAGCGATATGCAAATCTTGGGGTAAAAATCGAACCGTGAATCGAATTATAATCGTAGCGCGCTCCCAGCAAAACCTGGCTCTTTGGTGAAAATGTAATTTCATCCTGAACAAAAATTCCCGGTAACCAGGTACTTTCAGCATCTTTTGTTGCCGGAGTATTATCGTCATAATACGAATATCGATTCGCAATTCCGGCAAGTAAATCATTACGTCCAATCTTTTTATCCCAAGTCAATTGCAGGAAGCCTATTTTTTGATTCGCAATAAACGATGTTGTTCCGTATCGGCTGTCTTGATAATGCACATTTCCAGAAAAAGAAAGCATCAGTTTTTCTTCAAACGGCAATTGGTAACTTCCTATTAATTCTCCTCTTTTGGTATAAATACTTTCGCCGTAAATTTCATCTCCGCCACGATATTTCTTCTCCCATCGAACATCGCCGCCCCAGCGGTCTTCATACATTCCGCGTGCAGCAATCGTAAACAGCCGATTATTATTTCGCTGGAAACTCCATTTATTAAAAATCGAAATACGGTCAGAAAGCGTAACATCTGTAAAATTATCGTTGTCTTTATCAACGACCAGATCATAATTGAAATAATTAATCCCTAAAAGAGAAGTCGCTTTTTTGCCGACATTAAATTTCATTCCCAAATCAAGATTATTTTCAAAATAAGTAGTTGTAAAATAATCCGCAGAAAACATTGGGGCATTTGTTGGGTTTTTGGTGATAATATTGATCAATCCCCCAACAGCCTCACTCCCGTAAAGAGAAGAAGCAGGCCCTTTTACAATTTCTATACGTTCCACTAAAGAATTGGGAATTCCAGATAAACCATAAACCGTTGAAAGACTGCTCACAATTGGCATTCCATCAATCAAAACTAATGTATAAGGACCTTCGAGTCCATTAATATGAATATCACCCGTATTACAAACACCGCAATTAAGCTGCGGTCGAACACCGTTTATATTTTGAAGTGCATCATAAATACTAGGCGTTGGATTTTTTTTGAAAAAAACCGGCGAATAAACCTCAACCGGAACGGCACTTTCTAAACGTTTCACCGGTTTTAAAGTTCCCGAAACTACTACTTCGTTAAGCTGGTTTTCATTGTCTTCTAAATCAATATCAAGATTGAGATTTTGTCCTTTTGTAATTGAAAATCTTTGGGTCACGGGTTTAAATCCTGTCGAGGCTACTTGAATTTTTCCATCTTCAATAGCAACATTTTCAAAAACATAGTAACCTAAACTATCTGAAACTGTTTTTTGTTTTGTTCCCAATAGTTGAACATTTGCGGCTTGTAATTTTTGTCCGTTGCCAGTTATAAAACCAGATATTTTCGAGGTTTCCTGAGCAAAAGAAAAATGTAAGTTAAATAATATCAATATCCAAATTGAATTTTTCATCATGGTAAAATTAATTTTAGACAAAACTAAAAATTAAATTTGACAAATATTTACTTTAAATTTAGAAATTTATAACTTTATTTATGTCAATATGTTATATTTCTATTTTAACACATAGAAACATAGATTTTTTTTTGGACTGAATTAAGAGTTTCAAAAAAGCTAACTTTCACACATAGCCATGTTTGTTAATGCAAGTGAAACGCCTTTTCAGAGCTATAAAAACTATGTCTCTATGTGTTTAAAAAATACATCCGTTAAAAATCCTCATCAATAAGATCTTTATTGATTACGGTTCCAGCAAAAGATCCTGTAGAAACCGCAATGACTACAGATCGCATTTGTGTAGTACAATCTCCGCTTGCATAAACGCCTGTAATATTTGTTTTCTGCATAAAATCAACTTTTAACAAACCTTGTTCATTTATATCACAGCCCAAATCCGCTGGCAGCGGGCAGTGCTGCTCAAATGGCGGTCTTGCATAAATAGCTTTTACGGCAGCTTTTTCCTGATTTTTGAAGATGATGTTTTCTACGTATCCTTCTTTGTGGTCAAAAGAATCTATTTCTTCTTCAAAAATTTGAACACTGTGTTTTTTAAGTATTTCCGTTTGTTCTAAAGTCAAAGTTGATTTTCCGTTCGTGCATAATCTCAAATCTTTTGTCCAGTTCGAAATTAATTTTGCAAAATCAAATGCCATTTCACCGTTAGCAATAACAGCTGTTTTCTCATTTTTAACTTCATAACCATGACAATACGGACAATGTAAAACCGAAATCCCCCAACAGTCTGCAAAACCATTAATCTCGGGAAGCAGATCTTTAACTCCGGTTGCAAACAGGATTTTTCTTCCACTAAAAATTTCACCGGATTCTGTTGAAACTTCAAATCCGTTTTCTTTCCTGAACGCTTTTACTGCAAGTCCTTTATAAAAATGAACCGTTTTATAAAGATCAACTTGTAATTTGGCTTTCGCCGAAATCACAGCAGGCTTTTCACCATCTTGCGTAATAAAATTATGAGAATGCGGCGTTTGTCTGTTACAAGGTAAACCACTGTCAATAACCAAAACCTGACGCAGAGAACGTCCTAAACTCATTGCTGCAGATAACCCGCTGTAGCTTCCGCCAATGATAATCACATCAAAACTCTTTTGTTCCATAACTAATACTTTTTAATGATTTTGTTTTCTATGTAATTTGTAATTAATCAAATGTCCGATAATCATTCCAATTCCGCCAAAATAAATGAGATCCAAATGAATCTCTAAGAATAAATCTGTCAAAATACTGATCCAGATTAAACTCATTGAAACAATCAAAATTAACGAAACCAAAAGACTTGATTTTTTCGTAATTTTGAGAATTGCAAATAAACCTGTCGAAGCAAATACTAAATCGATAATTGGGTTGTGACTTATGCCCAAAGGAAGGATTGTTAAAAGTGGAAAAATCAAACAATGAACCAGGCAGATCGTCGCGCTTGAAATTCCTAAAATATCGTAAAAGGATGAGGTTATTTTCTTCATTTGTTGTACATTTACTTAATGCAATTTTGTTGCAAATATACATATAAAAATCAATTGCAACATTGTTGCGTTAAATTTTTTAATTCAAAATAAAATGAAAGTTACACGTAACACTACAGCAAAGACAGCCGTTTTAGAGGTTTTTGAGAAATCGAAAACGGCGCTGTCCCACACCGAAATTCAAAAACAATTGAACAATGTCTGCGATCGTGTTACTATTTATAGAATTTTAGATCGTTTGGTTAACGACGATATCATTCATAAAATTTCGAATCTTGACGGTACAGTAAAATATGCAAAATGCAATCATTCGCATCAAAGAGTACACATTCATAACCATGCTCATTTTAGCTGTGAGAACTGCCATGAAATTACTTGTCTCGAAACTGTAAAGCCAAGTTATATTATGCCCCACAATTATAAAGTAAACGAAATAAACTTCACCCTTTCGGGATTATGCCCAAAATGTTTGAATTCTAACATTTAAGTTTTAGACAAGTCTAAAAATATTGTTGAGCGAATATAATTTTTCTATATATTTGGTAAATCAATATTTTAAAAATGACCAAATCATTAGAAGAAGTTAACCAATCGGTTGCTACAGAACATAAAAAAACAGGTTTCAGGAAAATATTAGCCTTTTTAGGTCCGGCATATTTAGTAAGCGTTGGATACATGGATCCCGGAAACTGGGCGACAGATATTGCCGGCGGAAGTCAGTTTGGCTACACTTTAGTCTGGGTTTTATTAATGAGCAACTTAATGGCTTTGCTTTTGCAGAGTTTAAGCGCAAGGCTTGGTATTGTAACACAGCGCGATTTGGCGCAGGCTTCCAGAGAAACCTATTCAAAATACATTAACTATATTTTATACTTTCTAGCCGAAATTGCGATTGCAGCCTGTGATTTGGCCGAAGTTCTCGGAATGGCAATTGGGATTAATCTGTTATTTGGAATTCCGCTTTTTGAAGGCGTTTTGATTACCGTTTTAGATACTTTCCTTTTATTATTCTTAATCAATAAAGGAATCCGTAAAATGGAAGCTTTTATTATCGCTTTGGTTGCCATTATTGGTTTCTCTTTCATTTTCGAAATGATCTTTGCAGAACCGGAAGTTTCTAAAATTATTGCTGGACTTGTTCCTTCTATTCCAAATTCGGCTGCTTTATATATTGCAATCGGAATTATTGGGGCAACTGTAATGCCTCATAATCTTTACTTACACTCTTCTTTGGTTCAAACCAGAAAATTCGACCGAAGTCCGGCCGGAATCAAACAGGCTTTAAAATACAATTTTATAGATTCTACAATTGCTTTGAATCTGGCGTTTTTTGTAAATGCTGCCATTTTAATTCTGGCTGCTGCGACTTTCCACAAAAACGGAATGTTTGAAGTTGCCGAGATTCAGGATGCGCATAAATTCCTGGAGCCTTTACTAGGAACAAAATGGGCGCCAATATTATTTGCTGTTGCCTTGATCGCTGCGGGACAAAGTTCAACTGTAACCGGAACGCTTGCCGGACAAATTGTGATGGAGGGTTATTTACATTTACGTATTCAGCCTTGGGTTCGCCGAATCATAACACGTTTAATTGCTATTGTTCCGGCTTTAATCGTTATCTGGATTTATGGAGAAAGTGTAACCGGAAAATTGTTAATCTTAAGTCAGGTTATATTGAGTCTGCAATTAGGATTTGCAATTATTCCTTTGATTCATTTTGTGAGTGATAAATCAAAAATGAAAGGTTTTCATATTTCAAGGACTACTCAGGCTGTTTCCTGGATTATTGCTTCGATTATTGTTTCATTAAATGCGAAATTAGTTTATGATGAAATTACTTCATGGCTTGAAAATTCAAATAATCCGATAGTTTTATGGCTTACTGTTGTACCGATTGCTCTTGCTTTTTCTGCATTACTGCTTTATATTGTGTTCAAACCTTTTATTGTAAAAGCTAAATCGAAGTTTGTGAATCATTCTCCGCATAATTTAAAATTACAGTTTTCCCCAAAAGAACATCAAAGCTTAAAAAACATAGCGATTTCAGTAGATTTTTCACATGCCGATGAAGCGGCACTGAACCAGGCTTTTGAATTAGGCGGAATCGACACACAATATACCCTAATCCATATTGTAGAAACTGTTGGTGCATTAATGTACGGAGTTCAGGTACACGACTATGAAACTACAATCGACAAAAAATTATTATTAGAATATCAGGATATGCTTTCGAAGAAGGGTTTTAAAATTAAAACTGAACTCGGTTTTGGAAAACCAACCAAAGTAATTCCGAAGATTATAAACGAAGGAAATTTTGACATTCTCGTTATGGGAACTCACGGCCATACTGGATTGAAAGATATTCTTTTTGGCACTACGGTAGATAAATTGAGACATAAAATTTCAATACCTTTGTTGATTGTTAAAAAATAGTTCTTTTTAGAGAGACAAAGGTTCAGAGGTACAAAGTGACAAAGATTTTCCCTCAATCTAAAATCTAAAATCAACACTCTAAAATCTAAAATCGAATGACTTTCTCAGAAGAAAATTATCTAAAATCTATATATCACTTAACTGCAGCTTTAGAAACTGAAGTCAGCACGAACGCCATTGCAGAAATAATGGAAACAAAGGCCTCGTCTGTAACGGATATGCTGAAAAAACTGGCAGAGAAAGATTTGGTTAATTATAAAAAATACCAAGGGGTTTCTTTAACCGAAAACGGAAAACTGGCCGCTAAAATGATTGTTAGAAAGCATCGTTTATGGGAAGTGTTTTTGGTAGAGAAACTAAATTTCAGCTGGGATGAAGTTCATGATATTGCAGAGCAGTTAGAACATATCAAATCTGAGCAGTTAATTAACCGTTTGGATGATTTTTTAGGAAATCCTACTGAAGATCCGCATGGTGACCCAATTCCGGATGCTAACGGCCGAATTATTAAAATTGAAAAACAACTGCTTTCTGAATTATCAGAGAATCAAACCGGAGTTTGTGTTGGTGTAAAAGATACTTCTTCAGAATTCCTAAAATATCTCGATAAACAAGGAATTGCTTTGGGTTCTAAAATTGAATTTCTTTCTAAAGAATCTTTCGATTTATCAGTAAAAATCAAGGTCGCCGGAAAGGAATTGTCTATTTCGAATAAAATTGCTTCTAATTTGTTTGTGAAGCTGGTTTAGCTGGTTATTCCGCAGAGATTCACGAAGAAGTTTCGCGGAGATACACTAAGATTTTATTCTTTTGTCAGACTGAGCGAAGTCGAAGTCCAGCAAAGTGATTCAGCAAACGGGGCTTCGACTTCGCTCAGTCTGACAAATCAGATATGTTTGCCTAAAATTATTATTTAAACAATTCCTTTTTCAATCATTTCCAACATCACCGGCGACGCGTTTTTAAATGTAGGCGGCTGCTCAATAATACTTCCAGCATTCTTTTTATTTACTTTGAAAGTAACGTCATTATCTGTAGTAAACAAAAGTGCAGTTAGAAATGGTTTTTTGATATATGAACCTAAAACCAACAACGCTTCATCTAAAGTGTGAATGCTTTCGATTTCTTCTGTTTTATAACGAGAAGTCAATGAAATGGAGAACGTATTATCTTCATTTAAAACTAAACGAAAATAGATATTCTTAATCTCCGTATCGCCCATCGTTTTGGCCAAAGTCAGTTTGGCGAAAGTTCCTGCCTGGATGCTTTCTTTAACTCGTTCACAAAAAAGGGCAAATATTGGTTCGTACATTTTTTTAAGGCTCTAAGGTTCTGAGATACTAAGGCTCTAAGTTTTTTAAGCCTTTGTTTATTATTTTACCGCAAAGTTACACTAAGATTTATAAATTTTTTCTTTGTGAACCTCTGTGCTATCTCCGCGCAACTTTGTGGAATAACTTATTTTCCTGTAAATTCAGCTTTACGTTTTTCTAAAAACGCTGTAGTTCCTTCTTTAAAGTCCTGAGTTCCGAAACATTTTCCGAACGATTTTATTTCGGTGTCGAATCCGTTTTTGCCGTCTTCAAAATTAGCATTGATTGCTTTAATCGCTTTTGCAATTGCAAACGGAGCGTTTTTAATGATTTTTTGAGCAATTACGTTTGTAAATGATAAGAGTTCTTCTTGCGGTACTACGTGATTTACTAAACCATATCGTTTCGCTTCTTCAGCAGAAATCATCGCTGCGGTCATAATCATTTCCATCGCACGGCCTTTCCCCACTAATTGCGGTAAACGCTGTGTTCCTCCGTAACCGGGAATCAATCCTAAAGTTACTTCCGGCAGCCCCATTTTTGCATTGTCTGAAGCCACTCTAAAATGACAGGCCATTGCCAGCTCTAATCCACCGCCTAATGCAAAACCGTTAACAGCTGCAATAACCGGTTTTTTAAGGTTTTCGATATAATCAAATAAAGATTCTTGCCCTTCACTTGCTAATTGTGCGCCTTCTATAACAGTAAAATTGGCAAATTCCGAAATATCAGCTCCCGCTACAAAAGCTTTTTCACCGCTTCCGGTTAAAATAATAATGCGAACATCATCACTTTTTCCTAATAATTTAATTGCATTACTTAAATCACTGATTGTTTCTTTATTTAATGCATTTAGTTTTACAGGTCTGTTAATTGTAATTGTAGCAACTTTTTCCTCAATAGAAATTAAGATATTTTCGTAGTTCATGACGCTGAATTTAAGAGTTTGTAATAGGTAAAGAAACTCTAAATGTAGTTCCTTTTCCATAAGTTGATTCAAAGGTAATTGTTCCTTTGTAATTTTCTATAATGTTTTTTATAATTCCGAGTCCAAGCCCCATTCCGCTGGTTTTGGTAGTAAATTTTGGTTCGAAGATTCTTCCGATATCTTGTTTTTGGATTCCAATTCCGTTGTCTTTTACCGCAATTTCAACATTATTGTTTCGTCTTTTTACCGTAACCACAATCGATTTTTGAAACTGGCTTTCGGGAATTGCCTGTGTCGCGTTTTTAACCAAATTGGTAATCACACGAATCAATTGTGTACGGTCCATTTTCGAAATGATTTCTTCTTCGTCACTTTCAAAAGAAATATAATCTTCATTGAAAATATCCAAAGCCAATTCGACAACCTCAACTACATTCAAGGTTTCGTTTTGCTGTGCCGGCATCGAAGCAAAGTTTGAAAATGCCGAAGCCACCGCTGTCATGGTATCAATCTGTTGAATTAAGGTTTCAGAGTAATCATTCATTTTCTGCTTTACATCAGGATCATTCGGATCGAACTTTCTCTGGAAACTCTGTACCGTTAAACGCATCGGCGTAAGCGGATTTTTAATTTCATGCGCTACTTGTTTTGCCATTTCGCGCCAAGCTTCTTCACGTTCACTTTGCGCTAGTTTAATGGCGCTCGTTTCTAGTTTATCAACCATTCCGTTATAAGCTTTTATAAGGAAATTGACTTCTTTGCTATTGGCTTCTAAAACAATTTTTTCGTTTTTCTGATCCAGATTAGTTTCTTCCAATCTGTCGGAAATTGTTTTTAGGGATTTTGTGATATATGTCGAAAGGAAATATGCCAATGCAAAAGCCACAATCAGCATAAAAGAATACACCTGGCTTAAGCGAATCAGGAAAGTATTCAACTCATTATCGTAATATCCGTCGTCTTCTAAATATGGAAGGTTTAATATTCCGAGCGGTTTGAATTTTTCGTCTTTTATTAAACTATATGATGATCTGTTTTTGACTCCGTCGATAGTTTTAATATCTACAAAGCGTTTTTCGATTGAAGAACGAACTAGTTTTAGAATATATTCTGGAATTGGCGGTGCAATTTTATCAACGGCAAAAGACTCTTTGGAAGACTTCAGCAGTTTTCCGTCAAGGCTGTAGATATTAATTTCGATTTTATGAATCTGCGCTAATTCGTGGATTTTATCTTTAAAAATTAAATCCAAATTTTGGGTTTTAAGCGGATAAGTCGTTGTAGAAAGCACATAATTGATATGTTCTTTTACCGCATTCTCTTTTCTTTCTAAACGTTCCTGGTGATATTCTTTGGCCTCGGTTTTAAACTGAATAATCGAAATCGAAGCCAATAAAAAAGATGCCACAACAATCAATACAATCATCGACAGGAAAATCCTGGTACGAAGTGAAAGCATTGTCATTTTGATGTTTAGCATGTTCTATTTGTTTTGTTTGTTTCAAGTTTCAGGTTACGCTGCGAATTGCAGCTTGAAACCTGAAACTAAAAAAACTATTTTTTGCCACAGATTAAAAGGATTATGAGGATTAAAAAAATCATTTAAATCCTTTTAATCTGTGGCAAAAAAAAGAATTAGTGAAAATTCGTGAAATTGCTTCGCCTGTTCGTTATCGCTCGAGTCGTGGCAAACTCTTTTTATTTTTTTTCTCGAATTCGTTTATAAAATCTGAATCCCAGCATTATTAAAACCGAGAATAAAATGATTCCGATTACGCCGTAAATCCAGTTGATGGCACTTTTTAAAACTACTAAAAAGACAACGGCAAATAGGATAATGGTTGCTCCTTCATTCCATAAACGCATAAAATTATTGGAATATTTTACCTCATCGTTTTGTAATTGTTTAAAAATCTGATGGCATTTTCCGTGATATAAATATAAAAGAAAAACGAAGCATAATTTTACGTGCATCCACGGCATTTTGACCCAGGCATTTCCTAAATCGGTAAAAAACAGCATCCAGAAAGCAAAAATACTTGCCAAAACCGCCGACGGCCATGTAATAATGTACCACAAACGGTAGGCCATTATTTTGTATTGCGCCTGCAAAATTTCTTTTTCCGGAGATGGTTTTTCATTGGCCTCGATTTGGTAAACAAACAAACGCACAATATAAAACAAACCTGCAAACCAAGTGATTACAAATATAAGATGCAGTGATTTTAAATAATTATAGTACTCCATCATAAAGTCTTTTTTCTTTACTCTTTCTTCTATTCTCTATTTTGCCCAATCATTAATCCAGTTACTAACCGTCTGACACCATTCGTCATTATCATTCAAACATGGAATTGCCAAGAACTCTTCACCTCCTTTTGCTTCAAAATCTTCTTTGGCACGCATTGCGATTTCCTCTAAAGTTTCTAAACAATCAGTAACAAAAGCTGGAGTTACAACTGCAATTTTCTTGATTCCTCTTGACGGCATTTTGTCGATTTCAACATCAGTATAAGGTTCAAGCCATTTATCGCCCGCTAATCGTGATTGGAAAGTCACACAATATTTATCTTTCGGAATTCCTAATTGTTCTACAACTAATCGAGTTGTTTCATAGCAATGTGTTCTGTAGCAGAATTCAGCTTCAGGAGTTCCTACTTCGCAGCACATTTCGTTGGTTACGAATTTTTTATGTGATTTTGTTTTATCTGTTTTACGAACGTGACGCTCTGGAATTCCGTGGTATGAAAACACTAATTGGTCATAATCATATCCTTGCAGATTCTTTTGGATTGAATCTGCTACATTTTTGATATAATCCGGTTTATTGTAAAATGCCGGAACATCGCTAAATTTCATGTTTGGAAATTTCTTCTTGCGGATTTCTTCTGCTAAAACTAAAATTGTCAAAGTCGAAGCCATCGCATATTGCGGATAAAGCGGGAAAAGTAAAACTTCGGTAACGCCTTGGTCGTGCAGTTTCTGCAAACCTTTTTCAATTGTCATTGACCCGTAACGCATTGCCAGCTCAACCGGAACATTGGCTAAAGGCTGTACTTTTTTGTGCATTCTTTCAGAAAGAACGATTAACGGAGAACCTTCTTCCCACCAAATTTTCGCGTAAGCGTGTGCCGATTCTTCTGGTCTTTTTCTTAATATAATACCACGAACCAACAATGCTCTCAATAAATACGGAACGTCAATCACATATTTATCCATTAAAAATTCATCTAAATACGGTTTTACATCTTTTGGTGTTGGACTATCCGGTGATCCTAAGTTTATTAATAATACGCCTTTCATGTTTTTTGCTTTAGGCTTTAAGCTCTGGGCTTTAAGCTTTTTATTTGTTTTTAAAAATTTCGTCAAAAGTATGATTTGAAACTTTTTAGAAATATGATAATTATTACTTTTTAATTATTGTAGAATATCTAAAATCAATATTGTTAAAAATTTTCACGCAGATCTCGGAGATCTTGCAGATTTTTTAATTCGTGCCAATCGTGATATTTGTGGCAAATAAACTTAAACATTCGCATTAATAGACATCAAGTATTTTTTTGGAGTTGTTGCAAATTTTTTCTTGAATGCCGCTATAAAGTGGCTTCCGGTACTATAGCCAATTTTAAGTCCAACTTCGTTTACGTTATAAGAACCGCTGTCTAAAAGTTTTCGGGCGAAATCCATTTTGTAATCAAAAAGGAAACCGTAAACCGTGTCGCCGTAAATTTGTTTGAAACCCATTTTTAGTTTCTTCAAGTTCAAACCAATTTCATCTGCCAGTTCTTGCAATCCCGGAGGTTCAGCCATATTGGCGATGATAATTTCTTTGGCTCTTCGAATTTTTAAAACGTTATCTTCATCAATCAAAAATGGACATTGTTCTGCGTTCGGATCTTCGGTTCTGTTAAAATATAAACTCAACAATTCGTATCCTTTTCCTTTATAGTAAAGGTTTTTTATGGACGGATGAAGGTTGTAATGAAACAGCTGGCTTAAGACAATAGCCATAGAAGGACTGATGTTTCCTTCATTATAATATTTTTTGTCCTTATTATCAGGACTTAAAAAAGTAATATAATCTGCTTCGGCAGAAAATAACGCGTGAAATTTTTTTATGGAAACAATTACCGAAATCACCCAGGAATTTGGAGCAAGCTCTAAATTCAATGGTAATTCTTTCTGCGGATTGTATAAAAGCAGTGATTTTTCTTCTTTCAATTCTAAAGCATAATTGCCCTGATTGAACAAAAATTTAGCATTGCCTTTTATACCGAAGTGAAACTGTATCAGGCCTGTACCTATTTCGTGCTGCGCATAAAAAGGCTCTGGACCATCGTTTTGAAAACGGATCAGCGTAAAGTCGTCTTCAATTTTTATAACTTCTTGAGAACTCATAGCGATATTTTTTTGAAACTAAAACCAAAAGAAAAGCAAAATGTTATTTAGAATGACTCTAAACAAATCATTTCAAACAAGTTGATTTTGCTACAAAAGTACTCCTTTTTGTATAAAATCAGACGTTTAGAATCAAAAATTCACGCAGCGATACAAAAAGTACTTTCAGCGTTACTTTTATAAACAGTATAGTGATAATTTTGTTAAACTTTTATGAAAGTGAATTTATGGAAAACAATAATGTACCGAAACACCTTTATTTTTACTCAGTTGGTCTGAGTTATAAAAAAGCTGATGCTGAGGTCAGAGGTCAATTTAGTTTGGATGCAATTGCTAAAACGCGTTTGCTGGAACAAGCTAAAAACGATGGAATAGAAAGTTTAATAGTAACTTCAACCTGCAACAGAACTGAGATTTACGGTTTTGCAGAACATCCATTTCAATTAATAAAACTTATCTGCGACAACAGCAACGGCTCTGTTGATGCTTTTCAAAGAGTTGGTTTCGTTTATAAAAATCAAGAAGCAATTAATCATTTATTTCGCGTAGGAACTGGTTTAGACAGTCAGATTCTGGGCGATTTCGAAATTATATCTCAAATAAAAACCAGTTTTACCCATTCAAAATCAATGGGTTTAGCCAATGCTTTTATGGAAAGACTGGTCAATGCGGTAATTCAGGCGAGTAAAAGAATTAAAACAGAAACAGAAATCAGTTCTGGTGCTACTTCGGTTTCTTTTGCTTCGGTTCAATACATTCTTAAAAATGTTGACGATATCAGCAATAAAAATATTTTGCTTTTCGGAACAGGAAAAATCGGAAGAAATACTTGTGAGAATTTAGTGAAACATACTAAAAATGAACACATTACTTTAATCAACCGAACTAAAGATAAGGCTGAGAAACTGGCCGGAAAACTAAATTTGATTGTTAAAGATTATTCTGAATTACACTTAGAACTTCAAAAAGCTGATATTGTAGTTGTAGCTACCGGCGCGCAAAACCCAACAGTTGACAAAGCGATTTTAAACCTTAAAAAACCATTGTTGATTTTGGATTTGTCTATTCCGAAAAATGTTCATGAAGATGTGGAGGAATTAGAAGGCGTAACTTTAATTCACATGGATTATTTGTCTCAATTGACAGATGAAACATTAGAAAACAGAAAATTACATATTCCGGCGGCCGAAGCAATTATCGAAGAAATAAAAGAGGAATTCATTATCTGGATGAAAGGCCGAAAATTTGCGCCAACGATCAATGCTTTAAAAGAAAAACTAAATGCAATTAAAAATTCGGAATTAGATTTTCAAAGCAAAAAAATTGCTGGCTTCAATGAAGAGCAAGCAGAAATTATCAGTAACCGAATCATCCAAAAAATCACTACTCATTTTGCAAATCATTTAAAAGATGACGACACCATGGTTGATGAAAGCATCGAATGGATCGAAAAAGTCTTCAAAATAAAAGCATCTTAAATTTTATATTTTAAACCATATAAGTTATATAAGTTCATTTAATTGCAAACGCTTAATTTTTGTTTTTCAATCAAACTGCTTAAATTACTTATATGGTGAAATTCAACAAAATGGCTGAAAAAACAATCAGAATTGGAACGCGCGACAGCGAATTAGCACTTTGGCAGGCACATACTGTCGAGAAAAAACTAAATGACTTAGGTTATAAAACCTCAATTGTTGCGGTTAAATCTCAAGGTGATATTATTCTGGACAAACCGCTTTACGAACTGGGAATTACCGGAATTTTTACTAAAACACTAGACATTGCCATGATTAATGGTGATATTGATATTGCGGTGCACTCTATGAAAGATGTTCCAACGGCTTTACCAAAAGGAATTGTTCAGGGTGCAGTTTTACCAAGAGCCAATGTTCTTGATATTTTGGTTCATAAAGGAAATCCTGATTTCGACAATAAACCAAGTACGATTGCAACAGGAAGTTTACGTCGTCAGGCGCAATGGTTTAACAAATACCCAAATCATACGGTCGTTGATTTACGTGGAAACGTAAATACTCGCATGCAGAAACTGCAGGACAATGATTGGGACGGAGCTGTTTTTGCTGCTGCAGGTTTAGAGCGAATTAACTTAAAACCTGAAAACTATATTAATTTAGATTGGATGATTCCTGCGCCTGCACAAGGAGCAATGCTCGTTGTGGCAATGGAAAATGACAATTATATACTTGATGCGCTTTCGCAGTTAAATGATATCGAAACTGAAATTTGTACGTATATCGAACGTCAGTTTTTAAGAACACTTGAAGGCGGATGTACTGCACCAATCGGAGCTTTGGTAACATATAATGAGGACGAAGATACTTTACATTTTCAAGGTGTTTTGCTTTCTATTGACGGAAAACAAAAATTGGAAATCAATAAAACCGTTGATATTTCAGAATGGAAAAAATTAGGTTTCCATTCGGCGCAGGAGATTTTGAATAATGGCGGAACAGAATTAATGCAGAAGATTAAAGAATCCCTGAAAAAATAATGGCAAAATCAGCTCAGATATTATCTACGAAAATATTATCTCCTCTTCAAAAACAAGAGTTGACAAAAGCCTGTATCGAAGTAATCGAAGCCGATTTTATCAAAACCGAAAACAAACCTTTTGAACTTAAAAACCTCAACGAAAGTTTAATTTTCACCAGTCAAAATGCTGTTCACAGTGTTTTATCAAATCCAAAATCAGAAGAGCTTAAAAGTAAAAACGTGTATTGCGTTGGCTTAAAAACAAAAATCCTTTTATCTGAAAACGGATTTAATGTTGTGGCTTATACGGGTTATGCTTCAGATTTAGCAGAAATTATCACTTTGATTTACCGTAATGAAAGCTATACTTTTTTCAGCGGAAACCTGAGAAGAGATACTTTGCCAAACGCTTTAAAAGAAGCCGGAATAAAATTGAACGAAATTCAGGTTTACGAAACGTCATTACAGCCTCAAAAAATAAAATCTCCAGTTGATGCCATTTTATTTTTTAGTCCGTCTGGTGTTGAGAGTTATTTAAAAGATAATTCAATTAAAAAAGAAACCTGTTTCTGTATTGGCGAAACCACCGCAGAAGTTTTACATAAAATTACCAAAAACATCATTATTGCAGATCAGCCAACAATTGAGGATGTGATTGAAGATGTAATTAACGAATACAAATAGCAATAAGCTTTAGGCAGTAAGCCATAAGCTAAAAATTAAAATAACAAAACGCTTAAAGCCTAAAGCTTAAAGCCTAAAGCAAAGAAAAAAATGTTAAAAAACGACCTATTTTTAAAAGCATTAAAAGGAGAAACTGTTCAGCGTCCGCCAGTATGGATGATGCGCCAAGCCGGAAGATATTTACCGGAATTTATCGAACTACGTGATAAATACGATTTCTTTACACGTTGTCAAACTCCTGAATTAGCTGCAGAAATTACAGTCCAGCCAATTCGCAGAATTGCTCCGGATGCTGCTATTTTATTCTCGGATATTTTAGTTGTTCCGCAAGCAATGGGAATTGAAGTTTTAATGAAAGAAAATATTGGTCCGTTTATCCCAAACCCGATTCGTTCTATGGCAGATGTTCATAGAGTTTATGTACCGGATATTCAGGAAAGTCTTGGTTATGTAATGGATGCCATTAAATTGACTAAAGAAATGCTGAACGACGAAGTACCGTTAATTGGTTTCGCTGGTTCGCCCTGGACAATTTTTTGCTACGCTGTTGAAGGAAGAGGTTCAAAAAGTTTTGATATGGCAAAAGGATTCTGCTTTTCAAATCCGGTTGCTGCACATACCTTATTACAAAAAATCACTGATACTACTATTTTATACTTAAAAGAAAAAGTAAAAGCGGGAGTTGATGCTGTTCAGATTTTTGATTCTTGGGGAGGAATGCTTTCTCCTGTTGATTATCAGGAATTTTCATGGAAGTACATCAACCAAATCGTTGAGGCTTTGGCCGATTTAACTCCGGTTATTGTTTTCGGAAAAGGATGCTGGTTTGCTCTTGGTGAAATGGGTAAAAGCCGTGCTTCTGCTCTTGGTGTAGACTGGACTTGTTCGGCTAGAAATGCTCGTTATTTGTCTGGCGGAAATATCACTTTACAAGGAAATTTTGATCCGTCAAGATTACTTTCTCCAATTCCAACAATTAAAAAAATGGTTCACGAAATGATCGATGAGTTCGGAAAAGATAAATATGTTGTAAATTTAGGTCACGGAATTTTACCAAATATCCCTGTAGATCACGCAAAAGCGTTTATTGACGCAGTTAAGGAATACGGTATTTAGTAGTCAGTTTTCAGTCGCAGTATTCAGTTACAATTGGCTTTCCTGCAAGGTTTTCAAAACCTTGTAGGTATAAAATAATAAACTATTGAAATAAGAAAGAACACCTACAAGGTTTTGAAAACCTTGCAGGAGATGAAAATGGGAAAGAATGAAATTAGAAGTTCTGGAAAAAGATCGTTATTATCATATTTATAATCGTGGCATTAACGGAAATAACATTTTTGAAAATGATGCTAACAAACTTTATTTTTTAAAGCAATTAGCAAAATATTCTGGAGATAAAATATCGATTTTCGCTTATTGTTTGATGAATAATCATTTTCATTTAGTAATTCGCCTGAATGTTGAAGAAAAAGAGGTAACTCAGGCTTTTTCAAATTTATTCAATTCTTATGCTAAAGCTTTTAATAAACAAACCCAAAGAACAGGAAGTTTATTCGAAAAGCATTTTAAAAGAATAAATCTAAAAGACGAAAATTATCTAAAGCAGGTGATTATTTACGTTCACTTAAATCCGAAACATCATTTTGATTTAGATTTTAAAGATTTCAAATTTTCATCATATCAAGCTTTCTTATCTAGTAAAGAAACAAAAATGGAGCGGGACGAAGTTTTAACTTTATTTGATGATTTAGAAAATTTCATTTTTTGCCATAATCAAAAGAATAATCTTTTAAATGAAACTTATACTTTTGAATGATTCAGGTATGTCCTGCAAGGTTTCCAAAACCTTGTAGGTTTATTTAGACAATTTTTATATATCATATGTCCAATTAATACCTACAAGGTTTTGGAAACCTTGCAGGAAACGTATAAATAATGTTAAACAAAGGTTTAAGAGACGAAGAAAAAATCAGAATTGATAACGTTCTTAAAACATTAAGAACACTCATTTTTGTGCCTTATCCTTTGAGTCATTTACAAAAATCAGATATTGAAAATCAATTAAAAGAGTTTGGACTAAATATTCAAACGTTAATAGATTATTCTAATGAAGAGTTAATTACCTTATTAACCCGTCTTCATTTTGACTGGGAACAATTAGAACAATTTGGTGATATTTTAATAGAATTCTCAAAAGAAGAAAACCATAATTTTGAAGAAAAAGCTTTAGCTGTTTATCAATATATTCAACAGGAAAGCAAAGTTTTTTCTTTTGGAATAAATGCTAAAATTGCTTCGCTAAAAAACAAATAAAAATGAGTTTTACAGATTGGAAAACAGACCGAATTGAAAATATTCTTCCCGAAGAGTTTTATAAACTAATTGACAAGAACAAAAATCACATTAAAAAAACTTTTCCGGTAACATTAGCTAATTCTGACTCTTTAGAAAAAGCTCATAATTTCCTAACAGTCAGTCTTGAAAAAGAAAAAAACAAAGAAGGATTTCATTTTTATGCCCGAGATATGAAAACCAACAATTTGATTGGTTATTTATGTGTAAAAAGCGTTGATTTTCGTATTTCAAAATGTGAACTGGGGTATTTCATTGACGAAGATTTTCAAGGAAAAGGGATTACATCAAAAATGGTTTCATATGCATTAGACTTTTGTTTTAATGAATTGAAAATGAATAAAGTTTTCATATGTACTTCTGAAATCAATCTGGTAAGTCAGCGAATTGCATTAAAACATAATTTTAAACAAGAAGGAATTTTACGAGACGAATTTAGAAACGGTGACGGCGAATTGCAAAACACTGTTTATTTCGGCTTGCTTAAATCAGAATACAATACTCATGAAAGATAAATTTTACGCATACATACAAAACCTGCAAGATCAAATCTGTGCAGGATTAGAAGCTGTTGACGGAACGGCAAAATTCCGTGAAGATCTTTGGAAACGTCCTGAAGGCGGCGGAGGAAGAACACGTGTTATTGAAAACGGTGCTGTTTTTGAAAAAGGCGGTGTAAACATTTCTGCTGTTCATGGGAAACTTCCTGAAACCATGCAAAAAATGTTTGGTGTAGGCGAAGCTGATTTTTTTGCCTGCGGATTAAGTTTGGTTATTCATCCCCAAAACCCGATGACGCCAACAGTACATGCCAATTGGCGTTATTTTGAAATGTATGATGAAAACGGAAAAGTGATCGAACAATGGTTTGGCGGCGGACAAGATTTAACGCCTTATTATTTGTTTGAAGAAGATGCTAAACACTTTCATCAAACTTGTAAAACGGCTTGTGACAAACACAATCCGGAGTTTTATCCGAAATATAAAAAACAATGCGATTCTTATTTTTGGAATGCACACCGAAATGAAGCGCGTGGAATTGGCGGTTTATTCTTTGATTATTGCAAAGCAAATGAGCAAATGTCAATGGAAAACTGGTACAATTTTGTAACCGAAGTTGGAAATAGTTTCCTTGAGGCTTATGTGCCGATTGTGGAAAGAAGAAAAAACTTAGAATACACTCCTGAAAACAGAACCTGGCAGGAAATCCGCCGGGGCCGTTATGTCGAATTTAATCTGGTTCATGATAAAGGAACTTTATTCGGTTTAAAAACAAACGGAAGAATTGAAAGTATCTTGATGAGCCTTCCTCCGCATGTGCAATGGGTTTATGATCATCATGCAGAAGCCGGAAGCGAAGAAGAGAAATTAGTAAATGTTTTAGAAAATCAGCGAGAATGGATCTAAAAATGATTTATATAACGTTTTTTGTCAGCGTTTTTGGGTGCTTTGCCCAGAATGATTCGCTGCGAAATCCGTATTTTAAATCATATAATGATAAAATTACCGCCAGTATTTATTATTTAGATACTTCTAATAGTTTTCAGATCGCTTCGGATGATCAGGAACCCAAAACATTTCTTAATCTTATTCCGAATCGAAGAGAACAAATTGGTTTTAATCTGAATTATAAGATCATTGATATTTCGGTTGGTTTTGCGCCTAAATTTCTTTCTGGCAATAAAGGCGATTCTCATTCCAAGCATTTTAATTTTAATACCCGTTTTTACTATAAAAAATGGATGCAGTCGTTTACTTTCATTAATCAAAAAGGATTTTATGTCAGTGATGATAATGTAACAGCACAACTGCCAAGAATGCGTACTACGAAAATTGGCGGAACGACATCGTATGTTTTTAATGATAAGTTCTCTTTTAAAACATTGATAAGCCAAAACGAATGGCAGACTAAAAGCTCAGGAAGTTTTATCCCGACTTTCTCATTTTATTACACCAACATTGACTTAAATGCTCCCGACACAACACCGGGCGACATCTATGTATTTACACTGGCACCATCCTACTTTTATAATTTTGCAATTAGTGACCGTATTTTGATTGGAGCAGGAGTTGCTCTGGGTGCCGGAATTAATGATATTGACGGAGATACCTCAGCTTTATATCAGGCAGATTTAAATTTAAAACTGGCTTATAATAATGACCGTTTCTTTGGTTATGCAAGTCTTAATTCAGTAAGTTTTTCTCAGGATGATAAAGTCGATCCGCGGCTCAACGATAATATTGCCACTTTAAAACTTTCTCTGGGTTATCGATTTAATCCTCCAAAAGAAGTGAAAAAGGTTTATGATAAAGTAAATGATAAAATAGGTTTGTAATGTTTAATCTAAAATAAGAAATTATGGAAAAGGTGAACGTAGAACAGTTAAATCGCATGAATTCAGGAAAAGGATTTATTGCAGCATTAGATCAAAGCGGCGGCAGTACACCAAAGGCATTATCGCAATATGGTGTTGAAGAAAACAGTTATACAAATGACGAAGAAATGTATACTCTTGTACATGAAATGAGAACCAGAATTATTAAAAGTCCGGCTTTTGACAGCCAATATATTCTAGGTGCTATTTTGTTTGAAAACACCATGGACCGCAAAATAGATGGAGAATGGACTGCTGATTATTTGTGGAAGAAAAAAAACATAGTTCCGTTTTTAAAAGTCGACAAAGGTCTTGCTGATCTTGCAAACGGAGTTCAGTTAATGAAACCAATTTCAAATCTGGAAGAATTGCTGACACGTGCTGTAGAACGAAATGTTTTTGGTACTAAAATGCGTTCTGTTATTAAAGAAGCAAACGCCGTTGGAATCCGCGAAATCGTGGAACAGCAATTTGAAGTAGGGAAACAAATCTTTGCAAAAGGACTTATCCCAATTATAGAACCTGAAGTTGATATTTACAGCACAGACAAAACAAAATCAGAAGAAATTCTAAAAGAAGAAATCATAAAACAGCTTAATAAATTAGATAAAAATGTAAAAGTGATGCTGAAATTATCTATTCCAACTGTGAATGACTTTTACAGTGAACTAATTTCTGATTTACATGTTGTACGTGTTGTGGCTTTATCCGGCGGGTATTCCAGAGAAGAAGCTAATCAAAAACTGGCACAAAACCACGGATTAATCGCAAGTTTCTCAAGAGCATTGTCTGAAGGACTTACTGCTGGTCAGTCTGACGATGAGTTTAACTCAAAACTTAGCACAACAATTAAAGAAATTTACGAGGCTTCGATCCAATAACAAAACTGAGCTTTAAATATAAAAAATCCCCGAAAGTTTAAATTTTCGGGGATTTGTATTTTATGGATTTAAAACTATTTAGCTATTATTTCTTCTGCTAAATCTAAGGTTTGCAAAATGATATTTTTGTCTGACTTTAAAGCGTTTAATTTAAGAGCAAAATTCAATTTGTTGTTGATCATTTTTTTAGGAGCTTCCATTGTTATGTCTGAAAATTGTTCTGAAACCCTATTTAATTTACTTACTTCTTCTAATTTAGCTTCTTCAGATTTACTGTATGCCTGAATCAGTTCGGCAATATTTAATTTAGCAAACATGTAATTTTTCTTCAAATCATTTTTTGCCTCTTTCGTAAATGTTCCATATTCAGTACCAAAATATTCTAATGTATTCGAAACCACAACAACATCTTTATCTTTTCTGATAAATACATCTCCATATTCTTTAGTTCCGGTAATGATATAATAATTATCTTTTTGAACCAGCATCTTTTTACGAATACCTAATTGTATCAGTTTATCAGCAAAAGTTGGGTGCGTGGAAGTAAAAATCAGAGAAAATAACGGAATTGATTTCTTTATCTTTTTATCTTTTACAACCTCTTCATAATTTTCATCATAGTCATACGATTTTGTCACAACCTCAACTTCTTTAAAACCATATAAAAAGGCACTTAAATCACCATCAAAAAGTGTTGCTGTCGCTTCTTCATCTACTATTGTCGAAATTAAATCGGTAATAATGGTGATGTCTTCTTTTAAAAGTTTTGGACTTTGAAATATATCTGCGGTTAATGATGGAAATTTTTCAAGTGCTGCTTTTGTATTGATATGATAAGACATATAGACCAAAGGTTTCTGCGCAGGAAAATAATTAAACACATTCTTATTTATTTTTCTATTCGTGATTTTGCCCATAATTTCTGCAAACTCTTGAGAATATTCAATAACTTCTTCTACTCGTGCGTTATTGCTGTCAAAATAAAAATCTAGATTAATACCTTTTATAAAATTTTCGAAGTTCTTCTGCATTGGCAAAAATTTATCATAACCTCCAAATATTGCCATTGGATAATTGTACACAGAGTATAAACTTGTCATTGCAGAACTGTAATTTATCCATGACGAAATATCGGCATTGGCATTTATTTTTTCTGAACTTGACGCAGTAAATCCATTTTCAAATAATGATTTTACAATCTCGCTTAGTTTTTCCGCTTGTTTTAGATTAAAAGCGGCTTCCTGAATAGTATATTCAGCACTAGGAGTATAATTCTGTGTATCATTATATGGCGCCGAGACTTCTTCTGTCGGAGCATCAATCATTATTGAAGTTTCAACTACTCTTTCCTCTACTGCCGGTGGTGAAACAGTCTCAATTCTTGTTTCTTCTATAGGCTCTATCATAACTTTAGTTTCCTCATATCCTACTTCAGTTGAATCAGATTTATAAGTATCATATTGATTAGAATAAGGCGTTCTTTGGGTTAATTCTAAAATCACTAAATAATTATCATTCCAAGCCAGTGTTTTGTTTTTGCCTTTTGGATTAAAAACAGCATATTTGCCAAAATCCTTAATGGCATTTTCAGCCGAATCATTTTTTGTATTCGCGCCAAATTCCTGTATTATTAATTGTTTAACAGCTTCTCTGTTCTTTACTGGAATTGTAACTTGATAATACGGAATACTGTCTGAGAATTTTCCGTGAATAGTAATTTTTTGATCTAACTGAATAACCGAAGTATACTTAGCAAAATCCAAGTCTGGTTTTTTGCTGCTATATTTGGTTATTATAGGATGATTCAAAATTTCGCCCACACTTACTTTTTTAGAAAGCTGGTTTCCGTTAAACTGTACAAAATAATCGTATTCATTTTTATTGATCTGACCAAAAGTCAAATACGTAGCAAGTAAAAAAAGTAAAGTATAAAATTGCTTCATAAGTAAAGGCGTTAATTAAGTTGGATTGTATTATTCATTAAAGTCGATTTTTTTAATACACTGTACATATTTTGCTTTAAAAAAACTGTTTTCTTGTTTTTTGAAATTTTGCTGTTTCCGTTTTCTACAGACTGAATATCTTTGTCAAAAGTATAAATAGCAATTATGCTGGCTTCTTCAAGATCTTTCTTTTTCTTTGGATCTTTAACCACTTTTTCGGGAACAGGATACGAGGCAGTTCTTTCGAAATTTTTTACGCTTCCGCTAAAGTGAATCTGATCACGCTGATTATTTATTGTATTAACAACTGCATTCAACGCTTTTAAATTAGCATAATTGAGTTTGATGATAAAAATGTAATTGTCAAAATCAGTTTTTGTTGTTACATTCGAGATTCCGTCAATTTTGGATGCTTTGGTCTTGAAATCTTCTAGTTTTTGGGTGATTTCCTGTTCGTTTGGAATTTTTACACCATCGACTTCTTCCAGCCAGATAGCTGATTTTGTCTTAAACCATGATTTCGAAAAATCGATCATTAATGTATATTCACCACTTTGATCATCGTGGTGTTTGATTCTTTCTGTTATTTCAAAACAACCTGTTAAGAGCAAACAGCAGCATAAAGTGAAAATTTTCTTCATTAGACAAATTTATAGGTAAATATTTTAAAAACTGCATTACAATAAAATTCTTAAATTTAAATCTGTAAAAATCTTAAATTTTTAGATAATATTAACGGATTCTGCTATTTGCTAAACGCCTTATTCTGTTGATTTTTCTTTAACTTTGCACCACTTATTAAAAAGTAAAATAATCCTCAAAAAAACAAAAAACAACTGCACTTTTAGAAATTAAGATTCTTCAATTCGATTTCAAAGAAATCAATCTGAAAATCTAAAATCTAAAATCTAAAATCTAAAATTATATGTTCCCATTACAAAGAAACCGTCGTTTAAGAACCAACGAATCAATTCGTTCATTAGTTCGTGAAACCAGCTTAAGTCCACAAGATTTTATGCTTCCAATGTTTGTTACCGAAGGAAAAGACATCAAATCTGCTATTCCTTCAATGCCTGGAATTTATCGCCACTCATTAGACAATACGATTAAAGAAGTAAAAGAAGCTTGGGATTTAGGAATTAAAGCGGTAAACATCTACGTAAAAGTAAGCGATAATTTAAAAGACAATAAAGGTACAGAGGCTTGGAATAAAGATGGTTTAATGCAGCAAACTATCCGAGCGATAAAAGATGCCGTTCCGGAAATGATTGTAATGCCGGATGTCGCTTTAGATCCATATTCTATTTATGGTCATGACGGAATTATCGAAAACGGTCAATTAATTAACGATGCAACGGTTGATGCTTTAACTCGTATGAGTTTAAGCCATGCAGAAGCTGGTGCAGATTTCGTGGCGCCAAGTGACATGATGGATGGGCGCGTTTTGGCGATAAGAAAAGCATTGGAAGAAAACGGACATCATAATGTTGGAATCATGAGTTATAGTGCTAAATATGCATCTGCATTTTACGGACCATTTCGTGATGCGTTAGATTCCGCTCCGGTTGATTCTCAAAATATCCCAAAAGATAAAAAAACGTATCAAATGGATTATGCTAACCGAATTGAAGGAATTCGCGAAGCTTTATTAGATGTTGAAGAAGGAGCAGATATTGTTATGGTAAAACCGGGAATTGCATATTTAGACATTGTTCGTGAGGTAAAAAATGCCGTTCATGTGCCAGTTGCAGTTTACCAAGTATCTGGTGAGTACGCGATGGTAAAGGCCGCAGCCGAAAGAGGATGGTTAGATCACGACAAAATTATGATAGAGCAACTTTATTGCATTAAGCGTGCGGGTGCGAGTATTATATCAACTTATTTTGCAAAAGAAGCTTCAATACTTTTAAATAAATAAGATGAAAAAAGTATTATTCTTATCTGCTGTTTTAGCATTTGCATCGTGTAAAAAAGAAGTTTCAGAAAGTACAGACCAAACCACAGAAGCTTATTCTGAAGGAGAATCGGCAAAAGCCGCAACACCTGAAGCTTTAGGAAAAGAAATTTTTGAAGGAAGAGGAAATTGTACTTCCTGCCATCAGACTGACCAAAAAGTCATTGGCCCAAGTATTCAGGAAATTGCTAAAATATATAAAGATAAAAAAGGTGATATTCCGACTTTTTTAAAAGGGAATGCTGATCCAATTGTTGATCCAAGTCAGTTTTCCGTAATGCAGACTAATTTTGCAGTAACAAAAACAATGTCTGATGAAGAGTTGAAAGCAATTGAAACTTACATTTACAGTCATTTAAAGTAATCTAACATTTTAAAGTTTACTGCTGACATACAGTTGTCACCACACGAATATAAATTTGAACTTAAATCAAAATTTAAGTAAAAATGGATATTCATAATTTTAGCATTATTGGAATTTCTGTTAGAACAACTAACGAAAATGGGCAGTCAGGACAAGATATTCCTGCACTTTGGAACAAATTTATATCAGAAGGGGTTGCTGATAAAATTGCAAATAAATTAAACAACGATATTATTTGCGTTTACACGGATTATGAAAAAGATCATAACAAACCTTACACAACCATTTTAGGTTGTCCGGTAGAGAATTTAGATTGTATTCCAGAAGGTTTGACCGGTAAAATCATTGAAAGTGATAATTATGACAAGTTTACTCCTAAAGGAAATCTTGCCGATGGAATTGTTTATAATGAATGGCTCAAAATATGGGATTCTGGTTTAAATAGAATCTTTACTTCCGATTTTGAAATTTATGGAAAAAAGGCTCAGGATCGTGAGAATGCAGAAGTAGACATTTATATTGCAGTTCAATAAATTAAAATAAAAACGGCGCCATCTCAGCGCCGTTTTCTATTATAAAATTACCAGATTTTTACTCGTTTCTCTGGACTTACAAACATTTTGTCTCCATTTTTAATACCGAAGGCTTCATAAAAAGCATCAACATTTTGAATTGGGACATAAGCTCTGTACATTCCCGGTGAATGCGGATCTGTTTTTACTTGGTTTTTAATCGCTTCGTCTCTAGACTTGGTTCTCCAAACGGTTGCCCAGGAAATAAAGAATCGCTGTTCTGGAGTAAATCCGTCGATTAAACCAGGATTTCCGTGTGCTTTCAAATACAATTGCAAACCATCGTAAGCAGCATTTATTCCACCTAAATCTCCAATATTTTCTCCTAATGTAAATTTACCATCAACATGAATTCCAGGCAATGGTTCTAAAGCGCTGTATTGATCTGCCAATTCAGAACCTAGTTTTGTAAATTGTTCCAAGTCTTGCGGCGTCCACCAGTCAACAAGATTTCCTTCTGCATTATAACGCGCTCCGGAATCATCAAAACCATGTGAAATTTCGTGGCCGATAACTGCTCCAATTCCACCATAATTTACAGCTTCATCTGCCTGGTAATTATAGAATGGCGGCTGTAGGATTGCTGCTGGAAACACAATTTCATTATACGATGGGTTATAATAAGCATTTACTGTTTGCGGAGACATTCCCCACTCAGTTTTATCAACCGGTTTGTTTAATTTTTCAATACTTTTCTTAAAATTCCATTTGGCTAAATTTCTCGAATTTTCATAATAACTTCCACCATCAGCAATGCTTTTAATTTCAAGTGCCGAATAATCTTTCCATTTATCAGGATAACCCACTTTTATGGTTATTTTATTCAGTTTTTCAATAGCTTTTGCCTTTGTGTCTTTAGACATCCAGCTTAAATTATTAATACGGTTCTGGTACGCCGTAATAACATTATGAATCATATCCAGTGCTTTAGTTTTTGCTTCAGCAGGAAATACTTTTTCTACGTATAATTTACCAAGTGCTTCACCAATTCCTCTATTTACGGCCTGCAGTGCTTTTTCTTCGCGAGGCAGTTGTTTTATTGCTCCTCTTAAAGTTTTACTGTAAAAATCAAAATTTGCAGTTTCAATATCTGTTGTTAATTTTGAAGCTGCTGTATTTAATAAATCCCATTTTAAATATTCTTTCCACTGTTCTACTTTGTTTTCAGTAAATACAGTTTGCAGCGCTTTCATATATTTTGGCTCTAAAACAACGACAGTATCCAATTTGGCCAAGCCAATTCCTGCAAAATAACTATCCCATTTTATAGCCGGTGTTAACTTTTGAAGTTCGGCAATCGTCATTGGGTTATACTGCAAACGGCTGTCTCTGCTTTCAACGCGGTCTAGTCTTGGTTTTGATAATTCAGTTTCAAAAGCCAGAATTTCTGCTGCACTCTGTTTTGCTTTTGCTGGAGATTCACCAATAAACTGCATCATCTTTGCAACATGAAGTTCGTATTTAGCACGCTTTTCTTTAGAATCTTTATCTTCTGAAGTGTAATAATCTTTATCCGGCAGTCCTAATTGGCTTACTGCAAGGCTTACTGAATTTTTAGAGCTGTTTTTTTCATCAGCTCCAATATAAATCCCAAAGAATCCGGAACCTCCCTCAGATTCCATTTCAACCAAAAATTTTTGAACATCTGCAACATTTTTAATTGCATCAATCTTTTTCAAATACGGTTTCAAAGGAGTAATTCCTGCTTTATTTCTGCCAACAGTATCCAAAACAGTCAGGAATAAGTTAACAGCTTTTCCCTGATCAGTATCTGATTTATACTTTGGGTTTTTTGATGCTTCTTTTAAAATAGACATTACATCTTTGTCGGTCTTTTTAATCAATTCATTAAAACTTCCCCAAGTTGTACGATCACCTGGAATTTCTGTCTTGTCCAGCCATGTTCCGTTTACATACTGGAAAAAATCCTGGCTCGGGCTGATTTTAGTATTCATGTAAGATACATTGATACCCGGTTCTTTTGCTGCGGAGTTTTGAGCTTCAATTGCTGTAAAAGACAGCATTACAGAAAAAGCACAAAACAAAGGTTTAGTAAGTTGTTTTTTCATTTATATATATGTTTCGAGTGTTTACACAAACATATCGTTAAAATTTGTAAATACATGTTAAAATTTATGCAATAATAATGTTTCAAATGTCAGGTATAACATTTTAATAGAAACCATCGATTATTTTCATGAATTAAAAGCTTGTTTTTTACTGATTATTGAAATTGTTTTTGGAATATTTGCTTAAAGATTTAAAGTCAAAATGAGAGCAAAAATTCAGAATGCCGTTTCAGGAAAAATTGAAGCTATTGGTTTACCCATTATGGCTTTATGCTGGGTAAGTTTTTTTTGGGGAACAACGTGGTTAGCTTCAAAAGAAGGGGTTAAGCATATGCCTGCATTGCAATTGGCAACAATACGTCAGTTTTTTGGCGGACTAATTTATGTTGGATATTTTATGCTGAAAAAACAGCCTTGGCCAAAAGGAAAACAATGGCGTACGATTATTATTTTGAGTATTTTGAATTTTGCTTGCAGCAACGGCTTGAGCACCTGGGGCGTAAAATATATTACCAGCGGATTGGGTGCCATCATCAGTGCGCTTTTCCCAATTTGGATTATTATCATTAATTTCTTTAATGGTGAACGAATTGCAAAAATGGCTTTGTTTGGAATTTTAATCAGTTTTGGAGGAATTTGTATTATTTTCATCGATTATATTGCTGACTTTTTAAGGCCTGATTTTCAATTCGGGATTTTTTTAATGACAGCTTCAACTATTACATGGGCTTTTGGAATTTTGGAAACCAAGAAAAAAGCGGCCAGTTTTAATCCGTATTTTAGTTTGGGACTGCAGATGCTTATTTCAAGTGTATTTCTTTTTGGAATTACAGAAGCCACAGGAGTTAATATTCCACTAAGCCAAATCCCTTCAGAATCCTGGTGGGCAATTGGGTATCTGGTAATAATTGGTTCTGTTTTAACTTTCATTGCTTTTATTTATACGCTGCAGCATCTTCCAACAGAAATCAGCAGTATTTATGTTTACATCAATCCAATTGTGGCGATGATTTTAGGCTCGATCATTTTTGACGAAACACTTACTCAGGCTATTGCAATTGGTTCAGTAGTAACCTTGACAGGATTGTATATGGTAAATAAATCTATTCGAAAACCTAAGAATTAATATACTATAACAAGATAGTACGCGGATGACACGGATTCGCTTTGCGAAAACGCGGATTTATACCGATTTTTTATTTTTATTACCTTGAATAAAATTGGCGATTTACTTTGTAGTCGTTCGCTCAAGATAACAACATTGTATTTAAACCTTTGGATTAATAATATCTATAAAAATCCGTATAAATCCGCGTTTTCGCAAAGCGAATCCGTGTCATCCGTGTGCTAATTTCACAATCACGTAATAGAAGCTCTTTATATTACAGGCTCTCTGTTAAAAACAACACGCAATTAGCTTTTTAAAAAGTGCTTTTCGTATTTTTGCGCCAAATTATTTTTATGAAATCGTTTCTTTACAAATACCGCAAATTCTTCATTGTATTAATTGTATTTTCTGTAGTCACTATATCTTTATTTTATTCGGCTTTAAAGCCACAAAAAGCACTTCCGATTTATAATCCTGCCGATGTAAATCCGGAATTGGTTGACAGCACCATTCAATACAAAAGCAAATACCATACGATTGCTGATTTTTCGTTTATCAACCAAAACGGAGATACGATTACTCAAAAGAATTATGAAGGAAAAATTTATGTTGCTGATTTCTTCTTCACCACCTGCGGATCAATATGTCCAAAAATGTCAACCAATCTTGTTGAAGTTCAAAAAGCTGTTTTAAACAATCCTAAAGTAATGCTGCTTTCTCATACTGTTTTTCCAGAAGTTGACAGTGTTTCGGTTTTAAAAGCTTATGCAGTAAAATATGGAGTTGTAGACAGTAAATGGAATTTGGTAACCGGAGATAAAAAAGAGATTTACACTATGGCCAGAAAATCTTACCTGGCTGTAAAATTAGGCCGCCCGGATCAGTTGTATGATATGGTACATACCGAGAATTTTGTTTTGGTTGATCAAAAAAGACGCGTTCGCGGATTTTATGACGGAACAAAAAAGGAAGATATCTCAAGATTACTGGAAGACATAGATTTCTTATCAAAAGAGTAAAATACCTTATTTTTAGAAAGATTTAGCATTTTCAAACCTGATTATTGCCTTGGGATAAAGATTTATTGCCTATTTTTGCAATCTAAATTCAATCTAAATAAGCTTGCAAAATACTATTCACACCCTGAAAAAAGGCGATAAAGCCATTATCAAAGATTTTGATATCGATTTGATTCCTTTAAAATTATTAGAGATGGGTTGTTTGCCGGGCAGCTTAGTCGAACTTTTACAAATTGCTCCCTTTGGAGATCCTTTATATTTAGATATTAATGGTTCACATGTTGCTATTCGTGTTGAAACTGCTCGTGAAATTGAAGTTGAACTTATCCTAAACAATTTATAATGAGTGTTCAGAATATCAATGTTGCCCTTATTGGGAATCCTAATACCGGAAAAACTTCTGTTTTTAACCAGCTTACAGGTTTAAACCAACAAGTTGGGAATTATCCCGGAATCACGGTTGAGAAAAAAATCGGTTTCTGTAAACTGCCCCATAACGTAAAAGCCAACATTCTGGATTTACCGGGAACATATAGTCTGAACGCAAGTTCGATGGATGAAAGCGTTGTAATTGAACTTTTATTAAACAAAAACGACAAATTATATCCTGACGTTGCTGTTGTAGTAACCGATGTTGAAAATCTGAAAAGAAATTTACTGATTTACACTCAGATTAAAGACCTAGAAATTCCAACGATCTTAGTTATCAATATGTCAGATCGTATGGTGAGCAAAGGAATTAGTTTAGATATTCCGCTTTTAGAAGAAAAACTAAAAACCAAAATTGCCTTAGTAAGTTCCCGAAAAGGTTTAGGAATTGATGAATTAAAAGAATTAATTGTTTCTTATAAAACGATTCCGCATGAACCGTGTTTAAATGCATCAGTAATTGATCCTGAATATTTTGAAAAATTGCAGCATGCATTTCCAAATCAATTAATGTACAAATTGTGGCTGGTAATTACGCAGGATGTCAATTTTTCGAATTTAGACCGAAATGAAATTCGGAACACTTTTACCAAATCACATTCAGAATTAAAACGTTTACAGCAAAAAGAAACCATCAAAAGATATCAGTTTATAAATGATGTTTTAAAAGAAGGTCTAAAAGTTGATACTGCAGCGGCAACAGATTTCAGAGCTAAACTGGACCGCATTTTAACGCACAAATTTTGGGGTTATATTATTTTCCTCGGAATTTTATTTATCATCTTCCAATCTATTTTCAGCTGGTCAACAATTCCTATGGACTTTATTGACAGCACTTTTGCTTCATTAAGCAGCTGGACAGCAAAAGAATTACCAAGTGGTATTTTAACCGATTTACTTTCGCAGGGAATTATTCCGGGAATTGGCGGTGTTATTATTTTTATTCCGCAGATTGCTTTCTTGTTTTTATTCATTTCTATTCTCGAAGAAAGCGGTTATATGAGCCGTGTGGTTTTTTTAATGGATAAAATAATGCGCAAATTCGGGCTTTCGGGAAAAAGCGTCGTGCCTTTAATTTCAGGAACAGCTTGTGCGATTCCCGCTATTATGGCGACACGAAATATAGAAAACTGGAAAGAACGCCTTATTACGATCTTAGTAACGCCATTCACGACTTGTTCTGCAAGATTACCGGTTTACGCGATTATGATTTCGTTAGTGATTCCGAATAAACGAGTTCTTGGATTTTTAAACCTGCAGGGGCTGTCGTTGATGTTATTGTATTTATTGGGATTTGTAACGGCAATAATCTCTGCCTATATTTTAAATAAAGTTTTAAAACTGGATTCGAAAACGTATTTCGTAGTCGAAATGCCAAGTTATAAATTACCGCTTTTCAAGAATGTTGGAATCAATGTTGTCGAAAAAACTAAAGCTTTTGTTTTAGGCGCGGGTAAAATCATCTTAGCAATATCGGTTATTTTATGGTTTTTGGCTTCTTTCGGGCCCGGAAAAGAATTTAATGATGCGGAAAACATCGTAAAAGAAAGATTTGCCAATACAACTTTAAATGAAATTCAGTTTGAAAATGAAGTTGCTTCTCAAAAAATAGAGAATTCATACATCGGGATTATGGGTAAAGCTATTGAGCCTGTAATTTCTCCGCTTGGTTACGACTGGAAAATTGGGATTGCGATTATCAGCTCTTTTGCTGCCCGTGAAGTTTTAGTGGGAACACTGGCTACTATTTACAGTGTTGGAGACAGCGATAACGAATCGACAATTAAAAGTAAAATGCAGAAAGAAGTAAATCCGGAAACGGGAGAAAAAATCTTTAATTTTGCTTCTGGTATTTCATTGTTATTGTTTTATGCTTTTGCAATGCAGTGCGCCAGTACATTAGCCATTACAAAAAAAGAAACAAATTCATGGAAGTGGCCTGTAATGCAGCTTTTCTTTATGAGCGGTCTTGCTTATATTACAGCACTTTTAGCGTATCAATTTTTAAAGTAAAATGTTATGATACAAGAAATTATAGCTTTTGCCATATTATTTATCGCCGTTGGTTTTTTGATTAAAAAGTTCTTTTGGAAATCTAAAAAGAAAAAAGACTGTGGTGATGGCAATTGCGGATGTTCATAGATTTTGAGTTTTTAAGTTGCTGAGATACTAAGCTTCTAAGATTTATCTCATTTTTTCGCAGAGTTTCACCAAAAATAAACACAAAGCTTCACAGAGATTTAAAAGTTCTTTGTGAAGCTTTTTTATTCTATAAAAACCTATACCTTAAAGAAATACCTTTTTTTAATGTTTAAAAAACTTTTATGGCTTAGTTATCGATACTGGGCAAATTAATTTTGCAGAATAAAATTCAAAAAAAATGACAAAATTTGAAAAAGAAGAAATTGTAAGAGACAATAGAGTTGCCAGATTATTATGGTTTTCTTTTGGCTTCTTGTGCGCTTTTGGAATAATGTGCCTTTTAAAATCTAAAGTCTAAAGCCGCATAAAAAGTTTTCAGTTTCAGTCACAGTTTACAGTCATCATATAAACTGAAAACTGTGACTGAATCCTGAGGCTTAAACCGAAAACTCACTTCACTCCTTCCCACTCTGCATAAAACTGTGCCAGGAAAGATTCCATAAAGCCGTGGCGTTCAGCAGCAATTTGTTTTCCTTTTTCGGTATTCATTTTATCTTTTAAAAGCAAAAGCTTTTCGTAAAAGTGATTTATTGTTGGTGCATTGTTTTTTTTGTATTCCTCTTTTGTCATGTTCGTTACCGGAGCAATTTCAGGATCATATAAGGCTCTGTTTTTAAATCCGCCATAATTGAACGCTCTTGCTACTCCAATTGCGCCAATTGCATCTAAACGATCCGCATCCTGCACGATATCTAATTCTATTGAAGAAAACTTCTTTTCAAAATTTCCGCCTTTATAAGAGATGTTTTCGATGATATTTACCACATGCTGAATTATATCTTCTGAAACGTTATGTGATTCTAAAAATAATCGGGCTGTTTTTGGTCCAATTGTTTCGTCTCCGTCATGAAATTTACTATCGGCAATATCATGAAGCAGCGCTCCCAATTCTACAACTGTTTTATCACAATTGGTATCTTTAGCAATTAAAAGTGCGTTTTTATAAACTCGTTCGATATGAAACCAATCGTGTCCGCCTTCGGCATCGTTTAATTTTTCTTTTACAAAAGCAATTGTTTTATTTATAAGTTCAGAATTATTCATAATGTGTTATTGTTTGTGGTGAAATGGCGTACAGATTTGACTGATTCAACAGATTTACGCTGGTGTTTTATAGTTTAAATAAAAAATGTTGATTGTTGAAGTTCTAAAACCTCAACAATCAACAATATTTTCAATATCAATATCAATTGCAAAAAATCAATTTTCAAATCTAAAATCAGAAATCTGCAATCTAAAATCTACAATCTACAATCTAGCCGGTTCAACCCATTTAAAGATATGACCTTCAGCAGGAATTACAATTCTTTCTGAAATTTTAGCCATACGAGCCGGTAATTTCATTAAGTAATCACGTGCTTTTTCAGCTTCATCTGTTAGGTTCGTGATTTTATCGATTTCCCATTTGTTAATTAACTTCTGCATGATTTCAACATAATCATTTGCTGTGTAAACTCCAATACGCTGCGCAGAATCAGAAAACTGTTCGAAAGCAGAACTTATCTTTTGACCAGATTCTCTTAAAAAATGAGCCGGCATAACGATTTTTTGTTTCATCATATATTGAAACGCCAGCATCATTTCGCTAGGGTCAACCTGAAAAATTCTGGTTACAAATTCGCTGTATGCATGATGATGACGCATTTCGTCACCTGCAATCATTTTACACATTTTAGACAACTTGTTATCACCAAATTTCTTAGCAATCTGAGATACTCTGTTGTGCGAAACATAAGTTGCCAATTCCTGAAAACTAGTGTATACAAAGTTTTTGTACGGGTCAGTTCCAGTTCCAATATCAAAACCGTCGTTGATTAAATGCTGTGTTGTCATTTCGATTTCACGCATATTAACACGACCAGACAAATACAAGTATTTATTTAAAAGATCACCGTGACGGTTTTCTTCTCCGGTCCATTGCCTGATCCATTTCGACCAGCCATTACCGCCGTTCTCCACCTGATCTACTCCTTCTACATCCATCAACCAGGACTCATATGTTGGAAGTGCTTCTTCGGTAATTGTATCACCTACAAGCGTTACCCAGAAATCGTATGGCAATTCTTTAGCAATTTCACGTAGTTCCTTTACCTCCTCAAAGAAATTTTCTCCTTCAGAATTAGGCAGGAAATCTGACGGCTGCCAAATTTTTTCTACCGGAATTAAATACTGTTCAACGAAGCTGTCAACGTTTTTTTCCAAAAACTGCATCACTTCTAATCTAATGTTTTTTATAGACATTACTTATTTTAAATTTGGGATTTATATTTTAGCTCGGACTAAAACTTAAACCTGTTTATACTCGTTTACTCCTTCAACAACCGCTTTTTCTGTTAATGCCATTAATTCGGCAAAATCATAATCTTTTACTGCCATCGCTTTGTGTGCTGTAAAAGTTAAGCGGTTTCCTAACCCAACCGGAAACATACCGTAACGAACCATTTTCCATGAATTATTAATACTTACCGGCACAACGTATGCAGATGGTGCATATTTGCATAGAATTTTTAAACCGCTTTGGGCAAATTCTTTAGGTTTTCCCGTTTTACTGCGGGTTCCTTCCGGGAAGATTACAGCAGATCTAGTGTTTTTTTCTATATATTCAGACAAGCCTTTGATTACTGGAATCGCTTGTTTAGGGTCTTTACGGTCAATTAAAACAGATCCTCCGTGGCGCAGATTAAAAGACACACTCGGAATTCCGCTTCCTAACTCCTTCTTACTTACAAATTTACAATGAAAACGTCTAAAGTACCAAATCATTGTCACGATATCGTACATACTTTGGTGATTGGCCACAAAAATAATTGGAACTCCGGTTGGAATAGTATCTACACCCGTAACTTTATAAGTTGTACCAACTAAATGTGTACATCTTAAAAGACCGAGATTTAAATAATCAACACTTTTTTTGTGAGCCTGATAACCAAAAAGATTAAGGCAAATCCATTGTATTGGGTGAAAAACCGCCAAACACAATCCAAAACATAAATAAAAAATTACGGAGATTGGATATGAGATTATCTTTTGCATGCTTGAAAAAATTTGAGGTCAAAAGTAGTAAATATATTTTTAGCGGTAGAAAAATTGAAAACAATAACCGTTTTTATGGTTTAATTGTACCTTTGCCCTTAAAATTGCAAATTTTTTCTGAATTAAATGAACTTTACATACCCTAAAAATGAACGCTTAAAGAGCAAAACCACGATTGGATTACTTTTTTCTGAAGGGAAATCAGTTTCAAAATATCCGCTTCGTTTGGTTTACCGTCAAGCGGAAGCTGCATATCAGGGTAATACAAAAGTGGGTGTTTCAGTTTCTAAGAAATACTTTAAAAAAGCAGTCGACAGAAATTATTTCAAAAGAGTGCTGAGAGAAACCTACAGACTCAACAAACATTTGCTTCTGGATCATTTAAATCAACCGTATTCTTTCATGCTTTTTTACCAGACAAAAGACAGATTATCTTACGAAGAAATCAATACCAAAACGATTCAATTGTTTGAGAAATTTGTGCAGCAGCTAAACAAAACTCCTGAATCTGAAACCAAAAAGGATTTATAAGCCCTCAAAGTCAACTTTGTACTCTAAATCAGATAAAAAATTATAAAAAATATTGTAGTTTTAGCACTAAATTGAAATTTTATGCGATACATTTTCTTTTTATCTGTAATTTTTTGTGTTCTTTCTGGATGCAGTAAAAGCGAATCTTTAAATGAAGATAGGGCAATTTCTATTAGTGCTGTAAAATTACCTCCAAAAAAATATGAATCCTCTGGTTCTGATAAAAATCTAGATACTCCTTCGCCTAAAATTGAACAAAAAATCATAAAACAAGCATCGCTTCGGTTTGAAACCAATGATTTAGAAGAAACGTACAAGCAAATTCAAACAGCGGTTAAACAAAGTCAGGGAAAAGTTCAAAGTGATTCTGAAGGAAAAGACTATGGCACGCTTTATCGAAATATAACGATTAGAGTTCCAAGCCAGAATTTTGATAATTTTATCAATACAATTTCAAAAGGAGTTTCGTATTTCGAGAGAAAAGAAATTACGGCAGAAGATGTTACGGAACAATATATCGACTTAACGACAAGATTAAAAAACAAGAGAAAGCTTGAAGAACGTTATCTTCAAATATTACAAAAATCCGCTAAAATTAGTGAAATCTTAGAAATCGAAAAACAGATTTCGATTATCCGCGAAGAAATAGAAGCCAAAGAAGGGCAGCTAAAATATTTAGAAAGCAGGGTTTCTGAAAGTACGGTTACAATTGAGTTTTTCAAAAACCTGCCGGAACAGGAAGCGGTGCAATTATCGTACGGATCGAAAGTCTGGACAGCTGTTAAATCAGGATTTTTTAGTTTGTCAAGTTTCTTTATATCAATTATCAGCATTTGGCCGTTTATTATTATAATTGTTGTATTAGCCTATTTTATTAGAAAGAGAATTAAAAGAAAAAAACCATAATCATGTATCCTTATTTCAAGAAGAAATTCATTATACCGACTGTTGCGGCAGGATTATTATTTATTGGAACCAGTTTCAAAGAGGACTTTTTTGAAATTGCGAAACAAATTGAAATCTTCACAACGTTGTTTAAAGCCGTAAACACGAATTATGTAGACGAAACAAATCCGGGTGATTTAATGGATAAAGCCATTAAAAATATGCTGGGAAGTTTAGATCCTTATACGGTTTACTTTAACGAACAGGATGTTGTAAATTTCAAAATCAACAACACGGGAGAATATACCGGAATTGGTGCAATGATCGCACGCAAAAAAGACCGCCTGATTGTTCGTGAACCTTATAAAAATTATCCTGCAGATAAAGCCGGACTAAAAGCTGGTGACGAAATCATCCAGATTGGTGATGTTTTGATTGCTGATTTTAAAGATGATGCTTCGCAATTACTAAAGGGAACTAAAAACACTAAAATCGCTATAAAATATCTTCGTCAGGGAAAAACTTTTACAACTGAATTGGTTTTGGATGAAGTGGATATTAAATCGGTTCCGTTTTATGGAAAGATCGATGAAAAAACGGGTTATATAGTTTTGGCACATTTTAGCAGAAAGGCTTCAGCCGAAGTTAAAGAGGCATTGGAAAAATTGAAAGCTGACGGTGCGAAACAGATTGTTTTAGATTTAAGAGGGAATCCGGGCGGACTTTTGAATGAAGCGATTGATATCTGTAATTTATTTGTTCCAAAGAATGAAGTTATTGTAACGACGAAATCAAGAATCGAAAAACATAACAATACGTATAAAACGACTAAAGAACCAATTGATACAGAAATTCCGCTTGCTATTTTGGTTAACGGAAGAAGTGCATCGGCATCTGAAATTGTTTCCGGGGCTTTACAGGATTTAGATCGCGCTGTGATTTTAGGAAGCCGTAGTTTTGGAAAAGGTTTGGTACAGCGTTCTGTTGACCTGACTTACGGAACTCAATTAAAAGTTACAATCTCTCGTTACTACACGCCTTCTGGCCGTTGTATTCAAGCGCTTGATTATACGCATAAAGATAAAAACGGTGCTGCCCAAAAAACAGATGCTAAAAACTTCAATGCTTTTAAAACCAGAAAAGGAAGAACGGTTTATGACGGCGGCGGCGTTTTGCCCGATATTGAATTAGATGAAGCTAAAATGAGCCCTATTACGAGCGCTCTGTTGAAAAATGACGGGATATTTGATTATGCAACTGCTTACTATTATAAAAATCAAAATTTGGGTGATAAAATACCTGTAGTTACAGATACTGATTATGCAGGTTTCAAACAATACCTGAAAGCAAACAAAATTAGTTTTGATACTGAAACAGAAGTTGCCCTGAAAAATACTCTGGCTGCTGCCAAAAGTGAAAAAATTGACGAAACGATTGCTCCGGAATATCAACAATTATTAGCCGCATTAGAGAAAAGTGAAAACACGCTGCTGGATAAAAACCAAAAAGAAATTAGAGGTTTAATTCAGGAAGAACTTATCAAAAGATACCAATACCAGGAAGGTTTGTATCAGTTTTATATTAAAAACAATTCAGAGATTAAAAGAGCAGTAAACGTATTGAATAACCAAACTGAATATAAAACGATTTTAAAAATGTAGAAAAATGAAACTTTCCCGGGTCCTGTTTTTATTTATTATTTACAATCTGGCGGCGCAGCAAAAACCAATCGAAACAGTATATTTTGATTTCGATAAGTATGATCTTACTGAATCGCAGGTCAAAGTTGTAAATAATTTTATAAAATCGATAGACACCGCCAAAGTCGAATCTATACAAATCTATGGTTACTGCGATGACCGCGGCACAGACAACTATAATTTTAAACTGTCTCATGACAGGGTAAATACTATTCAAAACTTACTGCTTTCATCAGGTTTTAAAGAAAGTAAGATTGTTATTCTCGAAGGCAAAGGCCGTGTAGTAGTTAAACCTGATACGGTTGAAAATCTTTATGAAACCCGTTTAAGAAACCGACGGGTTGATTTGATCGTTGTAAAACGAAATAGTTTTGGAAAAGAAGTTTATTCGACCTTTAAAGACAAATTAAAGGTTGGCGATAAAATTTATCTGGAAAACATTCTGTTTGACATGGGAAGTGCCGGGCTTACCAATAACTCTAAAAAAGAACTTGACAAGATTGCTTTAACACTTCAAAAACAAAAAAATATACAGTTTGAAATTAGGGGTCACGTTTGCTGTACACCCGAAATATACAACGATGCAATCGACAAGAATACCAAAGAAAGAAGACTTTCCTGGAACCGGGCCAAAACCGTTTTTTATTATTTAAGTTCTAAAAAAATTTCCAGAAACAGAATGCGTTATCAAGGCTGCGGCAACAAATTTCCTTTGAAAAGAGGCGATAACTATGATCGCCGAGTTGAGTTTTTGATTACTAAGATTTGATTTGTTCTGCCACGAAGACGCTAAGCTACAAAGTTTATTTACTTAAAGCTTTACTCTAAACTAAGTTGTTAATTGATTCTTTTAAAAACAGTTACAAAACAACAAAAAATATAAATTTCAATAATGCAACATTGTAGCATTATTCTTTTTGTGCTTATCCGCGAATCATTTCGATATGCTCAATATCATCCTCAAGGTATATTTCCCCTGACTGCACAAAACCATGACTTTCGTAAAATTTCTTTAAGTATAATTGTGCACCAATTGTAATTTTATCTTTTCCAAAATTGGATTTTATTGCGGCAATAGCTTCACTCATTAAATCATGTCCCCATTTTTTATCACGATAATTGGCACCAACAACTACTCTTCCTATTGAAGCATTCTCAAAACTAATTCCGGCATCGAATAAACGGGAATAGGCTGCAACTTTACCATCATATTCTCCAATTAGGTGCAGCGCTTTCTTGTCTTTGCCGTCAATATCTAAATAAACACAGTTTTGCTCTACTACAAAGATTTCACTTCTTAGTTTAAGTAAATCATATAGCTCGTTTACAGTTAATGCCTCAAATGGCTTTATTTTCCATTTTAATTCCATTTTGTACTTATTTTTTAATTTTAATAATCGTAAAAACAAAATTACACTAAATATTATCAAATAGAAATCCCGATTATAAAACTAAAATCGGGATTTACAAAAGTTACTTTTCTCCTCCTGCATGGTTTACAAAACCTTGCAGGTATTGAACCTTTTTTATCTATTTTATATTGTCAATTACATCTACAAGGTTTTGTAAATCTTGCAGGAGAAAAAAGCGCTTTACTTTATCATTTTTTCTTCATGATAATTTCCATGCTTTTATATTCTGCACCGTTTTTAACATCGAACATTTCCATTTTACGAGTTGTGGCATCAACAATTGTATAGATTTCTCTGTAAGGTGTTTTTTTACCATTTACAGGATTTACCATGTCGCCTTTCAATTCCATACTTTTGGTTTTTTCATCGTATTTCCCAATAGCCACCATCATTCCGGTTCCCATATTGTCGATAAAAGTTGAGGTATATTCTTTACTGGCGTTATTGTAAGCGAGTGTGCTTTTTCCTTCAAATGGTGCTCCCATAATTTTTCCCTGATAATTAGCTTCCTGATAGCGTCCGCCAAGGATCATTTTAATATTGGCAACAGAAGTAGATTTTTCTGGTTTTCCATTTGGTTCATACCAAAACGTCATCTCACAATTCCAGGTTCCAACTTCGTCTGTCATTAATTTGTGCGGTGCGCCGGGTGTTGCATAAGCCTGCCATGCTTTCATTTGTGCTGCTGAATCTAGTGGTGCTTCAGCAACTGTCTCTTCAGTTTTAATGCTGTCTGAACCTTTTGCTGTGACATCTTCGGTTTTTACTTCTTTTTTACAAGAAACAAAACATAGTGCAATAATTACTAATGTTGTGGTTACCTTTTTCATAAGTCTTTGTTTTTATGTTTGTTATAAAACAAAAGTAAGAAAAATAATAACGAGAGTTGTTTCAAGTTTCAGGTTTCAATGTTACAGGTTTATGCTGTGTGTATTTTAACCGCAAAGTTCGCTAAGGTTTACGCAAGGCACGCTATAGAAACCATATAAGTTATATAATATAATTTAAGTAAACCCTTAAAAATAACTTTGCGTTTCTTTGCGTAAACCTTAGCGAACTTTGCGGTTAAGAAAACTTGAAACTTCAAACTTGAAACTTCAAACCTGAAACAAAAACCTTAACGTTTGTCTATTTTTACAGATTTTATAATGGCTTCGAGATCGAACATTAGATCTCGTTCCTGATTTGAGGGTGAATAGCAAAATCCTTCGATAACCAGGATTCGGTTATAAACAGGATCTACGATTGCGTAATTAATAAAAGGTCCGGCCATGAAGTCGTTTTTTAGTTCCCAGGTTCCTTTGGTTTCAAAAGCTTCTTTTCCGTCTAATGATGTATTCGAAAAATAAGGCGCGTAAGCTTCGCCGGTAATCATTCGGGTTTTGGGTTCTCGCCCTTTGATATAATAACCTATTGAATCCCGCATTTTAATAATATTTCCAACTACATTTCCACGGGTTTTGAAGTTGTGCAGCGGAATTTGGTATATTAATAAACTGGTGTTACCGCTGATAATATCTTTTTTCAGCCAGATAAAATTCTTTTTGTGAAGCATGTATTCATATCCGGTGGGAATCTGGATATCTATATGGAATTTGTTTTTTATAACAGCCGGGTTTAAAAGTGATTTGCTGTTATCTTCCTGAATTTTCTCGATTTCGGCATCACGAATCATTTTGATGATTTGTGTCGAATTCAATTCGATACTGCAGATAATGTCATCAATAGATTTTCCGTAAATGCGGAAAGTATTGTGCGGCAGTGATTTATTGTGTATTATTTCAAATTTTTCTACCGCTGATTTTTTAACTACAATAATACTTCGGCTGTCGGTTACAAATCCTTCAAGAAGTTTTGCCGGATATTGATTAATTGTAAAAAGGGGCTCTTCCTGTGTTAAGCCTAAAACTGGAGATGCAAATTTATTTCGTATACTGTCGCCAACTTCTCCATACCATAACTGGTCGTCTATAATAATGGAGATTGTGTTTGTTTTTCCAGAAACAGGCTCTTGCTGCTTATCTGTTTTCAAACAAGAAATTAGTAAAAACGGAAGTATTATAAATAAAAAATGGGTTTTATTCATTTTCTTAATTTATGAAATAAAACCCAAATTTAAATAAGATTTTTAATTATCCGTTTATTTTAAGTTTCATTCCGGGTTTGATATCTTCATCTTTAATACCATTCCATTTTTTAATATCTGAAATTGTTACTCCAGGATATTTTTTAGAAATGCTGTACAAAGAATCACCTTTTTTAACGTAATAATCTTCACTCATAGTTTTTGCTGAAGGTGCTTTCTTTTTGAAAGAATCAACAGAATTTGATGCAACAGCAGTTGAAACAGGCTCTTGTATTTCTGTAACTATTTTAGAAACTACTAATGTTTTTCCTAAACCAATATTATTAGAAGTAAGATCATTTAATGTTTTTAAGTCCGCAATAGTCGTACCGAATTTTTTAGCAATGCTTCCTAAGTTATCTCCGGCTGCAACAACGTACTCAACAGTTTGTATTGAAACTTTATCACTATCATCTGCAGAAGCAATTGCTTCTCCAGTATTTTTCTCTATAACTGGTAATGTTTTTGGTTCCTTAACTGCTTTTACAGAAGAATCAATGTCTGATTTAATTTTTAACGTTTTGCCTAATGCAATTGCATTTGATTTAAGGTTATTCCATTTTTTTAAGTCTGAAATATTTACGTTGTATTTATCTGCAATTGAACCCAGGTTGTCTCCTTTTTTAACTTTATAAAACTCAATATCTTTTGAAACTTCTAAAGATTGAGTGTCTCTAACCGGTTTTCCTTTTGGAGCAATTTTCATTGCTAAACGAGTTGGAATTGTTTTAAATTCGGACTCGTGTTTTACGTAAGCATAAATTTTATCTTCATTAGAAAGAAAAGTTGCGATTTTATCTTTTGGCAAACGAAGAAAATGCTGTTCTCCCTGATAAAAAGGCACTACATTTAATTTATATGAAGGATTTAAAAGCTGAATCTGTGATTGGGGCATGTCTAACAAATCGGCAATTTGTTTAAACGACATTTGGTTTTTAATACAAACCGTATCTGTTTCAAAGTTTTTCACGACAGCCCTTTCAGGGTTAATCCCGTGTTCTTTGTGATATTCAAAAAGATACATTGTAGCATAAAAAGCCGGAACATACCCTTGAGTTTCTTTTGGAAGGTAATTACGAATATCCCAGTAACCCGTTTTTCCGCCAGAGCGGCGAATTGCTTTTGTTACGTTTCCTGGGCCTGAATTATAAGATGCCAAAACAAGTTCCCAGTCATTAAAAATGTTGAACATTCTGGTAAGGTAATCTGAACAAGCAGCTGTAGCTTTAAGAGGATCACTTCTTTCATCAATATAAGAATCGATTTTTAAAGAGTATTGTTTTCCGGTTCCGTACATAAACTGCCAAAGTCCGGTAGCACCCATTTTAGAAACTGCTTTAGGGTTTAAAGCAGATTCTACAACGGCTAAATATTTTATTTCCAATGGAACTTTTTCTTTTGCGAATGTTTCCTCGAATATTGGAAAGTAGTATTCTGATAAAGCCATTAATCGAGAAAACGATTTTTTACGATTCTTAAGAAATGACTTTATTATGTTTTCTAATCCCTGATTGTATTCAATCTCAAATGGCGATTTCTCATTCATTACTGCCAAACGCTGCTTAAGCAGTTCTGTTGGCAGTTCCTCATCTACAGTAACGTCCTTGTTAATGGTTTGAATGTCTTTTGTCAAATCATCATAGATATCTAAACTTACTAACTCATTCATCCAAAGACTGTCAACTTTTGCTGCCAGATCATCTTTTTTAAATGTGCTTTTAATCGAATCTAAATAGGACAACTTTACTTCCGACTTTATTTCTAATGAGGCAGTTGCAGATTCTTGTGCAAACATCGTCATCGAAAAAAGTGCCGTAACCGCTAAGGAGATTTTCTTTACAATCATATAACATTTATTTAAAATTCTATAAATCAACCAATTATAGAATTGTTATTTTTGCAAACTTATAAAGTTTAACGCTTAAAAATACGCAAAAAAATGTTAATTGTGATATTTTAGTCTAAAATTGCAGCAATTCCAGGTAAAATTCTTCCTTCCAGCATTTCAAGCATTGCTCCTCCGCCAGTAGAAACGTAGCTCATTTTGTCTTCAAAACCAAACTGTTTTACTGCTGCAACAGAATCACCGCCTCCAACTAGAGAAAATGCGCCATTTTTAGTAGCTTCTGCAATAAAATCACCTAAAGCGATAGTTCCTTTTGAGAATGTTTCCATTTCAAAAACTCCTAATGGACCGTTCCAAAGAATAGTTTTTGAGTCTAAAATCACTTTTTTGAAGTTCTCTAATGATTTTGGCCCTGCATCAAGACCCTGCCATCCGTCAGGAATTGCATTTACATCTACAACTTGTGTTTTTGCCGAATTTGAGAAATCATCTGCGGCAATTACATCAACAGGAATATGAACCTGAACATTTTTTTCTTTTGCTAATCTTAGAATTTCAAGGGCTAAATCTAGTTTATCATCTTCACAGATTGATTCTCCAACTTTTCCGCCCTGAGCTTTAACAAATGTAAAAGTCATTCCGCCTCCAATAATCATGTGGTCAACTTTATCTAAGATATTTTCGATAACTGTAATTTTAGAAGAAACTTTAGACCCCCCTAAAACTGCTGTTACCGGCTTTTCGCTATTTTTAAGTACTTTGTTTAAGCTGTCAATTTCTTTAGCCAATAAAGTTCCAAAAGTTTTATCGTTTGGAAAAAACTGTGCTATAATTGTTGTTGATGCGTGCGCTCTGTGTGCCGTTCCAAAAGCGTCATTTACATAAACATCTCCAAGTGAAGCTAATTCTTTTGCAAAAGCAGCATCTCCGGCTTCTTCTTCTGCATGAAAACGTAAATTTTCAAGTAATAAAACTTCTCCGGGCTGTAAGTTTTTAGCAGCTGTCTGAGCTGGTTCTCCAACACAGTTTTCAGCAAACTTAACCTGTACTCCTAAAATTTCAGAAGCAGTTTTTAAGATATGTTTTAAAGAATATTTTTCTTCAGCGCCTTTTGGCCTTCCTAAATGTGACATTAAGATTACACTTCCGCCTTGTGCTAAAATTGTATCGATAGTAGGTTTTGCTGCTTCAATACGTGTTGTGTCTGTTACATTAAAATTCTCATCCAACGGCACATTAAAATCTACACGGATAATTGCTTTTTTATTTTTAAAGTCGAAATCGTTTAAAGTTTTCATTTGATATTTTTTTAGTTTTTTAGAAAGAAAAACAAATATAGGACTTTTAAAGTACTAATAAATTCGAATAAACTAAAAAAGAGACAACAAAAAGAACGAAAACGTTATAAATTCACAAATAAATTGGTTTATTAAATATTAAAAACAATTATCTATAGTAATTTGATACTTGTTTAAATAAAAAAGCCTTTCCTGTCAACAGAAAAACAGAAAAGGCAAAAAATGAAATAAATAATTTTTTTGTTTTTGGACGTTGAATTAGTCTTCTGTCTGAATGTAACAAATAGACAAATTTTTCTGAACCGGAAACATTATAGTTTCATATTCATTTGTGATATCGGTGTTTTTTGAAACGAGATAATTCCCTTCAATAATTCCGAAGTAATTCAATAAAGGCGAATAAAAAGTGATTCCTATTCTATGTTTTGATGAATCTGTTATGTCTGTATTGATAATATCTAACTGATAATTGATAAAAGGAAAATAGTTGTTTCCTAAAACATCTGTTACACGATGGAAATTACCTTTTAACTGCTCGACATAACCATTGGCAGCAATTCCGGTTAGAAAATGCAATTGGTTTGCTTTTTCGTTTTCGCTTATTAATTCTCTAAATGTGTTTTTGGGGTTCAATTCTGAATTAAACTGCTGGCACTGCATTTGGTATTCTTTGAAAGTATCTTCAAAAACATATTTATCCCAAAGTAAAACTGACGTGCTGTCAATCACTATGCGATATGCGAGTTTTATCTTCGTTATTTTCATTTAATTTGAATTTAAAGGAACTTCGATTACGAGCAGCATAGCATTTTGCGACAAAGACTCCCACTCTATCGTTTCGGTTTTTTGGACTGCCAAACCATCTTTTGCTTCTAAAAGCCGGTTTTCAATTTCAAAAGCTCCATTAATAACGAAAACAAAAACGCCGTTGTCAGTATTCTTTAAAGTAAAAGTTCCCTCTTTTCTTCCGTCATAAATACCAATAAATCCATGTGCTCTTTCAATTTCAAACAATGAATACAGCTTGTTGTGTGAACTTAAATCGAATTTATACTGCTCAAAATAGTTTTTAAAATCCTGTTTTTCCATTTGAAATTCAAATTCTAAATAACTCACATTCTCCTTTTCGTATGGATTAAAAATTTCAACAGTTAATTCCTCATCTGCTGCCAGAACCCTAATCTGCTCCACATGCAAAAATTCCACATTACCAATATTATCCTTATATTCTATTCCGCCAAATAAAGGCAGCAATATCACATTTGTTTTTGAATTTATAAATCGAGTAATACGCTGCTGGGGGGCCAATATTACTTCATTTAAAACCTTTAAGGATCCAAATGCTTTACGGGATAATTCTTGGTAATGTTCAAAATTAAAAGTCGAAAAACGGTTGTATTTTTCTGAATTTAAAAATCCCCTGGAATCTGACTTGTAAATTTGTGCAGGAATTTGAGCTATCATAATAAATTATTATTTAAAATTAACCGGCAACGTTTATGGTATGCGTTAAAACAAAACCTTCGCTAACGCTTCCTGTTATTGTCGATAATTCATTTGCCACAGAATCTGAAAAGACATTATCTGAAGCATTATACGTGTAACCGGACATTCCTTTTGTATAACCGTTAGCAGTTGAAGCGTTTACTAAAACAACTGCACTGTTTGTTCCTTCCGGAAAAGCAATTTGTGTTACAAGCAGTGAAGTTCCGCTGGCGTTATAAATATGAACGTGAATATGAGTTGCTCTTCCAGAATACCAGCCCGGGAAAATTGAGGTAAATGTAACCAAACCGTTTGAATCGGTAGTTTGTCTTCCTCTTAAAAAGTGAACTGTAGTATAATTTACAGACTGCATTGAAGTTCCTCCGTATTCTGAATAATAACCGTCTTTGTCGCAATGCCAAATATCTACAATTGCATCTTTTAATACGGCACAGCTTGCATTTGTGTTTTTTATTGTAATTTTTATTGTGAAAGCCACACCTGTTCTGTCCATTGTAATATCAGATTTTACTAATGAAGATGGTGAAATGGTTGGAAACGGCCCCGCAGTTTCTGATGATGTAACTGAACAATCGCCTGAAGATGAACCTGAACCTGAAGACGATCCTGAACCAGAAGATGAACCAGAAGATGAATCTGTATCGGTTGAAGAATCTGATGAATCGTCATCTGTACTACATGAGTTTATGATTGGAATTGCCAACGAGCCAATTCCCACTAAACCCAAACCTCTTAAAAACTCTTTTCTTTTCATTGCTTTTTTGTTTAAATGTTATTTTAATTGAATGATTAACAGTTGTTTTCAAGTAAAATTATTCGAAATTAAAGCATTGTAAAAAGTTTGAGGTAAAAGTTGTTATTTATGAGGTAAACTGATGAATATTTCTTTTTTGTAGTAAAAGTCTTCAAAAAACAAAAGATCTACTTTTGGTCAAAAAGTTTTAAAAAAGCTTCTTCGTAACTAACGCTGATTGGAATTTCGGCCTGACCGATAAAAATTATCTTATTTCTTATTTTAGAAATTTTAGAAATGGGAATAATAAAAGAACGATGGACTCTTATGAATTCTGTTTCGGGCAATTTTTGAAGAATCGTTTTTAAGGTCATTCTCGCCACAACTGTTTTTTGATTTAAGATGTGGATTTTTAAATAATCATCTAAACCTTCGATATATAAAATATCTGAAAACAAAATTTTAATCAAACTATAATCGGCACGAATAAAGAGATACTGCTGTTCAATGTTTTGATTTTGCAGTTTCCATTGTGAAAAAGCCTTTTCGACCGCCTGCTGAAATCGGGAAAGAGAAATTGGTTTTAGCAGATAATCGGTTGCGCTGAGCGTAAAACCTTCAACAGCAAATTCAGAATAAGCCGTTGTAAAAATTACCATTGTTTTATGCGGCAGCTTTTTGTAGAAATCCAATCCCGAAATGGAAGGCATATTGATATCGAGAAACAATAAATCGACGGGATATTTTTTTAAATATTTAAATGCTTCATCAGACTTCGTAAAGGTTTTCTTCAGTTCTATGTACTCAATAGTGTCACATAAACTCTGAAGAATTTCTAATGCCAATGGTTCGTCATCTAATGCTATTGCTTTTATCATCGTATTTTAACGCTCAGGTTTACAATATATTTTTCTAATGAATCTTCAATTTTTAAATGGTGCTTATTAGGATATACTAACTTCAATCTTTCGATTGTATTGTGAAGTCCAATTCCTGAATCTGATTGTACCGAAAATGTCTTTTTATTAGAGACATATAAATTCAGCATTTCATCGTCGATATCAATTTTGACACAAATTTCGGAAGTCTGATCTGGATTTACTCCATACTTGAATGCGTTTTCAATAAATGAAATCAAAATGAGCGGTGTAATTACTTTACCAAAAGTATTTCCGGTTACATTATAATCTACGTTTACTGTGTTTCCTAAACGTGTTTTTTGAAGTGAAATGAAATTATTAATGTAATTGATTTCCTTGCTTAATTCAATAACCTCATCATTTGAATTGGTCATTATATAACGCATTAACTCAGACAGCTGAACTACAGCGTCTGCCGTTTTGTTGTCTTTTTTTAAAGCCAGTGCATAAATGCTGTTTAGGGTATTGAACAAGAAATGCGGGTTTATCTGTGCTTTTAAAAATGCCAGCTCCGATTTTACTTTTTCTTTTTCAACACTCTGCAATCTTCCGGAAATGGCAAAAAGCAGACTAGAGACTACGCCTATTAAATAAACAAGGGTTGTGTGTCCATATTGTGTAGGCGGGCTTCCGATGAACTCAAAAGGCATTGGTTCGTTTCTATGTGGAGGCGGCGGAGGCGGAAATCTCCCATCAAATGGTTTTGGATGATTTAATATTTTTCCGGGATAATCTCTAAAATCCAAAAAATTTCGGCTTGGGTGATCTAAAACAGTAGAAATCCAAAGAAAAAAAAGAAGAAAAATTGTTATTATAAGATAGTACAAAAGCTTTTTTTCTGAAAAGTATAATCTTGGAATTAAATAATAGTAGTTAAAGTAAAAGAAACAAAGGAGTGTAAAATAGATAAACAAATAAATACGATCATGTGCATTTGAGTACAAATGCGGCAGTGAAAAAACTGTATTTGTCGATGTGAATGCGTACGGTAAAAATAAAAAAGCGAGGCACAGAACTATATGTTTCGCATAAAGTGAAAATTTTGCTTTCATAAATCAAACTTGATTTATACCGTTTTGACAACCAAAATGATATGACTCAAATTTAATGCTATTGCATCTTTATTTCAAATTATTGCGGTAAAAACACATAATATTGCGACTCGCTTTATAATTTTGGGCTGTTCAGCCTATTTTAAAATAATCGTCTTTTGGCGATTAATCATGTACCGGACTCTGTGTACAAGGACAGTTACTGATGGCTTGCAAGAAATCGAAACCAATGGTTACCACGTGTGTTCCTGAATTGTAAGCCCCTAAATCGTTGAACATAATTTGATAAGAATATCCAAAGTAAAATTTAGATTTCATAAAACCTGCCATTGGCCCAATTGATAGCGGCTTTGGAAACTGGTCGTTTAAGAAACGGTATGAAACCCCTATCCAGTAATAGTCTTCGTAGCGATTGTATCTTCTGTATTTGAAGTTAAAATCGGTTGTTGAACGTTTATCACTTGCAAAATACTGATAGAAAATTGATGGCTCATATTCTATACGGCTGTTTTCTGCATCATGGAAAACATAACCAGTATAAACCTGATAGTTTGAAAGCAGGTTTGGTTCTACTCCACGATACTTAGATGTATTTTTCTTTAATACGTTATTCGCATTAAAACTCAAATAAAAGTCTTTATTTCGGTACAAGGCACTAATGTCAAAGTTGTTGTTTGCATTGTAACGATTATCTGTAACAGTAGGATCAATTACAGGATGATTGATTGTGGTATTAAACTCATCAGTATCAATTCTAAACGTATTGAAATTGTATGAAATACCAAAAGACAAATACTGTTTAGAATAATAGTCTAAGATAAGGTGATGCGCAAAAGAAACTTTAGCTCCGGTTTGCCTGGTATATCCGTTTTTATCGTTATAAAGCGATATACCCACACCCGAACGATCTAAGATTCTGAAATCGGCATAAAGCGACTGGTTCTGCGGTGCATCTTTAATTCCAACCCATTGTGTTAAACCATTGGCTCTAATTCTAAGGTTATCACCAATACCTGCATAAGCAGGAGAAAGCACAAAAGGGTTATCAGCCAGATACTGAGTAAAAACTGGTAGGTTTAACTCTTGGCTGTAACTTGTTGTTACAGCCATGAGTACTAAGGATAAAATAAACTTTTTCATTGTAATAATTTTTTTAGATAACATCATAAGGGGCTATATTTTGTTATCTGTATAAAGTGAAATGTCCAACAAACTCTCTTGCATCATTCACGTCATTAAGTTTAAGAACATACCAGTAATCACCTGTTGGTAATTCCTCGCCATTGTATCTACCATCCCATTTTTGACCATAATGATATTTAGCAATCTGACGTCCGTATCTATCAAAGATCGCAAACTCAAGATTAGTGTAAATATTTGTACAACCAGGTCCCCATCCATCGTGAGTACCGTTTGGTGTAAAGTAATTGTCAAGACAAACATCAATATATGTCATTGGAACCGTAATTGTATCTGTACATCCGTTTTGATCTCTTACAGTTATTACATAATCACCAGACTGGTAGATTTTGAATTTACTTTCAGATGTAAATGGACCACCGTTGATACTGTATTCATAAGCCGGTCTTCCGCCTATACCAACAACTGAAATTACGTTCATTTCCGGTTGTCCGGCAGCTAATTGAATATCTAATTCGTCAAATGCCTCGATTGTGAAACTTGCTGTTGGCTGAATACATCCGTTAGTATGTCTGGCATAAATTACGTGTGTACCAGGAGCAACATCTTTAAACTCATTCTCTAATTGATATGGACCAGCCTGAACGTCCAAAGCATAATCAACTTCGCTAGAATCTACAGATGGATCTATAGTTACTGTAACAGTATTAGTTTCGCAACCATAAACAACATCTGCTTTAGGGTCGATATCAACTGGCAGCGGCACAAGAACCGTAACTTCATAGTTACAACCATTTGCATCTTTAACATAAGCGGTATGGTTACCTCCTGCAAGGTTATCGAATGTATGTTGTGTTCCTGTTACCGGACTATAAGGACCTGCTAATACGTCAAGACTTACAGTATATGGAGCAGTTCCTCCTGTTATATCAATTGTAAACTCACCATTTAAATCTCCTTTACATTGTTCACCTAATATTGAACCTGGCGTAACTATAAGCGGCGCTGCAGGCTGCGTGATTATCACGTCTGTCATTACATAACATCCGTTTTCATCTTGTGCAATTACAGTGTATGTTCCTGGAGCAAGTTTTTCAAAAACACTGATTGTATCAAACTGATTCAAATCTGGTGAGATTGCATATTTAATAACTCCAGTTCCACCTGTTGCTGTTACTACAATTTTACCATTGTTTTCACCGAAACATGAAACATTAGTTGGTGTAAACTGAGCTTGTAAAGCAACCGGCGGTTCGTTGATTGTAATTGTAGCAGAAGTGTCATCGCAATCTCCGCTTTCAACTTTAACAATGTAATCACCAATTACTAAATCTTCAAAAATACCGTTGTCTTTAGGACCTTGGATAATGTTTCCTGCAGTATCCTCTAGTCTATAGATATAGTTTCCTAAACCTCCTTTAGCCTCAGCTACGATAACTCCTGTAGCTTCGCCTGTACATTTTACAACTGCATTTGTAACATCAACATCAATATCAAGCGGTTCAAGAGGATCAATTACGATTTCATTAGAAACATACCCAACACATCCAACAGCATCTTTTACAAAGTAGCTGTATTTACCAACAGCAACCGGGAAGGTAACTGATGCATTGAATGTTCCAATAGTTGTTCCAAAATTAGCATCAGTACTATAAGTATAAGGAGCTGTTCCGCCCACCGCACTTAAAGTAAGTGTTGCCTGAGTTAAACATGTTTGTGAAGTAGCTTCTACTAAAGTTGGAATAACTTCAGTTGGTTCACTAATCACAATGTTTGTTGAAGTTGCAGAACAACTAAATCCGTCAGTAACAGTGATACTGTAAGTTCCAGCGCCTAATCCTGTGAAAACTGGACTAAGCTGTGGTCCAGATGTAATAACTGGATTTGCTGAAAGAATATTTAAAGTATACTGATAGTTACTTCCTTGGCCACCTGTTGGAGGATCAACTGTAATTACTGCAGTTTTATCACCAAAACAAGTTAGTGTTGTAGCACTTGCTGCTGCAGTAACCACGATTGGTGCTGGAACAACTAATACTTCTGTTGCTGTAGCGATACATCCAACATTATCTCTAACGTTAATTGTATAGTTACCTGCTGATAATCCTGACCATACAAATTGAGCTGAGTAATCAACTAATGTTGTACCGTTCAATACCAATTGGTATTCGTATTTATTATCCCATCCACCTGCTGCTGAAGCAGTGATTTCTCCGTCGTTATTTCCTGTTACACAAGTAATATCAGATTTCGCTGTTGTTACTGTAAGAGCTGCTGTAGGCTGTTCTATTGTGAACAATGCAGAAACTGTACAGAATGGGTTATTTACTAGTGTTGCAACAACTGTGTATTGACCAGCAGTTAGGTTAGAAATTCTAACCGGGCCGGCATTTGCAGAAGTTCCATTGCTAGGAACTGGTCCTGTAATTACATAGTTGAATGCACCTGCATCATTTGTTGGGTTTAACTGATTGTCTACAAAAGTTAAATCAACGCTTCCGTTTGCAGTACCGTAACAGATTTGTCCGTTAACTGGCGTTACATTAATATCGAAAGTATTAGGATCATTAACATAATGTGCTTGTACAATTGAACATCCTGTTGCAGGGTTTGTAACGGTAATTAAATAATTTCCGATAGTTAGTCCTGTGAAAACTCCATTTGTATTCGATTGGTTATATGTGTTTCCATCAGTACCTGCAACATTATAATTTAATAATGCTGGTGTTCCTCCTATTGAAGTTACAGTTACTGTAATATCTTCATTAGAAATACAAGTTACTGCAGTATTTACAGCCACATTTATTTCATCTAAACGAATGAATGGATTAACAGTGATTGTTCCTGTACTTGATCCCATACATCCTTTATCATCGTAAACGTTTACAGTGTAATTTCCTCCAGTAAAGTCTGATTCTGTATAAGCATTGTCAGTACCTTTCTGAACCAGAATACCATTTTTAAAGAACTCATAAATTGTATAAGTTCCAGAACCACCGGTAACATTATTTACTGTAATAACTGCATAGTTAGAAGTATTTGTTCCTGTTGTACAATTGTATTGTGTGATAACTGGTGCGTTAACTGTAATTACATTTGGTTCTAGAATTCTAATATCCTCAGAATCAACACAGCCTCTTCCAGAAGTTACGGTTACAGTATAATCTCCAGCCTGAAGGTTATCAAAAATGTTTTGAGTTTGAGCTGGTATGTTAACCGCTGCTCCTAAAACTGTAGTTCCTGTTAATGTATACGTATAAACAGGGTTATCATTTACACCTGGTGCACTTGGCGCTATGTTAGCCATGATTGAACCATCTGAATTACCTCTACATGAAACATTAGTTCCAACTAAGGCTAATCCTGTAATAACTGTTGCCGGAGCAATTTCAATCGTAACATCAAAAGTACATGTAGTTAATACGTCTCTTACTCTGATAACGTGTGTACCAGGAGCAACGTTATTAAATACTGCCGGTGTTGTGTTTACAATTACACCTCCGTCTAAAGTATATCTATAATTTGCTGGTGCAGAACCGCCTGTAGCAGTTGCAGTAATTACACCATTATTAAATGTACAACTTGGTAATGTTGTAACTGTAGTCTCTAACTGTAAAGCTGGAGAAATAGTTACTGCAGCTGCTGCTGTTGCTGTACATCCGTTTGCATCTCTTACTGTTATATCGTATGTTCCAGCAGCGTTTACAGTAAATGTTGGACTTGTTTGGAAACCAGCTCCAATACTGTATTCGTAAGGTGCAACACCAGAACCAACAGTAACTGTAAATGTATATTCACCTGCTGCCGTAGGACATTGGCTTGTAACATTAGCTGTTATTGCACTTGGTAATGGATCTACCGCAATTGTTATTGGGATAAATGTTTCACAACCTTTTAAATCTAAAACATATGCTCTCCAGTTTAAGTTAACAGCCGGATCTAAAACAGCGCTATTACTGTTTGTATAATCTGCTGCTGTTGGTGTTCCTGCGCCTGCAACGAAAGCATATTGATAATTTGGCGTTCCTCCTGCTGCTGTTACGCTAACCTGAGCACCTGAATTACAATTAGCATTTACATTTGAAGCCACAGTCAATGTTAATGCTGACGGCTCACCAACAATTACAGAAGCAGAAGCTGTACATCCTGATGTAGTGTCTGTAACTTCTACAGTATATGTGCCTACTGGTAAGTTTGTTAAAGTTACTACTTTTCCAACTTGTGTCAGAGTTCCTGTTGCCGGCCCTCCAATTAAAGCAGCTGTATAAGCACCGCTAAAGTTATCAACATCAAATTTCACTGATCCATTTGAACCACCATTACAACTTACGTCATTAACTAACAGACCTGCAATTGTAATATTTTCTAACGGATCAACAGTGTAATACATCTCGTCTTTACATCCGTTTTCATCAGTTACCTGGAATAAATAAGTATCTGCTGTAAGACCAGTAAATATTCCGTTTGCTGCTCCAGAAACATTAGTAACTGCACTTGCCGGTAAAAGAATCTCGTAGTGTAAAGCACCAACACCATTTGAAACAGTTACAGTAACTGTACTTGTTGTGTTTGCGGCTGGTGTACACCAAATATCTGTTCCTGTTACAGAATCGATTGTTGGAGGATCTAGTGCCGGAATTGTAATACTTACCGGTACAGCAATTGTACAGTTATTAGCATCTTTTACATAAGCTGTAACTGTTCCTGCATTATACGTTGTAAATGTATTTGCTGCACTATAATTTGTTCCTCCGTTGAAACTGTATTGGTAAGGTGCTGTTCCTGTTCCTGCGGTTACATTGATTGTAACCACTGCCGGCTGAGCAGCATTTCCTGCACCACAAGTTAATCCTTGTGTCAGCACAGCTGTTGCAGCAAGAGCGGCAGGCTCAGTTATAGTGACTGGTATGCTTACTGAACTACATTGTTTAGCATCACGCACAACAATGTTGTATGTTCCTGCAGTTAATCCTGTGAATATATTTGAAGCCTGGAAAGCCCCTCCATTGATATTGTACTCATATGGAATAACTCCATTAGCAGCAGTAATAATGATACTTCCGTCATTATCTCCTACACAGCTTACGTTTGTTTGTGTAAATGTTGCTGTTGGAGTTGTTGTTGGCGTAACTACTACCGGAATAGAAACTGCCTGACATCCCTGACTGTCTGTTACTCTGAAAGTATAAGTTCCATCAGCTGCTGCAGTATAAGGTGATGTTGCTGCAACATATCCGCCTCCGTTAAAGTCAACCTCAAATCCTGCATAAGTATGAGTACCCTGAGTTGCCAATAATGTGATAACAGCAGATCCTGCACAAGTTAAATCTTGTGTTAAAGCAGCTTGTAATAATAATTCCTGATTCAATGTATAAGGGCTTGAAACGATACAGCCATTACCATCTTTAATATAGAATGTATAGTTTCCTGGCGCATTCAATACAAAATTAGGGCTTGACTGGTATCCGTTACCAATGCTGTATGTTGGAGTTCCAACATAAGTTCCTGTAATTGTAATTGGCACTGGTCCACCTGTGTAACAATACAATCCAGCTGATGAATTAATTGTTGGCAATGCATCTGTAGCAATTGTTACATCAAGTTTAGTTGTACATCCGTTTGCATCCATTGCATAAACATCCCATTGAGTATTTACAGTTGGGTCTAATACAGCGTTTGCAACAGTATCGTAATCTAAAACATTTGGAGTAACTCCATCCTGAACGAACACATATTTATAAACTGGAGTACCGCCTGAAGCAATAACTTCAATTTTAGCACCGAAATTACAATTTGCATTTACATTGCTCACCAAGTTAAGGTTTAGAACTGCTGGCTGAGCCACAACTACTGAAGCAGTTGCTGTACATTGTGTAACATCATCTGTAACTTCAAGAGTATATGTTCCAGGAACTAATCCTGTAACATTTACAGTATTTCCTGTTTGAGTTAATGTACCTGTTCCCGCAGTTAATACTGCTGTATAAGTACCTGTGTAATTTGCAACAGTAAATTTAACTGCTCCATTTGCATTTCCGTTACAAGTTACGTCACTTACTAACTGACCCGCAACTGTAATGTTAGTTACCGGATTAATAGTATATGATTCCTGATAAGTACAACCGTTAGCGTCAGTCACCTGGAATAAGTAAGTGTCTGCAGTTAATCCTGCAAATACCGCTGAAGTTTGTTTCGCCACAACAATTGGAGAAAGAATCTCATATTGAAGTGGTGTTACACCGTTGATTACGTTACTAATTGTAACTGTACTTGTTGTACTAGCCGCTGGAGCACAATAAATAGGTGTTCCTGTGATATCCATATTTGTCGGCGCATTTAACGCTGGGATAGTGATAGTAACCGGCACAGCAATGATACAGTTGTTAGCATCTTTTACATAAGCTGTAACTGTTCCTGCATTATACGTTGTAAATGTATTTGCTGTACTGTAATTTGTTCCGCCATTGAAACTGTATTGGTAAGGCGCTGTTCCTGTACCTGCAGTTACATTGATTGTAACAACTGCCGGCTGAGTCGCATTTCCTGTACCACAAGTTAAGCCTTGTGTCAGCACAGCTGTTGCAGCAAGAGCTGTAGGCTCAGTAATTGTAGCTTGTATGCTTACTGAAGAACATTGTTTAGCATCACGCACAACAATGTTGTATGTTCCTGCAGTTAATCCTGTGAATATATTTGAAGCCTGGAAAGCTCCTCCATTGATACTATACTGATATGGAGTAATACCATTTGCAGCAGTAACAATGATACTTCCGTCATTTCCTCCTATACAGCTTACGTTAGTTTGCGCTAATGTTGCTGTTGGAGTTGTTGTTGGCGTAACTACTACCGGAATAGAAACTGCCTGACATCCCTGACTGTCTGTTACTCTGAAAGTATAAGTTCCAGCAGCTGCTGCAGTATAAGGTGATGTTGCTGCAACATATCCGCCTCCGTTAAAGTCAACTTCAAATCCTGTATAAGTAGTTGTTCCTTGAGTTGCCAATAATGTAATACTAGCTGATCCTGCACAAGTTAAATCTTGTGTTAAAGCAGCTTGTAATAATAATTCCTGATTTAATGTATAAGGGCTTGAAACGATACAGCCATTACCATCTTTAATATAGAATGTGTAGTTTCCTGGTGCATTCAATACAAAATTAGGACTAGCTTGGTATCCGTTACCAATACTGTATGTTGGTGTACCAACATAAGTTCCTGTAATTGTAATTGGCACCGGACCTCCTGTGTAACAATACAATCCAGCTGATGAATTAATTGTTGGCAATGCATCTGTAGCAATTGTTACATCGCGTTTAACGATACATCCGTTTGCATCTTTTGCGTAAACATCCCATTGAGTGTTTGTTGCCGGAGCTAATACAGCGCTTGCGCTATTTGTATAATCTGCAGCTACTGGAGCAACACCATCCTGAACGAATGCATAAGTATAGTTTGGTGTTCCACCTGAAGCAATAACTTCAACTTTTGCACCAAAATTACAATTTGCATTTACATTGCTCACCAAGTTAAGGTTTAGAACTGCTGGCTCAGTTACAATTACTGAAGCAGTTGCTGTACATTGTGTAACATCATCTGTAACTTCAAGAGTATATGTTCCAGGAACTAATCCTGTAACGTCAACTATATTACCTGTCTGAGCTACTGTACCTGTTCCTGCTGTTAATGCAGCAGTATAAGTACCTCCAAAGTTCGCAACTGTAAATTTAACTGCACCATTGCCGTCTCCGTTACAAACTACATTACTTACTAATTGACCTGCAACTGTAATATTAGTTACCGGATCAACAGTATATGATTTTTGATCTTTACATCCGTTAGCATCAGTTACTTCAAATAAGTAAGTATCCGGAGCTAATGAAGTGAATATTCCGCTGGCAGCACCTGAAACGTTTGAAGTTGCACTAGCAGGTGATAAAATTGCGTAAGCTAAAGTACCAACACCATTTGTAGTGGTGATTGTAACTGTACTTGTAGTACTTGCCGCTGGAGCACAATAAATTGGTGTTCCTGTAATATTTGTAATTGTTGGCGGATTTAACGCTGGAATATTAACACCATTTGTTAAAGTAAATATACATCCTTTAGCATCTTTAACTAAAACGTTGAATGTTGTTCCGGCAAAAGCTTCGTATGTATTTGTACTTGTATAAGTTGTTCCACCATCAAAACTGTATAAATATGGAGCAGTACCATCTGCAGCTGTTACAGTAACTACTGCTTTTGTTGGTACATTTCCTGCAGCGCATGTTAGTCCTGTTGTTAAAACAGAAGTTGCTGTTAAAGCTGTTGGTTCTGTTATTGTAATTGGTGCGCTTGGATAATCACAAGATTTAGCATCTCTTACAGTGATAATATATGCAGTACCTGCTGTTAATCCTGTAAATACATTTGATGTTTGGAAAGTTCCACCATCTAATTGGTATTGGTAAGGACCAACACCTGAAGTAACATTTACAGTAATAGTTCCATCTGAACCTCCATTACAGCTAACATTTGTTTGAACTGTAGTAAATACAGTAGATTGGATAGGATCTAATGTTAAAGTAGTTGTCGCCTGACATGCTGTTGGCAATTTAGCATCACTAACTCTAAAAGTATAATTTGCTAAAACACTAGTTGATAGAACATTTGATGGCATTAATGTATATGTAAGACCACCATCTGTAGAATATTCATAAGTGTATGCTGTATTGTAACCTCCTGTTGCTGTTAATGTAATTTCAGCATTTGGAGTTACGGTACAATCTAACTCTTTAGTTAATGCAGCATTTAATTGTAATTGCGGTTTAACTTCATAAGTAGTTGTAGCGGTACAGCCATTACCGTCTTTAATTACTAAAGTATAAGTACCTGAAGCATTAAACGTAAAGTTTGGACTTGTTTGGAAAGTGCTTCCGTTTACGCTATAAGTAGCCCCGCCAACAATTGCAGGATCAACTGTTCCAGAAATTGCAATTGTGAATGGATTACCGTCATAACAAATTTCAGCAGGAGCTGTAATTGTAGGATCAGCATCTTTATTTAATGTAACAGCTGCGAATTTAATACAGCCATAAGCATCTTTTGCATAAGCAATATAATTTCCTGCATTTCTGTTAAATGTATTTGCAGAAGCCCAACCTGCAGAAGCTGCTGTTGGTGCAGGATCTGTAGACAATAATAATTGGTAAGTATATGGAGCTGTTCCGTCTTTTGCAACAGCTGTAATTATACCAGAGTTTGGATTACAATTTGCATTTTTAGTAACTGAAGCTGTAACTGATAAATCAATAGCAGATTCTGTAATGTTGAATGTATTTGTAGCAATACTACATCCTGCATTTGTACCACCTGCAGTTTCTCTAATTACAACAACATAATTTCCAAAGCCTAATGCACCTATGTTGCTAAGTGTAAGTGAACCATTAGCAGGAACCGTTCCTGTTCCAGTAACCCCTGTAGAAACCATAGTAAATGAGTTGAATATCTCATAACTAATTGGTGTTGCAATTGGGTATGTGCTATTTATTGTAAGTGAAACATTTCCGTTGTTGCTTCCTTTACAAGTAACATTATTAGCAGCTAATCCACTTACCGTTAAAGTAGAATTTGTAGGGATAGGCATTGTAGCTGTTTCATAATAGTAGCAGCCTGTTCCTGCATCGTGTACAATAAAAGTATATTTAACCCCTGGCAATAAATTTGGTATCGTTGTTTTTTTACTTCCTGGATTTACTCCTGCCGGAACTCCCAAAACGTCTTCATCATACCATGGTAAAGTTGTTGGAGCAGTATAAGTCATTCCCGGACCTGTGTAAACAGCAAAGTGGAATGGACCGTTACCTGTAATATTAGTAGATGCAGCACCAATAGCTACTACTGCTGATCCTAATGAAGAACAGTCTGCCGGTGGAGCTGTTACCGTAATATCTAAATCATCTGGCGGTGACGCAACAAATACATTCTGTTCAATATTTGTACATCCATTCGCATCAGTAATAATAATTTGATATAAACCAAAGTCAACAACTTCAAATACAGCTGTAGCTCCTGTTTGACCTGTAATTTGTTTATTATAACCGTTTACACCTGTTACGTGATAAGTATAGTTTGGTGTACCTCCAGAAACTGAATTAATAGTAATAGATCCTAAAGAAACCCCTCCAGCTCCACAAGTAATCGGAGTGATCGTTCTACTTACAACAATTGGTGTAGGCTGTGCAATAAAAATATTATCTGTATCTGTACATCCTTTAGCGTCAGTAACCGTAATTAAATAATTACCTGAAGTTAAACCAGACGTTTGCGTACCATAATTAACACCAGTAGTTGTGTTTAAAACAGTATATACAAATGGTGCCTGTCCTTTTGTATTATCAATTGTAATAGCAATTGCTGCAGTAGCATCTCCATTACAATTTATACTTTGTGTCTGTGTAACCCCTGTTATCTCTGGTAATACCGGAGTAGTAACGATAACTGCAGCAGATGTTGCTGTACATCCTCTAGAGTCAGTTACTGTGAAAGTATATGAACCTGCAGAGTTAGTAGTAAACACATTTCCTGCAAATGATCCTATGTTAGGAGAAGCTGTATAAGTAAATGGCCCGATTCCACCCGCTGGTGTCAAAGTAACCTGAGCATCTGTTGGTGCTGAACATGTAATATCTTTGTCTAATACAGCATTTAGTGTTAATGCGTTATTTACAATAACAACATTACTATCTGCAGTACATCCGTTACCATCCTTAATTCTAACCGTATAGCTTCCCGGAGTAGTAATAACAAAAGTATTTCCTGCCTGATATGAAGCCCCGCCGTTAATACTGTAGCTCAATGGTGCTACTAATCCAGCTCCCGGAGTCGCAGTAATAGTATAACTTCCTACACCAAAACATTGACCCGCAGCAGAAGCTGTAACAGTTGGAACAGCATCTTGAGAAATCGTAATATCTAATTTAAATGTACATCCGTTAGCATCAATTACATAAGCATCCCAGTTTAAGTTAACCGCTGGATCTAAGTTTGCATTATTGTTGTTAGAATAAGTTCCTGCCGAAGCGCCATCCTGAACAAATGAATATCTGTATATTGGTGTTCCTCCAGCTGCAGTAACTGTCACTGCAGAAGTACTCACAAAACAGTTTGCATTTACTGCTGTGTATGTAGCAGATAATGCAGCTGCCGGCTGATTAATTATTATTGAAGTGTTTGCAGTACAACCCGTCACTTCATCAGTAACAACAATTGCATAAGTATTAGCTGTTAAATTTGGTAGAGTCACCGTTCCAGTACTAACCCCCGTTACGGCTGTACCTCCATTAACTGTATAAGAATATGTAGAGCCGAAACCACCAACAGTTAATCTTATAGACCCTGTATTGCCTCCGTTACATAATACATCACTTAATTTACTCGCCAAAACAGTAATTGGAGTTACCGGATTAACTGTATATGATTCTGTATAATAACATCCGTTTGCATCAGTAACTTTAAACATGTAAGTACCTGGTGCAAGATTTGCAAAAGCATTAGATGTTTGTTTAGGAACGATTACCGGTGATGGAGCAATTGTTTCGTATTGTAAAGTCCCAACACCATTAGTCGCTGTTAAAGTAACAGTAGTTGTTGTAGCTGTACAAGTAACTGCCGGAGCAGCAAAAGTTAAGTCTGTAGGAGGGTTTAATCTCAATAAAGTTCCTGAACCTGTTACCGGACAGCCTTTTGCATCTCTAACTGAGTATGTATAAGGCTGGTTAGCTCCATTATCATTTAATGTTAATACATTATTTGAACTATATCCGCTTCCATTAAAACTGTATTCGTAAGGAGCAGTTCCAGTACCTGCAGTAACATTAATAGTAACTGTTCCTGCTACTTTAGCATTTGAAGCATTACAAGAGAATGGAACTTCAACTACTGTTGCGGCTAATGTTACAGGCTGCGTAATTGTAACCGCTGCTGATCCGGAACAGTTTTTACTGTCTTTTACGTAGAAAGTATAAGAACCTGCCGCTAATCCTGTAAATACCGGATTAGAAGTAAATGGTCCTGCAACATTGTTGCTATATGTAAATCCGCCTGATCCTCCGGCCCCTGTTAAAGTAACTGAACCATCTGCAGCGCCATTACAGCTTGCATTTACCTGAACAGCCGTAACTGTTGGATTTGTAATTGGAGAAACTGTAACAACTGCAGTTCTTGTACAGCTGTTAGAGTCTGTAATTACAAATGTATAAGTATCTGCATTTGCAGGCGTTACTGTGTATGTAAATGTAGGCCCCGTAATAGGTGCACTTGCAGCACTTGGTGTACCAGCACCTTTTTGTACTGTGTAAGTATATGTAGATCTACCGCCGCCAATTGTAACTGTAATTGTTGCGTTTGGAGCAGCTGTACAATCTAGTTCTTTTGTAACTGTACCTGCTGCTGTTAATTGCGGGTAAACTACTGTTGCAGCCGGAGCCGAAGTAATACAACCGTTTTTATCTTTTACATAAACTGTATAAGTTCCTGCAGCTACGGTAAAAATATTACTTGTCTGGAATGCTCCTGTTGAACCGGCAATTCCATAAGTTAATGGTGCTAAACCTGTAGCCGTTGCAGTAATAGTGAATCCGCTTCCAGAAGCAGTACATTGATTATTAACCGTTACGTTAGTTATTGCCGGCATTGCATCCAAAATAACTGTAACTGTAGATTTAGCAATACAGCCATTTGCATCTTTCACGTAAACATCCCAAACTAAATCAGCTCCAGAATTAGTATCTACTGTTAAAACATTACTAGCGCCATAAGCCGATGACGGTACTGTTGACGGGCTTTTCGCGAAAGCGTATGTATAATTTGGTGTGCCGCCTGTTGCAGTAATTGTAATTTGTGAATTATCATTATTACAATTTACATTAGTTCCTACTGCTGTAGTAATTGCTAGAGCAGCCGCTGGCTGGCCAATAACAATACTTGCAGAATTAGTACATCCTGTTGCAGTATCTGTAACCTGAACAGTATAAGTTCCTGCAGCAACATTTGATAATGTTAATGTATTTCCTGATTGTGTTAATGTTCCTGAACCTAAAGTTCCTGCTGTTAAAGTAAATGTATAAGCACCAACTGTGGCATTACCAGAAACTGTATAAATTCCAGATCCTGTTGAACCTCCTCTACATAAAACATCACTTGTTTTATTTCCTGTAATTGCAATTGGAGTAACCGGATTTACAATGTAAGGTTCTGTATAATAACATCCGTTTGCATCTGTAACTCTGAAAGTATAAGATCCAGGTGCAAGGTTTGCAAATGAGTTTGATGTTTGTTTAGCAATGATTACTGTCGATGGAGCAATTGTCTCATATTGTAAAGCTCCAACTCCGTTTACAGCCGTTACTGTAACTGTAGTAGTTGTAGCTGTACAAGTAACCGCTGGCGAAGCAAAAGTTAAATCTGTTGGAGGGTTTAGTCTCAATAAAGTTCCTGAACCTGTTACCGGACAGCCTTTTGCATCTCTAACAGCGTATGTATATGTCTGATTAGCTCCGTTGTCATTTAATGTTAATACATTATTTGAGCTGTATCCGCTTCCGTTAAAACTATATTCATAAGGAGCGGTTCCTGTACCTGCAGTAACATTAATTGTAACTGTTCCTGCTGCTTTAGCATTTGAAGCATTACATGTAAATGGAACTACAGCAACTGTTGCGGCCAAAGTACTTGGCTGTGTAATTGTAACCACTGCTGATCCTGTACATCCTTTACTGTCTTTTACATAAAAAGTATATGAACCAGCTGCCAATCCGTTGAATACCGGATTAGTAGTAAATCCTGTCGTCGCATTGTTGCTGTATGTGAATCCGCCTGATCCTCCAGCACCTGTTAAAGTAACTGAACCATCTGCAGCACCATTACAGCTTGCATTGGTCTGAACAGCCGTAACTGTTGGACTTGTAATAGGGTCTACCTTAGTTACCGCTGTAGCCTGACATCCATTAGCATCTGTAATTACAAATGTATAAGTATCTGCATTTGCAGAAGTAACTGTATAAGTAAATGTTGGTCCGGTAATAGGTGTGCTTGCTGCACTTGGAGCTCCTGCCCCTTTTTGTACTGTGTAAGTATATGTAGATCTTCCGCCGCCAATTGTAACTGTAATTGTTGCGTTTGGAGTAACTGTACAATCTAATTCTTTTGTAACAGAACCTACAGCCGTTAATTGCGGATAAATAACTAATGCCGCTGCTGTTGCTGCTGTACATCCATTTTTATCTTTTACAGTTACTGTATAAGTTCCTGCTGGTACTGTAAATGTATTTGATGTCTGGAAAGAAGTTCCATCAATGCTGTATGTCAACGGAGCCAATCCTGTTCCCGAAGCAGTAATCGTAAATGAATTTCCTGAACCTGTACATTGATTATTGTTTGTCGCAGTTACACTTGGTAAATTATCACTAACAATAGTAACAGTCTTTTTCGTTGTACAGCCATTTACGTCTTTTACATAAACGTCCCAAACTAAATCAGCTCCAGAATTAGTATCTACTGTTAAAACAGCACTATTTCCGTAAGTTGATGTTGGAACTGTTGATGGGTTTTTCGCAAAAGCGTAAGTATAATTTGGTGTACCGCCAGTTGCTGTAACCGTAATTTGTGAATTATCATTATTACAATTTACATTAGTTGAAACCGCAGTAAAATCTACAAGAGAACTTGGCTGAGTTATTGTAACTGAAAATGCTGACTGACATTTAGTTAATCTGTCTGTTGCAGTAATTGTATATGTACCTGCTGGCTGAGCAGCAGTAACATTTATTACTGTAGTTGTTTCAGAAACGTTATTTCCTGATTGAATAATAGTTCCTCCCGCATTTGTTATAGCGTAATCATAACCTCTGTTTTTAACACCGTTTACAGTAAACTGAAGTGTTCCTGTTCCTCCATTACATTGAATATTTGTTAACGCAGAACCACCAGTTATAATATCCGGAGTTCCATTTACTGTGTAAGGCAATGTGAAAGAACAGCCTGTTTTAATATCAGTTGCCTGAAAAACATAATTACCAGGTGTTAACGATTTAAATTCGCCATCTGAATTTATAGCAGAATCATATCCTGCAGGACCAGAAATTATCTGATAACGAATTGGTGCAGAAACATCTACTTTTACTGCAGCGATATTTACATGACCTCCAGGAGGATTTGTAGAACAATCATATCCGCTATCTGTTATGTTAATTCCTGTAATTCTGTCTAAAGCATCAATAGTAACCGATAGAGGCCCTATCTGACAATTATTTGCGTCTCTAATATAAGCAGTAACTACACCAGCCGTAGATGTAGAAAATGTATTTGTACTAGTAAAGTTTGCTGTTCCATTAAAGCTATAACTATAAGCACCTGTTCCCCCAGCGCCATTAACCGTAACTACTGCAGGTACTGTACCTGTACCGCTGCATTTAATAGTTGTAGCAGTTATTGTTCCTGATACAGCAGTTGGTTGAGTTAATCTTATAATAGCACTTGTAGAAGTACATCCTTTACTATCTCTAACCAAATAAGTATAATCAACATTTGGACTTAAATTAGAGTATAAAGAAGTTGATGACCAGCCTGCATTATTAAAATTATATTGATATCCTCCTGAACCACCAGCACCTATTAACTGTACACTTCCATTTGTTAAACCATTACAAGTAATTTGTGTTGGGTTGGCAGTAACGGTAGGATTTGTAATAGGGCTGACTATTGCATTAACAGTAGTAACACAACCTTTTGAGTCTGTAATTTCGAAAGTATAAGTATCTGCTGATGTAGCAGTATAAACAAATGAATTACCGGTTACAGGATTACTGGAGCCGTAAGCTGCAGAGCCTTTTTTAACTTTATAAGTAAAGGCACTTGTACCTCCAGTAATAGAAACTGTAATAGCAGCGTTTGGAGATGTAGTACAATCTAAAGTTTTAGATATTGTTGCACTTCCTTGTAATTCTGGGGCAATTATAATATTGCTAACTGCTGCTGTACAATTATTACTGTCTGTTACAACAATGTTATGTGTACCAGGGCCTACATTCGTAAATGTATTTGATGTTTGTGCAGCCCCGCCGTCTAAACTATAAGTTAAAGTTCCTGTTCCTGTAGCTGTAACAACAAGTGTTGATTGATTAGTAGTATCATAACATAAATCTGAACTCGCTGCCAAAGAAGCTGTAGGCGCTATTGGAGAAGTAATATTTACAGTTGCAGAAGCTGGAGAAGTACAAGAGTTTGTATCTCTAACCACCACAGTATAAGTTCCTGAAGCAACATTTGTAAATACATTTGAAGTTTGAAATGGTACTACAACTGTAGTTCCGTTAGATTGTCTCAACTCATATTGATAACTTGGTGTTCCTCCAGTTACTGCAGCCGTAATCGAAGCACCGTTTGTACAAGTAGGCTGAGCCGTAACCTGTGCTGTAACCGCTAATGCTGCAGGCGCAGTAATAGGCTGCGAAAATGGGAAACTACAAGTCGATGCGCTATTGTTGAAACGTATCTGAATTGCGTATGTTTGACTTGTTAAACCTGTTACTGTTACAGGAGATACTTTAGAGTTCACCCAAGTAGCTCCATTATTCATAGAATAATCGAATCCATAAGGAAGATTAAAGTTTTGTGCTGCCAATGTAATTTCTCCATTGTTTCCTCCATTACAAGTAACATTTTTAACTCCTGTTATAGAAGCCGAAAATGCTTTATTACTGTCGATAACAATAGGGAAATCTTTTTGAGTAATACACGATTTTGGAATCTGACGTACCCAGATATCATCAATTACTAAGTCATTTCCACCATATTCAATACTTCCGGAACGAATTCTAAAAGTAAGGTTTGTGTTATTTCCAGGGTTTAGTGAAATGTTTATCGGAACCCATTTTGTTCTATTTGGGTCATTTGCTGCTTCGGCAATTTTACCCGTATCCTGAGTAGCTACAACATTACCAGAACCATCAACCAGCTCAAATCTTACAATTGGAGCTGCTCCACTAGCACCAGTATTTAATAAGTTACCCACATACAAAGAGACCATTACCGGCTGATTTGGGATAACATCAATAATTGGTTTGCTATATAAAACTCCGTAAGGTCCAGCTGCTCCTCCAATGTTTACTAATAAATATCTTCCGTTTGCATCTCCAACACCTGCTAAGTTATTAGGGTTTGTTGTATGATCTTTAAAGTGGTACCATGCTCCTGTGTTATTACTAGCAGGATCATCACTTCTCCAAAAGAAACTCGTAACTGAATATTGGTTATCTTCAACAGAACGAGTTGGAGTTCCATTTAAAGAACAAGTATATGGCGGGTTTACTCTTTGGTCGTTGAAACAGTAAGCCGCCGCAATACCCGGAGTTGTTGTAGTTCCTCCAGAACCAAAATCTTCTTGTAATAAATTACTATAAGTTGGTACTGAAATCAAATTATATTTTACGCTTACCGTATGTGATCCCGATGGAACATTTAAGAAAACATTCGGAGGAGTATTTGTATTTAAAACATTATCTAAATAATATTCATAACTATAATTTGCTCCGCTTCCATTTGTTACCGTTACTGTACTTGTTGCAGTTCCGTTACAATTAAATACCGGAGGGTCAACTGAAATTGTAGGGTCTGCCGGTTTTGGATCTAAAACAACACCCGGCATTGCGAATGTACAGCCTTTTGAATCTCTAACATAAAGTGTATAAGTTCCCGGTGCTACGTAAGCTTCATTCGAAGTTCCGTAAGTTGTACCTCCATCAAAACTATAAGTATAAGGTGGAGTTCCTCCTTGAGGGTTTGTAATACGTACTTTACCAAAACCATTACCAGAAGGATCACAACCTGCTAATTCAGAAACACCCGCAGAAGCACTTAATGCATTTGCAGGAGCTGTAATTGTTATATTCGTAGCAGGGTCAGTACAAGTTGTTCCTGATAAAGTATATCTAACTACAACATTGTAAGTTCCGCCTGTTAGATTAGAGAAAACTGGAGTACTGCTAAATGTAGCCCCATTATCAATACTATATTGTAAAGTATATCCGTTTGCGTTTGTAACATTAATGTTTATTTGAGCTGTACCACCGTTACAATTAATTTCAGTATTTGTTACAGTGTAAACTGGTTTAGGATTTCCTGTAACTGTAATCGATGTTGTTGCCTCACAGTTATTAGAATCAACTAAACGAATATTGTATGTTCCTGCTGTTGTAAAAGTAATTTCATTTGAAGTAAGGAAAGTAGCAGACCCGTTTACAAAGAAGAAATATGGAGCTGTTCCTCCAGAACCTGATAAAGTAATTTTACCATCGCTGCATGCCGTAAGCGGAGTTGTTAAGGCAGCCGTTGCAACTAGAGGAGCGGCAATATTATTTATAGGAATAACACTTGACACATCACAAGTCGGGGATGGTGTACCACCAACAGCTGCATTTGTAACTCTTACCCTATATGTAATTCCGGGATTTAAATTTGCAAAAGTATAATCTGAAGCCGCAATAGGACCAGCACTGTTAACAAGGACATTTGTCGCATTATTATATAAGTAATAATAATATTGCGGATCAATATTAAGAGCGCCAACTTTTATACTTCCTTTATCTCCATAACAAGTTGGCTGCGTAACAGCTGTGCTAATCTGTAAATCTACTTTTCTAATAAGAATATTTGGAACAGTAAAAATACATGGATTAGTAGTTACACCTACTTGTCTAATGTGAACAGTATATGAATTTGGGTTTGTAATATTAAAAGTATTACTTGCCTGATATGCTCCAATCGTTCCATTAGGATCTGTACTGATAGCATATTCGTACCCTGCCGGCACTCCGCCAATCGTAATACTTCCGGAAACACCACAAATAATATCCTTATGCGTTTCTGTTGGAGTTAACAAATTCGTATAAACATTAAAATAAAAACGGTTGAAACATCCTCCCGCATAATTTAATGTTACTCGAAATTGTCCCGCCTGGTTTGCTGTATAATTTTGTCCGGTACCTACACTGGCCCACGTACAGGCTGTATTTTCGTTGGCACAATTCTGATTCGTTACAGCAGCACAGCTTCCTTCATCTAATTTTTCCCAAACAATACTTGTTGCATCAGAAATGCTTGTAGTAATTTGTCTGACTGCATTTGAACCGCACAAGAAAATATTTGGTAATTTTTTTCCATCATTAGAACAAGTTACTACCTGATCTGCAAATGGTATTACCGGATTCTCTACTGTGCTTCCAAATCTTGTTACAACAAATGATTGATAAATTGATCTACAAGGTGCAGCTGCAAGATTGTAAACATAATACGTTCCAGGATCTTTTACATTTAATGTTTGTCCTGTACCTATTTGATTTGTTCTTGCTTCATCACTATACCACGTATAAGATGTATAACCATTAGCAGCTGTTAAATTAATGTTCTCCCCACATAAAGTAACATTCGAAGTATATTTACAACCATCTACCCCAACTAAAAAGTTTGTAGCTTTTGGAACTAAAATACATCCTGTATTGGTATTAACACTCGGGTCATCAGAAATTATAAAACTAGTGTTTTGCTGCCCTTTGTATGTAGCATAAGCAGAGTTGTCAATACTGTTAGAACAAGCCTCGCTTAAACTTTGACAATCAGGAACAACCTGAACCTTGAAACTAATAATTTTTTCAGGATCACCAACTTTAACAACGTTGTTGTTTACTGCAAAAACAATATTTCTTGTTGCAGCATTATAACTTTGTACCGTTACCCCTGTAGGTAACGAAACAATATCTGCCGGATAATTAAAAATAATATTAATAGGCAGCTGGTCTCTAATCGTAAACTCGGTGGCATTATCATTACCTGTATTTTTAAAACCAATTTCATAATTTAACTGCTGGCCTAAAGTAACATTTTGGCCTCCAATATCTACCCCGGCATTATTTTTTACAATTTTAGTTAAAACAATTTTCGGTTCAATAATTTCAACGTTAAAAGCATTGAAGAAAAGTCCATAACCATCTCCTACAGTACTAAGCTTTAATTGTGCCGAAGTATCGTTGTTTTTAATAATTGAATTTGAAGCATTATTAAGGTTTATAATACCTGCTTCAAAACCAAGTGTATTACCGCTGTTTGGAGTTCTCGCTGTATAAGGCCCGTTAGTGTCATTAATTGTACTATTGAAGAAGTTATTAACTGGGCGCTCTGCAGTAAAAATATCTGTATTATTTATAGAATATTTATCTCCTGTAAGATTAACATCTCCCTCTAAAGCAGCAAAAGCTAATTTTGCTTTTACAACTCCTGTTGGAATAGTTTTGAATCCAGAAATATCATAAGTTACCGGTGCGCTGGATGCCTGGATCCAACTAAGACCGTCAAAAGATGTAATATATTTTGCAGACGATTTTGGATCCTCATATACTATAAATAAATTCCAGCCCGCTGCAAAACCACCATTTATACCACCTCTTCCTGAAATAATATTTGCTGCGGTGTAAACTCCTTCAGGATTTGCTAATGCCTGCACTAATGCTGTTGCATCATAGTAATATGCATACGGCATCTGACTACCGTTTGACGTTGTAGGATAGTAATCGTAAATTAACGACCCTGTAATATCATTATAAGTAGTCTGGCCAGGAAGCTTAAACTTAATCGAACCTAAATTGGCACGATTTACAGTCCCATTAGTTACAGAAGCTTGACTGTAAACACCAGCCCAATAAAGCCCCGCGTAAACAATCTTATAACATTCTCTACTTGTTTGTGGAATAGCTAAAGTAGCAGAACTTGAACTAAAAGTGGTATTATCACTATCGACATCAATATATTGCATATTAAGGTCGTTATTGTTCTGGTTCGTAGAATTAAAGGCATCGTTTGGTCGTTGGCCATTACTATTGTTATCTCTATTCAAAATATTATTACCTATCAAAAGCATGTCACCTTTTAAACTCGTGTCAAAACGAGGGGCGAAATTCTTTTGAGAGAACATAATAAAACTCTGTATAAAAAATAATACAGTTAAAACTAATTTTAAAGTAGTAGGTTTTTTCATATTACTATGGTTTCAGTTTAACTGTTGTTTTTTGAAGGGGCATTCAAAAAACAACATTCAATCTTAATTTAAATTTATGTTTTACTTTCCTTCTTCTTTTTTCAAAGAAGCTGCCGTCTAATATCTATTAATTCTCCACTTTTACGATTGCCATTTTTCCGTTGTATGGTGATTTTCCTTTAGCTTCTAATGCCTTAGTTGCTTCTTGCAGACCATCGAATTTCTCGTAATAGATATAATATTTACTTGTTGTTATATTGTAAAAGAAATTAATATTTGAAACTCCAGATGCAACAGCTTTCGTTAAGAACTCATCACGTTTTTCAACACTGCTGTGTACTGCAAGAATCATATAATAACCACTTTCAGAATTTTTAATATTCTTAATAATCTGCATATTTGACTGGTCTTCACCAAAATCAAAATCTGCAGCTGTGAGCGGTGTACTGCTTACTTTCGTTGTTTCCTTAATACGTTTAAGGGCAGCTAAATCCTGAGCATATCTACCTTGATCATTTTCGTATGCCGCACGCTTAATTCTACGTTTTTTCTCAATTTCAGTTTCAGCTTTAATACGCTCTAAATCGGCAAGTAATGCTGCACCTTCCAGTTCCATTTTTAACTGCGCTGCTTTCAATTCGTTTATCTTCTCAAGATAAGCTTTGTTTAAAGCATCATTTTTGTTTGGAACTTTTTTAAGTCTTTCGTTATATAAATTCGTCAGCTTAGCAATCTCGTCTTTCTGTGCTTTACTAGCATCTGCCAGCTGTGATTTTAAAGCTTCTATCTGACTGTTTTCTGCAGCTACACTTTTGAAAGGTTTTGGTTCTTTATAAATACCTTTTTCACTTAAGTCGTTCTCTTCTTTTAAATCATTCAGGTCTTTTTGTTTATTAGCTATCGTCGATTTAAACTGATCTAATAAATCATTTTGTGTTTTACCTGAACTTTCAATTGACTGAGTTAAGCTTTCAATAGCTTTTGCTGTTTCATCTTTTGACGCTGCTGCAGCTCTGGCCGCTGCTGCTTCTGCATCAGCTTTTGCTTTCTCTGCGGCTAGTCTTGCCTGACGTTCTTCTTCTTCTTTTAATTTTCTTGCTTCTTCGTCAGCTTTTTGTTTTTCTGCCGCTTCTGCATCTGCCTTAGCTTTTGCATCTGCCGTTAACTTAGCTTGTAATGCTTCTGCGTCAGCTTTTGCTTTGGCATCAGCAGCTAATTTTGCTTGAAGTGCTTCTGCGTCGGCTTTTGCTTTGGCATCAGCTGCTAATTTTGCTTGAAGTGCTTCTGCGTCAGCTTTTGCTTTGGCATCAGCTGCTAATTTTGCTTGAAGTGCTTCTGCGTCAGCTTTTGCTTTGGCATCAGCTGCTAATTTTGCTTGAAGTGCTTCTGCGTCGGCTTTTGCTTTGGCATCAGCAGCTAACTTAGCCTGTAATGCTTCTGCGTCGGCTTTTGCTTTGGCATCAGCTGCTAACTTAGCTTGTAATGCTTCTGCGTCAGCTTTTGCCTTGGCGTCAGCTGCTAGTTTTGCTTGAAGTGCTTCTGCGTCGGCTTTTGCTTTGGCATCAGCTGCTAACTTAGCTTGTAATGCTTCTGCGTCAGCTTTAGCTTTGGCATCAGCAGCTAATTTTGCTTGAAGTGCTTCTGCATCGGCCTTAGCTTTTGCGTCCGCAGCTAACTTAGCCTGTAATGCTTCTGCATCAGCCTTTGCTTTTGCGTCCGCAGCTAACTTAGCCTGTAATGCTTCTGCATCAGCTTTTGCTTTGGCGTCTGCTGCTAATTTTGCTTGAAGTGCTTCTGCGTCGGCTTTTGCTTTGGCATCAGCAGCTAATTTTGCTTGAAGTGCTTCTGCATCGGCCTTAGCTTTTGCCTCCGCAGCTAACTTAGCCTGTAATGCTTCTGCATCGGCTTTTGCTTTTGCGTCTGCAGCAAGTTTAGCTTGTAATGCTTCTGCATCTGCCTTAGCTTTTGCGTCGGCTGCTAATTTCGCTTGAAGTGCTTCTGCATCGGCCTTAGCTTTTGCGTCGGCTGCTAATTTCGCTTGAAGTGCTTCTGCATCGGCCTTAGCTTTTGCGTCAGCCGCTAATTTAGCCTGACGTGCTTCTTCAGCTTCTCTTAATTGTTTTTCTTCTGCTTCTGCTTTTGCTTTTGCAGTTGCTTCTGCATCGGCTTTAACTCTTGCGTCAGCAATTAATTTCGCTTGTAAAGCTTCCATATCTGCTTTTGCTTTCGCTTCTGCAGCTAATCTCGTTTTTTCTGCTTCAGCATCAGCTTTTGCTTTTGCATCAGCTGCTAATTTAGCCTGACGTGCCTCTTCGTCAGCTTTCACTTTTGCATCGGCAGCTTGTTTTGCTTGTAGAGCTTCTGCGTCAGCCTTAGCTTTTGCTTCTGCTACAAGTTTTGCCTGTAATGCTTCAGCATCGGCTTTTGCTTTGGCGTCGGCTGCTAGTTTAGCCTGAAGTGCTTCTGCATCTGCTTTTGCTTTTGCTTCTGCATCAAGTTTTGCCTGAGCCTCTGCATCTGCTTTCGCTTTTGCATCAGCAACTAATTTAGCTTGAAGTGCTTCTGCATCTGCTTTTGCTTTTGCTTCTGCAGCTAACTTAGCCTGGGCTTCTGCGTCGGCTTTCGCTTTTGCATCGGCAGCTAATTTTATTTTTAATGCTTCAGCATCGGCTTTTGCTTTAGCTTCTGCAGCTATTATTGCTTGTCTAGCTTCTGCATCTGCTTTCGCTTTTGCATCAGCTGCTAATTTTTCTTTTAGGGCTGCTTCTTCTGCAGCTTTTGCTTTAGCAGCAGCTGCCGCTTTAGCTCTATTTGCAGCATCAATCGAAGCTTTTGTTTTTGCTTCAGAAGCGGCTTTTGCTTTAGCTTCTGCGGCTAATCTAGCCTGAAGCGCATCAGAATCTGCTTTTGCTTTAGCATCTGCAGCCAAGATTGATTGTAAGTCTGCCTCTTCTGCTTTTGCTTTAGCATCTGCTTTACGTTTTGCCTCTGCAGCATCAGCTTTAGCTTTCGCATCTGCAGCTAGCTTTATTTTAAGTGCCTCTGCATCTGCCTTAGCTTTTTCAGCATTTAATTGTGCTTGTGTTTTTTGCGGAGCCGGCGGCGTTGCAGCAGTTGCTTGTTTCGCTTTAGCTTCTGCATCTGCCTTAGCTTTCGCATCGGCCGCAAGTTTTATTTTTAATGCTTCAGCATCAGCTCTTGCTTTATCTGCAGCTAATTGTGCTTGTGTTTTTTGTGCAGCTGTTGCTGATGGTTTGTTTGCTTGAGCTTGTACTCTCGCAGCGGCAGCAGCGTCCACTCTGGCTTTATTATCTGCAGCTAATTTTATTCTTCTTGCCTCAGCATCAGCTCTTGCTTTATCTGCAGCTAATTGTGCTTGTGTTTTTTGTTGTGCAGCAACGGCTCTGTTTGTTGTTGCTGTCTGCGCTCTTGCTGCTGCTGCTGCATCAGCTTTAGCTTTAGCATCGGCGGCTAATTTTATCTTAAGAGCTTCGGCATCAGCTTTAGCTTTGTTATCTGCTTCTAATTTTGCTTTTGCAGCAGCATCGGCATCAGCCTTCACTTTTTCTGCAGCGGCAAGTCTGGCTTGTTTTGCTTCGGCATCGGCTTTTGCTTTTGCTTCTGCTGCTAGTCTCGTTTTCTCAGCTCCATCTACTCTTGTTACCGGAGCCGCATTTGTTTTTGGTTTGGCAATTACTGGTTTAGATGTCGTTCTCGAAGGATCTATTAATGCTCCCTCTTCATCATCACCATAATAGTAATTTCTATTTTTAAATTTATAAGCAATTGCAAATTCATGAGAACCTCCCATATTTGTAAAATTGCCCATTCCTCTTTCATAGTTATATTCGATTGCAATGCTAGGTGAAATATTAACCCCTAAACCTGCAGAAACTCCATATAGAGTATTGTAACCTGCCTGCGCCCAAACTCCTTGTTTCAGCGAAAGCATTGCAAGCCCTGAAAGAACCGTTTTATCTTTTTTAATTTCTGTTTTTACAATTCCTGAAAATTTACTTTGTTCAAAAAAACCATAACTGTCAATGTAGCCGGTGTACATGGCATGTAATTCGATTGCTCTTTCCGGATCTTCTTTTACAACACCTGAACCAAAATTGTAAAGAATTAAATTGTTTACCGATAATCCAAAATCCATAAACGCTGTTCCGTAGTTAATCCCCGGATTTACGGTAAGCATTGTATTTGAGGGATAATCCCCGTTTAAAATATCCGTATCATCAGATATAATTTTTCCTTTGTCTAAACCGCTTTGGTATACGCCCGCGTTTAAACCAAAAGTAAGGTTACTGTCTTCCTGCAAAACGATATTATGAGCAAAATTGACAACTCCGCCAAAAACGGTCATTAAACCATAATTTTGCTGGAATAAACCAATTGCAAAAGCTTCATTTTCTCTGAATCGTCCAGAGTAATTGGCTAAATATGTTTGCGGTGCATTGTCAAACTGCACCCATTGTCTTTTATTATAGAAACTTGCATATGCGTTTGTTTCGCGAACAAAACTAAATGCAGGGTTTATTAAATATCTATTAAACTTTAATGAATTTCTGATAGGTAATGAAAACGAAACAACTCCATTCTCATTTTGGTCCTGAGAATAGAGTACATTAGAAAAACCGTAAAATAAAGTTATGAATAGTAAAATTTTCTTCATTATTTAATCACAGTTATTGATCCTTTTTTTTCACCTGTGTCTGATTGAATGACATAGTAATAAACTGGATTTACATTTTTAAAATCTTTTATTAAAAAGCTGCTTTCCGGATCGTAATTGCTGCCAACATCATCATACATCACCTCTCCATTTGAACTTAAAATTATTAGTTTGGTCGACGCCGTTTTATAAACATCTGGGATATTCCAGTAAGGATAAGTGCCGCCCAGCTTAACAATATTTGGAATAACTGAGGTTTTTGCATCATTTTCTGAAGTAACTCTAAATGTAAATTCTTTTGAAGCTATACATCCTGATTCCTGTGAAATTTTAACTTTATAAAGACCTCTTACGGCTACCAGATAACTTGCGCTGCTGGCTCCGCTTATTGCATTATTATTTAAAAACCATTCGAATTTTGGAGTCACTGCATCAGTAGTTACAGATACATTTAATGTTTCTCCTTCTTTAAGCTCATAAGTATCCGGAACATCTATACTCGCCGTGAAACTATTGCTTTTTAAATCAATACTTCCTGTTGCTTTACAACCGCCAAAATCAACCTCAACTGAATAAATACCGGATTCATTTGTAGTAATACTGCGAGATGTTTGTGCAATTACAACACCATCTTTTTTCCAAACGTAACTGTTACCCGATGTTGCCGTTAAAACAGTCCCTGATCCGTTTGAACAAAAAGGATTTCCTAAGCTGGAATCTACCGTTACTGCAGATCCTCCGCTTGAAGATACTACTGTAACACGATTAGAACTAAAGTTATCATCATCACAGCCTCCATAATTTATCTGGGCATAATAAACCCCCGGGGCATTTGCCACTAACGTTGTACCACTTTGTCCAGCAATTAATACATCATCTTTATACCATTTATACGTTAAATTTGGATAATTGGCAGGAGATGAAGGTACATCTGCAGGTGTTGGGTTGTAAACTGAAAGACTTAAATTTCCGCCTGAACAAATAGTTGCATTGGCTTCTTTATTATTAATAAAAAATTTATCTGTATAAATTCTGTAAAAAGCAGGAAACGATGTCTGATCCTGGAAATTCTTAAACCTCTGACTGTAAACAGGCGTTGCTGTATTACTTTTAACGCGAAGGCTGTATGTGTTTGATCCTTTTAAATCTGTAGGAATAGCAAACTTTATGGTTTGCTGCTGCGCTGAAGGATCATCTACAAACGAAATTTTTGTTGTAGCAGTAGGGGTTGTAAAACTTCCCAAATCATCTGAAAGTTCTACTTCAAAAGTAGTACCTGCCGGAAAATTTAAGTAGCTGAATGTGGCGTAGTATTCATTAAAAGGTGTTCCGTTTACTATTAAACCAGCACAAATTCTATCGAAAGGAAGCTGCTGCCCAACTATTGCTGTTTGAGCATAGGTACGCGATTTAGTAAAGAGAATTATACTAAATAAAATGAAAACTTTAAAAAAAGATAAAGTAGTTTTTCGAATCATATAGTACGTGTTCTTGCTAAGTCTATACGCTCAAAAAACAAGATATCTATGAATGTTTCCGAAAAATCATATTTATAGTTCTCAATAATATCTTTTGCAAGAATTGAAGTAGAACCAATCAATGAATTTTCTTCACAATCCGAAGACTGATCTTTCACATCAGCTGCCATAGTAAGGCTGTCCTTGGGGGTGGACAGCCCTACTATTAACTGATTAGAATTATCTAATTTGCCGATACATTTATCCGCTGATTCGTTGTTTTGATTTATCTCAATTGTCGTTAATTTGCAGTCAGAAACGGCAGAAAACGCAGGTTTTTCAATTGCTGGACTTTGTGCATACAGACTTAACGAAATAGGAGAAACCAAAAAGAATATATATAAATATTTTTTTGTAGATAGAGCCATTATGTTTTGATCTTTATTTGGTCCTTTTAAGACGGATACATAAATTGTGTCTGGGGACTTTATTAATAAAATTTACGCTTTGAAATAAAAATCGAAATCTATTTATCTATTGCCGCTTGAAGCTGTAATTTTCCCTAATTGTAATCTAAAGTCTGGTTTCTTAGGATTAGAAATATCTATGAAAGTTTCTTTGTTATCACTTTGTGAATACACGTTAAAGAATACACTATTACCGTACCAGCTCTCTAAATCTTCATTGTTTGAATTGTATTCTGTAAAGATGTTTCCATTACAAAGATTGAAATACATTTCTTCAAACTTGATCTTTTTAAGATTGGCATCGTTGATCTCAGTTTTACTGTCTAATAATACTGCAGGATTAAATCCAGAGACTACACTACGTTTCAATTCAAGAGAAGCTGTTTCAGCAACATAAATTGCTTCTTTAACTAAACCAGCCTGAATATCCGCTTTAATGTTTTCACTATCGTTTAACATTGTAATGTTAGTCGCAACAACTAAAGTAGTTTTTTTAGTAAAATCTGTTTCGTTTTTCTTTTCAAACGATTTTACTTCCATACAGCGAGAACCGTCTTTGTTACTTGATAAGTAAGAAGATCTAACAGCTAATGAGTTGAATAAACGACATTGTACACCTTGAGTAAACTTGTAATCGTCGTTGATTGATTTATAAGAAACAAATTTTGTAACGTTTACGTCTCCACCGAAAAAAGCAAATGAATCTCCTCCAGAGTAGCTCACCATAACGTTTTCAAGAATTGTTTTGTTACCAACACCAGCAATCGTTAAACCGTTGAAAGTATCAACACCTTTTACTTTTTTACCAGCAAATTCGATTCTTACATATCTTAAAATACCAGAATTTGAAGCAACATTATCACCACCATAAGTTGTTAAAGTTGGATCAAGGTCCATATTGTAAGAACCTACGTTACCGAATTTATTGATTGGTGCATCTCCAAGAATTACAACGCCTCCCCAGTCTCCAGCTTTTTTCTGGCTGCGGTTAGATGTAAATACGATTGGGTCAGTTTCTAAACCATCTGCAACAAGTTGTGCACCTTTTGTAACTACTAATGTTCCTTTTGTTTCGAAATCACCAATAATTAACGTTCCAGGCTCAATTGTTAAAACTGCATTGTTAGTAACATAAACGTTGCCCTGCAAAACATAGATATTCCTTTTAAGCAATTTAGTATTAACAGAAATATTTCCTGCTAAAATTTGATTTGCTTCTCCATACTCTACTTTGTTAGGCTTAAATTCAGTCCAGTTATTTAACCAGTTAGTGTAGCCCATAATTCCTTTCTCTTGTTGAGCACTCATACTCGTAACTGTCAAAAGAACACAGATCATTTGAGTAATTTTTTTCATGATAAAGGTGTGTATTAGGTTAATAATAAATTTGGGTATGCTTTAAATAATTTGGGTATGCGTAAATGAAAAAAACTGTTCTCGGTTTTTCTAATATTATTCAGAATAAATCGAGAACGAGTTGTTTTGTTTTACTTTTTCAAAATGATGCAGAAATCTAAATCATCTGTATAACCACTTCAAAAAAGGCTTTAAAATATTTTTTTAAATCTTACATTTCGTTCAAGTCATTGAACTCGTGTAAAGATTTTAATGTGTTTTCGTAAAATAAGATTGCCGCGATAAGATTTCCTTTATCAGAGTATGGCATCATTTTTCTTTGAAACTCTACTGTAGTATCTAAGAAAGTTGTTGTACCAATCGCCTGATTATCTAATATTTTTTTGTGGTCACCATCGTCCGGAATACCTAAGTCTGCCATCGTAACACCAGGCTTTGTAACCAAAGCAATGTAAGGGAGAGTTTTTACTAATACTTTAATTCGCTCAATATACAATTCCAAAAGTTCTCCTTTTTGCATACCACTCAATTCTTTTTGATCATGGTATTTACGAATAAGAGCCGTTGTACTAATAATACTTCTTGGAGCGTTTTTTGCCTGCGCAGAAACAGCTGCAGTTGTCATGATAAAAAATGCACTAAATAAAATAATTTTCCCTTTCATAAATTCTTATTATATAATTGGTTGTTGATGAAAACAAAAATATAGAAATTAACTTAAACTGCAACTTTATTGAATTCTTTTTTCAAAAAAAAAGCTTAAAACAAGCTTAAAAACCTGCTTTATGTCGAGAAATTGTGCGTTTTAACGGGCTTTTTGTTAAAACCGTCAAAACAAAAAACGTAAGATATTATCTATAAAAACGTTTTTTGTTTTACTTTAAATAGCCAAAAAAACCATACGTTTATCGTTTTGAACAAAAAAATATTAACAAAAAAGTCTTGATATCTGCTCGTGTGAAGTAATTTATTAACAAAAGTTGGTTAAGATGGGGCAAATTTTTTGGCAAAAAATAGTCATATTCACATAAATGAAATACCGCTCAATAATCTTTAATCGAAAATTTTTGACTACATCATTTTCTTCTATCTTTGCTTCATGCAATTTTCTCAAATTTTAGGTCAGGATTACATCAAAAGTCACTTGATAAAAAGTGCATCTTCCGGGCGAATTCCTCATGCACAATTATTTATTGGGCCTGAAGGAAGCGGCACATTATCTACAGCAATTGCTTATGCTCAGTACATTTTGTGCAGTAATACGGGAAATGAAAACGAAAATGGAAATGATTCGTGTAATTTGAAATTTCAAAATATTTCGCATCCCGATCTGCATTTTATTTACCCAACCGTTACCACAGAAGATGTAAAAACCAAACCCAAAAGTTTAGACTTTATTCAGGACTGGCGAAACTTTATTCAGGAAATGCCTTACGGCGGATTATTTGACTGGTATAAAACTTTAGGCGTTCAAAACAAACAGGGCGAAATCAGGGTTGAAGATGCACAGGAAGTTTTAAAGTCGCTTGCGCTGAAATCATACGAAGGCGGTTATAAAATCATGATTATCTGGATGGCAGATAAGATGAATATTGCGGCTTCGAATAAACTTTTAAAACTGCTCGAAGAACCATCAGATAAAACAATTTTTATTCTGATTTCTGAAAATGAAGAAGATATTATTCAAACCATACGTTCTCGCTGTCAGGTAATTCATTTTAACGGACTTCCAGAAAAAGTAATTGCAGAAGCATTGGTTTCTAAAGAAAATATAGATTCGAATTTAGCCAAAAAAATTGCCCATCAGGCGCAGGGAAATTTTAATAAAGCTTTACATCTGTTAAAAGAAGATGATTCTGAATATCCTTTTGAGCAATGGTTTGTTAATTGGGTTCGCGCCGCATTTAGGGCAAAAGGGAATGCCGCAGCAATTCAGGATTTAATTTCCTGGAGTGAAGAAATTGCCGGACTTGGCCGCGAAAGTCAGAAAAAGTTCATTCAGTTTTGTATCGAAATGTTCAGGCAGGCATTATTGCTTAATTATCAAACGCCAGCTTTAGTTTACATTGAGCCAAAAGTCGACAAATTTAAACTCGAAAATTTTGCCCCTTTTGTAAACGGAAATAATATTCACGAAATTTTCAAAGAGCTTTCAGATGCGATGTATCACATTGAAAGAAACGGAAATGCGAAAATAATCTTAACCGATTTATCTATAAAACTGACTCGTTTAATTCATAAAAAATAGTCCTCGAAATGAACAATGTTGCCTCTATTTTAATATTAGCATTTTTAGCCTTAACTTTTTTACAGTCAGGCTATGAAAAGATTTTTTACTGGAAAGATAATGTTGCCTGGCTTAAAGAACATTTTGCTAAAACGCCATTAAAAAACCAAGTGCCGCTTGCTCTTTTACACTTGTTGGTTTTAGAATTAATTTCTGGAATTTTAAGTGTTGTGGGTGCGATTCAATTACTAACAAACAGCGGTCGTGATTATGGTTTTTATGCCGGAATATTTTCATGTATCTGTTTGTTAATGATGCTTTTCGGACAACGATTAGCCAAAGACTACGATGGTGCAAGAACCATTGTTATTTATTTAATTCCTGCCGTTATGTTAGTTAACTGGATGAATTAATTAACCGCAATTAATTTAAAAATCAGCCACAGATTTCACAGATTAAAATGATTAAAAAATCTGTGGCAAGAAACGTCCGCAAAACGGACATAAAAATAAAATTTATTATTAAAAAAATGAATCCAAAACACCCTTCAGAATCGCTGACAATATTAACTGATTTAGTTTTACCAAGTGAAACAAATCCTTTAAACAATCTTTTCGGCGGCGAATTATTAGCCCGAATGGATCGCGCAGCAAGTATTGCAGCACGCAGACATTCGCGTCGAATTGTAGTTACGGCATCTGTAAATCACGTTGCTTTTAACAGAGCAATTTCTCTTGGAAGTGTTGTTACCGTAGAAGCAAAAGTTTCAAGATCATTCAAAAGTTCTATGGAAGTTTTTATAGACGTTTGGGTAGAAGACCGCGAATCTGGAAACAGAACCAAGGCAAACGAAGCTATTTATACTTTTGTAGCTGTCGATGATACCGGAAGACCTGTTGAAGTACCGGCAATTGTTCCTGAAACGGAATTAGAAATACAACGTTTTGAAGCTGCTTTACGTCGTAAACAACTAAGTTTAGTATTGGCTGGAAAATTAAAACCTTCTGATGCTACCGAATTGAAGGCTTTATTTTTGTAATACAAATTGTTACAATTTGAAACAATTTGAAGCAATCAAACTTCAAAAAAAGAAGTATTTTTACACATTCTAATTCGCCAAATAAAAATTCAGGAAGTTATTCCACTATTTGGTTTTTGAAAGGCAGAAAATAACAATTTTTAGATATTTAAGAAAAGATGAGTTCAGACAAAGAAGCCAAATTAAAAGCGCTGCAATTAACGCTTGATAAACTTGACAAAACCTACGGAAAAGGAACCGTAATGAAAATGGGCGACAGAGCCATTGTAGAGGTAGAAACGATTTCTTCGGGTTCTCTTGGCGTTGATTTAGCTCTTGGAGTAAATGGATATCCGAAAGGAAGAATTATAGAAATATACGGGCCGGAATCATCTGGTAAGACTACATTAACATTGCATGCAATTGCCGAAGCTCAAAAAGCTGGCGGTATTGCTGCTTTTATTGATGCGGAACACGCTTTTGATAGAAATTATGCTGAAAAATTAGGTGTTGATATCGAAAATTTAATTATCTCGCAGCCAGACAATGGTGAACAGGCTTTAGAAATTGCCGAAAACTTAATTCGTTCAGGCGCTATCGACATTGTTGTAATTGACTCTGTTGCGGCTTTAACGCCAAAAAGTGAAATTGAGGGTGAAATGGGAGATTCAAAAATGGGTCTTCACGCACGTTTGATGTCTCAGGCACTAAGAAAATTAACCGGAACAATCAGCAAAACAAATTGTACTGTTTTCTTTATCAACCAGCTGCGTGAAAAAATTGGTGTTATGTTCGGAAATCCTGAAACAACAACCGGTGGTAACGCATTAAAATTCTACGCTTCTGTACGTTTAGATATTCGTCGTTCGTCTCAAATTAAAGATGGAGAAAACGTAATTGGTAACAGAACTAAAGTTAAAATCGTTAAAAACAAAGTTGCCCCACCGTTTAAAACTGCCGAATTTGACATTATGTACGGAGAAGGTGTTTCTAAAACAGGTGAAATTCTTGATTTAGCGGTTGAATTTGAAATCGTTAAAAAAGCAGGATCTTGGTTTAGCTACGGAGACACTAAATTAGGTCAGGGTCGTGATGCAGTAAAAGCTTTAATTAAAGATAACCCAGAATTGGCTGATGAATTAGAAGCTAAAATTAAAGCTCACATGAAAGAATTAGCTGATGCTTAAAATTTTAAAAGTATTTAAAAATCAATACTTTGCATTATAAACCCGGAAGTTTTTAAACCTTCCGGGTTTTTTATTTGAAAAAAAATAAAAAAAAGACGCAACCTTTTTAAAACTATCGCATCTATACAAATAGACATAATGTTTAATTGGTATTGGCCATAAATACTTAATTCAACATTTTTTTTATAATAAATTTGGTTGGTTGATTCATTAAAAGTCCGTTAGTTTCGCTCATGGTTCTAACGGGTTTTTACTGGTTTTTGAAAAAAAAATTATCTAATCGATACCAACCTTTTTAGTTTTTTTCGATCTAATATATTATGACACTAACCTGAGTTTTAACCAAACTCTTTATTATCAAGCCATAAATATTTAACCATGAAGGAAAAAAGAGAAATGCAGCGGGGTAAAAAACTAAAAAAAACCAAATTAAAAATTAGAAAAATATTGCGTTTTATCTCAGAGAAAATAATTCACCGATAAGCTTTTTGAATATAAACGGGGGTTTTTATTTCGAAAGAAAACCCGGCAAGTGTAAAATCCTGCCGGGTTTGTTATTTTAATTACTCTTTTAAATCTTTCCTTTTAAACTCAAGTAAATCTTTATAAATCAATTGTCTTACATTGTCTCTGAGGTCTTTTCTGTTATCCGGTTTTAAACCATTTGTTTCTACAAAAGGCAGGATTTTTCCCCGCATTTTTCCGGGACTTCCGCTTAAAAAAGTATAAGAGAAACGTTCTTTATTATCGGCAAAAACGATTGGCACAATAGGGATTTGATGCTCAATTGCCAATCTAAAAGCACCATCTTTAAATTCGTCCAGTAAAATAGATTCGTCATCAGGAACTCCCCCTTCTGGGAAAATACAAATACTTAAACCCTGATTTAAACGATCTTGCGCACGTTTGAAAACTTCATTTTTGCTTTTTGAAGAATTTCTGTCTACCAAAATACAGGTTCTTTTGTAGAAAAATCCAAATAGCGGAATCTTCACAAGCTCTTTCTTTCCAACAAAAACAAACGGATTTTTTATAATGGCAAGCATAAGCATAATATCTGTCATTGAAGTATGGTTTGCCACGATCATATAACTTGTATTTTTGATAAGCTTTTGTTCGCGTTTTACTTTGTAATAAAAACCCATCCCGAAAAGGATAAATTTAGCCCAAATGCGGGCCATTTTGAAAAAATAAGGGTATCCTCTCTCCGAGATAATAGAAATCAGTAAAAACGGCAGCATAATCAATATTGGAACCGCCATTAAAACGTAAAACCAAATGCGCCAAATAATCCAAAAAACAATCTTTAATCCTTTCATGGTTTCAAATGTAAGAAAACCGAAATGAATTTTAAGCAAGAATTTATTTGATGAATAATTTTACACTAAGTCTTTAGGTTTTTTAACGCAAAGTGCGCAAAGGTTTTTCGCAAAGGAAAGAAGTTATTTTTTTTAAGATTTGCTTTGCAATGAGTTCGCAAAGCTTTATCTATAAGTTGTTTATAACTCTTCTTATTCCGTTTTTCAAGAGGCTTTCATTGAAATTTACAAGTAAGCCTAGTTTATAATTTCCTAGTTTTAAATAGGTTAAAGTTTGTGCCAAATGGTTGGGGAGTTTCTACGGTGGTTTTTAACGCAAAGGGCGCAAAGGATTTTCGCAAAGGAAAGAAGTTGTTTTTTTTGAGATTTGCTTTGCAATAAGTTCACAAAGCTTTATCTATAAGTTGTTTATGACTCTTCTTATTCCGTTTTTCAAGAGGCTTTCATTGAAATTTACAAGTAAGCCTAGTTTATAATTTCCTAGTTTTAAATAGGTTAAAGTTTGTGCCAAATGGTTAACGGTGAGTGATTCAACAGTTTTTATTTCGATTAAAAACTTGTTCTCTACAAGCAAATCAATTCGGTATCCACAATCAAGCTTCACTTCTTCAAAAACTAATGGTAAAGCTTTCTCTTTTTCAACTAGAAGTCCTCGCTGCGTAATTTTATAGAACAAGCATTCTTTGTAAACATTCTCTAATAAACCCGGACCAAGTTTTTTATGAATTTCAATAGCAATTCCAATTATAATATTTGATATTTCGTTTTCTGTCATATTAAAAAACATCAAATTTATAAATATATTCTTATAATTAACACAATAATCTTAACTCTAAAAGTTTTAAAAATATTAATCCTTCTAGACAAAGCTTTGCGAACTCATTGCAAAGCAAATCTCAAAAAAACAACTTCTTTCCTTTGCGAAAATCCTTCGCGCACTTTGCGTTAAAAGCGCCAAAGAACTTCCAAACTTTAAGCAAAATCATCGTGTGCTTTGCGGTTAAAAAAAACATCACGACCTTTGTGGTTAAAGAATAAGAAAAAACGAGAATGGCAAAAATACTTACTGGTGTTCAGAGTACTGGAACGCCACACTTAGGCAATCTATTGGGAGCTATTATCCCTGCAATTGAATTATCGAATAATCCGGCAAATGAATCATTTTTGTTTATTGCTGATTTACATTCGATTACACAAATTAAAGATGGCAAAACATTAAGAGAAAACACATACAGCACGGCAGCGGCATGGCTTGCCTGCGGTTTAAATCCTGATAAAGTTACCTTCTACAGACAATCTGATGTGGTTCAAACTGCTGAATTGACTTGGTATTTAAGCTGTTTTTTTCCGTTCCAGCGTCTGACTTTGGCACATTCTTTCAAAGATAAGGCCGATCGTTTAGACGATGTTAATGCCGGCCTTTTTACTTATCCGATGTTAATGGCTGCTGATATTTTGCTATATGATGCGGAGTTTGTTCCGGTTGGAAAAGACCAATTGCAGCATTTAGAAATAACACGCGACGTAGCTTCAAGATTTAACCACCAAATGGGAGAAACCTTTGTAATTCCAGAAGCTAAAATTCAGGAAGACAGTATGTTAATTCCGGGAACGAATGGTGGAAAAATGAGTAAATCTGCCAACAATATCATCAATATTTTCCTTGATGATAAAGTGTTACGCAAGCAGGTTATGAGTATTGAAACAGATAGTACTCCTTTGGAAGATCCAAAAAATCCAGATACCTGCAACGCTTTCGCCATCTATTCTTTATTAGCAAATGAAACTCAGATTGCCGAAATGAGAGCAAATTATCTTGGCGGAAATTATGGTTATGGTCACGCAAAACAAGCTCTTTTTGAATTGATTACAGAAAAATTCAAAACCGAAAGAGAAAAATATAATTACTACATGAACAATCTTGACGAAGTAGATGCTCTCTTGAAAAAAGGAGCAGCAAAAGCTTCTGTTATTGCTGATGGAGTTTTAGCAAAAGTTCGAGAAGTTCTTGGATTTGGGAAATAAAACGAGAAATAAAAAAGCCTGCTAAATTAGCAGGCTTTTTTATATAAAATTTCTTTAAGCTCTTCCTAATCTGGCCAATAATAAAATCAATCGTAATACAACGATGATAATAATAACTATAGACCAAGTAGACATTCCGCCAGAGGAACTACTGCTGCTATACTCTCTTTCTTTTGCGGCATCAATTCGGTCTTTATGAGATCTAATTGAATTGCTTAATTCGTAATCAATTGGTTTATAATTAACCATTGAAGATACCATTGGTTCTAAAAACTCATTTCGTACACCTGCACTAACAATTGAACCTGACATTTTGCTATAAATTGCCCTTATTTTCTTGTCGTTTTCTGTAGATCTAAAATGAGAAAGCAAGGTATAAAAACTTCTGTATTTTATAAATTCAATTGTTTCAGCACCAGAAGATAAAGATGGATTTTCATCAAATTTATTTCCAACAAAATCAAGTTTTGTACTCACCCTTTGACTCAAGCTGTCTAATGAATTTTGAGGCAGATATTCTTTAACATTCAGAAGATCATCAATAACATCAAACCTATTCTGCGTTATGTTTTGATCGAAAAAAGTATCTAAATCTTTAGATAAAAATCTATCTATAAATGATTTAATGTTTTCTTCATTAACAGAAACGGAGTAATCTGTAATAAATCTGTTTCGGGAGTAATTTTTTCTGGCAAAGAAGTTGTAAAGGATTCGATTATTTGAAATAAACAAAAGCTCTTTTGGAAATTCGTTAAATGCTGTAATCAAATTATCTGCAAGATTTGGGTTTAAATTTGGGCTTTGAGATCGCTCAATTTCAAATTGCTTCCTGACTTTTTCGGAGTCTTCAATGCTAAACGCACTTCGGTTTTCTTTATAAATCCCAGCGTTTTCTAATAGTTCTATTATATTCATTTTTAAGGTTTTGGTAGAGCAAAAATATACTTTTATTACACTTTGCCTAATTTATTTTAGCATAAATGTTAAATAACTGAATATAATTTACAATGAATTAATATTTAAATTATCTTAAATTTAAATATGAAATATCTTTATTCTTAATAAATATTAAATCGCTTCAAATAATTTTCCCGGCAAAGGCCTAATAACTCCTTTAAGTTCCATGTTTAAAAGAATTCCTGAAATTTTAAAAACAGGAAAATCACATTCGAGTGCAATAATATCAAGCAGTTCTTTTCCGCTTTTTAAAAGAAAATCATAGATCTTTTGTTCATCAGGTTCTAGGTCAATAAACAACTGTTTTTGAATCGCTTTGGGTTTCTTCTCGATATCCCAATTGAGCACGTAAATCAAATCGGCGGCGCTGGTTAGCAAACTTGCTTTTTGGGTTTTAATTAAATCATTACAACCCTGACTGTATCTGTCTGTAACCCTGCCCGGAACGGCAAAAACATCCCTATTATAATCGTTGGCTAAATTGGCCGTAATAAGCGATCCGCCTTTATCTGCAGATTCTATTACTATTGTAGCTTCACTTATTCCGGCAACAATACGATTTCGACGAACAAAATTCTCTTTATCCGGATTAGAAGTACTCCAAAACTCAGTAATAAAACCTCCGTTTTCTTCCATTTTTGCCATGTACTTTTTGTGCGTTCGGGGATAAACCTGATTTAATCCATGAGCTAAAACGCCAATAGTCTGCAATTTGCAATCTATTGCAAATTGATGTGCGGCTATATCAACTCCATACGCAAAACCGCTTACAATTACAGGATCAAGCGGTGCCAGATCTTCGATAAGTTTTCGACAAAATTCAGTTCCATGCGATGTGATCTGACGTGTGCCGACAATACTAATAATCTTTTTGTTTTGTAAATTTATATTTCCCCCAGTAAAAATTAAAACCGGCGAATCTATACAATGTTTTAAACGATCCGGATAAGTTTCATCCTGAAAAAAAGAAACATTGATATCATTTTTTCTAATAAATTCAAGTTCCTGATTGGCTTTTTCGAAAATGGTTTTATCCTTTATATTTTTCAGCAAAACTGTGCCAACTCCATCAATTGCAGCAATTTGATTTATTTTCGATTTAAAAATTGCTTCTGCATTTCCGCAATGGTTCAATAATTTTTTTGCCATAATATCTCCCACTCCGTCCACTTTCATTAAGGCCAATAAATAAAACAAATCCTGATCTGACATTGTGTTAAAATATTATGTAAAATAGAAATAAAAACTGTACTCAAATAATAGTGCAAATATGCTAAAAACAAAGTAATTTCTTAATAAAAATTAGAGTTTATGCAAAAACAAAATAAACAATGCTTATAAAGTGTCTTTTAAAATACTGAAAATTAATTGTATATAAAAATCTTGCAATTGTTAATAAAAATTGTGAATAAAATTTTGATAACTATATTCATTACATAACTTTGTTGTTATGAAAATCGAAACTTATATCGCGCAATTATTATATCGTTATCAGTGTGTAACGGTTCCTGGATTTGGGGCATTTTTAACCGAAATTCAATCAGCACAGCTGAATGAAAGTACGAATTCGTTTTTTCCACCGAAGAAAACGGTTTTTTTCAACAGCCGCTTAAAAAACAATGACGGACTGCTGGCAAATCATGTTGCCCAGGCAGAAAACATATCTTACGGAACTGCTGTAAATGGTATCGCTTTTGAAGTACAAAACTGGAGACAGACACTTGAAGAAAATGGCGTTATCAGCCTGAAAAATATTGGAGATCTTCGTCTAAATTCTGAGAACAATATTATTTTTTCACCAAACGATCAAATTAACTATTTATCGACTTCATTCGGATTAAGTCCGTTTGTTTCTCCAATGGTGAAAAGAGAAATTTTCGAAAAGAAAATCGAACAAATCGCAGAAAGAGAAACTACTGCATTATATGAAGATGAAGAAGTTAGATCGTCAAGACCTTATCTAAGGTATGCTGCAATTTTTGTTCTTGGTTTAGGAGTTACCGGAAGTATCGGTTATCCTTTATACCAAAACCAAATTGCTGCACAAACACTTGTTGTAGAAAGCAATGTTCAGAAAAAAGTTCAGAACAAGATTCAGGAAGCAACATTCGTAATTCAAAATCCCCTGCCAGCTGTAACTTTAGCCGTTGATTCTGCAAAAGTAGAAACTGCAGAAGTAAAACTTATGCCGTATCATATTATGGCAGGCGCTTTTAGAAGCGAAGCAAATGCAAAAAAAGCCTATAACCAATTAATTAAAGATGGTTATAATGCGCGAATGCTTGGCGAAAACAAGCATGGTTTATTCCCGGTTTTGTACGGAAGTTATGCTACAATGGGAGAAGCCGAAAAAGCACAGAAAGAAATTCAAAAAGGCGAAAATCCAGATGCATGGATTCTGGTCGAAAACTTATAAAATCCTCAAAATCCTATTCCTTACCGAATAGGATTTTTTTTGTCTTATTCTGTCATTATAAAAAATTAAGCTGGTATTTTTTATCTTTTTCAACATATAATTTCGCCAAAATTTAATTGTATTGTAAATGAAAAAGACATTCAAATTAATAGCACTTATAGTGCTAATTATGAACTCGCAGTATTTTTTTGCTCAAACAAATGCGAATCAAAAAGCTGAAGAAATCGAATTTAAAAAAATCGAAAATGATTATAGAAAATCTTCTGCCGAGCATCACAAAAAACTTGATGATAAATTAAAGGAACTCAAGAAAGAAACAAAAGAGGTAGAAACTAAAAAGAAAAATCTGGTTAAATCTGAAAATAACTTTAACTCAACAAGAGAAAAAATCAGTAAACTGGAAGCTGCCAATCAAAAAATTGAAAACAAAATAACAACGACTTCAGTTTCTGACGAAGAAATTCAAAAGCAGAGAGTAAAAACGAAAAAAAATGAACTTGCTATCCAGAAATTAAAATTAACGCTTATAAGCCAGCAAAAAGACCTCGATAAGGTAATGTCATCACTATAAACATAAAACCCGATTCATATAGAATTGGGTTTTATGTTTATAGTGAAACAATTTTGGTATTTTGAGAAAGGATTTCTTTTCCGTTTTGAGTAATTATTAATCTTGCTGGCGGAGAACCTTTTTCTCCCAAAACTATAATGTCGCAAGTGTAAATATAATTTCCTTTTTTGAATTCGTAACTGTGGTTTCCTCCCGTACCATCAGCTATAAGCTTACCGTTTTGAATAATTAAATCCGGTTTCTCACTCATCTTCTGCTTTACAGACCAAGATGCATAACGGTAATTATCATTTCCTAAATCATCAATCCTAATTTTGAATTTTGAAGTTTCTAAAACACAAACCGGACTTTTGAACTTTGCTATACTCGAATGAACGTTTTGCTTTTGAGAGGAAACAAGTTTTGTTTTCAAGTCTTCTTCGAATTTCGAATGATAATTAATAGCTATCAATTTTCCGTTTGAATCGAACCAGACATTTCCCTTATTCAGCATAATTCCTCTCCATCCCACTTCTGACCAGTCTTTATCGGGTTTTGACGATGTTATTTCTTCTTTTAAAACGGCATCAAAAATCTCCGAATATCTCTTTACAAATTCCGTTTTATTTTTGATTACAGGAATGGGATTTTCTCTTTTTAGCGGATAAGAAATCATGTTTGCAATTGCTTCTTTCTTATCCCCTTTTACGTTGTTGATAAAGGTTTGAATGAATTTTTGATATTCTTTTTTTAGTTCCTGTCCGCTCAAATTCGTGACAGAAAAAATAACCAATGTGATGTATATAAGCTTTTTCATAATTTTCTATTTTACAAAATGTTTTATAGAGTTGATTTAAAATTTCAGTCTATTAAACCCTAAGTTACAAAATCAAAATTGAATTCGGGGCATCGCCGAAAAAATCTAAAATCTAAAATCTAAAATCTAAAATCAATTAATACTGGCTTTGAACATCTTAAGTTCATCCCAGGTAAATTCATCTCCGTATTTTTCTTTCAGCGGACTTAAAGATTCTTCTGCGTAAAATTCAAATGCTTCACGCAGCGCGAGGATTTTATCGTACGGCAGCACATCTGTTATCTCAACTTTCTTGGCTTGGATTAATTTTATTAAATGTGATTCGATCGTTTGAACGGTCAGCTTTCGCATTCGGGCAATGTCTTCAATAGAATTTTTTACCATCCAAAGTTCGTGCGTCTCTTCAACAGTGGTCTTTTTTTCTGCTTTTTTTTCTACTTTTTCTTCCATCTTATCTGCCTTTTTATACGAATAACGCGTAACAGGCTCATCAACCTGAAACATGTCAGTATTCGTCATTTTGAACTCTTCTTTGGTTCTGGAAATCTTTTCGGTTTTGTAATTTTTTATTGCTGGAGAAGTCAGGCTTTCTTTGCTGATTGTTTCACGGGAAACCACAATTTCAACAAGCAGTTTGGCTTTCATCAAACGCAAAACCGCTTTGGTCTGCAAATCATCCAAAAAAGCTAATTCTTCATAAAATTCTTTTACTTTTTTAAATTTCTGAATTTCAGCCATTTTACTCAAAAGATCCGTAACCAATTTGTCCATCGGTTTAAAAAAGTAATCGTAAGCCGCCTCTACTCTTTCCTTCACAAATAACAAATCGACTGTTTCTTTATTGAAAATTTTATTAAGCTGCTGCACGAATTTCTGCGAAGGATCTGCAAGTCCGTCTATAATTTCTAAACGTTTATGCGCCCAGGCAGAATGTTTTGATTTTTCTGATGCCGCCGCATTTTCGTTATAACTAAAACGGTGGTTTCTCCATTCCTGCGCTAAATCTGTCCAGTTAAAACTGTTAATCAAATAGTTATGAATAAAGTTTTTCGTTTCAAAATGAAGCGAATTTTTCAAATCGTCTTCGGTTGCTTTGTTTAAAGCATAATCCATTACATCCTGATCGTTCGACAGTCCGTTCATTTGTATCGGAGAAAGCAAAATAAGCCCATTTAAAGACGTTAAACGAGAAAGTGCTACATAAGCCTGCCCGGGCAAAAAAACTTGCGATACATCGAGCGCAGCTTTTTCAAAAGTTAATCCCTGGCTTTTATGTACCGTAATGGCCCACGCCAATTTGATTGGATAATGTGCAAATGTGCCTAAAACTTCTTCTTCAATCTCTTTTGTGAGTTCGTTTACTTTGTAGCGAATGTTTTTCCACTCGTATTTTTCGACTTCGATTGTTTTGTTTTCTTCGGGAAAATGAACGAAGATTTCTTCTGGCGAAAGTGATTTGATAACGCCCATTTTTCCGTTGAAATATCTCTTATCAAAAGATAAATCGTTTTTTACAAACATAACCTGAGCGCCAACTTTTAGCTTCAGATTTTCTTCAACCGGAAAAATTTTCTCCGGAAAATCCCCCACAACAAAGGGCTGGTAAGCAAATTCATTTCCAGATAAATCATTGATTGCCTGTTCGTTGATTGTATCTGCTTTAGCATTATGTGTGGTTAAGGTTATAAAACCCGGATTCATTTTTAGATCAAAATCTGGTTTTACGTATTGGTTTAAAACCTGAACATCTTCTTTTGTAATCTGATTGTTTCGAAGATTGTTTAAAACCGAAATAAAAGTGTCATCGCTCTGGCGGTAAATCTTAGATAATTCAATATACAATGGCGGATTATGCTGTATTACATGCGAATGAAAAAAGAATTTTCCTTTGTAATAATTACGCAAAGTTCGCCATTCTTCATCTCGAATTACAGGTGGAAGCTGCAATAAATCGCCAATAAAAAGCACCTGAACGCCTCCAAAAGCTTTTGTGTTTCTGCGAACTGTCTGCATCATAAAGTCAATAGCGTCCAGTAAATCAGCGCGAAGCATACTGACTTCATCGATAATCAGCAATTCCATATTGCGGATCACATTTCGCTTCACATTGTTCATTTTGAAATGTCGGCGAAGTGATTCTTTGTTCTCAAATTTTACTGTTTCTGTAAACTGAGAACTCTCTTCATAAGTGGGTAAAAATGCCGAAAATGGCAGTTGAAACATCGAATGAATGGTTACACCGCCTGCATTTAGAGCCGCAATACCTGTAGGCGCCACGACTACGGTATTTTTGTGCGTTGTGGCAATGATTTCGCGCAATAAAGTGGTTTTTCCTGTACCGGCTTTGCCTGTAAGGAATATTGACTTTTGCGTTTGATTGATGAATTGTAAGGTGTAAGCTGCAGCTTCTGAAACGTTTTGCATTAGGCAGGTATTAAACGTCAAAAATATCGCATTTTCATAAAAGAAAAAAACCTAAATCCAGATCTGGATTTAGGTTTTTCATTTAGTTTAGTTAGTTTGGCAGTTTATTATTTTTTAGCCTCTTCTTTTGCAGCTGGTTTATCTTCTGCTTTTGGAGATGCTTTGTACTTATCGTTCAACTCTTTAATAATAACTTTAGTGATATCGTACTTGTCTTCAGCGTATAAAACTGTAGCCGCATCACCTGTCCCGTAGATATAAGAATATCCGTTTTTCTTTCCGTAATCTTTGATGAATTTTTTAACTCCGCTTACAAGAGAATCCATTTCTACACCACTTTCTTGCTGTAATTGCTGTGATAAAGCTTGTTGAGCATAACCCAATTGCTGCTCTCTCTTTTGCAATTCAGCCCCTCTTTGCTGCGCCCAAGCTTGTCCATTTGCTTGTGCCTGACTTTGAAAATTAGCAGCGTCTTGTTTAAAACGAGTAATCTCAGCTTGCAGTTGTCTTCCTTTTTCTTCTGCCTGAGCTTTGTATTTAGCTTCAAGGTCTTTTGCCTCAGTGTACTCTTTCATCAAAACTGAAGTATCCACGTAAGCTGTTTTTACTTCTTTAGCTTCTGTCGCTTTATTACACGAAACAACCAAAATTGAAAGTGCGGTAATTACTAATGCTTTTTTCATTTTTTAAATTTCTAATTTTTTTATTGTATTGAAGACAAAAATATAAAAAAATAAATAGCATCGACATAAAGTTTAAAAAATGCTATAATTTTATGATATTGGTTTTATTTATGGACAAAAATACTATTATAAAATATCACTATTAAAAGTGGCTTTCATAGCTTTTGTTTGAACAATTTTCTCAAAAAAGACAACACAAAACCTCAATTTACCTAAGAAAACGTCTTAAATGCGCTTATTTTACGTTTTTACCCTTTTTAAGTGCTTAATCTGTGTCTAAAACTTTTTTCAAAATCTCCGTTTTGAATTTGATAAAAAAATGAGTGAAAAATGCTTATTTAAAAATTTTTGCTTTTTTTTGAAAAATTCAAAGTGAAAAATTTTTTTGAAGATTTTTTGAAATTTCCATTTTTGAAAATAAAAATCCGGAAACGCAAAAAACAAAAATTCCTTTCATTTTTTGTTCAACGAAATTCAAAATTTAAAAATCGAAAAAAACAAGAAAAAATTCCAAAAATAGCAGCAATTTCAAGGTATTAGTTTTCTTTATGGATGCAAAAAAAGCTATAAAATATCACTATTAAAAGTGACTTTCATAGCTTTCATTAGAGTCTTTTTCTCGGAAAAGACAACACAAAGCCTCGTCTAACCAAAGAAAGCGTCTTAAATGCGTTTATTTTGCGTTTTAGCTGTTTTTTAGCACGTAAATGTGAGATGAATACTCTTTTGTACTCGACGCTTTTAAATTTGATTTTAAACCGATGAAAAATGCTTTAATAAAATTCATTTTTCCGGTTTTGTATTTTTCAGAAAGAAGACTCACATAAAATGAATCAAATTTCATTGGAAGCACTTTTTCTAATTTCATGTCGACTTTTTCGAAAAGTGATTTTATCGCTTTTTTTGAAAAATGCCAAAAATGAATTGGCACATCAAAAGCTGCCCAAAATTCTCCGTAATGTTTTGCGTCGAATGATTTGAAATTTGGAACCGCAACAATTAATGTTCCAGTTGGTTTTAATAATCGCTTCAATTCCTGAATTTGAAGTTCTAAATTTGGAACGTGTTCTAAAACGTGCCACATTGTAATTACATCAAAAGAATTATTTTCGAGTTCGCTGATTTCTTCAACAAATGAAATTCCTTTTTGCTTTGCAATATTTTTTGCTCGTTCGCTTGGTTCAACTCCAATTACATTCCAGCCGTCATTTTTTGCTGTTAACAAAAAATCACCGGTTCCGGCACCTATGTCTAAAATTTTTCCTTTTTTAGATTGTTCTGAATTAATCAAATTCAGTTTATTTTTTAAAGCGATACTTTTTACAAAATGATATGCTTTTTCAAAAACAGAACGTTTGTTATCTGTGTGCGAAATATAATCTTCGCTTTCGTAATATCTTCCTAAATTTTCTAAATCCGGCTGCGGAGAAGTTATCAGCATATCCAGATTTTCATCATAGTACAAATCGAAAATTTCTTTTGAAACAGAATGGTCTTTTACAGTAAGAAAATGTTTTTTGTTTAAAACGTCCATTTTTTAATTATAAGTATTTTTAGTTGAATTCATAACAAACCCTAAAAGTCAAAATTTCACTTTTAGGGTTTTTTGTTTTATTTATTTTTTATCGTTTCCAATTAATTTTTACTCCTGACATTTTTTCATTTTCAATTCTGATTTCTGTCAAAATCGTAAAATCATTTTTAATGTAAAATGGTATTGGAGATCTATAATGTGCGGCGTTTTGTTTTACTTCATTTTCATGATCCACAACCCAGCCATTTAAACTTGTATTATTCTTTTTTAATTCATTCATCAAAAGTGTGCCATTTCCTTTTCCCTGAATTTGATGATCTAAAATTATAGCAAACCAATTTTCATCTTCTCTCAAAAAAGTAAATGCCCAGCCGTTAATTTTATCTAACACATCAAACAGCAAATAATGTTTTGTGTTTGAAAGACCATTTAAGTACAATTCAAAATCCTGCATTGTTTTACAATTTAATCTTGCCGGATATTCCTCATTCCAAAGTTCTCTTAAAACTTATTTTTCTTCTTCAGATAAAATTTCTTTTTCAACAATCTTCATATAAATGAATTTTAGATTTTAAATTGATGATTTTAGATTACCTAAAAGATCAAAAAAATTAAATAGTTTCACGTGGAACAAATACCATTTTAGATTTCTGAGTTTAGATTTTAGATTGTTTTATTAGAATCTAAAATTTTAATTCCCTTCAATTTGTTTCACGTGAAACAAATCAAATAAATTACTAGTAATCGATCCAAGAAAAATCTAAAATCTAAAATCTAAACTCAGAAATCTAAAATTTAAAATCTCTACCTTCCCATATAAATCAAAAGCACAGAAATATCACTTGGTGATACACCGCTGATTCTTGATGCCTGAGAAATTGTAACTGGTCGAATTTTACTTAATTTTTGTTTCGCTTCAATCGACATTGATTTGATTTTATTATAATCGAAATTCTCTGGAATTTTTACTTCTTCTAAACGAGTTAGTTTATCGGCGTTATTTCTTTCCTTTTCGATATAACCAGAATATTTAACCTGGATTTCGGCTTGCTCTAAAATCTCTTTGTCTAAATCATTTTCTTCAACATATGCTTTTACTTTTTCAAATTTCAGCATATCCTCTAAATCAATTTGCGGACGTGAGAATACTTTAAACATTTTATCGCCTTGCGTAATTGGGGCAGTTTCTTTTGCTTCTAAAATTGGATTTGTTTCAGCAACCGAAACACTTGTTTCTTTGAAGAACGCAACCATCTTTTCAGACTCATTTAATTTCTTTTCCATTCTTCGCAAACGAGCTTCAGATGCAAGACCAATTTCATGCGACATTGGTGTCAATCTGAAATCGGCATTATCTTGTCGCAACAATGTTCTATATTCTGCTCTTGATGTAAACATACGATAAGGTTCTTCCGTTCCTTTCGTAATTAAGTCGTCGATCAAAACTCCGATATACGCTTCATCACGTTTTAAAATTAATGGCGCTTTTTCGTGCACTTTTAAATGCGCATTTATTCCAGCCATCAAACCTTGCGAAGCTGCTTCTTCATATCCTGTCGTTCCATTAATTTGTCCGGCAAAATATAATCCTTCAACTAACTTTGTTTCCAAAGTATGTTTCAATTGCGTCGGCGGGAAATAATCATATTCGATTGCATAACCCGGACGGAAGAATTTCACTTTCTCAAAACCGGCAACAGAACTCAATGCTTTAAATTGAATATCCTCCGGAAGTGAAGTTGAAAATCCGTTTACATAAACTTCACAAGTATTCCATCCTTCTGGTTCAACAAAAAGCTGGTGGCGTTCTTTATCTGCAAAACGATTAATCTTATCTTCGATCGATGGGCAATATCTCGGACCTAAACTTTTTATTCTTCCGTTGAACATTGGCGAACGATCAAAACCTTCTCTCAAAATATCATGAACTTCAAGCGAAGTGTATGTCATGTGACAAGATCTTTGATGCGTTAACGGAACCGTTAAATCCGAATAAGAAAACTTATCTGGAACTGCATCTCCTTTTTCTTCGTTCATTTTAGAATAATCCAAAGAACGTCCATCAACTCGTGGCGGCGTTCCTGTTTTCATTCTTCCGGCTTCAAATCCTGCTTTGATCAAATCTTCGGTAATTCCGGTTGCGGCACTTTCGCCTGCTCTACCTCCACCAAATTGTTTTTCTCCAACATGAATTAATCCGTTCAAAAAAGTTCCGTTTGTCAACACAACCGATTTGGAACGAATCTCAACTCCAAGCGAAGTTCTAATTCCTTTTATCTTTCCGTTCTCGATAATCAGACCTTTTACCATTTCTTGATAAAAATCTAAATTTGGAGTTCCCTCCAACATCAATCTCCATTCTTCTGCAAAACGCATTCGATCACTTTGAACTCTCGGCGACCACATTGCTGGCCCTTTTGATTTGTTCAACATCTTAAACTGAATTGCAGTTCGATCTGAAACAATTCCGGAGTAACCTCCAAGCGCGTCGATCTCACGAACAATTTGTCCTTTTGCAATTCCTCCCATTGCAGGATTGCAAGACATCTGGGCTATGTTCTGCAAACTCATTGTAACCAACAAAGTTTTGGATCCTAAATTTGCGGCCGCTGCCGCGGCTTCAGATCCTGCATGTCCAGCACCAACTACAATAACATCGTATTCTTCTAAAAACATTTTGTTTTATTATTCTCTGCAAACCGTTTAAGGCGGTTCTCAGAATTAACTTTATTTTTCTTTTGTTCCACGTGGAACGGTTTTATTTTGTTTCAAGTTTCAAGTTTCAGAACCAAACTTAAAAGTTCCACGTGGAACACTTCATGTTTTATTTCAAAACCCGAAACCTAATAAATAATATTTCACGTGAAACATATAAACCGAACTCAAAATAAATCTAAATCTCATGTTCCACGTGAAACATCTTTTGAGTATTATACTTTATTTAAATCTGTTTTATATGTTCCACGTGAAACACTTTTTTTTAAAAATATTTTAAATTAAAAGTGTTTCACGTGGAACAACTTTTATTATCGTGTAATTGCGTTTTGAACATGAAACGTAAAACCTGAAACAATAAAAACCTGAAACAAATTTTCTACTGTTCCACGTGAAACATCGCAATCTTTTCATCTTCTTTTGAACGCATAAGTTCTGCATCTGCATCACTTTTATCTTTGTATCCACAGTAATGTAATATGCCGTGAACCAATACACGTTTCAATTCTTCTTCGAAAGAAACATTAAAATCTTTAGCATTATCTTCAACTCTTTCTACAGAAACAAAAATATCTCCGCTGATTTCGTTACCAACTGTATAATCAAAACTGATAATATCTGTTAGTGTATCGTGATCTAAATACTCTACGTTTATTTTATGCAGGTATTCATCGTCACAAAAAATATAATTTATTTCTCCCTCATTCTTCTTTTCAGAAACAATAACAGCGCTCAACCAATCTGTAAAAGCTTGTTCATTATCTAAAGAAAATTCGGTTTCGTAATTAAAGTTTATCATTTTGTATTAAAATATTCTTGAACCTTTTGATTAAAATTCGAGCGCAAAGGTAGCGATTGTCTATTTAAAATTTCTACACTATTTAAATAATCAGTTAATGAGCTTGGTAACGCGTTTGAACGATTAGAAAATTCAGCCTTGTTTGTTTCAGATTGACGCTTCGTATCTTGACCTTGTTCCTGAACTGCATTGTTTAATTTTAATAGTTCTTGCTGAATATTTAAAATTCTCTGCAGGTTCTCATTCTTAAATCCTTTATTTAAAATCTGTTTTTCTGAAGCTTTCATTTGTTCGATTGCAGATCTTCCTTGCATGTCTAATCCTTTTTTAGCTAACTCTTTTTGTAAAGCTTCACGAAGTTTAACCTGCTCTTTGTAAATCTCCATTATCTTTTCAGCATCTCCTTCTCCATCTTCACCATCATTTCCTTCGTTACCTTTTCCTCCTTCTTTACCACCTTGTCCATTTTTACCCTGACCATTTTTTCCGTCTTTACCTTGTCCATCTTTTCCTTCTCCGCTTTCTTTACCCTGACCTTGTCCTTGTTTTCCTTCTCCACTTTTTCCTTGCTGACCACTTCCCGGTTTATCTCCCGGCTTCATTCCTTCTTTCATTTTATCTGCCAGACCTTTTTGTTTTTGAATAATATCTGGTAATTGCATTCCTTGTCCATCTCCTTGTTTTGGTTTTCCAATTCCCGGTTTAGACATTTGCATCTGCATATTATTTAAAAGATCACTTAAAAAATCGGCTAATTTGTTTGCAGATGAAACAGCGTATTGTTGATGTGAAACTCCTTTTGGGATTTGAACATCGGTTAAAACTTCAATCGCTTTATCCATATTATATTGTACGTTTCCAATTTCCTTCGTTACATCTTCAGCAATTTTTGGATTTCTTAAAGACATTGCAAACAAACTATCATCGACATGACGGAACTGTTGTTTTAAATTCTGTTGAATTTTTATGTTCTTCGTATACGCAGAAGAACCTAATTTCATCGATTTAAATTGTTTCATTACATCTTCCTGCGATAATGAAAATGCTAAAAGGTTATCCAGAATTTGACGAAGCATCGCAACATCTTCTTCTAATTGATCTTGTTCTCCTCCTTCCATACTTGAACTCATTTGCTCAGCCATTGACTTCATTTTCTTTGAAGCACTTTTTTGTTTTGGCTTAGCCGAAGAAGTGTTCTTTTTATTTAATTCTTCTGATGCTTTATTCAAATCATTCTCTACATCTTTTTCTTTTGAGGCATCTTTAGGAATATCCAATGGAGATTTTAAACTATTGTTTTCCTCTTTTAAATCTTTAAGGTCTTCCTGAATTTTATCAAATGATTTATTGATATCGTCCTGCTTCTCTTTTGTGTTTTCAGCATCTTTATTAGAAAGCTGTTCTTGCTTTTCTGCTAACTTATTTAGTTTCTCTGCAACTTGCTCTGCTTTCTTTTCTACATAAAAACGCTTCGTTAATTCAACTAATTGTTCTAAATTACGAGATTGGTTTTTGCTGATTTGTTTAAACTTTTCCATCTTATCAAACAACTCTTCGCTGTTTAATTTATCGTTTAGGTTTTTCAACTCATCCATCAATTTCTGATTTTTCTCTAAATCTTTCTCGGCATTATCTAAACGCTTTTGTAAATCTTCGGCAGTTTTATCTTTCTTATCTGTATTAAATTTATCTAAATTCTTATTCATTTTTTCAGCAAACTGCTTCATCATTTCGTCTTGTTGTTTCTGACGTTTGATAAAATCATTTACTTTTTGCTGATCTTTAAACTCTAAATTATCTTTTTCTTTTCCTGTATTTTTTAGTTTATCCATTTCAGAAAATTGCTTTTCCTGATTCTTTAATGATTTAGATAAACTATTAATATTGGCATTTTGCTGTTGCAATTCTGCATCCTGAATTTCATCTGTTGTAGCAACTCGATCTGAAAATGTAGAAGATTTTGTACTCTTAAATCCGTGCAATGCATCGTTATCAAAAATCTCAAAATAGTATTCATATGATACTCCTTCTTCAACTGCAAGATTACTTGGAAAGTTAAAAACGAACTGATCAAACACGGCTTGCTTAACAGGAATGGTTCCGCGTTTTGCAGTTTGTGGTTTCCCATGTTCGTAATAAACAACTTGTAATTTTGACAAACCGTAGTCATCGCCAAGCCTTCCTAAAACATAATTCTTATCTAATTTTAAACTATCCGGAGCTGGTGAAACTGTAATTGTTGGATGCTGATCTTTGATAACTGACAGCTGATAGTCTAATTTCTCGTAGTTTTTAACCTTATTATTCGAAGTAAGAATTTGATATTCTGTATTTTGATTAATATTTTTAGCTAATTTAAACTCGTTTTCTGCCTTATTAAACTTCAAAATTGAGTTTTCATCTTTCCAAACTACCTCTTGAGTTGACTGCGTTTTCATTTTCCAGGTTACAATTGTTCCTTCTGGTACGATTGCATTTCCGGTTCCCTGAATCGTTTCTGATTTCTTTTTTAGGTAAGATGGAAAATTCAAAACCATTTCGAAGTTGGCAATCGATGGAACTGTAATAACTTTTAATTCATATTCATTTGATGAAACTGAATTTCCTTCAAATGAAAACTGCATATCTGTTGTTGGTTTTTCAATCTTGAATTCGAACTTTCCAGTTTGAGAAGATTCCATAAAATAGCTTTCGTTACCAATATGGATCATTACATTTTCTGGAACTACGTTTCCTTCTGTTTCAACTTTTACAATAAAATCTTTGTTTTGTTCTGTTTGAAGTTTGTTATTTAGAATCACAAATTTGAAAGGAGCCGGTGGCAAAAAAGAAGCATTAAAATGTACTACTCTATTAAAACTTTGGGAAATTATATTGCTGTTTCCAGAAACAAAAAAAACTGCAAATAGCAAAACCGGAATTAAAGCTAACGGTAAATACGTTTTATTTGATTTATAATTGATGGCATTTCCAAACGGAATTGGCTGCAATGAATTTGCTTTTTGTTCGATCGAAGCCAACATCAATTCTGAACTTTCTGCAGAATTTTCATTTGAAGAAAGCTGTAAAAAGTTCGTTAGTTTATCACTTACTTCTGTAAAATGATTTCCAATAATTGCCGAAGCCTGATTATAATCGATTCCTTTTTGAAGTTTGAACAACTTAAAAATTGGAAATAAGATAAAACGAAACAACAGAAAAACTTCTACTGCAATAAATATCCAGAATAAAAGTGTTCTTCCTAATGGTTTCAGCCAAAGAAAATACTCTATAAAAAGTGTAAACAGGAAATACAAAAGTCCAAAACCAATAAAAAGAAGTGCTCCTTTTATCAATTCATTCATGTAATATTTCTTTATAAATCCTTCTAACTTCTGATATATTGCAGATGATGTTTTCAAAATAAAATCTCTTTTAATTATAACCCATAAAAGTAGTAATTATAATGATAAGTCTAAAAGTCAAAAGTCGAAAGTCCGAAAAGTTTAGCACGCAGCTATAAACCTTTCGGACTTTCGACTTTTGGCTTTTGACTAATATTGTATCTTTGCATCAAAATTTATACAAATGTCAAAGCAAGTTCGAGTGCGTTTTGCACCAAGTCCGACTGGACCATTACATATTGGCGGAGTTCGTACGGCCCTATTTAATTATTTATTTGCAAAAAAACATAACGGTGTTTTTTATCTGAGAATTGAAGATACAGATCAGACTCGTTTTGTTCCGGGTGCCGAAGCTTATATTATGGAAGCGCTGGAATGGTTAGGAATTTCTCCTGAAGAAACCGTTGGAAAAAATGAAAAATTTGGTCCGTACAGACAAAGTGATCGTAAAGAAATATACCAAAAATATGCAGATCAACTGATCAATTCAGGCTGGGCATATTATGCTTTTGATACTCCGGAAGCTCTTGATGCACATAGAAAACAACACGAAGCTGAAGGAAAAACTTTTATATACAATCATCACAACCGTGAAAAGTTAGATACTTCGTTAGTAATTTCTGCAGAAGAAGTTTCTAAAAGAATTGCAAATGGAGAACATTATGTGATTCGTTTTAAAACTCCGGTTGATGAAACATTACATTTAAAAGATATTATTCGTGGAGATGTTAAGTTTGAAACTAATCTTCTTGACGATAAAGTTTTATTTAAAAGTGACGGAATGCCAACCTACCATTTAGCGAATATTGTTGATGATCATTTAATGGAAACTTCACATGTTATTCGTGGTGAAGAATGGTTACCATCTATGCCACTTCATGTTTTATTATACAGAGCTTTTGGTTGGGATGCACCGGAATTTGCACATTTACCTTTGATTTTAAAACCTGTTGGTAACGGAAAATTATCTAAAAGAGATGGTGATAAATTAGGATTTCCTGTGTTTCCATTAGAATGGAAAACGGAAGAAGGCATTTCATCTGGATACAGAGAGAAAGGATTTTTCCCGGAAGCAGTTGTAAATTTCCTTGCTTTGTTAGGCTGGAATGACGGAACTGATAAAGAATTATTTTCTCTTGAAGAATTAGTTGAAACTTTTGACTTAAACCGAGTTCATAAAGCGGGAGCAAAATTTGATCCTGAAAAGAACAAATGGTTTAATCATCAATATTTAATTAAACAAAATGATGCTGATTTAGCGAAAAGCTTCTCTCCTATTTTAGAAGAAAAAGGCTTCTCGACTCCACTCGAAGTGACAACTCGTATTGTTTCTTTGATTAAAGAAAGAGCTCATTTCGTTTCTGAATTTTGGGATTTAACTGATTTCTTTTTCCAGGCTCCAACATCTTATGATGAAAAAGCAAGCAAAAACTGGAAGGAAGAAACTCCGGCTTTAATGCAGGAATTGATTTCGACTCTAGAATATATTGATGGTTTTGATTCTGCAAATATCGAAGCAATCGTGAAAGATTGGTTGACGAAAAACGAAATTGGAATGGGTAAAGTTATGCAGCCTTTTCGTTTGAGTTTGGTTGGAGCTTTAAAAGGACCTCACCTATTTGACATTGTAGAAATCATTGGAAAAGAAGAAACTATTTCGAGAATTCAGAAAGCGATAGCTACTTTATAATCAAAATAAAATTCAAAATAGAAACGCTAAGAAATATCTAATAAATGTTCTTAGCGTTTTTTTAATGTTTAAAAATTTTATTTTAGAAGAATTTTCGTAATTTACCAAGATCAAAAATATAAACTATATCACCATGAGTACAGCATTTATTATCTTATTAGTACTAGCATTCTTTATTTTCATGTCTTCTTTCTTTACAGTAAAACAACAAAGTTCTGTGATTATAGAAAGATTTGGAAAATTTCATAGTGTTAGAAATTCAGGATTACAGTTAAAAATTCCATTAGTGGACAGATTGGCCGGACGTGTAAATCTTAAAATTCAACAGCTTGATGTTATCATTGAAACTAAAACTAGAGACAACGTTTTCATTAAAATGAAAGTTTCTGTTCAGTTTAAAGTTATTCAGGATAAAGTATATGATGCTTTTTATAAACTAGAATATCCGCACGATCAGATTACTGCTTATGTATTTGACGTAGTTCGTGCCGAAGTTCCTAAACTAAAATTGGATGATGTTTTTGAAAGAAAAGACGATATCGCAATTGCAGTAAAAAGAGAATTGAACGAAGCGATGACTACTTATGGTTACGATATCATTAATACTTTGGTAACGGATATTGACCCGGACATTCAGGTTAAAAATGCCATGAACAGAATCAATGCTGCTGACAGAGAAAAAACAGCTGCAGAATTTGAAGCTGAAAGTTCAAGAATCAGAATCGTTGCAAAAGCAAAAGCTGAGGCTGAAAGTAAACGTTTACAAGGTCAAGGTATTGCAGATCAACGTCGTGAAATTGCAAGAGGTCTTGTAGAAAGTGTTGAAGTTTTAAACAATGTTGGGATTAATTCTCAAGAGGCTTCTGCCCTAATTGTCGTTACGCAGCATTATGATACTTTGCAGGCAATTGGAGCTGATACAAATTCTAATTTAATTTTGCTGCCAAATTCTCCACAAGCCGGAAGTGATATGTTGAATAACATGGTTGCTTCATTTTCAGCATCAAACCAAGTTGGTGAAATGATGAAAAAATATAATAAAAAAGTAGAGAAACCAAAACCAATTCAGCCACAATCTGGATATGAAGATGACGTTCAACCAGAAGTTCAATCATAATTCTAAAATAAAAAAAGAGGCTTAACTGCCTCTTTTTTTATTTATAAACCAGCCAATTACATAAGGTAAAATGGATTGCAAAATTTGCGGATACGAATTTTTAAAGTAATCTGTATAAGATGAAACGAATCCGTTTACAATATTTTGTGGTGTTATGCTTTCTTTAGTTCTCTGAAAACTCAAAACTAATTTCTGATAATTGATATCTTTTTCCAGTTTTAGAATTTCTAAATCTCTGTCGATTTCAGCATAAGAAGAGTATTTTTTCTTTTCCATAATTCTTAATCGTTAAAAAATATTTCTGAAAACTTCTCCAAAATTGGACCTTCAACAATCTTATCTTTTATCAGAAAAAGTAAAATGGTGAACAAAAGATAGATCCCTCCTACTGCCAAAAATCCCAAAGCATTGCTTCCTAATAAATCTCCAAAAGCATAAGCTGCTGCAAAAGATCCAAAAAGTAAAACCATACTAAAACACAATAATATCAAAGTAAATTTGAAAATTAAAGTTGTTGATTTCATTGCTACTTTAAAACCCCAAAGTTTATAGTAAGCTAAATGACTGTCAATGTAAACTTTAGTTTGCTCCTGGATTTTTTCGGTATTTTCTTTTAACTCTTCAAAAGCCATAATTAGTTTTTTAAAATAAAAAAAGCACAAAACTCACTTATAAAAATAAGCAAGTAATGTGCTTCCTGTTCAAATATTATTTTTGAAGTTTAGCGTTTTGTGCTTTTAAATCAGCCAATTTAGATTCTAAAAAAGTGATTACTTCTTCTGTTTTATGGCTTACATTTGAAAGTAAATCATTTAAAGTTCCATCAAGATTTTGTGTTGCACCCGTGAATTTTTCACGCAGCACTTCAGAACTTGCCTGAAAAGAATCCTGCAGATTATGTTTTGCATCATCAATTCCTTCTTTAATTTTAGCACGGGTTTTTGATCCTTTATCTGGAGCAAATAAAATTCCTAACGCTGCTCCTACAGCAGCACCAGCTAAAATTGCTGCAATTGTATTTGAATTATTTGACATGATATTTCTATTTTAAGTGATTAATAAAGATACTTATTTTTTAAAATGATAAATTGTAAAATGTAAAATTTAACAATATAATTAATACACATAAGCAACGGCTTCATATTTTCCATCAGCATTTTCAATAATACTCACAAAAGGATAACCATTTGAAGCTGACTTCGTTTTGATTCTCATAGCAGTCTGCTTTTGATTTGCAATTGGCGGTTCACCTTTTGTCCTTGTCGAGACTCCGGTAAAACTTGCTGCCTGCTTCAGCCCTATTGTCTTTTCCCGAGGCAGAACAGTTACCATTTTGTAATCGTCTTTTGAATCAACTATTATTTTATCAGAAATTTTTTGAGTTTGTTTTGTCTGCTTATTTGTAATTGATGAAACAGCATATTTGCTAATTTTAATTTCTTCAGAACTCCCATTCAATGAATAATAAATTAAACCGTTTTCGTTTTTAATAAAATTAACATCAAGTTGTTCTCCATTATGTTTTGTCATTTGATGTGTTTGTGAAATTGCAATGTTTGCAAATAACATTGCCAGCGTAAAATAAAAAATTTTCATAATAATTGAATCTAATATTTATAATTAAAATTTGTCCTATTGAAATACAAAAACAATAATTACCTAAAACTAATGCTATGAAATTTTATAATTATAAAGTAATTTGAAAAATACCTTTTACGCGAAATATTATCAAAACTAAATCATAATAAAAATTAGAACATAAAATTTGTTGTTTCTAAAATTCAAATTAGAAATGATCTTAAAATAAAAAAGCATCATTTTTAGTTTTAAGAAATTCAGTTTAGAATCTGCTCGGAAATATCAATTTTTATAAAATCATTTCTGACTTTTGGTATTGAGATAAAAATAGCAACTTTATAAACAATTGTATGTTAATAACCCGTTAAACTGACAAAAACAACGGTAAAACTTTAAATTAAAGCCATAAATAAACAATAATTCAAAAAACGAGTTATATGTCGCCTTAAATTAAATATTACCTTAAAATCAATTTATGAAGGTCGAAATTAATCTATAAAAACTATTGTTTTTAATATTTAAATAGATTTTATAAATAATAATTAAAATTAATAATATTAAAAATTTAATAAACTATATTAATAAATAAAAATTGGTTCATTTTCCATTTTTATGAAGTGAAAAAACAAAAATTGACAAAAAAAGACGAAACTTAAAATAAAGAGTTTTAAAAAGAAATTTCAAAAAAAAGGATTCAAGAGATGGATAAAATTAAAAATTGCCTTAAAATTAATTTATGAAAGTCACTTTTAATTTAAAATTTTTATAAAAATATTAATTTTAATAGAAAATATAAATAATAAAAAAAGCGCTTATAAAAAGCGCTTTCAATAGATTCTAATTATTTTTACTTTTTTACCATTTCAGATAAAATTTCAAATTCTCTCTCCGATGCATTTTTTGGAGGATTTGAATATAATTTCAAAATTTCGTCTGAAAACTGATTTCTCAAATCTTCACTTACAATATCTCTTAAATTCAAAAGTGCTTTTGATCTAACATAAGTCGATTCACTTTTTAGAGACATTGAATATAATTTCTTAATATCTTCTTCTTCAAAATCTGTAGATTTCCAGTTTGAATATTTCAAAATAAACTGAGAAAACAACAGCGAAGCCTTATTATTGTTGATATTCTTCTTTAAAGAATTTTGTAAAAGTGAAAAACTAGAAACATTTTTGATGTTCTCTCCTATTGCACTTTCAATTGCAATACGTTCCGGTTTAGTTTCAACTTTAAAATATTTGTTGATTTCTTTTAAAGAATTATTGATGCTGTTTTCTTCTTTTTTACCTTTTTCTTCCCAGGCATCTTTTAGTCCAACAGTTTTGTTAAATACTAATTTTGAAGGAGTTGAGTCTTTATCAACAGTAAAATAACCTAAACGTTGAAACTGAAATTTGTCTTCATTTTGAACATTTGCTAAACTTGGTTCAACATATCCGGTTACAATTTCTAACGAGTTTGGGTTCACGAAATCTAAGAAATTTTTCTCTTTATAACTGTCCGGCGCTTCATCTGTAAACAAACGATCGTACAAACGAACTTCTGCTTTTAATGCATGTTTTATTGAAACCCAATGCAATGTTCCAGATACTTTTCTTTGGCTTGCTTCTGTCCCGCTTCCGCTTAAAGAATCAGTATCATATGTTACATGAATTTCTGTAATATTTCCTTCAGAATCTTTTATAACAGATTCACCTTTAATGATATATGCATTTTTAAGGCGAACTTCTTTTCCTAAAGTTAATCGGAAAAATTTAGCTGGAGCTTCTTCTAAAAAGTCTTCTCTTTCGATGTATAATTCACGAGAAAAAGGTACTTTTCTGAATCCTGCATTTTCATCTTCCTGATTATTTTCGGCTTCAAGCCATTCTTCTTTTCCCTCAGGATAATTGGTAATTACTAGTTTTACAGGATCTAAAACAGCCATTACACGAGGTGCAATCTTGTTTAAATCTTCACGAATACAAAACTCTAAAACCGATACATTAATCAAATTATCACGTTTTGCAATACCAATTGTATTGGCAAAATTACGCAAAGAAGCAGCTGTGTAACCACGTCTTCTTAATCCAGAAATGGTTGACATTCTTGGATCATCCCAACCGTTAACATGCTTTTCCTTAACTAGTTGCTGTAATTTTCTTTTACTAACAACAGTATGTGATAAGTTACGTCTTGCAAATTCTCTTTGCTTTGGACGCAGTTTATTTTCATCTAAAATTTGATCTAAAAACCAATCATATAATTCACGGTGAGGCAAGAATTCAAGTGTACAAAATGAGTGTGAAATGGCTTCTAAATAATCACTTTGACCATGTGCCCAATCGTACATTGGATATATTTTCCAGGTATCTCCGGTTCTATGGTGATGTTTGTGTAAAATTCTGTACATAATAGGATCACGCATTAACATGTTTGTTGATTTCATGTCAATTTTTGCACGAAGAATATGTGTACCAGCCTCAAATTCACCATTTTTCATTCTTTCGAATAAATCTAAATTTTCTTCAACAGAACGATTTCTGTATGGACTATCCGTTCCAGTTGTAGACGGTGTTCCTTTTTGAATCGCCATATCTTCTGAAGACTGGCTGTCAACATATGCTTTATCTTTTTTAATTAATAAAACGGCCCAATCGTATAATTGTTGAAAATAATCGGATGCATAACGTTCTTCCGCCCAAGTATAACCCAGCCATTCTACATCTTTTTTAATAGCGTCAACAAATTCCTGCTCTTCTTTTTCTGGGTTTGTATCATCAAAACGCAAGTTTACAGGTGACTGATAATCAATACCTAATCCAAAATTTAATGCAATAGAACTTGCATGTCCAATGTGTAAATAACCATTTGGTTCTGGTGGAAAACGAAAATGAAGTTTAGTTTGTGAAAGACCTGATTTTAAATCTTCCTCTATGATTTGTTCAATAAAATTGAGTGATTTCTCTTCTGATGCCATTATTTTATAGTAATTTTAGCAAAGATAAAAAAAAGGTTTCAGGTTTCAGGTTTAAAGTTATTTAAGTGGCACAAAACATGAAACGTTAAACCTGAAACTATAAATTAATTTAATTAGTATTTTTGTATAAATATTGAGAATTATGAGACAATTAACTGTTACAATTCCAGATGATTTTTACGAAACTTTTATTAGTTTTTTTAAACACATTCCAGATGTTTCTATAGATGAAAATGTTGAGAATGAAATTCCTCTATGGCAGCAAGAAATGGTTTTAGATCGTATAAAAAATGCTAAGCCTGAAGATTATATTCCTCTGGATGATGCTTTAAAAGAATTAGATAAAAAATGGCTGTAGAAGAAAATTATAAAACCATAATTCTTCCTAGAGCAAAAATAGAAGTAGACGAAGCTGCTTTTTATTATGAATCTACAAAAAAAGGTTTAGGCAAATTATTTTATAAAGAGTTTAAAAACTATGCTCTAACATTAAAAACATTTCCTCTTTTTGAAGAAAAATACAACATTGTTCGTACTTTACCTTTAAAGAAATTCCCCTACACCATTCATTTTACAGTTGATGAAATTAACAAAATAGTTGCTGTTCATGCTGTAATTTCAAATTACCAAAATCCAAACACTACAAGAATAAAACTATAAAAATGGGAGTTATTAAACTAAAAAATATCCGTACTTTTTCTTACCACGGATGTTTAATTGAAGAAGGAAAAATTGGATCTGATTATACAGTCGATCTAAAAGTGAAAACTAATCTTCAAAAATCAGCAGATACAGATCATCTTTTAGATACTGTTGACTATGTACATTTGAACAAAATTGTGACTGAAGAAATGGCAATTCGTTCGCATTTATTAGAACATGTGGCTAAAAGAATCAATAATCGTGTACTTGCAGAGATAGAAACTGTAGAAAAAACAACAGTTTGGGTTTCTAAAATAAATCCTCCTATTGGTGGTGATGTTGAATCAGTTACTATAAAAATGATGGAAATTAGAAAGTAATTATTTTTATTAAAATCGTATTTTTTCAAAATAGTTCATATGAAACTTTTGAATTTTAAAGATTTTAGTTACTTTTGCCATCCGTTCAAGCAATGGCGTCGTGGCCGAGCGGCTAGGCTGGGCTCTGCAAAAGCTCCTACTCCGGTTCGAATCCGGACGATGCCTCTAAAACCTTCAAGGAAACTTGGAGGTTTTTTTTATGTTTAATTTTTAGAAAAAATTAGATAAATATATTGGTTCGAATCCAGACGATGACTTAAAACTTTCCACAATCTTGTCATTTCGACCGTAGGGAGAAATCGCACAAGTAATTCCGTAACTATGATCGCCAATCTTTGTCGATATGCTAGTGCGATTTCTCCCTACGGTCGAAATGACAAACTTTGCGTGAATAACTTTTTGAAATTGTTTCGTTCCTCGCAATGACTTATAAACACAAAAAAACCTCTGAAATTCAGAGGCTTAATTTTATATTTTTGACTTATTAACAACTACTTATTTTCAATCTTCTCGAAAGCGTTTTTAACCATTTCTTTTTCTTTTGGAAACCAGCCTTGAGTTATTAAAACAACTCCAAAAACCATTAAAACAATACTAATACCTTTTTTAATTTTTAAGATATTCGTTGGGGTCATTCTACTTTTTAACTGCTTGGCTAATAGAATTTTAATACAGTCAACTAACAAATAAATAATAATTACTGAAGTAAAAAAAGTAATCATTCTTGTGTTTTGCATTTCTAATTTTGGTCCAACTGAAATAATAACGGCTAACCAGAAACCCAAAACTCCAATGTTAATAACGTTGAGTAAAAAACCTTTTACAAACAAACTTGCATAGTTTCTTTTTATAATATCACGGTCAATTTCTTCATCATTAATTTTTTCTTCTTTTTTTAATTTTAAAAAAGAAATTATACCATAAGCCAGCATAATTATTCCCCCAAAAATAAACAGGGCAGGTTTATCTTTTAAACTCTGAATTAATCTGTAACTTCCTAAATAAGCAATTGCTATAAAAAAAATATCACCTAGAACTACACCAAGATCAAAGACAATTGCTGCTCTGAATCCTTTTGTAATACTGGTTTCTAATAGTATAAAAAATACCGGACCTACCATAAAGCTTAGAAAAAGTCCCCATGGCAGTCCAGCCAGAATATCATTTATCATCAAAATACGACTTGTTATTTTACTTCTTCGATTTTACCTCCAAAAACTGTTTTTTGATTTATTTGCTTTGGTTTACCATAAATGTAAATAGAGCCTCCTGCACTTACTTTTGCATCTACGAGAGTTGAAGCATTAACATCGGCTTTTCCGCCTGCAGAAACGCTTACTTTAGTCTGAGACGTGGCTAATTTACTTCCAAGGAAATACCCGCCGGCTCCTAAACTGGCATCAAGGTTATCTGCTTTACCAGTCGCAGTAATTTCTCCACCTGAAACCGAACTTACTTTTAGTTTATCAACATTCAAATCTACGTTAATTTTACCACCTTCCTGTGCACTTACTTTAAATGAAGTTGCTTTTATAGCTTCCTTACTTATAATTTCTGCTCCTTCATTAACATCAATCAATTCAATATGCTTATAATACAAAGTAACTTCAAGATCATTTCCTGATAGAAGTTTAGGAAAAGGCATTCTTAATTTTAATACACCATTTTTATTAACAGCTTCCAGCTCTGCTTCTCTTGCTCCTTTTATAACAACTTTATTTTCAGATGACGGAACTAATTTTACACTTAATTTGTCGTAAACTTTTACGGTATCAAAATCACCTAACGTTTTAGTAACCTGACTAAAAGACATTTGTACAAATAAAATTGCTGCTCCAATAATTAGCTTTTTCATACTTTTATTTTTAAAAATTAATACTTATTCTGCTCGTCGCAAAAAATGAAAATCTAGTTGTTTTTTAACTAAATCGGCATTTTTTACTTTCACATAAATTTCGTCCCCAAGTTGCAAAATGCTGTTTGAAGTAGCTCCAACCAATGCATATTGTTTTTCATCAAAAGTATAATAATCATCTTTTATTTCTCTGATTCTTACCATTCCTTCGCATTTATTAGAAACGATTTCAACATAAATTCCCCATTCTGTAACACCAGAAATAACACCAAGAAATTCTTCATCCTGATGATCCTGCATATATTTAACCTGCATGTATTTAATACTATCTCTTTCAGCATTAGTTGCTAAATTTTCCATATTAGAACAATGCAGACTTTTTGTTTCATATGTTTCTTCGTCTACAGAAGCTCCGCCATCCAGATAATACTGTAACAAACGGTGTACCATAACGTCTGGATAACGACGAATTGGCGATGTAAAATGGCTGTAATAATCAAAAGCTAAACCATAATGACCAATATTATCTGTCGAATATTTAGCTTTACTCATACTTCTAATAGCAAGAGTATCAATTAAGTTTTGCTCTTTTTTACCATTTACTTCTTCCATTAAAGAATTCAATGATTTTGCAATATCGCCTTTATTTCTAAAATCAATTTTATAACCAAATTTAGCAATTACGGTTTGCATCGCAATCAATTTGTCTTCGTTTGGTTCGTCGTGAATACGGTAAACAAAGGTTTTCTTTTGTTTGCCAATATATTCAGCCACTTTTCTATTGGCCAAAAGCATAAATTCTTCAATCAAATGATTGGCATCTTTTGAAATTTTAAAATATACACCTTCCGGTTCTCCTTCTTCATTCAAGTTAAATTTTACTTCAACTTTATCAAAAGAAATAGCGCCTTGCTGCATTCTTTTCTTTCTTAAAATCTTCGCTAATTCATCTAATTTTAAAGTTGCCTCTACGATTTCATCTGAAACAACATAAGATTCTCCGGTAATTGAAATATCAGCCGGAATTGTATTGTCTTTTGTTTCAATGATATATTGTGCTTCTTCATAAGCAAAACGCTGATCTGAATAAATTACTGTTCTTCCAAACCATTGGTTAATAACCTGAGAAGCTGGAGAAACTTCAAATACTGCAGAGAATGTATATTTTTCTTCATTTGGTCGAAGCGAACACGCAAAATTAGACAATACTTCAGGAAGCATTGGCACTACTCTATCTACTAAATAAACCGAAGTTGCACGTTGATAAGCTTCATCATCCAGGATTGTTCCTTCTTCGAGATAATACGAAACATCGGCAATGTGGATTCCGATTTCAAAATTTCCATTCTCTAACTTTTTAAAAGACAACGCATCATCAAAATCTTTTGCATCTTTTGGATCTATCGTAAACGTAAGCGTATCACGCATATCACGACGTTTTGCAATTTCAGATTCCTGAATAGATGTATCCAGTTTTTGTGCAAAAACTTCTACTTCAACCGGAAAATCTGCAGGGAGTCCGTATTCTGCTAAAATCGCATGAATCTCAGTATTATGTTCTCCAGGTTTTCCTAGAACACGAATTACAGTCCCAAAAGGACTATCAGCTCTTTTTGGCCATTCATCAATTTTAACTAAAACTACATCTCCATTTTCTGCCCCTCCAATTTTATCTTTCGCAATAAAAATATCGGTATACATTTTAGGATTTGCAGTCGAAACAAAAGCAAAATTTGCCTGAATATCAATTACTCCAACAAATTCAGTTTTATCTCTTTCTATAACTTCAATAACTTCACCTTCAGGTCTTTTACCTTTTCTGCGGTTATAAACGTAAACTTTTACTTTATCTTTATCTAAGGCACGATTCAAATTATTAGTTGGAATAAAAACATCTTCTTCGAACTCATCACAAATAAAATATGCCGTTTTTCTGCTCGTCATATCTATCGTTCCTTCGTAATAATCCTGACTAATTGCTTTGACTAAATATTTTCCAGGTTCTGTTTCTATAATTTTCTTTTGAGCTGCCAGAATTTTTAAATCTTTTATAATCTGGTTTCTGCTATTTGTATCGTCAAGTTCTAACTTCGCTCCTATTTGTTTATAATTAAATGGCTTATTGGCATTTTGCGATAAAATCTTAAGGATCTTCCCAGAGAAATCTTTCTCTTTTTTTATCGGCTTTCTAATTTTCTTACTCATATATCTTTTCTTATAAGGTTTAAAATTACAAATAAGAAATCAGATAATTCTTTTTAATAATTAGAATTATTAAAAATATAACTTTTCGTACATTTACAAAAACACCTCATATGGAAAGCTTTAAGACGATCGCCGTATTCAATTATCTGCACGAAACAGTGGTTCTCAAACACTTACTAGAACAAGATGAAATCCCATATTTTTTCGAAAACGAAGTAACACTTTCTGTTATGCCGTTTTACTCAAATGCGCTCGGCGGGATTAAACTCAAAGTTCATCCAAACGATTTTGAACAAGTTCAGGAAATTTTGGACAATCTAAACAATCCTCTTAAAATCGTTTAAACTCTTTCTTTTTTCAAACTAAAAATTTTTTTTTCCTTTTCAACTTTTTTAGTTTTCAACATATATTAAATACAACAAAAAAGAAATTTTAAATTTAATTAATTTTTGATGGTTATTATAGCTTGTTAATATGTCGAATAAATTTATTTTTAAAAGTATTGAAATGAAGTTTCTTTTAGTTATTGGGAGTTATCAACATAGTTATTTTTAGCTAAAAGATTAATTTATAAGACTTTTTGTATTTTAATTAACAACGGTTGACAACCAAAAATGAATTCATTTTGTAGATAAGTTCATATGCTGCTATTTGTTGAAAATGGCATTTTTGATATTGATAACTTTTCTAAAAATTCCTGTAACTTTTCTTGCATATTTAATTCCAGTTTTGGATTAGGTATTTTTTTCAAACAACCAAAAAAAACTTCTAATTTTCTTTTCGAACTTATCAACAAATAATGTTAACTTAAAGTTAATTGAATATCAACGAATTACGAATTGGTATTAACATTCTAAAATTTTAACAAATGTTATGTTTATTATTTATTGATTATGAGATACTTATATACTTATCAAAAATGTTGATAAGTGATAAGGTTTTGATATCAAGATAGTTGTAAAATGATACATTTTTTGTCACGAATTTGCTTCGCCTGTTCGCTATCGCTCGAGTTACGATGTACACTAATTATTATAATGATTTTCTAACAGTAAGATTTAAAATAACGACTAAAAAGAAATTCGTGAAAATTGGTGAAATTCGTGACAAACATTCATTAATTAAGTAAATTTGCATTACAGAACTTAATAGTATAAAAAAATGAAAATTTCGATAGGAAACGACCACGCAGGACCAGAATATAAAAAAGCAATTGTTGCAATGCTTGAAGCAAAAGGATATGAAGTAACGAATTATGGAACTGATACTGATGCTTCTGTTGATTATCCTGATTTTGGACATCCGGTTGCGAATGATGTATCTGATGGAAAAGCTGATTTTGGAATTGTTATCTGCGGAAGTGGAAATGGAATTGCAATGACGGTTAATAAACACCCTAAAGTGAGAGCTGGATTATGCTGGACTAAAGAAATTGCGTATTTAACCCGTTTACATAATGATGCTAACATTGTGAGTATTCCGGCGCGTTTTACTTCTATTCCGCAAGCGGTTGAAATTGTCGAAACATTTTTAACAACAGTATTTGAAGGCGGAAGACACCAAAACCGAGTTAATAAAATAGCTTGCTCTTAAAAAGTCAAAAAAAATCGGGTGCTTCGCACCAAATAAATAAAAATACACCGGGCGGATTTATTAAAATTCATCCGGTTTTTTGTTTAATTATTTAAAATACAGCTAATTAAGTTAGATGTAATCAGTAGAAATTTAGGTTATTAACAATGTTAATATCTATCTTTTGTTAGTGAAGTAGAAGTAAACCAAAACAACCTGAATCAAAAAAATCAGCGAGAATTTGACAATAAATGAAGTTTTACTCGTTTTATGTTTGTAGAAAAACATCGCTGTTAATAAACCAGGTGTTCCTCCAATCGCTTCAAGAAAAAACAAAGTATTTTCGGGAATTCTTCGTTTATTTTTTCGAGCTTGATGTTTATCATATCCGGCAAGAATAAAAACGATGGTATTTATAAATAAAAAATAGAGTAAAAAAATTTCCATGGGCATAATATTCAAAACAAAGATATTATTTTAGCCGAATCATTGAGGGATTTTCTAGTTAATTTTAATAAGAAAAATATATTAATTTTTAAAAAAACCTATAAAAAACAATATATGTTCTTTTCAATTCTTGCCAATTCTTTTAAAATTAGCAAGAATTGAAATAAAGTTTTACATTTGTTTCCTAAACAAATTTACTTATGATTGAAAGTACACCAGGAATAGTTTTAGATAATTCAATTATTTCAAATCTTAATGAGCCAAAAATTATGGCAAAAATTAAAGATATGAATAATAGTTATTTATATTGGGATAAAGTCAAATATAAGAAAGTTGATGGACTATCGCCCGAAGAATTATGGAATACTATTAAATTAGTTAGAAATATTAATTATAAACAAATAAAATTTTCAAATGTAATTTTTAATTATTTTAACACGGATTACATTCAAAAATCATTGCATGAATTTGATATGAATATCGGCGGATATATGGGATCACAAAAAATAATTCCTGAATCTGATAAAGCTAGATATTTAGTAAGTTCAATAATGGAAGAAGCTATTTCAAGTAGTATAATGGAAGGAGCAAATACTACTCGAAAAAAAGCAAAAGATATGCTTAGAAAGGATACAAAACCTATAAATAAATCTGAGCAGATGATTGTGAATAATTATTCAACTATAAAACATATTTTAAAAAATAAAAGTGAAGAATTAACTCCTGAAAATCTTTTGCAGATTCATAAGTTAATGACAAAGAATACTTTAAAAAATGAAAATGAAGAGGGAACCTTTAGAGAATCAAATGATATATATGTTATTAATTATTCTACAAGTGAAATAGTTCATACACCACCAAATTTTGGAGATATAAATAAATTAATTAAAGAACTTTGTCAATTTTTTAACTCAGAAAAAGAAGATTTTATACATCCTATAGTAAAGGGAATTATAATTCATTTTATGATAGGATGGATTCACCCTTTTACAGACGGAAACGGAAGAACGGCAAGAGCTTTGTTTTATTGGTATCTTTTGAAAAAAGGATATTGGTTAACAGAATATTTATCTATATCAAAGATAATACAAGAATCTAAAAATCAATACGAAAAGGCTTATTTATATACAGAAAATGATTCAAATGATTTATCTTATTTTATAACATATCATATTGAAGTTATGCATAAAGCCTTTGAGTCTTTAAAAAATTATATTCAGGAAAAACAGCAAGAAAATTTACAAATTGTGAGTTTCATTAAAATACCAAACATTAATGAGCGTCAAGCTCAAATTTTAAAAACATTATATGATGAGCCTGAATGTGTATTTTCTGTAAAGGAGGTGCAAAATAGATTTTCTATTGCCAATTATACAGCACGTACGGATTTAAATAATCTTGTAAATATGGGATACATGGAAATGATCTCAGTAAATAAAGTAAAACAAAATTATATTAGATCTGCGAATTTTAGCAACTTAATTAAAAAATAAACAATTCTTGCCAATTCTTATAAAATTGGCAAGAACTCACAAACATAGTTATTAACAATGACAAATATTCAATTCATTGCCAAGTCAGTTCAGGCGCCTGCAGTAAGTATTCAAAACACTGTAAAATTATTAGAGGAAGATTGTACTATTCCGTTTATTTCGCGTTACCGAAAAGACGCAACCGGAAATCTTGATGAAACTGTAATTGAGCTGATTGCAAAATTGCAAAAAGATTATGATACACTTGTAAAACGTAAAGAAGCAGTTCTGAAATCTATTGAAGAACAAAAAGCACTTACGCCAGATTTGAAGAAAAAAATTGAAGAAAGTTTTGATTTACAGGAAATAGAGGATTTTTATCTTCCGTACAAAAAGAAGAAAAAAACAAAAGCCGATGTTGCCCGCGAATTTGGTTTAGAGCCTTTGGCAAAATTGATTATATCTGAAAGTGATGTTGATATTGATTTTCTTTCTACACAATACATCAATGAAAATGTTATCAACGAAGAAGCAGCAATTCAGGGTGCAAGAGATATTGTAGCCGAATGGATTAACGAAAATATTTACGTTCGTAAACAGCTTCGTAGATTGTTTCAGCGTAAAGCAACAATTGGAACTAAAGTTGTAAAAAAGAAAGCCGAAGAAGAAGGAGCACAAAAATTCAGTCAATATTTTGATTGGGAAGAACCTTTAACAAAAGCGCCTGCGCATCGATTATTAGCAATGCTTCGTGCAGAAAATGAAGGTTTTATAAAAATGAAAATAGATGTTGATATCGACGATGCTTACGATGTTATTGACGAAATCATCATTAAAAAACAAAATAATACAACAGCCCACTTGCAATTAGCAATTGAGGATAGTTACAAACGTTTGTTGAATCCGGCAATTGGAAATGAAACTTTACAGGAAGCAAAAGCAAAAGCCGATGCTAATTCAATTCAGGTTTTTGCTAACAATTTAGGACAGCTATTATTGGCTCCGCCTTTAGGAGAAAAACGAATTTTGGCAATCGATCCGGGATTTAGAAGCGGTTGTAAAGTAGTGTGTCTGGACGAAAAAGGCGATTTATTATACAACGAAACGATTTATCCGCACGCGCCTCAAAATGAGGAATCAATGGCGATTAAAAAAATCCGTTCGATGGTAAATGCGTATCAAATAGATGCGATTTCTATTGGAAATGGAACGGCTTCAAGAGAAACGGAATTTTTCATAAAAAAAATCGCGTTCGACAAACCAGTGCAGGTTTTTATCGTTTCAGAAGCGGGAGCTTCTGTTTATTCGGCGTCAAAAATTGCGAGAGAAGAATTTCCAAATTATGATGTAACAGTCCGTGGATCAGTTTCTATAGGAAGAAGACTTTCAGATCCATTAGCCGAATTGGTGAAAATCGATCCAAAAGCAATTGGAGTTGGACAATATCAACACGACGTTGACCAGACTAAATTAAAAGAAGAATTAGACAGCACAGTAATTCGCTGCGTAAACTCGGTTGGAATTAACATCAACACAGCAAGTAAACATTTATTAAGTTATGTGAGTGGAATAGGAGAGAAGCTGGCTGAAAATATTGTACAATACCGTTCTGAAAACGGGCCTTTTGAAGACAGAGAACAGCTGAAAAAAGTTCCTCGTTTGGGTGATAAAGCATATCAGCAAGGAGCAGCATTTATTAGAATTACAAATGCTAAAAATCCGCTTGATAATTCGGCGGTGCATCCAGAGGCTTATCCGGTTGTAGAAAAGATGGCGAAGGATTTGAATATTTCGTTAAATGACTTAATTGCAAATAAAGAGAAAACGGCGCTTATTAAGCCAGAAAAATATGTAACGCCTGAAATAGGTTTACTTACACTGAAAGATATCATAAAAGAGCTTGAAAAGCCTGGATTAGATCCAAGAAAGTCGGCTAAGGTTTTTGAATTTGATGCAAATGTAAAATCAATCAAAGATTTGAGAACCGGAATGATTCTTCCGGGAATTGTTAATAACATTACCAACTTTGGCTGTTTTGTTGATATCGGAATTAAAGAAAGCGGATTGGTTCACATTTCGCAGTTAAAAGCCGGATTTGTAAGCGACGTAAACGAAGTGGTAAAATTACATCAGCATGTTGATGTTAAGGTTACTGATATTGATGAGGATAGAAAGAGAATTCAGTTGACGATGGTACTTTAGAAAAAATCCAATTTTTGAAACACCAAAATCCAATTGAAGATAAAACAAAAAAATCCCAGACTACAATTTGTAATCTGGGATTTTTAATAATAAGTTTGAAGGTTACTCTTTTGTTTCTTCTTCTTGTTTTTTAGCAGGAGCAGATTGATCGTCTTTAGCAGCGTTTTTAAATTCCTTAATTCCACTTCCTAAACCTTTCATTAATTCTGGAATTTTTTTACCTCCAAAAAGTAATATCACAATACCTACGATAACAAGGATTTCTGTAAGACCTAATCTTCCCATGACTATTATATATTTAATGCCGAAGCAAATTGATTTTTATTTTCACCGCAAAGGTATATAGAATATACGAACAAGAATGGTTTTTGAGTCAAAAAATTTCTTTTTAAGTGCGTTAAATATTTTATAAAATCATTATATTACTGCAAATGCTCATTTTTCGCAAGCATCAACAATGCGATTAATTACTATATTTGCTTGTATAAATAACCAAAATGGCTAAGAAAAAGAGAGACTTTAGGAAAAAATTATTCATCAAAAACCGACTGGTAATTTTGAATGAAGATACTTTTGAAGAAATTTTTTCCTTCAGGCTTACGCTAATGAATGTGTTTGTAATGTTTACTTTAGGCGGAATATTTCTAATTCTGGTAACAACTTTCATTATTGCTTTTACTCCTTTGCGCGAGTTTATTCCGGGTTATTCTTCATCGCAGTTAAAAAAAAATGCAACAGAATTGGCGATAAAATCTGATTCATTAGAAAGAGCACTCAAAAAAAATGAAGCATATATTAAAGGAGTTCAAAAAGTATTGAATGGTCAATTAGAATATGCAAAATTTAATAAAGATTCTATTATAGGTGAAGCAGATGAACCGTCAGATTTAAATATGAAAGCTTCTGAAGAAGAAATTAAGCTAAGGGAAGAAGTGGCAAAAATAGAGAAGGAGACTAGCCCAAAAAAGGGCAATAAAAACAAAAGTGACAAAAAATAATACCGCAAAAAATGTCAATTAAATCGATAGCAGCAAAAATATTTGCCCGCAAAATATATAACCAAACTCTTTCCTGGGCCAATAAACCGGTTGAAACTCAACTAGAAGTTTTTAAAAGTCTGATTGAAAATGCAAAGGAAACCGAATTTGGAAAAGACCACCATTTTGAAAAGATAAAAACATTTGAAGATTTTCAAAAAAACGTTCCTATTCGGGATTATGAAGATTTAAAAAATTATATCGAAAAGGTTAAGGCTGGTGAGGAAAATATTCTGTGGAAAGGGAAACCGATTTATTTTGCCAAAACATCTGGAACAACTTCTGGCGCCAAATATATTCCGCTTACAAAAGAATCAATGCCTACGCATGTCAATGCCGCTCGAAATGCAATCCTGCATTATATAAACGAGACTGGAAATGCAGATTTTGTTGATGGTAAAATGATCTTTTTACAAGGAAGCCCCATTTTGACTGAAAAACACGGAATTAAATTTGGAAGACTTTCCGGTATTGTAGCGCATTTTGTTCCGAAATATTTGCAAAAAAACCGAATGCCTTCTTGGGAAACCAATTGTATTGATGACTGGGAAACGAAAGTAAATACAATTGTAGACGAAACGATTAATGAAAATATGTCAGTGATTTCCGGAATTCCATCCTGGGTACAAATGTACTTTGAGCGTTTACAGGAAAAAAGCGGAGGAAAGAAGATAAGCGAAATATTTAAAAACTTTAATTTGTTCATTTACGGAGGCGTAAATTACGAGCCTTACCGCGCTAAGTTTGAGCAGATGATTGGAAAAAAAGTTGACAGCATTGAGCTGTTTCCGGCTTCTGAAGGATTTTTTGCATATCAGGATTCTCAAAAAGAAAAAGGAATGCTTTTATTGCTGAATTCCGGAATTTTCTACGAATTTATTAAAGCCGATGAATTCTTTACCGAAAATCCAAAAAGATATACAATCGGCGAAGTTGAATTAGGCGTAAATTATGCTTTAATAGTTTCTACGAATGCCGGACTTTGGGGTTATAATATTGGCGATACGATTCAATTCACCTCTTTGGCTCCGTATCGTGTCATAGTTTCAGGACGTATCAAACATTATATTTCTGCTTTTGGAGAACATGTTATTGCAAATGAAGTAGAGAATGCAATGAAAGAAGCAACTGCAGGAACCAACATAGTAATAAACGAATTTACCGTTGCGCCGCAAATCACGCCAGCAAAGGGATTGCCATATCATGAATGGTTAATTGAATTTGAAAAAGAACCGGAAAATATAGAAACTTTTGCAGAAGCGATCGATGATTCGATGCGAAAGCAAAATATTTATTATGACGATTTAATTACCGGAAATGTTTTAAGAAAAGTTGTTGTCAGCAAAGTTTCAAAAAATGGATTTCAGGAATACATGAAATCGCAAGGAAAATTAGGCGGACAAAATAAAATTCCGAGATTGTCGAATGACAGAAAGATTGCGGATAATTTGAAATAGAATCACCAATTTTATTAATCTCTTCTAACAATTTGTTAAATACCATTTTACTGAAATTACATATATAATTCCTACTTTCGCTTGTCAAAAGTTAGAATGATCTTCACTATTTTGAAGATTTTTAAAATAAAATAGAATGAAAGAAACCAAACATATATCAAGATCAAGAGCTCAGGAATCATCTGCAGCGATAGAAAAAATGTACATTACAATGCGCCATTTATTTAACCGTGGTTTTTACAAACCAATGGGAGTTTCTGGTGACAGTTTACGCGAATCATTATTAGCATTACGTCCGGAAATCTACGGAAATATCGCCGAAGAAAAAGTAGAACTAAACGGACTCTTGTACGTTATAGAACGTCTTCCGATAGGAATTGAACAATGTAGATTCATCAACTTAACTTCAGACGAAGGATATTCTAAATCTCATTTCCAGCCAATTGTTCCTCCAAAAAGAAGAAGAAACTGCTACAGAATCGACGAAGAACAAATGAATGTTGAAATTACACGTGGACGTTCGGACATTTATGATATTCTAACGCATTTGACTTTTATTTTCATCGAATCTCACAAAATTAAAAACAGAGTTTTAATTGACGACGGAGGAGAAGTTTCGAGAGACTGGTTAAAATTAGAACAAGCCGTTACGCAGACAAAAAAGCTTTCGCAGATTGAAAAAGAAAAAGCGATTTCACACGTTGCTAATATTTTGGCCAGAACTTTTGAAGAAGTTTTAGATATCTATGATGCCTTTGGTTCAGAAAATGCTCCAGATCGTTTCCTGCATGTTATCTATTGGTTAGGAAAATTAGCGATCGAAGAAATTGTAGAAAACAACAAAAGAACGATAACTTTTAGTCCGGTTTTACGTGAACGTCTTGGACATCATATTCACGGAGAAATCTGGGCAACAAACATCAAAGAAGTTCTAAAAGCAAACGATCTTTTAAAACGTCCAATTCACGTAATAAGTGCGAATATGCACAGTGTGATGAATTCGATTTTTGCAACACCTTTATTAACATCAAAATTTAAAGGAAAAACAGATTTCTTTATTTATGAAGAACTGAGCAATTCGGGATCAAAAGAAATTAGAAGCCAGGTTGAAGAACTGGCGTTAAAAAACGGAATGATTTCTTTGCCGGACACTTCAGGAACAAACATCGACGTTCAAATTTTTGATACGGTCAAAATTGACTGGTCTAAAACCGCATTTCCAAAAACAAAATCAGAAGAAGAAAATCCAGTTATTATAGTTATGGATTATGCTTTTGGAGAACAGGCTTATGAAACAATCGACGAACTTTTAAAACCATTTAAAAAAGAAACGTTACTAAACGTAAAATCAGTTTCGATTATGGGTAAAGCCGGAATTTTGGAAGGCGGAAAAGGCGATATCATGATTCCTTCGGCACATATAAATGAGGGAACAGCAGATAATTATTTCTTCGAAAATGAATTAACAGGAGCAATGTTCGAGGGAAATGACATTGACGTTTATGAAGGCGCAATGGTTACCGTTTTAGGAACGTCACTGCAAAATAGAGACTTATTGAAATTTTTCCATGAATCAACATGGGGAGTAATTGGTCTTGAAATGGAAGGTTCATATTATCAAAAAGCGATTCAGTCGGCTTCAAAAATTAGAAAAAGCGTGCCGCACGATATTAAAGTTCGATATGCTTATTATGCATCAGATAATCCATTAGAAACAGGAAGTACATTAGCCTCAGGCGGATTGGGAACAACAGGTGTAAAACCAACTTATTTGATCACAATTAAGATTTTAGAGCAGATTTTCAACATCAAATAAAAACCAAAAATGAGTACAAAAGTACCACAACATAATACTGATCAAGAGATTGATCTATTTCTGATTTCAAAAAGTATAGGCAGGTTTTTTGATAGAATAAATACTGCTATTTTTAGATCAATTCAGTTTTTAATTCGAAATTGGATTATTGTTGTAACATTACTTTTATTAGGATTTGGATTGGGTTGGTATTTGGACTCAAGTAAAAAATCATTTCAAAATGAGATTATTGTAACACCAAATTTTGGAAGCGTTGATTATTTGTATTCGAAAATTGATTTAATTGATGCAAAAATTAATGCCGGTGATACCGCTTTTCTAAAAAATGTGGTTGGAATTTCTCATCCTAAAGCAATTAAAAAAATTGAAATTAAACCTGTTTCTGATGCTTTTAAGTTTGTAGAAGATAGAGAACAAAATTTTGAACTTATAAAGTTAATGGCTGATGAGGGTGACATCAATAAAATTTTAATTGATAATGTTGTAAGTAAAAATTATACTTATCATACCATATCTCTTATTTCAAGTGAATTAGTTGGTGAAAAAGATTTTATAGAACCGTTACTAAAATATTTAAATTCTTCAGAATATTTTAACTCTGCCCAAAAAATAGGGTTTCAAAGCATGAAACAGCAAATTGCTCAAAATGACACTATTATTGCTCAAATAGATAATGTTTTAAGCGGTTTTTCGAATACAGTAAAAAACACGAATAAAAATGATAAGTTGGTTTATTACAATGAAAATACTCAATTGAACGATCTTATTAAAACCAAACAATATTTAGTTGTTGAGCAAGGAAGAAACAGACTAAAATTATTAAGCTTTGATAAAACGATTAAGGAGATCAATTCTACTTTAAATATAAAAAACACAAAATCACTTAACGGGAAATTAAAAGTTATATTACCCATTTTGTTTCTTTTCTTGTTTCTTGTATTGAATCTTGTTCTTAAATTCTATAAAAAACAATTATTAAAGCAAAAATTAATTGAACCATAAAATAAGTCAGGTTAATCATTTACTTATAGATAAGTTGAACTGATAAGAAAAGAATAGACTCTATTATTTGATATTAATTGTATTTATAGACCGATTCGCTAATAAATGAAAAAGAATACAATAATAGATTATCTAACGTATGGTTTCGGGCAGTTAATAAACTTAATTGCACCCTTATTAGTAGCTCCAAAAGTCATTTCGGTATGCGGTATTGAAAATTGGGGAAAGATTGGCGTTGCATTATCTGTTTTTACATTATTGGGATTGTTTATTGATTTTGGCTCCAATATTCTGGGAGTTAAAGAAATCAGTATTAATAAAGATAATTTTCGCAAAACTCAGGAATATTTAAACACTTCGTTTGCGATTAAAATTATCAACTTTTTAATACTATTTCTAGTCATTATATTAACAAGTTTGATTTTTAATAATATTGATAAAAAGCTTTATTTACTGGCATTAACACTTTTATCTGGTCAGTTTTTTAATATTACATGGATTTATCAGGGACTGGAGAAATTTGGGATTATAAACAGACTTATATTCTTTTCAAAAATAATTTACATCTTAGTAGTTTATCTTTTAATTCTAGAGAAGAAAGATTATTTTTTGGTTTTATTTATACTAGGAACGTCAAATACCTTAGTTTATTCATTTTTTTTTATAAAAATCTGGAAATCATATCAGTTGTCTCTTTTTAATATTAAAAGAGATTCAATTATAAAACAGTTTAAAAACGAATATCCTATACTAATATCTAACTTTTCTATTGCCGCATATGTACAAAGCCCTATTTTAATAATTCAATATTTACTTGGGGATTATTACGCCGGAATTTATAAAATTGGCGATATGATTCTCAACATTTTCCGAAGTTATTTATCTGTTTTCTTTAATGTTAGTTTTCCTAAATTTTGTGAGCGTTACAGTAAAAGTAAGAAAGAAGGAATTCTATTTTTAAAAAAAATAAACGGTATTAATATTTCATTATTAATTTTTGGAATTGTAGTTATTATAACCGGCGGCGTTATTTTTATAAATAACTATACAATAGAGGATAAAATTTATAACCTTCTGGGTTTTTATTCAGGGTTTATAATAGTGCCAATTATTACGGCTTTAAATATTCCTTTTTATCAATATTTAATTTACAAAAATGAGCAGAAGTTATTATCTAAAATTTTATCTTTCGGCTCTGTAATGATGTTGATTTTAGGTTATTTTTTAACCTCATTTTTCAAATTACAAGGAAGTTTGACTGCCGTTTTTTTAATAGAAGGATTGATCACAACTTTGATAATACTATTTTGTATCCAGAAACACAAAATTAAAGACATATAAAATCTGCGAGTAACAATATGCAAGAATCTTATTTAGATAAAGAAAAAGGATATTTTTCAAATATTCGAAAAGATATTATTTCTTTTATAGGTACATCAAAAGATCAAACGATATTAGAAATTGGTGCCGGCACCGGCGCGACTTTATTAGAATTAAAAAATAAAGGCGCTGCAAAAATAATAATGGGATTTGATATCGTTGATGTTAACCAGAATAAAGAAAAATTTGATTCTTTTATTATTGGAAATATAGAGCAGGATAATCTTCCTTTCGAATTAGATTATTTTGATAGTATACTGTTGCCAGATGTTTTAGAACATTTAATAGAACCACAAAAAACAATTCAAAAACTAATCCCGCATTTAAAAAAAGAGGGGCATTTTTATATTAGTTTACCTAACATAAGAAATTTTGAAGTTTTTTATAAAATCTTTATTAAAGGAAGTTTTGAGTATACAGACGAAGGAATTTTTGACAAAACACATATCCGTTTTTTTTGTAAAAAAGATATGCTAAAACTAATGAGTTTATTTCCTGAGTTAGAAGTGCAAAAAATAGAATCAAATTTGAAGCACCTTTCTTCAATGAAAACAACCTTGAACAAAATTACTTTAGGTGTTTTTGAACAATTTTTAAGCACACAATACTTTTTGAAAGTTAGACGAAATTAAAAAAATACAACACTATTAATGAATAAGAAAGTATATATTGTTCTTTTAAATTATAATAACTCTGAGGATTCTATTGAATGCTTAGAAAGTATTTTAAAATTACATTATACCAATTATCAAATTATTATTATCGATAATAGTGAAACATTGCAGTATTTTAAAGAGCTGCAATTATGGGCAGAAGGACAATCTTTATCCTTTTTGAGTATTGATGAAAAGTATTTTTTATTAGAAAGTAAAAAAGAAAAAATACTTTTTGTAAAAGCAGAGGAGAACAAAGGTTTTGCGGCAGGAAATAATTTGGCATTACAATATATTTTAAATCAAAAAGAACAAGATTCCTATATTTGGCTCTTAAACAATGATACCGTTTTAGAAAAAAACAGCCTTACAGATATTGTTTCTCAAATTGATAAACAAGACATTTCAAACTCAAAAATTATTTATGGAACGGCTTTATTAGAATATGACAATCCGGCAAAAGTTCAGGCTTTGGGAGGTTTGTATCATCCAAAAACAGGATTAACATCACATTTAGGAGAAGGAATTTCAATTAATGAAGCGATTTTAAATTTTGATAAAATAGTTGAAAAAGCAAGTTATCCCATAGGAGCTTCTATGATAATTAAGTATACTGATTTAGAATCAATAGGGTTGTTATCAGAAGATTACTTTTTATTTTATGAGGAACTTGATTGGATTTCCCGAGCAAAACAAAATGGCGGAAGTTTAAAAATATTACCGGTTTTTGGAATTTATCACAAACAAGGAAATAGTACAAAGTCAAAAATTAACGAACAAAAATCTGAATTTATAGACTTGGTTTCGATGAATAGCCGAATTACTTTTGCTAAAAAGTATAACCGAAAAAACCTTGGGTTTATTTATCTGTCGATTTTAACTTTAACTATTGGGAATCGAATTTGGCAGAGAAATTTTAAAATAATTCCAAAGATTTTAAAAATGGTTTTTAGTAAAAGCAAAAAATTAAAGCAATCAAATGAAAATTGATATTAGAAAAGTTTTTTTAGTGTTTCTGCCTTTTACTCAGGCACTAACATTGAATATTTTTTTTCCACTCAAAATATCTGAAATTGCTCTCGTAATTTTACTGCTGTTCTATATTAATAAAAAAACAATTTCAAGAGACACTATTTGGTTTTTTAACAACAATTACATAATTGTATTAGTAGCGCTTTTGGTCACGTTATCCTTTATCGTAAATATATATTGGAATTATCCTTATCCGCCAAAAGTATTTCCATTTCGAATAAATAGAGTTGGAGATAGTTTTATTAGAGTTTGTTATTTTTATTTGTGCCTGGCAGCTTATTTCGTATCCTATAGATTATTTAAAAAAGATATAAAAATTTTAGAAACATGGGTTTTGGGAGCTATAATAGCAGCTGTCTACGGATGGTATTTGTTTATATCTTCAAAATTAAACATACCTTATTTTAAGCTTCCGGGAATCGAGGAACCACAAATGCTAGAAGGCTTTATCAGATCAAGTACTTTTAAAGAAGGCAATTATTTTGGATTGTTTTTATTACTATCGGCATCCGTTTCATTTTATTTAAAAAAAATGGTTCATGGCTGGTTTTTACTTTTTAGTGTGATTGTATCAATGTCTACAATTTCAATACTTTCAGTATTTATTTTTATTTTCTTTTTTTATAAAAAAGAACTTCTCAAATTAAGCTTTCTTATTAAAGTTATTCCAGTTGTAATTATAGGTATATTAATACTTACTCAAACGGAATTCTATCAAAAATATGTATACGGAAAACTGTTCGATCCAACAAAAACGCTTACTCAAAATAACTTTTCAAAAGCAGACAGGATTATTACCGGAAATGTTGCTTTTTATTCAGGAATAGAAAATCCTTTTTTTGGAGTTGGTCCTGCAAATTATGGGCTTCATTACGATCACTATAATAAGTATAAAAAAATTGTGGTGAATAGAAACGCATATTTTGATCATTTTGCACAACGAAAAAATGAAAGAGCAATACCCAATAATGTATATTTAGAAGTTTTCTCAGAATATGGTGTAATTGCTTCAGTGCTATTTTTGCTATTTCTGTTTTTAATTTTAACGAAGGCATATTATTTAAAAGAAGACTCTATTACGGCAGGTATAATTTGCATCATTTTATCTTTTAATGCATTTCCGTCCTTCATTATGCTTTTTATTTGGGTTTTTCTGGCAATACCTTTTGCTATTCATAGAAATAAATTAAACGAACAAAAACTGATAACAAATTAATTTTGTCAATCAAAAAACAGATTATTATGATTCAAGATGTTGTTAAGAAATTTAAAATAGAATTAGCTTGTTTATTTTTCATAGCATTCTCATTTGTGTTTAAAATATCTTTGGCTACACCGGCTATTTTGCTATTGTTGCTTTTGAATGTTTCAAAAGTAAAAAACCAGAACAATAATTTAACGGTTAAATTATTAAGCCTGTTGTTTGGATCAATTTATGTTTTATACATTTTATCTTTCCTTTTCAATTATGATTCTTCCACGAAATTAATTGTGAGATCGCTCGGTTTTATATTTATTCCGGGAATGTTTTTAGTAAAAAAATTCAGTTTTGAGGAAATTAAATTTTTTATTTTTTCCTTTTTGCTTTTGCAGTTAATACATTTATTATACATTGATTTTATTGTATTACAATATCAGTTTTTTTCAGACTCTAAAAGCTTTGAAAACTTTACAGCTTTAGTAGAAAACAAGTTTATTCTGGAAAGACCTTATTTTTCTCTAAATTGTCTACTATCCATTTTTTGTATTAAATTTTTGCTGGATAATACAACAATTAAAAAGGTAATTCTTTATTTATTTATTGGTTTAATAATATTCACTTTGTTTATCATTGCAGCAAGACTTGCAATGGGAGTTTCTGTTTTGCTTTGCTTTTTTATCTTTTTAAAACAACGAAAAACAGTATACTTTGTAGGACTTGTGGGCGTTTTATTTGTTATGGTTTTTACTAATCAATATATAATCCAAAGATTAACTGTTGAAAAAGGAGAACCAAGAATTGTAATTTGGAAATGCGCTAAAGGAATAGTCGATGAAAAAAACTTTAATTATTATGTTGGAACTTTTAGCAGTGAGCAGGTTGATGCAAAATTAATAGATTGTTATAATTCAAAAGAAGTATTAAGCGGTCCATATTGGTGGATTGGAAAAAAGAATTTTAAATACAATACACACAATCAATATATTTGGTATTTTGTTACTTATGGTTTCTTGGGACTTACTTTGTTTTTAGGAATTTTTGGTGTTCAATTTTGGAACTTTATAAAAAATAAAAATGGTTACTCATTTTTTTTTATATTCATTTTTTCATCCCAAAGTTTATTTGAAAACCTTTTAAGCAGGCAACTCGGAATATATTTGTTCTTATGGTTTTGCTACTTCTTTGTAATCCGAACTGAAAATACCATTCAAGATGCGTAATAAAATAGTAGTCAATGGTCGTTTTTTAACTCAAAAAGTTACTGGGGTTCAGCGAGTAGCTACAGAAATAAGTAAAAATCTGCAGCAACATTATAACGAAGAAATAGTTTTTCTATGTCCAAACAAACCCTTCTTAAACCCTGTTTCAGAATCATTAAATTGTAGAAAGATAGGTTACTTTTCAGGTTATTTTTGGGAACAAATTGAATTACCCCTTTTTTTATTTTGGAATAAAGTTTCCTTATTAATTAATTTTTGTAATACAGCTCCAATTTTGTTTAAAAAGAATGTGATAGTTGTTCATGACATGGCTGTAAAAGAGAATAAAGATTGGTTTAACTGGAAATTTGCTTTTGTTTACAGCATATTGTTTTATTTCAATTTAAAAAAGGCTTTAAAAATAATTACAGTTAGTAATTTTTCTAAAAAAGAAATTTTAAAATTTTATCCCAATATTGAGCCGTTAAAAATAGATGTTGTTTACTTGGCAAGTCTTTTTAGTTTTAATGAAGAAGTAAACCAAAAACGCGATTATTTTATAGCCGTAAATTCATTAAATCCCAGAAAAAATATTAAAGTAATTTTAGAAGCTTTTAAAGCATTAGATCTGCATCAATTTAAATTAAAAATTATTGGAGGTTCTTTTAATACTATATTTAAAAATGATCTTTTAGAATCTGATGGCTTGAATGTTGAATTTTTAAATGACGTTTCAGATGTTGAGTTAAAAAAAGAAATGGAAGGAGCAAAAGCACTTATTAACGGTTCTTTTTACGAAGGATTTGGGCTTTCTGCACTTGAAGCAATGAGCGTTTCTACGCCATGTATTTTGTCAAATATTTCGGTGTATAAAGAATTATATAATGAAACAGCATTGTTTTTTGATCCTTATAAACCTTTAGAATTAGTACAAAAAATAAAAGATTTAATTGATTTAGAAAACTATACCGATCTTTGTAAAAGGTCATTTGAACTATCTCAAAAATTCAAATGGGAAATAACGTCACAGCATTATATTTCTATAATTGAAAATTTGAAAAATAAATAAGAACAACTTTGAAAAAAGCACTAATTAACGATTGGTATTATGTGAATGGAGGTGCCGAAAAAGTAATTCATTCCATTAACTCAATTTGGAATAATTTTGATCATTTTGCATTAATAGATTTTCTAAATGATGAAGATCGAAATTTCATTCTTAATGGAAAAAAAGCCAAAACGAGTTTCATTCAAAATTTACCAACAGCAAAGAAAAACCACCGTAAATTTTTGCAGTTATTTCCATTAGCAATAGAACAATTTGATGTAAGCAATTATGATTTAATCATTAGTTCATCTTCAGCTGTAGCAAAGGGTGTTGTAACAAAACAAGAACAATTACATATTTGTTATTGTCATTCTCCTATGCGTTATGTATGGGATTTACAAGAAGAATATTTACAAGATGCCAATTTAAATAAAGGCATAAAAGGGCTTTATGCCAAACATGTTTTAAATAAAATAAAAAAATGGGACGTTGCAAATTCAAAGAATGTTGATTTTTTTATTGCAAATTCAAATCATATTGCCAAAAGAATAAAAAGGATTTATAATCGGGAATCAATTGTGATTTATCCGCCTGTTGATGTTGATTTTTTCCAATTAGAAGAACAAAAACAAGATTATTATTTTACAGCCTCGCGCTTAGTTTCGTATAAAAAAGTTAGATTAATTGTAGAAGCTTTTAATGAACTGCCTCATTTAAAATTAATCGTTGCAGGAGATGGACCAGAATTTAAAAAACTGCAAAAAATAGCCAAAAGCAACATTAAACTTGTTGGTTTTGTAGATTATGAAACGCTTAAAAATTATATGCAAAAGGCAAAAGCATTTGTTTTTGCTGCTCAGGAAGATTTTGGAATAATTCCTGTTGAAGCACAAGCTTGCGGAACTCCAGTTATAGCTTTTGCAAAAGGAGGAGCTTTAGAAACTGTTGTTGAAAATGAAACAGGTATTTTCTTTAATGATCAATCATGTAAAAAGATTAAAGAAGCTATAATTGCTTTTGAAAAAACAGAATTTGATCCTAAAAAAATTCGGGAACATGCCATGAAATTTTCTAAGCAGCGATTTGAAAATGAAATGAAAGAATTTGTTGAAACAAAGTTTAAGGAACATATAAAGCTTTTAAAAAAGTATTAAAAGATGCTTCAAAAAAATATTTTACAATTTTCTCTTTAAAGGAGTGATCTTTCCAAATACCAAAGTCAAGTAAATAGACTTTTCAATACCTCAAAATTAGCAAAATTTAGAAATTTAATTTTAAACACAAAACAAGAAAAGTTTTGTTAAATATTAAGTTAAAAATAGTTAACAAAAATGTTGATTTTAACAGTAAAACAACTATTTTTAAAAAATTAAATTTCAAAATTTTAGAACATGAAAAAAATACTTTCAACATTAACATTTTTTATTTCTGCAATGTGTTTTTCGCAAATTTATGTACCTTATGGTACTATATATGCTACTACAAATTCCAGTACAACAAGTAATATTGGAATCGCTGTCGCAGACCCAAATGAAAAATTAACAATTGATGGAAATATAAATCTTATAAATCCGGTAAATGTGTATCGAAAAATTGGATTTACAACAACAGATAGTTTTTCAAATGCTCAAACAAACAATATACCAATAGCAAATTATGGAATGACAATGAGTAGATTTGATAGTTCTAGCTCATCGCCAACAGTTTCATTATCTGGGTGGAATGGAATTAATTTTTATACAAATACTACTGAAAGAATGAAAATAAGCGGTTCTGGAAAAGTAGGAATTGATGTAACAACGTTTCCAACAAATCCACTTTATGCAAACTATAAACTTTTTGTAAAAGGAGGTATCTTAACAGATGAAATTCGTGTTAGTTTAAGTTCAAATGGAACTTGGGCTGATTATGTATTTAATGATAATTATAAATTAAAGCCTTTATCTGAAGTAGAAAGTTTCATAACTGCTAATAAACACTTACCAAATGTTCCTTCTGCTAAACAAGTAAAAGAAGATGGAATTAACGTATCAGAGATGTTTAGAATTCAACAAGAAAAAATAGAGGAGTTAACACTATATATTATAGAGCAGAATAAAAAAATAGAAGCACTTGAAACGATAGTAAAATCTAAGAAATAGTATAAAAATCATTTTTAAAAAGAAGAATGATTTGATTTTAAAAACAGCATTTATATATTAAATAACTGCCTAATTAATTTTAGGCAGTTTTGTTTTTTATGATAGTTCTATAATTTTCAAAACACTTACATTTGCGTTGTATAAATAATCATTATGAAAAGAATACTTATTACCGGAGCAGCGGGTTTTTTAGGATCACATTTGTGCGATCGATTTATCAAGGAAGGTTATTTTGTTATTGGAATGGATAATTTGATTACTGGAGATCTTAAAAACATTGAGCATTTATTCAAATTAGAGCATTTTGAATTTTACCATCACGATATTACAAAATTTGTCCACATACCTGGAGACTTAGATTATATTTTACATTTTGCTTCACCGGCAAGTCCTATAGATTACTTAAAAATTCCAATTCAGACTTTAAAAGTTGGTTCGTTAGGAACGCACAATTTGTTAGGATTGGCAAGAGTTAAAAAAGCTAGAATTCTTATCGCTTCAACTTCTGAAGTGTACGGAGATCCTTTAGTACATCCGCAAACCGAAGAATACTACGGAAACGTAAATACAATTGGGCCCAGAGGCGTTTATGACGAAGCTAAACGTTTTCAGGAATCAATAACGATGGCTTATCATACTTTTCATGGAGTAGAAACCAGAATCGTTCGTATATTTAATACATACGGACCAAGAATGAGACTAAATGACGGACGTGTAATTCCTGCATTTATTGGGCAGGCACTTCGCGGAGAAGATTTAACTATTTTTGGAGATGGTATGCAGACCCGTTCATTTTGTTATGTTGACGATCAGGTCGAAGGTATTTTTAGATTGCTGCATTCTGATTATGTATATCCTGTAAACATTGGAAATCCGGATGAGATTACTATAAAAGATTTTGCAGAAGAAATCATAAAACTTACAGGTACAAATCAAAAAGTAGTATATAACCCATTGCCTGTAAATGATCCATTGCAGCGTCAGCCGGATACGACCAAAGCAAAAGAATTATTGGGATGGGAAGCAAAAGTAAGCCGTTCCGAAGGGATGAAAATTACTTATGATTATTTTAGATCACTTTCTAAAGAAGAACTTTCTAAAGAAGAACATAAAGACTTTTCAAGTTATATTAAATAATATCAATTAGAATTGTTTTCGAACTATATAAATTTGTATACCATAGTACAGTAGCTATATATGACTGCATTTCACACAGGAAGATATTCAAAATATATTCGGCCAATAAGTATTTTAATCGACCTGTTTGTGATCTCGATAGTCAGTTTTTTTGTTTTTAATAATCAGGTTTCAAATATCTGGATACTTATTTTATATCAAAATGCAGCATGGGGTATAGTTGCATTTTCGATTAAATTTTACAATGTATACCGTTTTACGACGCCAATAATTATTGCATCAAAAATAATAAAACAAGCAACTCTGTTTCTTCTAACGATTATTGCATTTTTCCCATTTTCAAGACAAGCGATTTTTAGCGAGTCAAAGATTGTAGTATTTATAACTTTGATTCTAGTTCTGGTTACGGTTTTTAAATTTGCTTTGTTTTTTTATCTAAAAGAATATAGAATTATAACCGGCAGTAATTATAGAAATGCTGTTATTATTGGGTTTACGCCAGAAGCGATTCGATTAAAAGATCTTTTTGAAACAAGAAGAGATTATGGATATAGGTTTCTGGGATATTTTTCAGATAAAAAAATAAGCCAAAAAATTACAGGTAAACTAGCTGATTTAAAATCCTTTGTGATTGAGAACGAGGTCGACGAAATTTATTGTTCTTTAAATGAAGTTTCGAATAAAAGTTTGAAAGACCTGATTGATTTTGCAGATGAAAATAACAAAACCATAAAGTTTATTCCAGATACAAAAGAGATTTTTTCGAAAAACTTAAAAATAGATTATTACGATTTTTTTCCGGTGCTTTCGTTAAAACAAACAATGCTTAATGAGCCGGCAATAAAATTTATGAAACGCCTTTTTGATGTTTCATTTTCAATATTAGTGATTGTTTTTTTGTTGTCATGGTTAATTCCGTTACTGGCGATTTTAATAAAATTAGAATCAAAAGGACCGGTATTTTTTAAGCAGGGAAGACCAGGAATAGAAGAGAATGAATTTGTATGTTATAAATTCCGTTCGATGTACATTAATAAAACAACAGAAAAAGAAGCTTCAAAAGACGACCCTCGTGTTACAAAAATGGGACGATTTATGAGAAAAACAAGCATCGATGAGCTTCCGCAATTTATAAATGTTTTGTTAGGAGATATGTCCGTCGTAGGACCAAGACCGCATTTATGGTCTCAGAATAAAGAATATGGTAATAGGGTTAAAAAATACATGATTCGTCATTGTGTAAAACCCGGAATTACCGGATTAGCACAAGTAAGCGGATTTAGAGGAGAAATAACAGCAGAAAGAGACATGATTAACAGAATAAAATTTGACGTTTTTTATATCGAAAACTGGTCTTTAATTCTAGATTTAAAAATAATTTCGCAAACGATAATAAACATTTTTAAAGGCGATAAAAAAGCATATTAATGAACAATCTGGTATCTATTTTAACACCGACATATAATACTGAAAAGTTTATTAGAGCTACTATAGAATCAGTTCAAAATCAGACGTACCAAAATTGGGAAATGATTTTGGTTGATGATGCGTCGACAGATGAAACGGCCAAAATTATTTCTGATTTTGCAGATAAAGACAGCCGAATAAAACTCTTCAAATTACCTAAAAATTCCGGAAATGGCTTTGCAAGAAATGTTGCTTTAGAAAAAGCTTCCGGAAAATATATTGCTTTTTTGGATGCCGATGATTTGTGGTTTACAAATAAACTCGAAAAGCAGCTTCAGTTTTTAAAAGCAAACAATCTACCATTTACTTTTAGTTTTTATGATTGTATCGATGAAGAAGGTAATAATTTAAACAGAAGAGTAGAAGCGCCTTTAAACCTAACGTACAATCAATTGTTTTTTTGCAATTACGTTGGCAATTTAACCGCCATTTATGATGCAGATTACTTCGGAAAAATTGTAATTGAAGCTACCCAAAAAAGACAAGACTGGCGTTTATGGCTTACGATTTTAAAACAAATCAAAGAAACAAAACCAGTTCCAGAACCTTTAGCTTTTTATAGAATTAGAAAAGATTCTATTTCATCTTCAAAATTTAAATTGATAAAACACAACTTTGGTGTTTATCGAGATTTTCATGGTTTTAATTTCGTGTCTTCTGTTTTATTGATGATACGATTTCTATTTACTCAGCTGGTTATAAAACCAAGATATATAAAGAAAGTTTAAATATTCTCTCTAAGGTCGCAAATTGCGACCTTGAAAAATCGCGATTAGAATTTGGAGGTCACAATTTGTGACCTCCAATTATCAAATGAAGTTGTTTTAAGATAGAATATTCGCAAAAACTTGAGGTCGCAAACTGTGACATCAAGTTTCTAAGGTCACAATTTGTGACCTTAGAGAATTAATTTTTATACCCAATCTTGATTCTTTCAATTTCATTTTCTTTTTTCTCAGTTAGTTCATCTAAATAAGAAAAAACCAGTTCAATATTTTTATCATGATTCTCTAACTTCTTTTGAATGTGAAGAATATCAACTTTAATTTCTGTTGTATCGAGAAGCATTTTTCTCACTTTCGTGAAAATACGCATGATTTGAATATTGGTTTGAATCGCTTTGTCGCTTTTTAACACGCTTGATAGCATTAGAACTCCATGTTCTGTAAAAACAGAAGGGAGTTTTCTAATTCCTCCCCAACTTGATATCACAAATTGTGATTTCAAGTTATTAAATTCACTTTGTGATAATTCAAACATGAAATCTTCAGGAAATCTAGCAATGTTTCTTTTCACTGCTTGTTTCAAAACTCTTGTTTCAATTCCATAAAGTAGAGCTAAATAAATGTCAATCATCACTTTTTGACCACGGATAAAATATATTTTATTAGAAATACTTTCTTCAGAAAGCAGAGATTGATCGTCCATAAGTTTTTATTAGAAAAACAAATGTAAGATTTTATTTATATTTATAAATATGATTTAAACTGTTTTAATTTCCCACGATTGGATCTTTCTAAAACAGATTTTCTTGTAAAAGTGAAGTTTAAATTGGGCTCTAAATATAAATCTATGGCTTCTTTTATTTTTTGAATTTGTTGTGAAACCAATTCTTTTTCAGCAGCATATTCAATTTCAAAAGTATCTAAATGAGTTTGTTTGATTATAAATTCTTTTACGTTTCCATCATCTTCAATAATGCTTTTGGTTACATAATAAAATGTCAAACCAGGAGATTTTTTCCCGCTTGGCAAAATCGCAACATCATTTGTTCTCCCAATTAATTTTTTTAAGATAGGCTTTTGAGGAGTACTTTTTTCATCGAGAATCCCAATGTCGCCAATTTCATATCTGATAAAAGGGTTTGCTTTATTGAATAAAGATGTAATTACGATTTTGCCTTCTTTACCGTAAGGCAGAACCTCATTGTTTTCATCTAAAATCTCTACAAAAAGAGTTTCAGCATTTACCTGCCATTCGCCTTGTGGATTTTCAAAAGCAATTAAATCAAGTTCAGAAGCGCCATATTCACTGATAATTGGAATACCAAATTGTTTTTCCAGCAGTTTTTTATCCGTTTCAAAAAGCATTTCCGAAGTCACAAAACAAGCTTTTAATGTTGGACAGATTTCATTTAATATGATATTTTTTTGTTCTAAAAATTTAGCAAATAATACAATAGAACTGGTATAACCATTGATATAATCGAATTTTTTCGATCTGAATTTCTGCAGAAATTTCTCGAAAATTTCATCAGATAAATCAAAAACCGGAAATCTAAAACGATGCGTTAGAAAATCTTTGAAACGTTCTTTTTGATATCCAATAAAATCCATCGGAATTCCATAAAAGCGTGCTTGGTACGAATGATTAAAATCAATATTAAACCAGCCAAAACGCATTATATTTGACGCCCAGGTTAAGGCGTGCGAGTATTTATCTTTAGCAAAAACAAAAGGAGTTCCGCTTGATCCGGATGTTTTGTTGAGGTAAATATTGCTTTTTGAGTAACCGTTTGAAAGTCTTTCTTCGAGTGGTTTTTGTAAATTTTGTTTGTTCAAAATGGGTAAATTTTCCCAATTTTGAACATTTATATTTCCAACTAATTCTCTATAAAAAGAATTATTCTTTAAATGAAAATCAACAATTTCTTTCTTTTTACTTTCGAGAAATGAAACATATTCTTCTTCAGAAAAATGAACAATTTTATCCAATTCGGCTTTGGCTTTCTTTATAGGAAAACCATTTAATTGAAGGGAAAGATCAAAAAGACGAATCATTTTTAGGATAATTTTCGTCAAAAATAATATTTACCAATTACTAACAGCGAAGAATCAACAAGTTTTTAAGATTTAATTATTTTTTACGTGTAAAAGCAATTATTTTTGCACCACAACATAAATACAACTATACCATGACAATTTTATTATTGGGATCAGGCGGAAGAGAACATGCTTTTGCGTGGAAAATGATTCAGAGTCCGCTTTGCGAAAAACTTTTTGTTGCACCAGGAAATGCAGGAACAGCTGCAATTGCTGAAAATGTAGCAATTGCTCCAACTGATTTTGAAGCAATAAAAGCATTAGTGCTTAAAGAAAATATAAGCTTAGTAGTCGTAGGGCCAGAAGATCCGTTGGTAAAAGGTATTTATGATTATTTTAAAAACGACGAAAGTTTAAAAAATATCCCGGTAATTGGGCCATCAAAATTAGGAGCGCAGTTAGAAGGAAGTAAAGAATTTGCAAAAGAATTCTTGATGAAACATAATATCCCGACTGCAGCTTACGATAGTTTTACTGCCGAAACGGTTGATGAAGGATGTAAATTTTTGGAAACATTACAACCTCCATTTGTTTTAAAAGCAGACGGTTTAGCAGCAGGAAAAGGAGTTTTGATTATTCAGGATCTTGAAGAAGCAAAAACAGAACTTAGAAACATGTTGGTTCACGAGAAATTTGGAGCAGCAAGTTCAAAAGTGGTTATCGAAGAATTTCTGGACGGAATTGAATTAAGCTGTTTTGTTTTAACAGATGGAAAAAGCTATAAAATTCTTCCAACAGCAAAAGATTACAAAAGAATTGGTGAAGGTGATACAGGATTAAATACAGGCGGAATGGGAGCAGTTTCTCCAGTTCCTTATGTTGATGCTGTTTTGATGGAAAAAATTGAAACACGTATCGTAAAACCAACTATTGAAGGTTTCCAAAAAGACGGAATCGAATATAAAGGATTTGTATTTATTGGTTTGATCAATGTAAAAAACGAACCAATTGTTATTGAATACAATGTAAGAATGGGAGATCCTGAAACTGAAGTTGTGGTTCCTAGATTAGAATCTGATTTAGTTGAATTGTTCCTTTCGGTTGCGAATCAAAAATTAGATGAATTCGAATTAAAAATTGATCCAAGAAGTGCAACTACAATTATGGTAGTTTCTGGCGGATATCCTGAAGATTTCGAAAAAGGAAAAGTTATTACAGGTTTAGAAAATATTACTGATTCGATAGTTTTTCACGCCGGAACAAAATTAGATGGCGAAAATGTCGTTAGTAATGGAGGACGTGTTTTGACAGTAACATCATACGGAGATGATTTTCAACAGGCCATAAAAAAATCTTACCAAAATATAGATAAACTAAATTTTGATAAGATGTATTTTAGAAAGGATATCGGCTTCGACTTACTTTAAGAAAGAGTGAGCCGTTGTATCTTGGTTTTCAGTTCCTGCAGCATCAAAAATACGTAATTGTTTAATCCAATATACGATTGCTGCAGAACAGATAATCATAAAAATCCAGTTGATAGTGTTTGCACCAAACCATGTAACTAATTCCAAACGACGTAAAAAGTCAAGGGGAGCAAACAAAATGTTAACGAATAAGTATTGTATTCCTTCAAAAAAAGCTGTCATAATTTTATAAAATTATATGTTATTATTGTTTTAACGCATTGAAGCAAAATTCAAAAAACAGAGAATCTTTTTTCAACTTGTTGGTTTTCCTTTTTAAACAAGTATTATATTTACAGTCACAAAAGTATAAAATATCCTTATGATAACAAGTGTTTTTAAAAAATCTACGCCATTAAATTATTCATTGGTTGTAATTTTGATACTGGTTTTCTTCTTTATGTTTCAAATTCGAGAAACGTCTTGGATAAATTCTTATTTTACGATATTTCAAAAAGTAAGTTTACTGTGCTTTATTTTTGCTTCATTTTTCATGATTAATTTCATTGTCAAAAAAAACGGGCTCAGTAAAGATAACGGTTACGCGATATTTTTCTATTTATTATTCATTCTGTTTTTCCCAACAATATTCAATCACCCAAATGTTGTTTATGCTAATTTCTTTGTATTATTGGCACTTCGCAGATTGATTTCACTTCAGTCTTTAAAATCATCAAAAGAAAAAATTTTCGATGCTTCTTTTTGGATTTTTATGGCTTCTTTATTTCAATTTTGGAGTATTCTCTTTCTTATTTTAGTTTTTATATCGATAATTTTTCACGTTTCGAGAGATTATAGAAACTGGGTTTTGCCATTTATTGCGCTTTTGGCAGTAGCAGTAGTCTTTTATATGATTTCATTAATGTTTCACATTGATGCTGTTAAGTTTGTTCAGGAACGTGCTATAATCGATTTTAGAATAAATTATTTTAAGAATAATTACGAAAATGGAGCGCTTTCGATATATGCAGCGGTTGTCGTATTTTTTGTGTTTTCAATGTTAACAACCTTGTCAAACAGACCGCAGATTGTGCATACATCATATAAAAAAGTTGTGGCTTGTTTTTTTATTGCTGTTCTTGTTTATATTATTTCGCCAGACAAAAGCAATGATTTATTATTGTTCAGCATTGCACCATTAGCAATGATGGCGGCAAGTCATGTAGAATATATGCAGCAAAAACTCAATAACGAAATTGTATTTTATGTGTTGATTTTGTGCAGTTTATTTACTTTTTTCTCTCAGTTATAATTTACTTCCGTACGCAAGATCACCGGCATCACCTAGTCCTGGAACAATGTAATTTTTCTCATTTAGTTTTTCGTCTAAAGAAGCAACCCATAAATGGCAGTTTTCGGGAAGGTTTTTTTCAAGATGGGCAATTCCTTCCGGTGCAGCGATAACAACTACAATATGAAATTCTGTTGGCGCAGCATTTTCTACTAACTTTTTATGTACAGCAACGATAGACTGCCCAGTTGCAAGCATAGGGTCAAGAAGTAAAACCGTTTTATTATTTAAGTTTGAAATTGCCTGATATTCAACTAAAATTTCAAACTCATCGTCATTATTTGGATGATGTCTGCAGGCAGAAACAAAGCTGTTTTCGGCATGGTCAAAATAATTTAAAAAACCATTATGAAGCGGTAATCCGGCCCTTAAAATTGGACATAAAACCAAATCAGGTTCAATCTCTGTTGTTTTTTTAATACCCAGCGGTGTTTGAATTTCAACATTTTTATAAGGTAAAATTTTGCTTAATTCATAAGCCATAATTTCCCCAATGCGTTCAATATTTTTTCTAAAACGCATGCTGTCGTTCTGCACATTTACATTTCTAATTTGTCCCAGAAAATGATTTAGAACACTATTGTTTTCAGATATATAATGAATTTTCATGATGTATTTTTAATTTATTAACGAACTATTATATAAAAACAAAAATTAATTTCTTTTTTTCGCAGCATAAAAGTATAAAAAGTATCTTTGTATCTCTAAAAAATAAAGACATGTTTTCAAAATTAGCATATTCTGTTTTCGAACAAAGCATTAAAGATTATCATCAATTTGATAATGTTGACCAGCCTATAAACAATCCATTTCCAAAAGATAAATTCGAACATTTATTATATTTAAAAAACTGGATTGATACTGTTCAATGGCATTTTGAAGATATCATTCGTGATCCGCAAATTGATCCCGCAGCGGCTTTGACTTTAAAAAGACGAATCGACGCTTCAAATCAGGAGCGTACTGATATGGTTGAATATATCGATAGTTACTTTTTGCAAAAATACAGTCATGTAAAAGCAAAAGACGGAGCAAAAATCAATTCTGAAAGCCCGGCTTGGGCATTTGACAGATTGTCTATTCTGGCGTTAAAAATTTATCACATGAACGAAGAAGCGACTCGCGCAGAAGCGACTCAGGAACATAGAGATAAATGTCAGGAAAAATTAAATATTCTTTTAGAACAAAGAACAGATTTATCTACAGCAATCGAAGAATTATTGACAGATATCGAAAATGGTGATAAATTCATGAAAGTATACAAACAAATGAAAATGTATAACGACGATGATTTGAACCCGGTTTTATATCAAAATAAAAAATAATTTGGCAGAGTTGTCTAACAGCCAGATTAAACATATAGCCGTCATGAGACTATCCGCAATGGGAGATGTCGCCATGACGGTTCCTATTTTACGTGCTTTTGTAAAGCAATATCCAACGGTGAAACTGACCGTTATTTCGCGTCCTTTTTTTAAACCTTTTTTTGACGGAATCCCGAATCTTGAGTTTTTTGCTTTTGATGAAAAAGAAAGACACAAAGGTTTTACCGGGCTTTTACGATTATTTAACGATGTAAAAAAACTCAAAATAGATGCTTTTGCAGATCTTCATAATGTGTTACGATCAAAAGTGGTGAGTTTGCTTTTTGCTTTAAGCGGAAAAAAAAGAGCAACCGTTGATAAAGGCCGTGAAGGAAAAAAAGAATTAACTAGGGCAGAAAACAAAATTTTCAAGCAGTTACCAACCATGTTCGAAAGACATGCAAAAGTATTTGAAGAGCTTGGTTTTCCTGTAGATTTATCATCCCGAAACGTCGGGATTGAATTTCCTAAGAAAGCAGTTTTTGGTGCAGAAATCACAGATTTGGTTGGAGAAAATTATCAAAAACTGATCGGGATTGCTCCTTTTGCCCAATACGATTCTAAAGTTTATCCTTTAGATTTAATGAAGGAAGTAATAACAAAACTGGCAGAAAATAAAGATTATACGATTTTGCTTTTTGGAGGAGGAAAAAAAGAAATTGAAATTTTGAATTCACTTTCAGAACCTTTTAAAAACGTAATAAACGTTGCCGGAAAAATTAAATTTCAGCAGGAATTAAAATTAATAAGCAATCTTGATGTAATGCTTTCTATGGATTCTGGAAATGCGCACATTGCAGCAATGCTTGGAGTAAAAGTCATTACGCTTTGGGGCGCAACACATCCTTATGCCGGATTTTTACCTTTCAATCAAAGCTTAGAAAATGCTTTAACTTCAGACAGAAATCAATATCCAAAACTGCCAACGTCTGTTTACGGAAATAAAATTGTAGAAGGTTATGAAGATGCAATGAGAACAATTTCTCCAGATGAAGTTGTTTCTAAAATAAAAAACCAATTATAATATATTATTGTCAGACTGAGCGAAGTTGAAGTCTTCTGAGCATATAAGTCTTTCGACTTCGCTCAGGGTGGCAAAAAGCAAGAATTAAGGTTAAATAAAAAATTCCAAATTCCAATTGTAACGTTGGAATTTGGAATTTTTTTTATTGGAAATTTTATATAATTTATTTTGGAATTTCTCATAAATCCAGAAAAAGATATCCCAATGCTTTCTTTTTATTTTTATCAACTACAACTTTTACAAAATGATTTTCTTTTTCAGTAGTTAATAAAATGTATTCAAAATCATTGGTTGAATTTCTGTAAACTTTATGTACCAATTGAGATTCTTTAATTTTTTTCGATAAAATTTTAGCTGCTTTTAATTCACTTACATAAGGCCAAATATTAAAAAAGCTATCATTAGAGATTGATATTTCTGTCATTCCCTCATTCTTTGAGCAATCATACTTTTCTTTTGAAAGTAGTTTAGGAGCTTTTCTTTTTTTTCTTTTTTTGATTACGAAGTAGAGACAAAAAAGAGAAGTTATTACAAAAAGTAATATAAAAGTTAGACGGAGGTAGTGATGCATTGCCATAATATTGAATGTTTTAAAAACGTGTTGACAAGTCTTAAGTACACTACTAATATACTAAATTTCAAGCATGTTTTTTAAAAATAACCCAATAATCTAAATGCTTTTTTGTATATTTCTTAAACCAGAAAAGTATACTTCCAAAATTTTAAACCTGATAAAAGAAATAACTCACAAAAAAAATTCCAAATCCCAATAGTAAAATTGGAATTTGGAATTTTATATTTTAGAATTTAACAGACTAAACGTCGTCGTAGTCAATATAAATAGTATCTGAAGTTGGGTGTGCCTGGCAAGTTAAAATTAAGCCTTCAGCAATTTCACTATCAGTTAAAATAGAATTTTTTGTCATTTCAGCTGTACCGGCAGTAACCCTTCCTAAACAGCTGCTGCAAATTCCGCCCTGACAAGAATAAGGAGCATCAACGCCATGTTTTAGAGCGGCATCAAGAATGGTTTGTTTTTGAGACATCTCAAAAGTAACTTCTTCATCATCAACTAAAACTGTAATTTTTGTATGTCCTTCTAATGAAGTTTTAATTTCATTTTCCTGAGAAGAAGTAGTAAAAAGCTCAAATTTAATAGCAGATTCTTTTACGTTTTTCTCTTTCAAAACATTCGAAACTGTATTGATCATTTCTTCAGGTCCGCACAAATAAAACTTATCAAATGCTAATTCTTTGTGTTTGTTGTTCAATACAAAATTCACGGTTGATTTTTCGATTCTTCCAAACAATGCATTTTCAACTTTCGCCTGGCTGTAAACATAATGCACAAAAAAACGGCCAACATACTGTAGTTGTAAATCGTGTAATTCCTGATGAAAAATAGTTGCTTCAGGAGTTTTGTTTCCGTAAACCAATACAAATGAACTTTTTGGCTCATTCTTTAAAACTGATTTTAAGATAGAAAGTACCGGAGTGATTCCGCTTCCGGCAGCAAACGCCACATAATTTTTTTGTCTTTCAGCATCAGGTTCAAAAGTAAATTTTCCTTCCGGATGGCCCACTTCAAGAACATCTCCTGCTTTTAACTTTGTATTGGCAAACTGAGAAAACAAACCGCTTTTTACGGCTTTAACTGCAATTCGCAATTCGCCGCTTTCTGGCGCAGAGCAAATAGAATAAGCACGACGAATTTCTTGATTATCAAGCGTTAATTTTAAATTTATGTATTGTCCGGCTATAAATTTATAGTCTTGTTTAAGTTCTTCTGGAACATTAAAAAGTATTGAAACAGCATCGGCAGTTTCACGTTTTACCTCTTTAATTATAAGTTTTAAGAATGAAGGCATGATTTAATTTTTTTGCAAAAGTAGCAAACCATAAGTAATTGACACTTACTAAAATATTTTTTTTAACTTTTTTTGTAACGTTTTCCTACATTTGATCTCTTACTACAAAAATCAAAACCAATTAACCATGATTAAAAAGTTTATTTATCTCGAATGGAAAGCCTTTATCAGGTCGGCATCATTTGGTAAAAATCTGGCAATGAAAATTATAATGGGATTTTTAATGATCTATTTTTCATTAATTTTTATTGCAATGGGTATTGGCGCATTTTATATTCTTAAAGAGATGCATCTGGAACCATTAGTAACCGTAAACCGATTTCTGATTTATTATTTTCTTTTTGATTTAGTAATTCGTTTACTGCTGCAATCAATTCCTGTTTTGAACATAAAACCATTATTAGTTTTACCTTTTAAAAAACCCGTAATTGTTCATTTTTCATTGGGCAAAACCGTTTTGTCCTTTTTTAATTGGGTTCACGCTTTATTTTTTGTTCCGTTTTCAGTTGTTTTGGTAATAGAAGGATATGATATAACAGCTATTATTTTTTGGAATCTGGCAATGCTTTCTTTTATATATATCAACAATTTTTTGAACATAATTTTAAGTAATATCGATAAATTATTTGTTGTTTTTGTTGGATTAATTCTTGTTTTAGGCGGCGCGCAATATTATAAATTGTTTGATGTTACAACTTTTACAACTCCCTTTTTTCAAGGACTTTATACTATAAAAGGGTTGTTTTTAATTCCCATTTTAGTATTGGCTGGCTTATATATTTTTAGTTTTAAATTTTTGAAAAAAAATCTATATCTCGATGCCGGGCTTTCTGTAAAAGAAGATGTTGCAGTAACAGAAAATCTTTCGTGGCTGAATCAATTTGGAACTTTGGGAACTTTCCTTAAAAATGACATTAAACTTATCAAGAGAAATAAAAGATCAAAGACAACTATTTTTATGAGTGTTCTCTTTTTATTTTATGGATTTTTGTTTTTTGGAAATACGCACCAGCCGCCTGTAATGCACATTTTTGCCGGAATATTTGTTTCCGGTGGATTTTTGTTTGTCTTTGGGCAGTTTGTACCAAGCTGGGATAGTTCGTATTACCAATTAATGATGACCCAGAATATTCCGTATCGCGGTTACATCACTTCAAAATGGTGGCTTATTGTTATCGCTACTTTTTTCTCGACAATAATTGCATCGTTTTATTTGTTTTTTGGCTGGGAAATTTACCTGACAATTGTAGTTGGAGCGATTTACAATATTGGAGTTAATTCACATTTGGTTCTTTTAGGCGGCGCTTTTACCAAAACGCCAATTGATTTAAGCAATGCCGGCGGTGCTTTTGGAGATAAAAAAGCGTTTAATGTAAGTGCGATGTTATTAACGCTCCCAAAAATTTTACTGCCTTTGGCATTGTATGCAATCGGACTTTATTTAAATAACAAAAACCTCGGATTAGCCTTAGTTGCCGGCGCGGGCGTTTTAGGTTTTATTTTTAAAGACAAGGTTTTTTCTTTAATCGAAAAAAGATATAAAATCGAAAAGTACAGTACAATAAATGCTTATAAACAAAAGAGTTAATTAGAGAATCTGTCAATTTGATAATGAGATAATTTTATCAGATAGAAATCTAAAATCAACAATCCAATATCTAAAATTACACCATGATACAAGTAAATCAACTTTCAAAAAAATATAACGGTACTACAGTTTTAAATATTCATAATCTTGAAATTCCAAAAGGGCAGAGTTTTGGATTGGTAGGCAACAACGGAGCAGGAAAAACAACTTTTTTCAGCTTACTTTTAGATTTAATCCAGCCTTCGACAGGAAATATAACAAGCAATGATATTCAGGTAAATACGAGTGAAAACTGGAAATCTTTTACAGGTTCTTTTTTAGATGAAAGTTTCCTGATTGGCTATCTGACTCCCGAAGAATATTTTTATTTTATTGGAGATTTACGCCATCAAAATAAAGCTGATATTGATGCATTGTTAGCCAGACATGAAGAATTTTTTAATGGAGAAATTTTAAACAATAAAAAATACCTTCGCGATTTATCTAAAGGAAATCAAAAGAAAGTTGGAATTATTGCAACACTTATTGGAAACCCTGAAGTAGTAATTTTAGATGAACCTTTTGCAAATTTAGATCCAACAACAGTGAGCAGGTTAAAGAAAATTATTAAAGAATTAGCTGAAAATCCAAAGGTTACCGTTTTAGTCTCGAGCCACGATTTACAACACACCGTTGAAGTTTGTGATAGAATAGTTGCCCTTAATAAAGGTGAAATTGTAAAGGATATTCAAACCTCAGAAGAAACCTTACAAGAACTGGAATCTTTTTTTGCTGTATAAGTCCCTAAAGTTTCAAAAAAGAAGTGTATTTTTACAAGTCATTATACTAAAAATGCTTTTTAGAAGTTAATGCTTTAAAATCAGTTCTATTGAAAAAGAATACTCTTAAATATAGTTTTTTTCTCACATTTTTTCTCTTTTTGATAGCATGTTCTACCAAGAATAATACTTTTGTGAACAGAAATTCTCACGCTTTAAGTACAAAATACAATATTTTGTATAACGGAGGAATTGGTCTTGAAAAAGGACTGCTGTCTATTCAGGCCAACAATCAGGATAATTTCTGGAAACTCCTTCCAATTGAAAAAATGCAGTTTGATGAAAATTTTTCGGAAGGATCTAAAACAAAAAATCCTGATTTTGAAAAAGCAGAAACAAAAGCAACAAAAGCAATTCAAAAACACTCCATGAATATTGGAGGAAGAGAAAGAAACTATCAAATAGATGAAGCATATTTAATGCTTGGAAAAGCCAGATATTATGATCAGCGTTTTATTCCGGCCTTAGATGCATTCAATTATATTCTTTACAAATATCCAAATAGCAGCAATATTTACACTGCTAAAATCTGGCGCGAAAAAACCAATATGCGTTTAGGAAATGATGCGATTGTGGTTAAAAACATTAATTTGTTATTAAAGAAAACAGATTTAGATAAACAGACATTTTCGGATGCCAATGCTTTATTGGCCGAAGCTTTCCTAAATTTAGAAGAAAGAGACAGTGCCGTTGCCAAACTTAGAATTGCAGAAGAATTTTCAAGAATAAATGAAGACCGCGCCCGTTATAAATTCATCTTAGGGCAGATGTATCAGGAAGTTGGAAATAAAGACAGTGCAACATATTATTATGATGGTGTGATCGACATGAATCGCAAAGCCAATAGAAAATATATGATGCACGCTTATGCAAAAAAAGCACAGATGTACGATTATGAAAAAGGCAACGACACCATATTTTTAAAAATCTATAATAAGTTAGTTGCAGATCGTGAAAACCGACCTTATTATGATGTTCTTTTTTATGAAATGGGAGTTTTCTATGATAAAAAGAAAGACAATGAAAATGCATTAAAATTCTACAATAAATCTTTAGGCAGAAAATCTACAGATCCCTACTTAATGGCATCGGCTTATCGAAATATTGGAAACATGTATTTTAAAAATACAGATTATACAATGGCTGCTAAGTATTATGACAGTACATTGACAAAGTTAGACCCAAAAACAAGGGAGTTTACTTTTATCGAAAAAAACAGAAAAAATCTTGACAACGTAATTAAATACGAAGGAATTGCAAAACGAAACGACAGTATTATTAAAGTATACGGACTGCCAGATACTGAAAGAAAAATTTACTTTGAAAATTATATAGCAGAACTTAGAAAGAAAGATGAAGCTAAACGAATTCAGGAAGAAAAAGAAAAAGAGAAGTTAGCTAATATTGACCGAAACACAAATGCATCGAATGCACCAACTGCAGTAAATCCGAATTCATTAGGTAAACCTATAGATCCTGATGACGGAATAAGACCCCCATCTGGAAATGATGCTGCTGCAAGTACTTTTTATTTTTATAACCCAACGACAGTTGCCTACGGAAAGTTGCAGTTTAAAAAAATGTGGGGTAACAGAACGCTTGGCGGAAACTGGAGACTGGCCACAATAAAATCTGCAAATGATGCAGCGATGCTCAATGACAGTATAAATGAAGCAGAGGCTGCTAAATTGAAAGACACAGTTGTTATAGAAAAGTATACAACTGCTTTTTATGAAAAACAGCTTCCGAAAACACAAACAGCAATGGACAGTATTGGTAAAGAACGCAATTTTGCCTATTATCAATTAGGTCTTATATATAAGGAGAAATTTAAGGAATATAAATTGGCAAGTGATAAACTGGAACAATTACTTAAAAATAATCCTGAAGAAAAATTGGTGCTTCCGTCGATGTATAATTTGTATAAAATCTATCAAATTACTGATCCGGAAAAAGCAGCAAAAATTAAATCAGACATAACAACAAATTATCCAACTTCGAGATATGCTCAGATTTTGAATAATACAAATGCTGATGATATAGCGTCACCCGAAAAGGAATACCAAAAATGGTATAAACTATTTCAGGAAGAAAAATTCGATATTGTATTAGATAATATCGATAATTTAATCAATCAATATTCCGGAGAAGATATTGTTTCTAAATTTGAATTACTAAAAGCAAACACTTTAGGAAAAGTCAACGGATTAGAAGCCTATAAAAAAGGTTTAGAAAACGTGGCAGATAATTATCCAAATAGTGAAGAAGGAAAAAATGCCAGAGAAATTCTTGAGAAACAAGTTCCAACTTTAGAAAGACTTAGTTTTACAACTGTAGATAATAAAAACTGGAAAATTTTATATTTAATTCCTAATAATGATTCTAAAACGCTTAAACAAATTGAAGAAGCTATTAGAGTATTTTTGTTAGTCGAAAATTTTGAAAGATTAACAACTTCCTTTGACAAATATAATAGAACACAAAGTTTTGTGGCTATTCATGGTTTAAAATCAGAAGCATATGCCAATGATGTTGCGGGAGTTTTGAGAGATGATAAAAAATATAAAATTGTACATCCGGCAATAATTATGTCAACGGATAATTACAAAGTGGTTCAAATTAAAAAGAACCTAGACGCCTACCTCGCCCCAAAAAACCCATAATATAATGTTTGACAAAGTAAAAAAAAACGGAACAGAACTTTTAGGAAAAACAAACCGAATTGTTGAAGGAACTTCTATTGTAGGAGACATTGTCTCAAAAGCTGATTTTAGATTAGATGGCGAATTGATTGGAAATTTCACCTCGCAGGGAAAATTAGTGATAGGCGCAACAGGCGTAATAAAAGGAGAAATCATTTGTAATAATGCTGATATTGAAGGAGAATTTCATGGAAAAATTAAAGTTCTCGAAATCCTTAATATTAAAGCATCGGCAAAAATTCACGGCGAAGTTGCCGTTGGAAAACTTTCTATAGAGCCGGGAGCAGAGTTTACAGCAACATGTACAATGCTTACTCATAATAAAGAAGTAACGGTAAAAGATGGAAAAGGATCCGAATAAAAAACAAAACAATAAATGGATAGCCCTCATAAATATTCCTATTCAAATGGGGGTTATTATTTTTTTGTTTTCTTATTTAGGAACCTGGTTAGATGAAAACCATCCAAATGAAAAGATATACTATAATAAGATATTGGTTATGGTTGGTGTTGCAATTGCATTATATAATGTAATCCGTCAGGTAAACGAAATCAACAAAACAAAGTAAATTAAGTTTTAAAAACAGCTTGAATAAATATTGCATCTTTGCAAAAAATTGTTCAGGATGTTTTTAAAAAACTACAAACTTATTCTTCATTTGCTTATTCTGGCATTTGCTTCCTATGTAATACATAAGGGAGCTTTTTATGTTTTTGAAATCAACGATCAAAACTTTTATTATAGTGTAGAAGTATTGTATTTGATCTTTTTATTTTTTTCTGTCTTATTATTAATACTAACAGTAAAATTCAAAAAAGATAAATTCGACAGCATCGGAATGTTTTTTATGCTTGGAACTTTTATTCAAATGTTTCTGTATTATTTTGTTTTGCGGCCGATTTTATCTGATAAGATTCACAATATCCGTGTTGAAAAAATCAATTTTTTCGTAACATTTATTCTGTTTTTGTTATTTCAAACGATTTTAACTATCCGATTATTAAATGAAAAGCGTTAAAATGAGGATTCTTTAAAACAAGGTTCAAAAATAATTTTTCATATCCTTTTGAATATTAATAAAAAATGTACCTTTGCACCAAATTTTAGAAACATAAAAAATAAGAATTTCCACAGATATGGTGATTTCAAACAAACCACTCAGATTTATTCTTGCAGCTTTTGTAGCTTGTCTTCCACTAATGAGCTTTTCTAATTCAGAAAAAGACTCGGCGCATGTTCAAACTGAAACAGCTCATGAAGCAGCTTCTGAAGGGCACCATGCAGAACCAACTGATGTAAAATCTAAAATTAAGGCATTTATTGGCCACCACGTTTTGGACTCTCATGATTTTACTTTAACACAAGATGATGAGACAGGTAAATATTATGGATTTCCATTACCGGTAATTATTTGGGATAATGGTCTTCAAATTTTTTCTTCTTCAAAATTTAACCACGGTCATGCAGTAGCAGAATCAAACGGAAATTATTACGTGATTAATCATCATGATGGTAAAATCTACAAAACAGATGCTGCCGGAACAATTACAGAAGATGAAAAAACTGGTCATCCAACAAATGTTCGTCCGTTAGACTTTTCAATTACAAAAACAGTACTTTCTATTTTTGTTGCAGCTTTATTAATGTTTTGGTTATTTACAAGTTTAGCAAAATCATATGCTAAAAATGGAGGAATCGCTTCTGGAGCAGGAAGATTTTTCGAACCGCTTGTAGTTTTCATTCGTGACGAAGTTGCTATTCCTAATATTGGCGAAAAGCATTATAAAAAATACATGAGTTATTTATTGACAATATTTTTCTTTGTATTGTTTTTAAATATTTTTGGATTAACCCCACTAGGAATTAATGCTACAGGTAATTTAACAATTACATTTTCGTTAGCAATTCTTACTTTCTTAATTACAAACCTTACCGCAAATAAAAACTACTGGGGTCACATTTTCTGGATGCCGGGAGTGCCAAAACCAATGCGAATTATTTTGGCTCCAATTGAATTGTTAGGAGTTTTCATCAAACCATTTTCATTAATGATTCGTTTGTATGCAAATATCTTTGCAGGTCACATTGTATTAATGAGTATCATTGGATTAATGTTTATTTTTAAAAGCTGGATTGGAAGCAGTTTATCTTTTGGATTATCATTTGCACTTTCTATACTAGAGATTTTAGTTGCATTTTTACAAGCCTATATTTTTACAATGCTGTCTGCACTTTATTTTGGTTCAGCAGTAGAAGAGCATCATCATGAGGAAGCTCACCATTAAAATTAGATTTCAGAGTTTAGCTTTTCAGATTATTTCAATCTAAAAGCTGCATTCAAAAATCTAAAATCAAATTGAATGTTTAATTTTTAATATATACATATATGAACGGTTTAAATTTCATTGGAGCAGGATTAATCGTAATCGGAGCTGCTTTAGGTATTGGTAGAATTGGTGGTTCAGCAATGGACGCAATTGCTCGTCAGCCAGAAGCTTCAGGAAAAATCCAAACAGCTATGCTTATTGCTGCTGCACTTATTGAAGGAATTGGTTTCGCTGCGTTATTCGCTGCTTAATTAAAACACAAAAAACAATAGTTGCAACGGTTGGTTGTAACTATTGTTTTAAAAATAAAACATTAAAATTGCCTTGGCAGTTAAAAAGACATAATTTAAAATTTATAATCATATATAATGGAAAAGTTAATAAATCAGTTTGAGTTCGGTTTGTTCTTTTGGCAGATTCTAATATTTGTTGGATTAATATTTTTATTGAAAAAATTCGCCTGGAAACCAATTCTTGATGCAGTAAACGAAAGAGAGCAAGGTATTAAAGATGCATTACTTTCTGCTGAGAACGCTAGACAGGAAATGGAAAACTTGCAAGCTGACAATCAAAGAATATTGAACGAAGCTCGTGCAGAACGTGATGCTATGTTAAAAGAAGCTCGCGAAATGAAAGAGAAAATGATTGCTGATTCTAAAAACGAAGCACAAGCACAAGGTCAAAAAATGATCGAACAGGCTAAAGCCGCTATCGAAAGTGAAAAAAATGCTGCAATGGCAGAATTGAAATCTCAAGTTTCAACTTTATCATTAAGTATTGCTGAAAAATTATTGAAAGAAGAATTATCTAACAAAGAATCTCAAACTAAATTAGTAGAGAAAATGTTAGGTGACGTAAAGTTAAACTAAGATTATGGCAAGTACAAGAGCAGCAATTCGTTATGCAAAAGCAATTCTAGACTTAGCAAACTCTAAAGGTGTTGCCGAAGTTGTCAATAACGATATGAAGTCAATTGCTTTTGCAATTGAGACAAATGCAGAATTGAGTACATTTATTCAAAACCCAACTACAAAAGTTGAGGTTAAGCAAAGTGCTCTTTTAGAAGTTTTCGCAAATGTAAATGGTGTAACAAAAGGTTTATTTCATTTATTATTTGAAAATAAAAGATTTGAAATTCTAGATGCAATTGCAGTAGAATACAGCAAATTATTTGATCAAAGTAATGGTATTGAAGTAGCAAAAGTTACTACAGCAATTCCTATGGATGCTGTATTAGAAGCTAAAGTTTTGGCTAAAATTGCAACTTTGTCAGATAAAAAAATTACAATTGAAAATATAGTAGATCCTTCAATCATTGGTGGATTTATTTTAAGAATAGGAGATAATCAATACAATGCATCAGTAGCAAACAGATTGCAAGTATTAAAAAGAGAGTTAAGTAATTAGTTTTATTACACATAAAAAGTGTCTAAATTATAAATTAAGATGGCGGAAATCAAACCTGCTGAAATTTCAGCAATATTAAGAAAGCAAGTAGAAGGTTTTGAATCTGGTGCTACGCTAGAGGAAGTAGGAACAGTACTTCAAGTTGGAGATGGTATTGCTCGTGTTTACGGGCTGTCTAATGTTCAATATGGTGAGTTAGTAGAATTCGATAACGGTATGGAAGGTATCGTATTGAACCTTGAAGAAGACAACGTTGGCGTGGTACTTTTAGGACCATCAACAGGAATCAAAGAAGGATCTACTGCAAAAAGAACTCAACGTATTGCTTCTCTTAAAGTAGGTGAGCAAATGGTAGGACGTGTAGTTAACACTCTTGGTTTTCCAATCGACGGAAAAGGACCAATTGGTGGAGATTTATACGAAATGCCTTTAGAAAGAAAAGCGCCAGGAGTTATCTTCCGTCAGCCAGTAACTGAACCATTACAAACTGGAGTCAAAGCGGTTGATGCTATGATCCCGGTAGGTCGTGGACAACGTGAGCTTGTAATTGGTGACCGTCAAACAGGTAAATCAACTGTTTGTATCGATACAATCTTAAATCAAAAAGAATTTTTTGATGCAGGAAAACCTGTATTCTGTATATATGTTGCAATTGGACAAAAAGCTTCAACTGTAGCGGGAATCGCAAAAATGTTAGAAGAAAAAGGAGCAATGGCTTATACAGTTATTGTTGCTGCAAATGCTTCTGACCCAGCTCCAATGCAAGTTTACGCTCCTTTCGCAGGTGCTGCAATTGGAGAATACTTTAGAGATTCAGGTCGTCCGGCACTTATTGTGTATGATGATTTATCTAAACAAGCTGTTGCTTACCGTGAGGTTTCTCTTTTATTAAGAAGACCACCGGGACGTGAGGCTTACCCTGGAGACGTTTTCTACTTGCACTCTCGTTTATTAGAGCGAGCTTGTAAAGTAATTGCTGATGATGGAATTGCTAAAAACATGAATGACTTACCAGATTCTATCAAGTCTATCGTAAAAGGTGGTGGTTCTTTGACTGCTTTACCAATTATTGAAACTCAGGCTGGTGACGTTTCTGCATATATCCCAACAAACGTAATTTCGATTACTGATGGTCAGATTTTCCTTGATGGAGATTTGTTCAATTCAGGGGTTCGTCCTGCAATTAACGTAGGTATCTCTGTATCTCGTGTTGGAGGTAATGCTCAAATTAAATCAATGAAAAAAGTTTCAGGAACTTTAAAATTAGATCAAGCTCAATTCCGTGAATTAGAAGCGTTTGCTAAATTTGGTTCTGACTTAGATTCTGTTACTTTAAACGTAATTGAAAAAGGAAAAAGAAACGTTGAGATCTTGAAACAAGGTTTAAACGATCCTTATACAGTTGAAAATCAAGTAGCTATTATTTACGCTGGTTCTAAAAACTTATTAAGAAACGTTCCTGTAAATAAAGTAAAAGAATTTGAAGCTGATTTCTTAGCTTACTTAAACAGTAAACATAAAGATACGCTTAACGCGTTGAAAGCTGGTAAATTAGATGACAACATTACTGATGTTATCGAAAAAGCAGCAAAAGAAATTTCAGCAAAATATAACTAATTAGATAATTGGTAAATTAGATAATTAGAAAATGACTTATCATTGTTCTGATTATCTAATTTTCAAATTGTCACATTTTCTAATTAATAGATGGCAAATTTAAAGGAAATCCGTAATAGAATTACTTCCGTTTCATCGACGATGCAGATTACATCGGCTATGAAAATGGTTTCTGCTGCAAAGCTTAAGAAAGCACAAGATGCAATCACTGCAATGCGCCCTTATGCCGAGAAATTAACGGAGTTACTGCAAAATCTTTCTGCTGCACTTGAAGGTGAAGTAGGAGGAGATTACACTACACAACGTGAAGTAAAAAAAGTATTGCTTGTTGCTATAACTTCAAACAGGGGTTTGTGTGGCGCATTCAATTCAAATGTTATTAAAGAGATTAAGAATCGTACCGATTTTTATGCAGGAAAACAAGTTGACGTTTTTGCTATTGGTAAAAAAGGAAATGATGCTTTAACTAAAACGCATAAAGTTCACGGTCATCATAATGCAATTTTTGATAATTTAACTTTCGAGAGTGTTGCCGGAATTGCTGATAATTTGACTGAAAAATTCTTATCTGGAGAATATGACAGAATCGAATTAATCTACAATCAATTTAAAAATGCTGCGACTCAAATTGTTCAAACAGAGCAGTTTTTGCCTTTAGCACCGCTTAAATCTGATGCAGCAGTTTCTACTGGAGATTATATTTTTGAACCTTCAAAAGAAGAAATTGTTTTGACTTTAATTCCTAAGTCTTTAAAAACGCAATTATACAAAGGTATTCGTGATTCATTTGCTTCAGAGCATGGTGCACGTATGACAGCTATGCATAAAGCAACTGATAATGCGACAGAATTAAGAAACCAATTGAAATTAACTTACAACAAAGCACGTCAGGCAGCTATTACAAACGAAATTTTAGAGATCGTTGGTGGTGCAGAAGCTTTGAATGGATAATTAATTCATTGATATATAAAAAATAGCCAGCAAATATTTGCTGGCTATTTTTTTTTGGAAGTTTTCTTTTTTAAGAATATATCTATAAACAAGAAATTTTATAAAATGGTGATTCTCAATTTACCCAAAAACTGAGAATCAATACCATTTTATAAAATTATTGACACAGATTTTATCACTCTGTTGCTTTGTTTTTCATGGGAACAAACTAGCTTTATTAATCCCAGTGCTCTGTTTTTTTAAGGGTTACATTTCAGCAGAATCAATCCCTGTGCTTTGTTTTTCATGGGAACAAACTAGCTTTATTAGTCCCAGTGCTCTGTTTTTTTAAGGGTTACAATACAGCAGAATCAATCCCTTATGCTTTGTCTTTTATGGGAACAAACAAGCTTTATCAGTCCCAGTGCTTCCTTTTTTATGAGGGTTGTATCTAGCTTTCTCAATCCCTTTGTAACAAATTTAAGAAAGACCATTAAAAAAAAGTTACATAATTTTCGGCTTTAATTTATATATTTCACATGTTAGGGTGTTGTTAATTATATAACTCGCTTAAAAAAAATAATTAATTTTGACCTCTATTTCTATCACAATGGCTTTACAAATACGCGAATTTACTACGATTGACGAAATGCTGGCTCAAATTGACACCATTAGATTTTTATATCCCAACTTGACTTTAGAAAAATACCAATCATTTCTTTCTGAAATGGTTCCACATAATTACATCCAGATTGGAGTTTTAGAAAATGAAGTTTGTTTGGGTATTACAGGATGTTGGTCAGCAACCAAATTATGGACAGGAAAATATCTCGAAATTGACAATTTTGTGGTAAATCCAGAATATCGCTCTAAAGGAATTGGAAAAATGCTTACGGATTATATTGAACAAAAAGCACTAGACTTAGGCTGCAGCAGTATTGTTCTTGACGCTTTTACGGGAAATTTTGGGGCACATAGATTTTATTATAATCAGGGATATGGTCCAAAAGGTTTTCATTTTGTGAAAGTTTTAGACGAAAATAAATTAACACATTAAAATTATCGCTAAGTTTTTTTATTGAACCGTCAAAAACACTAATAAAACCAAAGAATTGGTTATTTTTGTTTTGCGAACTTTATTACTAATTATTTTGGGATTATATAAAAATCTATTCAAACAAACTGCAATTTATGGACTGGCAACCGTTTTACCACGAATGCTCAGTTTTTTATTGGTCAGATTATATACAGGTATTTTACCGACCGCCGAATATGGCGAAGTTTCAATCGTTTTGTCTTGGATGGTTTTCTTTAACGTAGTTCTTTCTTATGGAATGGAAACCGCCTTTTTTAGATTTTATAGTGCCGAAGAAGATAAAAAAAATGTAATCGCTACTTCTACAATATCAATATTTTGGTCATCAATTGGATTCTTATTTGCGGCTTTAATTTTTAGAAATACCCTGGCAAACTGGGCCGAAGTTGATGCGCAGTACATTACTTATTCTGTTTGGATTTTAGTTTTAGATGCATTGGTTTTAGTACCGTTTTCAAAATTAAGAGCTAATCAAAGGCCAATGGTTTATGCTGCTATTAAAATTGGAAACGTGGTAATTAATTTACTGCTGAATATTTTCTTTTTACTGTATCTGCCAAAACTTGCAGCTTCACATCCTAATTCGGTTTGGGATAATTTATATGTAGAAAATTTCCAGATTGCCTATATTTTCATCGCTAACCTGCTGGCAAGTTTAGCAACTTTCATTGTACTTTCTCCAAATTATCTTTCGCTTGGGCGAAAATTTGATCCCATACTTTGGAAAAAAATGATGAAATACGGTCTGCCAATTTTAGTTGCCGGACTTGCATTTGCAGTTAATGAACATTTCGATAAAATCTTATTAGGATATTTACTTCCTGAAAATCTTGCAAAATCAGAAGTTGGAGCATATTCTGCCTGTTATAAACTAGGTTTATTTATGGTTTTGTTTGCAACCGCTTTTAGATTAGGAATTGAACCTTTCTTTTTCAGCCATGCAAAAAACGAAAATGCACCGCAGACTTATGCCGTAATTACAAAATATTTTGTGATTCTGGGTTCACTGATTTTATTAGGAGTTATTGTTTTTGCAGACATTCTTAAATATCTTTTATTAGACAATAAATCCTATTGGGAAGCCATGAAAGTAGTTCCGTTAATTATTCTGGCAAATTTCTTTTTAGGAATCTATAACAATTTATCGGTTTGGTATAAGTTAACAGACAAAACAAAAATTGGAGCATACATTTCAATTGTTGGAGCAATTGTAACCTTGCTTTTAAATTATTTTTTAATTCCAAAGTATAGTTATTACGGTTCAGCAATTGCAACAATTTCTGCCTACGGAAGTATGATGTTAATATCGTATGTTTTAGGAAACAAATATTATCCTATTCCATACGACATGAATAAAATTTCGGCTTATTTAGGAATCTCAATTTTATTTTCTGCCATTTCTTTTTACGGATTTAGAGAAAATTATTTCGTTGGAATTCCATTATTGTTAGGCTTTATGTACTTTGTTTATCACAACGAAAAAGACACAATCAAAGGAATAATGAATAGAAAGTAAAAGTGCTTTTTTAATCTTTTATAATAAAAATGAAAATACAAATTATCAATAAATCACAACACGATTTACCAAATTACGAAACAATTGCTTCTGCAGGAATGGACTTGCGTGCCAATATTATAGAACCAATTACGTTAAAACCTTTAGAAAGAACAATTGTAAAAACCGGACTTTTTATTGAATTGCCAATTGGTTACGAAGCACAGGTTAGACCAAGAAGCGGTTTGGCTGCAAAAAAAGGAGTTACCGTTTTAAATTCTCCGGGAACCGTCGATGCTGATTACAGAGGTGAAATAGGAGTGATTTTGGTAAATTTATCAAATGAAGAATTTGTAATTGAAAACGGAGAAAGAATTGCGCAGTTAATTATAGCCAAACACGAAAGAGCAGAATGGGTTGAAGTTGAAGAACTAACAGAAACTTCAAGAGGAGCAGGCGGATTTGGAAGCACTGGAGTGAAATAAGTTTCCAGTTTCAGTCGCAGTTTACAGTTTTTTTGATAAGGCTGTAGAACTTCTGTAAATTTTAAAAATTAAAACTTGAACTAACCAAACTGAAGATTTTTTTAATCTTCCCACATAAAATAAAAATAGATGAAAATAATCGTTCCAATGGCGGGTCGCGGATCAAGACTGAGACCTCATACTTTAACTGTTCCAAAGCCATTAATTCCGGTTGCAGGAAAATCAATCGTGCACCGTTTAGTGGAGGATATTGCAAAAATATTAAAAGAACCAATTGAGGAAGTTGCATTTATTCTTGGAGATGAGGCATTTTTTGGAGATGATGTTGTCGCAAGTTTACAAGATTTGGCACAAGGTTTAGGAGCAAAAGTTTCAATTTATCGTCAGGATTTACCTTTAGGAACCGGGCATGCTATTATGTGTGCAAAAGAATCGTTATCTGGACCAGCGGTTATTGCTTATGCTGATACTTTAATTAGAGCCGATTTTGAATTAGATCCGGCAGCCGATGCTGTAATTTGGGTAAAACAAGTTGATCAGCCGGAAGCTTTTGGTGTTGTAAAATTAAATCAGAATAATGAAATTATAGAATTGGTTGAAAAACCAAAAGAATTTGTTAGTGATTTGGCTGTGATTGGAATTTATTATTTTAAAGAAGTTGGAGATCTGAAAAAAGAGCTTCAGGGAGTTTTAGATAATAACATTCAAAATGGAGGTGAATATCAAATCAACGACGGCATCAAAGCCATGATGGCTAACGGTAAAATTTTCAAAACCGGAAGTGTTGACGAATGGATGGACTGCGGGAACAAAGATGTTACCGTTGAAACCAACAGTAGAATGTTAGGATTTTTGCATAATGATGGAGAACATTTAGTTGATTACGATGTAACTTTAGAAAATGCAACAATCATTCCTCCATGTTATATTGGTGAAAATGTTGTGCTGAAAAATGCAACAGTTGGACCAAATGTTTCAATAGGAAAAGGCTGCCATGTAATCGACAGTTCTATTAAAAATAGCTTAATACAGACTTATTCTCAAATAAAAAATGCTAACTTAGATAATGCTATGATTGGAAATCATGTTAGTTATGATGGAAAATTTACAAGTATTAGCATTGGAGATTATTCGGTTTTAGAATAAAAAAGAGATTTGTAAAAAAATGAAAAAAAGGATTTTGATAATTTTATTTTTTGCTTTACTAAGCAATTCAGCTTCGGTTTTCGCACAAACGGAACCAGAAGATATTGCTTTAGCACCAGATGAATACCAAGATGCTTTTTACGAATCTTTGAAACAAAAAGGGATCGAAAACTACGATAAAGCAATAACATCTTTAGAAAAATGTATAAAAATAAAGCCTTCAGATGCTGTCGCTTATTTTGAACTTGGAAAAAATTATCTGGCATTAAAAGAATATCAAAATGCCCAAAAAGCATTTGAAAAAGCCACACAGCTAAATCCAAAAAACAAATGGTATTGGTTAGGAATTTACGATGTAAGTTATGAAACCAAAAACTATCCTCTGGCGATAGAAACGATTCAAAAAATCATTGTTTTTGATGAAGAATATAAAGACGATCTTATTTCGTTATATATGCTTACAAATCAATACGATAAAGCGCTTGTGACGATTAACGAAATGAACGATAAATTCGGAAAATCAGAAGATCGTGATCGCTATAAAACACAGATTTTATCACAGGGGAAATATCAAAACGCTGAGATTTCAAATTTAATTGATCAAATTAAAAAGAATCCGAAAGAAGAATCAAATTATGTAAATCTGATTTTTTTATATTCAAAATCAGAAGAAACAGATAAAGCTTTAGAAGTTGCAAAACAATTGGCAAAAGAAATTCCAAATTCTGAATGGGGACAAGTAAGTTTGTTTAAAAGTTATTTAGATGCAAATCAGGCAGACAAAGCCATTAAGTCGATGAATGTAATTTTGTCAAGCTCAAAAATTGATTCAAAAATTAAACATCGAACTTTAAATGAGTTTTTGATTTATGTAAATAAAAATCCGCAATATGCTCCGGATTTAGAAAAAGCCATTTCTTATTTTGACAATGATAAAGATGTTGACGTTGCTAAAGAAATTGGAAAATTTTATCATAGTAAAAACCAGTTTGAGAACGCTATTAAATATTACGAAAAAGATTTAATTGCCAATTCAGACACAGATCGTGAAACTAACTTGCTTTTGCTTGATGCTTATGCTCAGGCAAAACAATTTGCACCAATGACAAAAAGAGCTATGACGATGATCGAAGTTTATCCAAGCCAGCCTCAATTTTATTATTATGCAGGTTTGGGAAGCAATCAGCTGCAACAATTTAAAAACGCAAAAACCGTTTTAGAAATGGGACTTGATTATGTCGTTGATGATAAAAAATTAGAGGCAAATTTTAATATTCAATTGGGAGAGGCATATAATGGATTAGGAGATGCTAAGAAAAAAGAGGAATACTTTTTGAAGGCAAATGAATTATTAAAACAAAAGAAGTAAGGAGAAATTAAGATGAAAAAATATATTGCAATTGCATTAATGCCGGTTTTTATGATTTCATGTAAATCAAAAGCCGTCGTTGTTCAAAACAATAATACTACCGAAGTTGTCGCAAAAAAAGACAATAAAGCAATCGAAAAACATTACGAAAACAAATTAGATTTTTCGACTTTAAGTATAAGAGCAAGCGCAAGATATGAAGACGAAAAGCAAAGTCAGAATGTTACAGCCGATATAAAAATCGAGAAAGATAAACAGATTTTAATAAGTGTTAGATTCTTAGGAATAACAATGGCAAAAGCTTTAATAACGCCAACAGTTGTAAGTTATTACGAAAAAATAAACGGCACTTATTATGAAGGGGATTTTAGCAGTTTGAGTAAATGGCTGGGAACGGAATTAGATTATAATAAAGTTCAGAATTTATTGATTGGAGAAGCTTTTGATGATTTAAGAAAGGGAGATTATACACAGACAATTGTAGAAAATCTTTTTCGTTTAGAAGATCAAAAAGAAGAGAATATTAAAAAAGCATTTTATTTAGATCCGGAAAAATATTTGCTTCAAAAAGAAGAGATTTCGCAGCCATCTGAAAACAGAAAATTAGAAATTAATTATTCAGATACTAAAACTTTCAATCAGGGAACTATTCCAACATCATTAGTAATTAATGCGTTGCAGCCAAAAGGAACAACCAATATTAATTTGAATTATAATAATATATCATTTAATGAAGAACTTTCTTTTCCGTATAGTGTGCCGAGCGGTTATAAAAAAGTTTTAATTAAGTAAATTTGTAAAAAGATAAATAGAAAGATGCCAAAATTTCTCCTAAGCCTAATTTTTGTTTGCGCCACGACTTTTGTCTGGGCACAAGATTCGCAGCAAGAAAAACTTGAACAGCGCAAAGCGCAGATTCTTCAGGAAATAAAAGACAACGAAAAAATGCTGCAGTCTGTAAGGAAAAAAGAAAAATCAGCAGTGAATGAATATTTAATTCAGGCAAATAAAATTAAACTTAAAGAAAAGCTGATCAATACAACAGCAAAGCAGGAAAGAATTTTAAGCAACGATATGTATATTAACCAGGTTCAGGTTAATAAGCTGAAAAAAGAACTGGCTGTTTTAAAAGAAGATTATGCAAAAATGATTTTGAAATCGTATAAAAGCCGTTCTGAGCAAAGCAGGGCAATGTTTATTTTATCTTCAGAAAGTTTTTTACAAGCCTACAAAAGAGCGCAATATTTAAAACAATATACTAATTTCAGAAAAAATCAAGGTTTAGAAATTCAGTCTAAAACTGCACAACTAGTTGAATTTAATGCAAAACTAGATGGGCAGAGACAAGTTAAGAAAAAGATTATTGTTGAAAACGAAAAAGAAAAACAAAGTTTAGAAGTAGAGAAAAAAGAACAGCAAAAGCTTGTTAATGCGATTAAAAAAGATAAAAACAGAATTGCTGCTGATATTAGAGCAAAACAAAGCGAATCAAAAAGAATTGACAGACAAATTGATCGTTTGATTCGTGAAGCAATTGCCGAAGCAAACAGAAAAGCAGCGTTAGAAAAAGCAAAAGAAAATCCTGGGTCTACAACTGTAAAACCAGTCTCATCTTCTAAAATCGCAATGACTCCGGAAGATAAAGTTTTAGCTGCCGATTTTAAAGCGAATAAAGGAAGACTGCCTTGGCCGGTAGAAAAAGGATTTATTTCACTAGGTTATGGAGATCAGCCTCACCCACTATATCCTTCAATTTCTGTACATAATTCAGGAGTTGAAATTACAACAGAAGACGGGGCAAACGCAAGATCTGTATTTGCAGGTGAAGTTTTCAGTGTAATGGTTTTATCTCCGGTAAATACCGTAGTTATGATTCAGCATGGAGATTACTTTAGCGTTTACCAAAACCTGAGTAAAGTATTTGTAAGCAAGGGAGAAAAAGTTTCTATCAAACAAAGTATTGGAAAAGTAAGAACTAGCGGCGATACCGGAAAAACGGTCATCAAATTTTTGATTCTGCAAAATACAACAAATACTGATCCTGAAAATTGGTTACAAAACAGATAATAAAAAGGGAGCTATTTTAGCTCCCTTTTATTTAATCATATTGTTCTAAAAAATATTTAATAACATCAGTTGTTGTTACAATCCCTTTCAGTTCTCCGTTGTCTACAACCGGAAGAGCGTGAAATTCTTCTTTTACAAATGTCGATGCTAAATCCTTAATAATAGTATCAGAAGAAAGAGTTTTTGGTTTTGATGTCATAACCTGAGGAATCGTAAGCATGTCTAAAATAGCTTCATCAACACCCTCTTGTCCGTCGAACAAAGCACCAAAAGTAAGACGGTTCACATCTGTACGGCTGATAATGCCCACTACTTCTTTACCGTTTACAACTGGAATATGTCGAATAGAATTCGATTTTAATTTTTCTACTACTTTTCTTAAATCGTCATTTTGATTTACAGTCACCACGGTTTTAGTCATGATGTGACTAATTGGTTCTCTTTTTTTCATAATAGATCAGTTTTATATTTACACCAAATATGTAAAATAATTCTGATAAATAATATGATTTTTATCAGCTTTTATAAGAATTAAAAAAGGTAGAAGACAGCTGTTTCTTGAGAGTAGTACATTAAAAACAAGACAAAAATTCAATAATAATTCTTTACTTAATTTGAAATTGCATCGAATGAATTTAAAAATAGTATTTTTGCACTATGGAAACAAATAGACAGAAAAAAATAGGCAGTGTCATCCAAAAAGATTTGGTTGATATTCTGCAAGGTGAAGTGCGAAAAAATGGAGTTAGCAATTTGGTAATTTCAGTATCCAAAGTTAGTGTAACCTCAGATTTATCTGTGGCAACGGTATATTTAAGCATTTTTCCTCAAGAAAAAGCAAAAGAAACTTTAGAAGGAATAAAATCAAATACAACTTTAATAAAACATGATTTATCGCAGCGCGTTCGTCTGCAATTGCGTCGCGTACCAAATTTGGTTTTCTTTATTGATGACTCATTAGATTATATAGAAAAAATTGACAATGCATTAGCAGGAAAAGAAAACCCTATTGAAAACCGTGATCTTTTAGAAAAAAGAAGAAAATCATAAATTGAATTTCCCATTTTACATAGCCAAGCGTTATCTTTTCAGTCTTAGTAAAAATAACGCTATTAATATCATCAATTTAATTGCCAGCATGGGAATTATTGTTGGTACAATGGCTTTGTTTGTGGTTTTATCTGTTTTTAGCGGATTAAAAGTTTTCAGTCTTTCGTTTACAAATGAGATTGATCCAGATTTAAAAATGACAAGTACGTACGGAAAATCATTTTTAATTTCACCCCAGCAAGAAAAAGAGCTGAAAGAAATTAATGGTGTTGCCTGTTACACAAAAATTATTGAAGAACGGGTTTTGTTTTTATTTAAAGACAAACAGCGTGTTACTTATTTAAAAGGTGTTGACAGTATCTATCCGGTTGTAAACAATATTAAAGTAAAACTTTTTAACGGACAATGGCTAAAACCAGATTCGTATCAAGTTGTTATTGGTTACGGAATCGCTCAGGATTTTTCGCTGGGAATTCTTGATTTCGAAAACCCGCTGCAGATATTTGCTCCAAAACCCGGAAAAGGAGCAATTGACAATCCCGAAGAAGCATTTAATAAAACAGATGTTTTACCCGTTGGGATTTATTCAATCAGCGAAGATTTAGATTCGAAATATGTTTTTGCCGATTTAGGTTTAACACAGGAATTATTAATGTATAAGCCAAATCAAATTTCGGGAATCGAATTTAGGTTAAAACAAAACGCAGATGAAAATGCGGTGAATGCACAGATTAAAAAGATTTTTAATAATAAAGTCACTATAAAGAATAGAGAGCAATTGAATGAGTCTTTATATAAAATGCTCAATACCGAAAATATTGCTGTTTATTTAATTTTTACACTTGTAATTATTGTGGCACTTTTCAATTTGATTGGAGCTTTAATTATGATGATTTTAGACAAGAGGACAAATTTAAAAACCCTTTTTAATCTGGGAACAGAAATAAACAGTTTGAGAAGAATTTTCATCCTGCAAGGAACTTTACTAAGTGTTTTTGGAGGTTTGATAGGACTTTATTATGGGATTATATTAGTCACATTGCAGCAAAAATATGAGCTGATAATGATCACGCCAACGCTGGCTTACCCAGTTGTTTTTACACTTGAAAATGTTGTAATCGTAATGACAACAATTGTTTCCCTAGGATTCGTGGCATCACTTATTGCCAGCAGCCGTGTAAGTAAAAAATTATTAGATTAATATTTTCTTTCAAAATATTACTTATATTTACCGCCTTGAAAATTCACAGCATATGATAGTTTCTGCCTAATCCTATTTTATTTTTAAGAATAATTAGGATACTTACGTTTTTTACTTTTCAGTTCAGATAAACACATCTGGACAAATTTTATCATTTATCCTAATATATCATGACAGAAACAACTATACAAAAAAGTTTTTTTTCTAAATTTTTTACCACTTTAAAACAAGCCTTAAAAGGCGACGAATCATTTGATTATACTGCCGGAAGTATAAAGAAAGCCGTAATTCTATTAGCCATTCCGATGGTTTTAGAAATGATGATGGAATCGGTTTTTGCTTTAGTCGATTTATATTTTGTCGGACATTTGGAGCATAGCAGTTTTGCTATTCAAACGGTTGGTTTGACCGAATCTGTGTTGACTATTATATATTCTCTTGCAATAGGAATGAGCATGGCTGCAACAGCAGTTGTAGCAAGGCGTATTGGAGAAAAAGATCCGGTCGCTGCCGCAAAAGCCGGAATGCAGGCCATAATTGTAGCATTTGCCGTTAATGCTGTCCTGAGTATTCTCGGAATTATTTATGCAAAAGACATTTTACTCTTCATGGGCGCATCTGTTGAAGCGGCTGAGCACGGTTTCAGATTCACACAGATTATGATTGGCTCAAGTTTATGCATTATGCTTTTATTCCTTATTAACGGAATTTTCCGTGGAGCAGGAAATGCAGCCATTGCAATGAAAAGTCTTTGGATTGCCAACATTTGTAATATTATTTTATGCCCGATTTTAATTAACGGTCTTGGGCCAATTCCTGCTTTTGGTCTAGTTGGAGCTGCCTTGGCAACAACTTTAGGAAGAAGCATTGGAGTTTTATATCAGGTTTATCATTTGTTCTCTGGAAACGGAATTTTAAAAATTAAAACAGCGTATTTCGCTCCAGACTTTAAACAAATAAAAGCGTTAGTTAAAATAGCTGCACCGGGAATTTTACAATTTGTAATTGCATCATGCAGCTGGATTTTCTTAGCACAATTAGTAGCAACAACCGGAGGCGATCACGGTTCTGCAGGATATCAAACGGCACTTAGAATAATGATGTTTTTCATTCTTCCGGCCTGGGGATTAAGTAATGCGGCAGCAACTTTAGTTGGGCAGAATTTAGGAGCAAAACAAATTGAACGTGCCGAAAAATCGGTTTATACAACAGCAAGGTATAACGTAATTTTCATGGCAGCGATTATGATTATTACTTTAGGCTTAGGCCAATATATTATTTCATTTTTTACCAATGATGAAATGGTTAAAACCATTGCGGTCGAAGCACTGCAAATTATGAGTATCGGATTTATCTTTTACGGAATCGGGATGGTTTTGATCAATACTTTTAATGGAGCAGGAGATACGTGGACACCAACCGGAATTAATTTCTTCGGGTTTTGGCTTTTTCAAATTCCGCTGGCTTTTGTATTAGCCAAACATTTTAATATGGGGCCAACCGGAGTTTTCATCGCAATTCCCGTTGCCGAAACTGCTATAACTTTAGCTGGAATCTTTTTCTATAAAAGAGGAAAATGGAAAAGAGTTCAAGTGTAATTTTATAAAAGGCCTTCAAATCGAAGGCTTTTTTTATATAAAAAAGTTAAATATTAGAAAAACCATTTTTAAAAGCATAAAACATTGTACATTTGAGCGTACAATTAAAAGTACACATTATGAAAGCAATTACAATATCTACATTGAGGAAAAATATTAAAAACTATTTTGATGAAGTGTCAGAATCGTCAGAAATAATTGTTGTTCCCAGAAATACAGAAGAAGATGCAGTTGTAATAATTTCAATGAAAGAGTATAATTCTATATTAGAAACACAACATTTATTATCAACTAAAGCAAATAGAAAAAGGCTTTCAGAATCTATTGAACAAATGGAAAATGGAAAATTGACATCTTATAATTTAGACGAATTGTAGCAGAAGAATATGGATATTTGTTTTACAAAAAATGGCTGGGAAGAGTTTGAATATTGGATTGAAAACGATACAGATACTGCAATAAAAATAAAAGAATTAATTAAATCGATTAGAGAAAATCCATTCAAAGGAATTGGTAAACCAGAACCATTGCGACATGATTTAAAAAGTTTTTGGTCCCGAAGAATTAATGGAGAACATCGATTGGTTTATAAAGTATCAGGAACAAAGGGGGTTGATCAAAAGTGTATAATTATACAATGTCAATTTCATTATGATGATTAATAAATACAAAAAAGACCTAACGAAAGGTCTTTTTTGTATTTCAATTCTTTGTCAAATTTCAAAACTCAAAGATTATATTTTAAACAAACTCATATCCAGCATAAACCTGTTCGATTTCTTTCATAATGGCGAATAAATCTTCTGGAGCATCAGTTGTAACTAATTTTTGTTTGAATTCTTTAAAAGAATGAATACCTTTAAAATAGTTGGTATAATGACGACGCATTTCTACAATTCCTAAACGCTCGCCTTTCCAATCCATTGACCATTGCAAATGATTTCTCGCAGCCTCAACACGATCAATAACCGTTGGAGCAGGTAAGTGTTCACCCGTTTTAAAATAATGCTTGATTTCATTAAAAATCCACGGATAACCAATTGCCGCGCGGCCAATCATGATACCGTCAATTCCATATTCATTTTTATATTTTAATGCTTTTTCAGGACTGTCGATATCGCCGTTACCAAAAATAGGCATTGTAATTCTTGGGTTGTTTTTTACACGTGCAATATGAGACCAGTCAGAATGGCCTTTATACATTTGAGCACGGGTTCTGGCATGAATCGTTAAAGCCTGAACACCAATATCCTGAAGTCTTTCTGCAACTTCATCGATATTAATTGAACTTTCGTCCCAGCCTAAACGTGTTTTTACCGTAACAGGCAAATCTGTCCCTTTGATAACAGCTTGCGTCAAACGCACCATCAAATCAACATCTTTTAAAACCCCAGCTCCAGCACCTTTACAAACTACTTTTTTTACTGGACATCCAAAATTGATATCTACTAGATCTGGTTTTACAGTAGAAACAATTTTAGAAGACATCTCCATTGCTTCTTCATCACCGCCAAAAATCTGAATTCCAACCGGGCGTTCATAATCAAAAATATCCAGTTTCATGCGGCTTTTTATAGCATCACGAATTAATCCTTCCGACGAAATAAATTCAGAATACATCATATCAGCTCCATGCGTTTTGCATAATCTGCGAAACGGCGGATCACTAACATCTTCCATCGGTGCGAGTAATAAAGGAAATTCGGGTAATTCTATGTTGCCAATCTTGACCATCTTCATAATTTTTTGCAAAATTACAACATTTAGTTCAATTTGTACCAAATTGGGGTTCAAAGGTTCAGAGTCGCAAAGATTCAAAGGTTTTTTTTATATTGCTGATTAAGAGCCTTTGAACCTTTGTCCCTTTGCAACTTTGTACCTATACTAAGCCCTGTAGTCAAAAAATCTAATTGGTTTGCGGCTCATTGGATTAAAAACTAAAGGATTTAAAGTTTCTTTTGAGGCAAATTCTATTTTTGGCGTTACTCTTAGTTTCGCTCTAAAGTGATCTTTAATTTCCTGTAGAAATTCTGGTGTTTGATTTTTAACTGCAATTTTTATCACGATTTCATCCGTGCCTAAATCGTTTGTAGAGATTTCGATAATATGATTTTCGATATTGTCAAATCCGCTTAAAACATCGTTCATCGCTGGCGGATAAAGCGTTGTCCCTTTGTATTTTATCATTTGCTTTTTACGGCCAACAACAGGACCAACACGCAAAGTATTTCTCCCGCAGGCGCAAGGCTCGTTATGAAGCTGTACAATATCTCCGGTTTTAAAACGCAACAAAGGCATTGCTTCAATACCTAAAGTAGTAAAAGTAAGTTCGCCTGTTTCTCCGTCTTGAACGGGTAAATTATTTTCGTCCAAAACTTCAACAATGATTAATTCCGGATGATGATGACCGCCGTTTCCATGTTCACATTCTGTAAAAGCCGTACTCATTTCGGTCGAAGCATAAGTCGAAAACAACTTAATATTCCATTTATCCGTGATTTTTTTAGATAAAGTATTCATCGAAAAATCCTGATCTCGCAAAGATTCTCCAATGCAGATTGCCCCTTTTATGCTCGAATTATTATAATCGATTCCATGAATTTCGGCATATTCAATCAACTTCAATAAAAAGGACGGAACGGTAATTAAATAACTCGGGTTGTATTTTAAAATCGAATCCCACTGCATTTCCGGAATTCCGGCACCAACACGAATTACACCGACTTTCAATTTTCTTAGACCGAGAAAATATGCCAAACCAGCCATAAATTTTCTGTCGATTGTCGTCATTAATTGTACAACATCGCCTTCGGCAATTCCGGCGCAGGCAAACGAAATGGCTTCGTTATAAGCCAAACGATCTAAATCAGAATCGGTTAAACCAAAAGTCACAGGATCGCCTAAAGTTCCTGAAGTCGAGGCATAGTCGATAATTTTATTTTGCGGAACGCATACAAAATCATCATTATATTGCTGTAAATCTTCTTTTGTAGTAACAGGTAAATGTTGTAAATCTTCAAGGGTTTTAATTTTTGAAATATCAATATTTTGTCCGGCAAAAAGTCTTTTATAAAAAGGAGAATTTTGACTGATATATTGTAAAAGTTCAGATAGTTTTTTTTCTTGAAAAATTTTAATTTCTTCTAAAGAATCTTTTTCTATTGCTGGAATCATTTTAATTTTCTTTTGATTTTTTTTAAATATTTTTCAATTTTTTCTTTTTCAGGCAGCGTCGTAATTTCTTTGGTCAACGCTTTTTCAAAATTAAGTTTTGCCTGCTTAAAATCTTTTATTTGGTAAAAGTACAATCCTGCCTTATAATATACAACCCAATAATCAGGGTTTAATGATTGATAATTTTGAATGAATTCTGAAGAAATTGTTTCTTCCTTACTTTCAAGAAACGAATCTATTTTATCATCTTCGATTTTGAATTTTTTATAATTACTAAAAGCAGCAGTTTCTAAAAACGGATCTTTGGCAATATTTAAATTTTCTTTTTGAAAAGAATTTAAAGAATCATTTTTTCTTTCGCCAAAAACGGAATTTAAATCGTAACAAACAAATTCGCCCAATTGATACGGATTTGCCGAAACCCAAACTAATTTTTCTTTCGGTTTAAAAATAATTCCGTGGTGCGCCATTAATTGGTTCAAAGCTTTTTCGGAACCGTAACCAAGCGGAATATCTTTTAGACCATTTTTATTTCGAAGAATTTCCGAAGCAATTTCGGGATTCACTTTTGGGTTTTCTGCCAGAAGTTCCTGCATCCTTTCAAAGCGATATTCAGAATGACTGTTTACAATTTGTTCCTGATTTCGTTTATCATCTTTGAAAACGTCGCCCTGAAAATGATTCGAACATATCAACTGATCGGTATTTGGAACATCGTAAACATCCATTTTTGTTGGTGAAACTTCAATTAAAATTGCTTTATTGTCGTTTGCACTTCCCACCATTATTGATTCAGAAACAAATACTTTTCTCTTTTTTGCAATCGAAATGGCTTCGTCTATGTTTTTAGCGTGCTGTAAAATTTCGCGTGTCAAAATCGAAATGGGTGTTTTGGCAATTAGCGGAATTTTAGATTTCGAAGCATTAATAGTTACCGTTAAACCTTCCTGATTCATTCCGGAGACGGCACCAACCATTCCCGGCCAGGTAACCATCATAAATTTGTAACCTTCTTTGGGCTTTATAAACGCCACGATTTTATTTTCCGCGAAAGCGTCATTCACATAAAAATCAAAATTACGTCCGAGGATTAAATTTCCATCTTCTGTTTTTTCATTCCACGCAGCAAAAGACGAACAGCCAACCAAAGCCAAATCTTGTAAAGCGTGGCCAATATCGTGCGCCGCATGAAGATATAAACCACGCTGATATTTGGGCGCAATGTTATCAAGTTCATCTGAGGTGTATTCAGAAACGCCATAAATTTCTGTTTGATATTCTTCGGGAACATTCAAATATAATTTTCGATTGTACCATTTTAAAAATTGGCGGAGTATTTTTTGTTCAAAACGGGACGGAATAAAATCTTTTACTTTGGAGAAAAAAATTTGCTGTTGATTTTTTAAAAGAGAATCAGTTAAGGCTCCGGTGTTTAAGCCAATTTCCAGCGGATCACCTTCGACATACAATTCCCAAATGCCTTGTTTATTTTTTAAAAGAGAATTTTTTCCGGAAATAAAAATAGAATCAGATTTTTTTACAACGATTGGTTTCGATGAATTATAGGTCGAAAGATCCGGTTTATGACGCATTGATTTTGATGTTCCGCAGGAAACAAACAAGAGTAGAAAACCGATAAAGAAGAAAAGTAAGATTCGGTTTTTCATGATTTCTATTCAGATTCGGAATTAATTTTCGTAACCAAATATTCTTTGCCCACAATTTCAGAACAAGTTGAAACGGCACCAATTGTTACACCCAAAACACCATGCATATTGATACTCTGCCCTGTAAGATATAAATTATCCAATTTGGTTTTTGCCGGAATCAGCGTTTTCATCGGATTGTTGGAATCTTTCACATAACCGTACATATTTCCGTTATAACCACCAATATAATCGCGATACGAAAGCGGAGTAGAAGTATGAATTGATTTTATACAATCTCCGATTCCCGGAAATTTAAGTTCGATTTCGTTTAAAAATTTGGTCGTTTTTCGCGATTTAAATTCCTCATAACTTTCGCCGCGATCGCTCTTTTCGGCTGTTGTATTAAAAGTATCAACCCAGGGCGCAACATCTTCATATTTCATGTACGTTATAAACGTCATTCCTTCTGCCCAAATTTCCTCTTTTTTTGAAGCATTCATCGAAGCCATAAAACCTTTTGGCCACGAATCTTCATTATATTCATGTGCCGTCCAGACTTCGCTGCTTTTCTTAAAATGATAAAAATTATGATTGATATATTTAAAAGTTTCCGGCTTAAAAACAATGTATAAACTAAAGGCAGAAATAACACCTTCCAAACTTTGTACACGATTAACAAAAGCTTTCCTGAAGTTTTCTTCGCCAGCCATTTTTAAAGTTGTTTTGGGTTCAATATTTGAAATAAACATCGATCCAAAAACTTTCGTTCCATCTTTTAATTCAACAAAATTGACTTTATTATCTTCAACATTAAAACGGGTAACTTCTTTATATTTATAAAATTCGCCGCCGTATTTTTTAAGTTGTTTTAAAAGCTGTTTTGTAATCTGGCTTCCGCCATTAATGCATCGCCACGAACTTTGAATATAAGAGTTTACAGATAAGGCATGAACGTAAAAAGGCGATTTATCAGGAATGCCGGCATATAGAAAATTAGAACCCGCCAGAACTGCTTTTAGTTTTTCATTCTGCGTACATTCTTCAATCGTTTCTTTTGCATTTAATGACAAAATCTCGTTTTCATATTTACCTTCCCAGTTTAAATTATAAAGTGGAAAAGCATCGCAGATGGTTTGCAGTTTTTCGCAGTATTTTTCAATATTTGTTTTTTCTTCAGGGAAAAAAACGGCAAGCTGCTTTGCAAAATTTTCATAACCCTGCGCATGCGGATATTGGTTTTGATCGTCTTCAAACGAAATCATATCGTAACAATTCTCGTCTAATTTTTTTAAATTGAGATGATCAATAATGCCGATGTATTTAAAATATTTATAGAGATTTTGACCTTCGGCTAAACCTCCTATATAATGGATTCCGGTATCAAAAATAGTTTTATCACGAACAAAAGTCTGCAGATTTCCACCGTATTGATTGTTCTTTTCGAGCACACAAACGCTATAGCCTTCTTTAGCTAAAATTATAGACGAAACCAATCCGCCTAAACCGCTGCCAACAATTACTACATCGTACTGCTCTTTCATTTACTTTTTATTTAATACAATTATCGCATTTTCTTCTGCAACAACTTCGAAACCAAAATCCTTTAATTTAGTTTTTAAATGAGAAGAATTAACTAAAATTATTGAAGAAGCTGCAGTCACTTTTTCAAGATCCGAAGCATAATTTTCATCAGAAATTAAAACGATTTCATATTGATTTTCAACTACAGAATCTAGTGAATCCAGATAGGATATTTTTCTCTTTTTTAGAAAATAATTTGTTTTGGCAACCAATACTTTTTCTTCATCATTTATAAAAGAAAATATTTTTCGCTGCGGTTCCTGTAATGCCAATAAAACGTCTAATTGCCCATAATCATTGCCAAGATGTAAAATTTTTGCCTTTGGATTAATGTGTTTATTTAAATTGAAATAGGTTTCTAAATTCTGCTTTAAATCTTTTTTTACAGCATCGCCAATTTCAATTTCTTTATAATCGTAACTATTAATCAGCATTTTTTTGAAATAATCCGGGCCTTCTAACTGCTGGCGAATTTTGCGGTGTTCTGCTTTAAAAAAGGTACTTATTTGTTTTGTTCTTTCGGCATAATTATTCCCGAAAGAAGTATTTTCCGGCGTAATTCTTTCTAAAATAGTAAGGGTTAAAGTTCCGTCGTGAATGACAAAATCTCCTTTCGGGATTAACTCTGAAGCACCATGAATGACAACCGGAATGATGTCTAGCTTAAATTCTTCAGCAAGGAAAAAAGCACCTTTGTGGAATCGTTTAATAACATTATTTTCTGAGCGTGTTCCTTCTGGGAAAACCATTAACGAATATCCTTGGTTTACTTTTTTACGTAAATGTTCAACGCCGCCTTCCAAACCTTCAGAAACCGGATAAAAACCAGCTTTCCTGACAACGCCGCCAAAAATAGGAGAGTTGTAAACCCAGTCGCTTACCAAAAATATAATTTTTGGACTCAGCATTCCAATGGATAAAATATCTAAAAATGAAGAATGATTCGCAATAATAACGGCTGGTTTTTCAAACGTTTCATTAAAATTATTAACGACTTTTTTGTGTATAAAAGGGTTAGAATATAATACCGATTTCATGTATTTTGAAACGACATATCGAAAACCCTGCATTTTTGTTTTTTTGCTGAGCGGCAAAATCGGCATTAATGTAAAACTGAAAATAGACATTAAAATACCGCCCAAACCGTAATAGAAAAATGACATTACACCAAAAATAAAAGTGCGTAATTGAAAAGGCGGATTTCCGTTTTTAGGTCTGTTTGACAAAAATAATTTAAATAGAATTGGATAAAATATAAACGTAATAATTAACGCTGCAAAAACCCCAATTAATGAAACAGAAGAAATAGAACGCAGCGCCGGATGTTTGGCAAAAATCATGGCGCCAATCCCTAAAATAGTTGTAATTACCGCCAGAATAATGGATGTTCTGTAAATTGCAATTTCGTTTTTTCCGTTTGTATATTCTTTCTGTAAAGCACTTGTCATGAAAATACTAAAATCGACACCGTGACCAAAAATTAAAGTGCAGACAATCATGCTGAAAATATTCATTTGAATGCCAAAAATACCCATAATTCCGGCCGTTACAATTCCCGTTAAAGCAATTGGAATACAACTTACGATTACCAATTCAATTCTTCTGAAAAAGAAAAACAGAATTAAAATTACCGCAACAAAAGAATAATTGACAAGTGAATTAAAGTCGGTTTTTAGAGTGCTGAAAAAAGTTTCGTTCATTTGCTGACGATCAATTGCAATAAGATTTTCTTTTGCAGAAGTCAATTTTACAAATTTGTCGCGCTGTTCCGGCGTGACTTTTACTAAAGTAGAAATCGTATAAAAACCATTTTTTTCGGTTACAAATTCTTTCAGCTGTAATGCCTGGATTTTTAAATAATCTTGGGTAGAAATAGGTTTAAAATCAAAATCTAAATGATCAAAAAACAGTGAATAAGTGGTTGGTTTAAAACCGAGTTTTGAACCTTCGGTAATTAATTGAGATTTTAAAATTTGTTTTTTTTCTGAGTTCCAAAACGAATTCCATTTTGCAATTTTTTGAAGCTGTTCTTTTTGCGAAAGCACAATTCCGCCAACAGAACTAAAATTCAAAATTTTGTCTTGTTGTTTTGCTGCAGATAAATCGGCAAAAAGCTTGCTGTTGTTCTGCAAAACTTCTTCCATGCTTTTTCCGTAAGCCGCAACATAAATAGTTTTTGAAGTTAGGCTGGTACTTTCTTCCAATTGTTTTTCGGCCGCTTTAATATCTTTCGGAACAAAATTTAACTGCGACAAATCGTTATTGAAACCAACATCGTTATACGTAAAACAGCAAATAATGGTAATGATAACACAAAAACCAATTAAGAATTTGTTGTTATGAAATGAAAAATGAGCTAGTTTATCGATTGCATTTTTCTTGTGTTCAAAATTGTTTTCTTTTGGTTTGTATAAATGCGGAACAATCAAAAGCGAAAAAATTCCGGCTGCCATTACGATAACGGCTGCAAAAATTCCGAGATCATTCAGCGCATCAGATTTTACAAAAAGCAGACATAAAAAAGCAACAGCAGTTGTTGAACTGCTCATAATTACCGGCATTGTAATGTCTTTATACAATGTTTTGATGTCGCTGTTATGTTTGTAATGTGTCAGAATGTGAAGCGAATAATCGATCGTGATTCCTAATAAAATAGAACCAATTCCGAGAGAAATGGCTGAAATTTGTTCTTTTACAAAATATAAAAACGCAACGGCAAATAAAGCTCCGAAAACCGTTGGCAGAAAAATAATTAACGGGATTAATATTTTTCTGTAAAACAAAATCAAAATCAGCATTAGCGTAATCATTGCGATTGTTGTTGTTAAAACAATATCGCTTTTAATTTGTTTGGCATTTGCAGCCGCAATTAATGCTGAACCAAAATAACTCACAGAAGTTTTTCCTTTAAACGGTGTATTTAAATTTTCCTGAATTGATTTTAGTTTTTCGGCAAAAATGCTGTTTTTTTCTGTTTCGCTTGAAGAAATATCTGAGGTTATAAAAAGCAGTAATTTCTTTTTATCCTTTGTCATTACAAACCCATTGTCGAGCGTAAAATCGTCGCCAATATTTAATTGCTGTAATTTTTTTAAAGCGATAAAAGAAATTCCGAGCGGATCCTGTAGAATAAAATCTTTTGTAATAAATCCCGACGGCGAAATAATCGATTTATAATTTCCCTGAACGGTTGCTGCAATACTATCTTTTTGAAGTTTAGTTTGAATGGCAGTATAATCTTTATCTTCAAGAAAAAGCGGCAGATTATTGTAAACAAAATCGATAGTTTCCTGGATGTTTTCTTCATCAACTTTTCCCTGAATTCCGGTTATGTAAGGTTTGCAGGATTTGGCAACGCTGTCTGAAAAAGTGGCTGCGATTTCTTTTAAATCTTCGGCAGAACCATTTTTTTCGAGTTTGAAAATAACGGTTGTTTTATCGGCAAAGTTTAATTGTTTTAAAACTTTTGCAGTTGCATCGGCTTTGTCATTTGTTGGGATAAGTTTGGTTATGTCTTCTTCAAACTTAATCTGCGAAGCAAAAAATCCAAATACCAAAAGCATCAAAACAGCCAAAAGAACCGAGAGAGATTTTCTTCGGTTTACAAATAAATGAATGGCGTAAAAGTATTGATGCATAATTATTTATTATTGTTTTTTGCCACAGATTATATGGATTAAAATGATTTTTTTTTGCCGCGAATTTCACGAATTTTCACGAATTTATTTTTTGAAATTCAAAGCAACGAAAATCTGTGTAAATCACTTTAATCTGTGGCAAAAATATTTACATTATTTCTGTATCATTAATTCGTGAAAATTCGTGAAATTCGTGGCAAACCGACACAGATAGGAAAATCATTTTAATCCATATAATCTGTGGCAAAACCTTATTTAATATTCGTTTTGTTTTTAGAACTAAAAGCGCTTAAAAGCAAATAACTTATTAAGCCAGCTGATAGTGCTAAAACGGATGCTAAAATAAGACTTCCGACGATATATTGTGCAGCGTTTTTTTGAATATCATCAAGTGTGGCCGAACTATCTAAAATTAGCGGCGCATCGCTCGAAATAAAAAGACTTCCCGTTTTTAAAGAACCGTAGATTACCAGTGGAATAAACGGAGGAAAACTTACATTTGACGACAAAAAAGCGATTACTTTATTGAGCCTGAACAAAGCGGCAAAAGTAAAAAGAAGTATGGTTTGAAATCCCCAAAAAGGCGAAATTCCGATGAAAATCCCCAAAGCAATTGAGGCAGATTTTGTGAAATTAGAATCGTTGCTTTCTAAAATATCTTCTAGAAAAAACTTTTTAAAACCTTTTTTTTTTGCTCGCCGAAAGAAATCGCGAGGTTTAATATACAGCAAAGCATTAGTTACCAAAACCGTATTCAAAATACTGATTCGGGTAAAATCTCTGAAAGGGCGAAAATGCGAAACACGTTCTGCCGGATCATACAAAACCTGAATTGGAATATTTTTTACTACAATTCCTTTCCATGCTGAACGAACAATCACTTCGATTTCAAACTCAAATTTATTGGTGTAAAATCGTTTTGGAATTAATTTTAAAGGATATAATCTAAAACCAGATTGTGTGTCCTGAAGTTCAATTCCGGTTTCAAACTTGAACCAGAAATTAGAAAATTTGTTGCCAAAACTGCTTTTCTTCGGAACATTTTCCTGCGTCATGTTTCGGCTTCCAATTAAAAGTGAATTGGGTTCATTTTGAATTGCTGAAATGAAAACAGGAATATCAGAAGCAAAATGCTGCCCGTCAGAATCTATCGTGATGGCATATTCAAAATTCATTTCAATTGCTTTTCTAAAACCATTTCGCAGCGCTCTTCCTTTTCCTAAATTTTTAGGATGATGAATTTGAGTAAACTGTGAATACTGTTTTAAAATTTCGCTGGTTTCATCTGTTGAACCATCGTTTACAATAATGATATTTTGAGTGAAATCTAAAATAGAATCCAACACTTTTTTCAATGTTTTATGGTTATTGTAAGAGGGTACAATAACACAAAAAGAAGTTGAATCGAGCAGTTCCTGCTTTGATAAAATAGGTTTCATTGAGAATTTTTCATGAGTTTATTTTACAAACTGCTTCTCCTTGTCAGAGAAACTTTTTGATTGTAAAACAAAATCTTTTAGATAATTTTTCAAAGCACCATTTTGCTCGGCATAATGTGCTGTGATAAATTTTTTATCTTCTTTAATATTTTTTTTATAACCCGTAATTCCAGGAACATTTTCCTGAATACTTAACCTGATCATTCTAATCTCGATATTATCAGGGTCAATTTTTATAGTCGATTCCAGAAGTTTTGCACCCTCTTTAAAACGATCAATTTTATTTTTTAATTTATCTTTAAACTTCGAATCCAGCAAAATTGAAGCCGCTTTGTAAGCAACTAAAACTGGATCGTCGTTAGTTGAAACGCCGGCAAGTTTTTCAGTAAATTCTTTAGCATTTGTTTCAGACTTTGTGACATCAGGATACATTTTGCGGATAGAAGCCAAATCTGGCGTTACGGCAAAATTTATCCATAGAAGTAATGACAAAAGGAATTTCATAATTTATAATTTTTTATACACATTGCTTAATTTTAAAGCAGCAGTGTCGTTAAAATATGTCGTGTTTTTCACCTTTACCAAATCATCTTCTGTGGTTGTAATGTCAAGTTCTAAACGCAGTTCCGGATTCGTCTCCGGATTAATTAATGCCATGAATTTTACATTCGAAAGTGTTTGTATTATCAAAGAACTTTTTGTGATTGACTCCACAAGTTCCTTAATAATCTGAATCATGCAAACGCCCGGCATTATTGGGTTTTCAGGAAAATGACCTTTAAAAACCTCATGATTGGCATTAACTAATATACGAATATTATACTTAGCATCGCCTGTTTTCTCCTCTGAAAGTACTTTGTAAAAGTCTTTTAAAACCATAAAATTTTATTATTTCACATCAAAAGAATAGGTAATACCTATTTGAAAATTGACATTAGTATTATAATCACCAAAAAAGTAATCGTTGTTAGAATTATTATAATAATAATTGCTGTCTAAAACATCAAAAAGACCTTTTTTAAATCGAAATTCAAACCCAAGTCCAGAAGGCATTCTGTAAGCAAGCCCAGTTACAAAAGACAAATCGTTATACGTTTTTCTAAAAGCTAAATTGTCGCTTAAAAGAACATCTAAAGCCGGACCAAATTGTACCTGAAAACCCTGACCAAATGTAAATTTATTTATCATAGAAATAGATAAATAACTCATTTGTAAATCCTGATAAATGACTCTTTCTGTTTGTGTATCCGGGTCAGTAAAATTTCGGGCAACATTATTAGATCCTTGTCTGATATAATTTATTTCGGGCTGCAGTGCATAACGTTTGGTTAAGTTTATTTCTCCAAAACCGCCAACATAAAAATCTGGTCTGTAATCAGCATGCATTTCTGAAATTGTCGACAAACTCAAACCAGCTCTTAAACCGGGTTTAAAAGCTGTCTGTGCCTGTAGTTTTATGATTGTAAAAAAAACGAATAAGACAAACGCTAATTTCTTTTTATACATTATTTTACTTTAAAAGTATAGCTGATACCTATTTGAAAAACCTGATTTAAAATAACATCATCATAATAATAATCGTTATTATCAATGTCGTCATAACCGTAAATATCAACAAATCCTTGTTTAATTCTGGCTTCAAAAGTTAATCCATTTGGAAGCGTATAACCCACACCGCCCACAATGGCAAGGTCAAAACCTTCAGGACTCGTGTTTATATAGTTATCGCCCACTTTAATATCTAAAGAAGGCCCGGCCAAAACGTGAAAACCTTTCCCACCAAAATGATATTTTGCAACTGCACCAAGTGTCAGGTAATTTAATTCATATTTTTCAGAATAATAACGGCCGTTTTCAAAATATCTTCCTTCATCCCCTTGTCTAGAATAGGTTATCTCAGGCTGCAGCGAAAAATATCTATTAAATTTAATGTCTACTAATCCACCAATATAAAAATCAGTTTTAGAGCTATTATCATCAATATTGGTTAAAGTTGAGATATTTAAACCGCCTCTAAGTCCAGGGCTAACTTTTACCTGTGCTTGCGATTTTACAAGACCGATAAATAAAACGAATGCAATTAAGGTTATTTTTTTCATCTTTTTATTAGTTTAATTTTATGGTTAGTTTAATTTTCTACTCTGATTTAAAATAATTTAGCTCAATTTTAAGCTTAATATTTTGATGAATAATCTGAATCTTTTCAGCAAAAATATTGTTTTCTGAATTGAAATACAGCGTAAATTTTTCTTTTGTTTTAGATGCGTGAACAATCTTTTCTAATTTTTGATCTTTTTTTGAAATAAAAATATAATTGTCCCGTTTTCCATCAGCCGATTTATAAATGTTATTTGATTCGTTTTCAAATTGTTCCTGAATCAAATATTGTTTTTTTAAAAGCAGTCTAAAATCTTCTTTTAAAGTATTAATTAAAATTTTCCGATCTAATTCTGATACAATCGAATTGACTTTAAAATCATTTTCAGAGATTTCAAAATCCATTAATTTGTTTCCGAATTCTGTTGTAAAAACAATTCGGTGTGTGGTGTCGTTTATTTTTTTTGCAATGAAAATTCCCGACAGTTCATTTCCGTAAACGGATATATTAGTTTTATAAACATAATCAGTTTTTGAATCTGAAAAATACGGAACTTCATAAGACGTTTTGTCTAATTTTTTAGGTGTATAGTTTTTTGTGACCGAGCCGCAAGAAACCAGTACAATTACCAAAAAGCAATTAATTAGTAAAAACTGAATCGTCGATTTTTGCATTGATTACTTTATTTTTAAGTACAATTCGGGTATAATCCTCAGATGATTCTAATAATTTTACCTGAACTACAGTTGCTTCTTCCTTGTCAAAAGTCAGTTCAATTTGTTTGATGTATTTTTTCAGCGTCGCATCTTTCGGAATAAATTTCGCCAGATTCTGACCTTTTAATTTAAAATACGAAATTGTAAATTCTTTATCATCAAACATATTTCCGCTTACACTTCCAACAATCAATTTATTAATTCGTGCAAAGATTTTACTGTTACCAATATCAACCGCACTTTTCTTTCCTTCGTCGTTAATCAGGATTTTTCCGTTTTTGAAAACAATGCTGTAATTGTATGGTTTTTTATATTGCCATTGCAAAAGTGCCGGCTCTTTAAAAACCATTTTTCCTGATGTTTCAATATCTTTCGATAAAAAATCCAAATGTTTGTACTGAACAAAATCCGTACTTAAAGTTTTGATTTTTTTGGCTACCACATTTACATCTTGTTTAAAAGAAGCAATTTCAGCATCGGTCATTTTTTGTTCCTGAGCGAACAAAGAGCTTGAAATAAATAGAATTAGTAATGCTATTTTAGTTTTCATATTTTGTTTAAAATTGTGCTTTAAATTTTTTTTGCCACAGATTAAAAGGATTTACACAGATTATTTATTTAATGTTTGATAAAAATCCGTTTTATCTGCGTTCAATTTCATAAGCATTAAGATTGAGTAATTCTTCAATCGAAACCACTTCATAGTTATTTTGCTGTAAAAATTGCAAAAACTGTTCCAATACCAAAACAGAGTGTGATCCCGTGTCGTGCAAAAGTACAATTCCGCCCGGAGAAACCCGTTTTATGATGCGATTGAAAATTAATTCCTGATTTTTTGTTCCTCCATCAAGAGAACGAATATTCCAGCCAATTGTTTTATGTCCGGTAATTTTTAAAACTCTTCGAATCGAAGGCGTCGTAACTCCGTAAGGCGGACGAAAGAAGTTTATTTTTTTTGAAGTAAATTTTTCCAGAAGCGCATCTGTTTTTTCGATTTCTTCTTTTATTTGTCTGGCATTATAAAAATCAAAAAATTTAGAATGCGAATAAGAATGATTTCCAACCAAATGTCCTTCTTCAACAACTTTTTGAATAATTTCAGGATGTTTTTCAATGTTTTTTCCGATGCAGAAAAAAGTAGCTTTAGCATTGTATTTTTTCAGAAGTTCCAAAACTTGTAAAGTAAATTCACTTGGGCCGTCATCAAAAGTTAAGGCAATTTTTTTCTCTGTTTCCAGCGGATTATTACAGAAAGCTTTTACATGATAATTAGAAGAAATTATAGAAGAACCAATTGCATTTATTCCGATCCAGATAAAAATTATAGCAAAAAAACACCACAGATTTATTGCCATAAAAAGATTCAGAAGAAAAACTAAAAGCAATAAAAAGATAAAAAAGATCGAGATGTTTTTATGCGTTATCATTTTGAAAGTAACGTAAAACTATGATTTTTTCCGTTTAACTGATTGTATAATAAAATGGTTTTATAAGCTGGTTTTACAGCCGAATTTACTTTTATAATTTCTGGAATTCCCTGTGTTTTTAAAATCTTCGAAGCCATCCAAAAAGCAAAAGCCGAAGCCGTATCATATTCACCGCTCAAATGTTTGTAATATAAAACAGGAGTGTTGGCGAAAGCATTTCCAGCCAGATTTTTATAATAATTTTCGAAAGAAGCATTTCCGTCAAAACCTAAAACCACAGCATCAATATCTGAAATTTCTAAATTATTTGATTTTAAAAATAATTTAATTTCTGTTTCAATTTCGTTTTCTTCCAGTGTATTTACGATTGCAATATCCAGAAGCTCGGCATATGTATTATCTTTTCGTTCGTTTTCTAAAACAAAAAAACTGGCACCTTCCCCATAAACCGCACCGTTGGTTTTAGAATTTAAAACATCATACGGAGCAGAATTATCTGCTTTAATTCGGCCGTTTAATTTAAAAAGCGAAGTCGTATAATCACCATTTTCATCAACGCCGCCAACTAAAATTGAATTTGCTTCCTCTTCTTCGATCTGCATTTTAGCATCTAAAAGTGCCGATTCAAAAGAAACCGCGCCGTTTACATAAGTAAAATTATAACCTTTACATTGCTGTAAAAGTGCAATTTGCGCACCAACTGTATTGTGCGTAGATTGAATAAAAGAAGTTGGCGTTAAAAATTCTTCTTTATTATCTAAAATACTTTTCAGGAATTTTTCAGAATCTTCGATGCATCCTAAACCCGTTCCGGTAATAATCGCATCGACTTGTTCGACATTCGCATCTTTCATGGCTAAAGCCGAAGCTACGATCCCGTTTTTCACTCCTTTTGCCATTCTGCGGCTTGCAGCTGGCGAAATATATTCTTTGTATGCCGGCGGAACAATCGCCAGTACATTTTCATCGTGATTTACATTGGCTTCTTCTAAAAAAACAGTATCAAATGTTTTTTGAGTCGAAATACAGCCTACTCCATTTATATATGTTTTTTTCATTAGCTTTTTGAAAATATAAGGGTTGAACAATTTCCTCCAAATCCAAAAGAATTAGATAAAACGTGTTCGATATTTTTAGTTATTAATGAAGTCTGCGGTGTCAAATCGAATTCTTCCATTTGCGTTTCAAAATTCAAATTCGGATAAACAACATTATTCTGAATTGACAAAACGCTGTAAACGGCTTCAATTGCCGCTGCTGCCGCTAAAGTATGTCCGGTAAACGGTTTTGTAGAACTAAAATCAGGAACTTTTTCTTCTTCGTAAATGCGGCGTAAAGCTCTTCCTTCAGATAAATCGTTGTTTGGTGTTGCAGTTCCGTGCACGTTGATGTAATCAATTTGAGAAGGTTTTAAACCCGAAACCTCAAAAGCTTTTTTCATTGCCAAAAAAGCGCCGTCTCCATTTTCTGAAGAAGCCGTTTGATGAAAAGCATCATTTGCATTTCCGTAGCCCGAAACTCTTGCCAGTACTTTTTTGTTTTGTTTGGCCACAATTTCATCCGATTCTAAAACCAAAAAAGCAGCAGCTTCTCCAAGATTTAATCCTTTTCTGTTATTGTCGAAAGGCTTGTTATAATCATCAGATAAAATCATCAAAGTCTTAAATCCGTTGATGGTGAATTTTGACAAAGCATCGGCTCCGCCCACAATTACGCGATCCAATTTTCCGGTTTTGATTAATCTTGCACCCAGCATAATCGAATTTGCTGCAGAGGAACAAGCCGTACTAATTGTTGAAACCATTCCTTTTAAACCTAGTTCTTCTGCAATTTTATCGGCAACATCACCGCCGTCGTGACAGGTGATATATTTTACCAGTTCCGGTTTTTCGAAATAATCGTAATAATGTTTCTCCGTCATGTCCATTCCGCCCACACTTGTAGCCGAAATAAGTCCGGTTCTAAATTCATTGATAGAGGTTATGCCGGCATTTTCAACAGCTTGTTTGGCTGCCAAAGTTCCAATCATAGCGGTTCTCGAAAAATTATTATCGCTGTTTAATTCCAGTTCGCGGATCAATTCATCGTTGGTTTTTTTAATTTCACCTACTTTGATAACATCTGCATGAACTGTAGAAATATTAGAGATACGGGAAATCCCGATTTTATTTTCGATTAATGAATGGTAATTTTCCTCAACCGAATTCCCGATTGCGGAGATAATTCCCATTCCCGTTATTGCAACACCTTTTGCCATTTTAGATTTATGATTTTAGATTTTAGATTCTTGGAACTTTTTCAAAGTTCTTGGATTTTAAAACATTTTAGATTTAGATTTCCAACTGAAATCTAAAATCTAAAGTCTAAAATCTGAAATCTATTTAGTTCTGTTAGCACTAATATATGCCGCCATAGTTTCGATAGACTGGAAAATTGTTTTTCCTTCTTTCGGATCTACTAATTTAATTCCGTAATCTTTATCTAAAATCACGATCAATTCAAGTGCATCAATCGAGTCTAAACCTAAACCATCTCCAAACAAAGGATCGTTATCAGCAATGTCTTCAATTGCGATATCTTCAAGGTTTAGAGTAGTAATAATTTTGTTTTTCAATTCTTCTTTTAATGCTTCCATGATTATTTATTATATAATGTATTGATAGTTTCGTTTGTATATTTTGTGCTTTCTGCTGCGCTGATTGTGCAGAGAAAAGCTTTATAATTGTCATTAAAATATTCTACCCAGCCGCACAAAACCATATCTGCTTTATTTGTATTCAACAGAATATTAGAATAATTCGACATAAATTCCGTGTTAAAGGTGTCAAATATAAAGAAAGAATTTTCACTTTTCAGCTGATGACGGATACTTATTTCGCCCAGACAAATATTTGGCAGCGTATAAACGAAAACCGCCGGACTCGGAAAATAGTTTTCTTTATCTGAAATTGATTCCTGATATTTTACATCGGTATCTAAACTCGACGATTTATTTGCTAAAACCAAAGCGATATTATGTTCTTCCTCATTCGAAGTTATCGGACTCAAAAGCAATTCTGATCCTAAAAAAACCAGTTTGCTCAAAGCATCCATTTTGAAAAACTTTGGATACTGCATTTCAAAATTGCGATAGGCTTGTTTAGAGAAATCTGCAAAATCTGTTGGTTCAATTTTGAATACAGAAGCTCCATTCAAAACAATTTCATTGTTTTGGATGGTGATGTAGGATTGTATGTAGGTTTTGTTTTGAGTCATTGTTTTTTTGTAACTTTGCCAAGTTATGAAATTCTACGAAAAATATCCGAAATTAAAAAACAGGAGCTTTTTATCAAAAGTTCTTGCTGATACTGTATTTTCTACAATGTCTTTAGAAGACCAGCAAGTTTCTAAGAGAAAGGTTGTGAAAATTGTTGATACCATTTTAAAGGAGAAAGAATTAAAAGGAAATCAATTCTTCACTAATTAATTGAGTTAATAATTTATAGTCTCCATTGTCTGCAGCTTTCATTGCGCTAATATAAAATTTCCTGCTTTCACCTTCTCTGTGATATAACTCTAAAGGTTGATATCCAAACTTTAAAGCGATAAGATTCATTAAAATCCTTCCTGTTCTTCCATTTCCATTATTGAAAGGATGAATTTTTATAAACTCATAGTGTGCATAAACTAAACAATCAATATGAGCTTCTAAACTTTTGGCAATGGAAATTTTAAAATTAAGATTGTCTAGAAACTGATACATGGCATGCAAAACCATTACTGGTTTAGGAGGAATTAGTTGTCCAACAGAAACTTCCGTTGTTCTCCATTTTCCAGCCCAATCGTAAAGTTGTTCAAATGCAATTTTATGAATTTCCAAAACGAGTGATGTTGAAATCTCAACATCAGTTTCTAGTTCAAAAGTAAAAAGTTCAGCTTTAGCAATTCCAGACGCTTCAACTTCATTAATTTGATTTTTATCAGTCAAACCAAGTAAATTATCGTCTGGAAAAGGTGTCCAATTAGTTTGATTTTCCATCTCTCATTTTATCTTTTCAAAAACAACCGCCGTATTACAACCTCCAAATCCAGAAGCCGTCTTCAAGAAATACTCAATAGTTGTCTTTTGATTTTTCTCAATCACATTTACAGCTTCGCTAACCCCAATTTCATCAAAACCTTTTGATTCAAAAAGTGTATTTTGGTTAGCAGATTCTATCGCAATTACCGTTTCTAATAATCCCGAAGCGCCTAATGTATGACCGTAAAATCCTTTTAAACTATTTACAGGAACATTTTGTAAACCTAAACGGTTTAAGGCAATCGCTTCCATTTCGTCGTTAAACGGAGTTGCAGTTCCGTGTGCTGAAATATAATTTAATTTGTCGGCTTCGATTTGAGCTTCTTTCAAAGCATTTTGAATACTTCTGAACAAACCTTCACCTGTTCTTGACGGACCCGAAATATGATTTGCATCGTTTATGGAACTGTCGCCAATTACTTTTATTTTGGCATTTTTGGCTTCTGCCGAAATTAAAACGGCAGCTGTTGCTTCGCCTAAACTTACTCCGGTTCTGTTTTTAGAATATGGTTTACAAGGCAGATCGCTCATGGCTTGGAATGCATTAAAACCAGATAAAACAAATTCTGAAACTTCGTCGCCGGCAACAACAAAAATATTGTCGTAAAGTTCAGACTGAATCATTCTCTTAGCAATTGAAACGGCTAAAATTCCTGAAACGCAGGCATTTGAAACTACAATTGGTTGTGTTTTAAATCCGAAGAAATCTGAAATGTTTTTAGCTAAAACATCTAAATGTGCGTTGTTAAAACTTTCTTCAGAATTGTTTTTTAAAGCCGTTACATTTCCTTTTGTAGTAGAAAGTATAAAAGCGGTTTTTGAATTTAATTCAATTTCTGAGTTTTTGATAATGGGTTCTAAAGCCAAAATCATCATTTTCTCTAAACGGGAATATTTTGTCTCAGTGCTGATTTTTGAAAAAGCACTGTTTATTTTTTCATCAGAAATAATCGAAGCATAAAATGAATTGGGCATTAAAGAAATGTCATTATGAAGCTGAATGCCCGAATTGCCGCGAAGAATAGCTTCAACATTCGATTCGACATCAAAACCTAAAGGTGTGATACAATTGGTTTGCGTAATGTATATTTCTTTTAACATTTTATGATTCTCAGTTTCTCCTGCAAGGTTTTCAAAACCTTGTAGGTATTTATTTTAAAGCTTTGTCTGAAAAAATGGCTCGCAGATTTTACAGATTAAGCAGATTTATACAGAGTATTTATTCTATACCTGCAAGGTTTTTAAAACCTTGCAGGAAACGAATCCTGATTATTTTATTTTTTTATTCGTGAAAATTAGTGAAATCCGTGTTTTATAATAATAATCCAACTTTCTTTTTCCATTCAGCATAAAAAGGAGGGTTTGTCAACATTAAATTTCCTTCTTTATCTAAAAAAACCTGAACGGTTTCTCCTGTACACGCAATTTCACCTTTATCATCAATAATTTTAAAACGGTAAATCATTTTTGCTGCAGGCGTGTCGACAACGGTTGTTTCAATTGTTACAACATCGCCATAACGTAAAGACAATTTATGTTCGCAGGTCGATTTTACAATTGGCGTTGTGTATCCGGTTTTGGCAATATCCAAATACGTAAGTCCGTGCTGACGGCCAAACGCTTCGCGTCCATCTTCAAAATACGTAATGTAGTTTCCGTGCCAAACAATTCCAAGCGGATCAGTTTCGTTAAAACGAATTCTGATTTCGTGTGTAACTGTCAGGTTTGTAGCTTCGTTAAACTGCTCTTTTCTTTTTATCATAAAATAATGCGATGGCTGTGGTAAGAATAAAAAACAAAAATAATAAACTTATTTTTGGGATGATTTCCAGAAAAGAAACGTTGCGTAAAAGAACGTCATAAAAAGCATCTAATCCCCAATTCATTGGAGACGATTTGGCAATAATCTGCATGATTTTCGGCATGGCAAAAACGGGAACCCAGATTCCGCCAATTGCTGCTAAAATGATCACGCTCGTTGCGCCAAATGGAGCCGATTGTTCCTGTGTGCTTGCAATAGTTCCTAATAAAATTCCGAATCCAATTGCTGCGAAGCCTGAAAATAAGGCAACGACACTCATTAATGCTAAATGTCCTTCAATATTTAAAGATGGAAGTCCGATGGATGGAAATAGAAAAACAGCAACGGTAACCATCATATAAAACTGAATCATACAAATGACAGAGTAAGTAATGGTTTTTCCAATAATCACAACTAAATTAGAAACAGGATTGGTTCTTAAACGAACGAAAGTTCCCTGCGATTTTTCTTTTACAATATTAATCGATAACGGAATTACGATAAAAAATATCGCAAAAAGTGTCCACGCCGGAACGTTATGCTGAACCGAATTTGGACGTACTTCTTTATTATTAATCTTCGGAATTATTTCTTTGAAAGAAATGAAGCTTTTCTGCTCAAAATCGGTAGTTCCTTCTCCTAACTGATTTTGAAAAGTAGTGTAAATCGATTTGGTTTCAATCTGCGAAATCATTTTGTCGATCGAACTCATGACCGCATTTTTAAAACTCATTTGAACCGCGGGATCAAAATACAGTCTTACTTCTTTTTCTTTTATTATTCGCTGTGGTTGGCTGGCTGCCGTACTATCAGTCATGCCTAAACTGCTGACAATTTTTTCGACATTTTGATCGACTTTGGCTTGTAAATCAGAGCTTAAATTTTTTGGGATTACAATGGCCAATTGAAATTTTCCTTTGTAAACATTTTCTCTGGCAACATCTTCAGTAATTGTTTTATTGTCGATTTGCGTTACAACGCTAAACAGATTGCTTTTTTCTAAATTATCAAAAACGGTTTTGGAAACAGAACCTTTGTCGTTATCCACCAATAAAACGGGAATTTTAGAATCGCTGACGGTTTTAAAAGTGCTGTCCTGAATTAACGTAACGGTAATGACCAAAACCAATGGCATTATAAACAGAATAATCAATCCGCCTAAATCGCGTTTAAGCAGTAAAAATTCTTTTACGATCGACATCCAAATTTTATATAGCATCTCTCAAGTCTTTACCGGTTAATGAAATAAAAACGTCTTCGAGATTTCGGGCATCTTCAACAGAATTGATTAAAGTTGAAGGCGTTCCTTTTGCGTAAATTCGGCCTCGGTCTAAAATGGCAATATTGGTGCAGAAATCTTCGGCTTCAGCCAAATGATGTGAAGTATAAATAATGGATGTTCCGTTTTGGTTCAACACTTTTAGATAATCTATAATGGCATTTTTAGACTGTACGTCGACACCAACGGTTGGTTCATCTAAAAATAAAACTTTTGGTTTATGCAGAATTCCGGCAATTAAATTCACGCGGCGTTTCATTCCGCCCGAAAAAGTTTCAACAGGTTTATCGGCAAATTTTAAAAGGCCTAAAAGATCTAAAGTTTCGATTACTTTATCTTTTAAATCAGAGCCTTTTAAACCGTACATACTTCCAAAATAATGCAGGTTTTCTCTTGCTGTAAGAGTAGGGTATAAGGCATATTCCTGAGGAACAACGCCTATGATTTTTTTAATTTTTGAAGAATGATGCTGATAATCTAAATCATCAATTGTAAAATGTCCTGATGTTGGTTTTACCAATCCGCAGAGCATTGAAATTAAGGTTGTTTTTCCGGCACCGTTTGGGCCAAGTAAACCAAAAATTTCTCCTTCATTTATATCGAGCGAAACATCGTTCAAAGAAAACTGATCGGCATCTTTGTACTTTTTCGAAAGGGATTCTATTTTAATTATGGATTGCAAAATATCTTAGCTGATGGCTTTTTTTAGTTTTTTGAAAAAGATTTCTTCTCTGTTGGCAATGTCCAAAAGTTCATTGGCAATCGTGTTGTAAGCATCTTCTTTGGCACTTCTGTTTTTATAAATTCTTGAAGCTTCAACAGCAAAATCACGCCATGAATCGCCAATTTTTGTCATTTCTTTAGAAAGTTCTTTCAGTTCTTCATTACCTAAAATAACCGAAGCTTCCTGTAAAAAGGCCGCATAAATAAATCGGAAACCACCGCCTCCGGTTCCAATTTCTTCCTGCATACGAACCATTTGCGCCAAATAATGATTGGCTTTTTTGGTTCCGTGTTTTATAGGCCATTTTCTAATTTGCTTAGAAACAAATTTGATGCCGCGAACGCCTACAATTGGCATTGGCGCTAACATATCTCGGCACGTATTTTTAATTCCTTTAATGATCGCGCTTTTTAAATCAACGTCTTTCGGAATTTGAATTGGATAATACATTTGACCGCGCGGTGCAAAAGCTCCTTTGGCAAAACGAACTTTGTCTAATTCCTCGTGTGTTAAAGTGGTTACGGTTTCCATTACAGGATCGCTGATTAAATAATCTTTATCGGTTTTTCCGTAAACGACTAAATTGTGTGCGTTGAAGTGGAAACGATATTCGTCTGGGAAATAACTTAAATTGTAAACGCCGACTTGCAATCCGGTTGGGATATTGTTTTTTAAATTTTCATCCAGAGCTTTGTTTGCATTTACTACAGATGAAAATTTTTGTCTTTTTATTTTTAGGTTTAAACGGGCTGCAACTTTATTGAAAATTTGTCCCGGCAAAGTTCTGTAGCTGATCGCTGGCGCGTAATTAACTTTTATAAAAGGCAAATACACAAAGAAAAGTCCGGAACCGATACCAAAAACCATTGGTTCGCTAATGTTGAGTCCGTTGTTTTTTAACAGATTCGATGCTACTCCATTTTCACAATGAGCAGATTGGTGATGTGTAAAAGTAACTTGCATTAATCTGTTTTAAAGTTTTTTAATTCGGATATTGAGATGTTGAAAGCATCAGCATATTTTTTCAAAATAGAATCGCTTAATTTAGCAAAAATGGCAGGTTTAAAATGTCTTTTTACACGCCATTTCCACATTCCCACGTAGCTTGACAAAATCGTAAGATCCATTTTATTGACTTCCATGTAATATGAAATTGGACTTACTTCGCCATTTAAAACTTGTTGTTTTGCTTCGGCAATACGCTCGTTTATTTCATCGATAGAATTAGAAAGTGCGATTGTTTTTGGTTCCCAGCCAGTGCTTAAGGTTGTGGTATAATTGCCATTTTCATCCGTTGCGTACAAAAGCTCTTTTACGTTGTTTTTTGTTAAATTGCTTGTGTCTTGCGGTACTTTGTCTTTTTCCATATTGCTAATTAATTTATTAGAAACATACAGGCTAATGCTATACATAAACTAATTATTAAAAATCCCAGATTTGCAAAAGCTAAAATTCTGTTTTTCTTTACAAATAAATAAATCATTTCTATTAGTAATCCCAAATAAAACATTTGTGTTATCATAAATAGAATAACAAACATTCCTAAACCGCCATCGACATGTTTATGTCCGCTTTCGTCACAATATTTATGAGGGTCATAAGTAAAATGCCAAAATAAGAAAACGAAACCAAGTAAAACGACCAAAATTCCGATTCGGATTACGAGATGTAAAATGATTTTTTTTAAATTATTCAACCGAAACTGTTTTTTGAATAAACAAGTTAATTTCGCATTCTAAGAGTATTTGGTCTTCGACAGAACTTTGACAGCTCATCGTGCATAAAGTGTAATCGTCGCCAGCGAATTTTGAAACTAAATTTGCTTTGGTAATTATAGTATCACCAACTTTTGGCAGCGAATGAATTTTTACATTTTTTAAGGCACTGATAAATCCAATTACATTTACGTTTTCATTTTCTGTTCCGTCTTCGTCAAAAAAGTATTTTTTCCCAACAATAGACGAACAAGTCTGCGCTGTATTTTCAATTAAACCTGCTTCGATAAAAACATTATTCTGAATGAAAATATTGTCTTCTTTTATCAAAAAAGTGGTTTCTACGAAGTTGGCATCAATATCCAAAATTAAATCAACCATAAGCATTGGCGCCCGGTGCGGTAAATAATTTTGTATGTCGACTCCGGTATTCAAAATATCTATATTATTTGGCTAAAACGGTTTTCATTTGTCCGTTTGCGATTTCTTCATTATTTAATGTTGTCACAATATTCACTAAAGTGATTCCTGCAAATTCCTGCAAAATGGTAACGGCTGACTGAATTGTGTCATTAATTTTTGGCAGTTTTTTAATTTCAATTTCTTTAATAGAACCAATGTAACCCGTTGGTGCCGTTTCGTTTCTTAAAAAAAACTGATATCCCGTATGTAATGCCACTGATTGTGCCATGTGCTCAATTAAACCAGCTTCTAAAAAAGTATTATTGTCAAAAAAAATATTGTTGCTTTTAATATTAAATCCGGAAACCAATGATGTTTCACTATAAGAAAGCATACTGTCTACCATTACAAAAGGAAATTTTTGCGGTAATAAATTTTCGACAGCTTCTTTTTCTAAAAGTATAGCTTCCATTAGCAGACAGTTAAATACGCATATGCGAAAGAGAATCTTCCGCTTTCCGGAACTGATAAAAGAATTTTATCTCCTTTTTTCAAATTCCCTGAATTCATTAATTCTTCAAGAGCTAAATAAATAGAGGCAGAACCAACATTTCCAACTCTGGAAAGATTCATAAACCATTTATCATCACTCATTCCGATTCCTTTTTCTGTTAATCCTTTTTTTAATCCTTCGACAAAAAAGTTAGAAGAAACGTGAGGAATAAAATAATTGACATCTTCAGATTTGATGTTGTTTTTATCCATTGCGTCTTTCATGCTTTCGGCGCCTTTTGTCAGTATAAATTCATCTAATAATTTTACGTCTTGTTTGATAGAAAATACAGATTCGTTCAGCCATTGTTCTGGTGCGTAATCGCTCCATGATTTTATTTCTCCGTTTTCAAGTTTATCACCTCCGGCATACATGCAGGTTTCTAATTCGTATGCATACGAAAAAGCTTCCATCCATTCTATTTTTAGAGAAATTGGCCCTTTTGGTTTATTCTCTAATAAAAAAGCGCCAGCGCCATCAGACAGCATCCAGCGTAAAAAATCTTTTTTGAAAGCAATGATGGGCTGTTCTTCCAGACTTTTTAAATTGTCAGCTTCGTGATTGTATTTTTGGGCGTTTAGCCAGGTAGAAACTTTTTCTGATCCTGTGCAGATTGCATTGTTTGAATTTCCAGAACGTACGGAAAGAAAACCAAATTTAAGAGAGTTCATTCCGGCACAGCAGACTCCTGTTGAAGAGTTTAGTTCTACCGATTTATTTTTCAGCAGACCATGTACCATTGCAGCGTGCGAAGGCAGAAAAATGTCCGGAGTTGAGGTTCCGCATGAAAGTACTTCTAAATCCTGAGGCGTAAAATTTTCATCAAATAACGGCAAAATGGCATTTATGGTTAATTCGGCATTGCTGTGTGTGCTTTTTCCTGTTTTGTCAACAGCGTAATAACGGCTTGTAATTTTATTATTGCGCAAAATAATACGTCTTGCTTTTGAGGCAGTATCGTTGATAAGACCTAAGTAGGCTTCCATTTCATCATTTGAAACAGCTTCGTTAGGCAAATATTTTGCAGCTTTTGTTATATATACTTCAAACATAATCTAAAATTCGCTTCTAAACTCCTTGATAATACTGAGTTTGTCTTTTTATGGTTTTTAACTTAAAAGGGTAGGAAATAAAGTGCAATATATACACTATTGGTGAGATTAACCAAATTGCCAAGAATAAATAAACATTAAATACTTTTAGAAGCTTTTTTCGGTTTTTTTGATTTTTAAAAATCAGGTTTGACCATTTATTGAAAATTTTATTGGCCGTTTTGTCTACTGTAACTAAGTACGGACTAATTTTTACGGCACCAATTTCTACCAATTTTGGCTGTAAATGCTCTAAATTATTCTCGTTAAAGGATGAAAGCATTACTTCACCAAATTTTGGAGATTCGTTTATGTCTTTTTCTGAAACTCCCGGTAGTGGAAAAATACCTAAATATTTTTTCTTAACGCCAGAGAACATCCACTCTACAATTGTAATTACGCTTATTAAATTTCCAACACGATCTACCAGAGCTACATTACCCACTAATTGTGCATTAGCCTCTTTTAGTAAAGCTTTGATTTTTTCCTGCGCCATAATCCACATGTTTCTTGATCCGCTGATGGTTATAACTGGCGTGTTGTTCAGGATTTTTTTGGCGTCATCGCTTTTTAAAAACGAGTTTATTGGAATTGAAGGCGACAAATACCAAACCTGGTAATGGAAAAGTACCAAATCAAATTTTGTATTTAAAACTTCTTCGGGAATGGGTTTTAATGCAGTCGGAATTTGTAAAAACGATTCTGGAAAGGCATCAAAAAAAGCATCTTTACTCCAAGGAAACGGGAAAGGCTTTTCTAATTGTATTTCGTGAAAAGTTACATTTATATTCTCTGAATTCAGAAATGGTTTTGCGATGTTTTGCGCAATGGTTTCTAACTGCCCGGATTGAGAATAATAAATAACAAGAACATTTTTCATTGAGGTTTGTTTGCTTTGGTTGCGAACAAAAATAAGTAAATTTATTTAAACAGATTTTTCCTTGTTGTTGTGAGGTTTTTGGCCCGCGGATTTTACGGATGAAACGGGTTTACACAGGTTTTTTATAATCAGATAAATAAAAAAGGAATCTGCGTAAATTCGTTTCATCTGTAAAATCAGTGCGCTATTTCTTCAAATCATTCCAAAAATCGAAGTAATTAAACCATTGCAAAGGATATTTTTTCAGGATGTTTTCTACGCTTGTTACGTATTCTTTCAGCAATGCTTTTTCGTCACGGTGCTTCACTGCGGCTTCTCTTGCGTATAAATGATAATGTAAATTTGGCTCTTTCATAACATAAACAAACACAACGGGAACTTTTAATCTTGATGCAATTAAAAATGGACCGGCAGGGAAGTTTGCTTCTTTGCCTAAAATGTTTTCAGAAAGTGATTTTGTGCCTTCAAAATAACGGTCGCCTGTAAAACAAACCAATTCGTTATTGGCCAAAGCAGCATTGATCTCAAATATATGAGACAAATCTTCTTTGATAATAATGAATTTTACAGTTGGTTTTTGGGCGATGCTTTCCAAATAATTTTTAATCGCAGAATGTTCTAAATCTGTAGTGACTAAGTTGATTTGAAAATCAAGATCAATGTCGCCTAAGAAATGTTCCGCAATTTCAAAATTTCCAACATGCGCGCTGATTAAAACACCGCCTTTTTTTTCGGCCAGCAGATTTTTTAAAATCTCAATTCCGTCAAATTCGTAAGTGAATTTGTTTCGCATTCCTGCCGAAATAGAAACCTTGTCAATAATAGTCTGTCCAAAAGTGTAATAACTTTTGAAAACCATTTTTTTTGATTTAAAATAGGAATACTGAAGCCTTTCTTTAAAATAATAAAAGATAGCGCGATTGCTTTTCCTTAAAAATAAAAAGTAATAAGAAGCAACAAAATAGAGTAAAACATAAGCAGATTTGACACCCGCTTTTTGAATCAAAAAAACGAATATTCTATAGCCTAAAACAGTTCCTTTTGATTTGCCATCCCATTGACTCATTAAGCTGTTTTGGCTTTTAATTTGGTTTCAATAAGGTCGTAGAAGCTTTGAAAATCAGCAATTCCAACAAAATCAGCCTCGACTAGTTTTACGCCAAAGTTAGCCTCTATTGAAACTACCAAATCAACATAATCCAAACTATCTAAGCCAAGTGTATTTTTTAAATTAGCAGTTGGTTCAATGTCGTCATTGTCTACTTCAAATTCATCAACCAAAAAACCATTAATTCGTGCTATAATCTCTTCTTTATTCATCGTTCAATTTAAACTTTTTAACCACCAACGCCGAGTTGGTTCCTCCGAAACCGAAAGAATTGGACAAAAATATGTCAAATTTTTTGTTTAACGTAGTTTTAACTAAATTTAATTTTGAAGCATCTTCATCTGGGTTGTCTAAATTGATGTTTGGCGCAATGAAATCGTTCAGCATCATTATGATAGAGTAGATAATTTCACTTGCCCCCGCCATCCAGCATTCGTGGCCTGTCATTGATTTTGTAGAACTTATATAAGGATTTTTCTCACCAAAAACTTCAAAAATAGCTTTGGCTTCGTTTGCATCGCCAACGGGAGTTGAGGTAGCATGTGCATTTATGTACTCAATATCTGACGCTTTTAGTTTAGCATCGTCAAGTGCTCGCTGCATTGCTGTAGCCGGACCTTCGACGTTTGGAGTCGAAATATGTCCGCCGTTTGATGAAAATCCGTAACCTGAAACTTCGGCAATAATTGTTGCGCCTCTTGCTATTGCAGATTCGTAACTTTCAAGGATTAGAGTTGCACCGCCGCCACTCGGAATTAATCCGTCACGGCCTGCATCAAAAGGCCTAGAAGCTTTTTCGGGATTACTTTCGCGATTAGAAAAAACGCCTAAACCATCAAAACTGCTCATCGCATATTTGTTGATTTCCTGCGCTCCTCCGGTAATAATAATATCCTGAAAACCACTTTTTATTAAAAAATAAGCTAATCCAATAGAATGTGAACCGCTTGCACAGGCAGCACTTACTGTTAAATTGATGCCGCGAAGTTTAAAAATCGTGGAAAGATTCATCGTAACGGTAGAATTCATCGATTTAAAAATCGCTCCTGAACCAATTAAGGCAGTATCTTTTTTCTCGCGCACAATATCTGTAGCGTCAATAATTGCTTTAGAAACGCTGTCGTTTCCGTACATAATCCCAACTTCGCGAGTGTCAAAAAAAGCATCGTCGATATTCGCATTTTTCAGTGCTTCGATAGTGGCCATATAAGCATATTCGGTTTCTTCACCAATGCTCATACGTTGTCTACGGGTCAATAAATTTTTTAAATCAGCTTTAGGAACCATTCCGGTTAAGGCTGATTGAAAACCAAATTCTTTTCGTTCAGAATCAAACTGAATACCCGATTTTCCGTTATACAATGATTCCTTTACTTCATCTAAAGAAGTTCCGATACAAGAATAAATTCCCATTCCAGTAATTACAACTCTCTTATTCATCGTCTTTCAAAGTAATTTTTTATCCGTTACGTGTAATTTTTTAAACACATAGTCCCGAAACTTCGGGATAGCTTTTGTAAACTCAAAAAAGGCGTTTCACTTATTTTAAATTAACATAGCTTTCTATGTGAAAGAAATGTATTTCTTTTTTGCATTCTTTATTACGCAGAAAATCTATGTTTCTATGTGTTAGAATTTAAGAATATATTCCTCCGTTTATATTAATAATTTCTCCGGTAATATAGCTCGATTTTTTTGAAATCAAAAAGCTTACCAAATCTGCAACTTCTTCGGCTTCACCAAAACGATTTACCGGAATCAGTTTTAATAACTCTTTTTCGTCAAGCGCACTTGTCATGTCTGTTCTAATAAAACCCGGTGCAACTGCGTTTACAGTTATATTACGTTTTGCAACTTCTTGTGCCAATGCTTTTGTCGCAGCAACAATTGCACCTTTTGCAGCCGAATAATTGGTTTGTCCTGCTGTTCCCTTTACGCCAGAAACAGAAACCATATTTACAATTCGGCCGTATTTATTGCGAAGCATTTTTTGAATAAAAAACTGCGTCACATTAAAAAACCCGTTTAAACTTGTGTTTACAACACCGTTCCAGTCTTCGGGAGTCATCCACATAAAAAGACCATCTTTTGTAATTCCGGCATTGTTTACAATAGCTTCAACAATAGCTTCAGGGTTTGATTCCTGCCATTGTGTTAAAACAGTTTGTACTTGTTCAAAATTGGCAACATCAAAACCTAAAATTTCTCCGGTTGCTCCTAATTTTTGTATTTCCTGAAGTGTTTCTTGGGCAGCAGTTTTGTTTGAATGATAATTGATCAAAATATGATAATTAGATTCAACGGCTAATTTTTTACAAACAGCACTTCCAATTCCTCTTGAACCGCCTGTTACTAATACACATTTCATTATATAAATTTTATTTTTTTAGTGGAAATAAATGTTATTTCTTTTTCTTAGTTACTGGTTTGCTCGCTGGTTTTACTGCTGTTTTTGTTTCAGCTTTTGGACTCTCAGCAGCTACACTTATTTCTTTTTTTTCTCTTTCTGCTGTTTGTGAAAATAGTTCAGCGTTTTCAAACCACTGGTTTCCTAATACAGTTCCGTCTGGTTTAAGAAAACCCCATTTTCCTTCGTTTTTTACTCTTGCAACGCCATCAATAAAACCCTTATCCTGCTGTACAAACAGCGCAATAACGAATCCGTTTGAAGTAATTCCGTATTGTGTTGGAATTACCAGTTTTCCAGTTTCATTGATAAATCCCCAATTGTTTTCTTTTACAGGAGCCAAACCGTTTGAACTAAAAACTTCTGCATCGCTGTAAGTAGGTTCAATTACAAATTCTCCTTTTAAATTGATATATCCCCATTTTTTTCCAACTAAAACAGGAGCTAAGTTTTTGGAGAATGCTTTTCCTTTATCATATATAGGCAGAATTACCCAATTTCCTTTTAGATCTATAAAACCAATTTTTCCGTTCTTTTTGGCATAGGTCAAATCCTGTGTTTCAAAATCCCATATTTTTTCGGCACCATCGACCGGAATAAATTTTCCGCCGTTTACAAGTCCAAAAGTTTTATCTTTTCTTGCCCAGGTTGTGCCTTTAAAATAGTTTCCAATTTCTGCGTAAGCGGGTTCAACTAATTCTTTTCCGTCGGTATTTATAATTCCCCAGTTTTTGTTTAACTCAACTCGTGCAAAACCATTTTCAAAAGGTTTGATCTGATCGTATTTTGGTTCTAAAACTACGGTTAGTTTTGAATTGATTAATCCAACTTTATTTCCTTGTCTTATAAAAGCAACGCCGTTAGTAAAATCGAATATTTTTTCGGTAGCAGGCGCTTTTAAAATTTCACCTTTTGTATTAATATAAACCCAGTCCTTATCTTTTTGTACAACTGCGATTCCGCTGTTAAAATCTTTAGCATTATTAAAAGATGCCGGAATTAACCAGCTTCCTTTAGTGTCAATAAATCCCCATTTTCCGTTGTCTTCTACAGCTGCTAAACCTTCAGAAAAACTTTTGGCAGATTTATATTGAGGTTCGATTTTGAAAGATCCGTCTTTGGAAATGTACCCAATTTTTGAATTCTTTTTAACTAATGCTAGTTCTTGACTATTAACAAATTGAATGAAACCTAGCAACAAAAAAATAAATGTTTTTTTCATGATTTTAAGATTCAATATTAATAATATAAAAAATGCTTTTTTATTCCTGGAAGAGTTCAGCATTTTGAAACCATTCGATCAAAATGTCTCCATTTGGTTTCAGAAACCCCCATTTACCGTTACGTTTTACTCTTGCTAATCCGCCAATGAATCCTTTTTCTTCACGCATATAGCTTCCAAAGGCTGCTGAAATTTCATAATCTGCCGGAATAACTACTATTCCGCTTTCATTAATAAATCCCCAGCCATATCCTTTGTTTACAGCAGCAAGTCCGTCGCTAAAAGGCTCTGCATCATAAAACATAGGCTGTACCACACATATTCCTTCTAAATTGGTATAACCCCATTTTTCTCGAATGCGAACAGGTGCTAAATTATTAGAGAATGGTTTTGTTTTGTCAAACAGTGGTTTAAGAACCCATTGTCCTTCAAAATTTATAAATCCCCATTTTACGCCTTTTTTCGCAGCAATTAAATCTTGCGTTCCAAAAGCACCAAATTCAGTAACCCCTTCTATTGCAATAAATTGTCCGTTATGAACCAGTCCATAATCTTTTCCTTTTTTTGCCCAGGTTGTATTGTTGTAATAATCTCCAACTTCGTCATAAATGGCTTCAACAACCTCTTTTCCTTCTGCATCAACAATTCCCCATTTTCCATTTACAGCTGCTCTTCCATAACCTTTATAAAAAGCCCTGATAACATCGTATTTTGGAGCCAGAACAATTTCCAATTTATTATTGATAAGCCCCACTTTATTGGCTTGTCTAAAAAAAGCTATTCCGTAATGAAAATCAAATAATTTATCTGATTCCGGATTACCTTTTAATATTTCACCTTGTTTGTTGATGTAATACCAAACAGATTTTTTTTCTATCGCAGCAATTCCGCTATTGAAATCCCTTGCATTATCAAAAGCTGCAGGAATTACAAAAGTTCCTTTGCTGTCGACATATCCCCATTTTCCATTTTGTTTAACGGCTGCCAATCCATCTGAAAAATCTCGTGCGCTGTCAAATTTTGGTTCAACGGCAAAAGTTCCCTCTTTTGTAATAAGACCAAATTTACCGTCTTTTTTTACTAATGCAAGTTCTTGAGCATTAATTAATTGTATGGAAAATAGAAATAAAAAAAATATTTTTTTCATGTTTTTTAATGTACGATTACAATTTTAGATTAACTATTTATCAAATAATCTTTTACCTTTTGAACAAAAGGATACATTACCTGGTCTTCCTTAAATGTTGGAATTATATTGCGAACATCGTCATACCATTTTTTGGTTACAGACGAAATTTTATCTTTTTGTCCTAAATAATCAATTGCCTGAACAATAGTAATCATTTCGATTGCCAATACTTCAAAAGCATTTTCGATTACTTTTGAGGTAATAACGGCAGCGTTTGTTCCCATACTTACAATGTCCTGATTGTCATTGTTGTTCGGGATACTGTGTACATACATTGGGTTTGAAAGCATTTGGCTTTCGGCAGTTGTTGATGTTGCTGTAAACTGAACTCCCTGCATTCCGAAATTGAAACCTAAAGTTCCTAAATTTACAAACGGAGGCAGTAATTCGTTGATTTTTGAATTCAATAAATAATTCAACTGACGTTCAGCAAGCATCGTTAATTTTGTAATAACAATTTTCAGTTTATCCATTTCCAGGGAAATATAATCTCCGTGGAAATTTCCTCCGTGATAAACATGCTGATTTTTTACGTCGATGATTGGGTTGTCGTTTGCCGAGTTAAATTCGTCTTCTAAAATAGAAGCAACATTATTTATGGTTTCTAAAACCGGCCCCAAAATTTGAGGAACGCATCTTAATGAATAATATTCCTGAACTTTTTCTTTGAAGATTTCTTCGGTATTTTCTCCAGAATATAAATGGTCTTCTCTTTTACGGATTAAAGTACTATCTGAAAGATTCTGACGCATTTTTGCCGCAATTTCCTGCTGCCCTTTATGCCGTTTTGTTTGGTTTAATTCTGCAGAGAAATGATCGTCATAAGCCTGAACCAATTCATTTATGGCGCAAGAAGATTTTAATGACCAGTCTAATAATTTTTTAGCATGATACACATTTACAACGCCAATTCCTGTCATTACAGAAGTTCCGTTGATTAATGCCAGACCTTCTCTAATTTCTACCTGAATTGGTTTTAAACCTTCAATTTCAAAAACTTCAGGAGTTGGTCTTCTTTCTCCTTTATAAAAAACTTCGCCTTCACCAATTAAAACTAAAGCTAAATGTGATAGCTGTACTAAGTCGCCGCTGGCACCAACACCACCGTGTTCAAATATTAAAGGTGTAATATCTCGATTGATAAGTTCAGACATTAAGTTGATTACTGACGGATGTACACCCGAATTTCCTAATGAAAGTGTATTTAATCGAGCCAATATTGCTGCTTTTGCACAAGCTGCATTTAATGGTTTTCCGGTTCCTGAAGAGTGGCTGCGGATTAAATTATATTGAAGCTGAATTTGATCAGACTCTTTAATTCTGTATTGCGCCATTGGGCCAAAGCCTGTGTTTACGCCGTAAATAACTTTATTTCCAGAGAATTCTTTTAAGAAATTAAAGCTTTCGTTTACTCGGTTTAGAACTACATCACTAATTGTAACTTTTTGATTTCCAAAGATTATGGATTCAAACTCTCCTAAACTTAAATATTCATTAATTGTATTCATTAAATCGTTTTTGGTTGTGCTAATTTAATTTTATTTATCAAAATAAATGTAGTTATTTTGATGATGGCAAATGTAGGTTAATAATTGATAATATTTTTATTATGACAAAGGAGTTTGTAGATGTTTTAGTAATAGGCGCCGGACCATCCGGATGTGTATCGGCATCGTATCTTCATAAAAACAATGTTAAGGTGAAAGTTGTTGAAAAACAGAAGTTTCCGAGACTTGTTGTGGGCGAAAGCTTAATTCCGAGAGTAATGGATCATTTTGCTGAGGCAGAATTGTTTGATGCTCTTAATTCGATGAACTTTGAAAAGAAACTTGGAGCCCGTTTTATTAGAGGTGAAGAGATCTGTGTTTTTGATTTCAGTAAAAAATTTGGAGAAGGCTGGGATTGGACCTGGCAGATTCCAAGAGCTGATTTTGATAATACAATGGCTCAGGAAGTGGTTCGCAAAGGCGTTGATCTGGAGTTTGAAACAGAAGTTTTAGAAGTTTCTTTTGAAGGAAAAAATTCAAAAACAATTGTAAAAGATAAAGATGGAAATTTAAAAGAAATCCATGCCAAATTTATTGTCGATTCCAGCGGATACGGTCGTGTTTTGCCAAGACTTTTAGATTTAGATACGCCTTCAAAATTAGACCCGCATTCTTCGATTTTTACACACGTAAAAGATATTAACAGACCAGAAGGTGAGGAAGGAACGCAGATTTCATTTGATATTTTAGAAACTGAAGTCTGGCTTTGGGTAATTCCGTTTTCTAACGGAAATACGAGTTTAGGTGTTGTTGGTCCAACAGACTTTATTAATTCGCTTTCTGAAAATAAAGATAATGCAGAAGCTTTGAAGAACGCTATTCAGCTATCAGATTATTATATTCAGAGATTTAAAGGAACTGAATTTTTATTTGAACCTGTAAAACTAGAGAATTATTCGAGAGCGGTAAAAAGAATGTACGGCGATGGTTTTGCTTTAACAGGAAACAGCTCTGAATTTCTTGATCCTGTTTTTTCGTCTGGAGTAGCTTTTGCAACTGAATCCGGAATGCTGGCAGCAAAATTATACTTAAAAGAATCGCAGGGAATTCCTGTTGACTGGGAAGTTGAATTTACGCAATATATGAAACGCGGTATTTCTGTTTTTACAACTTATGTGCAGGAATGGTATACCGGAAATCTGCAGACTTTGTTTTTCCATCAGCCGGAAAATCCAGAGGTAAAAGAAAAAATATGTGCTGTTTTAGCTGGATATGTCTGGAACGAAGAAAATTCTTTTGTTAAGAAACATGACCATGTAATTAAGAATATGGCGTATTTACTAAACATGCAAAAAGAACAAAGCCCTGAATAATCAGGGCTTTTTTTATTCGAAAAAGCAAGGAATGCCTGCTTGGTAGAATTAAATTCGAATTACGATTATACGTTCTGTAGGAACGTTTGATTAATGTAGTGTGTTGTTTTTGTAAAAACAGGTGTCCCTACAGGACACAATGCAAAACAATAATCTTTTTTCTGCTACCCATGAGATATTCCTACGCAATATTAAATATTTTTATTTGAATGCTTTTTTTACTAAAAGTTTAGATAATGATTTTGCTGTTTTTGCATAACCTTCACCAATTCTAGATTCATTACTGTAATTGTTTCCCCATTGATCTCCAGGAGCTTCTTCACTTGTAATTTCTAATAAAACATTTGATTTATTTGCTGTTTCAACAAATTTTAAATTTGTAGTAACTTTTGCAGGCTGTTTCATAATTCCTGCGTCCCAGCCCGGATAAATCCATACTGTTTGAACGATTAAAGTATAAGGCGTGTTTAATCCTTCCTGAAAACTTACATCTTTATGTTCTTTGGTTAATACCGTATTGGCAATTTCTAAAAACTTAGGCGTCCAGATTTGGTCCTTTGCAGCGATCCATTTCTTTTGCCAGATGTTTCCGTTTCCTTTTGTTTTTTGGTTTAAATCAGCAGTTCTTTCTTCAATATATTGCGCTTCTGATTTTTTTTCTTTCATCATAGTAAAATTACTATAATCAAAGACAGTATTTATTTCTTTTTGATCTTTTAAAAAATCAAAATTTCCCTTTACTACTTCCATGTCCTGAGCAAAAGCAGTTCCTGAAATAATAAATAATGCAAAAATTAGTTTTTTCATTTTTTATGTTATTGGTTAATTACGAGGTTAAAAATAGCTAAAATGATTGTATAAATATTTTTTCTTGTTAAAATAAATTATCAATAAATTGACTTTTGTTTATAACAGAAAGATTTTAATTAAAATCAAAGTAATTGAAACAGAGAATAATAACAATGCTTCAAATTTAATAATTTGTTTTAAAGATAGTCCTGAACGCATGTTTTTACCAAGAATTAGGCTTATCAAAATAGCGGTACTTAAAAACAGAAATATAACTATCGAGTTAAGAATAAACCGGTTAAGGAATAGTAGAAATAATGAATCATTTTTTAATTGATTGTATTTTTCCTCACTTCCTATCCATAAATAAGTACTAAAGAATATTGCAAGTATTCCTAAAATTAGCAGAATTGTGTGGATAATTTTAAAAAAAATATTCTTCATGTTTTCTCCGATATAAAATAGCTTTATAACTATTTCTATTTTTTATTAATATTTGATTTTCGTGCTTTCAAATTTTGATAATATACATTATAATCAAATACTTGTTTTAGCTGATTATTTTTATACAAATAAATATTAGGCTGACCTTTAACTTTTACTATTGAATCTCCAACTTCTACTTCGTCCCAAAAACTATTTATTACAGCATTACTTGAATTACTTGTAAACTTAATCATTGGTGTACAATGTTGCGATGAGTCAATATATTTTTCAATCACAATGCCTGAATATGATTCTTCTTTACTATTCTCAAGTGCTCTTTTATAAAAAGCTTCATTTCCTGAAAGATAATTTGCCCAAAAAGCCATCGCAGTTAGTAAAATCACGAAAAGTAGAAGTTTAAGTACATTTCTTTTTTTTATCATAGAGAGCAAATTTTTCTTTTTTGTAATAGTTGTTCTTATTTAACTTAATCCAAAAACAAATTTTAAAAAACAAATTACGGAACAAAAGGCAGAAACTAAAATAATTCCCCAATGTTTAATTTTATCTAAACGATGCCCTTCTTTTACATAGAATTCATTTAAGCCAATACTTGTGAAATTTATAAAAGCCAAATGCAAGCAAAGCAAAGAACACACAATAAAATAAATTAGATTCCATAAAATTTTAATTTAATCAAAAACAAAAATAAAAAAGGGATCCCAATCAGGATCCCTTTTCACTTCAAAATTACTTATTAAATAAATTACCAGAATTTAACGTACAATGCTACGATAATCAGTAATGTAATTACAATTAAAACGGTAGTTTGTGGTTTTACTTTAAACATTTCAGAGTCTATTTCAAACGCTTTTGGATTTACTTTTGGCCCGGCAAAACTGATTCCGATCATAGCTAACATCGTAAAGAAGAACGATAATCCCATACAAATATGGAAAGGAATTTCGAATGCTCCTTTTCCGTTAGGATAAGCAGTATATAATAATGTCTCGTTTCCAAATAACATTGGAGCATATTCGTTGAATAAAACAGACAAAACAAATCCTAAAATTACTCCAACGATAGCTGCAGTTCCAGTAGTTCTTCTCCAGAACATACCAAGGAAGAACATTGCAAAAACTCCAGGGCTGATGAATCCGGTATATTTTTGAATGTAAGTGAAACCACCAACACCGCCAATTCCAAGAATATCATTCCATGTAAACAATACAGCTAAAAGCATTGCAGCAAAAACGGCAATCCTGCCAATATTTACCTGCTGTCTTTCGCCAGCTTCTTTTTGGATGTATTTTTTATGAATATCTAAAGTATAAATAGTCGAAATACTGTTTACTTTTCCTGCTAATGATGCTACGATTGCAGCAGTTAAAGCAGCAACAGAAAGTCCTTTTAAACCTGTAGGTAAGAAAGTCAATACAGCAGAATAAGCGCCATCTTTTCCTCCAACTAATTGAGGTAAATGTCCGTCTTTATATAAAACGAAAGCAGCAATACCAGGAAGCATTACGATTAACGGCATTAATAATTTTAGCATACCAGCAAATAAAATTCCTGTACGTGCTGTTTGTAAATCTGCACCAAGTGCTCTTTGTGTAATGTATTGATTACATCCCCAATAGTTTAAGTTGATGATCCAGATACCAGCAAGGTAAGACATCAAACCAGGGAAAGTTAAATATTTATCAATTTCAAGCTGAGTTGAAGTCGCTGTAGGTTTCGGGATAATCATTTTAAAGTGCTCCGGAGCTTCTCTCATTAAAACTTTAAAACCTGCAATTGCATTTTCGCCTACGCCAAAATACTGCCCAACAGTTGTAAGTGCAATATAAGAAGTTACCAATCCGCCAATGATTAAAACGGCAACCTGAATAACATCTGTATACGCTACAACTTTCATTCCTCCAAGAGAAATAAACAAGGCAAAAACAGCTAAACCAACCATAATTACGTGAAGATATTCTCCTCCCGCAAGACCGTTAATAGCAACTGCACCTAAATATAGAATAGAAGTTAAGTTTACAAAAACATATAAAAACAACCAGAAAACAGCCATAATCAATGCAGTCGATTCGTTGTAACGTGTTTTTAAGAATTGAGGCATAGTATATATCTTATTTTTAAGATATACAGGAATGAACCAAACAGCTACAATAATTAAGGCAACAGCAGCAAGCCATTCATAAGCAGCAACGGCGATTCCTAAAAAGAAACCTTCACCACTCATTCCGATGAATTGTTCTGCTGAAATGTTTGATGCAATTAATGAAGCTCCAATTGCCCACCAGGTTAAATTTCCTTCTGCAAGAAAATACGCTTTAGCATCGTGTTCGTCTTGTTTACGTTTGCGATAAATGGTGTAACCGTAGACAGATACTACGATAAAATAGATAATAAAAACCGCATAATCTGCGAGAGTGAGGTTCTGGTTCATTGTTAATAGTATTTTAGATAATTGTTTAAGTTAAAATTTGAAATTAATATTTATGTGGTTTAATGTGTTTAAAAATGAAATATGTGTTTTTATTCTGTTATTTTTTTATTAAAAAAGCGAAAGCCAAATTTAAAATAAAAACTTAAAAAACAATCATTTTAAATGTATTATTTACATTTATAAACAGAGAATTCTGTTAAATTTTAAACTACAGAATATTGGAGAGAAATTTTAACCAATTTTTACTGCATTTTTATAATGCACTTCTGCCTGCTGTCTTAAAATTTCGGCACTTTTTTCAGGAGTAATGTCTCTTTGCGATTCTCCCATCATTTCGTAACCCACCATGAATTTTTTTACAGTTGCTGAACGAAGCAATGGCGGATAAAAATGCATATGGAAATGCCACTCCGGGTGATCGAAACCGTCTGTTGGCGCCTGATGAATTCCTGACGAATACGGAAATGAAGTGTTGAATAAATTATCGTATTTGATTGTTAACTGCTTTAAAATTTTGGCGTAAGCCGAAACTTCCTCAGCACTAAAATCAGTGATTTTACTAATCGCTCTTTTGCTTACAATCATTGTTTCGTAAGGCCAGATTGCCCAAAACGGAACTAATGCAACAAAATGTTCATTTTCGATAACTATTCGGCTTCCAACTTTTAATTCGGCCTGAACGTAATCTTCAAGAAGTGTTCTTTTGTTTTTATCGTAATACGATTTTAAGCTGTTATGCGTTTTTTCAACCTGAGTCGGCAATGAAGACTGTGCCCAGATCTGCCCGTGCGGATGCGGGTTGCTGCAGCCCATAACACTTCCTTTATTTTCAAAAATCTGAACGTGGTTGATATATTTAATATTCCCTAAATCAGTATATTCTTTCTGCCATGTTTTTACAATGCTTTCAATATCCGAAACTTCCATTTCCGGCAGCGTAAGATCATGTCTTGGAGAAAAACAAACCACTCTCGAAATTCCCTGTTCTGGTTTTGCTTTAAAAAATGTATGTTTAATATCTTCTTCAAAAATGATTTCGTCCTGTTTTAAAGCAGCAAAATCATTGTCGAAAACAAAGCTGCTTTTGTAGGCAGGATTATTTACTCCGTTTGCACGAACATTTCCCGGACATAAATAACATTCGGGATCGTGTTTTGGGAGTGATTCTGTAGAAATGGATTCATTTTGCCCTTGCCACGGACGTTTTGCACGATGAGGTGAAACCAAAACCCATTCATTAATTAAGGGATTAAAACGTCTGTGAGGATCTTCGTTAATGTCAAAATTTTTCATTGCGTTGTGTTTGGTATTAAAGTAATGTCGTTCCGTTTGAGATTTTTACATCATAAAATTTTAATTCAATCCCAAATGTATCTAAATAAAGATTTGAAAACTTACTTTTTACCTGATTTTCATGTCCTTTTTTAATTAAATTTATAGTACAGCCTCCAAAACCGCCTCCCATAACGCGAGAACCAATGATGGCATCATCTGCTTTTGCAGTATCTACAAGCATATCTAACTCGGCACAGCTTACTTCATATTCCTGCGATAAACCATAATGCGTTTCAAAAAGCAATTGTCCTAAAAGTTCTATATCTCCTTTGTCCAGCGCTTCGCAGGCTTTTATAACTCGGTTGATTTCTTTTACAACAAAATGAACTCTTTTAAAAACCGTTTCGCTCATTTTATCCTGAATGCTTAAAAGCTGTTCTTCAGAACAATCTCTGAAACTTTTTACTTCAGGAAAATTATTTTTAATAATAGCTAAACCTTGCTCACACTCAATTCTGCGCGTATTATACTCCGATGTAAAAAGAGAATGTTTTACATTACTATCCATTAAAATCAATGAATAATCTTTAAAATCGGCATTATGATATTCAAAATCAAGCGTATTGCAATCCAATTTTATTACTTTATTTTCAAGACCGTGAACACTCGAAAACTGATCCATAATTCCGCAGTTAATACCAACCCAGTGCTCTGCTTTTTGTCCTAATAATGCTATGTCGACTTTCTCGATTTTTAGATCAAAAAGCTGTTTAATTCCGAAAATCATTCCGCATTCTAAAGCGGCAGAAGAAGATAATCCCGAACCTACCGGAATATTACTGCTAAAAACACAGTTGAAACCGTCAAACGAAAATCCGTTATCCTGCAATTGCTTGATAACGCCGCGAATGTAATTGGTCCAGACAACATCGCTCAGTTTTATTTCCTGAGTTAAATCAATTTCAAATTCTTCATTTAAATCTATTGCAATTACTTTTGATTTTTTTGAATTGTTTTTTTCAAATGCAAAACAAATCACTTTATCAATTGCAGCCGGCAGAACATAACCGTCATTATAATCAATATGTTCTCCGATAATATTAATCCTTCCCGGAGAAAGCACCACTTTTTCTGGCTTAGAGCCAAATGATTTCTCAAAAAAAGAAGTAGTATTTTGTATTAAAATGTCATTCATTATATTGGTAATAGGTAGTTAGTTTATATTTTCAAATTTGTAAATAGTTTTCTGAATATACTCTTCGTTTTTTTTCAAAACAGAATTTGGAAAATGTGCCTGATTTGGAGCATCTGGAAAATTTTGAGTCTCAAAGCAAATACCGCTTGTTTTATGGTAAACAACATCGTTTTTTCCTTTTAAAATATCAAAACAGTTTCCGCCTACATATATATGTACACTTGGCTGATTGGTATAAACACTCATTTTTAAATTGTTTTTTGAGCTGAATAAAGCTGCAACAGCATTGTTTGACTGCTCAATCACAAAAGAATTATCTATTGAGGCCGGACAACTTTTAGCGGATCTAAAATCAAATTCATGATTTGTAAGATCGATAAATTTACCGGTTGGAATATTCTCGTGGTTTGTCTCTACTATTTTTTCGGCATCAATAAAAATCTTCTGATTTAAAACACTTCCATCGTGTCCGTCCAGATTAAAATAACTGTGATGCGTTAAATTTATAATAGTATCTTCTGTCGAAACCGCTTTATAATCTAATTTCAGTTCATTGTCTTCTGTCAAAGTATACGTTAAATCAACGTGTAATTCTCCCGGATAATTTTCATCTAAATCTTTACTTATAAGGCTAAAAGTTATCGAAGGATTTTCTCCCAAAGTTTGATTGGTAACATTCCATACTTTTTTTCCAAATCCGGTATTTCCGCCATGAAGGGAATTTCCGTTATTATTTTTGGTCAATTCATAGGTTTTTCCATTTAATGAAAAAGTTCCTTTATTAATTCTTCCCGCATAACGTCCAACGGTTGTTCCAAAATAAGGAGCACTTGGCAGCAAATAAGATTCTAAATAAGAAGAAACAGAATCAAAACCTAAAACAACATCAATAAGATTTCCGTTAGAAACAGGAACTTGTAAAGACGTTACGGTCGCTCCATAATTTGTAATCTGAATTTTCATGCCTTTTTTATTCGATAATTCAAAAGAAAGAATTTCGCTGTGATCTGGCATCAAACCAAAAGATTTAGAATTATAAGTTTCCTTTAAATGCGATTTATGTTTTATTTCCATGTAAATTTTGCCAAAAGTGAAATTCAAAAATAAAAGATTTCTTTGTTTTTACATACCAGTACCTACCAGTTTTTGTATATTGCACAAAATTTATCTTTTCCTATGAATATAATTTCGATTCAAAACAACATTGGTCTTCCAAAATATAAGCAGATAATTCTTTCAATAGAAAAAGCAATTGAAGAAGAAAAATTAGTAAAAGGCGACAGGCTGCCATCAGTAAACAAAGTCTGTCTGGCGTTTTCATTATCGCGCGACACAGTTTTACTGGGTTATGATGAACTCAAAAAAAGAGGGATTATTTATGCCATTCCCGGAAAAGGATATTACGTTAAAAGCGTTGAAATCACTATAAAACAAAAGATTTTTTTGCTTTTTGATGAACTTAATATTTTTAAAGAAGATATTTATAACTCCTTTTTAAACAGCATTGGAAAAAATGTTCAGGTCGATATTTTCTTTCACCATTTTAATAGTCAGGTTTTTCAAAAGCTGATAAATGACAGCAACGGCAATTATACCAAATACATTTTGATGCCTACAAATTTAAAAGATATTGTTGCTTCGATAAAAACCCTACCAGTAGGTGACGTAATTATACTGGATCAGACTAATCCAGATTTGAAAATATATCCGGCAATTTATCAAAATCACCAAAAAGATATTTTTGAAGGACTGCAAAGGGGAAAAGAGCGATTGCGCAAATACAAAAAACTGATTTTGATTTTTCCGGGTTTTCGCGAACCGCTGGGAATGAAATTGGGTTTTGAAGATTTTTGTGCTGAATATAATTTTGAATCTGAAGTTATTGCCGAATTTACTAACAGAGAAATTACTGCGGGAGATTTATATATAATTCCGAATGATCGGGATTTAGTTCGCGTAATCGAAAACGCCAGGGATAAAAACTTAAAACTCGGATCTGATTTTGGAATTATATCCTATAATGAAACACCGCTGAAAAAAATTGCCGCCAGCGGAATTACAACTATTTCTACACATTTTGAAGCAATGGGAAAAATCCTGGCCGAAATGGTTCTTAAAGGAAAAAAAGAACAAATCGAAAATAAATCATCTTTGATTATGCGTAATTCTTTGTAATGAGCCGGCAAAGAATTTTAGCAAAGAGATTGTTTATATTACAATAAAACGGCTTTTGGTTTAAAAAATCTATTGGTAAATTAATAAAAAAAATAAAAAATAATTTCTTGTTTTTGGAAACATATTTTGTTTACATTTGCAAATGTATATTTCACACTTATTAATTTGTTTTAACGATTAATGTTCATAATGATTGCTTAAAAGAAAGGTTAAAAAGATAATAAATAATTTTGTTTATTTTTTTTAATAGTAGTTTTATTGAAGAAAAAAACCTGAAAATTGTGGATTTCAGGGTTTTGTTTTTTATAGATATTGCCACAGATTAAAAGGATTCACACAGATTTAAAAAAAACATTTTAATCCTTTTAATCTGTGGCTAAACTTAAAATCTACAATCTGCGTGAGACTTTTATAAATTCAATACAAAATCGTTTAAAAGTTTCTCTTCATACTTTTCTTTATTAAAAGTATATAAATAAGATCCTTTTCTGGACGACTGCATGTCTTTTTCATCCAGTTTATTCAGAATTTCAAGAGAGTTTATTTTACTGATAAAGTTTCTCTTATCTAATTCTTTGCTTAAAATTGCTTCGTATAGTTCTAATAGCTGGCGCATAGTAAATTTTTCCGGAAGCAGTTCAAACCCAATAGGTTTTATCGAAGTTTTGTAACGAAGTCTTTTTATGGCATTTTCAACCATTTCGTTGTGGTCAAAAATTAAGTGCGGCGCATCGTTTATAGGGAACCATTCTGCATGATAATTTTGAATTAGTTCTGCATTGTGGTTTTCGATATTAATCAAAGCAAAATACGAAACCGAAATTGTTCTTTCGACGGGGTCACGATCAATTTCACTGTAAGCATATAACTGCTCCATATAGATATCATTCAAACCTGTATATGTATTTAAAATTCGGATAGCAGCATCATCTAAAACCTCATCACGTTTTAAAAAGCCTCCAATTAAAGACCATTTTCCTTTTTCAGGTTCAAAGTCTCTTTGAATTAAAAGTATTTTTAAACCGTCATTGTCGAATCCAAAAATAATGCAATCTACCGCTAGTAAAACCTTATCGACAGAGCTATAACTGTTTAACATATTCAATATTTTATTGGTAAAGATATAAACTTCCTCAAATGTTTCATAATTTATTAATGTAGATTTTACACTTACACAAATAACATTTCAAAAATAGAGTTAAAAAAATCACTTTTTGCACAAAAATAACATTCATTTTTCTTTTTTAAGATTTTTTTAGGTCAAAAACAGGATGATACAGGATAGTTTTTTAAAGAAAAGCCAAAAACAAGAAACTTTTAAATAGGTATTTATTTACAAAAACAAAGGCTTAATAGAATTTAAGTGATTAAAAAACAACTCATTTATACCTTCTTTCATGCTGTTGTTTTTTTGATTAAAAATGGGCTTTTTGATTAAAAGTGTATTTTTTACACAAATAACTTGTAAAAATTACCTTTTTTTTGAAAAAAACCTCAATTTTTTAAATGTTAATAATACACTTAATTTGTGATATGTGTTTTTTTTTAGTTATTTTTTTATCATATTAATTTGTTTTTCAGTCTTTTTTTTATTTAAATTTACAAATGTAATATTAACACTTATTTACTAACCACAAAACCAACCTTAAACAAACAGTATGATAACAAACCAACAATTAATTTTTTACAGCAATTTTTTATTGCCAAAAAAAGACTGGATTTTAGCAATCTGCATGCTAATATTTTCTGTTAATCAAATGTCGGCTCAAGGCAAAACGATTAGCGGAGTTGTTACTTCGGCACAAGACAATCTGCCTTTGCCGGGTGTAAACATCTTGATAAAAGGAACCAAAACAGTTGCCACAACTGGATTTGACGGAGAGTATTCGATTAAAGCTTCTTCGACAGATGTTTTAGTTTTTTCATTTATAGGATTTCAAAATCGTGAAATCTCAGTAGGAAATCAATTAAAAATAAACGTAGCATTAGGCGAGGACACAAACAAATTAAATGAAGTAGTTGTTATTGGTTACGGAACTCAAAAGAAATCTGATTTAACAGGATCTGTGAGTGTCGTAAATATGGAATCGGCTAAAAAAACGGTTACATATGATGCCGCCAAAATGCTTCAAGGGCAGGTTCCGGGTGTAACAGTACAATCATCAGGAGAACCCGGAGGATTTGTAAATATCAAGATTAGAGGTATAACTTCATTCACTAATAACAATCCTCTTTTTGTAATTGACGGTATTATGGTCGATGCTCCTTTCGATTTTGCACCGGGAGAAATTGAATCGATGCAGGTTTTAAAAGATGCTTCTTCGGCTGCTATTTATGGTGTTCGCGGTGCCAATGGAGTTGTAATTATTACAACAAAAAAAGGTAAAGCAGGCCGAATGGATGTTAAATTCAAATCAATCGTGGGACTTCAGAATGTAGCTAAAAAATGGGATGTTACAGATCGTGCGGGCTATCAAAAAATTACCAGCGAGGCCGAAAGAAACAGGGACATCAGAGCTGGTGTTCCGGTAAGTATTGCACCGGGAAATGATCCTAACAGCCCTTCATATATTACAAATGTAAACACAGACTGGCAGAAAGAAGCGTTACAAACAGGAGTTGTACAAAATCAGGCTCTTACACTTAACGGAGGTGCAGAAAACATAGCATACAGTTTTAATATAGATTATTTTAAAAACACCAGTTATGTTAAAACACCTCAGGATTATGAGAGACTGTCAACTAATTTGAATTTGAATGGTAAAAAAGGAAAATTTAAATATGGTATAAAAATGGCCTATACACAATCTGATAAAGAAATTTTTAATGAATACAATGCGGGACAAACCGTTATCAGCGACATTTTAGGCGCGGTTCCAACAATGCCTGTTTATGATTCTAACAGATTGGGCGGATACGGCGGTACAGATAACTTAACGCAAAGAGCAATCTCAATGAACCCGATTGGTTATAATAATTTGATTACCAACAACGGAAAAAGAAACCGTTTTATTGGAGATGTTTGGGGAGAACTTGAGATTGTTAAAGGTCTTAAATATAAACTGGATGTAAGTTACGACAGAACAGACTGGGAAAACAGAAAATTTATTCCGCCAAGTGATTTAGGCTGGTACTATATTACTACAAATGACGAAGCTTCTTTAGATGTAGAAACAGGTAATGAGTTAAGAACTTTTGTGAATAACTTATTGACTTATGAAGTTTCGCTTGGAAAACATAAAATTGACGCTCTTGTAGGTTGGATTCAGGAAAAAAGAGACTATCACAGATATAATTCAAGAGGTGTAGGTTATACGCCAGGAGAAATTCCGATGCTTCAATATGCTGATGCCAGAAATGCAAGTGAGTATAAATTTACAATTGCAGGAATCTCATACATCAGCAGATTAAACTATAATTATGATGACAGGTATTTATTGCAGGCAAATTTTAGACAAGACAGAACTTCTCTTTTTAGTGAAATAAATAATTCTGCAAACTTCTATTCATTTTCAGGAGGTTGGAAAATTAGTAACGAGAAATTTTTACAATTGCCAAAATGGGTAAGCAACATTAAACTTCGTGGAGGTTATGGTACAATTGGAAATAATACAATTCCTCAGTACTTTTTTGCTTCGACAGTAAACAGTTTTGCCGGTTATGATTTTAATAACTCGCTTGCTCCGGGAACAACTGTGGTTGCTGCACTTGATCCGAATGTACACTGGGAAAAAACAACTAGTAAAAATATCGCATTAGAATTAGGATTTTTAGACAATGACTTACAGTTTACAGCTGAGTATTTTAATAAAAAAGTTACTGATATGTTGGTTGGAGTGCCATTGCCATTTTCTACAGGGGCTTTTCCTGCAAATATTACAACGAACGCAGGTGATATGAAGAATTCTGGTTTTGAATTTACAGCATCATATAGTAATCATCATAATAAATTTAAATATGATATCTCAGGAAATTTTGGAACGTTGAAAAATGAAGTTACTAAAATTGGAGTGAATTCAAACCCACTTTATGGAGCAGTTTCAAAAACAGAAGTAGGAAGATCTGTTGGTGAACTTTTTGCATGGGAAGCTATTGGTATTTTCCAGAATGCAGCAGAAGTTGCAGCTTCTCCAACACAAACAGGCGCAGCTCCCGGCGATATTAAATTTAAAGATGTAAACGGTGATGGGGCAATTACAGATGCCGACAGAACTTTTCAAGGGGTATCAATTCCTAAATACGGTTTCGGAATGAATTTTAGCGCTTCTTATGCCAATTTTGATTTCTCAATGTTCTGGCAGGGCAGCGGCGGAAATAAAATTTTCAATGCCATGTACCGTAATTTGATGATTGGGCAATATACAAACCACCACACAGACGAATTGAATTACTGGACACCTACAAATACAAATACTAACGTTCCGGCCCCGGTTATTGGTGATCCTAATGGAAATTCAAGAGACTCAAACCGATTTATTGAAAGTGGTGATTATGTAAGATTACAAACCATGGAATTGGGATATAATATTCCTCTAAAAGACAAATTTATTGACAAGGCAAGAGTATATCTTAATGGACAGAATTTATTGACGATCACAAAATACAAAGGCTACGATCCTGATTTTAACAGTGACGGACTACTTTCAAGAGGATATGATGCAGGATCTTTTCCAAATCCAAGAACAATTTCTTTGGGTGTTGAAGTAAATTTTTAACTAGCCTAACCAACTAAAAACGTATTAAAATGAAATATAAAATATTTAACTATATAGCAATTTTCTTTTCATTGGCTGTTGTAACAACCAGCTGTGTTGATAATGAAGATTTGACCCAGATAGACCCAAATAATGACGCAGTCGATTCGTTCTGGAAAACAGATCAGGACGCTCTTGAAGGTGTAAATGCTGCTTATGGAAGTTTATTAACAGATGGTACTTACATGAGAAGTACACCATTATTACTAGACACAAGAGCAGACGACGCACGTACAAATAGCCCATGGGGTTCGATGTATAATGTTGGGCATTTTAACTCAAATGTAGCCGATGCTGCTATTTACGGATGGGCTTTTGAAACCTATTATCAGGGTATTTATCGTGCCAATCAGGTTTTAACAAATGTCCCTGATATTGAATTTGAAGATGCAGCACTTAAAAACAGAATTTTAGGCCAAGCCTATTTTTTAAGAGGACTGTATTTATTTCATGCGGTAAATATGTTTAAAAATGTACCAGTTCCTGTAGATGTTGGAGTATATCATCCACAAAAAACAAATGAAGAAGGCTGGGCTCAGGTTATTGCTGATTTTAAAACCGCAGCTGAATTACTGCCTAATTCTTACGTTGGCATTACAGGTCTGGATGCAGGCCAAAAAGGACGTGCCACAAAAGGTGCCGCTTTAGGATATCTGGGAAAAGCATATTTATTTACTAAAGATTTTACAAATGCCAGAACTGCTTTTAAACAAGTAATTGATTTAGGAGTTTATTCTTTGGTTTCAAACTACCGAGACAATTTTACAACAGCAAACGAAAACAATTCAGAATCTCTTTTTGAAGTACAATTCAGCAGAGATGCCGGCGGTGTCGATTTAGGCTGGGGAGGTGCTCCCGCATCTGGCTGGGGGAAAACTTCTGCCCGTGCGATTACTTATGCACCAAGGGCTTTTGGATGGACAGATGTGCAGCCAACATGGGCATTATTTAACGAATTTCAGGAAGAAAAAACAAAAACAGGAGAAGTTGATCCCCGTTTAGATGCCACAATATTTTACAATAAACCGGGAACAAAATTATACGGAAGAGATTTTGCTGCTTTTTATGCCTCAAGCCCAGGAGATTTAAATGATTTGTTCTGCAGAAAATACCAAAATTCTGACGGTGAATTTGCAGACGAATACGACTGGCGTTCGGGAATTAACGAACGATTGTTAAGATATGCCGATATACTTTTAATGTATGCCGAAACTTTAAATGAAACAGGAGATACACCTGGAGCATACGCATACATTCAAATGGTTAGAAACAGAGTTAATCTGCCGGATTTATCAGTTACAAAACCGGGAATGAGCCAGGACCAGATGAGAGAACAAATTGGACACGAAAGATTTTTAGAATTTCCTCTGGAAGGCCACCGTTTTGATGACATACACCGTTGGGGATGGCTGCAAAACCCTGCAAAATTAGCATGGCTGAAAGCAAGAGATGCCGAGTTTAATTCGTATACAGCAGGACGTGAATATTTTCCAATTCCGCAGTTAGAAATGGACAATAATCCGGGAACAAAACAGAATGACAGTTATTGAGTTTTCAGTCTCAGTCCCAGTCTCATTGTAAATTGTGATTGTAAACTGAGATTAAGAATATATTTGAGTTAGTTAGAATACTTAATATCATATGGCAGATGAATAATCTGTCATGTGGTATTATAAAAAGAAATGAGATTACAAGATTAATTATTGAAACAGTAACTAAAAATTATAAAAAATGAAAACAATTGCAAGTTTGGTTTTATTCGCAATATTATTAGGAAGTTGTCAAAATGAAGATGTTATAATCCCTTCGAATGAGAGTGCGGCAGCTGCTGCAGAATCTCAAAATTCTCAGGTAAAAAATCTAACAGCTAAAACAGTAAGCGGAAATGTTCCGTCTCACGATCCTAGCACAATTATAAAAAGCGGAGTTAATTATTATGTTTTTACAACAGGAGATAATATCCCTATGACCTATTCAACAAATTTAACAAACTGGACTTGGGGAACCTCGGTTTTTACGTCAACCCCAAGCTGGATTACAGGATATGTGCCTGGTTTTACCAAAAACTTTTGGGCCCCTGATCTGGCATGGTTCAACAATCGCTGGAATATGTATTATTCCTGTTCTACTTTTGGATCTGCCACTTCTGCAATTGGTTTGGTTACCGCGCCTGCTATTTCTCAAAGTGCCGGAACAACCTGGACAGACCGCGGAGTAGTAGTTTCTTCGTCTTCATCTTCAGATGTAAATGCTATCGATCCTTCTATTTTGGTTGACGGAAGCAATGTATATATGGCTTACGGTTCCTGGCATGCCGGAATTGGAGTTATTCAAATTAACCCGTCAACAGGAAAAACTACCGGAAGCAAAACCATCGTTGCCGGAGGAAACAGCGCCTCATGGGAAGCGCCTTGTCTAATAAAAGAAGGAAGCTACTATTATATGTTTGTAAACAGGGGAACCTGCTGTAATGGTGTAAACAGCACCTATTATATTGTAGTAGGCCGTTCGACAAGTCCGTTTGGACCTTTTGTTGATAAAAACGGAGTTTCTTTAAAAAGCGGCGGCGGAACTACAGTTCTGGCTGCACAAGGAAATTACATTGGCCCGGGTCATTTGTCAAGAATCACTGGAACTCAAAAGGGATCTGTTCATTATTATGATGGAGCCGATAATGGAAATCCAAAACTCGAAATCGTATACTTTACATGGTCATCAGGATGGCCGACACTTTCTTATTAAAAATACTATTCAGAGGAAAGTTTCCTAAAAACTTTCCTCTGTTTAACTTATAAATACATTATGAAAAAAGCACTTTTAATCTCCTTTCTTATTGCAGTTTGTAATCAGGCAGCTTTCTCCCAAAACGCGACGGTTGTCACTATAAAAAATAATACAGATGCCCCAACAATCAACAAAAATATCTACGGACATTTTGCAGAACATTTGGGACGTTGTATTTACGGCGGTTTTTTTGTGGGAGATACATCAAAAATACCAAACACAAAAGGAGTTAGAAATGATATTATTACAGCTTTAAAAGATTTAAAAATCCCAAATTTAAGATGGCCCGGAGGCTGTTTTGCCGATACCTACCATTGGAAAGACGGAATTGGCCCAAAAGAACAAAGACCTACAATTGTAAACCAATGGTGGGGAGGTGTAACAGAAGATAACAGTTTTGGAACACACGACTTTTTAAACCTTTGTGAAGTATTGGGAGCCGAACCGTATTTGTCTGGAAATGTAGGAAGCGGAACTGTTCAGGAATTATCAGACTGGGTTCAGTATACCAATTTTGGAGGTAAAAGCCCAATGAGTGATTTACGTAAAAAGAACGGAAGAACAGAACCTTGGAAAGTAAAATTCTGGGGAATTGGTAATGAAGCCTGGGGCTGCGGCGGAAACATGACAGCAGATTATTATGCAGGCGAATACCGCAAGTTTACAACATTTATGTCTGACTGGAATAATACCGGCAGTATTACTCGTATTGCGTCAGGAGCAAATAGTGCCGATTATAACTGGACTGAAGTTTTAATGAAAAACATTCCGCTAAATATGCTTGGCGGAGTTGGGGTTCATCATTATGCTGTAATTGACTGGGGTAAAAAAGGAGACGGAGTTAATTTTTCTGAAGAAGAATATTTTAAAACCATGCAGTCTGCCTTAAAAATGGAAGAACTGGTTACAAAACATGCTGTCATAATGGACAAATACGATCCTGAGAAAAAAGTGGCTATGGTTGTAGACGAATGGGGAGGCTGGTATGAAGTAGAAAAAGGAACAAACCCAGGATTTCTATATCAGCAAAATACCATGCGTGATGCTGTTTTAGCCGGAGCAACTTTAAATATTTTCAATAATCACGCAGACAGAGTTCGTATGGCAAACCTGGCGCAATGTGTTAACGTTCTGCAAGCTGTAATTCTTACCGATAAAGCTAAAATGATTGTAACACCAACGTATCATGTAATGAAAATGTACAGTGTTCACCAGGATGCAAAATTATTGCCAATCAGTTTTCAATCACCGTTGTATACTGTTAAAGGAGAGACTCTTCCTGCAGTATCCGTTTCAGCATCAAAAGATAAAAACGGAACCGTTCATATATCAGTAGTAAATGTCGATGCCAAAAACAAAAACAAAATAGAAATTGACACAAACGATCTTGGAGTTAAAAACTTTACAGCAGCAGTTTTAACATCGGCAAAACTGCAGGATTATAATTCATTTGATACACCAAATAAAATTGTACCAACAGTTTTTAAAGGTTTCGAAAACAAAAAAGGAAAACTTGAAATCACCATTCCTCCTTTCTCAGTAATTGTTTTAGAAGGAAAATAAAAAGATAAAAAGATGAAAAAATCAAATTCTATTTTAAAAATTGTTCCTTTCATCGGATTTTTGGCGATGGCTGTTTTATCAAGCTGTTCCAAAGATGATCCGGCGTTAGAAACACCAGATCCTGATCCGGTTACGCCGCCTGTGGTAACACCACCGGCTTTTCCCGGACCAACTTATGCAGATAATTATACGGCAATAGCAAGCTGGGGAAATAGAACACAATGGAATTTAGCCAATGTACACGATCCGTCAGTAGAAAAATCCGGAGATTATTATTATATGTACCAAACAGATGCTTCTTATGGAAATGCGCATGAGGGTAACGGACATTTTTTCTACAGAAGATCAAAAGATTTAATCAATTGGGAGTTCATGGGGCCTTCTATGACTCAGGCTCCGGCTTGGGTAAAAGATTCCTTAAATAATAAAAGAGCGAGAATGTCTCCGGCACTTCCACCAATAGAAAATCCAAATTATGGATATTGGGCACCTTGTGTACGCAAAGTTGGAAACATCTACAGAATGTATTATAGTATTGTAGTGACCAATCCAATTGTGGGAACAGATACGAATACTTCTTGGACTGAACGTGCTTTTATTGGCTTGGCCGAAACAAATGATTTAGCTTCAAACAATTGGACAGATAAAGGAATGGTTGTCTGCTCAGAACCAGACGGTGTAAAAAGTTATGTTCGAAACGGAGGAAACGATTGGGATGCGTATTTTAAATTCAATGCAATTGATCCGAGTTTTATCGAAACTCCGGCTGGAGAGCAATATTTAATTTACGGTTCCTGGCATTCCGGAATTGCTGCTTTAAAACTGAATCCAACAACAGGAAAACCAGATAAACTAAAAACGATCGACGATTACGGAGTAAGAATCGCCGGACGCGGAAATGTAAATACAAACCGCTGGCAGGCACTCGAAGGCCCAGAAATTATGTACAATCCAGATACGCAATATTATTATTTATTTCTGGCTTATGATGAATTATCAGTGGCATACAATACCCGTGTAGCACGTTCAAAAAACATTTTAGGGCCGTATGTTACTAATACCGGAATCAGTATTACAAACGGTGCAGAATGTTACCCAATGTTAACGCATCCGTATCAGTTTAAAAACCATACAGGCTGGGTTGGATTTTCACATTGTGCCGTTTTTCAAAATCCAACAACCAAACAATGGTTTTATGCTTCGCAGGCTCGTTTGCCGGAAGGCGTAGCCGGAATCAACGTTTCAAATGCAGTAATGATGGGACATGTTCATGGTATTCAGTGGACAGAAGACGGATGGCCGGTTGTAGAGCCGGAACGCTATGCAGGAGTTCCTACAACTACAATTGCTGACGCAAGTTTAGTGGGAACCTGGGAACAGATTACGATGAATTATCAATACAAAACCATGCAGAAATCAGTTACGATTTATTTAACTGCCGATAAAAAAGTAAGCGGTGATATAACGGGAACCTGGTCGTATGATGCTGCTAAAAAAATTGCAACCATAAACGGAGTTAAATGTAACGTAGTTGATGCCTGGGATTGGGAATCAGCAACAAGAAAAGTGACTTTAAGTTATAGCGGAATAAATAGTGCAGGATTAGCCGTTTGGGGAAAGAAAATAAATTAAAAGATAATGCCACAGATTTCACAGATTAAAAGGATTAAAAAATCTGCGTGAGAAAAATAAGCCACGAATTTCACGAATCTCCACAAATTAAATTCGAGAAAATTAGTGCAATTCGTGGCAAAAAAAACAAAGCCAAAGATTAAAAACAAATCATTTTAATCCATTTAATCTGTGGCAAAAAAATATCAATAAAAAATGAAAAACCTATTTACAAGCCTTTTCGTTTTGCTTTTATCGATTGCAGGAACTGCCCAGTCGATAAAGACAAATAATCCCATTATTAAAGATAAATACACCGGAGATCCCGCAGCATTGGTTTACAAAGACAAAGTCTATTTATACGCAGGTCATGACGAAGCACCAAATGATTTTCATTTCTATAAAATGAACGAATGGCTGGTATATTCTTCATCTGATATGAAAAAATGGGAATCGCATCCCGTACCCTTAAAAGTAACCGATTTTAAATGGGCAAAAGGCGATGCCTGGGCTTCACAGGTAATTGAAAGAAATGGAAAATTTTATTGGTACGTAACAGTTGAACATGGTTCTGTACCCGGAAAATCAATAGGAGTAGCCGTTTCAGACAGCCCAACAGGACCCTTTAGAGATGCATTGGGAAAAGCCTTAATTACAAATGATATGACCAAATTTTCTAATATAAGCTGGGACGATATCGACCCAACAGTTTATATCGATACTAATGGACAAGCTTATTTGTTTTGGGGAAATACGGCTTGTCATTATGCCAAATTAAAAGAAAACATGATCGAACTTGACGGTGAAATTCAGCATATAGAATTACCCCATTTTACCGAAGCACCGTGGATTCACAAACATAAAAAATGGTATTATTTGTCTTATGCCTATGAATTTCCTGAGAAAATTGCCTACGCTATGAGTAAATCGATTAACGGACCATGGGAATTTAAAGGAATTTTAAACGAAATAGCAGGAAACAGCAACACCAATCATCAATCGATAATAGATTTTAAAGGACAATCGTATTTCATTTATCACAACGGAGCATCGATTCCCGACGGAGGAAGCTTTAGAAGATCAGTCTGTGTCGATAAATTATATTATAACAAAGATGGAACTATGAAACGTGTCGTAATGACATCAGAGGGAATTCAATGATTAGTGTTCAGTATTCAGATTTTTAGTGTTCAGTCGCAGTTTTCAGGTTTTAGAGGAAGTATTTAGTCTCAGCTTATATGATCTAAAAGTTTTCAGATAAAATCAAACTTAAATTTCTTATATAACTTATATGGTTTACAAAAACATAAAATATGTACTTTCTGTTCTAATCTTCTGGGTTGGTTTAGTTTCGTATGCGCAGGAAATTGTAGTACACGATCCCGTTGTCATCAAACAAAAAGATACTTATTATTTGTATTGCACCGGAAACGGAATCAGTGTTTTTAGTTCAAAGGATTTAAAAAACTGGAATCCCGAACCACAAGTTTTCAAAGACAAACCAGTTTGGGCAGATGGCGTTGCAGCCGATTTTAAAAACCATATCTGGGCACCGGATATTTCATTCCATAATAATACGTATTATCTGTATTATTCAGTTTCGGCTTTTGCTAAAAATACTTCAGCGATTGGTGTTGCGACGAATACAACATTAGATCCAAAAGATAAAAATTACAAATGGATCGATCAGGGAATTGTCATCCAATCACAGCCCAATCGTGATATGTGGAACGCTATTGATCCCAATTTAATCTTTGATGAAAACAATACACCCTGGCTGGCTTTTGGTTCTTTTTGGGAAGGATTAAAAATGGTAAAACTAAATCCCGATTTAAAGTCGATAGCACACCCTCAGGAATGGCATACAATTTCAAAACGTAAAAGAACTTTTGAATTGGCCGATTCTGATCCAGGAGACGGCGCGCTCGAAGCTCCTTTTATCTTTAAGAAAAACGGATATTATTATCAATTTCTTTCCTGGGATTTATGCTGTCGCGGAGAAAAAAGCACTTATAAAGTTGTAGTGGGAAGAGCTAAAAATGTAACCGGACCTTATCTCGATAAAGACGGAAAACCACTAAACGAAGGCGGAGGAAGTTTAGTCGTTCAGGGCGATGAAAATTACTTTGGCGCAGGCCATAACAGCGCTTATACATTTGATGGGAAAGATTATATTTTTTACCATGCCTACGAAAAGAAAACCAACGGAACGCCAAGATTAGTAGTAAAAGAAATGCAATGGGACGCAGATTTTTGGCCGATTTTAAAATAGAATATCCAAAATAATGAAAAAATATAATTTACCAATAGTAACGATTTTCATGTCACTTTTGATTTTGATTTCCTGCAAAGAAACCAAAAACGATGTGGTGCAGTCTACTAAAACTTCGGCCTTAAAAGCAGGTTATGAAATAGAACCTGTTAATATTCAAAATGTAAAATTGACAGATTCATTCTGGCTGCCCATTATAAAAAGAGTGCAGGAAGTTACGATTGCTTACGCGATTCAGAAATGTAATGAAGAAGGACGTTTCGAAAATTTCTTAATTGCCGGAAAGCAAAAAACAGGAGAAGTTCGCGGGCAAATGCCTTTTGACGATACGGATGTTTATAAAATTATCGAAGGCGCATCAAACACTTTAATTTCAGCTCCAAATCCGAAGCTTGAAAAAGTGCTGGATTCCCTAATTGCCATTGTAAAAATTGGTCAGGAAAAAGACGGTTATTTAACCACATGGAGAACCATAAATCCGGCAAAACCGCCAGCACCTTGGGTTCCCGTTATTGAAGGAAAACGTTGGGAATCATTGCAAATTAGCCACGAATGCTACAATGCAGGACATTTAATTGAAGCAGCTGTTGTGCATTATGAAGCAACCGGAAAAAGAAATTTTCTTGATATTGCTATCAAAAATGCCGATTTATTAGTGAAAACTTTTGGCGATAAACCAGGTCAGGTAAAAGGAGTTCCGGGACATCAAATTGTAGAAACGGGTTTGATAAAGCTGTATCAAATTACCGGAAAAGAAGATTATTTAAAGTTAGCAAAATACTATTTAGACAATCGCGGAAATCCAAACAATCATAAATTATATGGCGAATATGCACAAGATCATATTCCGGTAATTCAGCAAAATGAAGTAGTTGGCCATGCCGTACGCGCCGTTTATATGTACGCAGGAATGACAGATATCGCTGCAATGACAAAAGATAAAGGTTATACCAATGCCGTAAATAATTTATGGGATAATATGGTAAACAAAAAAATGTACATCACAGGTGGAATTGGTTCAAGACACGATGGAGAAGCTTTTGGAGCTAATTATGAATTGCCAAACTTAACCGCATACAACGAAACCTGCGCAGCAATTGGCGATGTATACTGGAACCACAGATTGCATAATTTATACGGAAAATCACAATATTTTGATGTGATCGAAAGAACAATGTACAATGGTTTAATTTCTGGAATTTCATTAGATGGAAAAAAGTTTTTCTATCCGAATGCTTTAGAAGCTGATGGTGTTTTTAAATCAAACAGAGGTTCCTGCACACGTCAGGCTTGGTTTGACTGTTCTTGCTGCCCAACTAATTTAATTCGTTTTATTCCGTCGATTCCGGGACTTATTTATTCAAAATCAAAAGATGTTTTATATGTGAATTTATATGCTTCAAACAACGCATCTTTTACTTTAGGAAAAACTGATTTACAAATTTCACAGCAAACATCATATCCTTGGAACGGAAAAATAGCAATCTCAGTAAATCCAAAAAAAGAAAGTCAATTCACAATCAAACTAAGAGTTCCGGGCTGGGCAAGAAATGAAGTTTTGCCGGGAGATTTATATTCTTATAAAAAAGCTTCTACTCAAAAAACAACCATTAGTTTGAATGGAGAAACATTAACAATTCAGCCACAAGATGGTTATTTCGTAATCTCAAGAAATTGGAAAAAAGGAGATAAAATCAATCTTAATTTTCCAATGGAAGTTCAGGAAGTAGAAACGAATGCTAAAGTAGAAACCAATAAAAATAAAGTCTCTTTAGAATATGGCCCAATCGTTTATGCTGTAGAAGAAATTGACAACAAAACCAATTTCGATAAAATAAATGTAGCATCTGGAGATACTTTCAAAGTAAAAAAGGAAGCAAATTTATTACAGGGCGTAAATGTTATCGAAAATTCAAAATTCAAGGCAATTCCATATTATTCTTGGTCAAATCGCGGAGTTGGGAAAATGAAAGTTTGGTTGGACTATAAGAACTAAGATTCTATTCCCGCAAGGTTTCCAAAACCTTGTAGGTTTAATTTTTAAACTTAAGGAACTTAATAATACCTACAAGGTTTTGGAAACCTTGCAGGAGAACAAAAAATTAAAAATCCGTTTTTATCCGCGTCATCTGCGTGCCGTAAAAACACATTAAATACAAAAAAATGAAGTCCAAATTAATTACCAAAATGACCCTTTGCGGAGTATTGCTGAGCAGTTTTTTCGTATCGGCACAAAAAAACAATCTTCAGGTTGATGCATCCAAAACCATCACCAAAATTCAACCGACGATGTACGGAGTGTTTTTTGAAGACATCAATTTTGCTGCCGATGGAGGTTTATACGCCGAAATGATTAAAAACAGATCGTTCGAATTTCTGTTTCCGATGATGGGGTGGAACGAGCCAAACAGCGACCGCCATAAGCTAAACCAACAATCTGGAATTGCAGCTGTAATTCAATATTCTAAAAAAGGAACCAATCACAATTATTGCAGAGTTACGGTTAATGATGCAAGTGGTTATCAATTGGTAAATGAAGGTTTCAGAGGAATGGGAATTAAAAAAGACCTGAAATACAATCTGTCTTTAAAAGCATCAAAAGTATCTGGAAACATTTCGAAAATTAAATTTCAGTTTATAGACAAAGACAACAAAGTTTTGGGAGAAACTTCGGTTGTTCCAACATCAGCAGACTGGTCAAATTATACCGCACAATTAATATCAAATGCAACAGAAGCAAAAGCCAAACTGAAAATCACTTTTGAAGGAAACGGAGTAATCGATCTGGATAATATTTCATTGTTTCCCGAAGATACCTGGGCGGGCAGAAAAAATGGACTTCGTAAAGATTTAGTACAATTATTATACGATTTAAAACCGGGATTTTTGCGTTTTCCAGGCGGTTGTATAGTTGAAGGAAGAACATTGGCAGAACGTTATCAATGGAAAAAATCAGTAGGAAAAGTAGAAGAAAGAGAAACGGCAGTAAACCGTTGGAATATGGAATTTGCGCACAGACCTGCACCGGATTATTTCCAGAGTTTTGGTTTAGGATTCTTTGAATATTTCCAGCTTTCAGAAGATATTGGTGCTTCTCCGCTTCCAATTTTAAGCTGCGGAATGGCTTGTCAGTTTAACACAGGACAATTAGTTCCAATGGATCAGCTAGATCCGTATGTGCAGGACGCTTTAGATTTAATTGAATTTGCAAATGGTGATGCGACGACAGCTTGGGGAAAAGTTAGGGCAGATATGGGGCATCCAAAACCATTCAACTTAAAATTCATTGGAGTTGGAAATGAACAATGGGGACCAGATTATATCGAGCGTTTCAAAGTTTTTCAAAAAGCTATTAAAGCGAAATATCCAAACATTACAATTGTTTCAGGAACAGGGCCATTTCCTGACGGAGATTTTTATGATTATGGTATGAAAGAATTGAAGCAGTTAAATGCAGAAATTGTTGACGAACATTATTATAAAGACCCGGCCTGGTTTCGTAAAAATGTAACACGTTACGATAGTTATGACCGAAAAGGTCCAAAGATTTTTGCCGGAGAATACGCAGCGCAAAGTGTAGCAATTGCAAGTCCGGATAATAAAAACAACTGGGAATGTGCTTTCTCTGAAGCTGCTTTTATGACCGGAATGGAACGTAATGCTGAGGTTGTTCAATTGACATCGTATGCGCCTTTATTAGCTCACGTAGAAGGATGGCAGTGGACGCCGGACATGATTTGGTTTAACAATTTACAATCGTACGGAACCCCAAATTATTATGTTCAAAAATTATTCTCAAATAACAAAGGAACAGATTTAATCAACATTACAAAAGACGGAAAGGCGGTTATTGGGCAAAATGATTTGTTTGCTTCTGCGGTAAAAGATGTAAATTCTAAAGAAGTAATTCTGAAAATCGTAAACACATCGGCAGCATCTCAAAATGTTTCAATTGATGTAAAAGGAGCAAAATTAGACTCAAAAGGAACAGCAGTAATTTTAAAGGGAGAAGGAATAAATGATGAGAATTCATTTGAAAATCCGACTAAAATCAGCCCAAAAGAAAGTGAATTTAAGGTGTCTGGGAATAAAGTTCAATATGATTTTCCGGCCTATTCAGTTACAGTTTTGAAAATTAAGATGAAATAATCTCAATACAATAAATGTAATGTTAACATTTATTTTTTGTTTTGATCTTAAACTATTGTTTTGATGCATTATTTGTAAAAATTCAAGAGCTATATTTTATTAAGTGTTTTTTGTACACTTATAAGTTATTTATAATTATATTTGTCATTATTTAAAATTAATTTCGAATGAAAAATTACGTAATAGGATTAGACTACGGAACAGATTCTGTTCGTGCGGTGCTTATCGATACTGAGAATGGACAGGAATTAGCATCTAATGTTTCTCATTACAAAAGATGGAAAAACAAACAATATTGTGACGCATCTATAAATCAATTTCGTCAGCATCCTTTGGATCATATCGAAGGTTTAGAAATCACAATTCAAACCGTTATAAAAGAAAGTAAAGTTGATCCAAAATTGGTACGAGGAATTTGTATCGATACAACTGGATCTTCTCCTGTTCCCGTTACAAAAGATGGAACGCCATTAGCATTGACAAAAGGATTTGAAGAAAACCCAAATGCGATGATGGTTTTATGGAAAGATCATACTTCTATAAATGAAGCAAACGAAATCAATGAACTTGCTATAAGCTGGGGCGGAGAAGACGTTACAAAATACGTTGGAGGAATTTATTCATCAGAATGGTTTTGGGCAAAAATCCTTCACATTGCAAGACAAGACGAAGCGGTTAGAAATGCAGCCCACACTTGGATGGAGCACTGCGATTTAATGACGTATTTATTAATTGAAGATAAGGATTTAAAAACCTTCAAAAGAAGTCGTTGCGCTGCAGGTCATAAAGCAATGTGGCACACAGACTGGAACGGATTGCCACCAGTCGAATTCTTAGAAAAATTACATCCGTATTTAGCACAGCTTCGCGGAAACTTATATGATGAAACGTATACATCAGATTTAGTTGCTGGAAATTTAAGCAAAGAATGGGCAGATCGTTTAGGACTTTCGACAGAAACAGTTGTAGCCGTTGGAACTTTCGATGCGCATTCTGGAGCAGTTGGTGCTAAAATTGAAGAGAATACTTTAGTTCGTGTTATGGGAACTTCAACTTGTGATATTCTAGTTGGTTCTTATGATGAGGTGGGAACAAAAACTGTTCGCGGAATCTGCGGACAAGTTGATGGTTCGGTTATTCCAGGCTTTATCGGATTAGAAGCAGGACAATCTGCTTTTGGTGATTTATTGGCTTGGTACAAAGAACTATTAATGTGGCCGACAGAACATTTATTAGGAACATCTTCTGTTTTAAATGATGCTCAAAAAGAACAACTAAGAGAAGAATTTAGCGATAAATTAATTGTTGAATTAACGAAAGAAGCAGAGAAAATTCCAGTTTCAGAAAGTCTTCCAATCGCTTTGGACTGGATCAACGGAAGAAGAACGCCAGATGCCAATCAGGAAGTAAAAAGTGCAATTTCAAACCTTTCTTTAGGAACAAAAGCGCCGCATATTTTTAAAGCTTTAGTAAACGCAATCTGTTTTGGAGCGAAGAAAATTGTAGATCGTTTTGAAGAAGAAGGAGTAAAAATCGACAGCGTTATAGGAATTGGAGGTGTTGCCCGTAAATCTCCTTTCATTATGCAGACTTTGGCTAACGTTTTAAACAAACCAATTAAAATTGCAGCTTCAGACCAAACTCCGGCTTTGGGAGCAGCAATTTATGCAGCAGTTGCCGCCGGAATTTATCCGAACGTGATCGAAGCAAGTCAAAAAATAGGAAGTGATTTCGACGGAGAATATTTCCCTCAATTAGATAAAGTAGCGGCGTATAATAAATTGCTGATTGCTTACGAACAATTAAGTGCTTTTGCAGATCCAAACCTTAAAATATCGCAACATGAGCTCTCTTTATAAAGATTTAAAACAAGAATGTTATGAAGCCAATATGCAGTTAAATGCATTGAATTTGGTAGTGTACACTTTTGGAAATGTAAGTGCCGTGGACAGAAAAAATGGTGTTTTTGCCATTAAACCAAGCGGTGTTCCGTATGAAGATTTAAAGCCGGAAGATATTGTAATTGTCGATTTTGACAACAATATTATTGAAGGAACCATGCGTCCATCATCAGATACCAAAACGCATGCTTATTTATACAAAAACTGGCCAAATATTGGCGGCGTTGCACATACACATGCAACCTACTCTGTTGCTTGGGCACAGGCTCAGCAAGATATTCCAATTTTCGGAACTACGCATGCAGATCATTTAACAGCCGATATTCCGTGTGCGCCACCGATGGCGGATTCTCTTATTGAAGGGAACTATGAGCACAATACAGGAATTCAGATTTTGGACTGTTTCAAAGAAAAAAATCTTTCTTATGAAGAAGTCGAAATGATTTTGATAGGAAATCACGGCCCATTTGCGTGGGGAAAAAATGCGGCAAAAGCAGTTTATAACAGTAAAGTTCTGGAAGTTGTGGCAGAAATGGCATATCTGACTTTGCAAATAAATCCAAAAGCACCAAGATTAAAAGACTCATTAATTAAAAAACATTACAACCGCAAACACGGAAAAGATTCGTATTACGGACAGTAGCGATTTTAGATTGCAGATTATTGATTTAAGATTTAAGATCAAGTAGAAAAACGATTAAAAAGTTCAACAAAATAACGATTAAACAATGATAGATATATCTCAAAAAGAAGTATGGTTTGTAGTAGGAAGCCAGGAATTATACGGTGAAGAAACACTAAGAAAAGTAGCAGAACATTCGCAGATAATTGCAAAAGGATTAGATGCTTCATCTAGTATTCCAGTAAAAGTGGTTTATAAAGATGTAGTAAAATCTCCATCACAGATTTTAGATGTTTGTTTAGCAGCGAATTCGGCTAAAAACTGTATCGGAATTATTGCGTGGATGCATACTTTTTCGCCGGCAAAAATGTGGATTGGCGGATTAAATATCCTTAAAAAACCATTATGCCATTTGCATACACAATATAATGCTGAAATTCCGTGGGGATCTATCGACATGGATTTCATGAACTTAAACCAATCTGCTCACGGAGATCGTGAATTTGGTTTCATTATGTCAAGATTACGTAAAAAACGTAAAGTAGTAGTTGGTCATTGGGAAGATGAAAGAGTTCAGAAAAAATTAGGAATCTGGTCAAGAGTTGTTTTAGGATGGGATGAACTTCAAAATCTAAAAGTTGCTCGTATTGGAGACAATATGCGTGAAGTTGCCGTTACAGAAGGTGATAAAGTAGAGGCTCAAATTCGTTTTGGTGTTTCTGTAAACGGATACGATTCTTCAGATGTTACGAAACATATTGAAAAAGTAACAGACAAAGAGCTAAACGATTTATTAGCTGTTTACGAACAATCATACACTTTAACTGATTCTTTAAAAGAAGGCGGAGCACAAAGAAGTTCTTTGGTTGAAGCAGCAAAAATTGAATTAGGATTAAGGGCTTTCCTTGAAGAAGGAGGTTTCGGAGCTTTTACAGATACATTTGAAAACCTTGGAGTTTGGAAACAATTACCAGGAATCGCGACACAAAGATTAATGGCTGATGGTTATGGCTTTGGAGGAGAAGGAGACTGGAAAACCGCTGCAATGGTAAGAGCTTTAAAAGTTATGAATATCGGACTTGAAGGAGGAACATCTTTCATGGAAGATTACACATACCATTTTACGCCTCAAAAATCATATGTTTTAGGATCGCACATGTTAGAAATCTGTCCTTCTATTGCTGATGGAAAACCTTCTTGCGAAGTACATCCTTTAGGAATTGGAGGTAAAGAAGATCCTGCTCGTTTGGTATTTAATTCACCTGCTGGAGATGCAATCAATGTTTCTTTAGTAGATATGGGAACTCGTTTCCGTTTAATTGTAAACGAAGTTGAAGCCGTTAAACCAATGGCCGAATTGCCAAAATTACCAGTTGCGAGAGTTTTATGGGATTGTAAACCAAACCTTGATATCGCTGCAACAGCTTGGATTTTAGCCGGAGGAGCACATCATACCGTTTACAGCCAGTCATTAACAACAGAATATATGGAAGATTTCGCAGATATTGCCGGAATCGAATTATTGGTTATCGACGAAAAAACAACGGTAAGAGAGTTTAAAGATAAGATCAATGCTAATGAAGCTTACTTTCATTTGTTTCAGCATGGACTATAAATTAGTCAAAAGTCTAATGTCATAAAGTCCTAAAGATTTAGTTACTTTGAAGCAATTGACTTTAAGACTTTCGACTTTAAGACTTTACTAACTTAAAAAATTATCATTTATGAATGTATTAAAACGTTGTATTTTTGGAATTGGCTTGTTAAGTCTGGCTATAATTTCAGTTCAATGCAAAAGCGATAAAAAAATGGATTCAACAGTTTCAGATGAAAAAACAGCAGTAACGATTGAAAAATCTTCTTACGGAACAACTGCAAAAGGAGAAAAAATAGACAGTTATAAGCTGAAAAACCAAAACGGAATGGAAGTAGATATCATCACTTTTGGTGGTATCATCACTGATTTAAAAGTCCCAAATAAAGAAGGGGTTTCTGAAAACGTAGTGACCGGATTTAATTCTTTGGCACAGTATGAGAAGCCAAATCCATTTTTTGGGGCTCTTATCGGAAGATATGGAAACCGAATTGCTAAAGGGAAATTTTCTTTGGATGGGAAAGATTATCAGTTAGCAATAAATAATGAGACAAATGCTTTGCATGGAGGACCAAATGGTTTCTTTAAAGTAGTTTGGAAAGCTGATGAGGTAAAATCTGGTGAAACAGCTTCTTTAAAATTATCTTATCTAAGTAAAGATATGGAAGAAGGATACCCGGGAAACCTAAAAGTTTTTGTAACGTATACATTGACAAATAATAATGAATTAGAAGTTTTGTATGAAGCTGAAACTGATAAAAAGACGGTTATTAATTTAACGCAGCATACTTATTTCAATTTATCGGGAGATTTTTCTAAAACAATCTTAGATCACGAATTGACTTTAAACGCAGATAAAATTGTTCCGGTTGATGCGACTTTAATCCCAACAGGAAAATTAGAAGATGTTGCCAATACACCTTTTGATTTTAGAACGCCAAAATTAATTGGAAAAGATATCGAAGTTAAAAACGAACAATTAATAAGAGGGAAAGGTTACGATCACTGCTGGGTATTGAACAATCCTGAAAAAGGAAAAACAATCATCGCAAAAGTATACCACGCACCAAGCGGAAGAGTTTTAGAAATGACGACAGACGAACCTGGAATTCAGTTTTATTCTGGAAATTTCCTTGACGGAACTCTGCCAACTCGCGACGGAAAAACATACGCACACAGAACCGGACTTTGTTTAGAAACAGAACATTATCCAGATTCTCCAAACCAGAAAAATTTCCCAACAACGGTTTTAAACCCGGGAGAAAAGTACAAAACTAAAACTACCTTTAAATTCTCAGTAAAGAAATAGTTTTAGAATTTGTTTATTAGTTTAATTCTCTAAGAAACCTCGAAAGTTATGCTTTCGAGGTTTTTTTATTTGTAAATATTAATGCATATTACGACTTATAAAGATTTTGTTAATTTATTCAATTGTTTCTTACATTTGTGTAATAACGATAATAAAAATTCTTTATTTATGAAAAACCCAATTAAATTATTACTTCTGTTATTAACCTATTCCATATGTACAATAGGAAGTGCTCAGGTTCATATGAATTTTAAATTTGACACGCCTTATGGTAAAAATACCGCTGTTGGAAAATTTGCTGAAATCAATGGAGCTAAAATCTATTATGAAGAATATGGAAAAGGAGAACCTTTGTTATTGATTCACGGAAATGGAGGAAATATTGAATCAATGGGAAATCAAATCGATTATTTTAAGAGTAAATACAGAGTTATTGTTGCTGATAATAGAGGGCAGGGTAAATCGGAGTTGAAAACGGATTCTTTGACATACGTTCAGATTACAAAAGATATAGAGGGATTAGTTAATCAGTTAAAACTAGATTCGATAAGTATTATTGGATGGAGTGATGGTGGAATTGTTGGTTTACAAATGGGTATTTCAGGTAAGTCAAAAATAAAGAAAATTGTAGCGATGGGGGCAAATTTAAGACCTGATTCTACAGCTGTTAATTCGTGGGCTACAAAAGATGTTGAGAACATGAAAAAAAGGATTGTGTCGAAAATTAAAGAGAAAGACACTAGTGAGAATTGGAATCTACAAAAACAACTTGCTGGACTTTTGGTAGATCAACCTAATATTGTAACTAAAGATTTATCAAAAATTAAAGCAAAAGTGCTTATAATAGCAGGAGATAAAGACATTATTAAAAATGAACATTCGGTAGAAATTTTTGAAAACATACCTAAGGCACAGTTATGTATTATGCCTGGAGAAACCCATTTTGCGCCGGCTTCAAATCCTGAAGTATTTAATGCATTAGTAAATAAGTTTTTATCAGAACCGTTTAAAAGACCAGATTCGGATTGGACTAAATGGGGTAAATAAAAGCAGACTCAAAGTTTTATTTTCTTGGCAGCTTCGTGTCTTTGCGAGATTAATTCCTTACAACTTATAAAATGTTAATTTAGCGAAATGAAACATCTATTCAAAGCGGCATTAAATTGGACTTCAAATAAAAATCAAGAAGAAACAACGTCAAAACTTTATAATAAAAACCATCAAATTAAAATTGAAGGAAAATCAGTTTTAGATGTTTCGGCAGCAAAAGCTTTTAAAGGTGATCCGTCATTATACAATCCCGAAGATTTATTGTTAAGTAGTTTGGTTTCCTGCCACATGATGTCATACTTATATGTATGCTCTCAAAACGAAATAGAAGTTCTTGAGTATTCAGACAATGCCGAAGCCACACTCGAAGTTTCTCCAGACGGGAGCGGACGTTTTGTTGAGGTTAGATTATATCCGAAGGTGAAAATTTCAAATCCAAACCAAATTGAATTAGCTTTAGATCTACATTTTAAAGCTAATCAATTGTGCTTTATTGCAAATTCGTGCAATTTTCCTGTTTTGCATGAGGCGAGTTGTGAGGTTTAAACCATATAAGTAAATATAAATGTGAGTTATAATACGACAGCTATTAAATGAACTTATATAACTTATATGGTGGAAATAAACTTCCTAAAACTAAAAAACCTCTTCCGTTAAGAAGAGGTTTTTTGTACCCGGAGCCGGAGTCGAACCGGCACGGTTTCCCACAGGTGTTTGAGACCAGCGCGTCTACCAATTCCGCCATCCGGGCTTAGCAGACGAAAAAATAACGATAAATCAGTTATTTTAACGCAATAGAATGAGATCAAAAATGTGCCCATTCCTTTAACACGGTGCAAATGTAAAAAATAAAATTAAATGTTCTACTAAAAATACTTAAATATTTCCTTTCAGTCTCCAATAAATTTTATAAATTTGCACCTCGTTAAAACGACGCACACACAACTAACTACACCCGAGGCAAATACATCATCTGGCTAGGACAAACGAAATAGCCGAATTGATGGAGCGCAGCGGAATAAAACAACAAATTATAATGTCGCACCTAGAACCAGAAGCTAAAATTTTTGCTTGTTCACAAAGTGTTTATCTTGCAGAAAAAATTGCAGAACAATACGGAATTCCGTTAGGAAAAGTAACGATGTCAACGTATAGTGATGGAGAATTTCAGCCATCTTACGAAGAGTCAATCAGAGGATTACGTGTTTTTATTGTGTGTTCAACTTTTCCGTCGGCAGATAATTTGATGGAATTGTTATTAATGATTGATGCTGCAAAACGCGCATCAGCAAGACATATTACAGCTGTTATGCCTTATTTTGGCTGGGCAAGACAGGATAGAAAAGATAAGCCAAGAGTTCCGATTGGAGCAAAGTTAGTAGCAAACCTATTAACAGCTGCAGGAGCAACAAGAATCATGACAATGGATTTGCACGCAGATCAAATTCAGGGATTCTTTGAAAAACCCGTAGATCATTTATTTGCATCTACAATCTTTTTGCCTTACGTGCAAAGTTTAAATTTAGAAAATTTGACTATTGCATCTCCAGACATGGGAGGTTCAAAAAGAGCTTATGCTTACTCTAAGTTTTTAGAATCAGATGTAGTAATCTGTTATAAACAAAGAAAAGCAGCCAACGTTATTGACACTATGGAATTGATTGGTGAGGTAAAAGGCCGTAACGTAATTTTAGTAGACGACATGATCGATACAGGAGGAACTTTAGCAAAAGCAGCCGACTTAATGATCGAAAAAGGAGCACTAAGCGTAAGAGCAATTTGTACACATGCTATTTTATCTGGCGGTGCGTATGAGAAAATTGAAAATTCTAAATTAACAGAATTAATCGTAACAGATTCAATTCCGTTAAAGAAAGAATCAAACAAAATTAGAGTAGTGAGTTGTGCACCTCTTTTTGCAGAAGTTATGCACATGGTGCACCACAACAATTCCATTAGTGGAAAATTCATAATGTAGCAAGCAATAAGCTGTAGGCCTTAGGCTGTAAGCTTTATTACATAGTGAAGAAAAAGCTTAAAGCCTATTGCTTAAAGCTTACAACAAACAAGAATATTTATTAATAACTATATTTTTTTACAATGAAATCGATTACAATTAAAGGATCAGAAAGAGAAAGCGTGGGCAAAGTGTCAACTAAAGCCTTACGTAATGCTGGAGCGGTTCCTTGCGTGTTATACGGAGGAAATCAGGCAGTACATTTCTCAGCAGACGCTGCGGCATTCAAAAACTTGGTTTACACTCCAAACGCTCACACAGTTGTGATCGAACTTGGAAAAGGAAAATCATTCAATGCAATTTTGCAAGACATTCAGGTTCACCCTGTATCTGACAAAATTTTACACATTGACTTCTTCCAATTATTTGATGACAAAGAAATCACAATGGAAGTTCCTGTGAAAATTGTTGGTACATCTAAAGGTGTTCTTGCTGGAGGTGTTTTACGTTTAAACACTCGTAAATTAAAAGTAAAAGCTTTACCTAAAAATCTTCCTGATTTTGTTGAAGCTGATATTACTCCACTTGAAATGGGTAACAAATTATATGTTACTAAAGTTGGTGCTCCAGAATACAAAATTATGCACCCAGACAACACAGTTGTTGCTCAGGTAAGAATTTCTCGTGCTGCTATGAAAGCTGCTCAAGAAGCTGCAAAAGCTGCAAAAGCTCCTGCAAAAGGAAAGAAAAAATAATTTTTTTCAACTCAATACAAAAAGCATCAATCGAAAGATTGGTGCTTTTTTTTTGAAATGTTCTGAGATGCTGAGTTGCTAAGGTTCTAAGTTTTCTAGGATGAAACCCACATGTTGTCAGGCTGAGCGAAGTCGAAGCCCCGCACAAAGTATTGTAATTTAGATTGTCGAGCTTCTGGTGGTCCTTCGACTTCGCTCAGGATGACAATATGTTGTACATAGAAATAAAACCAGTATAAACCTGTTTCACCCGCGTCACCCGTGTGCCATCCTTAAACAATCTTAGTGGTTAAAAATAATTATCTAATTCAAGTTGCTAGTTAATAAAGTGTAGTCCCTGCGGGCAATGTCATTAAGTTAAGCTTTTAGAAAATAAAATTATTGCAAATCAAATCCGTGTTTATCAGCGTTTTTACGAAGTAAATCTGTTTTGTCCGCGTCACAATTAGACGCTGATTTTACTGATTCGCTAAAGCGAAAACGCTGATAAAAACTGATTTTTCTAATTACTTTCTTAATTAAACGGTTAAGTAATTTTATAGATTTCCTCTTAACTTAATGACATTGCCCTACGGGACAAAAATTGACATGAATAAACTGAGTTCTACCAATATGTAATCTCTCCGGGATATTTTTTTGTTACTCCGTTAGGAGTTAAATATTGGCAGCAGAATAATAAAATCTGCCAGAAAAAATATCCCGCAGGGATTAAACTTTTTTAGAGCCGATTTATTTATTGAATTATTAAACTAGCAACTTGAATTATCTAATTAACCAATTGGCACATTCTCTAATTAATCTTACTTTTGCAGGCATGATAAAATGGATAACAAAACTGTTTTCATCAACACAAAAAGAAGAGAACATAGATAATATGAAGAAATATTTAATCGTTGGTTTAGGAAATATCGGAGCCGAATATGTAAACACAAGACATAATATCGGATTTAAAGTATTAGACTTTTTAGCCAGAAAAGAAAGCCTTTCATTTGAAACTGTAAAATTAGGATCCTTAGCCGAATATAAGTTTAAAGGGAGAACATTCTTTCTGCTTAAACCAAACACTTATATGAACCTTAGCGGAAAAGCAGTAAAATACTGGATGGATAAAGAAAATATCCCGCTGGAAAATATTCTTGTAATTACAGATGATTTAAATCTGTCTTTCGGAACTATTAGAATCAAACCAAAAGGCAGCGATGGCGGACATAATGGACTGAAAAATATTAATCTGGTTTTGAATACACAAAACTATACCCGTTTTAGATTTGGAATCAGCGATCAATTTAAAAAAGGCCAGCAGATAGATTATGTTTTAGGAGAATGGAATGACGACGAAAATTCGAAATTACCGGAACGTTTAGAGACCTCAATAGAAATTATAAAATCTTTTGGAACGGCCGGATTAGAAAATACCATGACAACCTTTAATGGAAAATAAAGATTTACAAGGTTTTAACTTTCAGAAAATCAATTTATCAATTAATTAAATTGAATTATAACGAAATAGTATTTTCAATTCCAAAGTTAAATGTCTAAATTTGGGATAAATTATTATAAACCATAAAAATCCTTATATCATGGCTTTTGAATTACCACAATTACCATATGCATATGATGCATTAGAACCACATATTGATGCGCGTACAATGGAAATCCACCATACAAAGCACCACAATGCATACACAACAAATCTTAACGCTGCTATCGCAGGAACAGATTTAGAGGGAAAAACAATCGAAAATATCTTAATCAACTTAGATAAATCTAACGCTGCAGTTCGTAACAATGGCGGAGGTTTTTACAACCACAATTTATTCTGGACAGTAATGGCTCCAAACGGTGGCGGATTACCAACTGGAGATTTATTAGCAGCTATTGAATCTTCTTTTGGAACTTTCGAAGAGTTTAAAGCAAAATTTGCTAAAGCCGGAGCAACTCAATTTGGTTCAGGATGGGCTTGGTTGTGCGTACACAAAGGTGGAAAACTAGATGTTTGCGGAACTCCAAATCAAGACAACCCATTAATGCCGGAAGTTGGCTGTGGTGGAACTCCAATTTTAGGAATGGACGTTTGGGAACATGCTTACTACTTAAACTATCAAAACAGAAGACCAGATTATATTGAGGCTTTCTTTAATGTAATTAACTGGACAGAAGTTGCCAGAAGATATGCTTTAGACAAATAGTCGAAAATAGAGTAAAGAATAAAGAGAAAAGACGAGTGCCGAAAGGTACTCGTCTTTTTGTATATCTATAAGTCTCGTCTTTATTCTATAATCTTTATTCTATAATCTTCTCTAAAAAAAGAAAATAAAAAAGGCGGAATTTCTTCCACCTTTTTTGCCCCAAATCTACCATAAACTTAACCTACTAATGTTATGGTTTTATAAATGTATGACACTTATTTTTATTAAGAAAATTTTTCGGATGAAAGGTAAATATATCCGATGAAATGAATATAATGACTTAAAAGCGAAATAGTTGAGTTTATTCCAATAAAAAAGGTGGAATTCCTTCCACCCTTTTTGCCCCAAATCTACCATAAACTTAACCTACTAATGTTATGGTATTTCAAAAGTATTGTAGCTTTTCATTTTTACCAAACAAACAGGATGAACGGCAAAAAAAACCGATGAAATGCACAAATTAACCTTTTATTAATACTTTTTTAATAAGCTCTTGCGTCTTTTCCCTCGTAGAAATTCATAAATGCACGGTTTACAACACGGTTTCCTCCTGGGGTAGGATAATCACCTGTAAAGTACCAGTCGCCTAGGTTTTTAGGACAGGCAATATGTAAATCTTCTACTTTTTGGAAAATAATTTTTACTTCGGCATTAATTTCCGGAGAACTTAACATCTCGGCAATTTTATCTGAAATTTCTTCTGGTGTAAATTGATCGTAAATTGCTGTTACGTAATTCACAACATCTTTGTCTGCAAAATTTTCCTGTGCTTTACATTTCGCATAAACTTCGTCAACAATATGATATAAGTTTCTTTCTTTCAATAACGTCAAAGCTGCTCTAAAAGCAACAAGTCCTTCAAGTTTTGCCATATCAATTCCATAACAGTCAGGATAACGAATTTGCGGCGCCGATGAAACAATAACAATACGTTTAGGTTTCAAACGATCCATCATTTTAATGATACTCATTTTTAATGTAGTACCACGAACGATACTATCATCAATAATAACAAGATTGTCTTCTGGTTTAATTACACCATATGTAACATCATAAACGTGAGCTACTAAATCATCACGACTGCTGTCCTCAGTAATAAAGGTTCTAAGTTTAGCATCTTTAATAGCCACTTTTTCTGTACGTATTTTTACAGCTAGAAGTTCCTGAAGTGTTTCTGCAGTGAGTGTATTTCTGTTTTCCAGAATATAATTGTTTTTTCTCTGATTTAAGAAATCCTGAGCAGCTTCGACTAAACCATAAAATGAAGTTTCGGCTGTATTAGGAATGTATGAGAAAACAGTATTATCTGTATCACTGTCAATTGCATTAAGAACGGCTGGTAAAATTAATTTCCCTAAATTTTTACGTTCCTGATAAATTTCTGCGTCACTTCCTCTTGAGAAATAAATTCTTTCAAATGAACATGCTTTTTTAACAGTCGGCTCTAAGATTTGATTCATAGAAACTTTTCCGTTTTTCTTTATGATTAAAGCATTTCCCGGATCGATTTCCTGTACACTTTCAAAAGGAACATTAAATACTGTTTGAATAACAGGTCTTTCAGAAGCTACTACAACAACTTCATCATCCTGGTAAAAGTAGGCTGGACGAATTCCTGCCGGATCTCTAAAAACGAATGCATCACCGTGACCTAATAAACCGGCCATTGCATAACCTCCGTCTAAGTTTTTAGCAGAACGGGCTAATATTTTTGCAATATCCAAACGTTCAGCAATTACTGGCGAAGCTTCTCTTTTTGAATACCCTTCAGCTTTACAGTCTTGGTACAATTGCATAACTTCTTTATCTAAGAAGTGACCAATTTTTTCCATTACAGTAACCGTATCAGCCATTTCTTTTGGGTGCTGTCCTAATTCAACTAAGTTTTCGAAAAGTTCCTTAACATTAGTCATGTTAAAGTTTCCGGCCAAAATTAAGTTACGGTGCATCCAGTTACTTTGACGTAAAAATGGATGTACGCTTTCGATGCTGTTTTTTCCGAAAGTTCCGTAACGAACGTGTCCTAAAAACAATTCGCCAACATACGGAATTTCCGATTTTATCTTATTGATGTCGTCACCAATTTCAGGCTGTGCTTTTAATTCTTCACTGATTCTCTCATTGATTTGTTTAAAAACATCTTGTATTGGCTGTGCATGATTTGAACGAACTCTGCTTATGTAGCGTTGTCCAGGCTCAACATCTAGTTTTATGCTGGCAAATCCGGCACCGTCCTGACCACGGTTGTGCTGCTTTTCCATCATTAAATACATTTTTTGTATTCCGTAAAAAGCAGTTCCGTATTTCTCTTTATAATATTCAAGCGGTTTAAGAAGTCTAACTAAGGCTATACCACATTCGTGTTTTAAAGCGTCGCTCATTGTTTTTTGTATTTTGTGTTGTTGTAAGTTGTGTGTATTAACGTAATAAAAAAAGCCCCGTGTTATCGAGGCTTTTGGGCATTATATTTCTATGTCAAACTGAGTTAACGACTTAAATTGCTGTAATCGAATCGCTACTTCTGCTTTGCTTAATGTTTCCATCCTTTCGGTTCCAAATTTTTCTACGCAGAACGAAGCTAAATTTGAACCGTAAATAATTGCATTTTTTAAATTGTTAAACGAGATGTTTTCGCTTTGTGCAATGAATCCTGAAAATCCACCGGCAAAAGTGTCTCCGGCTCCGGTTGGATCAAAAACATCTTCAAGCGGTAAAGCTGGTGCAAAAAATACTTCTCTATTGTGGAATAAAAGTGCACCGTGTTCTCCTTTTTTGATCACCACATATTTTGGTCCCATATCCTGGATTTTAGCCGCCGCTTTTACTAATGAATATTCACCAGAAAGTTGTCTTGCTTCTTCGTCATTGATTGTAATAACATCTACACGTTTAATAACGTCTAATAATTCGGGAAGAGCGCAGTCCATCCAAAAGTTCATTGTATCTAAAACAACTAATTTTGGTTTTTTCTCTAATTGATCTAAAACGCTGCTTTGTACTAACGGATGTAAGTTTCCTAACATCACAACATCAGCATCTTTATAATTTTGAGGAACTTTTGGCTGAAAATCAGCTAAAACGTTTAACTCAGTTACCAATGTGTCCCTTGAATTTAAATCGTTGTGGTATAAACCGCTCCAAAAAAAGGTTTTCCCTCCTTTTACAATTTCGATACCTGAGATATCAATATTTTTTGAAGTTAATAAATCTAAATGTTCTTGAGGAAAATCGTCGCCAACTACAGAAACTATGGCCGATTGCAAGTTAAAAAATGATGCCGATAAACCAATGTACGTTGCAGCACCACCTAATATTTTATCTGTTTTTCCGAAAGGAGTTTCAATCGCGTCGAAAGCAACCGTTCCAACAATCAATAATTTATTCATTTTATGAATTTCGAATTAGGGTGCAAAGATACTCTATAAGTTACAATCTTGCAACGGTTTAGGTTCTCAAAATTTTCTTAAAAAAAAGATATCGATTTCGGGTCTAATTCTATTGTAAATGAATGAATTATATTTGGTTTTCTGGAGTGCTTAAAATATGTTTTTCGGATTTAAATCGCAAGTTTTATTTTGAAAAAAATCAAGACGTTTTTTGTTTAGATTTTATCGGAGTTTTTTAAATGAAGAAACTTTTCTTTTTCCACTTAAGATACCAAGAATTGTAATGTGGTTGTTTTTTATTTTGAATATAATCAGCCAAGTTTTATATGTGGTTTCTCTGTAAATTTTGGTTTTAGTTGGTAAGTTTTCACATTGAGAATAAATCAAAGGATTCTGAAATTATTTTATTCATCGCTATTATTTATTCCATTAAATCTTTTTTAGATAAATTGCTTTCAATTTGATCACTTTCATTTTCAAAATCAATAGATACTTTTAATGCTTTTCCAACATAATTCTTTGGAATCTCAAAAGAAAGATTCACAATTTTATCTTTAGGAGTAATGGTTTTCTGTATCATTTTCATGAATTTAATGAACTTTACAAAGTTATGATAAATAAATTCATCATTGTTGATATATTTTTTTTAACAGTTATAACTGATACTTCTTATCAAAATAATTTTTTAAAAGTCCAACTTGCACTAAAATCATAAAAGGAACAATCAAAAAGGCGTACAAAATGTTTTTCGAAAAATGAATTCCTGAAAACACTGTTGAAATTTTATCAGAATATAATTTTCCAATTTCGTCGATTTTCAAATTGTTTTCTGAAACAGAAAAAAGAGAAATATAAATCACTAACGCCGCTACAGCCAATCCGATAGAAATCCAAACCGGTTTAGAAATTAAAGGTTTATATACTTTGATTTTTTTCTCTTCTAATGACTCAACTTTTGCCATTATTTTTGATGTGAAATCTATTGATGGCGACTGCAGTTTTTCTTCGGCCATCATTTTTTCAATAAGCTGTTCTATATTTTTATCGCTCTCTTTCATAACATTCTATTATTTCTGGTTCTAACTGCTGTCTCAAAATTACGGCTAATTTTTGTCGGCTTCTAAATAATTTTACTTTAGCATTGTTTGCTGATATATTCATTATTTTTCCGATTTCTTCTAAATTTTGGTCATCAAAATAAAATAAAGTTAAAAGGAAATTTTCATCACTTGGTAATAAATTTAAACATTTCTGAATAGTGTGCTTTCGTTCTTTTTCTTCTAAAACGCTTAAGGCATTGTCCATCGTTTTTATTAAATGGGATGAAAAATCATCTATCGAAATATTTAATTCCTCTTTTTTACTTTTCTTTAATCTGTCCAGACAAGTATTATAAGCAATTTTATAAATCCAGGTCGAAAATTTAGATTCACCTTTAAATTTATTCAATGAACTGTAAATCTTAATAAACGTGTCTTGTGAAACTTCTTCGGCTTCTTCTCGATTTTTAATCATTTTGAGTGCCAAAGTAAAGATCATATCTTTATAACGATCAACAAGAATGGCAAACGCATTTGTTTCGCCCTGCAGAACTTTATCGATATAATGTTGATCACTTATTGTACTCATATTTATATAGGACGACAGTTTGTTTATTTAGGTTACAACGAAATGAAATAAAACTCCAAATTTTTTAAAATCCCAAATTCCAATTTTAGAACAAATTCCAAGAAAATAAATTCCTTCCTGAAACCTCAGGACCAATCTCTACATGTATAATGATAAATTAGAATTGAACTTTGTCAAAGTTTTTGGTATTAAAATTAATTGATAATCAGTAACTTTTGGAATTTTGAATTTAAAATTTAAATTTTTTTTACAAATGTTGTAACCTCAATTTAAAAAGCCTCGTCATATGGAGTATCAATCAATTAAAAAAACATAAAATTATGGGACCAGAAATTTTAGTACCACTTAGCTTTTTTGCAATGATCTTCGGGATCGTTTATTTAGTTTATTCAACAAGAAACAGAGAGCGTTTAGCACTTATAGAAAAAGGTGTTGATGCAAGTATCTTTTTACAAGGAAAAACAAATGGGGTTTCAGCATGGAAAATTCTTGTAGTAAATCTGGCATTTTTATTAATAGGTAGTGGTGTTGGAATTTTCCTTGCTTTGGTAATTACAACTTACACGTCTCTTAACGATGGTGCGGTTTATCCTTCAATTATTTTTATAATGGCAGGAATTGGACTTTTGACTGGATTTAAAACAGCAAAAGATTTAGATAAAGAGTAAGTAAGAAATTGAGTTAGTACAAAAAAGAGGCTGTCTCAAAAGTGAGGCAGCTTTTTTTGTGGCATAAAAAAAGGAAAGCTTTCGCTTTCCTAATTCTTGCAATTTGATTAAATTGCGGTGTGTGTATAGCTTCAAAAGTAGTCTTTA
>NZ_JAJQXA010000049.1 GCF_021245985.1 Flavobacterium soyae | reverse complement strand
CCCGCAAGTGCATCTGCGCCAGTTGGTCTATGGCGAGTGGAATCGCGAACGGGCTCATGAGCAGGCAAGCCAGTTGATCAAGCGCTATCCGCAGACCGCGCTGGTCTGGTCGGCCAATGATGAAATGGCCCTGGGCGCCATGCAGGCGTTCGAGGAGGCGGGTCGCCAACCGGGCAAGGATGTGTTGTTCAGCGCCATGAACAGCTCCAGGGCGGCGCTCCAGGCCCGCATCGACGGGCGCTTGAGCGTGCTGTTCACCGGGCATTTCAGCTTGGGAGGGTGGGCCATGGTGCTGCTCCATGATCACGCCCGGGGCGTCGACCTCGCGCGTCATGGCGGCTACAACCAGCAGATCGACCTGATGCAATCGCTCGATCCGGCCCGTGC
>NZ_JAJQXA010000048.1 GCF_021245985.1 Flavobacterium soyae | reverse complement strand
CTCCGGATTGCTGGAAATAATAATCGTTCGTGTACCTTGCGACGCCCCCGACTTCCGTCTTCACCCCTAATCCTTCCTTGATCGCGTTCATCGTGCTCACGACGCGGAAGTCGTCCACCGGCAGGACGCCGAATTCAAGCACGCCGAACAGGCTGCTCTCGAGCGTCATATCCTTCACCCAACGGTTATCCTTCTGGATGAGACCGCGCGCGAATCTTCCGTTTTCCTCATCCCAGAGATGAGTCAGCATGCCTCGCTTGACCGATCCTGCGACTTCCTTGTAATGATCGCTTCGCTCATAATCTCCGAAGAGGTCCGTGAAGAACGCGGCAGCCATAAGTCCTCCGTAGACCGAAGCCGCCGTGTACGTCCAGATGCCGTACCGCTCCTC
>NZ_JAJQXA010000047.1 GCF_021245985.1 Flavobacterium soyae | reverse complement strand
ACGTCGACGGTGACCCGGCGCACTCCACCGAGACCACCAAGGCCCAGCACCCGCTGGCTGCAGCCGAAGTGATCGTCGAAGAAGTCGAAGGCAACCCGGGGTACTACAACTCCAAGTTCTACCTGCGCCCGCACTACCAGCTCGAAGGGCTGACCGTGTCGTTGCGCCTGGTATCGAAACTGCCTTCGGCCAAGGGCGCATAAAGATTTACTGAACGGTGCAAGGCCAATGTGGGAGCGAGCTTGCTCGCGATGGCGGTGGACCTGCTTACATCCCTTATGCCAACCCCAAAAACCGACTCAACGCCTCACGCTGCGCCAACGCATCCTGGCGTCCCAGCTCGATCAGTTCGCTGCAATACCCCGACTCGAACAACAGGTAACTCAGCACCCCTGCGCC
>NZ_JAJQXA010000046.1 GCF_021245985.1 Flavobacterium soyae | reverse complement strand
CTGGCAACTGTCCCAGTACACTTCTAAACTGTTCCGGTATCGTTTCCGACAAGAATAAAATGCCCGTGAAATCGAGTGCTGCGTCATGACCAACCTTCTGCTCTATCAACGTATTGCTCAACAGCTGGCTGAAGACATCCGGCGCGGTGTGTATCAGCCCGGTGAGCGCGTACCGTCGGTGCGCAAGATGAGCTCGCAGCTCAACGTCAGCCATGCCACGGTGCTGCAGGCCTACGCCAACCTTGAAGACCAGGGGCTGATTCGCGCGCGGCCGCAGTCGGGCTACTACGTGCACCAGACGCCGGCCCTGACGGCACCGACGCCGGACATTGCCCGGGTTGAGCGTCCGGGGCTGGTGACACGCAGCAGTATCATCCAGCAAATATTGGTCGAGTCGCGCC
>NZ_JAJQXA010000045.1 GCF_021245985.1 Flavobacterium soyae | reverse complement strand
GCCGAGGGCGGCGATCAGACAGAGTGTTTTCATGAAGGTATGACCCATGTGGTTTCGAGTGATTTCGCGCTGTCGCGGCGATGGATTCACCCTAAGCCCCACGGAGGGGCAAGCAAACGTCCAATCTTTCGGAAGGTGGGTAGACCAATACCGCGATCCACCCAATTTGAAAGCTACCCCCTGTAGGAGCTGCCGAAGGCTGCGATCTTTTGATCTTTCACTTGAGACTCAAGGGGCTGGGGAAAGATCGCAGCCTCGTTGCACTCGACAGCTCCTACACAGTTCCTATACCCCAGCGGGGACTTCAAAAGGTGCTTTTTTATTGCACCTTCGCCAAATCCCCTTTCAACGCAACACCCGCCATGATCGCGCCGGCGTGGCATTCGTAGGTGGTGGGGTCCTTGCGTTCGTTGCTCTTGTA
>NZ_JAJQXA010000044.1 GCF_021245985.1 Flavobacterium soyae | reverse complement strand
TCAAATATTGCATTATCTCCTGTCGGGTCTGAGATGGACAAATGAAGCGTTGCTTTTGGACCTTCTCCTGGCATTGAACCTGTCATAAGAACAAAAGGCTCTTTTTGCAATGCAATTACAGCTTCATTTACTGTAGCATAATTATCCAATACGTATTGTACCCATCCTGCCATAGACAATTTGGCTTTTTTTCCGTCCCATTGTGGGTATTTGGATTCTGCAAGCCAAAGCAAATTTGCAACAAGTCCTTTTTCATTCATCCCATCTGTTGCTGCCATATCATAGACTGCAGATATAACACTTCCATATTTAGATGTCCATTTAATAGACTGAGGGCCTTCTTCTCCCGTGCGCTCAATACCTCTGGGTAATATCCACAGATTGGTATGAAGATCTGAGCTCCAATCCATTGATCGGGCAGTAAGTA
>NZ_JAJQXA010000043.1 GCF_021245985.1 Flavobacterium soyae | reverse complement strand
GCTTCTTTTTTTTGGTAAAAACAAGATTGTCCACTAAAAACATTAATTCAGGTTTTTCGGATTCCACTTTCAAGATAATTTTTTATTTCTTGCTGATTTTAGGTAAAAACGAGCTGTTTTTATCCTGTAAAGGCCATTTTTTGTAAATTATGGGCAATAGAAATCAATCCGATTTCTACCTCGGCCTTGTTTTGTCCTCGAAGCATAAATCGTTTAAATCCTTTATTGTGCTTGATCTGGGCAAATACGGGTTCTACATCATGACACCTTTGCTTTCTGAGCTGTTCTCCCCGTTTTGTTTTAAGTAAATCAAATGCCTTTTGCCTTATTTTGGCCAGTTCAGGATTGTTTTGCGAGGCGGTTACCTGTTTGGTCTTGCAGTCTCTGTCAAAATAATTATACTTAACAAAGGCTTTTATTTTTCTGGCTTTTAACAAGTTGTAGTTTTCC
>NZ_JAJQXA010000042.1 GCF_021245985.1 Flavobacterium soyae | reverse complement strand
AGGAGTATGACATCAATACTTCTGCCGTTTATCAAGCCTCTTTTACTGGGGTTCCTAACAATGGAGATATTACTTTTACACCGACAGCCGCTAAATGGAATTTAATTGGAAACCCATATCCGTCAGCTATTGATGCCGATAAACTAATAAATGACACAGGAGTCGGTGCTTTATATTTCTGGACACATAATTCGCCTCCAAACGGGAGTGTGGCTGGAGATGCAAAATACAATTATACAGTAGCTGATTATGCTGTTTACACCTTAACGGGAAGTGTTGCAACAACAAGCGGTGCAGCAGCCCCGACAGGAAGCATTGCAGCGGGACAGGGATTTTTCTTTAAAGCCAGTACGGGAAGCAATATTGTTTTTACAAACGATATGAGAATTGCAGGTGATAACACCCAGTTCTTTAAAACTTCAGAAACAGCCGGTGAAGCAAACCGTTTATGGC
>NZ_JAJQXA010000041.1 GCF_021245985.1 Flavobacterium soyae | reverse complement strand
CAGCAAGTGCTTCACCCTCACCGGCGCACCTTCTCCCGAAGTTACGGTGCCATTTTGCCTAGTTCCTTCACCCGAGTTCTCTCAAGCGCCTTGGTATTCTCTACCCAACCACCTGTGTCGGTTTGGGGTACGGTTCCTGGTTACCTGAAGCTTAGAAGCTTTTCTTGGAAGCATGGCATCAACCACTTCGTCACCCAAAGGGTAACTCGTCATCAGCTCTCGGCCTTAGAATCCCGGATTTACCTAAGATTCCAGCCTACCACCTTAAACTTGGACAACCAACGCCAAGCTGGCCTAGCCTTCTCCGTCCCTCCATCGCAATAACCAGAAGTACAGGAATATTAACCTGTTTTCCATCGACTACGCTTTTCAGCCTCGCCTTAGGGACCGACTAACCCTGCGTCGATTAACGTTGCGCAGGAAACCTTGGTCTTTCGGCGTGGGTGTTTTTCACACCCATTGTCGTTACTCATGTCAGCATTCGCACTTCTGATACCTCCAGCAAGCTTCTCAAC
>NZ_JAJQXA010000040.1 GCF_021245985.1 Flavobacterium soyae | reverse complement strand
TTATTACCATTGAAGATACAGCGGCTCCTGTATGGTCTACTCAGGCAGGGGCTCTAAACCAGACTGTTGAATGCAGCAATGCCGAAGCTCTGGCTGCTGCACAGGCTTTATTCCCTGCTGCGGCTGATTTATGTGATGCTGATGTTTCTAATATCGAAAAAGTAAGCGGACAGTTCACAGCCTCTGAGGGATGCTCAAATGCCGGAACCTATACCAACACCTGGACCGTAAAAGACGACTGCGGCAATACTTCTGATACTTTTACTCAGGTTATTACCATTGAAGATACAGCGGCTCCTGTATGGTCTACTCAGGCAGGGGCTCTAAACCAGACTGTTGAATGCAGCAATGCCGAAGCTCTGGCTGCTGCACAGGCTTTATTCCCTGCTGCGGCTGATTTATGTGATGCTGATGTTTCTAATATCGAAAAAGTAAGCGGACAGTTCACAGCCTCTGAGGGATGCTCAAATGCCGGAACCTATACCAATACCTGGACCGTAAAAGACGACTGCGGCAATACTTCTGATACTTTTACTCAGGTTATTACCATTG
>NZ_JAJQXA010000003.1 GCF_021245985.1 Flavobacterium soyae | reverse complement strand
AATCTTTAAAGACTACTTTTGAAGCTATACACACACCGCAATTTAATCAAATTGCAAGAATTAGGAAAGCGAAAGCTTTCCTTTTTTTATGCCACAAAAAAAGCTGCCTCACTTTTGAGACAGCCTCTTTTTTTATGTATATTTTATAATTTAGTTAAAGTTCCAAAATAAAACCTTTGTCACTTTGTCACTTTGAGCCTTTGCACCTCTTCCTAGTCATTCATAGAAATCAAAAACTCCTCATTATTCTTCGTTTTCTTGAAACGGTCATTTACAAAATCCATAGATTCTACAGGGTTCATATCAGAAAGATATTTACGCATGATCCACATTCTTTGTAATGTTTTTTCGTCAAGTAATAAGTCGTCACGACGTGTACTTGAAGAAGTAAGATCGATCGCAGGGAAAATACGTTTGTTCGCAATTTTACGATCTAATTGAAGTTCCATGTTACCTGTTCCTTTGAATTCTTCAAAAATCACCTCATCCATTTTAGAACCCGTTTCTGTTAATGCAGTTGCAATGATACTTAATGAACCTCCGTTTTCTACATTTCTAGCCGCTCCAAAGAAACGTTTTGGTTTTTGTAATGCATTGGCATCAACACCTCCACTTAACACTTTTCCAGATGCTGGCTGTACTGTATTATAAGCTCTTGCTAAACGTGTAATCGAATCTAAAAGAATAACAACATCGTGTCCGCATTCAACTAAACGTTTTGCTTTTTCAAGAACGATATTAGCAATTTTTACGTGTTCCTGCGGTTCTCTGTCAAAAGTTGACGCGATAACTTCGCCGCGAACACTTCTCTGCATATCTGTAACCTCCTCAGGACGCTCATCGATCAAAAGAACGATCAAATAAACTTCTGGATGATTAGCTGCAATTGCGTTGGCAATGTCTTTTAAAAGCATTGTTTTACCTGTTTTTGGCTGTGCAACGATCATTCCACGCTGTCCTTTTCCAATAGGAGAAAATAAATCGATAATACGGGTTGATATAGAACTGCCTTTTTCGGCTAATTTGAATTTTTCAGAAGGAAAAACCGGGGTCAGGTGTTCAAAAGAAACTCTGTCACGAACAACCTGCGGATCATGTCCGTTGATTTTTAATACCCGAACAAGAGGGAAAAACTTCTCGCCTTCTTTTGGAGGACGAACCACACCTTTTACAGTATCTCCGGTTTTTAAACCAAATAATCTGATTTGTGAAGTTGATAAATAAATATCATCCGGTGAAGCTAAATAATTATAATCAGAAGAACGTAAAAATCCGTAACCATCAGGCATCATTTCAAGAACACCTTCACTTTCGATAATTCCGTCGAATTCAAAATCTGAATCTCTGAAATTATTATTCTTTTTATTTTTATTATTTTGGTTCTGGTTTTGATTCCCATTATTTCCGTTCCCATTTTGGTTTGGGTTTTGGTTGGGATTCTGGTTTTTATTCTGATTAGGATTAATCCTTTTAACCGGTGCAGTATTTTCAGCCTTTTCAGCAATTGGTGCTGTTATGTCGTTTTCTGCAGCTTCTTCAACAGTAATTACTTCCTTAGAAGCTTCTTTTTCCTTTTGCAGAGCGACCTTTTTTTCATAAGCTGACTTATTGAATTTTACAATTTTAGGTCCTTTTTTATCTGGTGTTCTGCTTTCGGCAGCTTCTTCAGCTTGTACTGTCTGCTTATCTTCTGCAGCAGGAATTTCAATCTCCTTTGGAGCCTCCTCTACAGTATCAAATTCAAGAACAGGAGCATTTTTATTGACAGTTTTCTTAACCGGAGCGATTCGCGCTCTTTTTGGCTTGTCATTATTTACTTCCTTTTCTGCAATAGTTTCTGCAGGCGGTGCTGATGTCGCCTCCTGATGCGCTAATATCTGAGTAATCAGATTATCTTTTTTAACGCCATTAATCTTTATAGTTTTAGCTAACTTAGCTATTTCTTGAAGCTCAGAAAGCTTCATTTCTTTTAATGCAGAAATATCAAACATGAATGTTCTATGAGTTTAATTATTTTAAAGGAAATACTGTAAAAAGAATAGGTAGATATTTTTTTTCAATTGCCCGCAGTATGAAGTGCTTACGGTATTATGATGCAATAATACGAATAAAATTTAATCATACAATAGTATTTTAAAAAAAGAAAATATATTTTTGTAAAACAATTTTAGATCATGATACAAAGAATTCAAACCGTATATCTAATTCTTACCTTTGTTGTTACAGGGGTTTTAATGTTTTTTATGCCGCTTTGGACATTAAATACTGGAAAAGCTTTTTATTTTATGCAAGACCAGTTTTATACTATTTTACTAGGTTTAAGCACAATGCTTACCATTATTAGTATTATATCATACAAAAAGAGACAAAATCAGTTTGTGATGAACCGACTGAACATAATATTAAATTTAATTTTATTAGGATTATTTGTATACCGCTCACTAAATTTATCTGGAGATACAACGACAGTTGTATCTGAGAAAGGTATTGGGATGTTTCTTCCTATTGTTGCTATCGTGTTATTAGTTCTTGCTAATAAGGCCATCAAGAAGGACGAAGATCTTGTAAAATCTGTAGATCGTTTGAGATAAACCTATAAACTTAATTTTTTTGTGCGAAGAGAACCCGAATTTATATTCGGGTTTTTTTGTGCCTAATTTTCGCAGTAAAATGAGAAATCTGAAATCATTTTCAAAAATCAATTTTGTAAGATAATTTATTCATAAATTTGCCTTTTGTTCTAAACTATTTATGGCAGATAAAATAAAGATACACCTTGCTGATGATCATCAGGTACTTATTGATGGACTTACCAATTTACTACAGACGGTTCCAAATTTTGAAATTGCCGGCAGTTCATTGAACGGTATCACTATATATGATGACGTAATAAAGGATCAGGCTGATATTTTAGTTTTAGATATCAGTATGCCGCAAAAAGATGGCATTGAAGTTTTGAAAGAATTTAGTCAAAAAGGATTTCCCTGCAAAGTAATTATTTTATCAAGCTATGATGATCTAAAAATCATTAAAGAGGTAATGAAATTGGGAGCCAAAGGTTATTTAACCAAAAAATGTGCAGGTGAAAATATCATTGAAGCTATCGATGCCGTATATCAGGACCAGGAATATTATTCTGATGCTGTGCGGGAAAAAATCTTTAGCATGTTTTCTCAAAACAATCCAAAATTAAGCAAGAATATTTATACTGAAAACCCAATTTTAAGCCCGCGGGAAATGGAAATCATAACACTAATCTGTTTAGAATACAGTGGAAAAGAAATAAGCGAACAGCTTTTTATCAGCATAAATACAGTTGAAACACATCGCAAAAATATTATGAAAAAACTCAATATAAAAAATACAATTGGGCTTGTAAAGTATGCTTTAAAAAACAACCTAATAAACCCGTAAATTAAAAATCAAGAGAATAATATCCCGAAATATGTTTTTTATTAGAATTTTAATATCGATTATTATACTTATCTCCACTGGAGACAAGGTTTTCGGTCAGCAAAATACAACACTAAAAGAACCTAACATTTCTCTTGTAAAACCAGCAAAAAAAGAGTTTTCTGAGCAATCAAAAAGAGAACAATTACGAAATAAAAAAGTTGTGAGCCTATTTGTTGTGCTAATCATTATTTTATTTTTTCTTTTCTATCTGGTTTATCAAAACAATAAACTAAAGCAAAAAATTAAGCGAAAAGACACCAAACAAAAAATCCTTTTAGATGTTATAAATGCAGGGATTGACAGTCAGGAAACCGAACAAAAAAAGATTGCAGCTTTTTTACATGACAATATCAATTCGCTTCTCTCTTCTGCAGGATTACATTTGAATGTTTTTACGACTAAAAACAATATCCAATCAGAAGAAATTCAAAAGACAAAAGCTATTTTATCAGAAGTCCACGATTTGCTGCGTGATATTTCACATGATCTTGTGCCTACTCTTTTAGTTCGTTTTGGGTTGATTTATGCTTTAGAAGATTTATGCGAAAGAAACTCTAATTCGAGCATTCAGTTTGAGTTTTCAAGTTCTGTCGCTGCAGATACGAGATATTCTGAAAAATTTGAAACAAAACTGTATTTCATTGTTTCTGAATTATGCAACAATATTATAAAACACAGCGAAGCGCAAAAAGCCCAAATTTCAATACATGAAAATAACAATCAGTTAATCATTATTATTCATGATAACGGAATAGGTTTTGATGCCGAAAAACTAAATGAAATTGAAGGTTTTGGTTTAAACAGAATTCGAGTGCGAATAAAAAAATTAAAAGGAAGTTTTTCTATTATTTCAAGAGCAGATGAAAATACAGGAACATCGATTAAAATAAAAGTCCCAATTTCATAAAACCTTATTTTTTACCAATCTCAATAATTTCTAAATCCTTTATTTTATCATCATCAATAACAAAACGAAGCATGGTTCGCATTTGATGAAAACCGCTTTTTCCTGCAGCACCGGGATTCATATGCAATAAATTGTTCTTTTTATCGAACATTACTTTTAAAATATGCGAATGTCCGCAAATAAATAATTTCGGCGGATTCGAAGCCATTTCTTCTCTAATACTCGGATTGTATTTCCCCGGATAACCACCGATATGCGTAATCCAGACTGAAACATTTTCGCATAAAAATCTGTTATGAAGCGGAAATTCTAATCTTGCCTGCGCATCATCAATATTTCCGTAAACACATCGAAGCGGTTTTAGCTTTTTTATAGTATCTGTAACATGTAAATCACCGATATCTCCAGCATGCCACACTTCATCTGCTTGTGCAGCATATTTTAAAATAACATCGTCAATATGAGAGTGAGTATCGGAAAGCAGGAGGATTTTTTTCATTCTTTTTTTAAGGGGACAAAGGTTCAAAGAAACAAAGATACAAAGGTTTTCCTGTAGAGGCGCACTGCAGTGCGTCTTTCGTCATGTTTTCATTTCTTTATAAATAAAAAAAATCCGATCTGCAAAAACAAAACAGATCGGATTTTTATTTACGTTTGGTTTAGACCTGACAGGTTTTAAAAACCTGTCAGGTCTGCAGCATTATTATTATTTCTTCGGATTTTGATTTTTAACTTCTTTCAAATCCTTAGAGTCTTTGGTATCCATCATTTCCATTAGTTTCAACCCTAATAAACCACTGATAGAACCATCAGAACCGCCGTTTCCGGAAATTAAAACATCTGGGATTACTTTAATGTTTCCTTTACCAATTTCCTCGGTTACTTTATATCTCGTAAAGTTATCGCCGCCCATTGCGCTAACCTGAAGTTGGTATGCTTCGGCAGTCGATTTACCAATTGCCATAATCTTTTCAGCTTCTGCAAGACCGGTTTTCGAAATTCTTTCGGCTTCTGCACTCGCATTCAATTTAGTTGCTTCGGCCTGTGCTCCTGCTCTTGCTTTAGTTGCTTCGGCTTCTGCATTGGCGCGCATTTTTGTTGCTTCTGCTTCTGCGTTTACATTCAGTTTTAAACTGGTTGCATCCCCCTCTGCTTTCTTAACCGTAGCATCTGCAGTACGCTGAGCAATTTCAACACTTTGTGAAGCACGGACAATTTCTTTCTGCATATCAGCAATCGCCGTTTCTTTCTCCATTCCCTGACGTTGTTCTTGCGCCATCCTTTGGGTTTGATATGTTTTTTGCTCTTCTTCTGCCAGTTTTCTGTCAGTTAAAGTTTTCATTAATGAATCTGGCGGAACGATATCACCAATCAAAGTATCTACTGCGTTTACGTTATATTCATCAAGTACTAATTTAATATGATTTTTGGCCGATTCCTGACGTTCTTTTCTGGTAGTCAGGAACGAAATCACATCGCTGTCCTGAGCCGAGTTTCTAAAATAGTTACCAATCGTAGGTTCTAAAACCTGAGAAACCAAGTTATTCATGCTTCCAAAACGTGCAATCACTTTTGGAGCTTCTGCTGCCGGCACGTGAATAATCTGCGCAACGTCAAGATTGAATGGAAAACCGTCTTTTGAACGAACCGTAATTGTAGAAAGATTTTTATCTAAATCATGGGATTCGCTGCGTGCGTTTGCCCAGTTTAAAACTAAATTCGTTGTTGGAACTGCCTCTAATTTTGTTGTGTATTTATTCAATGCATATTTTCCAGGCCCAAATGGTTCCATCCAAACACCACGCTGTCCTTTTGAAACAATGTTACCATGTTTAAAAGTATCTCCGGTTACGTCTTGTCCATCTTCTCCAATATAAGAAATCACAACTCCAACATAACCAATTGGCACATCTGTCATTGGGTTTTGTTCAATTAAAATTCCCCAGGTATTGATGTAATAAGAACCAGCTAACATAACCTGAGGCTGTAAACCACGATTTCCACCTTGTTCCAAAAACTTATCAAAGTCCTGAAAGTTATTATGGTCGTTAACAAATTTACCTGCAATTTGTCCCTGCGGAATTGGTTCACCGTCCAGAGCGGTTACAATACCAATCATGTTTTCAAAAATTTTAATTTGATCTGTAATTACAATCTCAAATAAAAATGTATTAATACGGTAAGATCCCGTTGTGATAAAAGCAGTCTGACGTCCTTTTTGGCCTCCGTTGTCCAAAAAGGCAGTTGCATCCTGAAAATTATCACTTTCTACTTTTCTGGCCAAGATTCTTCCGGTTGGAATTTCTTTTCCATCTTTACTTAAAACCAGTCCAATTTTTCCTTCCGGAATTAAGGTAAAACTAGTCATGTCAATTGAATACTGCCAAATCCACATTCCCCAATATAAACCCGGAGCCAGTGTTTTTGCCTGATAACCTGCTTCACCTTTTGTAGCGATAATTCGGCCGTCTGGTAATGATTTGTCCGTGCCAAACAAAACAAATTTTTTGGTAACTAAACCAATTTTATCTTCAGGAACCATTACCATTCCGAAGAAAACACGCAAAATAAATTTGTAAAAAACAATGGCAAATAATATTAAAAGTATCCACCAATAAGAAGTAATTTCATTCATAGTTTTTGATATTTAATAGTACAAACATAGGAGAAATATGAACTGTTAAAATGAAAAATTTTAAAAATTAACATTTAGAATTTTCTTGCTAAAATTGTTAAAAAATGATTTTAATTATATCGTTGGAATTGTCAATTTCTGACACGATTTTTAGCTAGGCAAACTATGATTTGCATTTTGGGAGTTAACAGTTTCTAGAGAGGTTCAAAGGTACAGAGAGGCAAAGGTGCAAAGGTTTTTCTTTTTAGATTTTATTGAAATGGAGGTTTATCGGTTTTAAAATATTATACCTATATATAGCTGCAATTTTTCCAATCTTACGTTAAACACACTGCTGTGCGTCTCTACACATAAATTGAGGATAAAAAAACCTTTGAACCTCTGAACCTTTGTTTCTTTGAACCTCATAAAAAAATCTTAGAACCTTAGCAACTTAGAATCTTAGCATCTTCAAAAAAACCTTTGTACCTTTGCACCTCAAAACCTCTGTACCTCACAATGAGATATTTTATTCATTTTGCTTATAACGGAACTCATTATCATGGCTGGCAGTTTCAGCCCAACGCTTCATCAGTTCAGGAAACTTTAAATAAGGCACTTTCGGTTTTATTAAATTCGGAGATAAATGTGATGGGTGCCGGAAGAACGGATACTGGTGTTCATGCCGAGGAAATGTACGGACATTTTGATTTAGAAAAATCAATTGATATTCCGGTTTTGGTGCACAAGCTGAATTCGTATTTACCAAAAGATATTGCGATTTATAATATTATTCCCGTTCACGACGATGCGCATTGCCGATTTGACGCTACAAAAAGAACATACGAATATCATATTAATACCGTAAAAAATCCGTTTTTAGAGGAATTAAGCTGGTATGTAAATCAAAAGTTAGATGTTGATTTAATGAACGAGGCCGCGAAGATTTTATTAAACCATACCGATTTTCAGTGTTTCTCAAAAGTGAATACAGATGTTAATACTTTTGACTGCACGATTTTTGAAGCATATTGGAAAAATGAAAACAACAAACTGGTTTTTACAATTTCGGCAAACCGTTTTTTACGAAATATGGTTCGGGCAATTGTGGGAACTTTGATTAACATAGGATTGCACAAAATTACGCTGGCAGATTTTGAAAATATTATTGCCAGCAAAAACAGAGAAAAAGCCGGATTTTCGGTTCCGGCGCATGGTTTGTATTTAACCAAAATTTATTACAATTATTTATAGCTGTAGGCTACAGGCTTTAAGCAGTAAGCTTTAAGTACTTTATAAAAGCCTATTGCCTAAAGCTTAAAGCATCAAAAAAAATGAAAGCAAAAGCATTTGATACCGGTTTATTTAAACGGATTTTAAAATATACGAAACCTTATAAGTGGCGTTACTACGGCGTTATTATTTTTGCGGTTTCGCTCTCCATATTTGCAGCACTTAGACCTTACTTATTAAAGCAAACGGTCGACGGCTATATCAAGACACACGACAAGACGGGTTTACTATTATATATTATTTTAATGGGAGGCGTTTTGTTGATGGAAGTTTTCTCTCAATTCTATTTTGTATACTGGGCAAACTGGCTTGGGCAGGATATCGTAAAAGATATTCGAACGAAACTTTTCAAACATATTCTAAGTTTTAGAATGAAATATTTTGATTTGGTTCCGGTTGGACAATTGGTTACCAGATCTGTTTCGGATATTGAATCGATTGCGCGTATTTTCAGTCAGGGATTGTTTATGATTATAAGTGATTTGATGAAAATGCTTGTCGTTTTGATTTTTATGTTTTACATGAACTGGAAGCTCACTTGGATTGTAGTGGTTGCAATGCCAATTCTGGTTTATATTACCCGAATTTTTCAGCGTAAGATGCAGGTTGCTTTTGAGGAAGTGAGAACGCAGATCGCTAATATGAACTCGTTTGTTCAGGAACGTGTAACGGGAATGAAAATCGTTCAGCTTTTTAACCGTGAAAAAATTGAAGCCGAGAATTTCAGGGTTATTAATGACAAACACAGAGTTGCGTGGATTAAAACAATTTTGTACAACTCGATCTTCTTCCCTATTGCCGATATTATTTCATCAATTACTTTAGGATTAGTTGTTGTTTTTGGCGGATTCAAAATTTTAAACGGAGATAACTTCACGACGTTTGGGGATTTATTTTCATATACGATGTTTATTGGAATGCTTTTTAATCCGCTTCGACAAATTGCAGATAAATTCAACGAGATGCAGTTGGGAATGATTGCTGCCAATCGTGTTTTTGATATTATCGATACTCAGGATCATATTCAGGACACAGGAACACTTGAAGCTCCTATTTTTGAAGGCAGTATTGAATTTAAACAAATTCGTTTTAGTTATATCCCGGAAGAAGAAGTGATAAAAGGAATTGATTTATCTGTCGATTCCGGGCAGACCATTGCAATTGTAGGTTCGACCGGAGCAGGAAAATCAACTATTATCAATTTGCTGAATCGCTTTTACGAAATTAACAGCGGAACAATTTACATTGACGGACAAAATATCGAAAATTATACTTTAGCATCTTTAAGAAAACAAATTGCAGTTGTTTTACAAGATGTATTTTTATTTGCCGATACAATTTACAACAATATTACGCTTAATAATCCTGAAATTACCCGCGAACAGGTTCTTGATGCGGCAAAGAAAATTGGCGTCCATGACTTTATTATGAGCCTTCCTGACAATTATGATTTTGATGTTAAGGAACGCGGCGTAATGCTTTCGTCTGGGCAGCGACAGCTTATTGCATTTTTACGCTCTTATGTAAGTAATCCGAGTATTTTGATTTTAGATGAAGCAACTTCTTCAATAGATACGTATTCTGAAGAATTAATTCAGCGTGCGACTGAAACCATTACAAAAGGAAGAACTTCGATTATTATTGCGCATAGACTGGCAACAATTGTAAATGCAGATAAAATTGTGGTTATGGACAAAGGATTAATTGTGGAACAAGGAACACATCAGGAATTATTAATGAAAACTGATGGTTATTATAAAAACTTATACGATTCTCAATTTTCGGTTGCGAATTAGGCTTAAATTATAAATGCTTTTTGAGATTTAGATTAAAAAAAATAACATCCCGACGTGCTTTCGTAATTTACGTTATTGTCTCTATTCTTATTACGGTTTCTTCTGTATACATATTGAGTAATTTAATTACTGATCTTACAGAAAAATCGAATGAAGAAATGGCACAGCGTAATTTTTTTAAAAAGCAGGAATTCTTGGCGCAGGAATTTTCAAAAATTCTGGAACAGGAAAACCGCATAAAACACGTTTTAAAAATAAGTAACCCTGAGAATTTAGCTTCTAACTTACAAGTTTTATCTTCGGTGCAGGGTACAAATTTATTAGTAGTTGATAATTGGTTTCAAATCAATGACAATAAAATTCAGTTTGGTATTGATTCTATTTCTGATGCCGTAAAAAAAGATGCTGAAGATTTTATTCTTAAAAATAAAAATACAGATCATATCAGCATTATTATTCCACAGGGAAAGGAATGGGTTTGGAGAGTTTATTTTAAACTCGCTTCAAAAAATACGACGGTGCGTTATGGCTACGACATTAATTTAAAAAAACTGCACGATTATTTTTCTACCGTCGATAAATCGGCTGGTAATTATGCTTTTATTTTTGATCAGTCAGGAAGATGTATTTATCATCCTGAATCTGATTTTATAGGAAAAAATATTTACGAAGTTTCTTCTACCCGTCCTTTTGATACTATATTCAGTAAAAAGCAGGATTATGTAAAAAGAGTTACAATGTCTGAATTTTTGAAGCTTGATGTTATCCGGTTTACAAAAAAAATAGATGTAAAAAATCTGCCTTGGTTTATATGTGTCAATTTCCCAAAAATATTTATTGACGAAAATGTAGCGTTGATTAAAAAATATTCGACCTGGATTTATTCGATTACAACGGTAATGCTTCTGCTGATTTTCTATTTATTCTCGTATGCCAACAGACGGGCCTATAAAGAGAAGGGAATTGCCATTAAAGAAAAAAACCGACTCCTTGTAGAGAATGAAAAAATTGTAAAAGAAAAAGCGCTTATTCAGCTCCAGCATTTAAAAGAGCAGATTAATCCACACTTTTTATTTAATTCGTTAAACTCACTTTATATGCTGGTAGGAAGTGATGTAAAAACAGCGCAGAAATTTACTTTGAATCTTTCCCGTATTTACCGCTATTTGATAGATCCGCCGGCAAAAAATATTGTACCGCTAAAGGATGAATTATTGTTTATCGAAAAATATATCTTTTTACAGCAGACTCGTTTCAAAGAAGAATTATTCTTTTCGATAAAAATCGAAAACGAAGAAGCTTTGGATAAATTTATCCCATATCTGGCTTTTCAGGTTGTGGTTGAAAATGCTATCAAGCATAATATGGCAACACAGGAAAATCCGCTGACGACAGAAATTCTAATTCAGAAAGATCAGGTTATTATCAGTAATAATCTTCAAAAAAAGGCACACGGTGAACCCAGTACTAATTTCGGTCTAAAATATCTCTCAAGCATTTATAATTTTTACTCCAGAACCAATTTAAAAACCTCAGAAAAAGAAGGCAATTTCGTTTGTATTTTACCATTAATATCCATTCACTCCTAAAAAAAAGCCATTCACTCCTTTTTGTTTTTTTTCTGAACTAAAATCGAATAGTTTCGATGAAAATTAACTTAAACTTAACACCAAAATGAGGGAAAAGGCATTCCTGCATAATGTAAAATTACTTTGCTTACTAATTTTATTATTATTCATTCCTGTTACAGTTCTTTCGCAAAAGAAAAAGAAAAAAGAAACAGAGACTGAAATTGTAAAAGATTCTACTGACTCCAAAAAAGGAAAAAAATATAGTGACCTAATAAAAAAGGGCACACTTAAAAAAGGACTGTTCAATATCATTCAGGTTAAAACCGATGTTTATTTTGAAATTCAGGATAGTTTATTTAAAAGAGAATTTCTGGTTGTAAATAAATTATCTCAGGTCCCTTTTCAGATTAACGAAGCTGGCTTAAATAAAGGAATGAATTATGAAAACAAAATCATTTCCTTTTATAAAGATACAATTGCAAAGAAAGTTTGGATAAAAACATATGTTCCTAAAGTTTCTTCACCAAAAGAAGATGCCATTACAGCATCTGTAATTGATAATTTCTCAGAATCTATTATTGAAGTTTTTGATATTGAAACCAAAAACAACGATTCGAGTGCTGTAGTTATTAAAGTAAATAAGATTTTTGACGGAAAACAAAAAAGCTTCAATGATGTTTTGAGCAGCATTGGTATTGGCGGTTCTGTAAAATCTGACTTATCATATATAGAGAGTTTAAAAGCTTTCCCTAAAAATATTGTAGTAAAATCGCAGCTGACAACTTCTATCAGCGAAGGCGGCGGACCGGCATTGTCGGTAACGCTTGGCGTAACAAGTAATATTATTTTATTGGATAAAACTCCAATGAAAGCTCGTTTTTCTGACAACAGAATTGGTTTCTTCTCTGAAAAGCATTGGTATTTTACCGATGCACAGCAGGCAATGCTTGAAAAAGAATTGATTACCCGCTGGCGTTTAGAACCAAAGAAAGAAGATGAAGAACGATATTTGAAAGGTGAATTAGTAGAGCCGAAAAAACCAATCGTTTATTACATCGATCCGTCGACTCCGAAGCAATGGAGAAAGTATATTATTGATGGAGTTCACGATTGGCAGGCAGCTTTTGAAAGAGCGGGTTTTAAAAACGCTATTATTGCAAAAGAACCTACTGAAAAAGATTTAGACTTTGACATAGATGATGCTCGCTATTCTGTTATTACGTATGCGGCATCACCAAAATCCAATGCTATGGGCCCTTCGGTTGTTGACCCAAGAAGCGGAGAAATTATTGAAGCCGACATTATTTGGTGGCACAATGTGATGACTTCGCTTCAAAGCTGGATGCGTATCCAGACCGGACCAATTGACCCAAAAGCAAGAGGAAATGTATTTAGCGATGAACATATGGGAGAAGCCATTCGTTTTGTATCATCTCATGAAGTTGGACATACTTTTGGTTTAAGACACAATATGGGCTCTTCGTTTGCTTATGATGTTGAGTCTTTGCGTTCTAAAGAATTTACAGCAAAAATGGGTGGAACAGCACCTTCAATTATGGATTATGCCCGTTATAATTACGTTGCACAGCCAGAAGATAGTGTTACGGTAATTACTCCTAAAATTGGAGAATATGATAAATATGCTATTGAATGGGGTTACAGATGGTATTCGCCTAACGAAAACGAAACAGCAAAACTAAACGCCTTAATTACAAAACATCAAAATGACCCCATTTATTTTTATGGAGAACAGCAGGCAAATGTAATTGATCCTCGCTCACAATCTGAAGATTTAGGAAACGATGCTGTAAAAGCAAGCGAATACGGTTTAAAAAACTTAAAACGTGTTGTAGACAATATCTTAAACTGGACTTACGACAAAGACCGTTCATATTATGAAACCGGCAAACTGTATATAGGAAGTATTGGGCAGTGGGAAACGTATAACTATCATGTCATGAGTAATATTGGCGGTATTTATCTTAATACGACCGTTCATGGCGACAACAAACAAAGTTATATTCCGGTACCGGCAGCAATGCAAAAAAGAGCGGCAGATTTTTTAGTTAAAAATGCAATTACAATTCCGCAATGGTTATTTTTTAATGACATTTTAGACAAAACAAATCCATTAGAAAATTCGCCTCTAGGCCCTTATGAATACACTCCGTATACTCTTTCAAGAGGATTGCAATATCGTATTATGTATGATTTATTAAATGATGATCGTTTGCTTAGAATGACGGAAAATGAATTGTATCAGCGAAATAAAACAAATGAAAAGGTTTTTACCGTAAATGATTTATTCCAAAAATTACATCAAAGTGTATTTGCAGGAACGATTCAAAACAAATCGTTGAGCATTTTAGAGCGAATGACACAAAAAAATTATGTTGATGTTTTGATTGTTTCAACAAATAAGTTGTTTGAAAAAACTGAGCCTAAAAAAGCAATCGAAATTCTGCAGACTTTAAGTATGCCTCATTTGTGCAATTATTTAGATGATGAACATATGGCGAGAAACATTAATCAGTCTGCTTTAAAAAGAGTTACAGAAGTAACATCAGACAAAAAAGGAGAATTGAGTAAAGTGCTTCAATTATTAAGAACAAAAAGAAGTACGGGAGATCAATCGACCCAAAATCATTACCGCGATTTAATACAACGAATCGACAGAGCTTTGAATAATACAACCTTTTAATATATAACCCAAACCCAAAACATGAAAAAAATTCTACATGCCCTACTGCTGCTCCTGGCCATCGCAGGATATGCGCAGGAATCCCGAACTATTACGGGGATCATTCAAGATGAAGCAGATCTTTCGCCAATACCTGGTGCATCGATCTTCGTTGAGAACAATTCCATCTCAAATAAAACTGCTATGGCAGGTATTATTCAAAGTGAAGGTATCGGAACTACTACAGATTTCGACGGTAAATTCTCTTTGAAAATTTCAAAAAATATTACTTCTTTGAGAGTTACTTTCATGGGATACAAATCGTATACGCTTGAACTTTCTGCTCAAAAAAATTATACAATCAACTTAACATCTGAAACAGCAAAACTTCAGGAGGTTGTGGTAACAGGTTACCAAAAAATTGAGAAAAGAAAACTTACTGCTGCCGTTACAAAAATCGACATGGCTGCGATCCAGCAGACTGGGGTTTCTAGTATTGACCAGTTATTGGTAGGACAAATTGCCGGAGTTGCGGTAAGCACACCATCTGGAGCACCTGGAGCACCAGCAAAAATCAGAATCAGGGGTACAGCATCTCTTAACGGCACACAAGATCCTTTATGGGTACTTGATGGGCTGCCATTAGAAGGAAATGAAGTTCCTAAAAACTATGACAAAGACAATATCGACGTATTAAACAACTACTCTATTGCAGGTTTAAACCCAGACGATATTAAAGATATTACGATTTTGAAAGATGCTGCTGCAACTGCTATTTACGGTGCACGTGCTGCAAACGGTGTAATCGTGGTAACTACTAAAAAAGGTAAAGCTGGTAAAATGGTAGTAAGTTTCAATACTAATACATTTATCACGCAGAGACCTCAGTTTTCTAAATTAAATTTAATGAACTCAAACGAGAAAATTGATTTAGAACTTAACATGGCAAGCCGTGCAGATTTAACTTACAGAGATACTGGCGGAGATATTTCTCGTATCTTAAATGGATCTGGCGAATTAGACGCTTACAGAGCTGGAGGATTTTCTTCTTTAAGCCCTGCAACACAACAATCTATCAATTCTTTAAGAGGAAACAACACAAACTGGGGTAACTTATTATATCAAACAGCTATCAACACGCAGCACGGTTTAAGTTTATCTGGTGGTGGAGAAAAATCTGATTACTATTTCTCTTTAGGATACTATGATGAAAAAGGAGCAACTATTGGAACTGGTTTCAAACGTTACAACTTAACATTAAAAAACAACTATCAAATAACAGATAAATTTAAAGTTGGTGTTGGAATTTTTGGTTCTGAAAACAAAACTACATCTTACCTTACAGATACAGATGCGTTTACAAACCCATCAAATTACTCAAGAAACGTAAATCCATATTTAACTCCATACAACAAAGATGGAAGTTATAAATATGACCCAGATATCACTGGTTATTCTGGCCGTTATGTTCCTTTTAACATCTTAGAAGAAAGAGCAAATACTTCTTACGATTTAAAAACCAGAGCTATAAAAGCTTTATTAGATGCTGAGTATAAAGTTACTAAAGACTTAAAAGTAACGTCTCAATTAGGTTTACAGTTAGACAATACTGCCAGCGAAAAATTTGCTGGAAAAGAAACTTATTACACAAGAAAGCAAAAAGAAAAATCACGTTATTTTACTAACGGAGCTTACAATTATTTCCTTCCGGAAGGTGGAATTATTCAAAACTCAAATACAGACTTTTTTCAGTATAACTTAAAAACAATGGTGAGTTATAAAACTGAAATTGCTGAGAAACACGAAATCGAAGCAATGGTTGGTAATGAGTTAAGAAGAAACTACACAACATCTGTTTCAACTAAAGGATTTGGTTTTGATGAGAAAAATTTAACTACACAGCCAATTCTTTTCCCTAACGCTGGTTTCGCTAAGGAATCTGATTATAAACAATATGCTAAAAGTGAAAATGAAAATGCTTTTGCTTCTTTCTTCGCTACTGCTGCATATACTTACAACAGAAAATATAGTGTATTTGGAAGTGTGAGATACGATGGTTCAGATTTATTTGGTGTAGATCCTAAATACAAATATTTGCCACTTTGGTCAACATCTGCATCTTGGGCAGTGTCTGAAGAAGATTTCTTAAAAGACAACCTAACACTTTCTAACTTAAGACTTCGTGCTTCTTACGGTTTACAAGGAAACATTGACAAAAATACTTCTCCTTATGTAATGGGTACAAATGGTACAACTATTATTTTACCTGGACAAAATGAGCAGATTATTGATGTTCAGAGTCCGCCAAATGAAAAATTACGTTGGGAAAAAACTACCAATACTAACGTAGGTGCTGATATAGGTTTATTCAACAATCGTATTAGCCTTGTAACTGATTTATACGGAAGAAAAAGTTCTGACTTAATTGGTTTAAGAGCGCTTCCTTTAGAAAATGGTTTTGAATATACAAATATGAACTGGGCACAGGTAAGTAATAAAGGTTACGAGATAACTTTATCTACTAAAAATATTGACCGTCCAAACTTTCAATGGAATACAAGTATTAACTTTTCTCACAACAAAAGCAACGTAGATCGTATCGAAGTTCGTGATACTGATTACCTGCCAAACAGAGAAGGACGTCCGGTAAATGCTGTATTTGGATTTAAAACAAACGGAATCGACGAAAATGGATATCCTTTATTTATCAACAAAAAAGGAGAAACTGTAAACTCTCAAACATTCTTTGGTTTATACGATCCATTTGCTGATATTTTCCCAGGAGAATTAGCGCAGTCAAATTTATCAGCTGCTGAATTTAGAGACTTATTTGTTTATTTAGGAGACAGAGATCCTAAGTTTACTGGAGGTATTACCAATACTTTTAAAGTAAGTAATTTTGATTTAACAATTGCAGCTTCATTCAACATCAAACAAACTGTAACAAGAACTCCTCCATACAATGGAACAATCGTAGACAGAGGACAAAATTACAGTAGAGATATTTTAGATGCATGGTCACCAACTAATACATCTTCTAACTTACCAGGAATTACAAGTAAAGATTCAGGAACAGGAGATTCTTATATGGCATACCTATGGTATTCTGGACAAAACCAAATTACAACCTACAATTATTTAGATACATGGGTTAGCGAAATGAGTTATATGAGATTAAGCAGTTTGCGTTTAGGTTATACATTCCCTAAAGCATTTACAGATCAAATTAACATTTCAAGCATCAGACTTAATGTTGAAGCTAGAAACTTATTCGTAATCAGCTCTGATTACAAAGGTTACTTTGACCCTGAAACTTTCGGAAACATTTATGCACAACCAGTTCCTAAGTCATTCACTTTAGGATGTAATGTAACTTTCTAATAAAAAATAAAGATGAAAAAATTCTCAAAATATATACTACTTTTTGCTGCAGCACTTGCTGTAACAAGCTGTGATGATTATCTGGACATCCAGCCAGTTGGTCGTGTTATTCCAGAAACATTAGAGCAGTACCGCGCAGTTTTAACAAAAGGATACGACGTATATCCTGAACATAAATCATTAACGGCAGTTCGTACAGACGAATTGACAATGAATGAATTTAGTGATGACGTAACATACTATAGAGATATTTATATTTGGAAAGATGCAAATCCGGATCGTATTACAACTACTTTTCAATATGCAGATTTATACAAAACTATCTTTTATACAAACGTAATCATTAACGAAGCGTCTAAAAAATTAGATGTATCTCCAGAAAGAAACCAATTAGTTGGAGAAGCGTATGCTTTAAGAGCAATGGCTTACTTTGATTTAATTAACCTTTTTGGAAAACCATATAATGCTGCAACAGCCGGTTCAGACAAAGGAGTTCCGTTAGCATTAGAAATTGATTTAGAGCAGGCATTTGTTCCTCAAAGTGTAGAAGTAATTTACAATCAAATTATTTCTGACACTCAGGAAGCTGAAAAATTCATCAACAAAGATTCTCAAACAAAAGGTTTAAACTATCGTTTCTCTAAAGTTGCTTTATACAGTTTAGAAAGCCGTATTTATTTATATGTACAACAATGGCAAAAATCGCTTGACGCTGCAAATAAAGCGTTAGCAATTAACAACGCTTTAGTTGATTTAAAGGCTACACCTGTATTCGCAACAAAATACGATTCAAAAGAATCTATTTTAGCTCTTGAAGATGGTTTAATAAACAACTTAAAAGGTGCCGTTTATGCTTCACCAGATTTAATTGCTGCTTACAGCAAAACAACTGATTTACGTTTTCCTCTTTATTTCTTAGCAAGCGGAAGCCGTTACAGAATTCAAAAAGGTGGAAATATTGATCAAAAATGTTCTTTCAGAACTTCTGAGTTATATTTAACAAAAGCAGAAACTTCATTAAAACTGAACAACATTGCTGATGCTAAAACAACTGTTTTAAGCTTCATCAAAAACAGATACACAGCAGCTGCTTATGTACAACTTGAAATTGAAGTTAATGCAATGAATGCTGCAGATTTAACAAACTTTATTTACGAAGAAAGACACCGTGAGTTTGCTGTTGAAGGGCAGCGTTGGTTTGATTTGAGAAGAACATCTCAAAAACAAATCGTTCACACTTTTGACGGTGACAATTATACATTGATACAAAACGATCCGCGATATACTATTATTTACCCGGCAGATGCGAGATTAAACAATCCCAATCTATAATTTTACCTATTGTTTTTTTTTTAAGAGGTCCAGTGCAAGCTGGGCCTCTTTTGCATTTATATCAAAGAAATTACCGACGGTTTCAACCGCGGGAACGCAATAAAATCACGATTCGTTTCCCGTGGTTGAAACCACAGGCTATATTTGAAATAGAAACATAGATTTTCATTAACGATTTAATAAACATAACCCGTGGTTTCAACCACGGGAACACAATATATTCACAATCCGTAACCCGCCGCTTAAACCACAAGTATTATGTGAAACATAACAGAAAAGATTAAATAACAACAAAACTGCAAACTCCTATAAAAACTTGTTGTAAAAAAACTATAGACAATTATATTTGCAAAATCATTTAAGGGCTTCTCACTTAAAAATGAAACTTTTTAACTTTATCTCAAAAGGAAAATGAAAATTGCCATTGTCGAAGACGAATATCTTGCTTCCAGTTACCTAAAATCAATTTTAGAACAGCAGGAAATTTTACAGATAGCCGAAATTGCAGTTTTAAAATCGGTAAAAGAAGCGGTCGATTTTTTTAAACAAAACAGTGTCGACCTAGCTTTTATGGATATTCATTTGGGCGACGGAAAAAGCCTTGAAATTTTTGAAAAAGCCACAATCTCCTGCCCGGTCATTTTTGTTACGGCTTACGATTCTTATGCCATTTCGGTATTCAAACATTTTACAATCGATTATCTTTTAAAACCTTTTGAAGAACAAGAGCTATTAGAAGCCCTAACCAAATTCAAAAAAATAAAAGACAGCTTTAATGCCGATGCAACACTGCAGTCTTTAGTCGCCATCGAAAATCCAGAAACAAGCAAAATACAACGTCATTTTTTAGTAAATCACGGTTATAAACTAATTTCAGTAAACGAATCTGAAATCACTTATTTTGCAGCATCTGGAAAACATTTATTTATCTATTTAAAATCTGGCAACAGCTATTTATATAACAGCACCATTACAGATATTATAAACAGCCTTGATCCGTTTATCTTTTTCAAAATAAACCGAAAATATATCGTACACCGAAATATTATAAAAGAAGTCGTAAAACATTCGCATCAAAAAATAGAACTCATTCTTACCGTTCCTCCCATCGAAAACGATCCAATAATTATCAGTAAAAAAGAAATAAACAATTTCAAAAACTGGCTCGATCAATAAAATTGATTATTTTTTTGAATCGGAAAACGCTAAAATTTACGCTTTCGCAGAAAATCTAAAACTGCATAATTCACAATTTGAAGTTTTAAACTGACCAAATAAGTGTCAAAATCATTCTAAAAAGTTAAAATAGCGTTATAAGAATCATAAAGTTGATATTATGTAACTTACAGTATAACTTTCTTCATTTTAGAATTCTTTATCTTTGAGAGACAAAAATTTAAATGAAAAAGAAAATGCCACATAACAGATTTTATCCTAACGAAGAATTCAAAGAAATAGAAATAAACGCATCATTACAACTTAAATACGCAATTTCAAACAGAGGAAGATTAATAAGCTTTACAGACGAAATTGAAAACGGCCGAATCTTAAAAGGCGGCCTAAGCGATGGATATCCTACTTTTAGATTTAAAGTTAAAAAAGATGACAAAATCATCAACAAATATTTATTTCTCTACAAATTAGTTGCCCAATATTTTCTTCCAAAACAATCAGAAGATCAAACCTATGTCCTGCATCTCGATTACAACCGAAGCAATGACGATATCAGCAATTTACGCTGGGCAACAAAACAAGAAATGATGGCGCACAGCCGCAAAAGTCCTCGTGTGATTCAGGCAAAGAAAAACCTGATCGAACACAACTTAAAAGCCGACGGACGAAAATTAACTACCACAAAAGTCATGTTAATCAAAAAAATATTGGCAAGACCAGAACAAAAAACACGTCTTAAAATGATCGCTAAACAATTCGGCGTAAGCGAAATGCAGATTCGCAGAATTGCCAGCGGCGAAAACTGGGGACACGTGAAAGTTTAATGGTTAATTATGAATTATTAATTGAACGATTGTCAGGCTGAGCGAAATCGAAGCCCACACAAAGCCCTTCCACATAGTTCCATAACAACAAAATATATCGCCACAGATTAAACAGATTAAACGGATTTTAAAAAATCTTTTTAATCCTAATAATCTGTGGCTTTATCTTTTTAATAATTTCTGTCACTCTGAGCGAAGTCGAAGAGCTTTTTACAAGCAGCGGGCTTCGACTTCGTTCAGCCTGACAAACGAATCAACATCACACATTTACCTTTATTTCTCTTCTCTTACTTCTTGCTTCTTTCATCTCACAACTAACATCACATATTTTACTTTTTTACATGATACTCTTTTTAAAATAAATCATTAAATTCGCAAGCACAAATAACAAACGAAAAATCGGCAAGTGAGTTTCGGAATCTATAAACCTCATTTTCGATAGTTAATACTAAAAACAAAAAAAATGAAATACGACGTTATTGTTTTAGGAAGTGGTCCTGGAGGATATGTAACAGCAATTAGAGCTTCACAATTAGGCTTTAAAACTGCTGTAGTTGAAAAAGAAAACCTTGGTGGTGTATGTTTAAACTGGGGATGTATCCCAACAAAAGCATTACTAAAATCAGCTCAGGTTTTTGATTATTTAAAACACGCTTCTGACTACGGATTGAAAGTTTCTGAATTCGATAAAGATTTTCCAGCAGTTATTCAACGCAGCCGCGGTGTTGCCGAAGGAATGAGCAAAGGTGTTCAATTCTTAATGAAAAAAAACAAAATTGACGTTATCGAAGGTTTTGGAAAACTAAAACCAGGAAAAAAACTTGACGTTACAGATAAAGATAATAAAGTTACAGAATATAGCGCTGATCACATCATCATTGCAACCGGAGCTCGCTCTCGTGAGTTACCAAACTTACCGCAAGATGGTGTAAAAGTAATTGGTTACCGTCAGGCAATGACATTACCAACACAGCCAAAATCTATGATTATCGTAGGTTCTGGAGCAATTGGAGTTGAATTTGCTCACTTCTACAACTCAATGGGAACAGATGTTACTATTGTAGAATTTATGCCAAACGTGGTTCCTGTAGAAGACGAAGATATCTCAAAACAATTTGAGCGTTCTTTGAAAAAAGCCGGAATTAAAGTTATGACAAACTCATCTGTTGAGCGTATCGACACAACCGGTGCAGGAGTTAAAGCATTTGTTAAAACTGCAAAAGGAGAAGAAGTTCTTGAAGCTGACATCGTACTTTCGGCAGTTGGAATCAAAACAAACATTGAAAATATTGGTTTAGAAGAAGTTGGAATCGCTGTTGACAGAGATAAAATCTTAGTAAACGCTTACAACGAAACCAACATTCCGGGATACTACGCAATTGGAGACGTTACTCCGGGTCAGGCTTTAGCTCACGTAGCTTCTGCAGAAGGAATTAACTGTGTAGAAAAAATTAAAGGTCTTCACGTACAGCCAATCGATTACGGAAATGTTCCGGGTTGTACTTACGCAACTCCAGAAATCGCTTCTGTAGGTTTAACTGAAAAACAAGCAAAAGAAAAAGGTTACGAATTAAAAATTGGTAAATTCCCATTCTCAGCTTCAGGAAAGGCTAAAGCTGCCGGAACTCCAGACGGATTCGTAAAAGTAATTTTCGATGCTAAATACGGAGAATGGTTAGGATGCCACATGATTGGCGCTGGTGTTACTGATATGATTGCTGAGGCAGTTGTAGCTCGTAAACTAGAAACTACAGGTCATGAAATCCTTAAATCTATCCACCCTCATCCAACAATGAGCGAGGCAGTTATGGAAGCTGTTGCTGATGCTTACGGCGAAGTAATTCACTTGTAAAAATATACCGTTTTACGGTCATATATAATTTTCAATTTAAAAATCCGATTTGTGAAAGCAGATCGGATTTTTTATTTTGTCATTTCGATCCCGAAACTTCGGGAGAGAAATCGCACTCATATATCCACAAAGAAGTTCCACAAAGCAAATCCCCAATCTTTGTCTTAAAATCTGATTAGTAAAAATAAGTCGTTTTATTATGGCGTGTCCCTCCGGGTCAGGCTGTCCGCTGTATCTTTTATGGCGAACCCCGCCATAAAAGGATGCCGCTCCCATCCTTCACGCACAGTAGTTTTCAAAAGATAAATAATAAATTATAGGCAATTATGATACATCAACCAGTTTTGATAGAGAAATATCCAAAGCTGTTGCAACTTGAAACAAAGTATAAATTGTCGTATTCAATTTTCCGTTTTCAAGTCTTTCTATAGATTGACGGTCTTTTTTACATGCGCGAGCTAAGTCAGATTGATTCCAACCCTTCTCTTTTCGAAGTTCGACAATTCGTTGACCTATTTTTTCTTTTAATTGATCTTGTGTCATAAAACAAATGTCAAACAATTTATTTAAAATTTTGTCATCATATATGTTGACAAAATGAGTTTTTCATATATCTTTGTAAGATAATTACAGGTAAAATAGAATTTAAAGAAACTAATAGCTTAGTTTTTGTCATTTCGACCGAAGGGAGAAATCGCACAAGAAACTCCACAAAGCAAGTCGCCAATCTTTATCGATTCACGAGTGCGATTTCTCCCTTCGGTCGAAATGACAATACTTTGTCTTAAAAAAATAACAACAATGAACAACGAGAGAAAACTTAAAATTCACACCAAATTTCAAAAAAGAACACACAAAGACATTACAATTCCATCAATAAAACTGGAAGGCAAATGACTTGAAAAACTTGGATTTAAAAAAGGTGAAATTGTAATTATCGAACAAAAGAAAAACAGACTTATCATTACTAATGAAAAAAACAAAAATTAACACACAGTTTGTCATTCCGAGGAACGAGGAATCGCACTCGTAAATCCATAAAGAAACTCTACAAAGTAAATCACCAATCTTTGTCGATATAAGTATGCGATTTCTCCCTTCGGTCGAAATTGACAATACTTTGACAAATATTATAAACTTTAAAATTTATAAATAAAAATTTGTTAAAAACTTGACATAAAAAAAACATTGAAGTCGTCTTATAATTCTTATTTTTATTCTTTATAAATAAGATTTTATGAAATTACCTTTTATAGAAATAATCGAAGCCACAACGAGTGATCCTAATTTACTAATGTGGAAATTTTATGATGAAGATAAAGAAATCAAAAACGGAGCAAAACTAACCGTTCGCGAAAGCCAGCAGGTAATGCTTTTAAACGAAGGCCAGCTTGCCGATGTTTACGAACCTGGCCTTCATACTTTGTCTACAGAAAATATTCCGGTTTTAAGCAAACTGAAAGGCTGGAAATACGGTTTTGAAAGTCCGTTTAAAGTCGATGTTTATTTTTTCAACACCCATCAATTCATCAATAATAAATGGGGAACTCCTGCTCCTATTCTATTGAACGATCCACAATTCGGGCAAATCAGAATTCGCGCTTTTGGAAGTTTCGATATTCAAATTGTCGACGTTGCCAAATTCTTCCGTCAGTATGCGGGAACCTATCAGCAGCTTACCATTTTTGAATTGCAAAACCAGTTACGTGATTTCGTTGCTCCAAAATTTGGAGAAGTTCTCGCCAATGAAAATATTACTGTAACAGACGTTGCCGGAAATATTACCCAATTAGGTAAAAAAATCGAACCGTATCTAAAACCTTATTTCCTTCAATTCGGAATTGAATTAACGCAGTTTGTAATCACCAGCGTTACATTACCCGAAGAAGTTACGGCACACTACGATAAAATCACCAATATGAATATGGTAACTGATATGGATAAATTTACCAAATTCAATACCGCAACTGCTATTGGAGATAAAGGAACAGCACTTCACGATGCAACCCAAAACGCATTGAGTATGGGAATTCTTCTAAATCAATTACAGCAGAATAAAGAAACCCAAAAAGAAGAAGTAAAAGACGATTTAACGTCTAAACTTCAAAAACTAAAATCTTTATTTGATGCCGGTTTAATCGACGAAGATGAATTTAAAACAAAGAAATCTGAATTATTAAGCCAATTATAATGGAAGAGAAAAAAGTCAATTCGTTTTTAGACAGACTAAAACAAAAAGCTCAAAACCAAACTAATTATGGCGGTGAAATGGAAATCAGCGACGCAAAAATGAATGCAAAAGACTGTCCAAATTGCGGCGCCGGACGAGCAAAACAAGATGGTGTAACACATTGTGCTTATTGCGGATTTGAATTTATAACCGTAAAACTTACTGACGGAGTTTATATTAAAAAAGAAGATAATTCAATTTAAAAAATAAAATTAACGTGTTCGGATTATTCAATAAACAAAAAAACGAAGAAAACCTTCCGGAATGGTATGCAGAACTTCAGGAATCACAACAAAGATGGTTTACCTTCTTAGAAAAACTTGAAGCAAAAATGGAAGAATTTGCAGCCGCAGCCATTCCGGAACTTAAAGAAATTTTACAAAGCGATGACGATTTGTACAAAAGAACTTTCCACAGGGTTTATTCTGGCGTAAACGGTCAATTATCAAACATAAGAGAAAAAGCCCGGGATACTTACGACGAAAAAATTCTGGATGTTTACCAAAATTATAATTCGCAGATTTCGGTTTTAAGCAGACATCATAACCTGGTTTCTGATTTCAGAACCGCTTGTTCTGATCGTTACTACGATTTTGACAATCAATACGAATATTGGAGAAAACAGATCGAAAAAACACAGGAAAGAGATCTTGAAATCGAATATCAAAAAATCCTCGATGAATTTGATGCCATCAAAAATAAATTCAGCTGTACACAATGCGGAGGAAGCATCGAAATCGAAAAAATCTTTTTAATCGAAACCTATATTTCATGTCCGTATTGTAAAACGCAAAACACGTTTGCGCCAAGCACACAAGGCAGAAATTTGCAAAACATTGCACGCGGACTTGCTGAACAAAGAACAGCACACTTATACGAAGCTTTTGAAACGGAGGATAAAAAAGAGCGGGAATTATATCATCAGCGACATGAATTAAGTTTGAGCAAAATACATGAATCAGATAAAAAAGTGCTGAATGAAATTCAGGCAAAAATGGATGATCTCGAAGAACAAAGGCAATTTGTTATCAAAAATGCTCCAAAATTATATCAGGTTTATCTGCGCGCCATGTATGACGAGTGGAATAAAATTACGCCCGATTTAAAAGAGCACAACGAAAAAATGTATCAGAATCAGGTACACAATAAATAATTATTAATCCTTAAAAATCAACAAATGTTTAAGAAACTTTTTGGAGCTCTAACTGGAGACAGTAAACAGGAAAATCAAAATTTTGAGCAGGCACAAACATCAAACGAAAACTATGAAGATAATTACAGAAATGATTATCAGGAAGTAGAATACGATCCAGAAACTTTGCACGGAACGCATTATAATGTTGATGATTTTGATGCCGAAGTAGCAGAAAGAGCCGAAGCATGGATTGCTGACCAACGCGCAAGTGGTGAAAACCTTGAAGAAAAAGATATTAAAGGCATATATTTTAGTTACAGAAGAGAAATTTACACCGAATGGAATAATTGCGATTCTGACCAAATGATACGATTTGAACATGCTAATTCATTAAAATATACCGGAATTCAAACTTCAGGATTCATAAAGGTTGAAGAAAATAATCCGTTTCTTGAGCCTGTACACGGCGTAGATTTAAGAACGTATACCGCAATGTGCCTTAAAATAAGTGCCGGAATCGATTATCAGGAAGTTTGCAAAGCAATGGGCTTCGAATCTGTAATTTGGGAAGAGTTAAACACAATCTGGCCCCAGCGTATGGGCGAAGACACTTCATTTACGGTTACAACTTTGTTCGGGCAGTATTATGCAGAAAATGTAACAGTTCCGCAATTAGAAAACCTAAAAGCAGAAATTTCTGAAGAAGGAGCAGCAAATCTTGAAAGAATCAAAACAGACCGTTATTTCTACGAAGAACTTGCCGGAGCGAGACAAGCTGCATACGAATACGGAATCGATGGCGCGCAATGGATTTTAGAAACTTTCGGGATCAACCTTGCTGATTTCCAATCTGCAGCAATGCAGTGGATGACAGAGCAAAATCAAAACTGGAATTCTGAAAATATCACAGAATTCCATGATTATCAACAAGCAAAACAAAAAGAATATGCCGCAAAATTTGCTGCAGAACAAGGCGGCAATATCGCAGACGATGTAAATTTCTAAGTTCGGTTTCTTTAAATAGTAAAAAACCGATTTGTAAACAGATCGGTTTTTTATTCGTTTAGACTTAAACAGAAATTTCAAAAATTACTTCATAAAAATAATATATAATGGAAAACACACCCATTTTCTTTGCCGATGGAGAAAATCCAAAAATGATTGAAGCGTTCAAAAAAGCGCAGGCTACCTTTAAATATTTCTGGAGAGAATTATCCTGGGAATATCGCAGAATAATTCCCGGACTTGATGTTGCCTGTGTTAAACTGGCTTTCACTCAGGAAATAAATGGAGAAACTTTAGTTGAACACATGTGGATTAATGATGTTAATTTTGATGGTGAAACTATTTATGGTGTTCTAGTTAATCAGCCAAATGAATTAACGAATGTAAATAACGGAGATGAAATACAAATTCCAATCAATCAAATCAGTGACTGGTTATTTGCAGCTGGAGGAAAAACCTACGGAGGTTATACTATTCATGCAATGCGTTCAGAAATGAGCGATAACGAAAGAGAAGATCACGACGAAGCCTGGGGATTAGATTTTGGAGATTTCAACGATATTTTTGTCGTTTCTGATCAAAAAGAAAAACCTGAAAATCTTATAGAACATCCTATGAGTAAAAACATGAAAGACAGTCTTATTGATTTTGTAAAAAATAATCCCGAAGAAATAACTGCAAAAGATGAATTAGGTTATACCTTTTTACATAGAGAAGCAATCGCAGGAAATCTCACTTCAATTCAGGTATTATTAGAATCAGGAGCAGATAAAAATGAAAAAACTGCCAGCGGCAAAACAGCACTAGATTTTGCAAAACAATTAAATTGGGAGCATTTAATTCCCTTATTATAATATTTTCATTTAAGATCCGATTTGCTAAACAAATCGGATTTTTTGGTTAATAAATAACCCGTTTATCTTTTTATCGTAAACCAATAAAGTGGTATTTTCGCAGCACCAAATCTAATCTTCGCATGCGATGAAAAAAATATCCTTCATAATTATAATAATCTTGTTTCCAGCAAGTATATTATTTTCTCAAACAAAAAAAGAAAATACTGTTCCAGACCCTCAAAGCGTTTTTTCAAGATCTTACGATTATGTAAATGACTTCGAAAAAATCTTAAGTCCTGATCAAATTACAACATTAAGTAATACCTTAAAAGCATTCGAAAAACAGTTTCTTTACAAAATTACGATTGTAACAACCCCATCAATACAGCCTTATACTTCTTTCCCTGATTATGCTTTAGAATTAGACCGATATTTGTCAAAAGATCCAAAACTAGATCCCACTATTTTAATTGTAGTAAGCAGAGAAATAAGACAAATTCAGGTTCAAAGCATTGACCTTATCCGCTATAAATTAAGCGATAACGACACGCAGAATATTATAACAACTTATGCCGTGCCCGAATTTAAAAAAGGAGATTATGGTAAAGGTTTAGAACTTGCCGTTGATCAGTTTATGAATAAATTAAAAACATATTAATTTATTCTTTACACCTAAAATCTTATATTGTATTCGTTTTAATCATAAAAAGAAAAGTTATGACATTAGAAGAATATAAAAAACAATTTTCAGAAGATGATGCCGTAGGCTGGCTTGAAATTGATAACGAATTTGAACGTCTTTATCCAAATCAGGAACCCAAACATTTTGCACCAGCTATAAGTTATATGCTTGGCGGAGAATATCCGCTGGACGGCGTAAGTATTTATGACAGCAAAAAACAAACAGATCATTTTCACTTTGTAACTTACGGTTTTTCTGAATTATATTATAACGAAGAAAAAGTTGACGGCGAATTCAGCAAATGGGGATTTGAACTTACTTTTAGATTAAAACCATTCGAAGCTGATAACGGAAACCCAAGCTGGGCAGTGACACTTTTGCAAAATATAGCCAAATATGTTTTTGACAGCGGCAACTGGTTTGAAGAATTTCATTACATGCCGGCAAACGGCCCAATCAGGCTGGATACTGATACTGAAATTACAGCATTGCTTTTTGTAAACGACCCTGAAATCGAAAAGAAACAAACACCGCATGGAGAAGTTTCATTTCTGCAGATTGTTGGAATTACTTCTGCTGAATACGAAGCTATAAAAGAAAATCCCAGAACGGTCGAAGAATTGGTTAATAAATTAAAAGAAAACAATCCGTTATTAATTACTGACTTAACGAGAAAATCATAAAATATCAAAAATCCGATTGGTGAAAACAGGTCGGATTTTTTGGTTTAGGCATGTTAAAAATAACTTACAGCAGCATTAATTTTAATAACTTTATCCGTAAATAATAGCGCTATGAAAGAAATATGCATTGTTGAATTCACTTCTAATTTAGGCTTAAAAGAACCGCAGACAGGAAAAGAACCAGGCGTAAATCGTTTGCCGGATTGGTTATGGAAACATAATCTGCATAGAACAATTAATCCAAAAAATATCATAAGGGTCGATCCGCCAAAATATTCAAATTCTAAAGATCCTGAAACCAATATTCTCAACACAGATTCATTAGTTACCTACGCCAGAGAGCAAGCCTATTTAATAAACAATTTATTGAGTGCCAATAAATTTCCGTTTGTATTGGGCGGCGACTGCAGCATTCTTTTAGGATCGGCAATGGCTTTAAAGCAAAAAGGCAATTACGGATTATTTTACCTCGACGGCCATACCGATTTTATGGATATTTCTTTATCTGAAACCGGCGGCGCTGGCGGCATGGCAGCTTCAATTGTTACCGGAAACGGGCATCAAAAATTAACCAATATCCTCAATTTATCTCCTTATATAAAAGAAGAAAACCTTTGGTGTGTAGGCAATCGCGAATACGATGATGAATACGAAAACGAAATCAGAAAATCTTCGGCAACATACATAAGCCTTCAGCAACTGCGAAAACAAGGCATTGCTAGTTGCATAAAAACATTTCTTTCAGAAGTTGAAAACAAAAACTTAGATGGTTTCTGGCTTCATATCGATGTCGACGTTCTTAACGATGATATAATGCCCTGCGTAGACAGCAGAACGCCTGACGGTTTAACCTATGAAGAATTTAATGAACTTACCTCCTATTTATTTGAAAGTCAAAAACTAAGCGGACTTGAAATTACGATTCTCGACCCGGATTTAGACGAAACCGGACAGTATACAAAAGATTTTGTTATCAATATTACTACTGCTTTCAATAAACACTTCAATAATTGATTTACAAACATAAACATCAAATATTCAATATTTTAGTATTATTTTTAAAACAAAATACAACAACTTAGAATTTGATGAAAATAGTAGAAATTAGAAAAAGTGATTTTGAAGCTTTAAAAATCCTGTTTTTAAAAGAAAGGCAAAGAACATTTTCGTGGCTTGATACATCAGAATTTAAATTAGATGACTTTGAAAAACATACGCGAGGAGAATATATTTTAACTGCACTCATTAATGATATTCCTGTTGGTTTTATTTCTATTTGGATGCCAAATAATTTTATTCACCATTTGTATGTCGATAAGGAATATCAAGGTCAAAAAATTGGAACCGAATTATTGAAAGCCGCAATTCAAAAAACTAAATTTCCGCTTACTTTAAAATGCTTAGAAAACAATATCAAAGCCGTTGAATTTTATAACAGAAAAGGATTTATTGAAAAAGAAAAAGGACGTTCTGAAAACGGAACATATATTTTATTTGAGCTTACAGAAAACATAAATTAACCAAACTTAAAAACCATGAACCAGGAAATTCAGGCATACAATGATTCACAAAGCGTTGAAGACAAAAAAATATGTAATATTTTAAGTACTGCGATTAATGATTTCCTGCAGGAAGCCGAAAGCAAAATCTGGCACCGGCATCCGGTTTGGTTTTTAGACGGAAATCCCGTTGCCGATTACAGTAAATTAAAAGATTCTGTCAGGCTGCTTTTTTGGAGCGGGCAGTCTTTTGATGAAACAGAACTTCAAAACGAAGGGAGCTTTAAAGCCGCCGAAGTGCGTTATACAAGTGCAGATCAAATCAATATCGACGATCTAAAAAGATGGCTCGGCAAAGCCAGAAACATTCAATGGGATTATAAAAATATCGTGAAACGCAAAGGCGTTTTAATTCGATTAAAATAACTCAAACCATTCTTTTAAAAGACTTTAACGCAACTATTTAACTTTTTTTTCATCTATAAAATAAATTAACCTAAAATTTAAACCGATGAAAAAATATTTACTATTTCTTATTTTCGCTTTATTGATTTCCTGCAATAATGATGACAATTCTTCAGCTAATAATCGCTTAGAAGGCAAATGGAGCTGGATTAAAACATCTGGAGGATTTGGCGGTCCTGGTTATCCGGAAGCATCAAGCCAAAAAATCGTAATTGAAATCTCAAATACTACAATTAAAACCTATGCAAACGGAACTCTGATTAAAGATCAAAAGTATTTTATCCGCACCAAAGAATCAATTTTTGGCGGCAATAAAAAAATGATAGTAATTGATAAAGGCAGTTCTATTACGCAAGAAACTTATATAGACCGATCTTATGAAATTAAAGGTAAAAAATTATTTCTGGCAGAAGAATGTCTGGATTGTTCAACATCTGAATATGACCGAATAAAATAGTAATTGTGAATTGTTAACTCGCAGCTCATAATTAACAATTAACAACTATTTCGTAATTTCGTATTTAAGAGAACTTTAGGTTCTCTTTTTTTATTTAATAATTTTCTAAAACCTTCAAAAATGAATATCTTAATCGTATACTCTCATCCAAGCAAAAAGTCCTATACATTTCAGGTTTTAGAACAATTAAAATCTGCTGTAGTAAAACAAAACTGGAACCTTGAAGTTTCAGATTTATACGCTTCAGATTTTCAAAGTGATATGTCTGAAGAAGAATATGAAAGAGAAGGATTTGCAAAACTCAGTCTTCCAATTTCTAAAGACGTTTTAGCTGAACAGGAAAAAATTGCAAAAGCCGATTGTATTATTTTCCTATATCCCGTTTGGTGGAGCGATTGTCCCGCAAAACTAAAAGGCTGGTTTGACCGCGTTTATTCGGTTGGATATGCTTACGGACAAACCGATGATTTTCCGAAAATGAAGGCAATTCCGTTTGGACTTGTCATTTGCACCGCCGGGCACCCAAATGCTTTTTTAACCGAAATTGGAATGGCACAAAGTATGGAAACCATAATGCTCGAAGATCGTTTGGGGCAGCGCTTTAAAAATAAAGAAATGCTGATTCTGGGCGGGACTTTAGAGCTGGAAAATGTAATGGAAAATCATTTTTTACAGATTAATGAAGCTATAGCGAAGATTAAAAATTATTTGACCAAAACCCAGCAATAAAAATAAGATACCCATATTATAAAAACAATCCCAAATAATGACAATACAAGAAATTATAGACATTCAAATGTTAGCTTTTAATAATAAATCAATACAAGAAATGATGCCGTTGTATAGTGATGAAATAAAAATTTATAATTTTCAAGACCTTACATTAGCAATTAATGGTAAAAAAGAATGCGAAGAAATGTTTATCAACCTTTTTAAACAATCTCCTGCTATATATGCCGAAGTAATAAAAACCATTTTTTTTGATAACAAAGCAATAGTTCATGAATTTGTATCAGGACGAAATGGAGATGATACTAAAAAAGAGCAAGTAGTCATTTTTGAAATAAAAAATGATAAAATAAACAGAATGGATATAATGAGATAATTAGCAAATAAAATAATGCGATAATTGAAAAAAGCAGCGTAAGTATTACCGCAAAGTTTAAATCTAAAATCAACAATCTAAAATCTAAAATCAAGATCTGTCCGAAATCCCCCTTACAATTGTCTTATAAAAACCTAACTTATTGATTTTTAAAGAATAAATTTGATATATATCTTAAAAATCATAAAAATGAGTATGTCAGATTTTACCACAGCAATAATTGTCAATCAGTCACCAAAGGAAGTTTTTAATGCCGTTACCAATGTGCGCGGCTGGTGGTCTGAAGAAATTGAAGGAAGTACAGCGAAACAAAATGATGGATTTAATTACCATTATGAAGATGTTCACCGCTGTAAAATTAAATTGACAGAAGTAATTCCGAATCAGAAAATTGTCTGGCTGGTTGAAGAAAACTACTTTAAATTCACAGAAGACAAAACGGAATGGACAGGAACAAAACCAACTTTTGAAATTACAGAAAAAGACGGAAAAACAGAACTTCGTTTTACACATTTTGGTTTAAATCAAGAATACGAATGTTTTGAAATATGCCGTGACGCCTGGACAACATACATTCAAAAAAGTTTGAAAAATTTAATTGAAACCGGGAAAGGCAGCCCAAATGCAAGCGGAAAACCTCAAACTGAAAACGAAAAGAAACTATCTCAAAACTAAGAGATATATTTAGCCCTCGGATTTTACGGATTAAACGGAGTTTCGCTGTTTATTTTTAAATATGCCACAGATTAGAGGATTAAAAAGATTAAAAAAATTGAGTTAATCTTATAAAATCTGTGGCAAAAAAACTCAGAACCTTAGAATCTTAATCGCTTAGAACCTTAAACTGCATTCGAATTAAGTTTTGAACATCAGTAGTCTTTTAGTAAATTATTTAAAACAAAAACAAGGGTTTCGACTTTAGAATTCAGACAATCTTTTAATTAAAAAATCAGACTAAATAATCTTAATTTTCCTATATTCGTAAGATTAAAAAATTAAAATTATGAATCCCGTTTTAAGGAATATACTGGCTGTTATTGCCGGAATTGTTATTGGAAGTATTGTTAATATGAGTATTATCACAGTAAGTGAATCAATTATTCCGCTTCCGGAAGGAGTCGACAATAAAACAATGGAAGGGATTCAAAAAACGATGCATTTATACGAAGCAAAACATTACCTGTTTCCATTTCTGGCGCATGCAGCCGGGACTTTTTTGGGCGCAGTCACAACCGCTTTAATTGCAGTTAACCATAAAAAGAAATTAGCTCTTGTTATTGGTGCCTTTTTCCTGTTTGGCGGAATTGTAATGGTCTGCTCACTCCCATCGCCAATGTGGTTTACATTTATAGATTTAGTTTTTGCTTATATCCCAATGGCATATCTGGCTTTGAGATTAGTCTGCAAAAAAAATAAACCATCAATAAAAATCTAATGAAAAAAATTGGTCTCGTAGGCGGTATCAGCTGGGTATCGACTATTGATTACTATAAACTAATTAATGAAGGTGTTAATAAAAAATTAGGCGGACTGCAGTTTGCAGAATGTCTCATTTACTCTGTAAACTTTGGTGATATCCAGGAAAAAACATGGCAAAATTCATTTGATATCTTACTAAATGCTTGTCTAAGTTTGAAAAAAAGCGATGTTGAAGCCATAGTATTATGTGCCAACACTGCACATCTTTATGCAGATCAATTAGAGAAAGAAACCGGACTGCCCCTAATACATATTGGAACCGAAACAGCAAAAGCGATTACGCAAAAAAAACTTACTGCAATTGGGCTTCTGGGAACTTCATTTACAATGGAAATGGATTTTTATAAAGACAAATTAAAAAGTTTTGGAATAAATGTCCTTGTCCCTGAAAATCAAGAAACCCGGGATTATATACAGTACGTTTTGAAAGAAGAATTAGGCAGAGGAATTATAAATCAGGATTCAAAACAAAAATATATTAAAATTGCAGACGAATTAATTGCACGTGGTGCCGAAGGCATTATTTTGGGCTGTACTGAAATCCCAATGCTTATAGACCAATCTAATTTTTCAGTTCCTGTGTTTGATACCACAAAAATACATGCTGAAGCTATTGTTAATTTCATCCTGTCATAGAAATCAATTAAGATAATAATTTTTATTTGCTTTTTAAGAACGTAATTTTCATAACTTAGTTTGCTGTTTAATCCTTTAAATTATGACTAAGAAAGAAATCGTAGAAAACTTCTTAAAACTTGCTGCAAGCGGATATCCGCATGAAGCTTTTAAGCTTTATGCAGGCGAAAATTTCAGGCATCATAATGTTCATTTTAAAGGTGATGCCCAAACTTTAATGCTGGCAATGGAAGAATCAGCAAGAAAAAATCCAAATAAAATTTTTAAAATTCATCATATCATTGCTGACCACGATCTGGTCGCTGTACATTCGCATTTAAAACAAAATTCAGCTGATTTGGGATTTGTCGTCGTTCACATTTTCAAATTCGAGTCAGGTAAAATTGTCGAACTCTGGGATTTAGGGCAGCCAATTCCGAGTGAAATGATTAATGAAAATGGAATGTTTTGATTAATTGTTAATTATAAATTAATAGCTGAGACTGAAAACTAAAAACTGAAACTAAAAAAATGAACATTAAATACAAAATTCCCGCTTTATTACTTTTGACTTTTCTTTTGTCATACTGCAATTCATCTGCACAAAAAAAAGATGATTATACCGCTAAGATTGACAGTTTGGTTGAACATACAACTTCTCCTATTTTTAATGGTGCTGTTTTGATTTCTAAAAATGGAAAAACATTGTATTCAAAAGCAAAGGGTTTTGCCAATTTTGAAACTAAAAAACCTTTAACAATAAACTCTCAATTTGAAATTATGTCAAACAGCAAGCAAGTCGCTGCGGTTTTACTTTTATTGGAAGTTGAAAAAGGCAAAGTCGATTTACAATCACCAATTAAAAAATATTTTCCTGAATTAACGCAATCCTGGGCAGATTCTGTTACGGTTCATCAGCTTTTAAATCATACACATGGAATTGTCGATTTGCAAAAACCTTTGGCTTTTAAACCCGGAACTCAATTTAGCTACGGAAATTTAAGTTTTAGTCTTACTGGAAAAATTGTTGAATTTACTACCAAAAAAAGTTATGCAGAAGTAGCAAATGCTCTTTTTAAGAAATTAAAAATGAACAATACTTTTTGTTATGCTAAAGATAAAACTCAAAATTTAACTACGGGATATTTTAACTCAAATGGAAAGTTTGAAGCTGTAAAAACTACGCAGATTACACCGCAAAGTTTAGGCGCAGACGGAGTTGTTTCTACCGTAAATGATTTATCGGTTTGGAATAATAATCTTCATAAAGGAAAAATCTTAAAGCCAGAAACGTATCAATTAATGCTGAAATATAATATATTGGCACAGCATAATTTCTTCGGAAAAGCAGATGAAGGTTATGGTTATGGTATTAAAATTATTGAGAAAGAAGCCGTAAAATATATAGGACATACTGGTTTAGGCGACGGGTTTTCATCCGTAAATTTATATTTCCCGGAAAGCGGTGTCAGCTTAATAATTTTAGAAAACCAAATGAACGAAAGCCGCGATTTGTTTTATATTTCTGAATTTAAAATCAAAAATATTCTGCTGAAAAGCGATTTAGTACATCAAAAAATAAAAGGCAATGGCAAAGAATAAAACAACAGCAACTGAAAGCAGTGTTATTGATTTTATAAATGCTGTAGACAGCGAAGCAAAAAGAAATGATGCTTTTGAATTGATAAAAATAATGAAGCAAATTACAGGTTTTGAACCTAAAATGTGGGGGCCAAGTATTATTGGTTTTGGATCTTATCATTACAAATATGCCACAGGACACGAAGGCGACGCACCTTTGGCTGCTTTTTCTCCCAGAAAAACCGCAACAACAGTGTATTTTTATTTATCCGAAGAAAAAAGAGAAGAGCTTTTTTTAAACCTGGGAAAATACAAAGTATCAAAAGCATGTATTTACATCAAGAAATTAGCTGATATCAACATCAAAATCTTAAAAAAGATAATTTTACTTTCGATTAAAGAAGTCCAAAATTTATATCCCTCAAAATAAAAATGATCACATTCTTAATTCTATTATTAGTAATAGTACTTATCACTTATAATTTTTTACAACATCCCAAATTTGGAAAAAAACCATCCGGCGAAAGATTAGCTCTAATTGAAAAGTCGCCTCAGTATAAAAACGGAAAATTCGAAAACCAAAGTTTCACGCCAGACCTTGCTGAAGGTGCCAGCTTAATTGGTGTTTTATTTGAATTCATTTTCAAAAAAGTCGATAGAAAAATTCCAGCCGATTTAATTCCGTCAATCAAATCCAATTTGCATGAACTTCCTCCCGATCAGGATGTTTTAGTTTGGTTTGGGCATTCGTCTTATTATATTCAGCTGGAAGGAAAACGATTTTTAATCGATCCTGTTTTTAGCGGTAACGCCTCTCCAATTTCGGGTACTACAAAATCGTTTAAAGGAACAGATATTTATACGGTTGATGATCTTCCTGAAATCGATTATTTACTGCTTACACACGATCATTACGACCATTTAGATTATGAAACGATTCTCAAATTAAAGCCAAAAACCAAAAAAGTAATCACAGCACTTGGCGTTGGTTCGCATTTTGAGTTTTGGGGGTTTCCAACAGAAAATATTATCGAAAAAGACTGGCACGAAAAAATAGAATTAGACGAAAATCTAACGCTTTATACAACGCCGTCAAGACATTTTTCCGGCAGAAGTTTTAAACGCTGCAATACGCTTTGGACATCTTTTGTTTTAGAAAGCAAAGATTTTAAAATGTATTTGGGCGGAGACAGCGGTTACGATCAGCATTTTGCAGAAATTGGCGAAAAATTTGGCCCTTTTGATATTGCTTTAATCGATAACGGGCAGTACAATAAAAACTGGAAATACATTCATAACATGCCCGAAGATGTTATACAAGCTGTAAAAGATTTAAAAGCAAAAAGACTATTTCCGGTACATTCTTCAAAGTTTTCTTTATCACTGCACTCTTGGGATGAGCCATTGATTAAAGTAACAAAACTGAATGCAGATTCAGCAAATCCAATTCCTTTAATTACACCAATGATTGGAGAATTAGTGGAACTGAAAAATGAAAATCAGGAATTTAAACAATGGTGGAAAGGAGTGAGATAATTGTTAATTGTAAATGGTTAATTATAAATTGCTTTAGTTTGTCATTTCGAGGAACGAGAAATCGCACTAGAAATTCCGTATGCTAAATCGTCAATCTTTGTCGAATTACTTGTGTGATTTCTCGTTCCTCGAAATGACAAGATTCGCAAAAAACTGTGACTGTGACTGAAAACTAAAAAAAATGAATACTTCAAAATATATAATTCGAAACGCTTTTCCTTCAGAATTTGAAGAAATCGGAAAACTTTTAATTCGTGTTTACTCGCAATTAGAGGGTTTTCCAAAAGAAAACGAACAACCCGTTTATTATAAAATGCTGGCTAATATTGGTGATTTTACCAATCATCAGGAAACAGAACTTTTAGCGGCTGTTGACGACAACAATACTATTCTTGGAGCGGTTGTATTTTTTAATGATATGCAGTATTATGGTTCTGGCGGAACTGCTACTCAGGAAAAAAACTCAGCAGGATTTCGATTATTGGGTGTTGACAATATTGCACGCGGAAAAGGAATTGGTAAACTGCTGACATTAGCATGTATCAAAAAAGCGGCTGAAAACAATCAGAAACAGCTTATTATCCATTCAACACTTGTCATGAAAACAGCATGGAAAATGTATGAGAAACTAGGTTTTAAAAGATCTGAAGATTTAGATTTCATGCAGGGCGAACTAGCGGTATTTGGTTTTAGACTGCCACTCATTTCACAAATTTAACATCTTAAAAACAAAGCCTTGAAGCAAAAAATAACCTTCCTAACAACTGTATTCCTGATAACATGCAGCATGTTTTCTCAAAATACCTATGTGTTTTTAGGATCATACAATCGAAATAAAACTGCAGAAGCGATTCAGATATATCAATTAGATACTTTAAACGGAAAACTGATCAAAATAGCCTCGGTAAAAAACATTATAAATCCTTCGTATTTGACTGTTTCGCCAAACGGAAAATATGTTTATGCCTGCACCGATACCAAAACACCAAATGCCGGAAGCGTAAGCAGTTTTGAATTTAATCCCGAAAATAAAAGTCTGACTTTTTTAAACAGCCAGAGAAGCGGCGGCGAAAATCCAGTTTATGTTACGGTTCATAAAAGCGGAAAATGGATTGCAAATGCTAATTATACAGAAGGAAGTGTTTCAGTTTATCCTCTTTTAGAAAACGGAAAAATCGATTCAATTGCACAAAATTTTCAATATACAGACGGAAGTATACACAAGGAAAGGCAAACAAGATCTCATGTTCATTCGGCAGTTTTTTCGCCTCAATTCGATTATCTATTTTTACCCGATTTAGGCGCCGATAAAATTCGCTGTTATGCCTTTGATGAAAATAAAAAACAGCCTTTAACCGAAGCTCAATCTCCATTTACAAAAACTGATTTAGAGGCCGGACCTAGACATTTTACTTTTCATCCCAATCAAAAATTTGGTTATTGTATTGAAGAAATGGCGGGGCAGATAAGTGTTTATAATTATGAAAATGGAGTTTTAAATAAAATCCAGCGCATTGCGACGCATATGGATAAAATAAAAGAAGGTTTTGAAAGTTCTGATATTCATATTTCGCCAGACGGAAAGTTTCTGTATGCCGCAAATCGAGGGAAAGAAAATAACATTGCTATCTTTTCAATTAACGAAAATGGATTATTGAAAAACGTAGGTTATCAATCTACTTTAGGTAAACATCCGAGAGTTTTTGCCATTGACGAAACCGGAAAATTTTTAGTTGCCACTAATGTAAATACCGGAAATATTATTGTTTTTAGAAGAAATCCTAAAACAGGATTATTGAAGAAAACCGGAAAAGAAATTAAAATGGAAAACGTTTCGTGTGTACAGATTAGACAGATTTGATGGCTTAATGGCACACGGATTTTACTGATTGAAACGGGTTTACGCAGCTTTTTGTCATTTCGACTGAAAGGAGAAATCGCACAAGTAATTCCGCAACGAGAACCGCCAATCTTTGTCGATTTACGAGTGCGATTTCTCCTTTCAGTCGAAATGACAAAAAAAATCCTTTTTAATCCTTTTAATCTGTGGTAAAAAAAGAACTAACCATAAAAAACGCTATAAAATGACATTATCAAATTTCAACTTACAGCCCGATTTTTTAGAAGACCAAATTGTAAAATTGATTCCTCTTGAGGAAAATCATTTTGAAGAACTTTATAAAGCTGCTTCAGATCCTTTAATTTGGGAACAGCACCCAATGAAAGACCGCTATAAAAAAGATGTTTTTAAAACTTTTTTTGAAACTGCAATAGATTCAAAAGGTTCGTTTTTAATTCTGGATAAACATACCAATGAAATTATGGGAACCACGCGTTATTACGATTATAATCCCGAAAAATCGAGTGTTGCCATTGGATATACTTTTCTATCCAGAAAATACTGGAGCGGCCCGTATAATAAATCCTGCAAAAAGTTATTGATCGATTACGCCTTTCAGTATGTTGATTCAATACTTTTTCATATTGGAGCAGAGAATTTCCGTTCGCAAAAAGCTGTTTTAAAACTTGGTGCAGAAAAAGTAAATACTATGGTTTTTACGAATAATGGTGTAAGTCTGCCGCACTTTGAATATGAACTGAAAAAGTAATAGTTTGCAGTCGCAGTTTTCAGTGACAGTTTTACAAGTATTTTTAATTCATAATTTTTCATTTTTAATTCAACTAGCAACATGAAAAGAATAACCGTTTTCTGCGGATCAAGTTTTGGCACCGAAGAAATCTATAAAGAACAAGCCGAATTATTGGGAAAAATTTTAGCCAAACAAAATATCGCTCTAGTTTATGGCGGAGCAAATGTTGGTTTAATGGGTGCTGTTGCGGATGGTGCTTTGAGTGAAAACGGAACTGTAATTGGTGTTCTACCCAATTTTTTAAGATCAAAAGAAATCGCACATCTGGGTTTAACCGAATTGATTTTGGTAGAAAGCATGCATGAGCGCAAAACCAAAATGAATGATTTATGCGACGGTGTAATCGCACTTCCGGGTGGTTTTGGGACGCTGGAAGAACTTTTCGAAATGCTGACCTGGGCGCAGTTAGGATTACATAAAAAGCCAATCGCAATTTTAAACATCAACGGATTCTATGATTCGCTTTTAGAATTGCTTCAAACCATGAGTAAAAAAGGTTTATTGAAAGAAGCTAATCAAAAAATGCTTTTGGTAAGCGATGATATTGAGAGCTTATTAAGCCAAATGGAAAATTATATTCCGCCAACGGTTGGAAAATGGATTGATAAGAAAAATATATAAATCATAATTATATATATTCGCCGTCAAAAATATTCAACCAAAACAAACATGAAGAAAATTACATTTTTATTTTTTATAATCGTTCTTATCACATTTAAAACATCTGCTCAAGATTCAAAAGTTAAATTCGGAATACAAGGAGGTTTAAACTATTCCAGTCTTAGAGGCTATGACGGTTTTGTAGACGACAATCCCGGCTTTGCTTATTTATTTGGCTTTTCTTTTCAACATGAAATTCAGAAAAACTTATCCATAAAAGTTGATTTGAATTATGAGAGAAAAGCTCAGATTTCGAAAAGCACAATTAATTTAATAGATAATTCAGAATCACCATTACCAATTGAGCAAACCTTTTATAAATCTAAAACCACAACATACTTAAACTATATCGTACTTCCGATTATGATAAAGTATAATTTCTCAAATGATAAAAGTTTTTACATAAATGGCGGACCTTATTTAGGTTATTTACTTAAATCCGGAATAAAATCAGAAAGTAATTTTCCTTCAATATATAATGGCGATGTAGAAGATACCAAAAATAGAAAATCATTAGATTATGGTATTTCTGCCGGAATTGGAAAAGAATTTAAGTTTAACGAAAATCATAATTTTTATATCGAATTAAGAGAGAATTTAGGATTAGCAAATATTGCTAAAGGCGAGGTTATGAATGGCGGTACTATAAAAACAAACTCGCTGAATTTATTAGCCGGATTTACATTTTAATTCATTTTTATCATTTTTCCTACAACAATTTCATAAATTAGAGGTTTCAAGAAAAAGAAGGAAGTTAAACTAACTTCTCAAATTTAACTTATAATATCTAACGTTGAAAAATGAAACCAGAAAACAACAAATTTGCAAAAGCCGAAATGCTGATTAGAAAAACTGTTTCAGAAGTTTTTCAGGCTTTTATTGATCCGGAAATTACGAGTAAATTTTGGTTTACAAAAGGTTCAGGAAGATTAGAAGAAAATCAAAAAACCGAATGGACTTGGGAAATGTATGGTTTTTCGCTTTCGGTTAAAACATTAGTTATACAGGAAAATAAAAAGATTGTTATTGAATGGGGAAATCCTGATGAAACAACTTTAGTAGAATGGATTTTTACCCCGTTAAACGAAAATGAAACTTTTGTAAGCATTACAAACTCAGGTTTAAAAGGAGATTCAGATAAAATTATCGACCAAGTCCGCAATTCTACCGAAGGTTTCACGTTAGTTTTAGCTGGAGCAAAAGCATATTTGGAGCATAAATTACAGCTAAATTTAGTTTTAGATAGATTTCCAAAAGGACTGGCATAAAAAGTTTCAGGTTTCAGGTTTCTTTAGTTTCAAGTTCTCTACAACAGCCTGAAACTTGAAACATGAAATAAAAAAAATAAAACTTATGGATACAAAAAAACCCGAAAATATCGACGAATACATTGGCGCATTTCCCAATGACGTTCAGGAAATTTTAGAAAAAGTTAGAATGACGATTCAGAAAGCAGCACCAGATGCCAAAGAAAAAATCAGTTATTCTATGCCGGCTTTTGAACAAAACGGAATCGTGGTTTATTTTGCTGCATTTAAAAATCATATCGGATTGTATGCTTTGCCAGGCGGTCATGAAGCTTTTGCTGCGGAACTTTCTAAATATAAATCTGGAAAAGGTTCCGTTCAGTTCCCTTTAAAAGAAAAAATGCCGTACGATTTAATCACCAAAATTGTAAAGTTTAGAGTGAAAGAAAATCTGGAAAAAGCGAAAAAGAAATAACCCGAATGAGTTTAGCAGAACATTACAATCAACTTTATAAAACTTCTTCTGAAGCTATTTTAAACAGAAATTACAGTTTAGATTCCAAAATAAATAATCGTTCAGATTCCCGCTTTGGCATTACGTTTCTCCTCCGCCCAAGCGAAAAAATAAAAACCAATATTCAGTTGTTTTTAAAAGAATTAAAAGCTGTTGAACCTAACCAATATTATTATCCTGATTCTGATATTCATATTACGGTAATGTCGATAATTTCCTGTTATGAAAGTTTTAGTTTAGATAAAATTAATGTTGAAGATTATATTAACATAATCCAAAATAGTTTAGCTGATTTGGGCGAAATCAAAATCGAATTTCGCGGCGTTACGGCATCAAATTCTGCAATAATGATTCAGGGATTTCCTTCAGGTGAAACTTTGAATAATTTAAGAAATAAACTTCGGGAGAATTTTAGAAATTCAACTTTAGAACAAAGTATCGACAGCCGATATTCTATTTCTACAGCACATTCAACGGTAATGCGTTTTACAGAAGAACTTCAAAATCCTAAGGAATTAATTGAAGCTGTTGAGCAATTTCGGGATTATACTTTTGGAGAATTCACAGCCGATAAACTGGAATTAGTTTTTAATGATTGGTATCAGAGAGCAGAAAACACAATTCACTTAGAAGATTTTCTAATAAATTAAATAACCACGAATTTCACTAATTTCCACGAATTAAAAATAAAAATTAGTGAAAATTAGTGAAATTCGTGGCAAACTTATTTTTTAAAAGTTCCAAAATGCCATAAAACCCCAGATGGATCGTGCAGAAAACATTCACTTCCCCAATCTAAATGGCGTGTTGGTGTTAGTTTTACGCCATATTTTTCAGTTAAGTTTAAAGCTAAAAGTTCCTTATAATAACGATCAGCATCATCTACTTCAAGAAAAATCATTGTGTTTTCAATCCAATTTTTATCGTAATAATCTTGTAGATAAAAGGCAGTTTCTCCTGATTTAAAAACCGAAAAATTAGATTCTAAAACTATTTCTTCAAATCCTAAATCGCGATAAAAACTTCTTGAAACTTCAAAGTTTTTTGCTCCAATAAATGGCCGGATTGATTTTATATTATGATTCATCTTTATTGTTTCTTGAAATTATTTATCAAACCCAAGCTGCTTTCGTAAATCTAAATTCAAACTGTACTGTTCCTGAACCGGAATTATTTTTCGTGTATTTTTATTGATATCACTTCCTTCGGCTGTCCATAAAAACGGATAAAAATTGAATACTTCATCGCCTTTTAATTTAGAAACTTCTGTTCTCCAGTCCTTCCATCTGTTGCCTTCATAAAACTTATCTAAATCATTACTAAAACAAAATCCTAAAAACTCAGAATACGTAATATCTAGCGGTTCAAACTCCAGATTATCAGGAGAAAAATAATAAATTTTCCCTGCGTCAGTTCCTAATCCTCCTCCATTTAAAAAATAAAAACCGCCAATTGCATCATCTGCAATTAATAAAAAAGCTGGAGTTTCGCCAAACTCATTAAATGATTTTCCTTTGTTCCAATCAGGCAGCGAACGATTAAATTTTGAACTTCCAGAACCTAAAATTCTAATCCAGCCGTCATCAACTAAAATGCCTCCAGTATTAAAAATAACCGCCCCCATTGTCGAACGCGTTGTAACCTGAGTTTTGTACAAAGCATCTTTTGCCTTTAATGCATCGACCGGTAAAATCTCCACTTTATTTGTTGCCGTTTTAATCCAGTCTTCTACCAGAGTCCAGCCCGGATTTGCTTTATCTATAAGTTCTTCGGCTTTTTTCATTTTGTTTTGTGCAGTCGCTGCAAAAGTTAAAAATGTCAGTACAATTAACGGAAACTTTGGTATCATTTAATGGCTTATAATTATTTAAATCTAACCCTTCTTCAAAATACTTCCCAAACCGCGTCCAATTTGTTCGATTGCTTCCAAACTTTTGGTTAACGGTGATGCAGTAAAATCTTCGTAAGCATCCATAGAACTAATTTTGCGATCGTCTTGTGGATAAACCAGAATGATATTATTATTGTTGAAGAATTTTTCGAATTTTTGAGGCAGTCTGTCAAAAATAGAATGATACGAAACCGAACCTTTTCGGGATAAATTGAAAACAATTAAATCTGTTTCACGAATTTCGTCTGAAATCGATTCAAAATCATCCCATTCTATTACACTTTTAAAACCTAATTTAGCATTCAATCGAAGATTATTAGCAATCTGCTGAATGGTTTGATGCGTTTTATATTCGGCATAAACAACAATCGGAATACTTAGTTCTTGTGATAACCTGCATATTTTCTGCAATAAAAGCTGAAATCCAATTCCTCTTTCTGAAAACGGCGGGCAGATAAATACCAATCTTTTATCTTCGATAAACGTTTTTTGAAACCTGCTGATAAACAAACTTTTATCGACATTGTTTATGATTGAATCTACATTTTCTCCAAAAATTTTATCCAGGAAACCTGTTTTCTTTGGCCAGCCTACAATCACAATATCTGACATTATTTCTTTAGAAGTTCTCGCAATTCCACTCGCCGGATTATGGTCGATTCTTGCAATTGTATTTATTTTTACTTCAGATGCCGAACCTTGGATTACAAATTTATCAACCGCTTTTCGATATTTTAAAATGTTCTTTTCAGCCTGATCGTTATTTGGCACAATCGTTAAAAGCGTTACAGGATTCGACGATTTCTTATCTTTTATTAAAAGGGCAAAATCCAGCAGACTCGCTGCGGCAGAAGTTTTTGCTAATGGAATTAAAATATGCTCGTCTAAAATTTGATCTTTATCTGTGTTTGTATGCGAAATTTCTTCTTCGCAGATGGCTATTTTCTTCGCTGCTTTTTCGGTTGCAAAAGAGGCCACGATACAAGTAATCAGAATTAAAATAATAGTTCCGTTTAAGATGTTTTCATCCAGTATTTTAGCTTTAAAACCCACTAAAATTACGGCAAGAGTTGCAGCGGCGTGCGCACTGCTCAAACCAAAAATAAGCTGTCTTTCGGTTTTGCTGTATTTAAAAACGACTTGTGTAAAAAAAGCTGCAATCCATTTTCCAAAAATAGCCACAACACTCAAAGTTCCGGCAACAATTAAAGCAGTTGGTCCGCTTAAAATCACGCTTATATCAACCAGCATTCCAACAGAAATCAGGAAAAACGGAATAAATAATGAGTTTCCTATAAATTCAATTCGGTTCATTAAAGCCGATGACTGCGGAATTAAAGGGTTTAATGCTAAACCGGCAACGAAAGCGCCAATAATAGGCTCTACTCCTGCCGCTTCTGCCAAAAAGGCGGCAAAGAAAACTACAGAAAGAACAAAAATATAATGGGCGTGTTTTTCACTTTCCAGTTTTTTGAAAAACCATTTGGCAATTCTCGGAATCAATAAAAACATAATGGCAGAGAAAATTGCCAATGAAACCCCCAATTTAATCCAAAAAGCCTGATTTAAACTTCCCTGACTGCTTCCCATAATTACGGCCAGAATAATCAAAACGGCTGTATCTGTCAAAATAGTTCCGCCAACGGTAATGGCAACAGCCTGATTTTTTGCAATTCCGAGTTTGCTCACAATTGGATACGCTACTAAAGTATGAGTCGCAAACATACTCGCGGTTAAAAAACTAGCATTGAAATCGTATTGCAATAAATAAAAACAAACCGGAAAACCTATCGAAAGCGGCAGGATAAACGTAAAAAATCCGAATAATAAACTCTTGTTTCGGTTCGCTTTAAACTCGTTCATATCCAATTCCAAACCCGCAATAAACATAATATACAAAAGCCCGATTGTCGAAAATAAATCAACCGCAGAGTTTTTAGCCAGAATATTAAGTCCGTGCGGTCCAATAATAACTCCCGAAATAATCAAACCAATAATTCCTGGAATATTTATTTTTTTAAGTAAAATGGGCGACAGCAGAATAATAAAAAGTATTAAAGAGAAAATCAATACTGGGTTGCTGAGAGGTAATTCAAATTCGTGTAAAAAATGCTTGAAAAATTCTATCATAATATAATTTTATCTTTTTATGGTATTCTAAATTTTCGTAAAAAGACATTGGTAGAATTAAAACGAAATCATCTAAAGTTTCGGTTAATTTTCAATTTTGGGCAATTAAAAGAAACAGCAGATTTTGATAGTTGCATCTTTACAAAAATACCGAAAAAAGATTAACTTTTTTATGAAAACCCCATATTAAGATATTAAATTTATTTCGTTGCCGAATTAATAAAATTTAATATCTTTTTTAACAAATACGCAAGATTAACATTCAAAATTAATCCTTCATTGCATTATTCAATTATCTTTGTCTTAACAAAAATTGAACAATGGAAGAATGTATCTCTGTTTTTGATATGCTTAAAATTGGCGTTGGCCCTTCTAGCTCACATACTTTAGGTCCGTGGAGAGCCGCCGAACGTTTTTTAGAAGAGTTAAAAAATGAATCGATTTTAGATCAGGTTAAACGTGTAAAAGTCGATTTGTATGGATCTCTTTCCCTGACAGGAAAAGGTCATGCTACCGATCTGTCTGTTATGCTTGGCCTAAGCGGTCAGGATCCTGAATATATTCCGGTTGAAAATATTGCCGGAATCGTTAAAACTATTGAAGATACAAACGAGATCAATCTCGCAAATGAATATAAAATCCCATTTTATTTTCTTCAGGATATTGTTTTCAATAAAGATTTTCTTCCTTTCCATGCAAATGGGTTAAAATTTACGGCTTATAAAAATGACGATTCTGAATACGAATCTATCTTTTATTCTATTGGCGGCGGATTTGTGGTAAAAGAAGAACGTGAAAATGCCAAAATTAAAGAAGTTATAAAATGTGCTTTCCCGTTTCCGATTCAAAATGCGGTTGAGCTTTTAAATTATACGGTTTCTGAAAACAAATCGATTTCTGAGATTGTTTACGAAAACGAAAAATCAATGCGTTCTGAAGAAGTAATTCATTCAGAATTAATGCGTATTTGGAATACAATGCTCGAATGCATGTACATTGGCTGTCATTCTGAAGGAATTCTTCCTGGCGGATTACATGTTCGCCGACGCGCTTTTGATATGCATCAAAATCTAATTGGTCTTTCTAATTATACTGATCCGCAGTCGTGGCTGGAAGAAATTAGAAAAACGGAGGTTAAATTTCGTCAGATTCTAAAATGGGTAAGTTGTTTTGCATTGGCTGTAAATGAAGTAAATGCTTCGTTAGGCCGTGTCGTTACAGCTCCAACAAACGGAAGTGCGGGCGTTATTCCGGCAGTTTTAATGTATTATATGGTTATTGAAAACCATGGTGCAGGCGAAAAAGAGATCAAACAATTTTTGATGGTTGCCGGCGAAATTGGAAGTATCTTTAAAAAAGGTTCTACAATTTCTGCTGCAATGGGCGGTTGTCAGGCAGAGATTGGCGTTTCGTCATCGATGGCGGCAGCGGCTCTTTGTGAATTAATGGGCGGTACTCCGGCTCAGGTTTTAATGGCTGCCGAAATTGCAATGGAACATCATCTTGGTTTAACCTGCGACCCAATTGGCGGTTTAGTTCAGATTCCGTGTATAGAGCGAAACACAATGGGCGCCATCAAAGCCATAAATGCTGCTGAACTGGCTCTTGAAACCGATTCTAAAAATGCTAAAGTGCCTTTAGATAAAGTAATAGATACCATGTGGCAAACGGCAAAAGACATGAATTCTAAATACAAAGAAACCTCAGAAGGCGGGCTTGCCATTGCGGTAAACATGGCAGATTGCTAAACATATATTTTTTTGCCGCAGATTAAACGGATTAAAATGATTTTTTCACGCAGATTTAAGCAGATTTTATTTAAAATTAAATCTGCTTATTTTTTAAAACCTGTATAAAATAAAAAATCTGTAAAAATCCTTTTAATCTGTGGCAAAAAAAACTCAAAACAACTTAATTCAGTGTCCGAAAAAGCTTTCATTGAAAAATATGGAACTTATATCGATGCTTCGATAAAATCACTGCATAATTATTCTATCATAATGGAGGACAGTCAGTTTAGATTAGAGTTTAAAGGTGGGAAGCTTTTTTCTGTCGAAATAATCTTTTATTGCTGATTCCCCTTTTACAATTATTCAATACTTTTACATTATCAAAAAAAAATAAAATGTCAGTAGCAAAAAAAGATTATAAAAGAATCACAACAAAGTCATTAATTGAAATGAAAAGCAACGGAGAAAAAATCTCTATGCTTACGGCGTATGATTATACAATGGCTAAAATTGTTGATACCGCAGGAGTCGATGTGATTTTAGTGGGAGATTCTGCTTCAAATGTTATGGCGGGCCACGAAACGACTCTGCCAATTACTTTAGATCAAATGATTTATCACGCTTCGTCTGTAGTTCGCGCTGTAGAAAGAGGTTTGGTTGTAGTTGATTTACCTTTTGGGAGTTACCAGTCTGATCCTAAAGAAGCTTTGCGTTCTGCCATTAGAATTATGAAAGAAAGCGGCGGACATGCTGTAAAATTAGAAGGCGGGAAAGAAATTAAAGAATCTATCAAAAAAATATTAAACGCAGGAATTCCGGTTATGGGACATTTGGGTTTAACACCTCAGTCTATCTATAAATTTGGAACGTACAGCGTTCGTGCAAAAGAAGAACAAGAGGCCGAAAAATTAATTGAAGATGCTAAAATGCTTGAAAAAGTAGGCTGTTTTGGTGTTGTTCTTGAAAAAATCCCTGCAGATTTAGCCGAAAAAGTGGCTAAAAGTATTTCGATTCCGGTAATTGGTATTGGTGCCGGAGGCGGTGTTGACGGACAAGTTTTAGTTATACACGATATGTTAGGAATGAATAATGAATTCAGCCCGCGTTTCTTACGTCGTTATTTAAATTTATACGAAGAAATGACAAAAGCAATTGGTCAATATGCTGCTGATGTTAAATCTAGTGATTTTCCTAATGCTGGAGAACAGTACTAACTTTAGACTTTCTTAGATTTTAGACTGACTTAGACTTCTTAGATTTATTCTATATTATTTAAAATTAATAATAAATCTAAGAAGTTTTAAGTTTAACTCTTTAAAATTCTAAATAAATCTATATAAAAATGCATCAATTTAAAGAGCTTTTAATTTGGAAAAAAAGCAGATTGTTTTGTTCCAAAATTTATAATATAACAGCCTCCTTTCCTAGTGAAGAAAAATTTGGGATAATCAATCAACTACGACGAGCTTCTATATCAATACCCTCAAATATTGCGGAAGGTTCTTCAAGGAATTCTAATAAAGATTTTGCCCGCTTTTTAGAAATTGCAATTGGTTCAGCTTACGAAGTAGAAACACAACTTTTAATTTCTTCTGATTTAGGATTCATAAATGAAAAAAATACAATCGAATTAATAAACCTACTCGAAGAAATAACAAAAATGACATCAAGATTTAGAGCAACATTACTGTAAAATTTATCTAAAAAAATCCAGTCTAAGAAGTCTAAAATCTAAAAATCTAAGCCAGTCTAATATGAAAATTCTTTCAGATAAAAATAATCTCCAAATCTTGCATGAAGACAATCACATTATTGTGGTTAACAAGCGCGTTGGCGATATTGTACAAGGTGATAAAACAGGCGATAAACCTTTATCTGATGTTGTAAAAGAATATATAAAAGACAAATACAATAAACCAGGCGATGTTTTTCTGGGAGTAATTCATCGTTTAGACCGTCCTACAACCGGAATTGTGGTTTTTGCCAGAACCAGCAAGGCATTATCCCGAATGAACGAATTGTTCAGTAATCGTGAAACTAAAAAAACGTATTGGGCTGTTGTCAAGAATAAACCTGTTGAAACAGCTGCTAAATTGGTTCATTATTTAAAAAGAAACGAAAAAAACAATACTTCAAAAGCACATTTAAAAGAAGTTCCGGACAGTAAATTAGCAAGTCTGGATTATAAAATAATCAAAGAGCTTCAAAATTATACGGCTCTGGAAATCAATCTTCATACGGGGCGTCATCATCAAATTCGTGCGCAGTTGTCTGCAATTGGTTCCCCGATAAAAGGCGATTTAAAATATGGTGCAGACAGAAGTAATCCTGACGGAGGAATTCATCTTCATGCCAGAAAACTGGTTTTTGTTCATCCTGTTTCAAAAGAAAACATTACAATCATTGCTCCAACTCCAGACGAAACGATTTGGAATGCCGTCTGATTTTTATGATTAAATTGTTAATTTTTTAATTTTTATCGATTAACTTGCATATCCTAAAAAACAAGCTAATCATAAATATGGACTTTAAAAATGACATCGGATACAGAAAAGAAACGCTGAAAAAGTTGTTATATAACATTCAAAAAAGCGAAGATTTGATTGTAAAAGCCTTGTACGATGACTTTAAAAAGCCTGAATTTGAAGCTGTTTTAACCGAGACGAATTATGTTATTTCGGAATTAAAAGATACTATTAAAAACATTAATTCCTGGGCAAAGCCAAAACGTGTCTTCCCTTCTATCCTTAATTTTCCTTCAACAGATTATATTTACAAAGAACCTTACGGCAATGTATTGGTAATTGCTCCGTGGAATTATCCATTTCAATTGGCTTTATGTCCCTTAATTTCTGCTGTTGCTGCTGGAAACAGAGTCGTTTTAAAGCCCTCAGAACTTACTCCTCATACCTCTGCTGTCATTGCTAAAATCATTGAAAAAACATTTCACATCAGCCATGTCGAAGTTTTTGAGGGCGGCGTTGAAGTTTCAAATAAATTACTGGCGCAGCGCTGGGATTATATTTTCTTTACCGGAAGTGTAACTGTTGGAAAAATCGTTGCAAAAGCCGCTGCCGAAAACCTAACACCTGTAACACTTGAATTGGGCGGAAAAAATCCCTGCGTTATTGATGAAACTGCTAATTTAAAACTGGCAGCAAAACGAATTGTGTGGGGAAAATTTATAAATGCCGGACAAACCTGTATCGCCCCCGATTATGTTTTGATTCAAAAAAACATGAAAGTCAATTTCATTACATTTTTAACAGAAGAAATTGTAAAAGCATACGGTAAAAAAATAGACAAATCTCCAGATTTTGCACGAATAGTAAATACCAAAAACTGGGTGCGTTTAGATCAAATGATTGAGCGTGAAAAGGTAATTTTTGGAGGAGAAACAAACCACGATAAACTGTATATTTCTCCCACTTTAATCGAAGAACCAAGTTTAGACAGCACCGTAATGAAAGAAGAAATCTTTGGTCCAATTTTACCAATTTTAGTTTATGAAACCGAAGCTGATATTTATAATGTAATCAGCAAGTACGAAAAACCTCTCGCATTTTATATTTTCAGTGAAAATAAATCATTTACTAAAAAATTAATCGCAGATTACTCTTTTGGAGGCGGCTGTATAAACGATACAGTAGTTCATTTTTCTAATAAAAGACTGCCTTTTGGCGGTGTTGGCCATAGCGGAATTGGAGCTTATCACGGAAAATTGAGTTTTGATATTTTTTCTCATCATAAGGCGATGGTAAAAAAAGCAAACTGGCTTGATCTGCCCATGCGTTACGCTCCTTACAAGGATAAACTAGCTTCAATAAAACGAATTTTAGACTGGCTTTAAATTAGAAAAACAATTTCGTAATGTTTTGTAGATTTTTATACGGAATTGATTTAAAATATTATATTTACGTCAACAATAATTTATTACGACGAAGAATATAAAACAACTCTACTTTTTAAAATGAAATCTACACTTGAACAAATTGAGGACATCAAAAGAGATGGCTATTCGATAGATTTTTCTACTGTTTTTACTTACGCTTTTGAAAATTACAAAAAGATAGCTTTGTATTCAGGGTTAATAATCCTTGTATTTTCATTTCTTGCCTTTATAGTAATTATGGGATTAGCTACTTTATTTTATGGTTTGCAGGCCTTCTCAGAAGATTTTATTAAGAACTTCGAAAGTCAAAAACTTACATACATCGAGCAAGTAGTTTCGACAGTAGCAATTGCAGTAGTAACCGCCATATTTGCACCGCTAGGGGCCGGGTTTCTTAAAATGGCAGACTGTGCAGATAAGGATGAGGAATTTAATGTTTCAACAATTTTCACCTACTATAAAGCACCGTACTTTTTTCAATTATTTTCTTTAGCATTTTTGTTAGCTGTTGTAAGTACAGGAATTTCGTATGTTTTAGACAGTACCGGAATAATGTTTTTAGGCGGCGGAGTATCAATAATGATTTCGTTTTTTACGTATTTTTCAATTCCGTTAGTGGTTTTTGGAAATTTAAAAGCTATAGATGCAATTAAATCAAGTATTATTATTGTAAGCAAAAATCCATTAATAATTTTCGCTCTGTTTGTAATAGGATTTCTCGGTTCATTTGTGGGCTTTTTTGCATGTTGCGTCGGATTACTTTTTACAATTATATTCAATACTTCTGTAACGTATGCTGCTTATTTTTCAATTTTCACCGAAGAAGAACAGCCAGATTCTATTGATTCAATTGGAAAATCGGATTTTGAATAAAAAAACTAAGTTCTAAATAAATTATTAAGAGCTTAACCACCTCTTTATTAGAATTTAAATTGCTATTTACTAAACCAAACATATCTCAAAATCTATGGTAGAAAACTATAGTTTTTTCAATCTATTGGTTTCAGGTATTGCCTGTTCTGGTAATGCTCTGAAATCAATTATGACAAACTGGTACGTTTTCAATTCAGACATTATTTTTTATAATAACCCAAAATTTATACTTCTCGGTTTCTCTTTATTGGGCTTTTTAGGGCTTTTGGTTTATCAATTTTTTCGCATTAAAGCAAAAATTGGAAATTTCATTGAAAAAAAGAAAGAAGCAGAAACCGCAGGAAGGGAATATCAGCTTTATATTTTATTTTTTGGAATTGCAGTTATTGTAATCGAAATCATAAATGAAATTTTTAAAATCAGACCGAAAAGTTTACTGGCCGTAAACGTTTCAATAGGTTTTTTTGTTCTTCTTGTCTATATAGTAACAGACAAAATAAAATGGCTGAGAGATAAAATTCAGCAGATTTTCATCTTTAGTTTCTTTATTTACATTACTTATGTTTGCTGCAACATAGTTTTTCTGCCTAAAGATGTTGTTCCTGTAATCGTTTTTTTAATCTCATTTTTCTTTTCATACAATATTTTAAAACCAATAAAAATTTACTGGTTCTTTGTTGGTCTTACTTTTATATTTCTTATTTCAACAGTTGTATTTCAATTAATTCCTCTAAAATCCTCTATTTTATTAATTAATTTCTGCATCCTGATTTTCATTATTAATCAGGTAAAATATGCCGTTTTACAAAATAATCGGGACAATTTCAGGTTTGCAAACGAAATTGTGCACAAAGGAAATTCACTAACAATTGCAACAGATCAAAAAGGTGAAATATTATTTTGCAGTGAAACCGTAACCGCAATTTTAGGCTACCAGCCCGAAGAAGTTATGGGACTTAATTTTTGGAAACTCACAAAAGGTGATGAATATAACAAAAATATTTCTCTAATAAATCATGAAGAAAATAAAATTTATACCCGAAAACTAAAAAATAAAAACGGAGAATATAAATACATCCAATGGAAAGATAAAAAATTCTCTGATGATTTAATTATAAGCATTGGCCAGGATGTTACCGAGCAGATCATCGTACAGGACCAATATAAAAACTTAATTCAAACGGCGACAGATATTATTTTTGAAGTCGATGCAGATGGTTATTTTACTTTTATAAATGAATTTGCGTATTCGCTTTTAGGTTATTCTGAAGATGAAATAATTCAAAAACATTATTCAAACTTCATTCATGAAAAATATACAATGAGTGCAGTTGATTTTTATGAAAATTTTGAAAGCAACGGGAATAAATTCCCCATAATAGAACTTCCTATTTTAAAGAAAAACGGTCAGGAATTATGGATATCGCAAAAGATTATCATTCGCAAAAATGACTTAGATCAAACTATTGGTTTTGCAGGAATTGCAAGAGATATTACCGAAATAAAAAATGCCGAAAACGAGAAAAAAAGACGTCTCGAAAAAATCGAGGCTTACAACAATTCGACTAAAAAATTATCAACGACTGACTTTAGCACTTATAATAATTTAAATACCGTTATCGATTATATTATAAAAGAAGCTTCTACAGTAAGCAAATCTAACCGGGTAAGTTTTTGGAAATATTATAGAGACCTGATTACTTGTAAAAACTTATACAGTATTGACAATCAAACCCTGACAGATAAAAACATTCTGGATAAAGAATCGTATCCAATTTATTTTGAAACCTTAAAGAGCAAAGCAATAATAAATGCTCCTGACGTTTTTAATAAATTAGAAACCTCAGAATTTCAAAAGCTTTATTTTACCAAAAATAAAATTAAATCAATGCTGGATGTCCCAATATTTTTAAGCGGGCAATTAGCTGGTGTAGTTTGTTTTGAAAGTACTGAGGAACAAAGAGAATGGGATAATGAGGATATCAATTATGCCAGAACTATTTCTGATGTTGTTTCGCTGGCTATCTCAATGCAGATGCGTTTGGAAACTGAACGCCGATTAGAATTTAAAAGTCAGTTATTATCAGCACTTTCACTTTGTACAGAAAAATTTCTGCTGAGTAAATCTACAGAACAAATGTTTCAGGAAACCTATGATTTGATTGGAAGAGCCTCAAAAGCAGATCATATGTTTTATTATGAAAGAGACTTTACAACCAATACCGTTATCCAGAAATACAAATGGTCAAGAAAAGGAATCCCGCATCAAATTACGCCTCTGCGCCATATGACAGAGGAAAATTTAACGGAAATTTTTGAAGCCGCAAAAAACAAACGAATTCTAAATACTTTTACAAGAAAGCTTGAAGATAAATTTTTTAAACAATTACTCATCGATAATGAAATAAAATCAATTTTAATTCTGCCCTTATATATCAACGATATTTTTACCGGATTTATTGGTTTTGATGATTGTGCGAGAGAACGAAAATGGTCTGAAGAGGAAATATATATTTTTCAGGTTTTGGCCAACAATATTTCATCTGCATTAGAAAGAAATAGAAACGAAGCGAAGATTATTGAAAGCGAAGAAAAATTTAAATTAATTGCCAACAATATCCCCGGAACAGTTTATTTATCAAAGTTTGATGCGTTTTCGACTAAAATTTTCCTAAACGACGAGATTCAAAACTTAACCGGATATTCTAAGGCTGAGTTTATCGAAAATAACCTTTCGTTTTTATCCCTTATTCATCATGAAGACCGCGACGAGGTTATTAATAATCAAATCGATAATCTCCAAAACGGAATGCCTTTGCATAATGTTTACCGCATTAAACGAAAATCCGGCGAATATATTTGGGTTGAAGAATTTGGGGATGTTATTAAAAAAGGTGACGAAATTGAATTTGTGGGAGGAATTTACTTTGATATCACCAATAAAAAAGAAACCGAAGACGCTATTAAAGCCAAACAATTAGCAGAAGCGGCCAATAAATCAAAATCTGATTTTCTGGCCAATATGTCGCATGAAATCAGAACACCTTTAAACGGAATTATTGGTTTTACCCATTTATTGATGAAAACTGACTTAGAAGAGATTCAGGAAAAATACATGACAACCATTAATCAATCAGCACACTCGCTGTTGGAGATTATAAATGATATTCTTGATTTTTCTAAAATTGAAGCTGGAAAACTAGAGCTTTTCATTGATTTATATGATATTAAAAAAGTACTCGGTCAGGTTTTCGATTTAATTGTTTTTGAATCCAATCAAAAAAACCTGCAGCTGGAACTCAATGTAGACCAAGATGTTCCTAAATATATTTGGACAGATATTGTTCGAATAAAACAAATCCTGATTAATCTGCTTTCTAATGCCGTAAAATTTACTAATGAAGGTTCTATAAAACTGAATGTTTCTGTTTTATCAAAAACAAAAAATAATTTTTCGACCATACGATTTTCTGTAATTGATACCGGAATTGGAATTATGGAGAAAAACCAAAAGAAAATTTTTAAGGCCTTTTCTCAGGCAGATAGTTCTACAACGAGAAAATTTGGCGGAACCGGTTTAGGCTTAACAATATCAAATCAGCTTTTGGCCTTAATGGAAAGCCGATTACAGCTGGAAAGTAAAATTGGCGAAGGAAGTAATTTCTTCTTCGATTTAAATTTAAAAACCAGCAATCAAAGTACAAACGAAAAATATAATACCGAATTAAAAAATTTGCAAGCCGCCCCTACTGAAAATCAAAATGAGACAAACGGTAAAAATATACGCTTTTTAATTGTTGAAGATAATAAAGTAAACATGCTGCTCTTAAAAACAATTGTAAAAAACCTGTATCATAATGCTTTTATTTTTGAATGTGAAAATGGTTATGAGGCTGTAAAACAATTTGAAAGCATTAATCCAACGCTTGTTTTTATGGATATACAAATGCCGATTATGAACGGCTACGAAACCACAAAAGCTATCAGAAATACTACTACAGGAAAAGATATCCCGATAATTGCCGTAACTGCGGGCGCCGAAAAAGAAGAGCGTAACAAATGTATTTCTGCCGGAATGGATGATTATATTTCAAAACCAATTATGAAAGGCACTGTTGAGGAAACTTTGGTAAAATGGCTAAAATAATTAAAACTAAATCGTCACAAATCATAAGTAATTCCCAAAAATTATATAAATTCGTACAAGAAAAAACATAAAAAGCTTAAATACAATTTACTATGAAATGGAGAGGTTCAAGAGAAAGCGATAATGTAGAAGACAGAAGATCAGTTTCTGGCGGCAAAATAGCTGTTGGAGGTGGTGTTATTGGCATCATTATCTTGCTATTGAATGTTTTTGGTGGTGAGAATGCAAAACTTATCACACCTGTTTTAGAACAAATGCAAGGAGGACAGACTCAAACTGAAGCTGCTGCACCATTAAGCAAAGAAGATGAAGAAATGGGTCATTTTGTAAAATCGATTTTAGCAAAAACAGAAGATACCTGGGGGAAAATATTTTCCGAACACGGAATGACATATAAAAACCCGAAATTGGTACTTTTTAGAGGTTCTGTTCAAACCGCTTGCGGCGGAGCATCTTCGGCATCGGGTCCATTTTATTGTCCCGCAGATCAAAAAGTTTATATGGATTTAGATTTCTTTGAAGAACTAAAAACTAAATTTGGTGCGAAAGGCGGAGATTTTGCCATTGCGTATGTTATTGCTCATGAAATTGGACATCATATTCAGACTTTATTAGGTACTTCTGCAAAAATGCATCAGGAGCAGGAAGGCAAAAGCCAGGCCGAAGCTAATAAACTTTCTGTGGCTTTAGAGCTTCAAGCCGATTTTTATGCCGGAGTCTGGGCACATGACAATCAACAATACTTAGACGAAGGTGATATAGAAGAAGCATTAAGTGCTGCAAATGCCGTTGGAGACGACGCAATTCAAAGCAAAATGCAAGGACAAATTGTTCCGGATTCCTTTACCCACGGAACATCAGAACAAAGAATGTACTGGTTTAAAAAAGGTTTTAAAACCGGCGACATTAAACAAGGAACTACCTTTGAGGAAATTTAAAAACACAATAAGCCAAATATAATAACCCCTAAAGCATGATTTAACCGTCATGCTTTTTTTTGCTTTTTTTTTAAAACCATATAAGTTATGTAAGGTCATTTTAGATTTCTTGGCAGTTATTTAAATGCAAAATCATTATAGATCATATTAGGATTAGGGGACATAGCCAGCGGTTGAAACCGCTGGGAGCGTAACGTATATCACAAATGCAATATCTCACAACGCATATTATAATACTCATATCCCGAACGTCCCTCGGTTGAAACCGTGGGCTATATTTGAAATACGATAAAATTTAGGAAATAAGGAATTTTGAAACAAATACAATTACAGCCATATTGAAAACATAACCAGCGGTTGAAACCGCTGGAGCGCAACGTATATCACACACGCAATATCATAGCGCATATATCACAATATGTATCCCCGAGCGTCCCACGGTTGAAATCGTGGGTTATATTTGAAATACAGTAAAATTTGAGCTGTAAGGAATATTGAGCTTTCCCCTTTTTAAACTTATTAGTTACCATAATCCAAGCCTAATCTAAAATGACCTTACATAACTTATATGGTTCAAAAAAATTAAACGCACAAAAAAAGCCTTGAATTTCTTCAAGGCTTTAAATTTATGGGTGGCTGACCGGGTTCGAACCGGCGACCCGCGGCACCACAAACCGCTACTCTAACCAGCTGAGCTACAACCACCATTTTTGCTTAGCGAGTGCAAATATATAACAAAGGTTTACTTCTACAAAGAAAAAAATGAAAAATTTACATCAAATCTTCTAAGCTATTGACTGCCAAACATCTTTCAACAGTAAAACCTTCAGCAAAATCTTTTCCAACCAGTCTTCCTAAGTCCTGTGCACGATAATTCAAGCTTTCAAAGAAGTTTTTACTTGTAATTGGTGTTGCAGGTTCCTTCGAATTCGGATCATAAAATTGTGTTTTATAAGCAGAAATCGCTTCAACCTTTTTCTTCTCAAAACCCGTAATATCCACTACAAAATCTGGAGTAATGTTTTTCCATTGAATATAATGATACACCAATTTTGGTCTCCAGGCCTCTTGTTTTTCTCCATCTATTGAAGTTTCAATTTTTATCAATCCCGATAAAAAGCAGGCATCAGAAACTAATTTACTGCCTTTTCCGTGATCAATATGGCGATCATCAATTGCGTTGCATAATACAATTTCCGGTTTGTATTTTCGAATCATTTTGATGACTTCCAATTGATGTTTTTCGTCATTCATGAAAAATCCGTCACGTAAGCCTAAATTCTCACGAACCAAAACACCTAAAATCTTTGCTGCCGCTTTTGCTTCTTCATCCCTGGTTTCGGCAGTTCCGCGCGTTCCTAGTTCGCCGCGTGTTAAATCTACAATACCAACTTTTTTCCCAAGAGAAACTTCTTTTAAAATTGTTCCGGCACAACCTAATTCTACATCATCCGGATGCGCGCCAAAGGCTAATATGTCTAATTTCATTTTTGTTTTTTTGTTTGTTTTTGTTTCAGGTTTCATGTTTCAAGTTTTCCACAGAACGTGAAACCTGAAACTTTAAACTTGAAACTATTTTTTTAAAACTTTCTTCATCGTCATTGATTTATTGACACTTTCCACCCATTCTTTTTCGGGAATACTTTCTCTTGTAATACCACATCCCATATATAAAATCGCTGTGTCATCCTGAATCTGCATGCTTCGTAAATTTACAAATAAATCAGAACTTATTTTACTGCCCGCAAAACTGCTGTTTAATTCGCCCAGAAAACCCGTATAAAAAGTTCTGTCGTAATTTTCATTTTCAATAATAAAAGCTTTTGCTTTTTTCTTTGGTAATCCGCAGACTGCAGGAGTTGGATGAAGTGTATCAATAACTTCTTCCAACGTTGAATTCTCGTTTAAAACTCCCGAAATATCCGTTTTAATATGCCAGATCGATCCGGCTTTTAAACTATACGGTTCTGTGACTACAACCGAATTGGCAACTTCTCGTAAACGTTTTACAATGAAATCAGTAACATATTGCTGTTCGTCTTTTTCTTTTTGTCCCCAGTGAATTTCGGTTTCTAAATTTGCTTTTTGCGTTCCTGCCAAAGCTGTTGTCTCAAAAGCATTCCCGTTTGCTTTTAGCAGTTGTTCCGGCGTTGCCCCCATCCAAAGTCCAATTTTAGGATGAAAAAAACAATAACAAAAAGTCGTAGGATATAATTGAACCAAATACTGGAAAGTTTCAACAAAATCAAATTCAGATAAATTTACTTTTTCACTTCTTGATAAAACTACTTTTTTGAATTCTTCTTTTTTAATGGCCTCGATTCCTTTTGAAACTAAATTTTCGTATTTAATTTTAGCCTCTGCATCAAAATTCAGATCATCAATTTCAGTTGCTTCAAATGCAGTAATTTCCTTGACAGCACTAATAATTTCTGATTCATTTTCTGGAATTAAAACAAGTTGTTTTTCATCAAAAGAAGCAAAAACAAATCCTTTTTCACTGTAATCCGTAATTTTATGTAAAGTATCATTTTGCTGTAAAAGCCCAAAAACACTTGAAATATTAGGTTTAGAATAAATTACAAAAGGTAAGTTTTGATTGTAATGTTGTTTTGTTTTTGAGAAAAAATTATTCATGCTCCTTATTCTGTTTTCTTTTTCTCTAAAACAATATTTGTAAGCTTGCAAAGCGAAATCAAATTCCCGGCTTCATCCGTAATTTTAATTTCCCAAAGATGAAGACTTTTTCCTTTATGAATAATTCTGGCTGTGCCAAAAACTACGCCTTCACGAATACTTTTTAAATGGTTTGCCGAGATTTCGATACCGCGAACTTCTTGTTCTTTTGCATTAATAAAAAAGTGTGAAGCGGCACTTCCAACACTTTCTGCCAAAGCTGCAGAAGCTCCGCCATGTAATAAGCCCATTGGCTGGTGAACACTTGGATTTACAGGCATTTTTGCAGTTAAAAAATCTTCTCCAGCGTCGATATATTCGATTTTTAGCGTTTCCATCAAAGTGTTTTTAGAAAACTCATTGCAGTACGCTATAATCTGTTCTTTAGTATAATTCATTAAAATGGACTTTAAAATCGTAAAATTAAAGAAAAGATGAGATACAAATTCGAAAATCCCATTTTAAAATTAAAATTCAACTTCAAACATGTAAGTTTTTTGTTATTTTTACAAAAACAATCAAACATCAATCTTTGGCTGGAAGTTTTTTTTTGCCACAGATTACACAGATTAAAAGGATTTAAAAATATACCGCTGCGACCTGATAGAAGGGACAGACGAAGTAATTGCACAAATTTTCAAAAAATTAAAATTCGCGGAAATTTGTGAAATTCGTGGCGAAAAAAAATCTTTTTAATCCTTTTAATCTGTGGCAAAAACAAAACAAATATGCGTCAATACTTTGTACTCTTTATTTTCGGAATAATTTTAGCTTTTAGTTCCTGCCGAACTGATTTTGATACCGTTGCCAGTACCGGAGATTTAAAGTTTTCAAAAGACACCGTTTATTTGGATACTGTTTTTAAAAACATTGGTTCAAGCACGTATCAGCTTAAGGTTTACAACCGAAGTAAAAATGATATTTCCATACCGATTGTACAGCTTAAAAAAGGACTTAATTCAAAATACCGAATGACGGTTGACGGAATGAGCGGCAGCAACGGAAAGATTTTTAAAGATGTTACGCTTTTAGCAAAAGACAGCCTTTACATTTTTATAGAAACTACGGCAGATATTACAGATGCAAATCCTACTGATTTTTTATATACCGATGAAATTCAGTTTGACAGCGGTGCCAATCTTCAGGAAGTGGCTTTGGTAACTTTAATTCAGGATGCTGTATTTTTATTTCCAAAACAAAATGCCGACGGAACAAAAGAAAAAATCCAGATTGAAGGCAAAGATGTCGACGGATTTTATCTGGACGAAAATGATCCTGAAAACGGAAATGAATTAATTTTTACTAAACAAAAACCTTATGTTATTTATGGTTATGCCGGAGTTCCAGAAAATAAAACCGTAACTTTTGAAACCGGGACCAGGGTTCATTTTCATGCCAATTCTGGTTTGTATGTTGGCGATAAAGCTACCCTTCAAATTAACGGAACTGCTTCAACTACCGAGAAACTAGAAAATGAAGTTATTTTTGAAGGCGATCGTTTAGAATCCCTTTATTCTGATATTCCCGGACAATGGAAATCCGTTATTTTTGCTAACGGAAGTACAAACCACTCTATCAATCATTTAACTTTAAAAAATGCTGTTATTGGCTTAGATTTTAAAAATCCGTTAAATGCAATTGAAATTAAAAACACACAGATTTACAACTGCGTAGAGTATGGAATCCTGGCGCAAAATGCTCACATAAACGGTGAAAACATCGTGATTAATTATGCCGGAATTGCAGGTTTATCTTGTGTTTATGGCGGAAATTATAGTTTTACACATTGTACTTTCAACAATAACTGGCAAAATAGTTCTCATTTTGCTGTTACTTTAAGTAATAGTCTAGCCGGAGCATCCCCGGAAACGAATCCGTTGACACAGGCCGCTTTTAACAATTGCATTATTTACGGCTCCAGCACAAATGAATTCAATTTAGCAAAAAACACAAACGCTGCTTTTGTTTATCAGCTAAATAATTGTCTTTTGAAATTTGGAAGCACAACAAATCCTGATTATCAATTTAAAACAGATACGGAACATTATAATAATATTATTCTAAACGAAAACCCGAAGTATTATAATGTTTCTAAAAACCAGCTGAATATTGATAAAACTTCTGCCGCTTTCGCGAAAGGGAATCCGGCGTATATAATTCCGTTAGACATTTTAGGAGCTGTAAGAACTTCTCCTCCAGATCTGGGTGCTTATCAAAGCAAAGATTTTCCGAAGTAAAAAAAATTATAAGTTTCTATATAGTCTATATTCTAACTTTATTTTAAATGAACTTATATCACTTATATGAATAAAAAAGTTGCCGTAAGAAAATATACCTTAAAATTAAACATCGCTTAACGTATCGTATTCATAAAAATAATAAATTTGCTACAATATTGATTTTAAGTTTCTAAAATTCAGATTCTTAAAGCAGTATTACAATCAAACTTTAAACCCCTATTTTTATGAAAAAAAACTACTTTTTGCTCTTATTGCTATTCGTTACAATTGGCTTTGCCCAAATTCCTTCCGGTTATTACAATACCGCAACCGGAACAGGTTATACTTTAAAAACGCAATTGTACAACATTATTAAAGGTCATACTGATAACGGATATGCTGGTTTATATACTACTTACCAAACATCAGACGTCGACAATTTTTACGAAAATGATGGAACTGTATTAGACATGTATTCTGAAAATCCATCAGGAACAGATCCTTATAATTACAGCACAGGAAGTACACAACGATGCGGAAGTTATTCTGTTGAAGGCGATTGCTACAATAGAGAACATATTATTCCGCAGTCTGTTTTTAATGAGCAGTCACCAATGGTTTCTGATGCGCATTTCATAACTCCAACGGATGGAAAAGTAAACGGAGTGCGTTCAAACTATCCACATGGAACTGTAAGTTCAGCAACTTATACTTCACAAAATGGAGGAAAATTAGGATCAAGTTCTGTATCTGGATATTCAGGAACCGTTTTTGAACCTATCAATGCCTTTAAAGGGGATATTGCCAGAATGTATTTTTATTTTGCAACAAGATATGAGAATACCGTTGCCGGATATTCTTATGCAATGTTTGATGGTTCAAGTAATAAAGTTTTCACTACGGCTTTCTTAAACCTCCTTTTGGCATGGCATGCGCAAGATCCTGTAAGTTCAAGAGAAATTGCAAGAAATAATGCTATTTATGCGCGTCAAAATAACAGAAATCCGTATATCGATCATCCAGAATATGTAAATCAAATTTGGGGCGGAACTCCATCTGGAGATACTCAGGCACCAACTACTCCAACAAGTTTAGCTTCGACTTCAAAAACAGCAACTTCAATTTCACTTTCGTGGAATGCCTCTACAGATAATGTAGCTGTTACGGGTTATGATGTTTATGCAAACAGTGTTTTAAAAACAACTGTATCAGGAGTTACAGCTACGATTACAGGTTTAACAGCTTCTACAGCTTATTCTATTTATGTAAAAGCAAAAGATGCAGCCGGAAATACTTCTGCCTCAAGCAATACAATTTCGGTAACAACCAGCAGCAGCGGAACAGGAACTGCAACAGATTTGCTTTTCTCTGAATACATTGAAGGTTCTGGAAATAACAAAGCTTTAGAAATTGCAAACAATACAGGAAGCTCTGTTAGTTTATCTGCTTACACTATAAAAAAACAAACCAATGGTGCTGGTTCATGGAGTACCGGTTTGGCTTTAAGCGGTACATTGGCAACAGGAAGTAAATTTGTAATTGTAAACAGTTCTATTTCTTCAACTTGTTTCTCTCCAGGTTCAGCTAACATTTCTACAACCGCAACAGAATTAACTTTTAACGGAAATGATGCTGTAGGTTTATTCAAAAACGGAGTTCTAATTGATATCATCGGAACTTTTAATGGCGGAACTGCTAATTTTGCTATTGATATTACTTTAAGAAGAAAATCAACAGTAACTTCTCCAAGTACAACTTTCAATCTAAGCTCACAATGGGATTCTTACGCACAAGATACCTGTAACAATTTGGCAAGCAAAATGGCACAGCCAATCGAAGAAGTTGTGGAACTTTCAGATGAAATTGTTGTTTTCCCAAATCCTTCTGACGGAAACTTCAATATCGGTTTAGGCAATTCAGATTCTCCTTATTCGATAGAAATCCTCTCGTTTTCAGGACAAAAAGTTTTCGAAAAACAAAACACAACAGATTCTGTAATTTCAGTAAGTCATCTTTCAAGCGGGATTTATATTGCTAAAATTACAAGAGATTCAAAAACTATAATTAAAAAGATAGTAATCAACTAAATATTTTTGTTCACACAGATTTGGCGGATAAAGCAGATTAAAATTTTAATAAATATTGACACAGATTTATTAATAACTCTACCCAAAAAAATCTGCTCAATCTGCTGAATCTGCGTGAAACAAAAAAACTTTGCATACGAGAAGACGCACTGCTGTGCGCCTCTACTGAACATTGACATAGATTTATTAATAACTCAAACAAATTAAATCTGCACAATCTGCTAAATCTGCGTGAAATAAAAAACTTTGCGTCTTAGCGACTTTGCGAGATTAAAACACTTTCCTTTTTCAAGAAAACCTTACATACCAGAAGACGCAATGCTGTGCGCCTCTACACATGGTAAAAAATACCCATCTTTTTTTAAAAGAGTTTGTTATCAAATTTGCGCTTACTATTTATTTACATTAAATTTGCAGCTCAATACAACAAACTACACATCACAATGATCCATTTCTTTGAAAACCAAAGCAAAACTGTTTTTGCCGTACAAACGCAAAACGAAATTTCAGCTCAAGACATTTCAAAATTAAACTGGCTTTTTGCCGACGCGAATAAGATCGAAAAATCCGTACTGACGGATTTTTTTGTTGGTCCACGTGCCACTATGATTACTCCATGGAGTACAAATGCTGTAGAAATCACTCAAAACATGGGTATTTCGGGCATTATCAGAATTGAAGAATTTCATCCGGCAGCAGAAGATTTTACTGGTTTTGACCCAATGCTTTTTCAAAAATTCAATCAATTAGATCAGGAGATTTTCACTATCAACATTCAACCGGAACCAATTCTGGAAATTGATGATATTGCTGCTTATAATAAAGCAGAAGGTTTAGCTTTAAGCGAAGAAGAGGTAGATTACTTAAATAATCTTGCAGCTAAGCTAGGAAGAAAGTTAACAGATTCTGAAATTTTCGCTTTCTCTCAGGCCAATTCAGAACACTGCCGTCACAAAATTTTCAACGGAACATTTGTAATCGATGGCGAAGAAAAAGAAACTTCTCTTTTCAAATTAATTAAAAAAACATCACAGGAAAATCCTAACGATATTGTTTCTGCTTACAAAGACAACGTTGCTTTTGTAAAAGGACCAAAAGTGCAGCAATTTGCACCAAAATCGGCTGATAAACCTGATTTTTACGAAATAAAAGAATTTGATTCCGTTATCTCTTTAAAAGCCGAAACACACAATTTCCCAACAACAGTTGAGCCTTTCAACGGTGCTGCTACAGGATCTGGAGGAGAAATTCGTGACCGTTTAGCCGGAGGACAAGGTTCATTGCCATTAGCAGGAACAGCAGTTTACATGACTTCATATTCTCGTTTAAAGTCCTTCGACTCCGCTCAGGATGACAGGACTTGGGAAAATGCAATGGAAGAAAGAAAATGGCTGTATCAAACTCCAATGGATATTTTGATTAAAGCTTCAAATGGAGCTTCTGATTTCGGAAATAAATTTGGTCAGCCGCTAATTACAGGTTCTGTTTTAACTTTTGAACATTCAGAAAACGACCGTAAAATTGGTTACGATAAAGTAATCATGCAAGCGGGAGGAATTGGATACGGAAAATTAGATCAATCAATTAAAAAGAAACCACAAGAAGGTGATAAAATCGTAATTCTTGGAGGAGAAAATTATAGAATCGGAATGGGTGGTGCTGCGGTTTCTTCTGCAGATACAGGAGCTTTTGGTTCAGGAATCGAGTTAAATGCCATTCAGCGTTCAAACCCGGAAATGCAAAAACGTGCTGCAAATGCGATTCGTGGTTTAGTAGAAAGCGACAATAACCCAATTGTTTCTATTCATGATCACGGTGCGGGCGGACACTTAAACTGCCTTTCTGAATTAGTGGAAGAAACTGGAGGTTTAATTGATTTAGATAAATTACCAGTTGGAGACCCTACTCTTTCTGCAAAAGAAATTATCGGAAACGAGTCTCAGGAAAGAATGGGATTAGTTATTGGTCAAAAAGATATTGATACTTTACAAAGAATCGCTGACAGAGAGCGTTCACCAATGTATCAGGTTGGAGATGTAACAGGAGATCACCGTTTTACATTCGAATCAAAATCAAATGGTTCAAAACCGATGGATTATGCTTTAGAAGATTTCTTCGGAAGTTCTCCAAAAACGGTTATGACAGATAAAACTATCGATAGAAAATATGCTGATGTTGCTTACAACGCAGCAGATTTTGAAAGCTATTTAAAAAACGTTTTACGTTTAGAGGCTGTTGCTTCAAAAGACTGGTTAACAAATAAAGTAGACCGTTGTGTTGGAGGAAAAGTAGCAAAACAGCAAAATGCAGGACCTTTGCAATTGCCTTTGAATAATGTTGGGGTTATGGCTCTGGATTATTTAGGTAAAGAAGGAATCGCAACTTCTATTGGCCACGCTCCTATCGCTGCTTTGATTGATCCGGTTGCTGGAAGTAGAAATGCAATTGCAGAATCGTTATCAAACATTGTTTGGGCGCCAATAAAAGATGGTTTAAAAGGAATTTCATTATCTGCAAACTGGATGTGGGCTTGTAAAAACGAAGGTGAAGACGCTCGTTTATATGCTGCTGTTGAAGGCTGTTCAGATTTTGCAATCGAATTGGGAATCAATATTCCAACAGGAAAAGATTCACTTTCGATGAAACAAAAATATCCAAACGACGAAGTAATCGCGCCGGGAACGGTTATTATTTCGGCTGGAGGAAACTGTACAGATATTAGAAAAGTAGTGGAACCGGTTTTACAGAAAAACGGAGATTCTATTTATTATATCAATTTGTCTCAGGATGACTTCAAATTAGGAGGTTCTTCTTTTGCACAAATTAGAAATACAATTGGAAATGAAACTTCTACTATAAAAGATGCTTCTTTCTTCAAAAATGCTTTTAATACAATTCAGGAGTTAATCGGCGAAAGCCAGATTTTAGCCGGACACGATATCGGAAGCGGTGGTTTAATTACAACTTTATTAGAATTGTGTTTTGCAGATGTGAATTTGGGAGCTAAAATTGATTTCAACGCTTTCGCGGAAAAAGACTTATTGAAAATCCTTTTCGCCGAAAACATCGGAATCGTATTTCAGGCTAAATCTGACGCAGCTGTTGAAGCTAAATTAAACGCAAACAATATCGAATTTTTCAAATTAGGAAAAGCGACAACTACTGAGACTTTAGACCTTGGACTTTGGACTTTAGACATTCCGACTTATAGAGACATTTGGTTCGAAACTTCTTATTTATTAGATCAAAAACAATCTAAAAACGGAAGAGCTCAGGCACGTTTCGAAAACTATAAAAATCAAGTTTTAAACTATACTTTCCCTGCACACTTTACAGGAAAAGCGCCTGTCATCTCGAGCGGAGTCAAGAGACCAAAAGCGGCTATTATTCGTGAAAAAGGAAGTAATTCTGAGCGTGAAATGGCAAATGCAATGTACTTGGCAGGATTTGACGTAAAAGACGTTCACATGACGGATTTAATCTCTGGTCGTGAAACTCTTGAAGATATTCAGTTTATTGGCGCTGTTGGAGGATTCTCTAACTCAGATGTTTTAGGTTCTGCTAAAGGCTGGGCGGGAGCTTTCTTATACAACGAAAAAGCAAAAACAGCTTTAGATAAATTCTTTAAAAGAGAAGATACTTTATCTGTTGGAATCTGTAACGGATGTCAGTTGTTTATGGAATTAGAAGTGATTAATCCTGAGCATGAAGTTCATGGAAAAATGCACCATAACGAAAGCCAGAAACACGAAAGTATCTTTACCTCTGTAACGGTTCAGGAAAACAACTCTGTTATGTTATCTACTTTGGCAGGAAGCACTTTAGGAGTTTGGGTTTCTCACGGAGAAGGTAAATTCAAATTGCCTTATTCAGAAGACCAATACAACATTGTTTCTAAATATGCTTACGAAGGTTATCCAGCAAACCCAAATGGTTCTGATTACAACACGGCTATGATGTGTGACAAAACGGGAAGACATTTGGTTATGATGCCTCATATTGAGCGTTCGACTTTTCAATGGAACTGGGCACATTATCCAAAAGACAGAAATGACGAGGTTACGCCTTGGCATGAAGCTTTTGTTAATGCAAGAAAATGGATTGAGAAAAACTAAGAAATACATTTTTAATAAAAGCGCCCAAATTTTATCGGGCGTTTTTTTTGCCACAGATTAAACAGATTAGCACAGATTTTTTCTGAAGAAATCATTTTAATCCTTTTAATCTGTGGCTATAAAAAATAATTCTTGTAATTCGTGCGATTTTTATATAATCTTAAATGCTTTTTAGCCCTTAAATAAAAAATACCCCGAAGCTATCCCTAAATCGAGGCATTTTTTTTTAATTTCTAAAAGCTGTTGCAATACCGGTTACAATATTTGAAGCGCCATAAGCAAACAATCCTGAAGCTGATGCAATTTGGCCAGCAAAAAATTGATTCTCTGCAATTGCATTGCTAAAGAATGTTCCTCCTGCAGCTCCGGCAATTAATCCTAAGCCAATAGCAGCAACAGCCCACCAGGGTTCTGGATCCGGGGGCGGAGGCGGATTCTTCAAAAAGCGTCTCCACCAGCCTGGGTATCTGGTTCCGCACCAGCCCATTGCTAAAAAGAAGGCAGTTTCCATAATTTCCTAATTTAGTTAGTGCCTACTCTTTTTGCTTTTCGGCATCCGCATTTGAATGAGTAAAAATAAAATAAGTCTAATCTAAATTAACAGGGTTAATTACTGATTTTAAAAGGGGAAAAACACGGTATTTTTTAGTTGAATCGAAATCTTCTGTTTTAATCAAAATTTAAGTTATATTCGCTACATAGAAATCTGCCGCTGATTTTTATAAACGTCAAAAAACACTTTTAAACCTACATAGAAATGAAAGCCGTACATTTATTACTTATTACGCTATTTTTTGCTGCCTCAAAATCGTACTCACAAGCTGAAGTGAATGTAATCACCCACAATTCAAAAGAGCGTTATATTACGACCACTATTGGCTTTCCTGTTCAGGGAACTTATGCTCCTATTGGCCTAAAACAGCCTATTAGTGTTTTAAATCCTGACGGAACTGGTTCTATTCAGGCCGATGATTTAAGCAAGCAAAAGATTAACTGGGGAATTGAATGCACAGAAGACGGAACTCCAATTTTTAAAGAAGGTTTCAATAGCAAGTCTTATACATTTTGGTACAGGCCAAATGACAGCAAGGAATGGTTTTATTCTCAATTCTCAATTCATTTTGTCAAGAAAAAAATGTTCTTAATGGGGGAAAGAGTAAAAGAATACGAAGATTATAACGTACAATAATCTTTTAAAACACCCTCGCAAATTAAATATTTCTTGATTTTTGGGAATATTCGCTATAAAAAAGAAAACGTTTTCGTGAATTTTTAATAGTGTCTATAAATTTTCCCATAAAATTCCATAAAATAAAAAATCATACCTTATTTTTATTTAATTTGCAGTAAAATTCAATATATTAAACATGGTTTCAATCACACGACTTTTTGATTTTCCCTATTATCAACAAGAAACTTATAACCTTCCGGTTGCTCTTGCAACTAAAAAAAATGGAGTTTGGGAAAAAACATCCAGCGCAGAATATATTGCAAAAGCTAATGCCGTTTCGAGAGCATTATTGCGCATGGGCGTTCAAAAAGATGATAAAATTGCCTTAATTACTTCAAATAACAGAACTGAATGGAATGTGATGGATATTGGTATTTTGCAGACTGGTGCGCAAAATGTTCCAATTTATCCAACTATTGCAGAGGAAGATTACGAATATATTTTAAACCACAGCGGAAGTATCTACTGCTTTGTTTCTGATGATGAAGTATATCAAAAAGTACAAGCCATTAGAGCTAATGTACCTACTTTAAAAGAGGTTTATTCTTTTAATGAAATCCCAGGCTGCAAACACTGGTCTGATTTATTATCAGCCGGAGAAGACAACAGCAATCAAAATGAAGTTGAAGCCAGAAAAGACAGTATTCATACTGATGATCTGGCTACTATTATTTATACATCTGGAACGACAGGAAAACCTAAAGGTGTTATGCTTTCGCATAAAAATATTGTTTCGAATGTTTTAGACAGCGCACCAAGAATTCCGTTTGATCCGGGAAAAAGTACCGCTTTGAGCTTCTTGCCAATCTGCCATATTTTTGAAAGAATGATTTTATACATTTATCAATTTTATGGTGTTTCAGTTTATTTTGGAGAATCTATTGATAAAATCAGTGACAACTTAAAAGAAGTTCGTCCAACAGTTATGACGGCTGTTCCGAGGCTTTTAGAGAAAGTTTACGATAAAATTTATGCAAAAGGAACTGAATTAACCGGTATCAAGAAAAAACTGTTTTTCTGGGCTATTGATTTAGGTTTAAAATATGAACCATACGGAGCAAATGGCTTTTGGTATGAGTTTCAATTAAAAATTGCCCGCAAACTTATTTTCAGTAAATGGAAAGAAGGTTTGGGTGGAAATTTAGATTTAATGGTTTCCGGAAGTGCTGCATTGCAGCCGCGTTTAACTAGAGTTTTTGCTGCTGCAGAAATTCCGGTTATGGAAGGTTACGGATTATCTGAAACATCGCCGGTGATTGCCGTTAACGATCAAAGAAACAAAGGTTTTAAAATTGGAACTGTTGGAAAAGTAATTCGCAACGTTGAAGTTAAAATTGCCGAAGACGGAGAAATTCTCTGCAAAGGACCAAACGTAATGCTGGGTTATTACAAAGATGCTGAAAAAACTGCTGAAGCATTACAAAACGGATATTTCCACACAGGAGATATTGGTGAAATTGACAACGAAGGTTTCTTAAAAATTACCGATCGTAAAAAAGAAATGTTCAAGACATCAGGAGGTAAATATGTTGCACCTCAGCTTATTGAAAATGCAATGAAACAATCTCGTTTTATTGAGCAGATTATGGTTATTGGTGAGGGCGAAAAAATGCCGGCAGCCTTTATTCAGCCAAATTTTGAGTTTGTAAAAGAATGGGCTAAAATTCATAAAATTACTGTAGGAGATTCTAGTGCAGAAATTGCTTCAAATCCAGATGTTATTAAACGTATTGATGAAGAAGTGGAAGGCATCAACGAAAAATTTGGGCATTGGGAAAAAATCAAACGTTTTGAGCTTACTCCGGATGTTTGGTCTATTGACGGCGGACAGCTTACTCCTACTCTAAAATTAAAACGTAAAATCATTAAAGAAATTTACAAAGACCTTTACGCTAAAATCTATAATCACAATTAAATCAAAATAATTTTAACCAAATGGAAAGGCTGTCTATAATAAGGCAGCCTTTTTTTAATACCTAAAAAACAAAAACTGCAAACAATATATATTTGCAGTTTCTTTGCACAGTTATCTGCTATCCTTTTGATAACTGCTCTTAACAAATTAAATTCTAATTTTTAAGGCACCAATGCAAAATCTTAGCGATGTTTTTTGCATCGTCAATTCCGCGGTGATGTGTTCCTTCTAGCGGAATATTCAGCATATGTAAAGCACCATTCATTCCGGTCGACCTTTGCAGACCAAACTTTTCGGCAAAATGTTCTTTTACATTAATATGCTCGTCACCCATAGGGTATGAAATACCAAACGATTTACATTGCTTTTTAAGCATATTCAGGTCGTACTGACCGTAACTTGCCCACGTATATAAATCGGGATTATATTCGTCGATTAACTCGTTAATGGCATCTTCAAAACTTACTCCGTTTTTATCCAGTAAATCCTGAGTTATGGTGGTTAATTCAGTACAGAACGGACTCACATGCGAACGCTGCGGTTTTATCAAAATACCTTTGTTCTTGGTAATCTGTCCGGTTTCTGAATCTAAAACGGCTAATCCGATTTCGATAATTTCATTTTGCTGGCCCTGCGGGACCGCACCCTGCCAGCATGTGGCTTCTAAATCAATGATGATAATTTTATCTGTAGTTTTCATTTCTTTAATTTTTAAATATTTTATAATTCTCTATCTCCAAAAGGAGCTTTCCAATCTTTCTTCATAATGATTGCTTTTACTTCATCATAAGAAAGTGGTTCATAATTGTGGCAGTCTACGCCAACATCAAAAGAGCGCGATGTTTCATCGTCAAACAAATGACCGTGTGAGTGGCCGTATAAGTGCCATGTTCCTCTAAATGAACTTCTCCATACTTTCATGGCGTAGTGAAACAAGATTATTTTCTGTCTTCCGTTTGGTGCATCTGCATCTTCAACACTTAACTCGTAGTAATCTTTAATCCACTCAAATCGCTTTTTATAACCCAAAGCCGATTTATCGTGATTGCCTTGTACCAGAAAAATTGAACCGTTTAACTGGTCTAAAATTTCTTTTGTTCGTTCTGGTCTTGCCAGAGAAATATCACCTAAGTGATAAACAATATCTCTCGGACTCACCTTTTCATTCCATCGTTTAATGAGCTCCGAATCCATTTCTTGTACTGTAGCAAATGGACGCTCGCTAAACTTAATTATGTTTGTATGACCAAAATGATGGTCAGACGTAAAAAATATTTTTTGATTCATTTTAAATTTTATTTTTAAACTAAAACCACCTGCGTTCCCGTTGATGGTTTTTCCTTATTTCACGAAGATTTCCTTCAATTGACCAATTACGTTTCCGCTTCCAGAAATTGTGATTTCTCCAATTTTATCCGCAATTTTTTCAACGTATTCCATCTCTTTCAATTTCCACAGCATTTCGTTTTCTTCCATCAGCTTTGCTGTGTTTAGTAAACTTCTTGTTGAAGCGGTTTCTTCTCTTCTCATAATACTATTGGCCTGTGCTTTTTTCTCGGCAACCAAAACCTGATTCATAATTTCTTTCATGTCTCCAGGCAGGATTACGTCACGAATTCCAGCATCAGAAATTGTTAAACCTAAATCTTCTGTTTTAGTGGTTACTTCTGCTAAAATAGCTTCGGCAATTGTATCTTTTTTAGCCAATAATTCGTCTAAAGTCAATCCGCCTACAAAAGCTCTTAAAGCCAGCTGCATAGCAACATACAATTGTTTTTCAAAGTCTTTATTGTCAACCAAAGCTTTCATGATATTCACAACTTGGTATCTCACAAAAAAGTTGATTCTTAATCCTGCTTTGTCTTTAGTCAATAATTCCTGTCCTGAAATTTCAACTTGCTGTTGTCTAACATCAATCGTTTTAACTTCGATCGTAATCGAGTTATTCCAAAAGTAATGCGTTCCGGATTTTAATTCTTTAACGAAGGTTCCATTCACAAACAACAAAGCTTTGTCGTTGCTTGCTACAATAAATTTTCTAACAAAGTATTTCAATTGATTATGTTCCAATAAGTTTACCGGAATATTTTCTGTGATTTCAATTTTAGAAAGATCTGCTTTTTTGAATTCGTTTTTCACAATTCCTTTCCAGAAAGGGTGTCTTCCCGGAGTCAGCGTTCCTTTAAAGTTTCCGTTTACGAAATGCAAAACAATCTCGTTATCGGCAGCCTCAACAACTTCTAACATTGAAGCCAGAACTTCATTCTGCAATAAAATGTTTAATTCAAAAGGAGCGTGAAAAATTGCATTCATATCATAGATCATCACATTTTTGTTTCCAAAAATCCAGTGCAAACCTTCTTCTAATACCTTAATTAATTTTCTGTTTTCGAAAAGCAAACCCACTTGGTATGCTTCGATTTTGATTTTTTTTATCATGGTTTATATTTTGTTTAATTTGTTTCACTTTTCAAGTTTCAAGTTTCAAGTTTTTGAAACATGTGAAAATCTTTGTTTATTTTTTGCCACAGATTTCACAGATTAGAATGATTCTCTTTATTCTATTCTCTTTATTCTATTCTCTTTATTCTATTCTCTTTATTCTATTCTCTTTATTCTATTCTCTTGCTTCTATTCTCTTGCTTCTATTCTCTCTTTCTAAATAAAAAAACCTCTTTGCCTTTCTCCTCCGAAAAAAACGGATGAAGAGTTTGTAATTTGTTTACCCGAATTGTTTTCGATTGTATTTTGCAGAGACGATCCCCAAATCATCTTAACAATCAAATCGAGAAGAAAACAAGTGTTTCAAAAAACATTGCTTTTCGCACTGGCTTTATCATGAGTGTGAAATTTTAGTCCCGAAGCCTCGGGAGAAAATCTTAGTTTCACTGACAAAGACAAATCAGCTTTTTTTCTGGTCATCTTTTTAAGAGTGATGGTCTCTTTCAACAGGTTTTTGAGACCCGCGTGACTAACCAATTGTCAAACTGAGCGTATCAGTACAGGATACGAACCTGCAAATTTCTATTGCTCTACCGAACTGAGCTATCGCATTGCTGCGAATGGGATTCGAACCCATGACCCATAGAGTGACGGATAATTTTTTGGAAAACCATCCAAAACCTCCAAACCAAGCTGCATAGAAAAACATAATTCGCTTTCGCGGAAAGTTCCCTACAATGGTGCTATACAGAAACACGCAACTGGGCTTGTTTGATATTTTTAATCAAAGCTGAAACTTTGATGTATTTCATTTTATAAAAGAACTTGTTTTATTTCCTGAACAAATATTCAAATTACACTGCGCAATTATTCTGCGTACTTTTTTTTCTGCCACCAAGGCGCCAAGGCACTAAGTTTGTTTCTCTTTGCGTCTTTGTGACTTTGTAGCGTATAGTACAGGAAGAGAGACTCGAACTCTCAAAAAACTGATTCTAAGTCAGCCGCGTCTACCAATTGCGCCATTCCTGCATTTTTTTTTCTGCCACTAAGGCACTAAGTTTATTTTTCTTAGCGTCTTTGCGTCTTTGCGCCTTTGCGCCTTTGCGAGAAAATTGCTCACCAGCTCTTTTTACAATACTTTGTTAATCTCTCGCAAAGTCGCAGAGTCGCAAAGTTTTTACTTTAAGTAAATCTGCTTAATCTGCGTGAAACAAAAAACTTTGCGTCTTTGTGCCTTTGCGGCAAACTCGCGGCCCATACGGGAGTCGAACCCGTTTCTCCCGAGAGACAGTAGGGAAGGTTAGCCAGTAACCCCAATGAGCAAGTTCCTTCTAGAGAACAATGCGATTTCGGAAGGATTATTCATGCTTCTATTATTGTTTTTTTTGTATTCATGAATGCTCCGCATTTCGAACCTTCAACCTATTGATTAACAGTCAAGCGCTCTGCCAATTGAGCTACGAAATCATAATTTTTGGGCATAAAAAAAGCACCCGGTTAAAGGTGCTTTATAAATTCAATATGATATAACTATCCTATTGCCTGTATTGATGCACCTGTGTTGTTAAACGTCCAAGATCGAATCTCGGGTCTAGCAGTTGTGTGTTATATATGTTGTTATGTAAAGCCATTTTATATGTTGTATTATATTTTGAAATCGTTGTTGATATTTGAATTTCTGTTTTCAATTTTTCTTCGGCAAAGATAAAGTCGAAAAAATCAATTATCCAAATCATTTTTAAAATTATTTTATTGATTATCAAATAGTTATACTCAAAATTAAAACATAGAAATCCTTGTCCGCATACTGGTGCAGATTCCTTTTTGTATCAAATGACTGTCTCTCATCAGATTACTTTTCAAGATTATATTTCGCTATTTAGATTATGCATTAAACATTTGGTCAATTATTTTTTTAATTATTTTTAGTTATGGTTTATTTTTTATCATTTTTCTTGTCATGTTGAGCGAAGTCGAAACATTTTTTTGTCACACTGAGCGAAGTCGAAGTGCCTAAAAACAAAAAAAGCGTCCCGAAATAAGGACGCTTTTATATTTTATGTTGAGTTGAACTCTAAAATTTACATTTCAATTTCATAAAAATACATGATACATCCTGATATTTTAGCCGGAAGATTTCCTGCTAAGTGATCAAAATATTGTCTTACTGAAAGTATCATCTGTATTTTTTGTTTTTTTATTACGGGTGCAAATGTAGAAGTTTTTTTCTATTTATATAATTCTCTTGTTAATTTTAAAAATGTTTTTTTAACTAAAGTAAGAAAAAGAGTATTTTTACTTTTTCAAAAAACAACAGAATTGTATTTTATCAAATCGATCTTGTATTTTACGGACACTTATTTTTCTCAAAAATTTTAAATATCTTTGAATTATGAGCACAGAAACCAGACCCAGAAATATTGGCCGAAATATCAGCCGAATAAGAGAGCTTCGCGGAATGAAACAAGGAGCACTTGCGGATGCCATTGGCACAAGCCAGCAGACTATTTCCAGCATTGAAACCAGCGAAACTGTTGATTTCGAAAAATTGGTACAAATTGCAAAAGCACTTGGCGTGACGGTAGAAGCTATTGAAAATTTTACGGAAGAATCTGTTTTTAATTTCTTTAATAACTTTTACGATAATAGTGCTAATAATGGTGCTCAAGGAAATACAACTAATAATCATTGTAACTTCAATCCTCTTGATAAAGTTGTAGAGCTTTATGAACGTTTGGTTCAGGCTGAAAAAGATAAGGTTGAATATTTAGAAAAATTGATGAAAGGGAAATAAAGATTTTTTTTTGTCTTTTATATGAAATTGGAAAAGCGCAAACTTTTAAAAAGGGTTTGCGCTTTTTCAATTCTATTAAATTGTTGATTTGAAGTTGAAAAATTCACCAAACATTTAAATCCATTATAAATTTACTTTTTCGATTTTAAATCCTTTAAAAAACTCTAGCAATTGTTGTTCTTCTTCATTATCAGAAACTAATCTAACACAAACTAAATTTTTAATTGCTCTTGAACATGCTACATAGAAAAGCTTTTGATTTTTGGATTTTTTATTTAAATCTTGTTCATTAATATCATAGATTGATTTAAAACTATATTTATTCCAAAAATATTCATCCATTACAACCATTACATTTTCAATTCCCGAACCTTTAGTTTTATGCATTGTAATATAGTTTGATTCAGTATTACCATCAATATAATTATAATAATTTAATATCTCTGCAAACTTCAATTCATCTGAAAACAATTTAATGTAGAAATTTTTCTTTTTCCTATTTTTATCAAACTCTTCAAATTCTTCTTCAGATATATTAGAATCTATTTTTGCAATTTTTGCAAAAGTATTTTCTCCTTTTGTGAATAGAGTTTCTAATTCTAAAAATCTCTTATCTGATTCAATATTTTTAAGAAAAGAATCCTTATTAAAAATGTAATTCAAATATGAATCTGATCTTTTTATTAACTTATTATTAAACGCGAAACGCAAAATTCTGTCAGCAGAACCAGTAGAATTTAATAATACATCAAAAATTCTTTTTACTCTAATCTTATCTCTAACAGATTTTAATTCAAAACCACATTTCTTCAATTTAGTAAGAACAAAATTATAATTTTTATTTTTATACGCTGCACAAAGATCATACAACTCAATCAATTGAATTCTTGCTAAAGTCTTTTCAATTTCTTCTTTAACTTCTGAATATCTGTCATTAAAAACTTCATAAAGAAAACTAAAACCTAATTCACTTGAAATAGACTTATTTGTCAGCATTAGCTTTTTAATTTCTGGATTATCAATTGAACATTTAGCAATTAACTTGTTGAGAACGTCAAAGTAATTACTTTTATCCTCAAAATTACTGTGCGTCGTTGGCTTTTTACCATAAATAGAGTAATAAAGTGTAACTTCTCCTTTCCTATTTTCAATAGTTTCCCCGTGTTTTAAAGCCAATTGCTGTTTCAAACCATCATTTCTGATTTTGTTAACGAAATCTATTACTTTATCAGAACATCTAAAATTATCTTCTTTTTCAATCTTAATTAATTTAAGTTCTTCTATTTCTTTTTCAACATCGCCAATCCCGTCATCGTAAATTCCTTGCATTGAATCACCGAAAAATCCAATTGTTGTCTTATTAACTTTGGGTAATGTGCTTAAAAAAACATCAACTATTTTTTCATTTGTATCCTGATATTCATCAATTAATACAAAGTCAAATTTATCACTAACAATTTTGCCTAGTAAATCATGCTTTTTAAAAAGTAAAGAAGCTACATATAATAATTCATCATGTCCAAAAGATAGTTCTTTAAAATTATTATAACGTGTCTCGTTATATCTTACTTTGTTATAATCGATTGATCTAATTTCTGATAATATAACTTGATTTAATTTTTCTATTTCTTCATTTAACTTATTATTAAAATCTATTGAAGTTTTATCATATTCTCTTTTACCTACAACTTTAGGCGTTTTATTTCCTGTGGTCGTAAACAGCATTCTGGAATATTTACCATAAGCTTTCTTAAACTTCTCATGCTCATTTAAATTATACTCTTTTTCATCATCTTCAAGATTAAAAATTGCTCTGTTCATTTGCTCAATTTTAAAAACTTCAAAAATTACCTCATGAATATTTTTTTTGTAATTTTTAATTAAATCATTCAAAAAAGAATGTATTGTACAAACTAAAAAGTTGCTTCTTTCTCCAATCCTAGCTTCTATTTCTTCTACAGCAACATTTGTAAGAGTAATACATATACCTTTTTTATCAGGATAATTTTCAGTAATATATTCAAGAATTTGTTTTAAGGATTCTGTTTTTCCACTACCTGCTCCGCCTTGCAAAACAAAATTTTGAAATTTCTCTTGAGGCTTTTGATTATTATCAATAACTACTTTTATTTTTTCAATTGCTATCATTTAGCTATCCATTTTAATCCTTCAACAATATATAATGGGGTTTTCCACTCTACCTTATCAGTTAATGCTAGATATAAGATTGAAGAAGCAAAATCCGATTTTCCATCATCCTTTAAAACTTCTTGATTTAATTCATAAAAATCAGTTCGTCCATCTATTAACTTATCTTTTTTCTTTAGTCCTGAAATATCATCTTTAGAATCAACTATCTTTTTTAAATTGATACTTAAAAAGGCATCTTCAAAACTTCTGCCATGATAATTCTCCTCTTCAATTTGATAAGCTATTTTTATAAAATAATTATCGTCTTGTAATGAATTTGCTTTAAGCGCTTCAAACCATTTTCCAAATTCAGGAGTTGTTAATCCTGGCTTATTTAAAAAATCAGCTATTGAATGATTACTTGTATTTTGACCATCAGATACTGCACATGCCTTAAAACTTGATTTTTCCTTTTCTGCCGCTGTCTCTGGAGTAATAACTAATTTAGTTGTATCAATATCTGTAATAATTAAGGTCTTAATTTCTAAAAATTCAAGAAAATATTTAAACACTTTTGAATTTGCTCCAACTTCTATTATAGAAATATTCTGGGAAGATATTTTATTTTCTGGGGAAGTAATTAATTTATCATATTCACTGATGAAATAAGGCAACAACAATTTCTCTGTAGTTCCTTCAATAAAAATAATTTTTTCAGCAAAAAACAGTTCAGATGAATATAGAGTCAAATACTGTTTCAAAAATTTAAAATATTCTTCTTTACCCTTATATTTAACTTCTAAATCTGAATAAAAGTTTTTAATATTAATGTTTCCATCTTTAAGCTTAAAATATCTTAAATCAGAAAAATTACATTGAGAAACAATGTGCGAGGAATGTGTAGATATAAAAGTTTGCAAATTGACTTTTCCATTAATTTCTTTTATTATTTCCTGAATTTTTTGGCTAAAAACATATTGCATTTGAGGATGGGTATGTGCTTCAGGTTCTTCAATAAATAATAAATTAATATCTTTTTTCTCATCTAAAAAATATTTTCTCTTTACTTCAATTTGAAGTAATAAATAAAGAATATTTAAATATCCTAAACCGTTTAAATGTTCGGGCAGATTATTGGCCCCGTCCCCGTAAACAATCTTAGAGTGATTTGTGAACAACTGTTTAGACTCTAAATCTGAAACAACTCTTAAGTCCTTTATATCAAGAAATTTTTTAGCATTTTCTAAAAAAGGCTCAAAGTGTGTTTTATACTTTTCATCCAAAGTAATATCCATGTTAGATATTGCATCATTAATATCAAAAAAATCTGCAGATGATTCCTTATGCTCTTTATTAAAATACTGCGTAGTCATTTCAGACAATGCTTTTTTTCCATTTCCAGTCGTTTCAGAACTTGAAACATTTCTTTTTGCATGGATAACTTGAAAATTAATCAATTTTCTAATTGAAGAAATATCTTTCTTAACTAAATTTCCTCTATTAGCTAATTCTAAATCAGAATCATTTTCAAAAACATATATATCCTTGTTAATTAAATAATCTTGTAAATTCTTTTCAATAAATTTTTCTCTTTTAGTTTTTGATAATGATAAGTCCTTAAGTAATTTATCTTTATCAATCGAACATTCAAATAGAATTTTCACAATATTTATATCAGGATCCAAGTCTAAAATGAAATCAGAAATATTTTCTAAAGAATCTTTAGCATCATATTTTATTTCAAGAATCATCTGAATAGACAAATCCTCAATAACTGTTGTATCATCTATCTTAAAAATACGATCTCTCAATGATGTGGAAAAATCATAAAAGTTAAATTTAAAACTTTCATTTCTATAAAACTTATCAAAAAGCATTATAAAAGAAGTTTTACCACTATTATTTCTTCCAATTAAAAGAGATAATTGTTGTTTTTCATCTTCATTAAGTAAAAGAGTTGTTTCTTTTAGCAATCTAAAATTTCTAATTTTAATTTTACTTATATACATATTTTCGCATTTATATTTTCTCAAATCTAATAACAAAAGAACTATTGGTATTACGGTAATCCGTAACTGTGAATAATTCCATTTTTTTTACAATTGCCTCAAATATATATAAACAAAAAGCCTTCAAACCAAGTACAAACACCTGATTTAAAAGCCAACAAATAATCTTTATAAATTAAAACCTAAATCCCAAAAAAACTTTTAGTATTCCTAGTCGTTTCCTCCGCCACTTTATCTAAAGTAATTCCTTTAAACTGTGCAATTGTTCCGGCAACAAAAGGCAGAAAAGCAGGTTCGCATCTTCGTTCGTGATATTTCTTCAAAAGGCTGTTTGGAATATTTTTTGGAAGCATAAATGGCGCATCGGTTTCAATCATCATTCGGTCAAGCGGAACGTATTGAATGACTTCTTTTAAATGACTGAAACGTTTGCTATCAGAAATCGCTCCCGTAAAACCAAGATAAAATCCGTTATCGAGATAGGTTTTGGCTTCTTGCAAAGTTCCCGTAAAACAATGCACAACGGCTTTTGGCAATTGCGGTAAATAGTCTTTGGTGATATTCATAAAACTATTAAAAGCGGCTCTTTCGTGCAAAAACAAAGGTTTCTGGACTTCAATCGCCAATTCTAATTGGGCTTTATAACATTCTTCCTGTTTGTTTCTGGGTGAAAAGTCACGATCAAAATCCAGTCCGCATTCGCCAACAGATACGACTTGTTTCTGCTTTAATAAATTCCGCAGTTTCGAAATGCTTTGCGCATCAAAACTCTTCGCATCATGCGGATGAATTCCGGCTGTGGAATATAATATTCCCTGATATTGGTTTGCGATTTTTAATGATGCTTCGCTGTTTCGTACGCTTGTTCCGGTCAGGATCATTTGCGATACGTCGGCGTCGAGCGCGTCTTGTACGACATCGTCTATGTCGTTTTGAAATTGTTTATTGGTTAGGTTAATTCCTATGTCTATGTATGTCATTTTTTTTTAAGTTGCTAAGGTTCTGAGAGACTAAGATGCTAAGTTTTTTCTCTTGGAACTTTTATTTTTATATTATTTTTTTGCCCTAAGTCACTAGGGCGCTAAGTTTTTTTATTTCACGCTCCCGATAGCTATCGGGATTGCAGATTTGAAATGATTTTTATAAATAATCTGCGAGCATCTGCTTAAATCTTTTTAAATCTGCGTGAAAAAATCTTTAACCGCAAAGTTTGTCATCCTGAGGAACGAAGGATCACATCCAATATTCCTCAAAGAGAATCGACAATCTTTGTAGAGTTTCTAGTATGATCCTTCCTTCGTCAGGATGACAAACTGGGCGTTAGACGCACTGCAGTGCGTCTCTACACTGAATACTGCGACCGCGACTGAACACTAAAAAACTGATCACTAACCACTAATCTTCACGACTCCCATCATCGGCCATTCTCACTAATTTTGGAGTAAATTTGGCTACGACATCAACTAAGTCTTGCTGCGCTTCCATAACCTGATTGATATCTTTATAAGCCATTGGGGCTTCGTCAATTCCTGCTCCAATAAGCGTAACGCCATGATCTTTCAGGATCGATTTCATCTCGGTTTGAGTGATGTTTTTTATCGCCTGCGTTCTGCTCATTTGCCTTCCTGCTCCGTGTGAAGCGGAATTTATGGCGTTCTCCTCGCCTTTTCCTCTCACCAAAAATCCTGGTGCGGTCATACTTCCGGGAATAATTCCCATAACGCCTTTTCCGGCTGGGGTTGCTCCTTTTCTATGTACGATTACTTCTTCGCCGTTCCAGATTTCTTTCCATGCAAAATTATGGTGGTTTTCGACTTTGGCTAAAATTACTGCTCCCAAAGCTTTTTCCATTTTGTTATGAATAATCTCGTGACAAGCTGAAGCGTAATCCCCCGCAAGATTCATCGCCAGCCAATATTCTTGTCCTAATTGTGAATTCATATCCAAATACGCCAAGTTTCTGGCTACTTCCGGAAGTTTACATTCGTCTTTCGCAATTTTGGTATAATGTCCGGCAATTGTTGCCCCCATTCCACGTGAACCTGAATGCGTTAATAAAGCAACATATTTACCTTTTGGAATATTTAAAACCGCATCGTCTTTTGAAAATTCCATGATTCCGAATTCGACAAAATGATTTCCACCGCCAGAAGATCCTAATTGCGACCATGCTTTATCTTTTAAATTCTTCACAAACGGATTCATATTGAAAGTATCGTTCTCTAAAACCGCGTGATCTGATTTGTACTGACCGTGAAATCCGTGACCTGCTCCGAAAATAGAATTGGCTATTAATTCTTTTTTGAATTTGGTTTCGTTTTCAAAGTAAAAATCTTCTGGAATATCATAAACCGATAACGCCATTCTACATCCAATATCAACTCCAACACCATACGGAATAATGGCATTTTTTGTGGCTAGAACTCCGCCAATTGGTAATCCGTAACCTTGGTGCGCATCTGGCATTAAAGCTCCGGCAACCGTCACAGGAAGTTTCATGGCAACTTCCATTTGTTTTCTGGCTCCGTCTTCGATATGATCTAATCCGTAAGCTGAGTAGGCATTTGGAGTTTCATTTAAAGCGATGAAATCTTCTGGTTTTTCATTTGCTTTTTCGATTAAAGCTACAGCCAGTTTGCTGAAGATTTTATCGTCGATATAATTCTCCGGAGTTTCTAAGACGTTTTTGAAATTTGTCATCATTTCGTTTCTTGTGAATCCGTTTCTTTTGCTGTTTATTTTTAAGGCAATTCCAATTATTTTTCCTTCTGGGAATCCTAATTCTAATATATCTGTACCGTTTATTTGTGTGTTCATTTGTTTTTTTATTTTAAGGGGCAAAGCTGCAGAGGTTCAAAGGAACAAAGGTTTTTTAATCGTACGCAGTTATTTTGCGTAGATTAATTTAGTTTACTTTTTTGCCACTGATTAAAAGGATTAAAATGATTTTTTCACATTTTATGTCATTTCGACGGAGGAGAAATCGCACTTGTGAATCTACAACGAGAATCGCCAATCTTTGTCGAGTTTCTAGTGCGATTTCTCGTTCCTCGAAATGACAAACTGTGTGTTTTATTTAATTGGTGTTTTTTCTACATTCATTTTTTTAATTTTAAAAGAGGTAACATTTAGGAATGGTTTAATTTTCTTGGAACGAAGGAACCATTTCCTGACGACACTCTTTTTTTAAGAGCAATAATCTATAAGCGACTTTTAGGATTCGAACCTAATATTATCATGCCGCGAAGTAGCGCTTTATAGACGGCATCTTATTTTTTGAAAAAGTAATAATTGATGAGAGTATTTTGAACCCTATACGAAGCAGCTCTCACACACGACATTTTTCATTTTTTAAAAGAAGTAAAAAGCAATAAGAGAATTGGGCGGGGCTTTGTCTGTGCCAGAGTCGAACTGGATAACCTTGCTGATTTTACAACTTCGTTATTCCTCCCCTAAATTTGAGACGAAGTATCTCTTATTTACGACATTCTTTTTATTTTATCGGGTTATGAGCGACAAGAGACTATTTATGCGTGTTTCCACTTACACCATCAGATTACCTGAACAGGATTCGAACCTGTAACACAATTCCCTCGAAGTAACTCTTGTCTACGACACCAATGTTTTTTTAAACAAGGCAATAAGTAATAAATGACATATCCTGCTCTAACCATCTGAGCTATATTTTTATAATTAAACAAAAATAGTGAGAATCGAACTCACGACCCGGGCGTTAAAAATGCGAAGTAACACTTATTTACGGCACTTGTTTTTTCTTTATTTTCAATGAACTTTTCCTTTTACAAATATTTGAATACTACTGCGCAATTATTTTGCGCAGCAGATTCTTTTTTACAATTCTATACGGTTGATGTAATTCAACGCGCTGTTTTTATCTTCTAAAGCATTCAAAACATCAAATACTTTATCTGACCAGCCGGCTATTAAATATACATCGTTTTTTTCGATGTTTATTGGCGACTGACCGTAACCTGCCAAATCAAACAAATATAATTTTGCATTTGGTGCGATAGTTTTGTATCGGTTCCAGGAGTTTGCAAATGAGTCTTTTGTGTACGCATTATTCCACATTTGAACATCTGTAAACAACATTACTTTATCTACAATTTCTTTTCGGCTGATTAAATCTTCTACGACCAAATGACCGTTTGTAGCATAACCTACTTCACCTTCGCGTTTGTAATATTCGTTAACGTTGGCCAATATGCTTCGTTTTGGCATGTTGATTATTTTCCAACGGTCACCAAACATACCGCTTACCACATTTTGGCAACGACTTTGCATTAACATACCTAACATCAAACCGATATCGTAAAGCATTATTTTACTTTTTGGCGATATTGCTTTTTGCATAGAACCCGAAACGTCGCAGGCAATTACAACCGATGTATTTACATCAAAACCTTTTATGTTTTGTGAACTTGCCATAACAGCATCTTCCAATGCATCTAAAACCATTGAAGTGTATTTAGAATTCAAGTCTTTCACTTCACGATACGCTGCTAAAAATCGGAATGGCAATTGTTTTGAGTTGGCGACTGCTTTTTCGCTAGAAAGGTAATCGCATACTTTCAACATATGAGAACCTGAAACATTTGCTTCTAAGATATTTCGTAAGTTACGTAACAAAGCCATGTAACCTATTTTACCGCTATCGATTAATTCCTCCCATTTTTGTTTGAATGCTTTTTGTTTTTCAATGTGGTTGTAAAATTTTACTTGACCTAATTGCGACAATTCTGTTTCCCATGTATATGGCGTTTGCAAAGTGTTGTTTACCAATTTATCAAAGATTAATTGCTGCGCTTCATCTTTTGCTTTTGGATGAACCAAAAACAAAGCATCTTTTAATTTTACAGCACCGTCACGATTGTATTTTGCGAATTGGTATTCGTCAAATTTGTTGAACGAAACAGCTAAACCTTTTTGTATTTGTTTTGATAAACGGTTTAATTTCTTAACACCATTTCGTTCGTTTGCCATTTGGTAATAAGCCAATAATTCTGTTATCTCGTCTGCACGTTGAATTACGTGAGTAATCATTTTACTGATTAATGAATCGCCAGAATATATTTTGGCTAATTCTACTACCAAAACTAATGGTACAGAACGCATATGCATTTCGTTACGGGCATAGACAGCCAATTTTGCTACAAATACCGGATTGCTTTTTTTGATTAGGCTTTGTATTCTTTGTAAACGAGTTGTATCTTTTTCATAAAATGAAGCGTTTAAACTTGTAGTTACAACTGCTGCGTACAATTCGTATTCTGATGTTAAAGAAAAAGCTGGTGCATTTTCGTGATTAACTATATTGCTTTTATTGTTTTTCTCTTTTGCTAAAAAATTGAATTTCATAATTTCTGGTTTTTAAAATTAGACAATGGTTATTGTTTTATTTCCTGAGCAAAGATTTCAGAACTACTGCGCAATTATTTTGCGCAGTAAAAAAGAAATTTTAAATTTGAGTAAAAAAGATTATGAATTTAGAGAAAATCTATTCTGAATTACTTTTGAATATTGGCTTTTCAGCAAATGAAATTCAGCAGAACTGGAAGGATTTAGAAAAGGCATATTCAACAAAATCAAGGCATTATCATAACTTAACTCATATTTGGGCTATGATTGAGAGTTTTGAAACGTATCGTGATAAACTTCTAAACCCTGATGAAATATTATTTTCAATCTTTTATCATGATTTTGTTTATTCGGCTTCTAAAAAAGATAACGAACTCAAAAGTGCCGAATATGCTTTGGCCGTTTTATCTGAAAATAACAATCTAAATCGACAATTAGTTTTTGATGCGATTTGCGCAACACAGCAGCATCAGCATAATAAAATTGAAGATATTAACTGGTTAATTGATTTTGATTTGAAAATCCTCGCCAAAGACTGGGAAGATTATAAAATCTATTTTGAACAAATTAGAAAAGAATATCGCATCTATCCAGATTTTCTATACAAACCCGGGCGCGCGAAAGCGTTGAAACATTTTTTGGAGAATGAGTTTATTTTTCAAACGGAGGAATTTCGGAATTTATATGAAGAGAAAGCGAGAATTAATATTGAAAAAGAGATAAAGTTATTAAGCTAAAAATTGAATCTCGCAAAGACGCTAAGTCGCAAAGTTTTTATTAAAGTTTTAATTACACACTGTTTGTCATCCTGAGGAACGAAGGATCACACAAGAAACTCTACAAAGATTGGCGACTCTCTTCGAGGAATATTGTATGCGATCCTTCGTTCCTCAGGATGACAAAAACTGAGTAAAAACCCTTTTAATCCTTTATCCCGATAGCTATCGGGAGTGGCTTAAAAACAAAAAACTTTGCGCCTTCGCGCCTTTGTGGCAAACCAACACAAAAATGTCACAAAACAAGAATGCCTTAATACGATACAAAACCATCGACAAATGCCTTCAGAACAAATACAGACAATGGACACTCGAAGATTTAATTGAAGAATGTTCTGAAGCTTTATTTGAATATGAAGGCCGGGAAAATCCTATCAGCAAGCGAACCATTCAAATGGATATTCAGTTAATGCGAAGTGAAAAGCTGGGTTACAATGCGCCAATTGTTGTTTACGATAAAAAGTATTATAAATACGAAGACGAAGATTTCACAATAACCGATATTCCGCTGACGGAAACGGATATCAATGTTTTGACCGAAACGGTTTCGATGTTAAAACAATTCAAGGATTTCTCTCTATTTAACGATGTATCTGATATTTTACAGCGTCTGGAAGATAAAATCTATGCTGAAAAGTCGCATACAAAACCTGTAATTTATTTGGATAAAAATGAAAACCTAAAAGGGCTTCATTATTTAGATGAAATTTATCAGGCAATTATAAAGAAGATGGTTCTTATAATTACTTATAAATCTTTTAAATCGAGAGAGGAAACCAAATTTCATTTTCATCCTTTTATATTAAAGGAGTTCAATAATCGATGGTTTCTTGTTGGGAAGAAAAAAGACGGACAGCCTATTACCAATTTAGCGCTCGACAGAATTATTTCAATTGATTACGATTTTAATCTTGCTTATTTAGAAGAAGATTTTGATGCCGATTCTTATTATAAAGATATAATAGGTGTAACGGTAAATTCTGGTTTGCAGCCCAGACGTATCGAATTATGGATTGATGCCGCAAATGCACCTTATGTTATTACAAAACCGCTGCATCCTTCACAGCGATTAATTAAGGAAAATGAAGATCAAAGTATTATTGTGCATTTGTTCATTTCGCCAAATTATGAAATGGAGCGCCTTTTATTAGGTTTTGGAGATTCGATTGAAATTTTAAGACCCGAAAATCTGCGAAACCGGATGAAAAAGATTCTGCAAAGAGCCATTTCGAGATATGATCCCGAAAATACAATTAAAAATAACTTATAATTTTTTAAAGAATACAGAATTAAAAGCGATTTAAAAACCAAAAAATGATTTTGACAGTACGAAAAATGTTAAAATCTAAAAAAAGAATAGTATATTTCACTCTAAATAAACCACCAAACCACACTAAATCAGTGGGATTTTTAACTAACCAAAAATTTATTAAAAAATTATATGCATGCATAGTATTTTTTAATTATATTTGAAATCGATATAGTTACCTATGAAAGACAAAACAATAGATTATATTTTGAGAGCTACATGGCAGGCTGTTTCAAGAATGTATAATGAAGAGGCTGCAAAGTACGATGCTACCATGGCAACAGGATTTGCTCTTTTAAGTATGGATAAGGAAGAAGGAACTCCATCAACCGCTTTAGGCCCAAGAATGGGTATGGAAGCAACCAGCTTAACAAGAACATTAAAATCTATGGAAGAAAAAGGTTTAATAGTTCGCAAAAAGAACCCAAGTGACGGACGAGGTGTTTTAATCTACCTGACCGACTTTGGAAAAGAAAAAAGAGATTTATCTAAAAATACAGTTCTGAAATTTAATGAAACGGTTAGAAAACATGTATCAGATGAAAAGCTAAAACATTTTATCGAAGTTTCTGAAATCATTAATGAATTAATTCAGGACAAAAACATATTTAATCAAACAGAAAACACAGAAAATGAGTAATCTTTTGTAAAGGAAAATTCAGATTCTACCCAAAAAAACAAATTTTACAAATATGAAACGCACAATTAAAAAAGTTGCTGTAATTGGATCCGGAATTATGGGTTCAGGTATAGCTTGTCATTTTGCTAACATTGGTGTCGAAGTTTTACTTCTGGACATTGTACCGCGTGAACTGACCGAAGCTGAAGCTAAAAAAGGATTAACACTTGAAAGTAAAGCCGTTCGCAACCGTGTGGTAAACGAACATTTGGCGAATTCATTAAAATCAAAACCATCTCCTATTTACAGTCAGAAATTCGCAAATAGAATTACGACTGGAAATACGACAGATGATATGGCAAAAATTGCTAATGTTGACTGGATTATCGAGGTTGTTGTGGAGCGTTTAGACATTAAGAAGTTAGTTTTTGAACAAATCGAGAAATTCCGTAAACCGGGAACTTTGGTTACTTCTAATACTTCTGGTATTCCAATTCATTTTATGAGTGAAGGAAGAAGCGAAGATTTTCAACAGCACTTCTGCGGAACTCACTTTTTTAACCCTGCGCGTTACTTAAAATTATTTGAAATTATTCCTGGTCCAAAAACTTCTACTGAAGTATTGGATTTCTTAAACGAATACGGATCTAAATTCTTAGGAAAAACTTCGGTTGTTGCTAAAGATACTCCGGCATTTATTGGAAACAGAATTGGTATTTACGGAATCCAAAGTTTATTCCACTTGGTAAAAGAAATGGGATTAACGATTGAAGAAGTTGATAAATTGACAGGACCAGTAATTGGTCGTCCAAAATCGGCTACTTTCCGTACGGTTGACGTTGTTGGTTTGGATACTTTGGTACACGTTGCTAACGGTATTTACGAAAACTGCCCTAACGACGAACAACACGAATTGTTCAAACTTCCTGATTTCATCAACAAAATGATGGAAAATAATTGGTTAGGAAGTAAAACTGGACAAGGTTTCTACAAAAAAGTAGATAAAGACATTCTTTCTTTAGACTTAAATACATTAGAATACCGCGCTGCAAAAAAAGCGAATTTTGCTACTCTTGAACTAACAAAAACTATCGATAAACCTATCAACCGTTTTAAAGTTTTAGTAAAAGGAACAGACAAAGCGGGAGAATTCTACCGTAAGAGTTTCGCCGGAATGTTTGCTTATGTGTCAAACAGAGTTCCTGAAATCTCAGATGAATTATACAAAATTGACGATGCCATGAAAGCTGGTTTTGGATGGGAAAATGGTCCATTCGAAATCTGGGATGCTATTGGTGTTGCAAAAGGAATTGAAATCATGAAAGCTGAAGGTTTAGAGCCTGCTGCTTGGGTTAATGAAATGCTGGCTTCTGGAAGCGAAAGTTTCTATTCTGTAAAAGAAGGAGCAACTTATTTCTATAACATTCCAACAAAATCACAAGTAAAAGTTCCTGGACAAGATTCATTCATTATCCTAAACAACATTCGCGAAAGCAAAAAAGTTTGGAGTAACAGTGGAGCAATCATTCAGGATTTAGGAGACGGAATCTTAAACTTAGAATTCCAATCTAAAATGAATACAATTGGTGGTGACGTTCTACAAGCTATCAATAAAGCAATTGACTTATCTGAAAAAGAATATCAAGGTTTAGTTATTGGTAACCAAGCAGCTAATTTCTCTGTTGGAGCTAATATCGGAATGATTTTCATGATGGCAGTTGAGCAGGAATACGACGAATTGAACATGGCGATTAAATTGTTCCAAGACACAATGATGCGTGTTCGTTACTCTTCTATTCCAGTTGTAGTGGCACCTCACGGAATGACTTTTGGAGGTGGATGTGAAATGAGCTTACACGCTGATAAAGTGGTTGCTGCTGCAGAAACTTACATGGGATTAGTTGAATTTGGTGTTGGAGTTATCCCTGGTGGTGGTGGTTCTAAAGAAATGACTTTAAGAGCATCTGATTTATTCCGCAAAAACGATGTGGAATTGAACGTTCTTCAAGAGTATTTCTTGACAATCGCAATGGCAAAAGTATCAACTTCTGGTTATGAAGCTTTTGATACTGGACTTTTACAGCACGGAAAAGACGTTATCGTAGTAAACAAAGATCGCCAGATTGCTGAAGCTAAAAAACATGCTTTGTTAATGGCAGAAGCTGGTTATACGCAACCAATCAGAAGAACGGATGTTAAGGTATTAGGAAAACAAGCTCTTGGTATGTTCTTAGTGGGAACAGATCAAATGCAGGCTGGAAAATACATTTCTGAGCACGACAAGAAAATCGCAAACAAACTGGCTTACGTAATGGCGGGTGGTGATTTATCTGAAGCAACTTTAGTATCTGAACAATACTTATTAGATATCGAACGTGAAGCTTTCTTGAGTTTATGTACAGAACGTAAGACGCTAGAAAGAATCCAGTACATGTTGACTAAAGGAAAACCTTTAAGAAACTAGTATCAAGTAATAAGAATTAAGTATTAAGAAATGCATCAGTTTGAGAAATTAAAGATTTGGCAGAAAGCAATGGATATTGCAGTTCATGTTTATGAAATTTCTTCCTTATTACCGAATGACGAAAAGTTCAATTTAATTCATCAAATAAAAAAATGCGCCGTTTCTATTCCTTCAAATATTGCAGAAGGTTCGGGAAGAAATTCTGAGAAAGAATTTATGAACTTCTTAGGAATAGCAAATGGTTCAACTTTTGAATTAATAACACAATTAATACTTGCTAAAAGACTTAAGCTTGTTAGTGAAGATCTTATTCAGCCCACTATTAATCAATTAGTAGAGGTTTCAAATATGAACTTTTCCTTTCAAAGAACATTAAAAGATAAAATCAACAAAACAATTGGAAAATCTTAATACTTAATTCTCCAATCTTAATACAATCATTTATGAAAACAGCATATATAGTAAAAGCATATAGAACAGCAGTTGGAAAAGCTCCAAAAGGTGTTTTTAGATTTAAAAGACCTGATGAATTAGCAGCAGAAACCATTCAGTTTATGATGGACGAGCTGCCTAATTTCGACAAAAAACGTATCGATGACGTTATGGTAGGAAATGCCATGCCAGAGGCGGAACAAGGTCTAAACGTTGGACGTTTGATCTCTTTAATGGGATTAAAAGTGGAAGACGTTCCTGGAGTTACGGTAAACCGTTACTGTGCTTCTGGATTAGAAACTATCGGAATGGCGACTGCTAAAATCCAATCAGGAATGGCAGATTGTATCATTGCTGGTGGTGCAGAAAGTATGAGTTATATTCCGATGGGAGGTTACAAACCAACTCCAGATTATAAAGTTGCCGCTGCAGGTCACGAAGATTACTACTGGGGAATGGGTTTAACTGCTGAAGCGGTTGCAAACCAATATAAAATCTCAAGAGAAGATCAGGATGAGTTTGCTTACAACTCTCACATGAAAGCTTTGAAAGCTCAGACAGAAGGAAAATTTGACAAACAAATCGTTCCTATTACTGTTGAGCAGACTTTCATCAATGAAAATGGTAAAAAAGAAACAAAATCATATGTTGTAAATAAAGATGAAGGTCCAAGAGCCGGAACTTCTGTTGCTGCTTTAGCTGGTTTAAGACCTGTTTTTGCTGCTGACGGAAGCGTAACTGCGGGGAACTCTTCTCAAATGAGCGACGGTGCAGCATTCGTCTTAATCATGAGCGAAGAAATGGTAAAAGAATTAAACCTTGAGCCAATCGCAAGATTAGTAAACTTTGCTTCTTCCGGTGTTGAGCCAAGAATTATGGGTATCGGTCCGGTAAAAGCAATTCCGAAAGCATTAAAACAAGCGGGATTAACATTAAACGATATCGAATTAATTGAGTTAAACGAGGCATTTGCTTCACAAGCTTTAGCAGTTACTCGAGAGTTAAACATTAATCCAGAAATCGTAAACGTAAACGGTGGAGCAATCTCTTTAGGACACCCGCTGGGATGTACTGGAGCTAAACTTTCTGTTCAGTTATTTGATGAGATGAAACGCAGAGGTAACAAATACGGAATCGTTTCGATGTGTGTGGGAACCGGACAAGGTTCTGCAGGGATTTACGAAGTGTTGTAAGAAAGTATTCGTGTAGTTTGTCATTTCGACGAAGGAGAAATCACACTCGGGAATCGACAAAGATTGGCACATTACGATGCGGAGCTTCAAGTGCGATTTCTCCTTCGTCAAAATGACAAGATTGGAGATCTAGATTATAAATAAAAAATATACAAAAAAACATTAACAATGGCAGATACAATCGAAAAAAACGTAACCCGTGGTGGTCAGTTTTTAGTTAAAGAAACAAAATGCGAAGATATCTTTACACCAGAAGATTTCTCGGAAGAGCAGTTAATGATGCGTGACTCTGTAAAAGAGTTCGTAGACAAAGAATTATGGGCGCATAAAGATCGTTTTGAGAAAAAAGATTACGCTTACACAGAATCATCTATGCGTAAAGCTGGTGAACTTGGACTTCTTGGAGTTGCAGTTCCGGAAGAATACGGTGGATTAGGAATGGGATTTGTTTCTACAATGTTGGTTTGTGACTACATTTCTGGAGCAACAGGTTCTTTCTCAACTGCTTTTGGTGCACATACAGGAATTGGAACTATGCCAATTACACTTTACGGTACTGAAGAACAAAAGAAAAAATACGTTCCGAAATTGGCTTCTGGAGAATGGTTTGGAGCATACTGTTTAACTGAGCCAGGTGCAGGATCTGATGCTAACTCAGGAAAAACTAAAGCAGTTTTATCTGAAGACGGAACTCATTATTTAATTACAGGTCAAAAAATGTGGATTTCGAATGCAGGTTTCTGCAGCGTTTTCATCGTTTTTGCCCGTATTGGAGATGATAAAAATATTACAGGTTTCATCGTAGAAAACGATCCTTCAAACGGAATTTCTATGAATGAAGAAGAGCATAAATTAGGAATTCGTGCTTCTTCTACTCGTCAGGTTTTCTTCAACGAAACAAAAGTTCCTGTTGAAAACATGTTATCTGAAAGAGGAAACGGTTTCAAAATTGCGATGAATGCTTTAAACGTTGGTCGTATTAAATTGGCAGCAGCATGTCTTGATGCTCAAAGAAGAGTTACTACAGGAGCTGTAAAATATGCTAACGAAAGAATTCAGTTCAATACTTCTATTTCATCTTTTGGAGCTATCCGTTCTAAATTAGCTGAAATGGCTACTAGTGCTTACGCTGGAGAAAGTGCTTCTTACCGTGCTGCAAAAGACATCGAAGACAGAATCGCTGCTCGTGAAGCCGAAGGAACAAGTCACCAGGAAGCAGAATTGAAAGGTGTTGAAGAATATGCTATCGAGTGTTCTATCTTGAAAGTAGCTGTTTCTGAAGACGTTCAAAACTGTTCTGACGAAGGTATTCAGGTTTTTGGCGGAATGGGATTCTCTGAAGATACTCCGATGGAAAGTGCCTGGAGAGATGCTCGTATCGCTCGTATCTACGAAGGTACAAACGAAATCAACAGAATGCTTTCTGTTGGTATGCTGATCAAAAAAGCAATGAAAGGGCACGTTGATTTACTTGGACCAGCAATGAAAGTTCAGGAAGAATTAATGGGAATTCCATCTTTTGATACTCCGGATTTCTCTGAATTATTTGCAGAAGAAAAAGTAATCGTTGCTAACCTGAAAAAAGTTTTCTTAATGGTTGCAGGAAGTGTTGTTCAAAAACACGGTCCAGATTTAGATTCTCACCAACAATTATTAATGGCTGCTGCTGATATCTTAATCGAAATCTATATGGCTGAAAGTACTATTCTTAGAACTGAGAAATTAGCTAAAAAAGAAGGTGAAGATAAAGTACAAGAGCAAATCGCTATGGCAAAATTATACTTGTACAAAGCGGTAGATATCGTAAACTTAAGAGGAAAAGAAGGAATTGCTTCTTTCTCTGAAGGTGACGAGCAACGTATGATGTTAATGGGATTAAAACGTTTCACTAAATACACTAACCTTCCAAACGTTGTTGCATTAAGAGAAAAAATCGCAGAAAAATTAGTTGCAGAAAATTCATACTGCTTCTAATAAAAAATAGTTTTTAGCTTTTAATTTGTTTAAACCCGCACAAGTCCGAAACTGTGCGGGTTTATTTTTTTATTTTTTTTTGAACCATATAAGTTATATAAGTTCATTTAAAAAGAATGTTTTTTTTTGTAGAGACGCACAGCAGTGCGTCTAACTATGTTTTTTTTTTATGTTTTGCCACAGATTACAGGATTAAAAAATCTGTGAAAATCCTGTAATCTGTGGCATTTTTTTGTAGAGACGCACTGCTGTGCGTCTCTACGGAATATTGGAACGGAATAAAATTAAGTTCTATCTAAAATGAACTTATATCACTTATATGGTTTAACCCTCATTTCACAAATATTTATTAAAATTGAGGTTATGTTACAGAATCAATAGTAAAGTTTCGATTCTAATGTTATAAATTTAGCGTTCTAAAACTTCAAAAAACATAAAATGAAACAAATTAGCCTAATTGCCCTTTTATTTATCTGCCTTTTATCCACAAACATTTTTGCGCAGAAGAATAAGAAATTCGACATCATCGCTTATTACACTGGTGATTCTAAACTAATTGACGAATATGAAGTCAATAAATTAGATCAAATAATCTTTAGTTTCTGTCATTTAAAAGATGGAAAACTAAGTGTAGATTCATCTAAAGATTCTATTACAATAAAGCATTTAGTTTCTCTAAAAACTAAAAATCCACAATTAAAAATCGTTTTATCTCTTGGCGGCTGGGGTGGCTGCGAACCATGTTCTAATGCTTTTTCGACTGCTGAAGGGCGTTTAAAATTCGCAAAATCAGTAAAAGAAGTAAGTGATTATTTTAAGGTTGACGGTTTAGATTTAGATTGGGAATATCCTGCGATTGAAGGACTCCCTGGACATTTATATCAAGCTGTTGACAAACCAAATTTTACCGAATTGCTTAAAATTCTTCGTTCAACTTTAGGAAAAAAATATGAATTGAGTTTTGCTGCGGGAGGTTTTCAAAAATATCTCGATGAATCGATTGACTGGAAAACGGTTGCGCCATTAGTTAATCGTATCAACATTATGAGTTACGATTTAGTGAACGGATATTCTAAAGTTACGGGACACCACACACCATTATATAGTACAAATCCAAATGAAGAATCTACAGACAGAGCGGTTACTTATTTATTAAAACAAGGAGTTCCGTCTGAAAAATTGATTATTGGAGGCGCATTTTATTCCAGAACATGGAAAAATGTTGAAAATATAAATAATGGTCTTTATCAGGCCGGAGAACATATCGAAGGTGTTAACTTTAAAAACTTTGCCACAACATATACAGAAACAAACGGCTGGAAATATTTCTGGGATGATAAAGCAAAAGCTCCATATTGGTATAATGCAGGTACAAAAACTTTTGCGACATCAGATGATATCAAATCTATTAAAGCAAAAACTGAATATGCAAAGTCTAAAAAACTGGGTGGGATCATGTTCTGGGAACTGACTTTAGACAGCCCTCACGATGGCATGGTGAATGCGATTTACGAAGTCAAAACAACTAAATAAAAAATAAAAGGGCAGTTCAAGAACTGCCCTTTTATTTTTTATTTAGTAAATACTTATTTTACTTTAACTTTATCTAATTCTCCAATAAACGGGATTGATTCTAAAGTTTCAGCACGAATGATCGCTTGAAGATAAACTTCTAACTGAATAAATTTTGCCGCATTAATAGCTCCAATTGCTTTTTTAGCCTGTCCGTAGGTTTTAGAGTATAATTTTTCATACCCTAAATTATTTTTCAAAGTTCCTTTTGCAAGTTCATCTGCTTTTTCATCTGTAAGCGTATCATAATTAACTGCATAATCGTTAATTAATTGAATTTTTGCTTGTCCTAATGTTTTACGTTCAGTTTCATAAGCATCGTAAACTTTAGAAAATGCCTGAGATTGAGTATCTGATAAATTCATGTAATCTTTTACCAAATCCCCTTTAGATTTTCCGTAAACACTTTGAAGAACATCTATGTCTTCTTTGTAAGTAGATTGTGCATAACAAGAAAACGAAGCCACGGCCATCATTAAGGCAATAATTAATTTTTTCATAATTTATATATTAAGTATTAAACAAAGTAAAAGTAAGTAAATTATTACAGTTTAAAACATTTTTTAACATTACTCAATTCAAATTTATTTATCGGCTTTGGGAGCACTTATTTCTCCATCATAAAAAATTGGGGCTCTATTATTACTGGTGACTGAAAGCGAGGCTCCTCCATCAAAAAAAATAGTAAACATTAGATTATAAACATCATCCCTGCCTTTAACCTCAGCTTTCACACTAAATTTATTTTTCTTCTTCCCTGCTTTTATGTTTTCAGGCATTCCTTCAAATTTAATTCCGCCGTCGCTTCCGTAACCAACATTATATGCACGTCCAAAAAATGGAAGGTCACACGTTGTTTTTTCAGCATTAAACTTTAAGAAATAAGTGTTATAATCTAAAATAATAAGTCGTCCGCCTTGTGGTGTGGCTTTTCGAGCTTCAAAAACAAAATTTTTAGAATCAATTAAAGCTTCTATTTCTTTTTGCTTCTGCAATTCTTTTTCAGCTTTTAGCTCTTTTTTGCTTTTTTCCTGTGCAAAAACAGAAAAATTTAAAAAGCCTGACAATACTAATAAAAGGTATAATTTAGTTTTCATCTTACATCGTATTAAATAAAACAGATCATTTACTTTTTAGTAAATCTCATCATAGCAATATCTCCTGAAATAAAATTCAGCGTTTTTCCATCATCAGCAATATCAAAAGAAGCTATTTTTTTAAGTGTGTTCATGTAGGTTTGTTCACCTTGCAGTCCATCCATGCACATCATTTTGGTAACTGCCATTGGCTGTGTAAAATCAATTTTATTGCCATTTACAACAAGTTTTCCGGTATAGGAGTTGCAGCTGTTATTCCCCGAAACCTGCTTTTCTTTTGTATTGAAATTTATGGTCGGCTTTTTATTCGGATATAAACCTTCAAAAGTAATTCCAGGTCCGGTAATATAATTGAGTTCCCAGGTTCCGTCAAGTTTAGAAACGGCATCACTTTTTTTACATTTAAAAATATTGCAGGAAAGCAATATCAAACTCAAAAAAATAAGAATAGAAATCTTTTTCATCATAACATTAAGAATTAAATATGAACGAATTAGAGAGGTTTTTTCAGAAATTATTCGTTAAAACTATTACGAATTTAAGCAATATTTTTCGGTTTTATATTCAATTGACATTAAATTACCAAGTATAGTTTGACTTTTTTTTAACTTTTAAGATCAAACTATTCCATTCTTTTATGTTAAATTTACTTAATCTTTAATTTAAAATGCCCGCATATATGAAAAAACTGATCGTATCTTTCGCTATAATTACAGTCTTAATAATTGGCTGTAAGACAAATACAAAATCAAATGATGCAAAAACTTTAACCGTAGCGTTAGAGCCAAAAAGCAATAGCAATGTAACCGGAACCGCTACTTTTACAGAGAAAAACGGCAAAGTGACCTTTACTGCAAAAGTTTCTGGTTTACAGCCTGGGGTTCATGCTATACATATTCACGAAAAAGCTGATTGTACTGCTGCCGACGGAAGTTCTGCGGGCGGACACTGGAACCCAACTTTTAAAAAACATGGAAAATGGGGAGTTGGAGAATATCATAAAGGGGATATTGGAAACTTTACCGCTGATGAAAAAGGTAATGGAACAATTACATTAACTACTGATGAATGGTGCGTAGGCTGCGGCGATGCAACCAAAGATGTATTAGGAAAAGGTTTAATCGTACATCAGGGAACAGATGATTTTACAACTCAGCCAACCGGAAATGCCGGCGGAAGAGTTGCCTGTGCAGGGATAATTAAATAATAAAACACTAATAACCACTATATTTCACAAAAATCTAGTGGTTATTTTATTTTTAATTCACTCAAAAACAAGAAAAAAATATAGCTTTGCAGCTATAAATTTAATTTCAATGATTAACCCATCAGCACACGGCTGGATAGATAAGTTTTTTAGTGAACAGAAGTTTTCTGAGGCTATTCCTTTTGAAACTACAGATTTCTTTTACTATAAAGTTAGAGAAACCGGTTTTATCTACGGTCATATCATTGCAATTGATTCTCAAATTCCGATTCCGATAAAAGGCTGGTTTAAAACCGAAATTTCTAAAATTGCCTTATTAAATACACTTTATCATGTTTTTTGTTTAGAAAAAAGAAATTCTGAACCAAATAACTTTATCAGCGAAGCTTTAAAATTCTATAAGCAAATGAATCCGGAAGGATTTAATTTATTTAAGATTCTGCTTCCAAAAGACACTCCTTCCCATTCATTAGAAAGTATAATTGATGAAAGAGTACAGACAAATGACAGCATCATCAGCAAAAACTTTTCGCATTTAGTAACCAATGCACTTTTGTTTATTGATGTTTTAGCATTTAGACAATATTTACAGCATGGAGAAATTCCTGAAAAGTATCTAAAACGAATTGAAGAAACTGTTCTTGGAATTGTAGGTTTGGCTTTAAAAACAAAAACTATCAAATCGCAGCACGATGATTTATTAATTAAACTTTTTGAGGCTTCGATACGTTATTCTAAATTTTCGAAAGTTACCGTAGAGACTTTAGAAACTTTACAACTAGACTATTTCAAAAATACTTTAGAGCATTATTATTTAATTGACATGGCTGGAATGGCGTTATGGAGCGATGGTGTTGTCGAAAATGAAGAATCTTATTTCTTGTATTCTTTAGGTTCAATGATGGGCGTTTCTGATGATTTTGTAAAAACAAGCATCGACACCACTCACGATTTTATTACCACTCACAAAAAGAAAATCCCTTATTTTAATTATTCAAATCCGGTTAAGCATTTCTACGATCAGATGACGCATAGTGTTGTAAAACTAATCATAAGAAACAAAAACAGATTAATTAAGGAAATTGTTCAGAGTAAAGAATTAATGGTTCTATTAGCTTATTCTACAACAAGGGATCTGGATGCAAAGGAAAAGAAAAAAGTAAAAAAACAGCTTTTAGATATCTGTAAAACGATTCCGTCATTAACCATATTTTTACTTCCGGGCGGAAGTTTATTACTGCCAATTTTAATCAAGTTTATCCCAACAATGTTACCATCTGCGTTTAATGAAAATCTAGACGAAAACGAATAAAAAAAAATCGCCCTTTTGAGGCGATTTTTATTTTTATAGATTAGTAAGCTGGTAAACTTCATCTAACTCATCATTTGAACTGATATTTACATTTAAATCGGTTACAAAACCAGAATTTAATCCGTAAACCCAGCCGTGAAGCATTAAGTCCTGACCATTTTTCCAGGCTCCTTGTACAATCGAAGTTTTTGCTAAGTTGTAAACCTGCTCTTTTGCATTGATTTCTACAAATGCATTAAAACGCTCGGTTTCGTCAGTAATTGAATTTAAATATTTATCGTGTAAACGGTATTCATCTTTAATATGACGAATCCAGTTATCAATAATTCCAACAGACTGCTGTCCCATAGCAGCTTTTACACCGCCGCAGCCATAATGTCCGCAAACAATAACATGTTTTACTTTTAAAACGTTTACTGCATAATCCAGAACACTTAACATATTCATATCAGAGTGAACAACCATGTTAGCAATATTTCTGTGTACAAAAACTTCTCCAGGTTTTGCCCCAATAATTTCATTTGCAGGAACACGGCTGTCAGAACATCCAATCCACAATAATGGCGGAGATTGTCCTTTTGCTAAATCAGCAAAATAATTAGGGTCTTTTGCTAATGAATCTTCGACCCATTTTTTATTGTTTTCAAGTATTTGCTTATAAAACTCTCTCATTTTTTTAGGTTTTTTGTAGAATTGTCAATGCTTAAGCATATCAAAAAGACTTTTTTGTAAAGTTATTTAAATTTTGATATTTCTCAAGCCTGATCAATATCTTTATTTATATAATTTGTTTAAAATTTTTCTTTTTGTTCTTTCTTAACCAATGCTCGTTTTGCAACATCATAATAATGTTCAATCGAAACGTGATTGTTATTATCAGGAGTGTTTTCTAATTCGTATGCCTCTTTAAAACCTTTTAGTTTTACTTTGATATTTTCATCAATTGCACGTGTCTCTTTAAACTCACGGATTAAATCTAATACATCATGCGCGATATATTCTGTATCGTGCGCATTAATAATTACTTTACAATTCTCCGGAATTTCGTTTAACGTTTGCTTGATTGCAGCTTTATTTAAAAAAGAAACTTCCTGCGCTAAATCGATATGAATGATATCGCCATCTTCATATTCTTCTTTTTTAAAGATATAAGCTCTTTTTAAATTTCCTCTCAAAACAAAAATTATACTTATGATAATTCCTAAAGCAACTCCTTTAAGCAAATCTGTCGCAACGACAAAGACCAAAGTTGCAATAAAAGGGACAAACTGGTATTTCCCCTTTTCCCAGAAATGCATAAAGGTTGCTGGTTTGGCTAATTTATATCCAACCAAGATTAAAACCGTAGCCAAAGTTGCCAATGGAATTTTGTTTAAAATTGCCGGAATAGACAATACACTTATTAATAAAAGCACACCATGAATGATGGCTGACATTTTAGATTTTGCTCCTGCGTTATTATTTGCAGAAGATCTCACAACAACAGATGTCATTGGTAATCCGCCCAAAAGCGAACTTATTATATTACCAATACCCTGTGCTCTAAGCTCAACATTAGTATCAGTATAACGCTTTTGAACGTCCATTCTGTCTGAAGCCTCAATACACAAAAGTGTTTCAATTGAAGCTACAATGGCAATTGTAATACCTACAACCCAAACCTGCGGATTTGTAACTGCTGCAAAATTTGGTGTAACGATAATTGACTTAAAATCATCAAAAGACTTTGGAACCGGTAAAGAAACTAAATGCTCTTTTGCAATTGCTAATGAACTTCCTGTAGATATAAAAAATTCATTTAATAATACTCCCAAGATAACGGCTACAAGCGCACCCGGAACTAATTTTAATCTCTTTAAAAATGAAACTTTATCCCAGGAAATTAAAATTGCAAGGGAAATTAATGAAATTACAACCGCACCTAAGTGAATATGGTTTAAAACATCAAAAAGAAATGAAAATGAATTACTTCCATCATTTTGAATAAAAGCCTGATCGCCTTCAAAATCAGCATCGTAACCAAATGCATGCGGAATTTGTTTCAGAATAATAATAATTCCGATACCCGCCAGCATTCCTTCGATTACGTTTGTTGGAAAATAATTTGATATACTTCCTGCTTTTAAAAATCCTAATGCCAATTGAATTAGTCCCGCAATAAAAACGGATAGTAAAAACACATCAAAAGCACCAAAATCAGTAATAGCTGTTAAAATAATAGCTGTTAAACCAGCGGCAGGCCCAGAAACGCTAATATGTGACTGGCTTAAATAACCTACCACGATACCACCAATAACACCTGCAATAATTCCAGAAAATAACGGTGCTCCAGAAGCCATTGCAATACCTAAACACAACGGAAGAGCCACCAAGAAAACCACTAAACCTGAAGCAAAGTCAGACTTAAGGTTGGCAAAAAGATTGATTTTTTTTGTCATAATACAATACTAAAAATTGATACATTAGAACCATGCTGTATTTGCCGTAAATACAGTTGTTCTTCAAATAATTCAGAAGTATTATGCCAAGTTGGGCGGTGGAGCAAATATGCTCGGAGAAATATTATCTAATTTTACGATATTTTCAGAAACTATCGTTTTCTTTTCAATGTAAACCGGGATTACAACTTCATGCTGCAATATTGCCGGATAAACAGCTGCTTTTAATTCTTTATGAGAATGCTCTTCTTCAGAAAAACTGAAAAACATAGACGTATCACTGCTTTTCTTGATCATCGTTACAATTGTAGGCGTAGATAAGAAAGCAATAAATATGAATAATAATATGCGGGCAACTAATTTCATTGGGGCAAAAATAGTGTTAAACAAATAAAATCAAAGCGACTGGCTAAAAATTTTATACAATTTTAACAAAAAGATAAAAGCAGAAGGATCAAAATTGACCAATCTGCTTTTTAATGCATTCATAAATAATAAATTACAGCGATTCGTCAAGCCATGCATTCATCATCCAAATTGTTTTTTCCTGCTCTGCTATGAAGTCACTCATCATTGAATTTGTGCCTTCATCGTTAATTTCACCGGATTTATTCAGGATTTCTCTTTCAATTTTTAATAAATCAGACAATGAGTTTACAATTAACTGAACTGCTTTTTCATCATTTGAGATGTTTTTACCAACTGTTAATTTATTATTTTTGATATAATCTTCAAAAGTATGCAGCGGCGTTCCGCCAATTGTCAAAACTCTTTCAGCAATCATATCTATTTTTAATTGTGAATCTGTATATAATTCTTCAAATTTTACATGTAAATCGAAGAAACGTTTTCCACGAATATTCCAATGAATCCCTCTTAAATTTTGGTAGTAAACCTGAAAGTTTGATAATAAAACATTCAATTCTTTCACTAACAATTCTGACTCTTTTACAGGTAATCCTAAAATATTTGTTTTCATAATCTCCATTTTTTATAACTAAGTTTACTACAAAATTAAATTATCTTCATCAAAAAAATTATAAAAAAAAATTATATTTACTTATTTTTGTATCAAAAATTACTATCAAAATGACGATAACTCAATTACAATATGTGTTAGCAGTTGCAGAGCATAAAAACTTTACACTTGCGGCCGAAAAATGTTTCGTAACACAGCCAACATTAAGTATGCAGATTCAAAAAATTGAAGAAGAACTTAATATTTTAATTTTTGACAGAAGTAAAAAACCTATTCAGCTTACGGATATTGGACAGAAGATTGTAAATCAGGCAAAAAATATTGTAAATGAAGCTGATCGTATTAAAGATATTGTCGAACAGCAAAAAGGTTTTATTGGCGGTGAATTTCGCTTAGGAATTATCCCAACCATTATGCCAACGCTTTTGCCTATGTTTTTGAATAATTTTATTAAGAAATACCCAAAAGTGAAGCTTTTAATTGAAGAGCTTAATACAGATGAAATTATTGTAAAACTAAAAAATGGCCATCTTGATGCTGCAATTGCCGCAACTCCGCTTGAAGATGAAAAAATAAAAGAAATCGTTTTATACTTTGAACCATTTGTAGCTTACATTCCGGAACATCATCACAGTTTTCAAAAAGAAGAAATCGAAGTTGCTGATTTGAATATCAATGAAATCCTGCTTTTACAAGACGGGCATTGTTTTAGGGACGGAATTTTAAATTTATGTAAAAACGGTACTGATGTCGAGCAAAATAATTTTCAGATTCAAAGTGGAAGTTTTGAAACCCTGATAAAATTAGCCGACGAAGGTTTGGGTACAACGTTACTTCCGTACTTGCACACCTTAGACTTAAAAGATTCCGACAAACTGAAACTACGAAACTTTAAGGAACCAAAACCTGCCCGAGAGGTAAGTTTGATTTACCCAAAGAGCGAATTAAAAATGCAGATCATTGACGCAATTCGATCTACAATTGCCGGCGTTGTAAAAGGAGCAATTGTTTTTCAAAATGTTCAAATCATTAGTCCGCTGCTAAAAAAGCCAGCATAAAAAAAGGAGCCGTTCGGCTCCTTTTCTTTTATACTTTAATTAGTAGTAGACTTTGTTTTAATTCTGGTTTTTCAATAATGAAATTTAATAACCATTCTTGCAATTGTTCCATTTCATAAGGTAACAGTGTTTTGATAGCTTTTTCTAACTCTCTGCAGAAAAGTACCGGGTCGAAACTTACTCTCTCAAGTATTGATTTCGTGTAATCAAACATCATTTTTGACATAATAAAATAAGATTTTGGGGTTATCTATATTTTTAAACTCGCACCAAATGTAAACATTAATCACATATAAAGTTTCTTTTTAACTTATTTTTTTGAAAACTTTATCAACGAATACGTTTTCTTAGTACACATAAATCAATATAGAATAATTCTAAATAATTCGGTTATACCTTTTTAAAGGCCCTGAACATTTCTCGTTTTCCGGGCGGACCAGCCAATTTTTCGACTGTAAATCCAACAGAAATCATACTTCTTTTAACAACTCCGCGGGCGGCATAAGTAACCAAAACTCCATTAGGTTTTAAACTATTGTACATTTTCTGAAAAATTTCAGTACTCCAAAGCTCCGGCTGCACGCGATATCCGAAGGCATCAAAGTAAATCAAATCAAAAATTTCAAAATCGTTTATTTCATCAAAAAATTGTTTCCTTTTGGTTAACGAGAATTGGCTGCTAATTTCTGTTTTCTTATTCCATTCCGTTTTATGCATTTTCTCGAAAATGTTCCCAAATTCCAATGCTTCAAGTTCGGCAACATAATTCATTCCCAAAATTTCTTCTGCGTTTACAGGATAAGCCTCTACTCCAACATAATCAATTTCTTGTTTTTTATGTTCAGATTCTAAAAAAGTTATAAAAGCGTTCAAACCCGTTCCAAAACCAATTTCAAGAATAGAAACAGGATTACGCTCAAATAAGGACAAACCATTTTTTATAAATACATGTTTTGCTTCTTGTATTGCACCGTGTTTTGAATGATAACTTTCATTCCATTCCTCTAAATGAATTGTGGTTGAACCATCTAGCGTTTTAATTATTTCTCTTTTCACAATTTTCGAATTTTGCAATGGATAATTGTTGATCTGTAACCCATTTTCTCAGTCAAATTTAGTCAAAACAAATGCGTAAAGCCTTAAAAAATGACACTTTTTTCATAAATTCTTTATAAAACTCCGCTAAAATTTTAGGATTATTATAAGATAAATAAATCTCAGTTAAACACAGGAATTAATGCAGTTTTACTAAGTAAATTATATATTTTTCCGTAATTTTGCATTCAGGAAAACCTATTCTTCATTAGATCATTGCGTTAGATTTTCATCTGTTAAGAATACAAATTAGATAAAAACTTTACATAATTATGAGTACAACTCAAACAAGCAAAATTGAAATCAGAAAAGCTACTTCGTCTAAGATAAGTTCTGTAGACTTTGAAAACTTAAGCTTTGGTGCTGTATTTACAGACCATTTATTTGAATGTGATTACAAAAACGGAAAATGGCAGACTCCGGTCATTAAGCCTTATGCACCGATTTTAATGGATCCTTCTTCAAAAGTCTTTCATTATGGACAAGCGATTTTTGAAGGAATGAAGGCTTACAAAGATGAAAATAATGATGTTTGGTTGTTTAGACCTGATGAAAACTACAAACGTTTCAATAATTCTGCTGTACGTATGGCAATGCCAGAAGTTCCCGAAGATGTGTTTATGGAAGGTTTAAATGAATTATTAAAAATCGATCAGGAATGGATTCAAAGAGGAAACGGAGCGAGTATGTACATCCGTCCTTTTATGATTGCTACCGGCCCTGGGGTTATTGCAAATCCATCTGACGAATATAAATTTATGATCTTACTTTCTCCTGCAAAATCTTATTATGGAGGTGAAGTAAAAGTAATTATCGCAGAACATTACAGTAGAGCCGCAAATGGTGGAATTGGTGCTGCAAAAGCTGCCGGAAACTATGCTGCGCAATTCTATCCAACTAATTTGGCAAACAAAGAAGGTTTCCAGCAAGTTATCTGGACTGATGATGCAACGCATACAAAACTTGAAGAAGCCGGAACAATGAACGTTTTCTTCAGAATCAATGATACTTTATTAACAGCACCAACAAGCGAAAGAATTTTAGATGGTATTACCAGAAAAAGTTTAATTACAATGGCTGAAAAAGAAGGACTGAATGTTGAAGTTCGTCCGGTTATTGTTTCTGAATTAGTTGAAGCTGCTAAAAACGGATCTTTAAAAGAAATTTTCGGCGCCGGAACTGCTGCTGTTATAAGCGTTATTAAAGGTTTCTCATATAAAGGTGAATACTATGAAATGGCTCCAATCGAGAATTCATACGCTTCATTCTTAAAAGAAAAACTAACAAGTCTTCAAAATAAACTTTCTGAAGATACTTATGGATGGACCGTTAAAGTTCAATAATCCAAAATCAGAATAAAAACAAAACCCGACAACGAAATGCTGTCGGGTTTTTTATTATATATCTATTACTTATATCTAAACACATAGAAACATAGATTTAATGTGTTTAATAAAGAATATAAAAAGAAACATGTTTCTCACACATAGCTATGTGCATTAATGCAAGTGAAACGCCTTTTTTATAAGCACCAAAAAACTATGTCTCTATGTGTTTAAAACATTTACACACAGAATTTCTATTTATAGTAATTTAGAGAAATCAGGTTTAAAATAATTTGGACCTTTCATTACTTTTCCATCTTCGCGATAAATTGGTTTTCCGTCTTCTCCAAGTTTACTCATATTACTGCGTTGAATTTCATCAAAAACAGCTTCAATTTTATCCTGTAAGCCGTGTTCAATAATGGTTCCGCATAAAATATACATCATATCTCCAAGAGCATCAGCAATTTCTACTAAGTCATTATTTTGTACCGCTTCAAGATATTCTTCGTTTTCTTCTTTCATTAAATTATAACGAAGCAGTTTTTTAGTTTCTCCCAAATCAGCAATTGGAGTCTGGCTGTGACCTATTTTAAAAGCAGTATGAAATTCAGTAACTGCGTCTAGTTGTTTTTTCATGTTTTTATTCTATTAAATGAGTCGGCAAATTAGCAACAAATCGTATACAATTCTCTAAATTTGTCAAAAATTATTTTTAAATATGTTTAGTCAAGGACAATTAATATTCGGACTCTGTTTTTTTATTGCATTTGTAATCGTAATGATTTTTGCTTATCGCAAAGATCTTGCACTACACAAAATTTTTTACAAAGGAAATTACAAAGTATTACTTGTATTTCTTCTTTTTATCGCCCTTTTATTTGTCATCAAAATCTTTTTAAAGAGATAATACAATCTATTATTTTTAGTTATTAGTTTAGACTCCCAAGAAAATTTATAACTTTACGAAAAACCTGCACCAATGAAGATTCTAAAATATTTATTCCTTTTACTTTTATTAAGTTTAGTTGCTCTTACCGTTTTTGTTGCTACCCAAAAAGGGATTTTTTCTGTTGAAAGAAGTAAAGTAATCAATTCGCCAAAAGCAACTGTATATAATTATGTAAATGATTTTAGAAATTACGAAGACTTCGAATCCTGGGCAGTTGAAAATCCGTCTTTAAAATTTACTTTCCCAAATAAAACTACCGGTAACGGAGGTTCATTTTATTGGTCTGACGAAGAGGGAGCCGGAAATGCCATTACACTAAAAACAAAAGACGGAGAAAGTATTGAACAAAAAATGAAATACGATGGCACCGAAGCTGATGTAACCTGGACTTTTAAAGATACTCTTGCAGGAAAAACAAAAGTAACATGGAAAGCAAAAGGAACAATGAGCTTTATGTTCAAAATATATGCTGCATTAAATGGGGGATCTGATAAAGTTATTGGAACTATTTATGAAAAAAGCCTTGCAAACATAGACAAAAACCTTGATTACGAAACCAAAACTTATGCAGTAAAAGTGGATGGAGCAGTTAAAAAAACCGAAACTCCATATATCAAACAGACATTTACAAGCGAGATTTCTAAGGTTAATAAAAATGCAAGAATTGTAATTCCTAAACTTATTCATTTTAGCGAAACCAATGATTTAAGCACAAACGGAAAGCCTTTTATTATTTATCATACTTATGATTCTGCAAAAGGCTTGGCAAAAATTTCAATTTGTTTACCAATTAACAAAGAGATTTCGATTAGTGCCGGAAGTGATATTTTATCAGGAAAATTAAATGCTTTTGATGCTGTTAAAACAACTTTAAAAGGAGATTATACGCATACTAGTGAAGCAATTACAAAAACAACAGCGTATATTAACAATCAAAAAATTATACCTGAATTAAGCTGGTCACATCTTGAAATTCTATCTGTAAGCAAATTAGATGTAAAAAGTCCTTCTAAATTAGTTACAGAAATTTATTTCCCAATTAAACCAAAAGTAGTTCCTGCTTCTGTTACAACACCAGTTTACACTTCTGGAACTGATACTGGAATTGAAGTTGACGCTGAAACCGGAACGCCAACAACACCAAAACCTGCAGTACAGAAACCTGCAGTACAAAAACCAGTTACACCAAAACCCACAGCGCCCGCAACAACAACTCCTGCTAAAACAGAAGAAGACTCTGAATTTTAATTTTTTAAAGGTGAATTAAACCTTTTGTTTAAAATTCAATCTAAGTCAATATAAGGTTTGATAAATCAAAAAGTTTGATCGACGAAAAGGAATTTATACAACAATTATTAGATCCTAAAACGCAAAACACAGCGTTTCAAAAGCTTATATCTGATTATCAAAAACCGCTGTATTCTCATATTCGAAATATTGTTTTGAATCATGATGATGCAGATGATGTTTTACAGAATACTTTTGTAAAGGTATTTCAGTACTTAAAAAACTTTAAGGGAGAAAGTAAACTCTTTTCCTGGATGTATCGAATTGCGACAAACGAAGCTTTGACTTTTTTAAATCAGAAAGCAAAATTAAAAGGCATAACTTCTGAGGATTTACAAAACAAAACGATCGACAATCTAAAATCAGATGTTTATTTTGATGGAGATGAAATCCAGATCAAACTTCAAAAAGCAATTGTTACACTGCCAGAAAAGCAGCAGCTGGTTTTTAAGATGAAATATTTTCAGGAATTAAAATATGAAGAAATCGCAGAAATTCTTAGCACATCCGTTGGTGCATTAAAAGCATCATATCATCATGCGGTGAAAAAAATAGAATTATATGTTACAACAAATTAAACCTTTTATAGCAAATCTTATCTTACAGACATTATGAAAGAATTTAAATTAGAAAACGAACCGAAAGTAAAATCAGGATTTAAAACTCCTGATCATTATTTTGATACTTTTTCGGCAAAAGTTTTAGAACAGATTAATGAAAGAGAAGTAAAAGTAATTCCTCTTTATAAACGCAAAAAAGTTATTTCGATAGCTGCTGCGGCCGCGGTTTTTATTGCCTTTATGATTCCAACAGCAAATCACTATTATAAAGCATCAAAAGAGCTTGACGAAGCAACGCTGGAAACGTACCTGGCTTATCAATCGAATTTAAACCAATACGATTTAATTAAAGAGTTAGACAGTAAAGATATTGACAAACTAAATAAAAATGTAGCCCTTGAGGAGGAAACTTTGGAAGATGCTTTAGCTGCAAATCCTAATATTGAAAATTTAATTTCTGAATAAAAACAAAATTATACAAATATGAAAATCAAAAATATATTAGCATTACTTCTGTTTTTAGTTACTTTTTCATTTTATGCACAAAATGATAAAACAGATGAAAAGCGTGAAAAAATCAAAGCTTTTAAGGTTTCGTTTTTAACAACAGAACTTGAGCTTACACCTGCAGAAGCAGAGAAATTTTGGCCAATTTATAATGCGTATGATGACAAACAATTTGAATTGCGCCATGATAAAATGAAAACGTATCTAAAAAAATTGGACGATGACAATATAAATTCAATTTCAGAAAAAGAAGCCGTTACATTGTTGTCACAAATTGAATGCACAGATAAAGAATTGTATCTTTTGCGTGAAAAGTTTATGACAAACCTAAAAAAGGTATTACCGGCAAAAAAGATATTAAAGCTTAAAAAATCTGAAGATGATTTTAACCGAAAATTGTTGAAACAATATCGGGACAAAGCAGGAAAATAAATTTCCTTGAAGAAACAACAGCGATAAGAACCCTATATAATAATACTTACTTTATTATTTAGGGTTCTTATTTTTTTTATTTAAAGTTTAGTCGAACTACTTTATTATATCCTGCTGCAATTGCAACATTTCTGTTAACAAAACGAATTGTAAAAAGTTTAGAATCTGTAGACAATTGTGTCCAGTTTTCACCTCCATTTTGAGAATATTGAATCCCTTCAGAACCCACACAAATAATTTCTTTACCATTTCCACCCGGAACATATTGTATGCATGAAGCGTATCCAAAGCCCAGATCCTGGCCAATTAATTCCCATGTTTTTCCACCATCTTTGGTAAAAGCCTTATTACCCGATTTTTTATTTGGAAGATCATAATCACCGCCTGCAATAAAACCATGCTTTGAATCGTAAAAATCGGCAGTATAAATACCCGTCATAGTTTTTCCCTGAACAATAGGCGTTTCAACTACTTTCCATGTTTTTGCTTTGTCAGGAGAATAAAAAACACGTGCTTTTTTTCCACCAGAAACCAGCCATGTATCGTCACCTTTTACAACTATATTAGTATTACTTGCGGCAAAAGCCGCTTCGCCGGTTGCGTTTGTAGGCAATTTATCCGATAGTAATTTTGTCCATGTTTCTCCTCCGTCACGAGTTACAATTACTGAAAAAGTATCTTCTGTAGGGTCTCCAATTGCTATTCCTTCTTTATCATTCCAAAATTGCATACTGTCATAAAAAACCTTTGCATTAACTTCTTTATAAACTAACTTAACTTTATGGTCTTTCTTTGAAACTGAATAAAGCAACGCCGGATTAGCAACACTTAGCAAAAAGATATTTTTTGAATTTTGCGCAATACTTCTAAATTCTAATTTTAGTGTATCACGATAAATATGTTCTTCAAATTTTTCTTTTTTATTTAAATCATAATAACCAAAACGAGAGTTATCTCCCCCATACCAGACCTTATCTTTATCAATTAAGATTGCTCGTATGCTAATTTTATCCTGAAATAATGTATCGATTTTTACTGATATAAAACCACTATTATAAGCTTTTCTATTACTGATATTAAGCGTGCTAAAAGACATTAATAAAATAAAAACACCAAAAAATAAAATTAGTTTTTTCATAAAAATTAAGATTTGTTCAATGCTAAAATACAATTATTTCTAACATCTCAAATATGTTTTGTTTATTTTCAGAAAATAATAATTTTTCGGCTTTTTTTGTTCAATCAAAATTAAAATACAATTCAACAAAAAACATAACAACCTACAAATGTGTTATTTACATACATAAATATCAGATATTAATTTATGGCACAGTAATTGGATATCTCCTATCACAAATAATTTAATATGATTTAGTCATGAAAACGAAATTACTTTTAATAGCGGTTGTAGCATTAGTTTTTGGTTCTTGCGGGGCACAAAACCAAACTACTGTTTACGCAAAAAATTCAGATATAAGTGATAATTTAGATTTAAGAGCTGTTGCTTCAATGTTTGGAGAATCTGCTAATCTTCAAGATTTTGAAAGAAGATTAAATGATCCTAAATATCAAATCTCAAACCTTGATTTAAATGGTGATGACCAGGTTGATTATTTACGTGTAATAGAATCTGTAGAAGACAGAACTCACGTTGTAATTATTCAGGCCGTTTTAGACCGCGATGTTTATCAGGATGTAGCTACGATTGATGTTGAAAGAGACAATTACAACAAAGTAAGCGTACAAGTTGTAGGTAATACTTATTTATATGGTGACAACTATATTTATGAGCCGGTTTATAGTGTAGCTCCAGTAATTTATACTTCATTTTGGGTTACTAATTACAGACCATACTATTCAACTTGGTATTGGGGCTACTACCCTACCTATTATGCAGCATGGAGACCTTATCCTGTGTACAGATACAGAAATAACATAAATGTATGTATCAACGTTCATAACAGTTACAATTATGTAAACATCAGAAGAAGTTACAGAGCTCCGGTTCTTTATGAATCAAGACGTACTTACGGTTATGAAAGAATGAGACCAAACAATAGTTTTGCTCAAAGACATTCTAATGTAAGCAACAGATATGATTTAGATCAAAGAAGAGTTGCAAATAGAGAATCTAACAGAACTCAAAATACTTACAACTACTCTAACAGATCAAATACAGGAAGAGTATCTTCTACTGAAAATAGAAATACAAACAGAGATTACAACAACGGCAGAAATAATTCTGATAGAAGTTACAGCAATACAAATCGTGTAACAATTAATAACAGAGATAACGCAGCTACTGTTAATAATCCTGTTAGAACTGAAAATACCACGAGAACAGAACCAAGAATAGATTATAACAGAAATAACTCAGCTGCTGTTCAAAGAGGAAATTCAGAAAACAGAAATTATAATACTAATAGAGCATCTTCACAAACGAATGAAGCACCTAGAGGTTATTCTGAAAACAGAGCCAGCAGACCAAATGCAACTCAATCTGCTCCTGTTCAAAGAACAGAAGCTCCAAGAAGTTACTCTGAAAACAGATCAAACTCTCAAAACAGTTCAAACGCTTCAAGACCCCAAAGTGCCCCACAACGTTCTGAATCACCAAGAATGAGTCAGGAATCAAGAGGCAGCCAGCCACAAAGAGAAGGCGGTTCAAGCTCTAGAGGCGGTGGAAGAAGAGGTTAAGAATATCTAAATTTATATTAAAAATTAAAAGCACAATTTGGGGATTGTGCTTTTTTTTATCTTTTTAATTATAATTGTCGCTAATTTGTTTTAAAACAGTAAATTTGCAACCGTCTTTTATTAAAAATATACATGAGCGCATCGCATAAAAACTTACATAGTAAGTTGTCTATTGGGGGTTTATTGATAACATTAGGGATTATTTATGGAGACATTGGTACGTCTCCACTTTATGTAATGAAAGCTATACTTGGCGAACATACCATAAATGCTGACATCGTATTGGGAGGTATTTCTTGTGTTTTTTGGACTCTTACTTTACAAACTACAATAAAATACGTTCTTATTACTTTAAGTGCCGATAATCATGGTGAAGGTGGTATTTTTGCATTATATGCATTAGTCAAAAAGACAAAAATCCAGTGGCTTATTGTACCTGCCATTATTGGAGGAAGCGCCTTGCTTGCTGACGGTATTATAACACCGCCAATTTCGATTTCATCAGCAGTTGAAGGTATTAGGGCATTCTACCCTACAATGGAAACTAAGACAATTATTTCCATTGTTATTACTATTCTTTTTATCTTATTTACAATACAGCAGTTTGGAACTAAATTAGTTGGTAAGTTTTTCGCACCAATGATGCTTATTTGGTTTGCAATGCTGGGAACATTAGGATTTATCCAAATTTTACACTTCCCGGAAGTTATTAAAGCTATAAATCCATATTATGCTTACCATTTACTTTCGGTTCATCCTGATGGCTTTTTTGTTCTTGGATTTGTATTTTTATGTACAACCGGAGCCGAAGCTTTGTACTCAGACATGGGACACTGCGGTAGAAAAAACATTAGAATCAGCTGGGTTTTTGTAAAAGCAACTTTAGTATTAAATTATTTTGGTCAGGCTGCTTACTTAATTCATCATGAAGGAAGTACATTACAGCAATTAGGCGGAGAAAATGGAAACCCGTTTTATCTAATTATGCCACATTGGTTTTTACCATTCGGAATTGTAGTTGCAACTTTAGCAGCGGTAATTGCTTCTCAAGCCCTTATTAGTGGATCATTTACATTGATAAACGAAGCAATGCGTTTAAATTTCTGGCCAAAAGTAAAAATCAAATATCCTACAGAAGTTAAAGGACAATTATATATTCCGTCAATTAACTGGTTATTGTTTTTTGGTTGTGTTGGAATCGTATTACACTTCGAAAAATCAGGAAATATGGAGCATGCGTATGGTTTAGCGATCATTTTATGTATGATTATGACAACCGTTTTGCTGAACTATTATTTAATCATGAAACGTGTAAAACTATACTTTATGGTTCCGCTTATCACGATTTATTTATTGATCGAATTTAGTTTCTTAATCGCTAACATTACAAAATTTGCCGAAGGAGGTTATGTAACTTTAATCATTGCAATACTTCTTATTTCGATAATGACAATTTGGTACTTAGCTAAGAAAATCAACAAAAGCTATACTAAAATTATCAAAATTGAGGATTACAAAAAGGTATTGGTTGAATTGAGTAAAGATTTATCGATTCCAAAATATGCAACGCATTTGGTTTACATGACAAATGCTAACCGTGTTGACGAGCTGGAAGAAAAAGTAATTTATTCGATTTTACAAAAGCGTCCAAAAAGAGCTGATATTTACTGGTTTGTACACGTAAACATTCTTACTGAACCTTATAAAACACAATATAAAGTTACCGAAATCGCTAAAGATGATATCTACAGAATCGATTTTAACTTAGGTTTTAGAGAGCCTACGAAAATTAATTTAATGTTTAGAGAAGTTATTCGTGACATGGTAAAACGCGGAGAAGTTGATATTACGAGCCGTTACGAATCATTAAACAAAAACAATATTATTGGTGACTTTAAATTTGTATTGTCTGAGAAATTCTTATCAAATGATAATGATTTAAGGTGGCACGAAAATATTATCATGAACTCTTATTTCTTTATTAAGAAACTGAGTTTGTCTGAAGAAAGAGCTTTTGGATTAGACAGCAGCTCAGTAAAAATAGAGAAATTCCCGATGGTGCTTCACGCTCCGGAAAATATCGGATTGACAAGAATAATTACAAAAGAATAATCTGCCTGCAGAAAATATTTTCAGAAAAACACTCTTTTAAAAACTTTATCAGAGTGTTTTTCTCTTTTAAAAGGAAAGCTAAATAACAATCAAAATTAAAAATTTAACTTTCAATCAATTAATAGTACCTTTGCAACTCAAATAATTAAAATGAGATTACACAGAAATTTAGTTTATACTACCATCGATTCTTTGAACGCAATTTTCAATGAAGGCGAATATGCAGATAAAGTGGTAGCAAGAGCATTAAAAAAAGACAAACGTTGGGGAAGTTCTGACAGGAAATTTGTCGCTGAAACGATATATGAAATTGTTCGCTGGAAACGTTTATATGCAGAAATTGCAGAAGTAAAAGAACCTTACGACAGAGACAATTTATGGAGAATGTTTGCGGTTTGGGCCGTTTTAAGAGGATATCCAATTCCGGATTGGAGACAATTAGAAGGAACTCCGGAAAGAAAAATAAAAGGTCGTTTTGATGAACTTTCAAAAGTTAGAGCTTTAAAAGAATCTATCCCGGACTGGATGGACGAATTGGGCGTAAAAGAACTTGGCGAAAAAGTGTGGGCAAAAGAAATTGCTGCTCAAAACCAGCCTGCTAAAGTTATTTTAAGAACAAACACGCTTAAAGGAACTAAAGAAAGCCTGAGAAACACGTTGATGGATTTAAATATTGAAACTGAATATTTAAAAGACCAGCCTGAGGCTTTGGTTTTAAAAGAAAGAGCAAACGTATTCTTAACTGACGCTTTTAAACAAGGACTTTTTGAAGTTCAGGATGCTAACTCACAATTAGTTGCTGGTTTTCTTGATGTTAAACCTGGAATGCGTGTTGTTGACACGTGCGCCGGAGCTGGCGGAAAAACATTGCACATTGCCTCTTTAATGAAAAACAAAGGACAATTGATTGCAATGGATTTGTATGAAAGCAAACTAAAGCAATTGAAATTAAGAGCAAAAAGAAATGGTGCTTTTAACATTGAATACCGCATTATTGACACTACAAAAGTGATCAAAAAGCTGCACGAAAAAGCAGACCGTGTTTTAATTGATGCACCTTGCAGCGGTTTAGGAGTTTTAAAAAGAAATCCAGATTCTAAATGGAAATTACAGCCTGAATTTATTGATAACATTCGTAAAGTTCAGAGCGAGGTTTTAGAGAGCTATTCTAAAATTGTAAAACCAGGCGGAAAATTAGTTTATGCAACTTGTTCTGTTTTACCATCTGAAAATCAGGAACAAGTAGAGAAATTCTTAAAAACAGATATTGGAAAAGAATTTACGTTTATTCAGGATCGTAAAATATTGGCTTCAGAATCTGGTTTTGATGGATTTTATATGGCATTATTAGAGCGTAAAACAAAATAAAAATTCAATATTTTAAATTCTAATATTTTAAATTCCAAATTCCAATTTTATAGTTGGGATTTGGAATTTTTATTTTGGTATTTTTTGTTACCATAATTTGTTTAGTCCCTACGGGGCAATTTTATGGGGATCATTTTTTTTCTACCGATATGTAACTCCTAACGGAGTTTATCTTAGGATTTGAATATCTTAAAATATTCTACACTTTTTTCTACCGATATTAAATCTCTACGAAATATTCTTAAAAGATCTGTTTTTTTTTAACAAATCATTAATTTCTCTCTTAAAACTCCGTTAGAAGTTAAATATCGGTAAAAACGTAGTAGACAATATCAACATTTGTCCCGTAGGGCAATGTCATTAAGTTAAGAAGAAATCTATAAAATTACTTAACAGTTTAATTAAGAAAGTCATTAGAAAAATCAGTTTTTATCAGCGTTTTCGCTTTAGCGAATCAGTAAAATCAGCGTCTAATTGTGACGCGGATAAAACAGATTTACTTCGTAAAAACTCGGATAAACACGGATTTGATTTGCAATAATTTTATTTTCTAAAAGCTTAACTTAATGACATTGCCCGGAGGGACTTAACACTACGCACAAAAAAATTCCAAACCCCAACTATAAAATTGGAATTTGGAATTTAAAATATTGAAATTTTTATATATTTTCCTATCGCAAACTAGACTTACGTAATAACTTCCCGTTTTCGTTTTCCTTAAACTTCGGAACAAAAACAATCTCTTTTGGCTTTTCAAACTTTCCCAAAACATCAAAAAAGTCAGTAGAGAAATCATATTTTTCGCCTTCAATTACAAGAATTAGTTTTTCGCCTAAAACAGTATCAGGAACTCCTGTTACAAAAAAGCGGTTATTAATTCTGCCCGTTAATTTCGCTTCAATCTGCTCCGGAATCAGCTTCACTCCTCCACTATTAATTACATTATCGATTCTTCCCAAAAATATAAACTGATTTTCATTTACTAAATCAACCAGATCATTGGTTACAATTGGTTCTTCAGAAATCGAAGAAACATAAATTACCAGACAGCCGCGATCGTCTTTTTCGATTTTTACATTTGGAAGAATTGTAAAGGCACTTTCTCCCACTTTTTTAGCAGCAATATGCGTTATGGTTTCCGTCATTCCGTACGTTTCGTAAATCTCCGTTTTAAATGGCAAAAGTTTCTCTATAAGATCGCTGTCAGTTTTCGCTCCGCCAATAATTAACTTTTTAATGTTACCCAGTTTTTCAAGAGAATTCTGAACCTGCAGAGGAACCATAGCTGCAAAATCATATTGCTTATTATTGTAAGCCAAGGGTTCTGTACTCGGAACTACAACATCGAGTTCTAAACCTAAAATCAAACTTCGAACCAGCATCATTTTACCAGCAATAAACTGAGTTGGTAAACAAAGTAAAGCTTTATTTCCAGGCTCTAAACCAAAAAAATCTCCCGTTGCTAATGCAGACTGAATCATCGCTTGTTTTTCTAATCTAACCAACTTAGGAAGCCCCGTTGTTCCAGAGGTTGTCATTTCGATATAATCTTTATGATCAAACCAGTCCAGAAAAAATTCTCCGATAGCTCGTTCGTATACATCTCCTTCTTTAATAAAACTATATCCAATACGGCATAAATCTGCAGCATTTAAATGATAGCCATCAAGTTTAAAATAATTATGTACATTTTTATGAGTTAAGTTTGGCATGGTGATATTAATTTAAATTTAAAAATTCAGTTACCTCATTCTTTGGTTCATCAATTTTACCTGTTAATTTCTCTTTCCAATTGGTCCACTTATACTTTTTACTAAAAATAAAAAGCAAAACAGGATAAACAATTACAACCGGCAGAATAACATCTGCACCGGCAGAAGGATCTGACATATCTTTAAAAATAGAATGAGTTTGAAAAACCGACCAATCTGAAGTTACCAATAAAGCTCCAACAAGATTATTTGCAGCGTGAAACCCTAAAGCCAATTCTATTCCGTCATCCATTAAAGTAATAATTCCGAGAAACAATCCCGTTCCTATATAATAAACCATGATAATATATCCCATCTTGGTAACTTCGGGATTAAGAATATGCATGGAACCAAAGATCAGTGAAGTCATAACTAATGGGAACCATTTATTTTTGGCCAGATTCGCAAACCCCTGCATTAAATACCCTCTAAAAACATACTCTTCTGTACTGGTTTGAATAGGAATAAAAATTGTTCCTATAACCGCTAAAATCAAAAAGGGAACTAATTTAAAATTCCAAACAAATTTTTCTTGAGATTGAAAATAAAGCACCAGAAAACTGATTACAGAAAATAAAGCCCAAAGCAGGAAAGAAAATAAAACCCTGTTCCAATCTACTTTTTTTCGTCCCGTTGTTACTGATAAAAGTGTTTGATGGTGCATATATTTTACCACAAAATATATTCCCGCTAAAGCAAAAACAAACGAAAGCATTACTAAAAATAAGGTAAGATTTGGCTCAAACATTTTTAAAGCCGAATCATTATCGGCTGGAAAAGCAGCATTTTCTTTAAAACTTTTATAAAGAACCGCAATAGAAAAAGGAATTTGCCCTATAAATGACGCTGTAATAATAAAAACAGATCCTAAAAGATATTTCCAAAAATGATTTTCAGGTTTAACTCCTTGCTCTAAAAACATATATTTAAAAATTTTAAAATGAGAATTCGATTTAAATAGGAAATCCTATTTTTGCTGTATTAAATAAGAACTCTTTTTGAGAGATCTTATTTTAACAGACATTAAATATAAGAAAATGATACAAATTTACCATAATCCACGCTGCGGAAAATCGAGAAACTGTTTGGCTTTTATTGAAGATTCTAAACAAGAGTATGAAATAATTCCTTATTTAACAGAAACTCCAAGTTTTGATGAACTAAAAGGACTTCTTGAAAAATTAAATATTCATCCAGTTGAATTGGTTAGAACCAAAGAAAAAATCTGGATCGAAAATTATAAAGGAAAAAAATTGAGCGACGATGAAACTATTCAGGCAATGGCAGATAATCCAATTTTAATAGAAAGACCTATCGTTGTAAAAAACGGGAAAGCAATTATTGGAAGGGATTTAGACAAGGTTGCATCTTTTTTAGATTGATTACAAAACAATCAATTAACATTTTTTTATGATCTTTCTCTTTAAACCAAAAGGTACATTTACTGTCTAAGAAGAAAAGAAACCAGAAAAAAAATGAAACAAATTAATTTTGTTGTAATGCTCGTGTTATTTTTTACAGGCTTTTACAACTATGCGCAACAAGGACCGCCTGCAAGAAATAAGGTTAAGGTTACGGGTAAAGTTTTCGAAAAAGTAAGCAAGCAGCCACTTGAATATGCTACTATTTCGATCATGGCCCCAAATGATACAAAAGCTATTGCCGGCGGAATAACCAACCCAAAAGGTGAATTTGAAGTAGCTGTTGCTCCGGGAACTTACGATATAAAAATAGAATTCATTTCGTTTAAATCGACAGAAATTAAACAAAAAAATATTCAGGAAGATACCAATTTAGGCGTCGTAAATTTATCTGAAGATGCTGCACAATTAAACGAAGTTGTTGTTCGTGCCGAAAAATCAACAGTTGAAATTAAACTTGATAAAAAAGTTTACAATGTTGGTCAGGATATGATGGTAAAAGGCGGAACGGTAAGTGATGTTTTAGACAACGTTCCTTCTGTTTCTGTTGATACTGAAGGAAATGTAAGCTTAAGAGGAAGCGACAACATTCGAATTTTAATTGACGGACGTCCTTCAAATGCCATAAATGTTGCCGAAGCTTTACGTCAGCTTCCTGCAGATGCAATTGACAAAGTAGAAGTTATTACGAATCCATCTGCGCGTTATGATGCAGAAGGCGGATCTGGAATTATCAATATCATTCTTAAAAAAGGTAAAAATCAAGGTTTTAACGGAACATTTATCGCTTCTACAGGAATTCCTGAAACATACGGTTTAAGTGCTAACTTAAATTACAAAACAGAAAAATTAAACTATTTCACTACAGCAGGTTACAACTACAGAACTAATGAAGGCGGCGGTTTAACTAACTCTCAATATTTTAATGAAGATGGTTCTACAAAAAGTTTCCTTGATGAAGACCGTGATACAAAAAGAATCAGAAATGGTTTTAATGCCAGAGCGGGTATAGAATGGACCATTGCACCAAATACTTTTTGGACAAATGCCATCAATTACCAAAAAAACAGCGGTGAAGATAAAGATTTAATCAACTACAATAATTTTGATGCTGGCCACAATTTTACAGGATCTTCTTATCGTTTAAACAATGCAGACACCGGAAGTGATAACGTAGAATTCACTTCGAACTTAATCAAAAACTTTAACGACAAAGGACACAAACTTACTGCCGATCTTTCTATTTCAAGAAATACAGACGACAGCAACAGTGTTATTGATGCTTCGCCAAATTTTAATAATACCTTAAACGATCAGGTACAAAAACAAGTACAATTACAAGCAGATTATGTTTTGCCTTTAGGAAAAGGAGGGCAATTTGAAGCTGGCTATAAAGGAAGTTTTGGAGATTTAAATAACGAATATTACGTTACAGACGAAAATAATGTAAAAGATCCAAATTTATCTAACAACTTAGAATACAAAGAAAACATTAACGCATTGTACACTCAATACGGATTTAAGGTAAATAAATTCTCTTATTTATTTGGTTTACGTTGGGAAGACACCAATATCCAGGTTAACTTATTAGACACAAACGATTTCAATACTAAAAAATACAACAACTTATTTCCAAGTGCTTTTATTAGTTATGAAATTTCAGATCAAAGTAATTTCACGGCAAGTTACAGTAAACGTTTAACAAGACCTAGAGGGCGTTTTATGAACCCTGCCACAAATTACTCAAGTAATATTAATATTTTTCAAGGAAATCCGGACTTAGATCCATCTTTAACAGACAAGTACGATATTGGATATATTAAGCGCTGGGACAAAGTAACATTTAATACTTCGGCGTATTTTGAAGACACAAAAGATGTTTTCAGCTTTGTTAGAACGCCAACCGGAGAATTAGTAAATGGAATTCCGGTAATTTTAAGCCGACCTATAAACTTAGGAAAAGAGCAAAAATTTGGTTTTGAATTTACATTAAATTATACTCCATTTAAATGGTGGAAATTAAACAGCAACTTCAACTTCTTCAACGTAAAATCAACAGGAGAAAACAACTATACAGATGCTGTTACTGGTGAAACTGTAGTTCAAAATCTTGATAACCAAGCAAATTCCTGGTTTGCAAGAATCAATTCAAAAGTTACTTTACCGTATAAAATTGACTGGCAGTTAACAGCAATGTACAACGGCGAACAAAAAACAGCTCAGGGAAAAAACCTTGGTCAGTTCGGGATGAATACTGCTCTTAGCAAAGATGTAATGAAAGACAAAGCAACAATTGCTTTCAACATTAGTGACGTTTTCAATTCAAGAATTATGAAATCATATACTTATCTTGAAAATCAAACATCTTACAGCGAAATGCAGTTCCGTAAACGTCAATTTAATTTATCGTTCACTTATCGTTTCAACAAACCTAAAAGCGAAAGAGATAAAAACGCACAGCCTAAAAATGACGGCGGCGGCGATGGCGGTGGAGAATTCCCGGGATAAACTAGGTTAAATTTCAAAATTAAAAATTCCAAATTCCAATTAGTAAGACTTAAAATGAAGTTTTAGAAAATTGGAATTTGGATTTTTTTTATTGGAATTTATTTTTTTCATAAAAAAAAAGGACTCATTTTCACGGGTCCTTTTTTATGAAATCAATTAATATTTAACTGATTGTTCTTCTTGTCTTTTTTTAGCTCTCTTTTCTTTGAACATTTCCCAGCTAGCTCCCGTAACCCAATAAGATACGAAACCAACCAAGAAAAACATTAACCAAAACCCTATAGTTAGTATGGTTAAGAAAAGTAAAAAGCCTAAGTACTGTGAAAATTCAAACATGTTTTCCGGAATTTTTGAATGTTACCACAAATGTAGGCTATATATTTTTCCTCAGCAATAAAATCTAAATCAATTTTCGTGAAATAACATTTATACGTATATTTATACTCATTTTAAATAAGCTTTCTTTTCGGCAAATTATCCAACTATCTAAACTAGAAGAACATGAGTATTTTCAGGAGCTGTTTCCCGCTATCCGTTACAAACGAAGTTCACTGAACTCCGATTAAAATAAATGTTTAGTGAAGTAATCTTTTATGTTTTTAAAGAAAAAACATAAAAGGATTTTCTCCCGAATCTTCGGGACTATCGGAGCTAGAATCCGTATTTAAAAGAAAATTAAAACACCAAAATAAAAAATCCGTTTCAATCAGCGTCTTTACGAAGTAAATCAGCGTTATCAGCGTTCCATTTACCCAACAAATTCACAACTCACAAAATACATTTTTACAAACAATATATTTACACAAAATGAAATACAGAATAGAAAAAGACACCATGGGCGAAGTTCAGGTCCCTGCCGATAAGTATTGGGGTGCACAAACAGAACGCTCAAGAAATAATTTTAAAATTGGAAATGCAGCTTCAATGCCGCAGGAAGTCATCGAAGGTTTTGCTTATCTAAAAAAAGCCGCTGCTTATGCCAATTATGATTTGGGGGTTTTACCAATCGAAAAAAGAGATGCAATCGCTGCTGTTTGTGATGAAATTCTTGAAGGAAAACTAGAAGATCAATTTCCATTAGTTATCTGGCAGACAGGCTCAGGAACGCAGAGCAACATGAATGTGAATGAAGTAATTGCCAACCGCGCTCAGGTTCTTAAAGGTTTTGAAATTGGCGAAGGCGAACAATTTATAAAAGCAAATGATGATGTAAATAAATCACAGTCATCAAATGATACTTTCCCAACCGGAATGCACATTGCAGCTTATAAAATGGTAGTTGAAACTACAATTCCGGGAGTTGAAAAACTACATGCTACTTTAGTAAAAAAAGCAGCTGAATTTAAAGATGTTGTAAAAATTGGCCGTACACATTTGATGGACGCAACGCCATTAACTTTAGGCCAAGAAATTTCAGGATACGCAGCACAATTAGCTTTTGGATTAAAAGCACTTAAAAATACTTTAGCACATTTATCTGAAATCGCTTTAGGAGGAACCGCTGTTGGAACGGGATTAAATACTCCAAAAGGTTACGATGTAAAAGTAGCCGAATATATCGCTCAATTTACCAAACATCCATTTATTACTGCCGAAAACAAATTTGAAGCTTTGGCCGCGCACGACGCAATTGTTGAAACACACGGAGCATTAAAACAATTGGCTGTTTCATTAAACAAAATTGCCAATGACGTCAGGATGTTAGCTTCTGGCCCTCGTTCAGGAATTGGAGAAATTCATATTCCGGAAAATGAACCAGGATCTTCTATTATGCCGGGAAAAGTAAACCCTACACAATGTGAAGCCCTAACAATGGTTTGCGCTCAGGTTATTGGAAACGATATGGCAATTGCGGTTGGCGGAATGCAGGGACATTATGAATTGAATGTTTTTAAACCGGTTATGGCAGCAAACTTCCTGCAATCAGCACGTTTATTGGGAGACGCTTGTGTTTCTTTTGACGAACATTGCGCTCAGGGAATCGAACCTAATCACAAACGTATTAAAGAATTAGTAGATAATTCTCTTATGCTTGTAACCGCTTTAAATACTAAAATTGGTTACTACAAAGCTGCCGAAATAGCTCAAACCGCTCACAAAAACGGAACTACACTTAAAGAAGAAGCAGTTCGTTTAGGCTATGTTTCTTCTGAAGATTTTGACGCTTGGGTGAAACCGGAGGAAATGGTTTAGATTAATTGTGAATTGTTAATGGTTAATTATAAATTATTTGACCATCTATTATAATAAAAAAAGAGCCTCCTTAATTTTAAGAAGGCTCTTTTTTTTAATTAACAATTCACAATTAAATAAATTATTTCCCGTCTACATAATCCTGCAGATAACTGAATCTTTCTGTAAGTTTTCCGTTTTCTGTGATTTTGGCACGTTTTAAAATTCCATCTTTGTCTCCGTTGAAAAAAGCAGGAATTACATGCTCCATAAATTGTTCTCCAAATCCTTCGCTGGCATCTTTTGGAATTTCGCACGGAAGATTATCAACAGCCATAACAGCAACTGCTGCCGGATGAAAAATATCCACTTCTTTATCCTCTAAAGGAAAATAACCGTATAAAGGTTCTGCAATTGTCGAAGAACGAAGTGTACTGGCAATTGGCCCGTTTACATCGCAGGAAATATCTGCTACAACTTTTAGTTTGCAGTCACTTGCATTTAACATTTCTCTGGTCAAAATCATCGGGGCGTTACTCGCATAAAAATGACCTGCAAAGTAGATATCTGAAACTTTAGTAAATTTCTCAAAATCTGAGGTATAAGCTTCGGGATTTTCGACAAAATCATTAAAATCTAAAACCTGACCGTCAATACGTTTGTTATATTCTAAAACGTCTAACTGAACATACACTGCCTGCGCATATTTTTTAGTGAGATAATTATCTACCGTGATTTCTTTTACTTTAATAGCATCTAAAATTTCTTTTGCGCCGCTCCCAACCTTTCCTGTTCCGGTAATTACAAATTTTAAAGCCGGCATTGTAATACGCTTTAAATGCATAATCAATGCTTCTTTTCCGGAAAGGGTTTCTGCTTTTGGGAGTTTAAACAATTCGAATTTAATTCCAAAAGCGCGGATTCCGTTATAAACACCAACCATTCCGGCATATTTTCCAAAACCAATTAATCTGCGGTCCAGCGAATCAACAATTGTTTCATGATCGTATAAATCAATTTTTTTTTCTAAAATCGCCTGAAGTAATTTCCTGTTATGAGGTTGTTTTTTTATGGTATGAGAAAAAAAGAAATAAGCTTTGTTTGGAATTAAATTTTCAACAGGAACTTCCTTAACACCAAATAGAACATCACAGTCAGAAACATCTTCTGTAACGGTTATTCCCATATTTTTATATTCTGCATCAGAAAAAACTCTAATATCTGAACTCTCAACTTCAACTGATGCTTCATGATAAAGCTGTTTTAGTTTTGTTAGTTCATTTGGAGAAAAAACAACTCTTCTGTCTGGTGGGTTTTTTCTTTCTTTTATTATTCCAAATTTCATTTAAATAAATTTAAAGCACTTAATAATATAACTTTTTACATCGTATTTGTTTCAAATATAACAAATATAGTTAAATTTTTGTTTCTAATTTACTATTTAGAATGTTTAAAAACCGTTAATAACTGAAAAACAAAGAAATAAAAAAAACATCTGTTAATATTGTGTTAAAACAACCTTTTTAAACCATCAAAAATTGAGAAAACAACAAAATTGAATTCGATATATTTGTTTTTCAAGAACGATGCAAATGATTTTCCTTAAAAAAACAAAGATACTACAAATACTTTTCTCTCTACTAGTTTTAAGCTCATGTGGTAATGACAATAAAACAAAAACAGCTGCTACTCCAACAGTCGAAGATACATTACCTAAAATGAAGCCGTTAGGTCCTGAAAAGAAAATTTCACAGGCATATAAGAATTCGGTAATTGGCAGAATAAATCATTTTTACTATAAAAACTGGCCAAATAACAGCATGAACGGGAGTTTTTTAGTTGCCCGAAATGGCCAGATAATTTTTGAAAAATATAATGGTTATGCCAATAAAAATGAAGGAACCAAAATAACAGCTGAAACATCTGTACAAATTGCTTCTGTAAGCAAAGTATTGACTGCAACAGCGGTTCTAAAACTTGTGAACGCCGGTAAAATAGATTTAGACCAAAAAGTAAATACTATTTTAAAAACATTTCCTTACGAAGACTGTACGATTAGAATGCTTTTAAGCCATCGCACCGGAATGCGTAATTATGCTTATTTTACAGATCATGACAAATCGGTTTGGGACAGACATAATCAGCTGACAAATAAAGATATCTTAGATCTTCTGGCAACTAAAAATATTGGTTTAGAATCTAAAACCGGAACTCGTTTCAGCTATTGCAATACCAATTATGCAATGCTGGCACTTATCATTGAAAAAATTACTGGTTTGAGTTATAAAGAAGCAATGAGCGAAATGATTTTCAAACCTTTAGGAATGACTCATACATACGTTTTTGATGATGATAAAGACAGAAAAAAGATTGTTCCATCATACAAAGGAAGCGGTGTCGAAATTGGTTTTGATTATCTGGACAATGTTTACGGAGATAAAAATATCTTTTCGACAGTAAGAGATCTTTTAAAATTTGATCGCGCAAGACAATCACCTGATTTTTTGAAACCTGAATTATTAAAACAAGTTTATACCGGTTATAGTAATGAACGTAAAGGAACTAAAAATTATGGTTTAGGAATTAGAATGATTAATTGGGAAACAGGTCAAAACTATTATTTTCATAATGGCTGGTGGCATGGCAACACCTCATCTTACATTACTTTAATAAAAGAGCATGTTACCATTATTGCATTGTCTAACAAAATGACAAGAAACACTTATGCTGTTCGCAAATTAGCTCCAATTTTTGGGGATTATCCTTTTAATTTCAAAGACGAAGAATAAGACAATAGTCGAAAGTCTTAAAGTCAAAAGTCAAAAGTCGAAAGTCGTAAAGCGGTAAAGTCGTAAAGTGGTAAAGCTTTTGTCGATAATTGAGTTTTCAGATTAGACCAATTGAGTAAAAATAAAAACAAGCAAACGCAGTTTAAGTATTGGACTTTAAAACTTTACGGCTTTTGACTTTCGACTAAAGGAATTTTTCTGAAAATTTTGGCAGAAAGTAATTTCAAATACTCTAAATTTGCAGACTTATTTTTGGGGTCGACTGGTTTTGACAGCAAGTCGAATTGAACAGTAAGCACGTCGAGCATTGAGACCTTGCTCGTAAATATAAGATCTCAAACTTTTACACGGCGAAAATAATTACGCTTTAGCTGCATAATCCGAATCATAGTACGATTGCGCCACGTCTCTACAAGGTAGAGAAGCTGGATTCTCCTGGAAAGCCTTGGTTTGTGGCGTTCCGTCAAGGGGAACCGTAAAAATAAACCTAGATATCCATGAGCTTCGGGTGGGTTTCGAAACTTAAGAAGATAAGTGTTCGGTGGCTGTTTCTGGCCTGGCTTAACATCGAAAATCTAATCAGGAAATAAGCGTGTAGAAAGCTCTTTAGTTGCTTGTTTGGACCCGGGTTCGATTCCCGGCGACTCCACAAAAAGGCAGAAAATCATATGATTTTCTGCCTTTTTTATTTGGGTCTTCCATAATATGATGATATAGCTATGCAAATGACCGCAGTTAATAAAAATTTCTTTCTTATCATAGGTATCTGTAAATTGGCTGGGCGGTTTGCTTCAGTATCAAATCCACGTCCGTCTACAAATGTAAACTCTCTGGTTAGGTAATTACTAACCAGAGAGGGAAATATTCTCAAATTTTTAGAGGAATAATTTAAGTTGATATAAGGGTTCTGCTGCAGAACCCTATTTTGAAGGTATTAAGATATAAGAAGTTCCTTTTTTAGTTTCAAATACGGCAGTATAACCAATCGACGATTTCTCACTTTTGATATTAAGTTTTTCAATTATAAATGGCTCTGCAGCCCTTACAGAACAAGTACTTCCATTATTGGACACTATTTTTGCCTGACTCATTTTACCATCATTCCACTTTATATCTACAGTAAAATTACCTTTTGCCGTAATACCTTTAATTTCGCCGTCTGTCCATGAATCCGGCAGAGCAGGCAGCAGATGAATTTCTTTATTCTGGCTTTGCATCAGCATCTCAATTACACCTGCTGTTCCGGCAAAATTTCCATCTATCTGAAAAGGCGGATGAGCATCAAAAAGATTTGGATAACATCCTCCGTGTCCACCGTACTCTGTACTATTTTCTTTTGTTAATCTCAATTGATTTTTGAATAATTTGTAAGCATGATTTCCGTCTAAAAGTCTCGCCCACATATTTACTTTCCATGCTAAACTCCAGCCCGTTCCGTCATCGCCGCGCAATTCTAATGTTTTCTTTGCGGCAGCTGCCAGTTCTGGTGTTTTTAAAGGAGAAATTAAATTAGCAGGATGCAATGCATAAAGGTGCGAAGTGTGCCTGTGATGCGGATCTTCATCCTCAAAATCTTTATACCATTCCTGAAGCTGTCCTTTGCCTCCAATTTTAAAAGGCAGTAATTGATCTGCTGCTTTGTTTACAGTTTGTCTGAATTCTAAATCGGTATTGAGTACTTTAGAGGCTTCAATAGTGTTTTCAAATAAATCTTTTATGATTCCGATATCCATAGTCGAAGCTGTCGTGACAACACCTTCTTTTTTTCCATCATAATAATATTTATTTTCTGGAGAAGTCGAAGGCATTGTTACCAGATAACCATTTTTGTCTTTTTGAAGCCAGTCCAAGCTAAATTCTGCAGCACCTTTTATAATTGGATATACTTTTTTTAGATATTCCTTATCGCCTGTATATTGATAATGTTCCCATAAATGTCTGCTAAGCCAGTTGGCGCCCATGTACCAGTTTGCCCACATAGGATCTCCTTTTCCAAAATCGCCTACAGGATTTGTCGCTGCCCAGATATCCGAATTATGATGCAATACCCAACCATTGGCATGATAATAACTTTGGGCAGTTTCAGCTCCTGTTACAGAGACATTCTTAATAAATTCATCAAGCGGAAAAAACAATTCAGACAAACTTCCTGATTCAACAGGCCAATAATTCATCTGTAAATTAATGTTTGTTGTATAATTACTGCTCCAGGGCGCACGAAGTTTATTGTTCCAAATTCCCTGTAAATTGGCTGGCGTATTGTGTGCGCGGGAAGATGAAATTAAAAGATAACGTCCGTATTGAAAAAATAAAGCTTCAAGTCCGGAATCTTTTTCTCCTTTTGCGTATTGTTCTAGTCTAGTATCAGTTGGCAGATTTGATTTATTGGTTTCTTTTTCATTAAGTTTTAATGAAACCCTATTAAAGAAATGCTGAAAATCTGTAATATGCTCTTTTAATAAACTATCATATTTTTTACCAACAGCTTTTTTAATTGGACTTTCTGCCAGTTTATGTTCGTCTTTTCCCTGACTGTCCGGGCATTTATCAAAGCCATTGAAACTTGTTCCCGCTGAAACGAAAAGTACTATTTCAGATGCATTTTTAATAACTAATTTATTCCCGTCAGAACTTATTTCACCATCTTTTATAACTGGTTTAATAATTAATTCAAAACGCATTCCTCTACAGCCCGCTGCATCTTCATAAACAATGGGTTCTTTATTGTAATCAATATAATTGGGGTCTGCATGTGAGGGCGCTTTACCCTTTAAAACCACTGACTGATTTTTTATTGTTTTTTCATTTTTTAAAAGACTTGCGGCATCAATTGCCACCGAAAGTTTTTCTAGCTGATCTGCCGAAAGTTTAATTACAATACATTGTGCAGGTGCCGAAGCAAATATTTCTCTTTTGTAATTTACACCGTTAACGCTAAAATTCGTTACCGCCAATCCTGTTTGTAAATCAAGACTTCTGTTGTAGAGATCCGGTTTGTTTCCTCCAAAATCCTGTGTCAAAATAAGATCTCCCAACGGCATAAAACTTTCACTGTAAGCACCCTGCATGTTTTTAGTCAGCAAATATGCTTTTTCAAAATCTTCGTTGTTAAGTGCTTCCCTAATTAACGCCAGGTTTTTAAAAGCATCCGGGTTTACATTTTTCTGCACAGGCCCGCCGCTCCAGAAAGTCGCTTCATTTAACTGAATTAATTCAGAATCTACCCTTCCAAAAACCATTGCGCCGAGTGTACCATTTCCTATAGGTAAAGCTTCCGTCCATTCAACAGCCGGCTGATTGTATTGCAGTTTTAAATCTTGTTGTGCAGAAACAGAAAATCCTGCCATTATAGATAGAAGAAAAAAGCTTTTTTTAAGAGAGTTGTACAGCATGTATTTTTAATTTTAGTTTGAAAATAATATTCTAAGCCGGTTAAATTATTAAATCATTTTCAGTTTTAAAACAGTTACAGAATAAGCAGGAAGATTTAAATCTTGTTTTCCTTTTGCTATTTTATATTCACTTTGTTTTGGAGTTATTTTTTTTGGATCAGCAAAAGTATTTTCATCTTGTGTATTTGGACTTTCCAGTCTTATAATTGTCCCTTTTGATCCTAATTTTACTCCTTTTAAATCAACGCTGATATCTTCTGCTGATGCAGCTGTATTTACCAGTTTTACAATTATTTCTCTGCTGTTTATATCTTTTACTGCCGATGCGTATAAATTGTTTTGCCCCGTTAAAGCTTTTCCATCTTTATTAATACTTAACAAATCTGTTCCCTTATTGGTAGAAAATAATTGCTGCACATAATAATTTGCTGAACCATAAGATTCAAGATTGTTGAACCAAATCATATCAGGAGTCCACTGCCATGCATCTTCGTGAGCCATCAAAGGTGCGTAAGAGGTTAAGTGAACGACTTCTGCATTTCTTTCCAATCCAGTCATAAAAGCGGCCTCAGAAAAAGCACATTCCCAATTATTTCTGTTATTCGGATTGGCTCCTGAAACACTCTGCGCTGCATATTCTCCCGCAAATATTTTTGGGCCTTTTCTGTCATAATTATCATAGCGTCCGGCATTTTCTCTAAACCATTGCGGGCTTTTATAATAATGTTCGTCTACAAGTTCTGCATTGAGTTTTTTAAGTTCTTGCATTGCAAAATCAAAATGTTCACCATCTGGAGAAGGGCCGCTTCCAGACACAATAATGATATTTGGATATTTTGCTTTTATTGCTTTTTCAAAAACTTTGAATCGGTCAATATAATCCGGTCCCCATTGTTCGTTTCCAACGCCAATATATTTTAGATTAAATGGTTTTGGATGCCCCATATCTGAACGGATTTTTCCCCAAGTTGTCGTTACAGCCCCATTGGCAAATTCAATTAAATCTAAAGCATCCTGAACATATGGATCCAGTTCGTTTATTGGAGCCAATTCTCCGGTATTGTACTGACAAGCCATTCCGCAGCTTAAAATTGGAAGCGGTTCTGCGCCAATATCTTCTGAAAGCTGAAAATATTCAAAAAATCCTAATCCGAAACTTTGAAAATAATCCGGAGTTTGTTTGTGGTTGAATTCTACATTCCAGCGGTTCATCTTCGTTTTTCTCTCTTCTACATTTCCAACTGATTTTTTCCATTGATAACGGTCAGACAATGTTCTTCCTTCAACAATACAGCCGCCGGGAAAACGTAAAAAGCCAGGTTTCATATCATATAAAAGCTGTACCAGATCTTTACGAAGTCCATTTTTTCTATTCTTCCATGTATCTTCAGGAAACAGTGAAATCATATCTAAATCTATAGTTCCTGTCCCTTCAAAAGTAATTTTTAATTTTGCTTTTGCTTCGGTTTGAGTCGCTGTAATTTGCGATGTATAATTTGTCCATCGATCTGATTTTGGAACAATGCTTGTTTCTCCAATTACTTGCTGATCTTTATCAATAAGCTGAAATATAATCTTTTTGATTGCTGTATTATGATTAGATGCTTTTAATGAAAGGTTGTATTTTGCATCTTTCTTTACTCCCATTCCTCTAAAACCCTCATTTATTAAGGCATAACCTTTATCATTATTGATTTCTACTCTGCAAAAAACAGTATTGTCTGCCTCGATTTTGACTGGCGCAGCACTGCCCGATTCTTTGTTTAATGAAGATCTTTTTGTATTGGGCTGCTCCCATCCCATCAAAGGTTTATCAAATTCAAAAGATCTGTTTTTAATCAATTCGGCATATAACCCGCCGTCTGCAGCAAAGTTGATGTCTTCAAAAAACAACCCGAACATGGTAGGCTGAATTTTAGTAACAGTTTTTGAAGCATCTACTTCTAAAATTGTTTTTTGAGCATTCACACAAAAACTGCTTAGTGACAAACCACAAATGGTAAATATTGTAAGGATATTATTTTTCATACGTTTTGCAATGGAACTGATTATTTTTTTACTGCCTCTAATTTAGCAGGAAAAGCTGATTGTCCATCTAAGTTTGTTACAATTAATTCATCTACATTTTTACTTTCGACTGCGTATTTAAAATAATCAGGTTTATTTTTCCCCCATTGCACTGTACAATTTTGTACTTTAATACGTTCAGCCGAATCAAAATAAAATCCCGAAGTACTTCCTTTTACAAAACCTTCTACGTTAGAAGGGCGTCGGTCATAAACACCTCCGGGAAAAGATGTTGTTTTATCTATAAAAACACTCACATTGTCAAAAATAATATTTTTAATTTTATCTTTTGATTCTCCACTTACAAACACACCGTTTTCTCCTGTACACTGAATATTAGAGAAATAGATATTTTTTATTTCGCCCACTTTTCCTTCTGCTGCGCCTTTTGGAAAACGCCAGTTGGCATCTTTATGGTTTCCTTTTGCTCTGCTAAAAGCGGTTACATAAATGGGTTCTGCTTTTCCCCACCAGGTATCGGTATTCAATTTACTTTCTATAATGATATTTGAGAAAATAACATCTCTCACGGTTCCTTCATCTCTGTTCTGAATTCCTAAGGCACGATTGCTGTTTTTAATGATGCAATTATTGAATACCACTTGTCTAATCGCATCCATGTTTTCTGAACCAATTTTAATCGCGCAGCTGCTACTGGTCATGGTACAATTAGTAACTGTAATGTTTTCACAGGCACCAAATTCTTCAAATTCTCTTCGGTTTTTTAAACAAATGCAGTCATCTCCACTTTCGATATAACAATCGCTAATTCTCACATTTTTAGAATGATCCAAATCGATTCCGTCGCTGTTACGCACTTTTAAACTATTCAATAAAGTAATCCCGCTGATTACAACATCATTACAACCAATTAAATGAACTGTCCAATAAGCCGAATTTCCTATATGCACGTCTTTTATTCTAATGTTTTTTCCACCAATAATGGTCAATACGTGAGGTCGCGGATCTAAAACATTAAACGGTTTTAAAACATAAGCATCATCTTGCTCTTCGCCCATAAAAGATATTCCGTTTCCATCTATTTTTCCGCTTCCGCTAATGGTAAAATCTTCTATATTTTCTCCGCCAATCCAAATTGTCCCTTCTCCCGGATTGGTTCTAAAAGCACTTTTGGTATATAATTTTTCATCCGGACTTGCCAATAATTTTGCTCCTGCTTCAATATGAAGATCTACTTTGGATTTTACATCAAATGGTCCGGCCAAAAACGTAAACGGCGCCGGAATCAAAACTCTTCCGCCCGTTTTACTGCAGGCATCAATTGCTTTTTGAATTGCGGCTGCGTCATTGGTTTTTCCGTCTCCTTTGGCTCCATATTTCTTAACGTCGTAAACATTCTGTGCTGCAATGGTTAAGGAAATACAAAAAATTAGGATCGCGATTATAGATTTCTTTTTCATTTCTTTTATGTATTAAAAACTTTATCGAAGATATACTTCGCAAAGTTTTTGGTTTATTTATTTTAATCTCGCAATCCCGATAGCTATCGGGAGCAAAGACGCAGAGTTTTTTTTATTTTAAACATATAGATTAAACATATTATTTGTCATCCTGAGGAACGAAGGATCACACAAGAAACTCCATTTGCTATATCGCCAATCTTTGTCGAGTTTCGATTGTGATCCTTCGTTCCTCAGGATGACAAAACTGACGTAAAAACACAAGAATTTTAAAACTACCTAGCAGGTAATTCAAATTTATTTTGTTCTGGTTCTATTTTTCTTTTTAAAGATTCGCTGTCAAGATTACTCGATGAAACATCTTTAAAAACAATTTGATTCATTTTATCTGAAGGAATATCGATCGCTTTCATTGTCAGGTTTTTTACATCATCAAAAACAAAAGCGGGACGAAAATCTTCTTTCTCCAAAATCAGTTTTATATTTTTCATTTCGATTCCGTTTACGTGACGCACATAAAATCCCCACGAAGGCAATTCTCCAAACATGGTAAATTCAGGGTAACCGTTTATATTTTCTTTTACATCTTTCAATCTGCTTAAAGGATGATACGCCATTCCTTTTGAAGCTCTTCCCGGATACGTAATTTCAATATTTTCTAAAGTTACGTTTTCTATAAGATGTCCCGGAATTCCGGAAATAGAAGCAGGAAACGGATTATGGAAATAATCAACTTCTGGTCCGCGCATATCATAATCAATGTCTGGACGGCCAAAAGGAATTTGTGCTTTTAAGTTTTTAATCGATACATTTTTAATGTAACCCGGTTTATCTCCATTTCTGTGACCTAACCGAATTAATATCGCATTTCCTGTATTTACGGCCGTAATATTAGAAACTTTAATATTTTCAATTTCAGCTCCATCAACAGATTCAATCGCGATTGCCGATCTGAAAGTATCAAAAACCTTAATATTTTCAATCGTAACGTTTTTGAAACTGCCGTAAGAGCCTGTACCAAATTTAACTGCATTGGCGCTCGATCTGATCGTACAGTCTGCAATGTAAATATTATTGTTCTGCAATCCTGGTGATTCTGATTTTAGACAAATGCCATCATCTGCCGCATTTACATTACAATTGGTTATTCTAACATTTTCGCATCCGTCAACGTCAATTCCGTCATTATTCCAATAAGCGGTACTATTGACTTTCATAGAATCAATTACAATATTTTTACAATCTGTAAAACATTGTACCCAACCCGGACTGTTTTTTAATGTAATATTGATCATCGTTATAGAATCACATTTTACAAACGAAATCAGCTTTCCTCTATGGTCTTCAGGACGCATTCTTCTATAATTGTATTTGGGATCAATTAGAACTCCTGTATGATGCAGAGAATCAATTGCTAAAGCCAATTCTCTTCCTTGTCCGTCTATAATTCCTTTTCCGTTTACTGCAATATTTTTTGATTTATTAGCTATAATCAAAGCTCTTATTCCTTCATATTTCGGATAATCATCAGGATTGGTACTTCCTAACAAAATGGCTCCTTCTTCAAAAAACAATTCAACTCCGGTTTTTAAAACGATACTTCCGGATAGAAATTTACCTTTAGAAAAAACAACTCTTCCACCTTTGCTTTTATTTGCTGCGTCAATTGCTTTTTGAATGGCTTTTGTATTTAAAGTTTTGCCATCTCCTATGGCGCCATATTTTTTAATATCAAATACCTTTTGTGCCGAAACAAATAAGGAAATACAGAATATAAGTATCGCAATAATAGATTTCTTTTTCATTACTTTTTTATTTATTTAGTCTCGCAAAGTCGCGAAGTTTTTGTTTCACGCAGATGTCGTAGATTTTGGCAGATTTAATTCGATTTTTTTTTAGATATCTGCGGAATCTGCTTAAATCTTTTTTAAATCTGCGTGAAGCAAAAATCCTTTTTAATCCTACAATCTGTGGCAAAAAACTTTACGTTTCTGCGTCTTTTGAGCAATTTTGAATTATCTTTTTAAATAAACTTTGAGCCTTTGTGTCTTCGCAGCAAAATAAAATTACCAAAAAACAGTATATAAAGCCACTAATATTCCGCAGATAATAAATGAGCCGACAATAAATTCTGAAGACACTTTAAACATAGAGTTATCGACTTCTATTGCATGGATTTCAGTCTCTTGCTCTGAAAGTGGTTTTGCCAAACTAAGGCCAACCATTATAAACACAATTAAAAAGAAAACAATAGTCATTCTGTCTAAGAAAGGATAATCAGGAAAAGCGCCATCTGTCCACATTGGCAAGAATTTCAATATAGCCGCGAGTGGTACTGTTAACAATGCGCCCGCAAGTCCGGCTGATGGCGTTGTTTTTTTCCAGAACATTCCCAATAAGAAAATTGCTAAAACTCCCGGAGAAAAGAATCCCACATATTCTTGTATAAATTGATATGCCTGATCTAATGTTTTTAATGCCGGAGCTACAAAAGCTGCAATAATCATACAGACTACTACACACCATCTTCCTGTACGTACCAGTTTTTTTTCTGTTGCCTGAGAATTAAAATATTTTTTATAAATATCTAAAGAAAAAATAGTCGAAATACTATTTGCTTTTCCTGCCAAAGAAGCTACAATTGCCGCTGTCAAAGCCGCTAAGGCTACTCCTTTTAACCCAGCAGGAAGTAAATTCATTAAAGTTGGATAAGCCTGATCTGGTTTTAAAACCCCTGCGGCATCTACCATTTCCTGCTGAAACATTCCGTTTTCATGCATTACAAACATGGCAATACCCGGTAAAACGGCAATAATTGGAACTAATAATTTTAGAAAAGCAGCAAACAAAATTCCTTTGCGCGCAGTTTTTAAATCGGCACCTAAAGCTCTCTGAACAATATATTGATTACATCCCCAATAAGCCAGATTATTGATTAACATACCTCCAACCAAAACAGACATTCCCGGCAATTCATTATAATGCGGATTTGATTTGTCTAATATCATGTGTAAATGTTCCGGCGCTTCATCAGCAATGACAGCCAGTCCCTTTAAAATATCTTTTCCAAAACCAAACTGATCTGAAAGTAAGGTCAATGCCAGATATGTTGTTACTAATCCTCCAAGAATTAATACTATAACCTGAAACATATCTGTATATCCGATTACTTTCATTCCTCCTAAAGTAACAATAACAGAGAATAAACTTAATGCAATAACACAAAACTGAAAGCTTACCGGCGCAATTGATGAAATAGCCAAAGCCCCCAAATAAATGATAGATGTAAGATTTACAAACACATAGATTAACAGCCAAATAACAGCCATAATAGTACTTACTGTTCCGCTGTATCTTTTGGCCAGAAACTGCGGCATGGTAAATATCTTGTTTTTAAGATAAATTGGTAAGATAAACATGGCCACGATAATTAATGTGGCTGCTGACATCCATTCATAAGAAGCAATCGCAAGCCCGATTGCGAAGCCCGAACCGCTCATACCGATAAAATGTTCCGCTGAAATATTAGAAGCTATAAGTGATGCTCCAATTGCCCACCAGGTAAGTGATCCTTCTGCTAAAAAATATTCGTTGGAACTGGTCGCTGCGGTTTTCTTGCTTCTGTAAATATACATTCCATATGCCGTGACTATGACAAAGTAAATAAAGAAAACAATGTAATCTGCGGTTTGTAATACATTCATAATGGTGTGGTTATTGTGTGGTTAGATAGTAAAATGTATTTTAAAATAGAGCTTAATAATTTTTTAGACACATAGAAACATAGCTTTATAAACTCTATAAAGGCATTTCATTTATTCTAAATTCACATAGCTATGTGTGTTCTTATTTTCTCTTTTTTATTCTCTTGCATAAAAAATAAATCTATGTTTCTATGTGTTAAAAATTTTCTTTATTCTAAATTTTTAGAAACCATTTTCTTTTATATAAAAAGTACAGTAAAATAAGCTGTACAACTGTTACAGATAAAGCAGCAAACACTGGTTGCCAAATGAGCGGCAGAAAATTTATGAGTCCTCCAAAAACATAATCTGCCGTATGTTTAAAATCTACTAAACCTTCTGCGGCGATATAAATTAAAATAGAATTTGAACCGATTAAGATTAATGGGAATGCCCATTTATGAAATCCAAACAAATCAATTGTCAGATAAAAAAAGACAAAAAACAAAATACTGAATCCTCCAACAAAACATACAAATGAACTTGTCCATAAATGTTTATTAATTGGGAAATTAATGTCCCAAAATAATCCTGCAATAATCAGGATTACTGCTGTAAGAGCCATTAAAAGCAGCTTTACTTTTATCGAAAAAGGACATTTTGCTTTTAAAAATGTTCCTGTAAAAACACCCAATAAAGCTGTAGCAACAGCGGGTATGGTAGAAAATATTCCTTCTGGATCATAAACGGTACTGTGCAGTCTGCCCGGTAAAAGCAGGCGATCAATGTATCCTTCTAATGAACCTTCTTTAGTTAAAACTCCGGCACCAAAATCAGGTACTGGAATCCATTTCATTGCTGCGTAATAGCCAATCAAAATACCGACGAACCAGATTAATTGTTTTTTTAAATCAAAATTCAAAAAGATGATTCCGGCAAAAAACCAAGCCAGTCCAATTCTTCCTAAAACACTTGCAAAACGTGTATGATCGAAACCGTCAAATCGCAATAACCCATTTACTACAAATCCTAAAACCAGTAAAATACAGGTTCTTTTAAGCATTGATAAGTATATTTTTCGCTTTTCGTTTCCTGGTAAATCTTTTGGTGTTTTTACACCTGCCAGCTGCATTTTCTTTTCAAAAGAATACGGCATTGAAACTCCTGCAACAAACAGAAACACAGGAAAAATCATATCATAAAATGTAATTCCATTCCATTCTGCATGATGCAGCTGTGATGACATCCAGATAAAAAAAGGAATTGGGGCAGCTTTGGCCAGAGCATGAATAATATGTTCACCGCTCATAATCCAAAACATCACAAATCCGCGCAAGGCATCTAAAGAAATTAATCTTCCATTTGTAGTGTTACTCATTTTTTATAGTATTCAGTGGTCAGTTGATAGTGTTCAGTTTATATAGTGGTCAGTGGTCAGGTTTTTAGTGATCAGTTTTTTTATTAGTGGTCAGTTTTAGTCGCAGTTTTCACTGAAAACTGAGGCTGTAGACTGAGAACAGCAACTGAACACTGAAAAACTGAACACTGAACACATTTTAAAAAATTGGTTTTATAACAAATCCGTAGTTATATTCACTTTGGGTTAATACATATTGTTCGTGCGGTGGTAATCCCCAGCTGTTGTCTCCCCCTAATCCGCGCTGGGTTAAATCAACACAAACTACTACTTCATTTCTTGGAGTGATATCGCTTGAATGAATATTCTTTTTAGAAAGTCCTCCGTCAAAATCACTCGGATAATTGTTTAATGTACTCATGCCTAAAGGCTGCAGACCTTTTATTTCCAAGCCATTTCCTTTATTGGCTGACAATTTAAACCAGCGTATATCTGTCTTGTATCCATTTTCCTGCGGGCGTATATAAGGCACATACTGGTCTGCAACTTTACTGTAATAAATTCCTTTAAATGCAGCTGTTTTTCTGTCCGGATAGTTTTCTAAAGGTCCTCTTCCGTAATAATCCAGATTTTCAAACGTGTTTTTTAAGGTAAAAATCATTCCGAAACGCGGCAGTTCCGGTAACGGATTACTGCCTTTTTTATAAAACGATTGTATTTCTAAAGCACCATCATTTCCTAATGAGTACTTGATTGTATAATCAGAAGCAACATCTTTCAGTTTTAATTTAGCAATCACATATTGCTGCCCATTTTCCTCAGTCTGCTGAATATTTTCTAAATCGGTATTTTTACCCGCTGTTCTCCATACATTCGCTCTAATCTCCATTTTATTTCCCAAATCATTATCGGTTGGTGCTCTCCAGAAATTTGGTTCAGGGTATTGTTTAAAATACTCTTCTCCTTTAAAACTGTAGAATGAAATTAACCCGGTTGACTTACTAATTTTCACAATAACATTATCTGAAGTCAGCACAAACTGTTCTTTTTCATCCTGAATTTTTGCAGGATTAACTTTTTTTGATTTTACAAAATAGCTGGAGTCTTCAATTACAAACTGTTCTTTGGCAATTTCAAAATTCTGGGGCAGTAACTCTGAACCTGTTTTAGTGTAAGCAAAAACATTCAATAAATATTCTGTTCCTTCTTTTGACTGTAATTTTGGTAAATCAATCTTAAACTGTTTTTTCGTTTTAGGTTCTAAAGCAACAGCAATTGTACCTTCTTTGATTATTTTTCCGTTTTCTAAAACCTGATATTTGAAGTTGTATTTATTCAGGTTTGTAAATCCAAAATCGTTTATAATTTCAATTACTCCATTCTTGATATCAACTGCATTAAATAAAATATCCTGATATACTTTTTTAACCTCAAATGCACCGGGATTTGGTGTTCTATCCGGCATAACCAATCCATTATTGCAGTCATTTTCATCATTTGTATAATTCTGACTTCCCATATCGCCTCCGTAAGCCCAGTATTTTCTGCCGTTTTCATCTTCTCTCTCAAATCCCTGATCTACCCAGTCCCAGATAAAACCGCCCTGCATATTTTTACTGCCACGAATGATATCCCAGTATTCCTGAAAATTACCATTGCTGTTTCCCATTGCATGTGAATACTCACACATGATGTACGGACGAGTTACTTCTTTACGCGCCGCATATTCTTTCATGTAAGCAATTGTTGGATACATTGGGCAGACAATGTCAGTGTTTTCGTTTTCTTTTGCCTGTTCAAACTGAACTAATCTTGAATTATCTCTTTTTTTAATCCATTTGTATGCTTCATGAAATACAGGCCCATTGGCACTTTCATTACCTAATGACCAAATTATCACCGATGGAGCATTTTTATCTCTTTCAACAAGACTATAGATTCTATCCAGATGTGCTTCTCTCCATTCTGGAAGATGGCCCGGATTAGTTTTTGGATTCATCCAAATAAGAGGCTGTCCCTCTACTCCCATACCATGGCTTTCGATATTGGCTTCATCCACCAGAAACAAACCGTATTTGTTACACAATTTTACCCACAAAATATTGTTCGGATAATGACTGCAGCGTACTGAATTAATGTTCATCTGCTTCATCATCCTGATGTCTTTCATCATCGTAGCTTCGTCCTGATAATGTCCGGTTACCGGATTATGTTCATGAATATTTACGCCGCGAACCATCAATCGAACTCCGTTTACCAATAATTGCCCGCCTTTTAATTCTACTTTTCTGAATCCGATTTGAGAAGAAACGGTTTCTATAATATCACCTTTTGCATTTTTTAAGGTCAAAAGCAAAGTGTATAGATTTGGCGTTTCACTACTCCATAATTTCGGATTGGCTACAGTCTGAGAAAAATTAATGATCTGAATTTTAGACGCTTCAAAATTGACATTAAGCTCTTTGCTAAACACATTTTTCCCTGAAGCATCTACCAGTTTTGCTACTAATTTTTGATTGTTAACAGCAGTCGAGGTAAGATTCTTTAAACTTACTTCTATATTTAAACTTCCGTTTTTGTACTTCGCATCTAAATCAGGTCTGGCAAAAAAATCTGAAATACGAACATTATCTGTGCTGTACAAATAAACATTTCTGTCAATGCCGGAAAGTCTCCAAAAATCCTGATCTTCAAGATATGAGCCGTCACTCCATCTGTATACTTCTACAGCCAGATTATTTTTTCCGGGTTTTAAATATTTAGAAATATCAAATTCTGCCGGACTTTTGGTGTTTTCGGTATAGCCAACTTTTTCACCATTCACCCAAATATACATGGCAGATGTTCCTGCTTCAAAATGAAGAAAAACATGTCGGTTTTTCCAGTTCTCAGGCAGCACAAAATCTTTTTTATAAGAGCCTACAGGATTATCCGAATGATTGATAAAAGGCGGATTTCTTTCGAAAGGATAGGTAATATTGGTATAAATTGGTATACCGTACCCATTTAGTTCCCAATTGGATGGTACCTGAAGTTCCTTCCAGTTTAAAGTACTGAAATCTGTTTTGTAAAAATCCTTCGGGCGCTGGTCCGGTGTTGGCGACCAGGAAAATTTCCATTTACCGTTTAAAGAAAAAAACCAGGGCGAGTTTTCATATTTATCACTTATAGCCGAAGTTTCATCTGCATATGGAAGAAAAGCAGCACGAGCCGGTTCTCTGTTAATTTGAAATACATGAGGATTTTCCCAATCGTTACGATCTTTTTCCTGAGCCGAAACAGCGGTTCCGTAAAGAATCAGCAGGCATAATAAAAGTATTTTGGTTTTGGTTTTATGCATTATTTTGGTTTTAGATAGCTGGCAATTATTTTTCTAACACATAGAAACATAGTTTTCTTTGTCTCAAAAAGCGTTTCACTTATTATAAAAACACATAGCTATGTATGAGAAATTAGCTTCTTTTAATAGATCTTTATTATGCTCAAAAGAAAATCTATGTTTCTATGTGTTTATGTAACCTTTTTAAAACTTCAGCTTCTCAGGTAAATATTTAGCTACTAATTCTTTATAATAAGGAAGCAATGCTTTTACATCTGGTTTAACGGGAGCTTTAGTGTATAAATCGTACGGATTAAATTTTCTTACCCAGTCAAACATTTCGATATCTTTTTCATTCATTAAATGGGCATAAGCATTTTCTTTATGCTGTGAATAGAATGAATGATAACGAATCATATATAAAGCCGGATCCGGAAGATAATCTTTCATAATCTGATACAGATATTCGTCATGTCCCCAGCTCATTTTTACATTATCCAGTCCGCAGTTTTCTGTGTAAACACCAAATTTGGTATTGAATCTTTCGTCTGTATAATCGGGATTTTCTTTAAAAAACTCTGGGTAAACAATCTTATCTGAATAGGCACAGCCAACCGGGAATGTGTCGCCGACAACTGCCCACTGCGGTTCTCCGAACAAACATAAAATTTTACCCAAATCATGAATAAAGCCTGTAAGTACAAACCAATCCGGGTGACCGTCTGCTCTAATAGCTTCAGAAGTCTGTAAAAGGTGCTGTGTCTGATCTAAGTCAATATCCGGATCACTGTCGTCTACCAGCGTATTTAAAAAGTCAACGGCTTCCCAAATTGACATTTCTTTTTTATTGAATTGTAAAAACTCCTGTTCTTTGCTGCACACAAAATCATAAGTTTGATAGGTATGGTTTATTCTGTAAAACTCCTTAACCGTTTCTACTCTTTCAGAATCGACATAATTCCTGAATTCTTCTTTTGTTTTTTCCGGTGCACTTTCAGAAGGATCAGGATATCGCAATAACAAATCATCTTCCCATTCATCTAAATTATTCAACGGATTGTCTGTGTCTATATGCTTTTTCATAATGCTAAAAAGTTTAAAAGTTATAACACAAAAATAGAATTACATCTACCGTTCAAAATGGATTAATACATCAAAAACATGGATGATTTTGATTATTACAGGATTTTTCATGGATTATTTAGCTTTTTTTTGATTCCAGCGTATCAAGTATAGCCTGCGGTTTCAACCGCAGAAGACGTTATGAGAGAAATTAAATTGTTGATTTTTTTGCCACAGATTACACAGATTAAAAGGATTTTATTTTGTGCTGGAACATAACTTTTCAATATAGCCCGCGGTTTCAACTGCGGGAGATGTTATGAGAGAAATTAAATTGCTGATTTTTTGCCACAGATTACACAGATTAAAAGGATTTTATTTCATCTTGGAACATAGCTTTTCAATATAGCCCGTGGTTTCAACCGCGGGAGACGTCGCGAGGAAATTAGATTGCAGATATGCATTGTGTTCCCGTAGTTGAAACCACGGGCTATATTCTTCAAAATATTTACCAAAATAATTTGTGGAAATTCGTGTAATTAGCCGCGAAAGAAAAAATCCTTTTAATCTGTATAATCTGTGGCGATAAAAATTAATTAATAAGCTTACTCGGCGGGAAACCAAACTGTTTTTTAAAACATCTACTGAAATATAAAGGATCATTAAAGCCTACAAGATTGGTTACTTCAGAAACATTATATTTTTTAGTTTTGAGCAGTTCTGCCGATTTTTTTAAACGAATGGTTCTAATAAATTCGTTTGGTGCCAAATCTGTCAGTTCCTTAATTTTTCTATATAATTTTGAAGAACTCACGCCCAGTTTATCGCACAAAAAGTCTGTAGAGAGATCTACTTCACTTAAATTATCATTGATTAGATTAGTTACTTTTTCCATAAATTCTTCATCAATTGGAGAATGTGTAAGCATGCTTATTTTGCTTTCTATTTCTCCGGAGAATTTTTGTTTGAGTTCTAATCTTGATTTGATCATATTTTCAATAACCGTTTTAAGCAATAATGGTTCAAAAGGTTTAACCAGATATCCATCTGCACCCATGTCATAGCCCTTTACTTTATCCATATTTTCAGAAAGAGCAGTAAGCATCACAACCGGAATATGGCTTATAAATTCATCATTTTTAAGTTGTCTGCAAAACTCCAGTCCATCCATAACGGGCATCATTACATCGGCAACACATAAAATTGGTTTAATCTGCCTGCAGATTTTCAAACCTTCTTCTCCATTTTCTGCATCATAAACTTTGTAATAATCAGACAAATAATCAACCAGATATTTTCTAAGTTCACTATTATCTTCAATTACCAGTATTTTCTCTTTAAGATCTGTGTTCTGGATGGTTTTCTTAGCTGCTTTTTCTGGAATGAGCATACTCAGGTTGTCATTTTTAAGTGCATATTCAAACACTTCTTTATGTTCGTAAGAATTGCGGTCAATCGGAATTTCAACTGTAAATGTACTCCCTTTTCCTTGTGTACTTTCTACAGCAATAACTCCTTTATGAATTGCTACTAAAGATTTAACCAAAGACAAACCAATGCCCGATCCTGTATTATTGGCTTTACTGTTAGTTGCCTGATAAAATCGTTTGAAAATTTTCTCCTGGCTTTTTAATGGAATACCAATTCCATCATCTGTTACTTCGATTACTAAAATATCTTCGACTGTATCTTTCAGCCTGATATACAAATCGACGTTTCCATTTTTATTGGTAAACTTTAAGGCATTCGACAAGAGATTGTATAGAATTTTATCGTACTTATCATTATCCAGCCAGCCGTTTATTTCATCATCTTCAGTAATAAAATTGAGCTTGATCTTTTTATTATAAGCCATTTCCTTAAAGGAATCAAAAATATTTTTCGAGTAAGCCAGAATATCTGTTTTAGTTACTTTTAGTTTTAATTCACCTGACTGTGCTTTTCTAAAATCTAATACCTGATTTACAAGATTCAATAACCTGCTGGCGTTTTGATAAATCAGATTGTATCTGCTTTTTTCATAATCGGTTGCATTGCTGTTTTCATCTAACAGCTGTTTTGCCGGACCTAAAATTAGTGTTAACGGTGTTCTTAATTCATGCGAAATATTGGTAAAGAAACGTAATTTTTCATTGTTCAGTTTAACGTCGTGTTCTCTGTTTACTTTTTCGGTAAGGAGTTCTTGTTTTAAACGAATTCTGTTTTTTATCTCTTTTCTGATGAAATAAAAAATACCAAATAAAAGTGCTAAAAACAGTAAAAAAGAAGTTGGCGTAAGCCAGAAAGGCGGCAGGATTTTTATTTTATAAGAAACCGCTTTGCTCCAATATCCGTCGCTGTTGCTTGATCTTATTTTAAATACATAACTTCCCGGATAAAGGTTCGTATATTGAACTATTCTAGATGTACTGTTAGCAGTAATCCAATGTTTGTCAAAACCTTCGAGCATATATTGAAACTTATTCAGTTTTTCATTTGCAAAAGAGGGAGTTGAAAACTGGATCGAAAAATTGCGGTTTTTATGGGTAAGTTCTATCTCTTTTCCATAATTTAAATCTTTTGAAAGCGGGATTTCTCCATTAATCTCCATTTCCGGAAACACTTCTTCGTTCTGAATTTTAAATTCGGAAATAACAGGCAGCGGCGACCATTTGTTTCTTTTCATTCCCGGCGGCGAAAAAGAAATAATCCCATTTTTACCTCCCAGAAAAATATTAGAATTATTAAAGTAAAAAAAGCCGCTTGAACTAAAAACGTCCAATCTGTTGCCACTGTTTACATGGTAAATACTAATATCTTTTAAATTAGATTTAACGAAGGCAATATTATTGTTGTTGATATTCAGCCATAAGTTTCCATTTGCATCTGATAAGATATCGGTAATCCATTTACCTGAAAGCTCTTTAAGATTTTTTACAGGTTCAAATTCGTTCTTTTTGGAATTAAACAGACAAAGCCCAAAACGTGTTGAAGCCCATATTTTTCCCTTTACATCTACTAAAACATCACTTACATTTTCATCATGGGGCACTCCTTTTTCTTTTATAAAAAGCGACGAGTAGGTTTCTATTTTTCCTGAATTGATGTTGTATTTTACAACTCCGGTTTCTGTGGCAAACCAAACATTATTTTTAACGTCCCTTTCTATAGCATTTATCTGAAAACCTGGTAAAAGTTTCCCTTTAGAGGTTTGTACCTGCAGAGTTTTGGTATTTAATATTACTGCGCCTTCTCCAAAAGAACCTACAATCATAGAATCGTCTCCAATTTTTGCAAAAGCAAAAACGGGCGATTTTTCAAATCCTGCTTTTATTTCTCTGGAAGAATTTGTACTGTAATTGTAAACTAATATGTTCCCGTCCCAAAGGCCGCAATAAAAAGTCTTTCCATCATCAGAATAAATACTGGCGATATCTTTTCCTGTGTTGTGTAATGGAGTTGAACCTTTTGTATTCGAAATAAAAAGTCCGTTATGGTAGGTTGCTACAATCACTTTTTCGTCATACGTTTTGGCAAAACCTCTTATACGCGGTGCCTGATTACCTATGGAACGTGATATATCTTTGTTTAAAGTGAACTGATTTTCATAAGGGTCGTATTTGTCCAATCCGTCTTCTGTTCCAATCCATAAGACCCCGGAAGCATCAAAGTAAAGTGCTGAAATTAAATTATCTACAAGCGAAGTATCATCTGACAAAATTGAATAATACCATTTATAATTTCCTTTTTGAATGTCTTCTAATTGATTACAAACCAGCAATCCGCCTAAAGTCCCTACCCAATATTTTCCATCGGGAGCTCGGGCAACTGATAAAAAATACGGCCCTAAGGCACCTCTAACCTGTTTGTTTTCTATATACAAATTGACAAACTGATCGCTGGCTTTATCTAGTTTATATAAACCTTCCCGGGTTCCTACAAAAATATCCGATTTGGCGTCTTCGTAAATAAAATTGATGTATGGATTTTTTATGTTGGAATGCGGAACAGAAAGTGTGTAATTATTAATTCGTACAATTGCTCCTTTTGCATCCATCGTTATTTTTGCAACAGACGATTTTTCATAACTTCCAATCCAGACATTGCCTTTTTTGTCTTCAAAAATTTCTTTTACGTAATCGAAACCTTTAAGCTGAATTTTCTCGAACCGGTTTTCTTTCAAAAAGAACAGATACACTCCTTTTGTTTTAGTACCCACCCAGACTCTTTTAAATTTATCTACATAAACTGCTCTGACTTCATCATCGGGCAGACTATTTGGATCTTCTTTTTTATTGAAAAAAGTGGTAAAAACGTGGGTATCCATTTTGAAAAGTGTCAATCCTTTTCGGGTACCAATCCATAAGTGATTTGATGCTTCATCCAGTTCCAAAGCCGTTATGTCATCATTGTACAATTTATTCTTTCCCAGAGAAGAACTCATGTAGTTTTTGAACTGATAACCGTCAAAACGATTTAATCCTGAGAATGTTCCAAACCACATAAAACCTTTTTTATCCTGCACAATATGCCGCACTGAATTATGAGACAATCCGTTATTGTCATTATAATGCGCAAATTTTATATTCTGTGAATTAGAATGATAAAAAATGGCAAAAAACAAGAATAGTATTAAGGACTTTTGTCTCATGGAAATAAATTATAAATGCAATTTAATCTTTTTGATTTAATAAATATCAAAATTATTTAACAGATAAATTATCAATTTTGTTATTCTTCAAATCAATTTTAAAATGATCGGAAGGTTCCCCATTCATGGTTTTTAAAAATATTTCTGCCCATAAAATCAATTTTGGCTCATTTGATCTTTTTAACTGCCTGCAAACCAATTCATATTGTTTTAATTTCTTGTTCCCAATTTCTGAAATCGCCAGTTCATCGGCATTTTTTAAGCGGTAAAAATCGAAAATCATATCAAAACCAGTCCATGATTCAAAATCGGAAATCGTTAAAGAATTTGATTGCAGATCTTTATCAATTTCTGATGCATTTTTATTGATTTCTAATAAATTTTTGCCTGAAAGATTTACAATTGATTTTAAAAATTCGGCCGGAAAATCTTCGGGCAAGAACCTTAAACGTACTAATTCCTTTAAATGCCAAGCGGTAAATTCTTTATAATCTTTGGCTTTTAGGATTTCTTTATTCCAAATATGATCGCTTTTACTATTTTGCAAATGAGTATATTCTTCTTCATAAAAAGGGAATAAACTATTAAAATCAATGACTTTGCCAACTACAACAGTTTCAACTTCGAGTTCAGAATCAGAATGAATGGTCAATATTTTGTACGCCGGCATATATGCTGCAAGTGAAGGCGTCTGAATATTAAACAATGTATTACCTTTTGCTGATGTTCTTACACCCGTATCATTGATATGCATGTGTCCGCCAAAATGGACCTGAATGCCGGCATCTGCAAATTGCTGTGCTGCTGCTTCATCAGGAACTCGCTGCAATTGCATTTTATCAGCACCAAAAAGCTGTTTTAATTCCGGTGATGCATTGTCATTAAATTCAACCATCGGATAATGACTGAAAGCTATCAGTATTTTTCCTCTTTTCTTTGCTTCCGCAGAAACTTTTTTAACCCAGTTTAGCAGATGGCTTTTATAAATCAGAACGTTATTATAACCTGTATTGGCTCCCGAAAAATCATGCGGGTTATCTGGCTGGCCCGATAATTTCTCGTTCGGTACATAAGCGTTGGCATCTATTGCTAAAAGCCAGATTCCTTTAATTGGTTCGACAAGGTAACTCGCATCTGGAAGAAATAAACTGGTGTTTTTAATTGCATACGTTCTTTTTTCTAAAACTGATTCTTTTTGGGCTTCTTCAAAATTATAATGCTCATACCTGTAGTTAGAAAAAGGAGTTTCCCAATACAAATTGGTCTTTTTTGGAAAAAAACCAAAATCTCTCATTTCGTGAATGGTTTCCTTATAACCCCAGTTTTTTATATCGGCTGTGATAATAGGATCCAGTTCACTTTTACTTTTATTGAAATTGTTTTTAGAACTGCTGATGATTTGCTCTTTTCCGTCTTTACCCAGAAAATCAGTTTTAACGGCATCCTGCGAAAATGGTCTTACAACATCATGATTGCCGGTCGTTACAAAAAAGGAAATCCCGTATTTTTGAGAATATTCGTTGAGTATTTTTCTCAATCCGCGTACATGAACAGGCTGTCCGTCGTCGCTGAAATCGCCCGGAAGTACAACTTGTTTGATACCTCTTTTGACAATATCATTTAAGGCTTCTAAAAAGGCAAAATAATTTTCATTAAAAATTCTGGTTGAATGCAGCTGCGAATTCATCGTTCTGATATTGGCATATTCGCCCGTAACCGGATTTTTTATTCCCTGATAATTGTTGTCTTCAAATTTTGCAAAAATATCTTGTAAATGAACATCGGCTATAAAAGCGATTTGGGTCTTTTTCTCATCGAAATGCTGTTCTGTTTTACAGGAAATCAGAACTAAAAGTATCAATGAACAAAAGATATTTTTGAATGACATTTTTATTATTTTAATATTATCCTCTTAGGTCAGCTTTTTAATTTGAAACACATAGAAACATAGATTTCGGTACCGTTAAAAAGCGTTTCACTTGCATTAACACATCCCGATAGCTATCGGGATTATGTGCAAAAACTAGTTTTTTTAAAGTTCTTTTCTAAATTTCTAAACCTATGTTTCTATGTGTTTAAAATAAACCTATTTTTTTACTCCGTTACCTTTACCAAAGTAAAATTAATCCCTAGCGGATTTTTAGTTACTTTACAGATTAAAGGATATTCAGGATTTTTTACGATCCACATTTCAGTTTCATCAATCTGTGCGGTTACGTGTAACGCATCTATCCATTTTCCGTCAATGGAAACTCCGTTTTTATCTTCGTTTTTGTCCAGAACATAAGTCGTATTATTGTACACAAAAGAATTGTTTTTTACTAAATCCTGATAAGCCGACTGCGATATCATAAAAAAAGTTTCTGTGGGTTTTAAATTCAAAACCGGTGCGTATTCTCCCTGATTAAAACTTAAGGTATTTCCGTTTTTTACCGCTTCAGGAAGCATCACAATTTTGCTTTTTACACCTCTTGTTTCCAATTTGAAAGCCAGCGCATTATCTGCTGTTTCAGCCGTAAGCTGCAAGGTTCTGGTCTGTCCGTGAAGTTTGCAGACATAATGCAGTTCGGTATTATTTTTTAGTGTCGGAATGTAGTTCTGTGCTATTCCAGTTTTATAAACGGTACAAAAAAGAATAACTAAAATTATATTTTTCATCTTGCTGATCGTTTTATTTAGCCGGCGGTAAAACTGCAGTTCCCCAAGCCGAAGGTTTCGAATCCATTTCAAGAATCAATTCTCCTCCGTTATTAATATCATCATGTAAAATCCACGCTTTGTTATAGCTTTTTCCGTTTAAAAAAGCAGCTTTTATATATTTGTTTTTATCACTCATTTTTTTTGCTGTAATCTTAAACTTTTTACCGTTTTCTAATTGTATCGCCGTTTCTTTAATTAAGGGCGTGTTTATCAAGTAATAAGGCTGTCCGGCATTTGGATATAATCCCATCATGTGGAAAGCAAGCCACGAAGACATTGCACCTGAATCGTCGTTGCCGGGAAGTCCTTCTCTTGAAGTATTGAAATTATTTTTGATAATGGTTCTGATTCTGTCGCTGCTCAAATACGGTTTTCCGATCCAGTGATACAGGCAGGGCGTTAAAAACGACGGCTCGTTGGCAACATTATACAAATCTGAATTAAAGAAAGTATTCAATCTGTCTTCAAACGCTTTTTCTCCTCCTGATTTACGAATCAGTTCCGGAACATCGTGTGGAATGCTCAATGAATATTCCCATGAATTTCCTTCGTAAAAGAAAACGCACCAATGGCAGACATACCAAGGCGATTCGATAATTACAGGCGTATATTTAAAAGTAGGTTTCTGGATTTTTGATTCTCCGAAAACAACATCATCCAGCCATTTTCCGTCTTTGTCTTTTGGCATAATAAATCCTTTGGCTCCTTTATTTTCGTAATCAGAACGCCATAAATTCTGCCAGCTGTCGGCTTGTTTGATATACTGATTATACAAATCTGTTTTTCCTAATCCTTTTGCTACTACGGCAATATTATAATCGTTGTACGCATAATCGATTGTTCGGTTTCCTGCGCGGTCTGTGCCATAAGGAACATATCCTAATTTCAGGTAATCTATAAGTCCGCCTCTTCCTTCTTTTTCTTCATTTCCTCCCGGCGGAACTGTGGCGTCTTTGAGCATTGCCTGCAGTGCCAGTTCGTAATCTATTCCTTTTAAGTTTTTTACAAAAGCATCTGCTAAAACAACCTCAGCGTTAGAACCACCCTGAGTTCGTCCGTTATCGTTGCCGCTTCTTCCTTCGGGTAAATAACCTTCGCGTTTGTAAATGTTCAGCATGGCATTGATTATTTCTACTTTACGCTTAGAATCTATCAATGTAATTAATGGGCTTGAGGTTCTAAAAGTGTCCCAAATCGTATAAAAATCATCATAATAAGGTTCATCATTTGTCCATAACGGATTTTCTCCTGTCCGGTCAACCGGCATAATCATCGTATGATATAAACCAGTGTAGAACATTTTTTTATACTCTTCTGAAGTATCCTCAGATAATTTAATTCGGCTTAATAAGTTTTCCCATTTATTTTCTAAAGTGGATAAAACGGTATTAAAATCCCAATGCGGAATTTCAACTTCGATGTTATTTTTTGCTTTTAATTCGCTTAAAAATGAGATTCCGATTTTGACATTCAGTTCTTCTTTTCCTGTGTTTCCGAAAGAAAGCAAGGCTGCTGTTTTTTTTCCTGAATCAAATTGTGCTTTTTGATTGTTATAAAACTTTCCGTCTTTAAAGGTTACATATTTTGCAATTGGCTGATCGAAAACGGCCCAGAAGTAAACAGTATAAGCACGTCCGTTATTCCAACCTCCTCTTATTCTGCTGTATCCCCGAACTTCGGTGTCTGAAACAATTTCGATCTGAGAACCTACAAACTGCTGTGCTTCTCTGGCATCAGGAATTTTTTCTTCTCCCAGAAAAAATCCGGGGTCAATTTTTAATTCTTTGGATGTGTTTTTTGGGTAAGTAAATCTGTAAAAGGATACTTTTTCACCTGTAGTTATTTCGGTTTTGATTTTATTTTCTTTGAAAACGGTTTCATAGTACCCCAGTTTTACATTTTCTTCTGCCCTGAAAGAAGTCTGGTCCAGTTTATCTAAAGCACCGGAAAACGGCATTATCTGAATATTTCCGTATTTAGGGCCTCCGCCCGTTCCGCTCACATGCACCTGACTGAAACCTGTTACTTCTTTCGGTATTGGAAGCCAGCCGCTATTTGGACTCGAGGTACAGTCCGGGCTTGGTTTTACCATTCCGTAAGGACATGAAGGGCCAATAAAAACCCTGCCTACTCCTTCTGATCCAATCATTGGGTCTACATATTGATGTACTGTCTGCTGGGCATTAATGATTATTGTAAACAAAAATGATATTCCTAAAAGTATATTTTTACTGTATATTTTCATTACTTATTTATTTCTTTGAACTATTTTTTAGCCACAGATTTAAAGGATTACAATGATTTTAAAAATAATCCGAATAATCTGTGAAATCTGTGGCTAAAAAATTATTGCAAGCATTTAATTTGACATTTCTAAAATTAATTCACCTCCATTGGTGATCTCCTTATGCGAAAGAGTAAAATCTTTTACAATTTTATTGTTGTATTTGATGTCTTTTATATACACATTTTCAGGATTGTTATTATTTGCTTTTATCACAAATGTTTTACCTGTATAGTATTTCTGATTTAAGTCTATTGAAATTTTATTAAATATAGGGCTTCCTATTTGATAAACAGCATCTTTGTCTGTACCGCCATTCATTTGAAACAAACCCAATTTAAGCAATACATTCAGACTTCCCATTAATCCCTGATCTTCGTCTCCGTTATAACCGGTTGCGGGAGATAATCCGCTGAAAGTTTCTTTTACTACGTTTCTTGTCCAATACTGCGTTAAATCCGGTCTTCCTAATATGGTAAAAATATTAGATGTCTGCATAGAGGGCTGATTTCCAAAATTAACTGGAATTCTGCTAAACTCCGGGTGCAATTCTGCATCGTGTGATGTCCCGGAAGTATATTTTTGTTTTTTGGCTGTTTCAAACTGTGTGTTCAATTTTGCGACAGCTTTTTCTTTTCCTCCCATTAAAGCGGCTAATCCTTCAATATCATGCGGTACAAACCACGTTGACTGCGCTCCATTCGATTCTATAAATCCATTTTCGTATTGATACGGATCATAATCTTCACGCCATTTTCCTTCAACATTTTTCGGACGCATCCAGCCTATTTTTGCATCAAAAACATTTTTATAGTTTTCAGCTCTTTTCATAAAATAATTATAATCCTCTTCATGGTTTAGTTTTTTTGCCAATTGCGCCAAAGTCCAATCCTGATATGCATATTCTAAAGTCTGGCTTACACCGTCTTCATGGCTTCCGAAATTACCATCGGGAAGCGGGTACGGTACATATCCTTTTTCTAAATAATATTTTAATCCGCCGCCAATATTGGTATTATGTTCATATCCGGCTTTTTCCATAATACCGCCCGGCATATGATTTTTTTTGAGTGCAGTATAAATCCCTTCCAAATCTTCTTTGACTATTCCTTTTTGAATGGCGCTTACAATAAAAGGCGTTGCTGAGGCTCCTGTCATTACATAAGTGTCATTTCCGCCCGACGGGCCACGCGGAATTATACCGCCGTCTTTATAATACTGCATTAAAGAATACACAAATTCTTCCATAATTTCAGGATATACAAGTCCCCAAAGATTATTTATTGTCCATTGTGCTCCCCAAAAAGCATCTGAATTATAATGATTGAATTTTGGTTTTCCGTCAGCATTTAAAGGTAGATGTCCCACCCTGAATTTGGCACCTGTATTATCAGGATAAGCTCCATTTGCATCACTGATCGTTTTTCTTCCTTGCAGGGCATGCCATAGATCAGTATAAAATCTTCTCTGATCGGTTACTGTTCCTCCTTCTATTTTTATTCTTCCTAATAAATCACTCCATTCTTTTCTGGAATCAGAGATTGTTTTATTAAAATTCCAATGTGGTAATTCGGTTTCAATATTATTATTGGCATTTTCAATTGAGGTGTAGGATATTCCTACTTTCATCAATATTTTTTCGGCTGTTTTATGAAAATTAACCAAATAATTACCCGTCACATTATCTATTTCTAAAGAAGTAATGGGCTCATTTGTTTTAATTTTAAAAAATACTGTTAGTGGTTTTGGACGTCTAAAATTGGTACTCAAAACTAATGATCCGGAAAGTTCATAATCATTGTTTTTTTCTAATTTTCCGTTTGTATTTTCGCAAGGGCCTAAAATAGTGTTCAAATTAAAAAGAACTGCTTTTTGTGCCTTTATAGGAAAAGTATATTTATGAAAACCAACTCTTGGCGTGCTGGTTAATTCTGCAGTTATTTGATATCTATTTAATTTTATTGAATGATATCCTGGTGTTATAATTTCGGTTTGATGACTGAATTTGGAATAAAAATCTTTAAAAATAGTTTGTTTGTTTTCAGCAGAAACTGTTACGGGCATTACTGATACGCCTGACATCTGCCATTCGTGAATGTGGCTGAAACCTTTAACTGTATCTGTAGTATATTTATAACCGCCTCCCCAATCGCCGTTAATTTCGGTATCAGGATTTAAGTTTACCATACCAAACGGACGGCTTGCTGATGAAAAGTAAAACCATCTGGAATTTTCTGTGTCCAGCTGCGGATAAACCATATCTGATAGTTGTTTCTTTTTTAAAGAAACTTCTTTTGGGGCTTTACATGACACTAAAAAAATAAGAACTAAACTTACTCCAATGCGTCCTGTTTTATAGATTTTATTTAGTTCCATTTATTCGTTTTGTATTGTTGGGGCAATAGTTGGTTTATTTCTAAATCGAAAATATAAGGCACAGGATTTACCTGAGAATTGCTGGGTCTAATGTATTCTTAAAACATAAATTGAAGAATATTACAAAGCTTAATCTTTCATTCATTTCTGGAACGGCATTCGATTAAGCTTTGTGTTTATTCAAAAAATGAAACTAAACTGATTCTCACGATCAACTGAAAAAAGCAGTTTTCTTTTAGTAAAAAAGGAGAAGAATTTTTACTCTCCTCTCCTTTTCAAAATTTAAATTGAGCTACAATGTGTACTTAATTAAATTCATATTTTTAATATCCATCATTTTGGGTCAAAGCCGGGTTTAAAACCATAGCGTTGGTTGGGATTGGGAAAACACGACGGTAAACATCTGTATTGGTTTTGTAGCCCCATTGTCCTTCATATTTTCCAAAACGGATCATATCATTTCTATGCCATGCTTCCCAGGTAAACTCACGGCTTCTTTCTTTATAAAGTTCCTCTAAACTTACACCGCTCAAAGCTGCAGATGTTGTACGGTTAGAACGAACCATATTTACTAATGCATCAGCATTTTGTCCTAATGTTATACTTCCGCCGCGAAGAATAGATTCTGCTTTCATTAAAAGTACATCTGAATAACGCAAGAAAGGAACGTCGTTCTTTTGGTTACGATTTGTTGAAGTAGCATCCGGATAGAATTTAATATTTCTATATCCCATGTTCCAGGCAATTTCATCGTTTCCAAGATCAAATAAAGTTACACTTTGACGAAGCACAATGTTTGGTGTCAAGTCTACCTGATAGGTATATGCTGCACCTCCATCTGATCCTGTATAAAACTGATCGTATCCTTTTTTAGTTGTTGTAACCATTACCGGAGTAACACCATCATTCATGTATTGTGGACCTGTAAGCCATTGTTTGCTGCGTATATCATTTGCATCATTAAAGTATGCATAAAATTCCGGAAGAGTACTCCTAGGTGCACTTGGTGTAAAAGGAAGTCCAAATTTAGCTCTTTCAGAACGAGGCACATCGTAGCGTGCGTGATACATTTGTCCGTTAAAACCAACTGTAACTGCTGCCGGGTCATAAGGTACTGCAAAAATAAACTCTTTCATTAGCGGCCCGTTAGTCGGATAAAACATTTGAAGATAAGTTGCTCTTGGTTCAACAGCATATAAACCAGAATTAATTACCTGATCGCAAGCTGCAATACAATCATTATAGCGTTGTGTTCCTGTATATACCTCAGCGTTCAAATACAATTTAGCAAGCATTGCATTAGCAGTCTGCTTATTTGGTCTTCCATAAGTTGTAACTCCCGATGCAGCATTTAAACTAGGAACTGCATTTTTTAATTCTTTCTCAATAAAATTGAAAACGTCTTTTCTGGGAGTTTTAGCATGAGAAGAAAAATCTCCATACAATGTATCCAAAGGCACATCTCCATAACTATCCATTAACATGAAATAAGAAATAGCGCGCATTGTTTTTAATTCAGAAATCAAAGTTTGTTTATCTGAACCTTCAGGCATTGTCTGGTTCAAAATTGAAATTGCCTGATTACTGGTTCCGATAACTTTAGACGACCAGTCCCAAAGACTTCCTATGATACCATTATCTGCATTCCAGTCATGGTAATGCATGGCAATATAATTTCTGTTATCAAACCAGTTACCTCCTCTTGCCGGTAAAATAGCTTCATCTGTTGTTAAAGATTGTGACCACCACCAGGCAAATGAAAATTCACCGCGAAATGCTGTATAAACGGGCCCTGTAGTCTGAATGTACTGTGTTGAGTTTTGGGGAAAAACTTCGGGTGTTAATTGTGTTGTAATAGGCACATCTAGATCATCACAAGACCATATTAAACCAGTCATAAGTACCGGAAGCCCTAAATATTTTAATATCTTTTTCATAATTTTTAGCATTTAATTTTTAGAAGATCACATTTAAACCAAACATATAAGTTCTGGTTTTTGGATAGAAATTATTTGAATCTACACCTGGAGCTGTTCCTCCTTGTTCAACTTCCGGATCAATTCCTCTGTACTTAGTAATAACAAATACGTTATTTACTGTTTGGTAAATACGCACACTGCTTATATACCTGCCCACTTTACCAAAATTATATCCCAAAGTCATATTGTCTAATCTTACATAACTGCCGTCTTCTATAAAACGATCCGAATATTTATAAGAGTTTAAATCATTTGGTGACTCATTTCCTGCGTCGACTAAAATGTTATTGGTCATTGCAGTGCTAGGTCTGAATAAATCGGCACGCGTAGCATTGAAAATTTTATTACCAAAAACTCCTCTGAAGAAAATACTTAAATCAAATTTTTTGTATTGAAAATTATTTGCCCATCCTACTAATAATTTTGGCTGTGCGCTTCCTGCATAATGATAATCTACTCCAATTTGAGGTGTAGTAGTCAAATTACCATTTTTATCATAATACTGCGAAACTCCGGCTGCGTTTTTCCCTGCATATTTCAATGTAAAGAATTGTCCTAAAGGTTTTCCTTCTTTAAAAATCTGTAATGTACTTCCTGTTTGTCCACCACCGTCTGGCTGTACACGACGGATAGAATCTCCACCAACAAAGAATGGACTGGTTAATTTAACGATCTCATTCTTATTGTGTGCCAAATTCAGATTAGTTGTCCAGCTGAAATTTGCCGTTTTAACCGGAGTTGTGCTTAAACTAACCTCAATACCTTTATTAGACATTGTTCCTCCGTTTGCTACAATGTTTCCTACTGGTACAAGTACCGGATTTACGTTGTAGTTAAAAATCATGTCTGTTGTTTTCTTATCGTATACATCAACGGAACCTGATACTTTTCCTTTTAATATTGAGAAGTCAACACCAATATTTGCTGTAGCTGTTTTTTCCCATTTCAAATCAGGGTTAGCTGCCTGGTTAGGTCCATAAGCTCCAATTTGTTGTCCGTTATAATAGAAAGTTCCTAAACTTCCGGAAATAAACTGAGCTGTGTATGCATTAAATCCAGAAGAGTTTCCTGTTACCCCCCAGCTTCCGCGGAATTTCAAATCACTAAAAATGTTTTGATTCTGCATGAAACTTTCTTTATCTACTCTCCATGCACCACCTACAGAAGGGAAATACCCCCAGCGATTATTTGCTCCAAACATAGATCCGCCATCTCTTCTAAGTGATCCCTGTAAAAGATACCTGTCTTTGTAATTGTAATTTAAACGTCCAAAGTAGGATATTAAACGTGTTTTTTGGTATGCTTTACTGTCTCCAAAATTTACAACATAACCATTAACCGAAGTGTAATTACTTAAAGCAAGGTTGTTGTATCCTACATTATCTACCGGAAAGTTAGTTGTTGTAGCCTGAAATCCGTCTCCTAATGTATTTTCCTGCCATGAATAACCCACAACAGCTTTTATTTTATGCTCTCCTATTGATTTATCCCAAGTAAGGAAGCTTTCAATAATATTATTTCTGGTTTCGTAAGAATTTCTCAATGCTGAACCATTTATACCAAAATTAACCAATGTTTTTGTCAAAGGCGGATCTGGGTTGTTGTAAAAGTTGGCACTGTTGTATTGTGAATAATAACTGTCATAAAATTCTCCATGAGCCGACGTTAACCTTTGGTGTGCTAAATTCAAATTATAAGTAAATCCAAAAGGAAGTTTTACTTCTGCAGTAAGGTTACCTACAAGGTTTTCTGTTTTAGTTTCATCAGTACCATGTTCAATTAAAGCCACTGGGTTAAAATATCCCGGACTGGTAAAGTTTTCAAAAAAACTTCCATCAGCATTTCTTACCGGAGAAACAGGAAGATAGCTTGCTGCCTGCAAAAGAACAGTATTTCTCTGTGGTACATTTTTATATTTTGTACTAGAATTAGTAACGTTTAAACCAAATTTAACCTTATCATCAAAAGCAAATTGTTCAACAGATAAGCGGGCAATGATACGGGAAAAATCACTTTTCAGCATTATACCTTCTTTATTAAGCGAAGTAATACTTGCTGTATAGTTTCCATGATCTCCGCCGCCGCTCATCGATAAGTTATGGCTGCTTGATGCTGCATATCCTGATCTTAAAATTTCTTTTTGCCAGTTTGTATTAGCACCTTTGTCATTTTCCGGAGTAAAGTTCAAATTGTTTTTAGTTGTAAAAGCTCTAAGCTGATCTGCATCCATCATGTCCAGATTATTTGAAACTTCTTCCCAGCCAACATAACCATTGTATGCAATCTGCGTTCTGCCTTTACTTCCTTTTTTTGTCGTTACCATAATAACTCCATTTGCGGCACGGTTACCATAGATTGCCGTTGCAGCAGCATCTTTTAATACATCGATAGTTGCAATATCATCTGGGGCAATTACTGAGATATCTACTCCGGGAATACCGTCTATTACATAAAACGGTCCTTGAGAACTATTTAATGTTGAAGCTCCACGCAAAACCACAGAAGCTGTTTTTGTCGGGTCGCCGCTTGATGAAATATTCAAACCAGAAACTTTACCCTGCAAAAGCTGTCCAACATCACTGATTGCTCCCCTGTTTAAATCTTCAGCTTTAACAGAAGTTACAGCAGTAGTAAGGTTTTTACGAGATCCTTTACCATAACCAACCACTACTACTTGTTCTAAGTTGGTTGTCGTAGGCTGTAACTTAATGGTATAGTTTGTTTTTGAACCATCTAATTTTAGTGGTAAATCATTAAATCCCATAAAAGAAATAATCAGTACAGCATTTTTATTTGAGACTGAAAGTTTAAATTTCCCATCAAAATCTGTTGTTACAGTATTGGTTGTACCTTTTTCAAGCACATTAGCGGCTGGAAGAGGAATACCTTTGTCATCTAAAATTATACCGGACACTTCTGTTTTTTGGGCCCAGGTATTAATTGAGAAGCCAAGAAAGAAGGCTAATAATAAAAGTTTAAGTTTTTCCATTGTTTTTTTGGTTAATTGGTTAAAATAGTATTGACGAAATTAATGCTAAAGAAATGTTAACAAATGGACATGTTATTCAGAAACATGGATAATTTCTTTAAAGTCAATAACGACAAGGCCTCACAAAGTTGTTTTTCTAAAATTCTATAGTTAAAAACTTATTAATTAATCGATTTCGTAAAGATTTCATTTCATATATTCAGTATAGTTTAAGGTAATGGTTAAAAGTTTAAGTTATATTTTGCTTATATACGTATTAATTGCTGCCTTTGTATTTTATTTATTTACTTTCAGACCAATTAATTTCCCAATTTTTGATTAATTCACTTTCTTTTGTTTCATCAAATGGATTATTATTAACTGCTGATTTTTTTAGAGCCTCTAAAAACATTTTCCATCTTGGCCAGTAAAACCCTTTATACATTCCGTGCCATGATCTTGAAGCATAATCATTCAAATGTCCTTCTCCGCCCCAAAGTGTAATTAATGTTTTTGCATTTTTCACGTACAACTTAGATACCTCCGGAGAACTTCCGTATGCTGAGGCTGATTCTATCCAATTATCAAGACTGTTTAAAGGCTGCCCGATCATAATATTGTCAATATCCAAAGCTTGTTTTTCTATCTTTTTAAACAGCTGGTCTCCTTTTGTAATGTCTTTCTGCTGGTACGCTTTTACACATTCTATCAAATCTTCATCAATACAGAGTGAATAATAATGTCTTGAAACATCAATTAAATCGTATTGAATAAGATTCTTTTTATCGTACTTTTTAGCTTCTTTGGTTAAAATATCTAAAGCTTCTTTTAGTTTTTTCTTATCTCCGGGATTTCCTTTAAATTCTGTAATTGTCGCGGTCGGACGTTTAAAAAGCAAATACGCTCCAGCCCTATCATTCCACCAGCGGGTTTCCCAATATTTAATATTGTAAACAGATTCCAGCAATAATTGCCATGCCTGAAAAACAGAAGCAGAAGTCTTTTTCCCGTATCTCGCATCCAGATATTTATTGAGCCAGTCATCTATAGGCTGTTCTCCCTTACTCCATGCAAGATCATAGATGTATTCATAAACTATCGAATTATTATTTAAGCCTTCCGGCATAACTCCGTAGCCCACAACATTGCCTTTGTTTTTATTTTTTAGCAGACTCGTCAATTCATTTTTGTAGAAATTAAGATCTCCATAAACAGGATTTGATCCTCCATAATTATGTACATAACCATATGTCCATTGTTTTCCATAAAAGGCTTCCTGATTTTCCCATACTTTATATCTGTCATTGGCGTAGTCCTGAATGATTAGTCTGTCATTTGGTACTTTACTTAGAAATGCACTTGTGGCTTCTTTTGTCCAAAATTCTTTATCGTCTCCAAAAAGCCATCCCTGCATAACCCATACTGCACCAGGAGCTGCTTCATTAATAGTTTCATAAATTGTGCTTCCGTAATTTGAAAGTTCTTCATATTTATTATGTTCAGAAACCGGAGGCCTAATTTCATTAAAAGAATCTGCTAAATAAAAATTAGACTTTCCGTACATTTTAGTGTAAATTTCAATAAAGCGTTTTCCGATTTTTTTAAATAAAGGATCTTTAGAATCCAATAAAAAAGTACTTTCAAAACCGCCGCCAGACCATGATTTTAATTCACTTATTTTGGCTTCCGGGTGTTTTTCGGCAAAAGCTTTAGGCACATAACCACTAAAAGCAGGTACAACAGGATGCATGTCTAATGCTCTCATTCTGTCTAAGATTTTCTTTTGAAGCTCTTCTTTTTTACTGAACCATTCCTGCGGCAATGGCCCTTCAAGACTGTTGATGTTTCCCATACGCTGCCACGGCAAAAAGGCCGGTCCTGTAAAATGTGCTTCTAACTGAGTGCTGGTCAAACCGTACTCTTTCCATAATTCCTGCCACGCTGCTTCCTGGCCTTCCATTGCCGTTGGAAGATTAATGCCGTGCACTGCCATCCAGTCGATTTCCTGTTCCCAGCGTTTCCAGTCCCACCACGGAGTTGTGTAGCCAAAAGTACAGGCATTTAAATATTCTCTGTATTCAAATGGTGTATTTCCTTTTTTAGAATACTTTGGCCACGACTTTGGCAAATTGACTCTCTTTCCTTCCCAGCTTACTAAAACTGCACCAATATCCCTAAGAAAATTATAAGCGGCATAACAAATCGCAGTATTATTTGATGCTTTAATTTTTACCTGACTGCCTGTTGTTTCGATTTCAAACCAATCTGATTTATTATGCTCTTTGTTTTCAATAATACTTAATTCAAACTCGCTGGCACGATTACCTATAAGTCTTTCTATTACTGCTAATGCGCTTTTTGTTTTTTCTTCATTTTTGCAATACCCTTTGACCGCACAAAAAAACAGCAGTATAAAAATTGGTAAAGCCTTTTTTAAAGAACTATTCTTTTTAATTTTAAAATTCTCTCTTTTCATATAAATCATATATTTATTAAATCATCTCAGCCTAATACAAACAAGGGAGATTAAATAGTTAATTAATCTCCCTATCAAACAAAACAAAAATCTATTACTAGTAACTAACAATCTTATTCAATAAAACTCAAGATCAAACAACTGAGTCCTAAACTGAAAATAAAATTATACATAATGCCCTTTATTAAGATGGATTTATCAATCAAAAATATAGACATATTCTCTTAGAGTTGTTAACTTGTCACAAATAATTAATACTTTCCAGCTTTAATAATTTCCACAAAAAAGCCTGTAAACATTGAGTTTACAGGCTTTTTTTATATTAAAATCATATTTTTTGCAGCAAAAAAACATTGACTGTTCAATTGTGGTCATACAAACCTGCAAAGTCCTAAAAACAAAAGTTTTTCGAGCTTTTTTATTTTCATTTTATATCTATTTCTATCAAATTTATTTTTAATTTAGAATCAGCTGTAAATCAACAAATTAATTTCAAAATTAAGATAAAAATCAGATGCAGATTTTACCTTCCGCCAGTTTAGCTCCGTATATAAAGAATTATACTATTGTTACGATTGAAAAGGATCTTAACAATGAAGTATTTTATCCAAGCGGTTATGTAGACCTGATTATCAATATTTCTGAAGGAATGGCGGCTACTATTATCAATGGCAGACGAAAAGATACTCCGGCTATCGAGCTTCTGGGACACTTAACCCTTCCTGCCCGCCTTACCGTTGCAAAAGGGACTTCTGTACTTATAGCACGAATTTATCCGCATGCCAGTGCGTTGTTTTTCTCTGATCCATTATCAGAATTCACCAATTATGCTACAGACATGTACGATGTAGCACAAGTTGAAAACAGGGAGCTGTACGAAAAAATAATGGAGGCAGATGGACTTGCCTCCAAAATCAATATCTTAGAAAATCACTTTGTGCAGCAGCTGAAAAAATACGAAACCCGATTAAAGAAAGTATTGATGCTTCAAGGTCTCAATCAGAATCTTTTTGTTACTAATTCATTAGATTTACCTGCCTTAGCCCAAAATTCCGGATTATCAGAAAGATATATTCAAAAACTTTATCTGTCAAATGTTGGAATAAGTCCTTCGGCATTTACTTCTGTAATACGATTCAATAAAAGCCTGCATTTAGTCCTTAATACTTCTGAATCATTAACTACTATAGCCTGCGACTGCGGATATTATGATCAGGCTCATTTTATTAAAGAGTTTAAAAAATTTACTGGCATTACTCCTTTTGCATCGCGATCTTCACTGCTAAAAAATGGTGCCGATTTTCAAGAAGCTGTCAATGTTGGTTTTTAGATTTATTTTGCCGGATGGTTGCTGCTAAACATGTCGCGGTGCATTTTCCAGCCGTCTTTTGTATTCTTCCAAATAACAATCACTTTTCCATCGTCTATTTTTTTACCTTCCAGATCGGTCATCTCATAATAACTTTCTTCTGTTACAGCCGTTTTGCCGTCTCCATATAAGTTTTGAATGATAAACTTAACCTGTACTTTAGGCCCGTTTTTAAAGAATGCAGCTATTTGTGTACTTCCACATATAGGTGCAGCATTGGGCGGAAACAAACAGGCATCCTTAGTATATCTGGTGAGAATAGATCCGTCATTTTTGTTAGCGAGATCTGCATAAATTTCATTACTGGCTTCTATAATCTTTCTGACATTTTTCAATGCAGGATTTGAGGTTTGTGCATTACACCAAAAGGTAAGCATCAGTAATCCGTTTAAAATAAGTGTTCTTTTCATTTCTAATATTTTTTTTTCCAAAGTAATTCATTCCTTCAGACAGAAAATTGTAAAATAACGAACAACTTTTGTTTTCACTTTCAAACAAACTTAAAACTCAAAATAAGTTTAATTTCAACACTTAAAAAAGTATCACAATAAACCCCAAAAGTGAACTATTTTACTCCTTATTTTTCAGCATTTTTCTCTAACTTAGCGCTCTACATTTTGAAATGTAAGATTAAAATAAACTTTGTTTTTCTGCAAAACATTGATTGAAAAAGAATTACCATACTTTCTCTTACTTTTTTGCTGCAAAACATTCTTCTAATAATTTAGTTAATTAAAAACTATGAGCAAATTTGATTTTGGAATTGTAGGACTTGGTGTAATGGGCCGTAACCTACTTTTAAATATTGCAAGCCATAACTTCGCGGCGGCTGGTTTAGACTTAGACACGGAAAAAGTCAACTCTCTTCAGCAAGAAGCCGATTCTGATCATACAATTGAAGCGACTACAGATGTGAAGCATTTTGTAGAGCTTATTCAACAGCCAAGAGCGATTATGCTATTGGTTCCTGCCGGAAAACCGGTTGACAGCGCAATCGCAAGTTTATTACCCCATTTAGATAAAGGAGATATTATAATCGATGGCGGAAATACTTATTTTACCGATACTGACAGAAGATTTTTGGAATTATCTGAAAAAGGAATCCATTTCTTTGGAATGGGAATTTCAGGAGGTGAAAAAGGAGCTCGTTTCGGTCCTGCAATGATGCCGGGCGGTGACCAGAAAGCATACGAAAGACTTCGCCCTATTTTTGAAGCGATTGCTGCAAAAGTAGACGGTGAACCTTGTGTTGAATATTTAGGGAACGGTTCTGCGGGTAACTATGTAAAAATGGTTCACAACGGAATCGAATACGGAATCATGCAATTGATCTCTGAGATTTATGATTTAATGAAAAGAGGTTATAATCTGGATGACGAAACGATTCAGAAAACTTTTGAAGAGTGGAACCAAACGGATGATCTTAGATCGTATTTGATCGAAATTACCGGAAAAATCCTAAAACAAAAAGATGAAGACGGAAGTCTGCTAATCAATAAAATTTCAGATTGGGCAAAATCTAAAGGAACAGGAAAATGGACTTCGCAAAACGCAATGGATTTGCAGGTTCCGGTTCCAACTATCGATGCTGCGGTTAACATGCGCGATATGTCTAAAACTAAACCTGAAAGAATTGAAGCTGCTAAAAAATTAGTTTGGAACGCTGCAGAAAGTAATGTAAATACAAGCGAAGCAATTGCTGCCTTAAAATCGGCATTATACCTTTCTATTGTTGTGACTTATGCACAAGGACTGGCTCAGCTTCATACAGCTTCTAAAGAATATAATTACGGATTAAACTTAGAGACTGTTGCTAAAATTTGGCGCGGCGGCTGTATTATTCGTGCGACTATTTTAGAAGATTTCAGAAAAGCGTTTGTTACAAAATCAGATTTACCAAATATACTTTTAGATGCTGGAATTGCTTCTAAATTATCAGAAAACCAAGCCGGAATGAGAACTGCTGTCCAGTTTGCTGTTCAAAAAGGATTACCAGTTGCAGGATTGATGAATTCATTAGCTTATTTTGATGCTTACAGATCTGCAAATCTGCCAACAAATTTAATTCAGGCGCAGCGTGATTTCTTCGGGGCGCATACTTATGAGCGTATTGACAAAGAAGGCGTTTTCCACACACAATGGTCTGAATAAACAACTTAAAGCAACACAACTACACACAATGACTAAAAATAAACTTAAGAATCCAACAATCATTGTTATTTTTGGAGGAACCGGAGATTTAGCAAAGAGAAAGCTCTTTCCCGCATTTCAAAATCTGTACCTTGACGGACGTATGTCTGAAAAGTTTCAGATTATTGCTCTTGGAAGAGCAGAAAAAACTAATGAAGATTTTCGCAGTTATGTATTAGAAAACCTAAATACTTTTTCAAGAAGAAAAGGAGTTTCTGATCCTGAAACTGAAAAATTTCTTTCGCACATTACGTATCACAGTCTTGATATTGATAAAGAAGAATCGTATATCGGATTAAACGAGAAAATCAACAATTTTGATCTGGCTTTTGGCGAACGTGCTAATCGTCTTTTCTATCTTTCGATTACACCTTCTTTTATTTCGACGATTTCAAGCAATATCAAAAAGATTGGACTTGCTGCAAATCCGAAACAAGATCGTATTATTATCGAAAAACCTTTTGGTTATGATAAAACATCTGCAATCGAATTGAACGAAATGCTTTCTCAGACTTTCAAAGAAGAGCAGATTTACAGAATTGATCATTATTTAGGTAAAGAAACGGTACAGAATATTTTGGCTTTCCGTTTTGGAAATTCGATGTTTGAACCTTTATGGAGCCGTAATTTTATTGATTTTGTTCAGATTACCGTTGCAGAAGAAGTGGGCGTTGAAGAACGAGGAGGTTTCTACGAAGGTGTTGGTGCTTTAAAGGATATGATTCAGAACCATTTGCTTCAGATTTTATGTATGACCGCTATGGAAGCACCCGCATCATTAAGTGCAGATGACATTCGTAATCGTAAAGCTGATGTTCTAAAATCGATTCGCCGTATCAAACCCGAGGAAGTAGATCATTATATTGTAAGAGGCCAGTATGGTGCAGGTGAAATAAAAGGAATTCCGGTTCCGGGATATCGTCAGGATAAAGGAATTGCCCCGGATTCTAATACCGAAACTTATGTAGCGATGAAAATTTATCTGGACAACTGGAGATGGCAGGGAATTCCGTTTTATCTGCGTTCCGGGAAAAGAATGGAAGAAAAACAATCTTCTATTATTATACAATTTAAACCAGTGCCGCATTCTTCATTTTCTTATGGGAAAGAAGGAATGACACCAAACCGGCTAATCATCAATATCCAGCCTGCAATGGACATTAAACTGCAGTTTATGACCAAAAAGCCTGGGCTTTCGCTTTCGTTAAGACCTGCAGAAATGGTATTTGACTATTTCGCTTGTTCTACGATGTCGCCGGAAGCTTATGAAACATTAATCGCCGATGCTTTAGCAGGAGATCCTACCCTATTTATGCGCTGGGACCAGGTGGAAGAGGCCTGGGACGCTATTGACACGATTCAGCAGGTATGGAAAACTATTGCGCCAGCCAATTTTCCTAATTACAAAGCGGGAAGCTGGGGGCCAGAAGAAGCAGACGAATTATTGGCGCGTCAAGGGCATGCCTGGATTCCAAATACACAAATAATAGAAGAAATTTTAAATGATACAGATATACAATAATATAGAAGAAATTAATAGTAAAGCTGCAGATCTTTTTGCAGCATCTGCCCAGAAAGCTATTGCCGAAAAAGGCAAATTTACAGCTGTTCTTACCGGAGGTTCTTCTCCTGCAGGAATTTACAAGTTATTAGCTTCTGATGCTTACAAAACAAAAATAGACTGGAGTAAAGTTTATATATTTTGGGGAGACGAACGCTGGGTTCCGCTAAATGATGATTTGAGTAATGCAAAAATGTCTTACGCAACATTATTAAGCCACGTTCCTATTCCGGCAGAAAATATTTTTGAAATGTATAAAGATGGTGTTACGCCAGAAGATTTTGCGGTTACTTACGAGCAGTCTATTAGAACTGTTTTAGGTGATGAAGGAAAATTTGACCTTATTTTATTAGGTATGGGAGACGACGGACACACGGCTTCTCTTTTTCCTCGTGAAGCGGTATTAGACGAACAAAATAAATGGGTTGCTGCTTATTATTTAGCACCGCAAAGTATGCACCGCATTACGCTGACTGCGCCATTAATCAACAAAGCCGAAAAGATTATCGTAGTGGCTTTTGGAGAGAAAAAAGCACATGCTTTAAAAGAAGTAACAACCGGGGTATACAATCCTTCAACTTACCCAATGCAGCTGATTAAACCCGTATCTGGAGAATTATTATTTCTTGTAGATAAAAATGCTGCGGGAGCAAATTAAAATTTGTTTTACAAAATACTGAAAAGCCTGTGAACATAATGTTTACAGGCTTTTTATATTAAAATATATAATAATCTAATTTCCTAGCTCTAGTTGATTTTTTACTAAATTAAAATAATCTGATTTATTAAAAACTAATTCAGAATGGCTGCCCTGTTCAACAATTTCGCCATTTTTAAGTACTATGATATTATCTGCATTTTTTACAGTACTCAATCTGTGTGCAATAATAACAACGGTTTTTCCTTTAAAAAATTCCTGCAGATTATCATGTATAATTTTTTCGTTTTCAGCATCAAGTGCAGATGTTGCTTCATCAAAGAAAATATAATGCGGATTTTTGTAAACAGCTCTGGCAATTAAAATACGCTGTTTTTGACCACCAGAAATTCCATTTCCTGATGCCCCAATTTTTGTATTATACCCAAGTGGTAATGTTTCAATAAAATTTTCAATATTGGCAATTTTTACTGCCCTTTTCATTTTTTCCCGATCAATAATTTCTTCACCCATTGCAATATTTCTTTCAATTGTATCTGAGAAAATAAACCCTTCCTGCATAACAACGCCACAGTTTTCACGCAAACTTTTGGCCGAAATATTTTTTACATTTTCGGATTCAAATAACAGCCTGCCTTTTGTTGGTTCATAGAACTTTAATAACAATTTTAGCAAAGTAGTTTTTCCGCTCCCACTCGCACCAACAATCGCTGTAATTTTACCTTCAGGAATAACAAAATTAATATCTTTTAATACAAAGGACGATTGAGGTCCTTCATACTGAAAACTTAAATCCACCCCTCTTATTCCTAAAGGAAATTGAGTATTAATATTATTTATTTTTAAAAGATTATCATCTCCTTCTTCTGTTGGATGGTTTTGTACCTCATTCAATCTTTCTAAGCTGAGTTTTGCATCTTGAAAAGAACGAAAAAAACTAACAAGTTGATTTATTGGACTATTCATTTGTCCTACTATATAAGATACACTTAAAAGCTGCCCTAAAGTCATTTGTCCTTTTATAACAAAACTTGCTGCTAAAAAGGTGACTAAAATATTTTTAAATTGATTTAAAAACTCAAAGCCAGACAACTGGAATTGGTTTAGTTTTAAAATTCGGATATTTATTTTAAATAATTTCGCTTGGATTTCTTCCCATTCTTTTCGCTTAAAATATTCAAACTGATTTAATTTCATTTCAGTTACTCCATTGATGATTTCTAAAATGGATTCGTGGTTTTGGCTTCGCTGCTGAAAAAGAAAATAATCTAGAATTTTTCGCTTTTTGAGCCAATAAAAAGACCAGCTGATAGACATTACAGTAAGAAAAAGATAAATGATAAGAATTTTAACATCATAATAACAAAGAACTCCAAAGAACACCGAAAATGTAATCATTGAAAAAAAAGTAACTAAACTTTGAGAGGTCAAAAAATGCTCTATACGCTCATTATCTTGTATACGCTGAGTAAAGTCGCCGGTCATTTTAGTATCAAAAAACTTAATTGGCAATTGCAGTAACTTTTTTAAAAAATCAGATATAATGTTAATACTAATTTTTGTTCCTATATAAAGCATTAACCAGTTTCGAATTATTTCGATCGTTATAGACCCAAAAAACAAACCTAGCTGAGCTAAAAGAATAAGACTTATCAGGTTTAAGTTTTTCTTGCTTACACCATTATCAATAAGGCTTTGAGTTAGAAAAGGAAAAACTAAACTTAAAGCGCTCCCTAATAAAAGCATTATAAAAAGCCAGATTAATTGTTTTTTGAATGGTTTCAAATGATTAAAAATATATTTAATCTTTAATCTTTCTTCTTTAGGCGGAGTTAATTCATAGAACTTTTCAGTTGGCTCAAGAAACAAAGCAATTCCATTATTTTCATCAGATAACCAAGACTTTACAAACTTTTCTTCATTTAATACAATCAAACCGTAGCCCGGATCAGCAATTTTATACGTTTTTTTTCTTGTCAGTCTATTTTTTTTTATTTTTTCAAGGACAACGAAATGATTTTGATTCCAATGAAGAATACAAGGCAAAGGCATTTGATTAAGTCTTTCAATAGTTAATCTACCAGAAAGGACTTCAAACCCTATCTTGACCGCGGCCTCTGCAATACCTAATAAAGAAACTCCTTCCCGAGTTATAAATGAATTATCCCTCAAGTATTGTAATGAATATTTTTTACCATAAGTACTGGCTGCCATACATAAACAAGCAGGTCCGCAATCCATTTGGTCTCTTTGAGGGGTAAAAATCATAATTAACTAATAGCTACTAAAAATTTATTTTTTACAATTTCTAACTTCTTACTTTCATCAAAATCATTAACACAATAATCTTTTCCTAAATTTTCAAGTGCACTTTGAGAACATCCGCCGTTGCAGATAGGCATTATTTTACATTCTAAACAAGGAGGGTTTTTAAATTTAGCATTCATTCTTAAATCAAATTTTTCATTCCACTCAATCATTCCTTCCTCTTGTAAATCGCCTTCTTTATTTCCTGAATTAAAATCTCTTGCAGTACATTTAAAGACCTCTCCATTATAATTTATGGTGGCTTGATGCCTTTTATCTGCGTAACAAGAATCTCTTACAGAATCTATGTCTTTATTATAAGTTACATTAAAATTATTTTGCTTAAAATAAGTCATTGCATCAATCATTGCCTGATGCAAATCTTCTTTTTCCTGCCAAACACGATTAAAAGAAAAATTTAAAAACTTACGTGCAGCCTCATCCAGATCAGAAAAGTCATCTACAATTTTATTAAGATCTTCTAAAGTTTCTTTTGATATATTTAAACGACAAGTAATTGTTATTCCATTCTTAAGGGATAATTTGATGTTTTTAATGATTTCGTCATAAGAACCTTTTTCTTTCGAAATAAAACGCACCTTATTATGACGTTCTCTATGTCCATCTAGCGTAATCTGCATATGTTTTACTCCAAATTTTACGCACTTATCTAATAAATCCTGATTTATTAACAAGCCATTAGTCGTAAAATCAGAGAGCATTTTTACACCTTTATCCTTGCACAAAGCGCTTACTTTTTCTAAAATTGGCAAAACAGTTTTATTGAAATACAATAAAGGCTCTCCTCCAAACCAAGAGAGTGAAAATTGTTTTAGGCCAGGCTGATTTAAAACACGGGTTATAAAATTAAGAGTCTTTTTAATTTCTAATTCTCCCATCTTCGAATCTTTGATATGAGTTTCATAGCAATACCAACATTTGAAATTACAATTCATAGTAGGATTGATAATTACATGGAAATTACCATTATCTGCCTGATCTATTTCATAAACTAAAGATTTTACTTGTTCTAATTCGTTTACATCTTTTGAAATTACAAATCCCTTTTCTTGTAAATGGTTATAAAAATCGGGATGAACTTCTTCTAATTCAGTAATATTTTCTCTTTCTGCAGCTTGAAACAAATCATATAATTCAGGGTCAAGGATAGTGAAATCATTTTTATAAGCATTATATCCTATAATTTTATCTTCATATGGAAAAAACGAATTGAATTTACTTGTCTTCATAGCTTAATAGTTTTAATTAAAATGCGAAGGCTTTAAGCCCTCGCATTAAGGGTTATTAGTTATTACAATGTGCAACTGAATTTGTACAGTTACAATTATTACCACTGTCAGGAGCAGTTCCTCCTTTTATTTTATTTAATTGATTTGTATCTAAGGATGCAAATCCCCCAGAAAATTTCCCTTCTTTTAAAACTAATTTTTGAGGTTTATTTTTTGAATTTTTCATAATATTTAATTTTAAGGTTAAAGTTTTACAGAATCATCTTTTAGAGTCATCTGATTTCGATGCAGACTTTCCTTGCAAGGGTATTAATATTAGTTATTGCAATGTGCAGCTGAATTTGTACAGTTACAATTGTTACCACTATCCGGAGCAGTTCCTCCTTTTATTTTATTTAATTGATTTGCGTCTAAGGATGCAAATCCCCCAGAAAATTTCCCTTCTTTTAAAACTAATTTTTGAGTTTTATTTTTTGAATTTTTCATAATGTTTGATTTTAAGGTTAAAATTTCATGAAATCATCTTTTAGAGTCATATGATTTCTATATGGACTTTCCTTGCAAGGGTATTTATAAAACTGTTCTTTTGTCGTGCACTACAAATTACTTAGTTTCGATAAATTCAATAAATTAGTTGGCTCTATTACTTTCTTCTGTATTTCCTCCTTCTCTGTTTCTGACCTTTATAGATTTATTTCCGAAAGTATAATTAATAGAAAATCGAACCGATTGTGAATCATTATAAATATTGAAAGTGTATAATGTACCCTGAGTGTTTCTGGTACCTGTTGTTTTATAGGAACGAAATAAATCTCTAAATAAAAGGTTCATCTGAATTTTTTTATTCAGCATGCTGTATTTAAACCCTAAGTTCATATATGACCTTCCTTGTCTTGTATCGTAGGCATATTTATTAGGAAAATCGTAATGGTAAGTTAATTCTGCATTGAGACTTTTTTCTTGATTTAAACTAAACGTATTTACTGCATTTATGTCTCCTCCCCATCCTGAATAATAAGCTTTTAAATAGCTGCTTGTACTCTTGTTCTCCGTATAATAAACATCTACACTGGCAGTAGACGACCACCAAGGAAAAACATTAAAAGAAACATACTCTGACCAGCCCGTAGATAATGTATTTCCAAAATTTTCGCGAATACTTAATATTGTATTCTCATCTTGATTAATAGTCAGCTGTCCAGACTCTCCTTTTGTAACTGACAGCCAAAGTTCTGTATTCAGCTTATTTTTATAACTATGATTAAGTTCTATATTATGACTAAATGAAGGCTGTAAAAAAGGGTTTCCATAATTAATGAAATTTAGATTTGTGTACCACCTTGCAGGATTTAGTTCCCAATAAGCAGGTCTTTTAATCCTTTTTGAATAATTTACATTAAAATTATTGTCATCATTATGAATATAAGATATGTAAACAGATGGAAAAAACTTTATGTAATCGTTTTTATTAATAAGATTTTCGGGTTGAGAAATTCCTTTTGTATAAGTTGCTTCTGCTCTCAATCCTAATTTTACATCCCACTTTTTATTCAGTTTTCGTTGAGCAGAAATATAAAATGCCTGGTTATTCTCCACGTATTCAAAATCATTCATTTGATTTAAATAGGGTTGGTTTTCTCCCGAAATTATTTCGTAAAATTCGCCTAAAGCATTATTCTTTGTTTTTGTAAAACTAATTTTTCCTCCATAATTCAAATTTGCCCATTTAAAAGGCATATCAAAATCAACTTTAAATGAAAAATTATCTATATTCTGATGACCATAATTATAAGTATAATAATCATTAATTTCTGAATTTATATAATTCTCATTCGTCGTATAAAATGGATTATTTTTCTTTTGATCTCTTTTAAAATAATCTACATCTAAAGTAACTTGTCTGCCAAGAGTATCAAGTTTATGGGTAACATTAAAATTAAATGTATTATTATAACTATCTATATCTGAATCTCCGGTTGAATGATAGTATTTATCCAATTCTGATGATGATGAATAAATTAAGTTTTTACTTGTTTGATAATCATTTGCATTAAAATTGAATCCATTATAAAATGCACCAATTTTAGTTTTAGGAGTCAGCTGATAATTAATTTGAAAATTACCCGCTATGCTTTTTGAATTAGATCTGGTATAATCCTCTTGATTCCAGGTCTCCTGAGTAAAATAAGCATTAGGGGTGTTAGTATTAATATTTTTTCTAAATGATGATGTAATGCTAGTCGAAATATCTACTTTATTTTTCTGATATAAGAAATCGCCTCCTAATGATTCAGAAAAATAAGCAGCCTGAGTTGAAGTACTTCTCACTGTTCCATTCCAGCTATTTTTTTTAGTTTTCTTTAATATTATATTTACAATTCCGCTGTTTCCTTCTGCATCGTATTTTGCCGGAGGAGTTGTTATAACTTCAATACTTTTAATATTAGCAGATTGAATTGTTCTTAAAAAAGCAATTAAATCTTCTCCAGAAAGTTGTATCAATCTATCATCAACCATTACAGCCATTGCCTTTTTTCCTACCATAGAAATCCCATCATCCTGAACCTTTAAACTTGGCGTAACCCTCAAGGCATCAATTGCATCACCGCCAGCTGCCGAAATAGAATTTTCTACATTAAAAACTAATCGATCTATTTTTCGTTCTATAACCTTTTTTTGACTTTTTACTACTACTTCACTTAGTTTTTCTTCTTTCTCTGTTATTTTAATAAACCCTAAATCAATATTATCATTAAGTGTTATTCTTTTTTTCCATAAAACAACACCCATTTGTTTTATTTGTAAAAGATAGTTGTTCGCTCCTGCAGATAATACAAAATCACCATTACTATTAGTCATCTCGCTCATTATTGCAGTTGAATCTTTATCTATCAACAAAACTTCGATAAGCTCTATAGGATTATTTTTAGTATTGACCACTTTACCGGTAACTTTTACCTGTGCAAACAATACTGAACTATAAAGCAATAAAGAAGCAATTACTATTATTCTTGTCATTCCTAATTATAAATTATATCTTTTATTATGAGTAATTTTCTAAATCCAAAACTATATTAACAAAGGCTCTCAATGCAAATGGTGTATGTCTACATTTATAAATATCGTGGGTTATTTTATAAATTCCGGATAAAAAAAACACCAAGAACTTGTTTTTCAACCAATTAACAAATGTGTTTTATTTAAATATTTCAGTCATATTTTCACATAAAATGATTCAAAAATGTATAATTTTGGCCACTTTTTTAATTGTTCGGTACCTGTTTAATAACTAATATGTCAAAACCAGAAATAGATTTTACTTTTTTTTCTTCGTTTATAATTCGTACTCCCGCTTACCCTATTCATTTTTATAAAAATCTTACAAAAGGATTTTCAATTAAATCTGATACTGTAAAGGATTTAGTAAAAGACCCTCAAATTAGTGAAGCTCTATATTTAGCCTCACCAGAGTTATTTGCGGAAATTCAAAAATGGTGTACACAAGAAAATTACCCAATTCAAAAAGGTGAAAAAATTAAAATATCTGTATTAAAATATCTAATTCGAATGTCGACCAGATGTACTCCGTTTGGGCTTTTTGCGACCTGTGGTGCTGGCAGATTTAGCGATTTTACAAAAATCAATATCGAAAAAAATAGTCCAGCTGATATTCTCGCTGGCAAAAAAGATCCTTTTTATAGAAGAACCCGTTTAGACATGCAGTTTCTGGCTAATGTATCGACTCAATGGAGCAAAGATCAGGGCATTCAAAACGAATTACTTTTTTATCCCAATTCTACACTATATAAATTAGGTGATTTTTATAGATATATAGAATATACCTTTGAAAAAAGCAAACGCAAATACTCTCTTGAAGCATTAAAAAGAAGTGATTATTTAGACTTAATACTAGAAAAAGCTGTTGCGGGCTTAAATAAAGATAATTTAGCTGCACATTTAATAAGCGATGAGATTAATAAAGAGGAAGCTTTAGAGTTTATCGACGAATTAATTTCGAATCAAATTCTGGTATCAGAATTAGAACCCACACTCACCGAAAACTCAATAAAAAAAGAGCCTAAAAAAGTCCTAAAAATTGAAACTTTCAATAATGAAATTAACAATAAGCTGCTAAAAATTGATGCAGAGTTAGGAAACCAAATCGCTGCTTATGAAGCCATAATGGAAACCCTGCAGAAAGAAGAAATTGCTTTTGATAAAAAGTATCTTTTTCAAACTGATTTATTTCTTAATTCTAACGATTTTCAACTAGATAAAAAATATACTGCTGTATTATACAAAGCAATACATCTTTTAAACCAAATTTCTGAAAAACCTAAACAGACGCCTTTAGAAAACTTTAAAAAATCTTTTCTTGAAAGATATGAGCATGAAGCTGTTCCGTTAGTTAAAGCACTAGACATCGAAACGGGAATTGGATATTTGCAGAATACTATTTTTGACCCTACTCCTATATTAGATAGTATTGAAATCAAACCCAAGACAAATACTGATCAGCAAATAAACTTAAATGAAGCTCAAAAAATTGTTTATAATAAATTACAAAATGCACTGCAGAATAACGAGACAAGTATAAGTTTAAACAATGCTGATTTTAAAGAAGTTTTTTCGGCACATAACACGTCGGATACATTTTCGTGTGTTTTTGAAATCATCGAAGAAGACGAAAAAGAATGGATAGCAATTCAAAGCATTGGAGGCTCTAGTGCTGCAAATTTACTAGCCAGGTTTTGTTATGGAAATCCGGAAATAAGCAATTTTGCAAATGAAATTACGCAATTTGAATCTGAAAGTATTACAGATAAAATCATTGCCGAAATAATTCATTTACCAGAGTCAAGAACAGGAAATGTATTAAGAAGACCAAGTTTTAGAACTTATGAAATTCCTTATTTAGGACAGTCGAATCTTCCAATTTCGAATCAAATAAATGTTGAAGATTTATGGTTATCCATAAAAAACAACAGATTAGTTTTATGGAGCAAAAAACATGACAAAGAGGTTATTACAAAACTGACCAACGCTCATAATTACTCTTATAATGCTTTACCTATTTATCAATTTTTGTGCGATATGCAATTTGAAAATCACAAATCGGCATTAGGATTGAGTAATAAGTTTGAAAAACTTTTTGATTATTTACCAAGAATTACAATTGGAAATTGTATTATTTCAAAAGCAAAATGGATTTTTAATAAAAAGAAACATTCTGATTTTTTTGAAATATTGACTTCAAAAAATGATTTCAATCCTGAAATAATCCGTTCAGCACTTCTTTCTATGAACATTAAAAAAAATCAATATGTATCGTTAATTGATGGTGATAATACATTGGTCATTAACCTTGAAAATGACACTTGTATTCAAATGCTGGCTGAAACAACAAAAAGCAGAACACAATTTATTCTGGAAGAATTTTTATTTCCTTCAACTAAAATCGTTACAGAAAAAACAGGCTGTTATGCCAATCAATTTATTGTGGGTTTAAAAAAAAATAAAGTATAAAAATGAATCAGCAGTTAAAGAGAACTTTTATTCTGGGAGAAGAATGGCTTTATTATAAAATTTATTGCGGAAACTTTTCTGCCGACAGCATTTTAGCAGAAAGTATTTTACCAATTGTGACCAAGCTTCGCAAAAAAAAACTTATTAAGCAATGGTTTTTTATACGTTATAATGATCCTAAAAATCATATAAGGCTTCGCTTTAAAATAAAGGACTCCAAGAATATTCAGAAAATAATACTATTAATTCAGGCTCATTTTAGAGAGTTGATCGAAAAAGATTTAGTAAATGATATTGTAACGGCTACTTACAAAAGGGAAATTGAACGATATGGAGAAACTACAATTGAGCTGGTTGAAAAATTATTTTATCATCAAAGTAAAAAAACACTAAAACTTATTTGTAACACAACTACGCAGGATGATGAAATAGCCCGAATATTTGCCTCGTTACAAATGATCGACGATTTGTTAGAGCATTTTCAGATTTCTTTAGAAAACCGAATTCATTTTGTAAAATCAATAGAACAGGCTTTCAAAACCGAACATGCAATAGAAAAAGAAAATAATAAAAAATTAGATCAGCTGTATCGAACATATAAAAAAGAAATAGGATTATATTTACAAGAAAAACAAGAGCCTTTTTATTTAGAAGGATTAATTAAATTATTTAAAACAACCCAAAAAGAGATTGCGATAATAAATGATATAATAAATAAGAAACCATCGATTCCTTTAGAAAATATTATTTCCGCTATTATCCACATGAATATTAATCGAATCTTTAGATCAAAACAAAGACAATACGAAATGCTTTGTTATGATTTCATGACCAGATATTATAAAAGCATAGCTGCCAGAAAATGAAAAATACGACCCTGATTTTTTTACTGTTATTTACAACGGCTTTATTCTCTCAAAAAAAAGAAACTTTTATTATTCCTGATTCGCTAAAAAACACATCTTTTACCGAACTGGAAAAGCGTTATGAAAATTCTTTTATGAATAAAAAAAACAAAAAGCTTTATGCTAATGTTTATTACCAAAAATCTAAACTTCAAAATGATAAAATAATACGTGCCAACGGATTATACTTTTTTGCTATAGCAGTAGCCAGCGATACTATTGCAATGCAGTGTTCAGACTCAATTATTACACTAACTAAAAATGTTGATGATTTTAATTATCCTGCGAGGGGTTATATCTTAAAAAGTAGTTTTTTAATGAAAAATATGGATTTAAGATCTTCTTTAACTAATGTCCTGGAAGCAGAAAAATACTCTTTGAAAAAAGGGAACATTGAGCAAAATTTATTGGTAAATCAACAAATTGCCCTAATTAAAATTGAACTGGGAAAACCAAAAGAAGCTTTACCTCTTATAATTAAAAATTACAACTATTTTAAATCAAAAAAAACACATTCTATTGATTATCTATATACTACCTGGATTTTATCAGATATATATATTCGTTTAAAGAAAATAGATACTGCCCTTTATTACATTAAAATTTTACAAAATCAAATCAATTTAGATGATCGGTTTTATAAATACTCCATTATGTATGAAGGTATTTGTTATCACTTTAAAAAACAGTATACTAAAAGTAACCCTCTTTTAGATAAAGCTCTTGTAATGCTGGGTTCAGGCGATGATAAATTAAATTTAGCTATTAGCTATTATTACAGAGGAGAAAATATTTTACAAAATGAAAAAAATATAATTAAAGCGCAGAGTTATTTTGAAAAAGCAGATTCTATACTCGTTAAAAGCGGATCCAATACAGCCGATTTACAAAATAATTGTATTCGCCTAATTGAAATCAGCAAAAAACTAAAAAATAACGAAAAACAGTTATATTACTTAAATCGCTTAATTGAGATAGATTCTTATTTAAATAAAAATGGGATTATTTTAGAAGAAAATATCAATAAAAATTATGAAAGACCTCATTTATTATTAGAGAAAGAAAAAGTAATTGCAAAAATAAACACAGAAAAACAGCTTTACATTGGTATTGGTTTTATCATTTTTATAGGCTTAGGATTTTCTCTGTTTTATTTATCAAAAACAAAAAAACAAAATAAACTTTATGAAAATAGAGTGAATGAATTAGTTCAAATATACAATGAGGAGAATAAAACTCCTGACATACAAAATCCTATTTCTGAAACTATTATTGAACCAAAAGAAAATACGGTAAAAACGGTAGACCTTTCTAAAGAAAAAGCTGTTGAAATATTAAAAAAATTAGACGAATTTGAAAAAAATAAAGGCTATCTGGAACCAAACATAAACCAAATTGATTTTGCACGAAAACTTGAAACCAATAGTACTTACTTATCAAAAACCATTAACCAGTATAAGAATAAAAATTTCAGTCAATACATAAATGATTTAAGAATAGAACATACTATTGCAAGATTAAGCGGCGATAAAAAATTTAGAAATTATTCTATCAAAGCCATCTCAGAAGAAGTTGGTTTTAGTAACTCTGAATCTTTTTCAAAAGCTTTCTTGAAAAAAACAGGATATCAACCCTCCTATTTTATAAAAAACAGCGAAAAATAATTCTTTTTAACACCATAGTAATTAGCCCATTATAAAAATTAAGAGACGATATATATAAATCTCGAGAATAACAATTTTTAACTGAAGGCAGCAGGCAGTACATTCGCTTAAAATTAATTTTAATATTTAAAAACTATGAAAAAGAAAGAAGTTAAAACGGCTAAGAAATTATCATTAGATAAATTTAAAGTAGCTGAATTTAAGAACATGCGTGCAATTATTGGAGGAAATGCTGATAATGAAGATAAAGGCGGAACAATTACACCCCCTACAAATTCAGGACAGGTAAGCAATTAAAATTCTTTAAAAGTGCAGTAATTGTAGTCAAATATTTAAATGTTTATAATGAAATTATATTTTTTAATCTGTGCTTTTGTTTATACAAATATTTTAGCTGGTCAAGAAATTACTTTGACAGAAAAACCATTTACTGACAATTATTATGGCAAAGTCATTAGTGATCCGTATCGTTATATGGAAAACACAAATGATACATTGGTACAAAAATGGTTCAAACAAAATAGCATAGAAAGCAGAAAACTTTTAGATAATATTTCAGGCAGAAAAGAAATACTTGAAAAATTACTTGAATTAGAAAAAAGAAATTCATTTGATATAACCTTACTTAACATTGCTGCAAACAATTACTCTTTTTACTTAAAGAAATTAAATAGTGATAAAACAGGAAAGCTTTATTATAAAAGCGGGGAAAAAGCAAAAGAAATTTTGCTTTTTGACCCTGCAGATTATAAAAAAGAATCTGGCAGTAATTATTCAATAACTTACTTAAAACCTTCCTGGAACAATAATACAGTTGCTATAGGTTTGTCTAAAAAAGGAGAAGAAATAGGCGAAATAGCCTTTCTTAATGTAACCACTAAAACTTTACATCCTGAAATAATTACACATTGCTGGCCAGCTGCATTGGCAGGTATAAAATGGCTTTTGGATGATTCTGGAATCATTTACATTCATATACCCGTAATTGATACCAAAGACAAAAATTATATATTAAATACAGAATCTGTAATCTATAAATTAGGTGATAATCCAGATAAGCATAAAATAATACTTTCAAAAAGTAATAATCCTGAAATTGAAATCACAGATGCCGATTTTCCTGTAGTATATGATTTTAATTCTAATGATAAATATATAACAAGCAGTTTAAGCGGTGCAACAACCTATGAAGATTATTATTACGCCAATATTGAAGAATTAAGCAATCAAAAAATAAACTGGAAGCCTTTGTATAAAAAGGAAGACGGACTCTTAAATCCAAAATTAATTAATGACAATTTATACTGCGTTTCATCAAAACGCACCCCAAACTTTAAGATTATCAAAACCAATATTACCAATCCTGATTTTGAAAATCCAGAAGTTGTCGTAGCCGAAAATAAAATAGAATCTATTGACGATTATGTCATAAATAATGAAGGTTTATTTTACTCTACTACTAAAAATGGAGTTGAAGCCAAACTTTACCAGAAAAAAGATAACGTAATAAAACAAATACAATTGCCAATAAAGGCAGGTGCTATTTCTATACAAAATAAAAACAGTGCCAATCCTGGCTTATGGGTAAGCATTAGCGGATGGCTGAATTCTAAATCCAGATATAGCTATGACGCCGCAAAAGAAAGCTTTACTGAAGCAAATGTTACAACACCAATTCTTTACCCGGAGTTTGAAGATTTTGTTGTAGATGAGATTGAAATTCCATCACATGATGGCGCTATGGTTCCTGTATCATTAATTTACAAAAAAGGCCTTAAAAAAGATAAGATGAACAATATTCTTATTGATGGATATGGATCATTTGGAATTTCAATGAAACCAAGGTTTAGAACCTTTTATCTATCGTGGGTTTTAAACGGTGGTGTTTTTGCAGAAGCACACGTAAGAGGCGGTAGTGAAAAAGGCGATGATTGGTATAAAAACGGATACAAATCTACAAAACCTAATAGCTGGAAAGATTTAATCGCTGCAGCAGAATATTTAATTAAGGAAAAAATCACATCAAAAGAGCGAATTGCCATAACCAGCGGCAGTGCCGGAGGTATTTTAGTAGGCAGAGCTATAACAGAAAGGCCTGACTTGTTTCGAGTAATGATTTGTAAAAATGGAGAATTAAATACAGTAAGACTTAAAGAAACTCCAAACGGGCCAAACTGCATGAAAGAATTTGGTAATCCTGAAATAAAAGAAGAACTTGATGCTCTTATTGAAATGGATTCTTACCTGCACATAAAAAACGGAGTTAAATATCCTTCATGTTTAATAACTACCGGCATGAATGATGCCCGTGTAGCTCCTTGGATTTCAGGTAAGTTTGCAGCAAGGTTAAAAGCTTCAACCGCATCTAAAAACCCTATTATTTTTTCAGTAAATTATAATACTGGACACGGACTCGATAATTCAAATCTAGAATTATATAATGATTTTGCTGATCAATTTGCTTTTGCATTTTGGCAATTGGGGAATCCAAAATTCAAATTAATAAACTCAGATTAAATCGATTTGCCTGAAAATATTTAAAAAGGTAATACATTAGATTCGGAAAAAGGCTTGTAAACATTACGTTTACAGGCTTTTTTTATTCCAATCACTTCAAAAATCATTAAACAGTATTTCTATAATTCGTAAAAAGAATACAAATAGCCCGAATTAGTATTATTTGTAACCAAGCTTCTGGTTAGACCTTTACACCATTAATTTAATAGCTAAAAAAAATGGACAAAACAATTTTAATTACAGGAGCAGGCAGCGGTATTGGAAAAGGAACTGCAAAATTATCTACGGTTTTAAGTCCGCCGTAATCTTTCATTTGGGTTCCGGCAAAATAACGAAATGCATCGGCAACGTTATGGCTCGCTAAATTTTCGAGCAATTTATCCGAAAGTGTCTGCACCTGAATTGCTTCCTGATAGGGTTTTCCTTTTAAGATTATTTCTTTTAAAACCCGCAAACTATCAGCTTCTACTTGCGAATTAAGTACAAACGGAGCAAAAAGTATAAAAGCGAATAAGAGTATTTTTTTTCTATGACTTGTTCCATCTTTAAAACAGCCTTCTCATCCCGAAAATGGGACAATGGCAATAGTAACGTTTAAAGACTTATATAGAACTTACAGTAGCGGGTCTGTTCAGGAATTACACCTGATTCCTTTTAACTGTTTTTTCATAAAACCTGAAAAAACAAACCAAAATTTGGCGCAAAGATGGAACTATCCCGATAAAAACAAGATAGGAATGTTTAAAATTGTATTATTTAGGAAATTATGGGAAACCGTAAATTTCTTATTCCCAAAGATTTTAGATTTACAATGTTTAACACAATATAGTATTCTAATGTTTGATCCAACTAATACCCGCTATCGATATCTAAATCTAAAAAATGATAAATCAGTTCGCCGATATTCAAACTCCTCATCTGGAATTGAAAAAATAAATGGCATTAGTAAATCAAGTACTGAATTACCTCATGGAAGCTATGGAGCTTTGTTATTTCGATTAGAATGGCAAACAAAAAGAGCTGCAATTATTGAACGAGACAAATGTTGTGTCATTTGTCAAAATACAGAAAGTCTACAGATACATCACAGACAGTATCATTTTGTAGTTGCCGAAAACAAATTTAAGCTGCCTTGGGACTATCCTGATTTTTTACTCATCGCTTTGTGTGAATCATGCCATAGAAGAGGACATGCCAAATTTAAAGTACCAACAATAAACATCTAAAAAATTACATAAATGGGACTATTTAATTACTTTAATCGAAATCAACCAAAGATCAATAATTCTAATGAAAATATTGAAACCGAACCAAAACAAACTTATCCTGAAATCTCTGAAAAAATTTTCATTCAAACAGAAAAATTCCCTGAAGGTATTTCAAAGGAACATCCTGTAAGTCAGGAAAATGGAATAAGCCTTCTTTTTGAATTTCTCGAAAAAAATTATGAAAGCAAAGGGTATGATGATGCTTTAATAAATCCAGACAATACGCATCTTGAGCAAAATATTGAAGCCTTAAAGAGTGATCTTGAAAGAACAATAAGAAAAATCAAAACTTACTATCAGGATTTTATTCGAGAGATAAACTTTCACATTGAAAGCCGTGCCAGAATAGGAATGATTGACACTGTAGAAGAATTAAGTGTAAAAAAATATACGGCAGAAGAACATATTGGTCAAATTTTAGAAATTGAATCCGATGCTAAAAACAATACTGGTTTAGGACAGGGTATGCTAATTAGTTATACCAGAGGTTTTCGAAATGGTCTTGCTGCTATTTCCAATCATTCGATAATGAAAAAAACATTTTGATATGAAAAATTGGTGGATCAAATTCGGATGTATCCTTACGGGATACAATTACAATATTGTTAAAAATTCAAGTGAAATTTCTGTTAAAGCAGTTAAACGATACACTGCCGCAATACTAATAGTTTGTATACTTTGGGCTTTTATAGGTTATTCTTTTACTAACAGATATCTGCGTGGTAGTGAAATTATGTCATCGATTGGGGCTTGCATTTTTGTAATAATAATTATACAAATAGAAAGACAGCTTATTCTTTCTATAAATCCGTCAAAGTGGTTAATTATTGCTAGAGGAATAATAGCTTGTATGATGGCTATAATAGGGTCTATTATTATTGACCAAATCATTTTTAAGGAAGATATAGAACTTGAAAAAATCACTTTCATTGAGGAAAGAGTTCGAAAAGCAATAGAACCAAAAACAAAAGATTTAAGAGATCAGATTGAACAAATTAATAAAGCTATATCCGAAAAAGAAGCAGAACGCTTAGTACTTATTGAAAATATTACCAAAAACCCTAATATGACGGTATTTTCTACACAGGCAATTACCACAAACACAAAAAGCAGTGAAGAAAATCCTGAAACCGGAAAACCTGTAACGGTTGAAAAAACTACGCCCGTTATAGTAACAACAAGATCAAATATACCTAATCCAAAAATTCAAATGATTCCCGCTATTGAAAAAACAATTAGCGATCTTAGAACCCAAAAAACTGAAAAAGAAACCGCATTGATAAATATCAGGCCTAAACTTGAAAAAGATATTAGTTCCAAGGTTGGTTTTTTAGATGAATTAAAAGTAATGTACAGCATACTTAGCCAATCTATGATTGCATTGGTTATTTGGTTAATATGGTTCTTCTTTTTATTAGGCCTCGAAATGCTGGTACTTATTAGTAAAAAAAGTGAAAAAGAAAATGATTATGAGAGAACTGTTCAACATCATATGGATCTTCAATTTAAAAAATTAGAATTATTTGCTAAGATGGGAGAATTCAAATAACTGAAACATTAAATAAATAATCCAAAAAAAGGGGAAAGATATTCGATATCTTTCCCCTTTTTATAACTAACCTTTGTATTTAAAAAGTAACAAATTTTGCACCTAAACTGAACCATCTTGCTGGCAAAGGAAATGCTCCAATTTCATAATAAGTAGTATTGAAAATGTTTTGTCCATCAATAAAAATGGTAAACTTTTTAATAGACTGACTAATTCTAACGTCGTTAATCCAGTAAGAAGCTCCGGTAACTCTTTCGTTAAAACGAGTGGCCAATAAAACAGAGAAATCTTTATGCTGAAAATCTATCGTATTGGTTACCTGATGTTTTAAAGATGAAATTAAATATTTAGAATAAGGCTCTTCGCGGGTATCTTTAAATTTAGAATCTAAATAAGAATATCCTAAAGTGAAATTTAATTTTGAAGCTTCAGAAAGATCAAATCTGTATGATCCTCGCATATTGACACCGTTTGTAATTAAATCACCGTAGTTTTGACTTTGCCACGGCACCGTTGTTACCATTCTTGTCCAGTCAATGTAATTGCTTATTTCTCTGTAAAAATAATTCACATTTAAGTTTAAAGATTTTCTGTTGAATTTAAACCCGAATTCGCTTTGAAAAGCATTTTCTGCTTCCAGATCAGGATTTCCAATATTTCCCGGACGCTGATTTAGGTATAAATCTGTAAAGGAAGGAATTCTTTGACTAGTTCCCACATTAGCAATAACCTTAAATTCGTCTGTCAATTCATAACTCGCGTCAATGCCTGGGTAAACCTGCCATTTATAATCTGAATTATAATTAAGATAAGTTCCTAAATTTACGTTCAGTTTTTCAAACAAATACGTTTTGTATTCTGCATAAATCCCCACATTTTTACGATCATGATCGCCAATATTTGAGGAATGAATATCTTCATTTCTGAATTCGGCACCAAAACCAATTTCACCTTTTTTCGTTTTGATCGAAGAATTTAATTCTGCCGCAATAGAATTGGTGTAATGCCGGCTTCTTCCAACATTCAGGGTATTGTTTCCTAAATATCTGTAATCATCATAATTATATCTGTACGTTACTCTTGGCATAATTTTCCAGTTATCCGTAATAAAATGTTTCGACTGAATATTAGCAAAAGTTGTCTGTACCACTTCTGTAGAATTTTTATCTCCCGGTGCAGCATAAAATCCGTTGGCTCCAAAACCGTTATTTACATAACCAAAAGAACCTAAAATTTCGTTAGAATCATTCACCTGAACATTTCCCTGATACAATATTTTATTGTTTTCAAATCCTGTATTATAACGATATCCGTTACTTTTATCGTGCGATGCAAAAATAGAATGCTGGTGTTTTTCTTTTCCTAAAACAGCTCCAGCCTGAACTCCGGTTCCAAAAAATGTATCTCCAGAATCATCAGAATCTTTCTCAAAATTAGAACCCGCATATGTACTTAATAAAACTCCAGATTTTGTTGGCTTTTTAGTAATAATATTAATTGCTCCAGTTAAACTGTTGATTCCAAAAATTCTCGCAGCCGGACCACGCAAAATTTCGATTCTTTCAATTGCTTCAACCGGAAGCGGCAGATTAAGCATATTATGAGCCGTTTGAGAGTCAATTATTTTCGCACCATTTAACAAAACAACAGTCTGCTCAAAACTTCCTCCGTCTACACTTATATCAGCCTGTCCTCCAAAAGGTCCTCTTTGTCTTATATCAACTCCGTTTGCATATTGTAAAACTTCCTGAAGCGTTCTTCCCGGTAATTTTTTAATCGTTTCGTTACTAATAACATAAACGTTTCTGTTTTGTTTTGAAATTGGAGTGCTTAAGCGGTTTTCATGGATAATAACCTCATCAATTTCTATAATCGAATCCCTTTTTGTCTGGGCATAAAAGTTTGAACAAATTAATGCTGCAACAGCAAAATAGATTTTTTTCATTCCGGGTTTATTTTTTTTGCAAAAGTAGTACCTTGCCGTACTAATCAAGTATACCAGTTTTGTAATTATGAGTGGTCCGGTTCAAATTCCTTTTAAAAGTTTTATTCGGCTTAAGCCTGAAGAAAACACGGCAATTTACCTGCAGATCGTTTTTGAATTTATAAAAGCGATACAAACGGGATTTCTTCCAGAAGGAACAAAACTTCCGGGAACACGTATTTTATGTAAACTTTTAGCGGTAAACCGAAACACTTTAATAAAGGCATTTCAGGATTTAGAATCGCAGGGCTGGATTGAAACACTTCCTAATAAAGGAACTTTTATCCTTTCTCAGCACAAACAAAAAAATAGTGCCGAATTTATAGTTCCAAAGGAAAATAAAACACAGGAAATCAATATTGGTTTTGAATTCAAACGTTCGACGATTCTTGAAAATCCTACCGAAACCAGCAATCTTCCCTATCAGTTTAATGACGGAATGCCGGATTTGAGACTGGTTCAAAATGATATTTTGGCTCGGCTTTATGTTTCAAAATTAAAGAGGCAAAAAACATCCAAAACATACGAGCAAATTCAAATTCGTTCGCATTTAAATTTTAAAACTCATTTCTCGAATTACCTCAATCTTACTCGCGGTTTACGCATTGCTACGGCAGATTTATTGACAACGAGCAGTCACGAAATTAGTTTGTATCTGGTTACAAAAGTGTTGATTTCTCCGGGCGATAAAGTGGTTGTGGCTTCGCCGGGATATTATATTTCAAACATGACTTTGACCAATACCGGAGCGCAGATTATCACGATTCCGGTTGATCAGGACGGAATTGATACGAATCGTTTGAAAGAGATTTGTGAAGAAACCAAAATCAGGGTTTTATATCTGACTTCCAATTATAATTATCCAACGACTATTTCTTTGAGTGCCAAAAGAAGAAAAGAATTACTGGAACTTGCTAATCAATACGGTTTTGTGATTTTGGAAGACGATTACGATTTTGATTTTCATTATGATAATAATCCTATTTTGCCTTTAGCCGCTTTTGATTCGAATCAAAAAGTAGTTTATATTGGTTCTTTCGGAAGATCGCTTCCGTCTGGATTTAGCTATGGTTTTGTGGCTGCTCCGCCCGAATTTATTTCGGAATTAGAAAAACATCAAAACATTCTGGAACCCGGAATTGATGTTTTGAAAGAACAGGTTTTAACAGAATGGATTAACGAAGGCGAAATGCATCGTCTTTCTAAGAAAAATAAAAAAATCTATAAAGAGCGCCGGGATTATTTCGTTTCCTTATTAAATGAAAAGCTGAAAGGTAAAATTAAATTTAAAATTCCGGCACGAGGTTTAGCCGTTTGGATTGAATGGCTTGATAAATTTAATTTGATTACGCTGCAAAAAGAATGTGCCAAAAATGATTTGTTACTGCCAAAAACCATTTTATACCAAACAAAAGATCTAACTGCCACAAGATTAGGTTTTGGACATTTAGAAAAAGAAGAAATGGAACAGGCTGTTTCTATTTTGTGCAAATCTATTGAGGCTATTTAGGCTATTTAAAAAAACATAGCCCGTGGTTGAAACCACGGGGACGCAGGATAATTCACAATACGTTTCCAGTGGTTGAAACCACTGGCTATATTTAAATACAATATCCTTTTATTTATTCTAAAACATAGCTATCTATGTTTGTTTAAACAAATGAAACGCCTTTTAGCTCAAAGAATACCTATGTCTCTATGTGTTAAATTAATTTTGCCCAACTGGTTAAAACATTATTTTTTAAGATGTTTTTCTATAATTTAAAACCGCGGCGATATTCAAAACAATGGCAAAACCTACTATAATTAAAATATGTTTTTGAACATCTTTAAAACCGCTTCCTTTTATCACAACCATTCTCATTACATCAATAAAATAAGTTATCGGGTTGAATTTTGAAACTGTTTTAGCCCAATCCGGCATACTGTCTATTGGGGTAAACAAACCGCCCATTAAAACAAAAATCATTACAAAAAAGAACATAATAAGCATTGCCTGCTGCTGTGTATCGCATATGGTAGAAACCAATAATCCGAAGCCTAAAATGGCCAGTAAATAAACGGCTATAAAAGCGTATAAAACTAGAATGTTTCCAAGCGGAATAATTCCGTAAAAAATCCAGCCAACCAATAATCCTAATGTAAAAACTACATTACCGAGAATCCAGAACGGAATTAATTTTCCTAATATAAAATGGTATTTTTTTACCGGAGAAACATTAATTTGTTCGATTGTTCCGGCTTCTTTTTCTTTTACAATATTTAATGCCGAAAGAAAACCGCCAACAAGCGTAACCAGAATAGCCAGAATTCCCGGAACCATATACAGCCTGTAATTTAAATGCGGATTGTACCAGTTTGACGATGTAATTTCTATTACCGGAATAGCATTAAAACTTGTAGAAACATTCATTTTTTTTCGCAAACCATTATTGTATTCTCTTATAATATCGTTGATATAACCTGCACCCAATCCGGCTTTTGTTCCGTTAATGGCGTTTACACCAATAAAAAGCTGCTGTTTATTTTCTTTAATAAGATCTTGTTCAAATCCACGCGGAATTTCCAGAATCAAATCGGCATTATCTTCTTCTAATTGTGTGAAAGCCTGTTTATATGAATCGTTATACGTTCGCAGTTTAAAATAACCAGAAGCCACAACCTGATTAATTAAATCTCTGGAATAATCTGAACGATCGTTATCTACCACAGCCAGATTAATATTTTTGATTTCATAATTTGCAGCAAGCGGCAAAATAATAAGCTGTATAACGGGCATTACCATTATTACGGCTAAAATGGCGCGATTACGAAATATTTGTTTAAACTCTTTGATGAGCAAAAATTTGATGATTCTCATGACAAACGTATTTTAAAGCTTTTAAGACTTATGATCAATAAGAAAATAGTGATTCCGAAGAGAATTAAAGTTTCCTTCCAGACATAGGAAAATCCCAGTCCTTTTATCATGATTCCTTTTACGATAATGTAATACCATTTTGAAGGCACAACATTTGAAAACCATTGCAAAGGCAGAGGCATATTTTCGATAGGAAACATAAATCCGCTGAAAAGTAAGGTTGGTAAAAGCATTCCGAGTAAAGAAATCAACATTGCAGTTTGCTGCGAATCGGTTTTAACCGAAATAAATATTCCTAACGTCAAACAGGTTATAATAAACAAAGTACTTTCTGCAAAAAGTAAAAATATATTCCCTTCAATTGGTAAATCGAGAACAAACACACTCAATAATAAAATCGAAATCACATTTACCATCGAAAGTAAAAGATACGGAACTGCTTTTGAAAGTATAACCATTAAAGGTTTGAATGGTGAAACCAAAAGAATTTCCATCGTTCCGGTTTCTTTTTCTTTTACGATAGCAATTGCTGTCATCATAACACAGACCAGCATTAAAACCAGAGCCATAACGCCGGGAACAAAATTTGGCGCTCCTTTTAACTGCGGATTGTATAACATTTTTACCTCCGGTTTTATCTGTAATGGCAACGGATTTTCCTGATTCAATTCTGTCTGATAATCGTTTATGATTGATGAAACATAATTGGTCAATGTTGTCGCATTATTCGGATCTGATGCATCTGCCAAAACCTGAATTTGAGCTTTATTTTGATGTAAAAGCTGGTTGTTAAAACCCTCAGGAAATATAACTGCCATTTTTATTTCTCCGGTTCTAAATGCGGCTTCCAGTTCTTTGCTTCCGGCAAGGCTTTTTCTTATTTCAAAATAACGGCTTGCTTCTATTTTGGTAATGATTTCTTGTGAAGCAATATCTTTGGCATAATCTACCACAACTATTTGGGAGTTTTTTACTTCATTGGTCAAAGCAAAACCAAAAATAAGAATCTGCACCACCGGCATTCCAAAGAGAATGAGCAGTGTTTTTTTGTCACGCAGTACGTGCAAAAATTCTTTTTTTACGAATGTTAGAAATTGTTTCATATTCGGTTTTTTTTATCCTACAAGGTTTTGAAAACCTTGCAGGATTGGAATTCGTTTAGAATGTGATTCTAAAATATTTTTTCTTTTCTTGAATCCGATCTTCTCCTGCAAGGTTTTCAAAACCTTGTAGGTATCATAATTATTTTCTACACTTTATATTTTAAACCTACAAGGTTTTGAAAACCTTGCAGGACGAATACTATTCGCCGCGTTTGGCTTCTCTGGCAAGATGATAAAATACCTCATCCATTGTGGTTACGCTAAATTGTTTTTTTAGGTTTGTTGGCGTATCGAGTGCTTCTACTTTTCCGTCGACCATTATCGAAACCCGGTTACAATATTCGGCTTCGTCCATATAATGCGTTGTTACAAAAATGGTAATTCCGTTTCCCGATGCTTCGTAGATCAAATCCCAAAACTGTCTGCGTGTTACGGGATCAACACCGCCTGTAGGTTCATCCAGAAATACAATTTCAGGTTTATGAATAATTGCGGTTGAAAAGGCCAGTTTTTGTTTCCATCCTAACGGAAGTGAACTTACTCGCTTGTCTGCCTGATCTTCCATTCCTAATTGTTTCAAAAGTGCTACACTGTTTTCTTTGATTGCTTTATCACTTAAGCCATAAATTCCGGCAAAAAAGGTAATGTTTTCCTGAACCGTCAAATCATCGTACAACGAGAATTTCTGACTCATATATCCTATACTTTTCTTTATTTTTTCGGTTTCTTTATAAATATCAAAACCTGCAATTTTTGCTTCGCCGGATGTTGGGTTCGATAATCCGCAAAGCATTCTCATGGCTGTTGTTTTACCTGCTCCGTTTGCACCGAGAAATCCAAAAATTTCTCCTTTTTCCACTTCAAAAGTGATGGCATCTACGGCGGTAAAATCTCCAAATCGTTTGGTTAATGCTTTGCACGAAATTACTTTCTCGTTCATAAAATGTTTTTAATTCGTTGGTTATGCGCATTTTTTGTCATTTAACGTAATTACGATCTTGTCATCCTGACGAAGGAAGGATCACACGCAAAACGCGACAACAATTGGCGATTTACTTTGCGGAGCTTCTAATGCGATCCTTCCTTCGTCAGGATGACAAAAATGCGCAGACAAACTTTGACAAAGTTCTAAGCCTGGCAATATTTTAACTTAAGAGCTTAATAAAACTGTCTTCAATTGTTACGGCAGCTTCTTTTATCTCTATATTTTTAATTCCTTTTGTTTCCAAAAACTGTAATAAATCTGCTTTGTTTGGATTTTCTTTAAAAGAAAAATGAGCAAATTCTCCAAAAGCATAACTCATTAACCGATTTGGATATTCAGCCAAAGCCTTTAAAAGCTCATACATATTAGCTGCTTTTACAGCAAAAAGCACATCAGGATAATTTTGGATTATATTTTTCGGACTGTCAATCGAAAGAATTTTTCCATCCTGAATCAATGCAATACGATCACAAAGATTGGCTTCATCCATATAAGGTGTCGAAACGATAATGGTAATATCCTGTTTTTTCAGTTTTTGAAGCATTTCCCAAAATTCTTTTCTGGAAACAGGATCAACTCCGGTTGTAGGCTCATCGAGAAATAAAACATTTGGTTTATGAATTAAGGCACAGCACAAAGCCAGTTTTTGTTTCATTCCGCCGGATAATTTTCCTGCTCTACGGGTTTTAAAAGGTTCAATCTGAATATAAATATCTTTGATTAAATCGTAATTTTCCTGAATCGTGGTTTCGAATAATGTGGCGAAAAAATTCAGATTTTCTTCTACCGTTAAATCCTGATATAAAGAGAATTTCCCAGGCATATAACCAATGGTATTTCTAATGGATTTAAAATCTTTTACTACATCGAGTCCGTCAATAGAAGCCGAACCATTATCTGCCAGTAAAAGCGTGGTCAGGATTCTGAAAATACTTGTTTTTCCTGCGCCGTCCGGACCGATTAATCCAAAAAGTTCGCCTTTGTTTACAGAAAATGAAACATCATTTACAGCAGCTTTTTTTTCCTTTCCGTAGGTTTTGGTAATATTTTTTACAACAACCGATTCCATTATTTTAAAAGTTTGATTTCGCCGTACATTCCAATTTTCAGATACCCATCATTTTTCACTCTCACTTTAACAGCATAAACCAAATTGGCACGTTCGTCTTTTGTCTGAATTGTTTTTGGCGTAAACTCAGCTTTGTCGCTAATCCATTCTACAACACCGCTGTATTCTTTATAAGTTTTGTCTGCTGCATCTGTAAAAACTTTTACATTGTCGTTTAATTTTACGCTTGGCAATTGATCTCCGGTAATATAAGCTCTTAAAATTATTGTTGATAAATCGGCAATTTTATAAAGCGGTTTACCAATTGCCGCCATCTCTCCAGCCTCTGCATATTTTGTCAAAACCGTTCCGTTCGTTTTATTGACAATTTTTGATTTAGCCAGCTGATCTTTAATTTGACTTACCTGAACTTTTAAGGTTTGGGTTTCATCATCGATTCCGGTTGTACTAATATTAAGCTGTATTTGTAAAGCGGTAATTTGTTTTTGAATAACCGAAACTTTTGTCATTGCATCATCGAGCTGTTTTCTCGTTGCTGCATCGGCTTTTACCAGATTCTGCATACGCTGCTGATCTAATTTTGCTTGTTTTAGTTCTTCTCTGTAAACATCTAACTGTGAGTTGATATCTGGCTTTTTACTCTGCGTTGCTTTTATTTGTGCCAAAAGCTGATCTCGTTTCAGCGAAAGCTGTATCGTGTCTATATAACCTACAACTTGGTTTTCTTTTAAAACATTTCCTTCTTCAACTTTTAACTCCTTGATTATACCGCCCGCTTCTGCCGGAATAATGGTTTCTACTGCTTCAAAAGTTCCTGTTGCATCAAATTCGTTCTTATTATCAGAACATGATATTGCCGCTGCGGCTATTATTATAAATGCTGTTTTTTTCATCTTATGCTTAATTACCGGTTATTAATTTTTGTCTATATTTTGCCAAAAGCAAATCTGTTTCATGAATGATTTTATTTTGCGCTGCGGCATTTTCTTCATTTACTTCTCGCAGATAATCACTGGAATCAATTACGCCATTGTCTAATTGTGCCAAAGCTGCTTTTTTAACATTGTTTCTCAGAGTTATAATTTCATTGTCAGAAACCAGATATTCTTCGAGTTTTGCTATTTCTGCACTTTGCTGTTTTATAGATTGGTTGGTATTAAAAAGAAAAACTTCTTTATCGACTTCTAGCTGCTGCTTATTAATGTCAATAATCTGTTTTTGCTTTTTATCTGTATAAAGTCCCGTTAAAGACCAGTTTAGTCTTACTCCGCCAATGTAATAGGATTTCCAGCCCACTTCAAGCATATTTAGCCCCGGATTTCCGTAACCGCCCTGCAGGAAGAAATTAAACTTTGGCAGATTGGCAATATCAACTGTTTTTTTACCCAGTTCCAAACTTTCATTTTTGTAATTAAAAAGCTGTAATTCAGGGCGGTTAATTTCTATTGAATTTACAATATTATCCGGAGTTTCTAATTTTGTGTTTTGAGATAATTCTAAATTGATAAAAAGCCCAAGCATGTCTAAATACGCTTTTTTATAATTGCGGATTCCAATTGCTGTTTGGTCTGCTTTTAGATATTCTGCTTTAAGCAAATCAAGACTGCTTCTGTAAGCTGTGCCGTTATTAAGTTGTGCCTGAACCGTTTTGATTCCAATATTAATATCATTTTTGAGTAAATCACTTTGGTGCAATTGTTCGTCAAAAACCAATATTCCAAAATAAAGTTCGGTTACTTTTTGTTTTACCGCATACAAATCAACCTGAAGCTGCTGCTCTGACACTTTGGTTTGTTTTTCTACGATTTCTTTCTGCTGTTTTAAGTTTCCTCCGTCATAAATGAGCTGGTTTACTTCTGCGTAAGCGCGGTATTGATCTTTATTTAAAATCGGGACATCTACCCCCGGAAGACTAACCGGCAGCTTTGTAACATCTGACTGATACGCTGCCTGACCAAAAATGTCGAATTTGGGATAATAACCTTTGGCAATATTATCAATCGTGAATTGACTGCTTTTGGCAATTAAATCCCTCTTTTTAGATAACGGATAATTTTCTTCTGCTAATGCATAACAATCCTGAAGTCGTAACAACTTGTCATTTTGCTGTGCATAAAAGTGAAATACTGGAAGAAAAACCAGTATAACTACAAATAACCTTTTCATACTCAATTTTTTAATATTTAATAATCCGTTTTAATCATTTGATTAAATTTAGTCCAAAAAAATAGCTACGAATTTATCATAGCTTTAAACCACTGCACAATTAATGTTTTTCTTTCTTCTGCAAAGTTGTCTAACTGCTCTGAAGTCATTACTCCAGCCGATTCAAAAACAGGTTTGGCAATGAAAGGAAAAATCGACATTGACAAAACATTTACTATAAAATGCAGCGGATGTATATCTGGCTTTTTTTCTTTTAATTGTTTTACCAAATAGGAATCTGTCAATAATTTTCCGGCCTGCATTCTGTTTCCAAAATGTTCGGGATTATTTCGAATTTCGCTTAAAACGAATAAAGGCAAACCCGGATTTTGGCTCAGCATTTCAATATATGCTTCTACAATCAAGGCTACTTTTTCTTCTAATGAAGTTTTATCGTTGTTAACTATGGGCGCAATTACACCAAATAATTTTGCAACTTTCTCGGCCATTACGAGTTCAAAAAGTTTTTCTTTACTTCTGAAATAATAATTTAAAAGCGCCAGATTAATTCCTGCTTCTTCTGCAATATCACGAGTACGCGTAGCAGAATATCCTTTTTGAGTGAATACAATTCTTGCCGCTTCTTTTATTTTTTCTTCGGTACTTGCGTCTTTGCTTTTTGGTGCCATATTGTGGTAAATCTTTGGCAAAGATAAAAATGATTTTGAATTAAACAAAAGATTTAATCAAATGATTAAAAATATTTTTTAAACTGATATTAAAATCCTGAAATCAATTACGCAAAAAGAAGGATTTTTATTTATGATTTAAAGGAAAAACCAAACAAATATTAAAGAATATAATCGCTTTTTAATTTTTCAAAGGCGATTTTATCGGTAGGAAGAACCAAAGGATTAGTCTCTGAATTAATATCGAACCATTCTAATTTTTCAATAGTTGGAATTTGAACATCTAACGCTTCAATATTAAGGATCTTAACAAGATAATAAATAGTAAAAATCTGCTTATTATCTTTCATTCTGGACTCTATAAAATTTTCTTGTGTATAAATATGCTTTACAACTTCTATTTTTAAATTCAGTTCTTCCTGAAATTCTCTATGCAGGCAGTCAATTGTGCCTTCGCCAAATTCAAGTCCGCCTCCCGGCAGTTTGCAAAGATTTGTTCCGGCATAGCTTTCGTGCAGCGCTAAAACTTTGCTTTCATTTACACAAAACGCATAAACTCTGACATTAAATCCAATTAATTCGCTCATAAAATTTAAATAATATATTAGTTTTTGGGCATAACGACCTGTAACCCTGCAAAAATAAGCAAATGATCGCCCGCATTTGAGCAATCTCTATTTAAAAAATAAATGGTAACTTTTCATGCTTTTTATTCTAACATCAGCTTCAATTATGACTACAGATATTATAGAATTACATGATTGTATTGTTTTAGTAGAGCAGTCTGATACTACCAAAACTATAGTTCAGAAATGTGAAATAGACGGAGATGCCGTAGGTTTTGCATTTTATGGTTCTGGCAATGTTGAGCTGGAAATCAAGCATAATAAACAAACAAAATATTTGACGAATACAACGGGTTTGGCAATTTGTTTCTTTGGAAATCAAAAAGTAGAATTCTCTCATAAAATCGAACCCGATAAACCTTTGCAGTCAATTAGTATTTTTACAAAACTGAAAAATCTGAATTCGCTTCCGCAGGCTGAAAGGGAAATTTTTGAAAATTATCTGCCGCAGTTATTAAATCCGAAAGAGCATTTTGTAAAAGGCCCGTCTTTTTATATGACGCTAGAAATGCAGCTGGCGGTTCAAAAAATCTTTAATACATCGTATACCGGAAATACTCGTTTGCTGTTTTTAAAAAGTCAGGTCAATGAACTTTTGGCTCATTTTTATGCACTTTTAGCTTCTGATAAAAAACCAGATTTATCTGAAATTGATAAAAACAAACTTTTTCAGGCTAAAGAAATTGTTACTACCAATTATTCTACGCCGCCGTCGATTACTCAATTATCACAAATGGTTGGGCTGAACAGTAATAAACTGAAGAAGAATTTTAAAGAACTTTTTGGCATTCCGGTTTTTAAATATGTCCAGGAAGAACGGTTGAATAAAGCGTATGAATTACTTCGCGAAAGCGAAAAAACAGTTCAGGAATCGGCTTGGGAAGTTGGTTATGAAAGTCTGAGTTCGTTTTCGAATGCTTTTCATAAAAAATTCGGAATGCGTCCAAATGATGTAAAACAGCAGTTCTTTTCAAACAAATCATAATTCTTTTACGACAAATGATTCTTTTTTAATCTAACCAACTTTGTATCAGTAATCATTTAAAACGATATTGATATGAAAAAGAAAATTTTAGTTCTGGGTTCTAATGGAAAAACAGGACGCAGAGTCGCCGCAAGATTAGAAAATAATCCTGAAGTTGAAATTAGTTTAGGTTCCCGAAATGAAAAAATTCCATTTGACTGGGAAAAACCAGAAACCTGGGAAAATGTTGTAAACGGAATCGATACGGTTTACATTACTTTTCAACCGGATCTGGCTGTTCCTTTTGCGGCAGATGCGATAGAAAATTTCACCAATCTTGCCACAAAATCTGGAGTACAAAAAATAGTTTTACTTTCTGGAAGAGGCGAACAAGAAGCACAGGTCTGCGAAGAAATTGTAAAGAAAAATGCCAAAAACTGGACCATTGTACGTGCAAGCTGGTTTAATCAAAACTTTAGCGAAAGCTTCTTTTTAGATCCAATTTTGTACGGAATTGTCGCTTTACCAAGAGCTGAAGCACTCGAACCTTTTACCGATGCCGATGATATTGCCGATGTTGTAACAGCAGCACTTCTGGATGAGAGTCATAACGGAAAAACGTATGAATTAACCGGGCCGAGATTACTAACTTTTAAAGATGCGGTAAACGAAATTGCCAATGCAAGCAGCAGAAACATTTCTTTTCAGAGTTTGAGTTTAGAAGAATATGCACAAATGCTAAAAGAATATCAGGTTCCTGAAGATCATATCTGGCTGGTAAATTACCTTTTTGAACAGGTTTTAGACGGAAGAAATTCGAATGTAACTTCTGATATTGAAAAAGTTCTGGGCAGAAAAGCGAAAGATTTCAGCGCTTATGCAGAAGAAACTGCCAAAACCGGAATCTGGAATCCTGAAAATTAAGAACATGAAATATATCAGAGCATTATTTTCAGGAATTTTGATTTGGTTTGCCGTTAGTTTTTCCTTTTATATTTTAGAACAAATTCCAGTTGTAAAAGATTCCTTTTTATGGCAGTCGGTTATTGCGGCGATTTCCATAGTGTTTTTCGCCATTGGTTCTGCAAAGTTTTATTATCGGAAAAATTATAAAATAAATGGTCTGCAGCTCGGGATTATAATGTCGCTTACAGCTTTGTTTCTGGACGTTATTATTACGGTTCCTTTTGTAGAAATTCCTAACGGAAGAAGTTACGAGAGCTTTTTTACAAGTCCAATTTTATGGATTCTGGCTTTTGTAAATGCAGTTTCTGTTTTTCTCTGGCGAAAGCAGATCAATAAAAAAACTCCTGTTTAGTGGAACAGGAGTTTTTCGGATTAAAAATATAATAGTAGTCTGTGGAATTTATCAACCTCGTGTCAGCCACCCTTTTTTATGGGCTGTAATAATAGAGTACGGCGCAATCCAAAACAATGAAAAAGTATAGAAAACGCTGTAAGAATAGGCCCAAAATGCTTCTCCTAAAGAATATCTTTTTGCATAAAATACAACTGAAAAACTTGATACAAGCAATATTCCTAAAAGCGTAGAGCTAATAAACAATAAAGGATGTGTTGCAATAAAATAGAACATAAAAATAAAAAAAGGATACGTCAAAATGATTCTCAATGACTGCTCTGTAAACAATAATCTTGCTCCAACTTTAGATTCTTTTCTAAAATCTTTCCAAACATATTTTGCCATCATAATGTTTTCACGAACATTACTTCTTCCCCATCTAATGAACATTTTATATAAACCTTTGTAATCTTCAGGAACGTTTGTTAATACGTAAGCATTTCTTTGAAACAATACGTGATGTCCTTGTTTTAAGATCATGTTGGTCATCGCACGGTCTTCACCAATATCTGAAGGCTGTCCCATAAAAGTCTGGTCAATCCATTCCGGCAGACAGGCAAAAACAGCGTTTCGTCTATAAGCTGCTAAAGCTCCGGGCGTACAAAGTACTGAACCAAGTGAGCTTTCTGCAGAACGCATGAATTCAAAACTCATTACAAAACTTACGTTTAGCATTTTTGGCAAAATTGCTTTTTCATTATTCAAAACCTGAACGTTTCCTGCAACGGCACCGCATTTTTCGTCAACTACAAACGGACTTACCAGGTTTCTTAAAGTGTCTTTTTTAACAATTGAATCAGAATCAACAGTTACAAAAATCTCTCCTTTTCCTAAATTAAATCCACGGTATAGGGCGTGGCGTTTTCCTTTATTTTGTGGCTGCTGAAAAATAGAAACACGATCACCTAATTTTAATTTTGCCTGCTGAATCCAGTACCACGTATCATCTTTGCTTCCATCGTCGATTGCCAAAAGCTCTAATTTGTGAGCAGGGAAATCACTTTCGGCCAAACTCATTAAAGTTTCATAAACTAATTTTCCTTCATTATAAGCCGGAACAATTACAGTACAAGCTGGCAGTAATTCATCTGAAACAGATTCGATTGGCTTATATTTAAAGTAAAGAAATACGTTGTAAAGGAACATTCCGGCTTTAAAAAGGAATAATGTTACGGTAATTATCAGGAAAATAATTCCTCCCGTTGAGTTTAATCTTTCTAAATGCAGCTGATCAAAATCCGGCTGTAATTGAAGAACTAAAAGAGATCCTGCAATCAATACTAAAAATGTTGCTGCAAGAACCATAAAGCCAAAAATACTTTTTGGTCTTTCGATATGTTTTTTTGCTGAGTTGTTATTTATTTTAAAAATAGACGGGCTGATTACTTCGCTGCTAATATCGCCTCCTGCATAAAATTGTTTTGAAATAATTGTTTCGCTTTCCATGTCCTGTTTGTTTGTATTAATTCTCTAAAATGGCTTTTATCAAATAGTTTTCTTTGCATTTTTCTAAGTAAACATCAAAGAAATTAAAGAATGACATGTTCCCAATTTGCAAGCGTTGTGCCATTTAGGTTTTAAACTGAATTTAAGCAGTTTATGAATTATTACATAAAATGATGTGTATATTTTTTTTACACTTTGTAGAATGTTTATACAGTTTTTAATGTGTAACCAGTAGCAAAATAAGGGATTTTTGCAACCGCAAAGAAGTGCGTAAATAAAAAAACGGAAACAACTTTACTAAGTTATTTCCGTTTTCGTTCCTGATTCTCCTGAATTAGGAATTTACCTTAAAGCCAATTTCTTATCTGGTATAAACTGTAATTACACCAGTAGTTTTATCTTTTATTTTCAACTCTTTATTAGTAAGGTTCATAATATCACTGGTTGTACTTGCATTACCAATAGTAATAGTTAAATCATTATGAGATCTTACGTAAGTTCCTGTAGTTTCTACTAAGGCACAATTTGAGCCGTCATAATCACCTATGACTGCTGCATTACTCAATTTTAGTTCTAAATAATCTCTGCTGCATCCTTCTTGGTTTTGTGGAGCATCGACTAAAACTTCTTGTCCATTAACAATTGTCCCGGTTTTACTTAGGTTGTACTTCCCTTGTAATGGAATTATTGTTTCTCCTTCATTATCATCGCTGCTGCAAGACGCAGCAAACATTCCCAGGCTTAAGGCTAATACGAATAATATCTTTTTACTTTTCATGCGATTTGTTTTTTATCGAATTAATTTAATAATACTAAATTAAACGTATATACTTACAAAATCTTCCATTATTTTGGGTTTATTTTACATAAATCGCATTATTGACAAGGTTTTCCTTTTAAATATTTACCAAAAATATAATGCGTAACTGGTCGTAATGATCCTTTTGTTTCCGGATGTCTGCCATTACCATTATCGTTAAAAAAGTCAATTCCGTTTGCCGTCTTTCCATACCACACAAAAGCTTCCCCGTTTTTCAAAAAACAAGTAGTTGTATCGCAAGCTTTTAGTTTTCTAAAATCTAAAAGATCTTCATCAAGAGGAATTATTTCATTAAAATTTCCATTATCTTTTGAAGAACAATCCACAACTTCATAATGATCTTCTGACCATTGCATGCAATGATTTTTAAAGAAGGCGAAGTAAATTACTATACCAATCAAACCAAAAATAACTATTGTAGCGGCAGCGGTTTTCTTTAATCTATTCTTGAAATTATATAAAATTCTTTCTTTAGCATTTACAAATAGATTAATACGTGCAGGATTTGATGTATTTGGTAAAAATGCCTTTTGGACCTCATCTATTATATTTACTCCTTCCTCATTAAATTCCAAATTTGATTGTTCCTGGCTTGTCGCAATAAATGGTTCAGGAACTTTAGGCAGTCTTTTCTCATTCAATTCAAGAATTAATTTCTTTTCATTATATGTAATAAATGGTTGTGGAACTGTAGAATTATCAGGATTTAACTGCGTTTCATTACCAATTACGCCTATACCTCTAAACTTTCTAAATGGTCGCGGCTGAAAATCTACAAGTATTGCGGCAAGTTCAACAGGTTCAATATTTAGAGGATCAGTTTCCTCTTTTAAAAAACTTCCAATAGGCCTAAATCTATCTGTCTGCTCCCTAAACTGATTTCTTTTTGTGGGATCAAAATCAAATCCAAAAAAAGATCTAAAAATAATTAAGTCATTTGAATTTGGATTCTCATTTCTTTCAAATATTTCCCAACATAAATTTCTAAGATTTGCTTGCGATGGATTTGGAAAATTATCTGCTACTATTTCCCTTTTATATTTCTCTTGTATAGCTCTTTTATAATCTTCAATAGTAAAGTTAGACATAGGCAAGTTGTTTTTTTTTAGGAATTTTTAGGAATTCCAAAGAATTGTTAAACATTTTAGGAATTCCGGGAATTCCTTATCAATACTGGCGCCAAAGCGTCTTTACTTTGCCTCAACAAAATTAGTTAGCGCTTTGATCTGCAGGTCAAAACAAATGTACAAAACTAGTTCAATTAAAAAGTGCGGAAAACCGTAAGGCGGATTTTATTCCGGGAAGTATAGATGAAAATCTTACTGTTCTACGCACTTCACTTCCCAAACAAAATTTGGTATTGCTGCCATTAAAAAAGATCTGGAAAAGTTCCGGCCAGCAATACTCATGTCCAATTTTTAAATCTAAAAACATGAAAAATTTATTTGTGATGTGCACATTTGCACTATTGAGTATTACTTTATTTTCTTGCACTGCTGACGAATTTGATACAACGAATAAAAAAACTGAGGCAAAAAGAGATGTTGTTCGAGACAGTATACAAGCAGATGCACCACCAGATGGTCCTGGTGATGCACCAATAATTGTTCCACCACCAAAATAATCTGAATAAGATTACATAGTTTAGAATTAATTAGTATTTTCGGGGAAAGTAAGTGTTATGCTGCGTTCCCCGTTTTTTTATTCTCTTTTTTTTGTTTTTTTTCTTTCCTGCCAAAAAGAAAAAGACATTGCTGTGCTACAAAATAATCCCGAAAAAAAAGAAGCTATGATTATACGGGATAAAGCCATTTTGAATTTTCAGGATAAAAATTATAATAGTGCATTTTATAATTTTAATAAATCTAAAATACAGTTTGAGAACATAAAAGACAGTTCCAACATTGTTTATAATCTTATACAAATGGCCTCTATTCAGCAAATAAATGGAGACTATTACGGCAGTAATGAAACGCTGACAGAAGCTTTGCCTTATATTAAAAAAAAGGATATTTACAGCGCTGCAATTAATAACCTCTTTGGTATAGCTTACAAAGAACTTGTTATTTATGATGAAGCAATCTATTACTATAATGAAGCTTTAAAAGACTGTACTGATTCTATATCAAGACAACCACCTTTAAACAATATTGCTGTTGTTTATATTCAACAAAAAAAATATAATGAGTCTATAAAAATTCTTGAATCAATTCTAAGTGAAAAAATACTAAACGAAAAAGTTTTCATACCTAACAAAGCTCGTTTTATAGATAATTTAGGTTTTGCTTATTTCAAAAAAGGCTTAAATGATAAAGGTTTACAATTAATGACTGAAAGTCTTGAATTGAGAAAACAAATCGGCGATTCGTACGGAAGTATAGAAAGTTATTTCCATCTGGCAGAATTTTATTCGAAAACCGATATTCAAAAATCAAATGAGTATGCTAAAAATGCTTACGAAATTGCTACTAAATTTAATAGTGTCGACGAACGCCTGAAGGCATTATCTTTTTTAATTTCTAATGGTTCGGGAACAAAATATGCCCAACAGTATATTTCAATAAATGATAGTATAATCAAAATCCGTAATAACTTTAAAAATAAATTCGCCAAAATCAAATACGATTCTAAAAAAGAAAAAGAGGAAAACCAAAAACTTCGTTTAGAAAAAGCCGAAAATCAATTATCACTTCAGGAAGCTAAATATCAAAGAATGTTTTTTATAATTGGAATTGTATCGCTATTCTTTCTATTACTTTACTTAAGAAAGTTTTATCAGAACCGAAACAGAATTGAAAAAATAAAAACTGCCTACGATACCGAAACCAGAATCGCAAAAGACATTCACGATGAACTGGCAAATGATGTTTTTAATACCATTACTTTTACACAGACCCAGCCCTTAGAAATTCAGAATACAAAAGAAACTTTAATTCAAAAACTAGATCATATTTATGTTCGCGTCCGCGGAATTTCGAGAGAGAATAATGATATTGATACTAAAGCAAATTATGCTGTTAACTTAAAAGAAATGCTTTCTACTTATAATACTAATGAGACGAACGTAATTATTAACAGTATTGAAAAAGTGAATTGGGACTTAGTAGATGAGATTAAAAAAGTTACGATTTACAGAGTTTTGCAGGAATTAATGGTGAATATGAAAAAGCATAGTCAGGCATCAATAGTTGTTGTAAAATTTGACAGCAATGGAAAAACGATATTTATTGACTATACAGATAACGGAAAAGGTGCTGAAAAATTAAAAATTATAAAAAATGGTTTACAAAATATGGAAAACCGTATTCTGGCCATAAAAGGAACTATTACTTTTGACACTGAACCCGATAAAGGTTTTAAAGCAAAAATAACAACGCCTAAATAAGAGTTTATGTTTAAAAAAGTAATTATAGCCGAAGATTTTGAAGAATTTAATTTAGCAGTCGAACAAACTTTAAAAGATTTTAACATTGCCGATTTTCAACATGCAAAATATTGTGACGATGCTTTTCTAAAAATAAGAAAAGCCATTCAGGATAACGAGCCTTATGATTTATTAATTAGTGATCTTTCGTTTAAAAAAGATCATCGTGAAGTAAAAATATCCAGTGGTGATGAACTAATTCAAAAAGTTCGTGAGCTTCAGCCCAATATTAAAATCATTGCCTATTCTATCGAAGATAAAAACCTTCGTATTAAATCACTTTTTGAAAATTCTGAAATTGATGCTTTTGTACTCAAAGGCCGAAACAGTCTCATAGATCTGAAAAAAGCAATTAATACCATTTCTACATCTGATCAAAAATTTATTTCGCCTGAAATTGCTTCTGCATTACAGGAAAAAAGCAACTTTGAAATAGACGATTTAGATATTAAGATTCTGAAATATTTATCTGCCGGTACTTCGCAGGATGAAATAATAGAAATTTTTAAAAACTCAGATATCAAACCTAACAGTAAAAGTGCTGTAGAAAAAAGACTTTCAAAGTTAAAGGATTTTTTTAAAGCTAATAACACCGTTCATTTGGTTTCTATTACAAAAGATATGGGAATTATTTAATTCCTTACAATTATACTTTTTTCAAGCTCCTTCGGGGGCTTTTTTTATTGCTTTAATTTAAAATTTACAGATTATGGATTTCCGTAAAATCATGGTTTCAAATAGGATTAAGTTTGAATTGTTAAATCAATTAAATATTAATAAAACCTTTAAATCATGAAAAATTACTATGTAAACAACACTGCCCAATTAAATGGAGATCATGAAGTTCATACTGATGACTGCCAATACTTTAAAAGTATTGTAAGTAAAAATTATCTTGGACAGTTTTCTAGCTGCGAACCCGCAGTAGATGAAGCTAAAAAAACTTACTCAACATCAAATGGCTGCAGAACCTGCTGCAATGACTGCCATACTCGCTAATCTATTATGGGCTTTCGATTTCAAAAAAGAGTAAAACTTGGAGGAGGACTTGGCTTAAACATTAGCAAATCTGGAATTTCTCCAAGTCTTAGAACCAAAATGGGCACATTTAGCAAAAATGGCTATTCAACAAAAACAGGCATCCCAGGAGTACGATACCAAAACAGTGGCTGCCTTGTACTATTTGTCTTTACAGGCTTTCTCGCATTTTTAATTTATCACCTAAAATAATACTAACCATGAAACACAAAAAAATTACAACAATTCTATTTTCACTTTTCGCATTCTTAATATTCACAATTTCTTGTTCAGAATCTTCAGATTCAGCAGATGAAAGTTCAAAATCAGGATCGAGTGCAAATTCAGGCTCAAATTCAAATTGTCCAACTAAAACTTGTGGAAGTTTTAAAACTCAGGCAGAAGCACAAGCTGCATACAACAGTAATAAAAGTTGTTATAAAAATCTGGATGGAAATGGTGACGGAATCGCATGTGAATCTTTAAAATAAACAACTACAAACCATGATAACACTAGAACTTAAAAGCCATTTTTTGAGATTATATCAAATGGCATTATCCGATGATCAATTTGATGTATTAGAACTTCAAATGCTGTATCATTTTGCTGATGAAAGAGGAATTCCGAAAGAGGAACTCGATAAACTTTTTCTAAACCCTGTTAATACAGAATTCATCGTTCCTGAATCTTTAAACACCAAAATTGAATATCTGTATGATCTAACCAGAATTATTTGGGCTGATGAAAAAATTACTGATGATGAGCTGAATATGCTTAGAAAGTATTGCAGAAAATTTGATTTTATCGAAGAAAACATCAATGATTTATCGGATTATCTTATTGACTGCGTCCAGAAAAACATCGGAAAAGAAGAAATTATTAGTCAACTAAACTCTTAAGTTATGAAACCACTTGCCCAATTATTTAGTTTAAAAAAACCTGAAGATTCTTCTTTTAAAGTTTTCGAAGAAAATGAAGAAGACAGAGAACAAATTAGAATAACGTACTATCAAAGCGGATTTGCCGCATCTGTAAAAGCAACCGGAAAACCTATTGTTTTAAAAGCTTGTCTTCAAAATTTATATATGAGTTTTGAAGATCAGTGCCGAAAACAAAAAATGGAACAAGACAGATTAAAGCAGCCTTACCGCGAAGAACAGGAAAAAAACAGAACCGAACTTAAAAAGTCTGAAACCGCAATTGGTATCTATGAAAAAAAGGAACAGGATATCAATGAAAATATCGATCAGATTAAAAACGAGATTATCGAGGTAAAACGTAATCCTGATAAATACGGAATTGAAGAAGGAAAAGGCTTAAAAGCACAATTTTATATTGGTTTGATTTTGCTGCTGCCAATTACACTTTATGTTTTGGTATTTTATATTTCAGCATCTTATTCTGCTTTTTTTAAAGAATTTTCAAATGACAGCTTAACTGCTGCAATTTTTGACGCCGATGCTTTTACAAATGCCTTTAAAGCAAGCTGGCTCGAAGGAGTTTTGGTAGTTACTATTCCGTTTGTTTTTATGGGATTAGGTTATGTAATCCATATGGTTCAAAAAGGAAAAGGCTTCAAAAACATACTTAGATTGGCTGCACTTTTTGCTATTACATTTTTATTCGATTCGCTTTTAGCTTACATCATTGAGAAAAAAATATATGAATTTAACAAAACAACCGAATCTTCGCCCTACAATTTAAACATCGCTCTGGGAGAACCAGAATTCTGGATGATTATATTTGCCGGTTTTGTGGTATATATTATCTGGGGACTTGTGTTTGATTTTGTAATGAAGGAGTTTGAAAACATTGATAAAATCAGGGCATTTATTAGAGGTAAAAAAGAAAACTTACTAAACCTTGAAAAGCTAAAAACAGAATACATCAATAAAACCAACGATTTTAAACAGCAGATTGTAACCATAAATGGAAAAATCTCTGAGCTTCAGTCTAAAATAGATGGTTTTGTTTTTCCTGTAAAAGAATATCTGCATTATCATCATCAATACAAAGAAGGCTGGTTTCAGGCCATTAATACAGAAATTGCTTTACCTCATAAAGAAAAAGTAGAATTACTGGAAGGCTGCGAAAATTTATCTGAAGAACATCTTGGAAAATTAAATTTAGTCGATCCCGATTTTCAACATTTGATATATTCTAAAATTAATTAAAATGAAAAATACTTTACTCAAAATGGCGATGTCCTTATTATTGATTTTATTTTTTTCATGTAAAGAAGAACCCAAAAATGAAGAAAAAGAAACAGCTGTTAAAAGTTCTGTTTCAGAAAATTATAACATCAGTATTCTTGTGGATTTATCAGACAGGATAAGCCTCAAAAAAAATCCAAATCCAACGATGGAAATCTATCAGAGAGATTTAGGATATATCAAAACGGTTTCTGAGGTTTTTACACAGCATTTAAAATCAAAAAGAATGAGGCAGATTGATGACAAAATGCAATTATTCTTTAATCCGGAACCCGAAAATCCTGAAATTAATTCTATTTCCAAACAATTAAGAATTACAGTTAACAAAGACAATGCATCAAAAGAATTCCTGAATTCTATTAATGATACTTATGCTGCAAAAACCTCAAAAATATACGAATCTGCAATTAAGGATGATAAGTATATTGGTTCTGATATTTGGAACTTTTTCGACAGCAAAGTACAAGATCAATGTATTGATAAAGGTTATAGAAATATCCTGATTATTTTAACTGATGGTTATATGTTTTATGAAGGAACGCAAATCAAAGATGGAAATTTATCCAATTATTTAACGCCGCAGTTAATTAAACAAAATGGTTTAAATACAAACGACTGGCAGAAAAAATTTGAGGACAAAAAATTGGGCTTTATTAAAATTGATAAGGATTTATCTAATCTTGAAGTTTTGGTTTTAGGGATAAATCCAAGCAAAAATAATCCGTACGAAGAAAAAGTCATTAAAGAATATTGGCGAAAATGGCTTTCTGAAATGAAAATAAAACATTTCGAAATTAAAAATGCCGATCTGCCTTCAAACATGGATAAAATTATCAAAGATTTCATTTTAGAAAAAGAATAAAAACAAAGCCTGTCTGTTTTAAAGAGGAACTTCATTGTCCTCTTTTTTCTGTTTAAATCCATTTCATAAAAACTTCTTTTAAAAAAATTACTGCATTACGGATTTCCATACAATACTGATTTTTATTGGTTTTACATTTGAATTATTAATTTAAACTACAAACCTATGGAAATGAATATTCAACTAAAATCATTAGCCGATAAAATAAATCAGCTGAAAAACAAAATTGAAACCGAAGAATCTACAAAACATGCTTTTGTACTGCCCTTTATACATATTTTGGGTTACGATGCTTTTAACCCGCTTGAAGTTGTTCCTGAATTTACCGCCGATCTTGGATTAAAAAAAGGAGAAAAAGTAGATTATGCCATTTTTCAAAATGGAGAACCAATTATAATTGTTGAATGCAAAAGCTGGAAAGAAAACCTGACGGTTCATAATTCACAATTGTTTCGCTATTTCCATGTTACAAAAACCCGATTTGCTCTTTTAACGAATGGTATAAATTATCAATTTTTTACTGATTTAGATGATCAGAATAAAATGGATGAAAAACCTTTTTTAGAATTTGACATTAGCAATCTTAAGGAAAATACGATAAACGAAATAGCTAAATTTCATAAAGCTAATTTCGATGTAGATAATATTGTAAGCAATGCCAGTTCATTAAAATACATTAAAGAAATCAAAAAGCTGATAAATGCTGAATTAGAAAGCCCGTCAAACGATTTTACAAAAGTATTTGCCAGTAAAATATACACAGGGAGATTAACAGAAAAAGTGGTGGATGAATTTAAAGATTTGGTTCAGAAATCAGTTAGTCAATTTATTAATGATAAAATTAATGACCGATTAAATGCTGCTTTAACCAAAGAAACGATTAAACAGCAAGACGAAAAAATTACAACAATTGAAGACGATAATAAAGTTAATACTACCGAAGAAGAACTTGATGCTTATCGTATAGTTCTTGCTATTTTACGTCGAAAATTACCAACAAATAGAATTGTTCATCGTGATACACAGTCTTATTTTGGAATTTTACTAGACGATAACAATCGTAAACCTTTATGCCGACTGCATCTTAATGGCAGTAAAAAATATATCAGTTTATTTAATGATAATAAAACTGAATCAAAAATTGCAATTTCATCTATTGACGATATTTATCAATATGAAAAAGAATTATTAGAAACTGCTGCTCTTTATGAAATTGAATAAAATCAGGTATAAGTACTCATTATAAAGAACTTAAATCTAATTAGATTTATCGCTCCTTAAATTAACAATAAAATTTTAAGTCTAACCAAATACCACAAAAGCCTATGCTAAAAAACTACCTCATCTTACTTTTATTATTTACGTTTTATTCCTGCAAAAAAGAATCTGCTCCCCCGCCGCCGCAAATAAATACATTTTATAAAGCGGTAATTACTGCTGATGACCGAAAAACCATTACGCCCGAAGAAGCAAAAACATTTCATGTCAATAAAACGTATCAATACGAATACCGAACCGGAAATCCCGGAAACTATGAATACAATTATGATGTAAAAGGGATAAATATCAAAGGCGATTCGGTTTGCGGGAATATTAACGTACAGGGAAAATACGGTGCCGGAATTTTAACCAGCGATACCGTTGCCGAAATTGAAATTAATACCGAATGGATTGCATACGGAAAATTAAAAGCTGTTGATAAAAAAGGAAATGAATACAATTTAATTGTTAAATAATGCAGGCTGATGAAATATGCTTTACCCTTACTTTTTGTTTTTTTAACTTCATTTCGACCGTCGGAAACCAGCGTTTATATTTGCGGTTCTACGGGTGCAAAAAAATATCATTATAATGAAAATTGCCGCGGTTTAAGTTCATGCAGTCATGAAGTGGTAAAAACATCGCTTAAACAAGCACAGCGTTATGGTTTGACCCTTTGCGGGTGGGAAGATTAAACAATCTCTTATTTTTTATTTAATTATTTGATAATAATCACTTTACAATAAATTCATATTAGTTTTATTAATTTGAATAAAACTAATCGTTATGAAATTCTTTAATCTAAATTTTCTGGTATCATTCAAAGAATGGCTTTTTTTAAGAGCTATGCAATCTTCTTTCCTTCATTAATAAACTATTTAAAAATAAAGGAAAGTACTATTTGAATGAATAAAGTTGAAAACTCATTTTTGAACAAAAACCAATTTGGTGAAGATTTCTTGTGGGGTGTTTCTACCGCCGCTTTCCAAATTGAGGGAGCACATGATTCTGACGGAAAAGGTTCTTCTATCTGGGATGTTTTTACTTCTCAAAAAGGGAAAATAAAAAATGGCCATCATGCTCTAACCGCCTGCGATTTCTATAATTCTTATCAGGGTGATATTGACTTAATTCGGGAATTAAATATTCCGAATTTTAGATTTTCTATCAGCTGGCCGCGAATTATGCCAACGGGAACTCATCCTGTAAATCAAGCCGGAATTGATTATTATAATAAAATTATCGATTCATTGCTTGCTTCTGGAATCGAACCCTGGATTACGATTTATCACTGGGATTTACCGCACGCTCTCGAAGTAAAAGGGGGCTGGACAAACCGCGAATCGGTTTCCTGGTTTTCAGAATATGTTGAAGTATGCGCGCAGTATTTTGGCGATCGTGTAAAAAACTGGATGGTAATTAATGAACCTTCTGTATTTACGGGAGCAGGATATTTTTTAGGAATCCATGCGCCGGGAAAAAAGGGAATTACCAATTATCTAAAAGCTATGCATCACGTAACGCTGGCAACGGCTGCGGGTGCCAGGATATTACGAAACAAGGTTCCAAATGCTAATATCGGAACTACGTTTTCGTGTACGCACATCGAACCAGCAACTGATAGTCAAAAAGATGTTGAAGCCGCAAAACGTGTCGATACTTTACTAAACCGAACTTTTATCGAGCCAATTTTAGGACTTGGATATCCGCAAAAAGATCTTCCGGTGCTTAAAAAGCTTAATAATTATATTCTTGAAGATGATTTAAACAATCTCGATTTCGATTTTGATTTCATCGGCTTGCAGTGTTATACACGAGAAGTTGTAAAATCAGCAATGCTCATTCCGTATATTGGTGCCGAATTAGTAAGTGCTGAAAAACGTAATGTAATTTCCACCGAAATGGGCTGGGAAGTTTATCCGCCTGCTCTTTATCACGTTCTAAAAAAATTCAACGAATATAAAGGCATCAAAAAAATTATCATTACTGAAAATGGTGCCGCTTTTCCCGATACTGTTACAAACGGAAAAGTATTCGATATAAAACGAACGCATTATATTCAGGATCATTTAGAACAAATCTTAAAAGCAAAAGAAGAAGGTTTAAATGTTGAAGGTTATTTTGTATGGAGTTTAACTGATAACTTCGAATGGGCTGAAGGTTACAACGCCCGTTTTGGATTAATCCACGTTGATTTCGAAACTCAGAAAAGAACGATCAAAAATTCAGGATTATGGTTTAAAGATTTTTTATCTTAAACCTTCTTAAATATTTTTAGAAACCGCAAAGTTCGCAAAGCTTTATGTTACTATTAGCTTTGTGAACTTTGCGGTTAAATCATATAAACTAAAAGCCTTTCAGAATTTCACTTCCGAAAGGCTTTTTTAATTAAATATCATTCTAATCGATTAATGAAATCTATATTTATATGCTTGTTTTAAGATTCCGATATGGATTTTCCCATTCTCTTTTAAATGGGCAGTCACCATAATATATTTTTCTTCCGGATATTTTATATCATAATTAAATATCGTGTCTCTTACTTTTACCTGAAGCTGGTGTTTTCCTGCGTCGGATACTGACAAGGCAACCGTTTCATAAGCCGGCATTGCATTTGTTGCTTTTAAGTTAATTTCCTGAACTTTCTTTTTATCCAGAAGTACTTCCAGCTTTAAATTATCTAACTTCATATTTGTTGGCTGCTCAAATGAAACAACAAATTTTTTACACCCAAAAATGCAAAAAATGATTAATAACAATAGAAACTTTTTCATGGAAATAATCTTTATAATTTTATAAATATAAATATTTTTATTGATCTGGCTGTTATTTTATCTTAGGCACTAACTACTACTCTGTTTAAATATAAAAAGCCTTTCAGAATTTTTCCAAAGGCTTTTCTATTAAACTGTTTTTAAATGAAGAAATTAACTTCAAATTTCATTTAATGTATTCATTAAAGGCCTAAGATCATAAAACATTTGTCTTGTATCTTCTCCATTATCATTTTCCGAAAGAAATTTAAATCCTAATTTTTCATAAAAACCAAGTGATTTGTCATATGCATCTACAGTAAGTAATTGGCATGCACATTTACTATTTTGTTCTAATGCCAGGTCAATAACAAAATTCACTAAGGCCTGGCCTTCCCTTTCTCTCTTTTTTTGTAGTCTCGCAAACTGCTAATCTGCCTATTTTTATAGCTGGAAATTGTCTCAAATGTCGTTTACGGTGACTAAGGATTTCTTTTATCCATCTTTTAAACGCTGTTTTAGATGCAAACTGATTTTCCTGAACTGCTAAAGCATCATTATATATACTTAAATATGCGATAGTTTTGCTTTCGTTTTCAAGAATATAAGTAGTAGCTAATAAATCTTTTTTATAGGGAATTGCTTTGTCATTTAGAAAACCATTCAAATCTGTATCGCCGCATTCAAAAGGTTTAATAATTGTAGCAGCATGTAATTCGAAAAATGAAAATCCTGTAAAAGGCATTAGTTAACCTTTAAAAGTTCTTTTAATTTATTAGCATCAGTACGGATTGCCGTTAAAGAATCTATACTGACTTTTTTATCTCTATTTAAATCAATAGTTTTATAAAAGTCAACTGCCTCTTTACCTTTCAAAACAGGAGTATTTTTAATTGGCTTTGCCATTTTCTTTATTATTTATTCCAAAAGTACAAACAAAAAATAGAAATGCAACGTTTTTTGAATTAAAAAGTAAAAATATTCCTATAATTTAAAATTTTGTATTGCATTAAAAAACCTTTCAGAATTTTATTTTTGTCTGCCTAATAAAAAATATTAATATAAATAGTAAATCATTATTTCGCCAAAAGTTGAAATCCTAAAAATTTATAAAAATACCAATTTAACTATCCTTTAATTTTATAACTTTACTTTAGACAATGAGTTAACATTAATCTAGTACAATGGAATTCCAATATTTTCTGCCTTCAGAAATTCTGAAACCATATATAAAGCATTATTATATTTTTGAATCAGATTCAGATATAGAATTTCAGGATACTGTATTTCCGAGCGGTGAAATGGAAATGATTTTTAATCTTGGCGATGGTATTTGGGAATCCCTGAAAGATGAAAAATTTCACAAAACGCCTAAAATTGAATTGTGGGGGCAAATAACAAAACCGCTTGCTATTAAATCAAAAGGTAAACACACAATGCTTGGCATTCGGTTTTATACACATTCCGCAGCTTATTTTTTTAATGATGAAGTCGGGGTATTTAATGATCAGATTTTAAATTTAGAAGATGTAATTGGTAAACCAATAACAACCCTGCATTTACAGCTTTTGGAAACTTCAGACATTAAAAAAAGAATTGAACTTATCGAAACATTCTTAATAAAGAAATTAATAACAAACGATAAAAAGTCGCAAAAAATTCAAAAAGTTGCCCATATATTATCCAGCTTAATCAGAGATCCATCGGAAAATAATATAAATATTGTTGCTGCTAAATATGGAATGACACCTCGCTATCTTCATAAATTAGTTTTTCAGCATACTGGTCTTGCCCCAAAATCATTCAACAAAATCAGACGCTTTCAGCATAGTTTAAAGCTTATTACAGACAATAATTCTCCCTTAACGTCTATTGCTTACGATTGTGGTTACTTTGATCAATCACATTTTATAAGGGATTTTAAATCTTTTACAGGAACTACACCAACAGCATATTTGGAAAATCAGTTTACTATAAACCATTTATTGATTTAAAAGAAACTGTTCCGATTTGTACAATTTAAAAGTTTTTAGCCTTACTACCTTTGATTAAAATAATATCAATCTATATTTTTAATTAAAACTAAAAACTACTGTTATGAAAAATTATGCTCTTTTTACAATCTCAAAACTAATTATATTCACCTTATTATTAAGCAGCTGTAATTCTACATCAAAAAAAGAAACAGCAAATTTAGACGAAGCAAGAAAAGCAATTCAGGAAAGTAACGCCATTTATTTTGAATCATTTAAAAAAAATGATGCTTCGATATTCATAGACAGATATGCCGAAGATGCCTCTATATTACTCCCAAATGCACCGCAAATTTATGGCAAAGAAGGAGCTGCTAAATTTTTTAGAAAAGCCTATGACGAGTATGGTTTAAGAGGCGGAAAATTTATTACTACTGCAATATATGGCGATGGTGTAGAATATGTTACCGAAGAAGGTTTATGGCAGTCATTGAATTCAAAAGGAGAACTTATGGACGACGGGAAATTTCTTGTTCTTTGGAAAAAAACTTCTAAAGGCTGGAAAATGTTCAGGGATTCATTTAGCAGTAATCGCAAAGCTAAATGAAAAGCTTCTGCAATTATGCAAAACCTGATTTTTTAGTCCTAATTTATAAATCAGGAGTACTGAATTCATACATCTGTACAGGTTAACATTTTACTAATCATAGCTTTGTGAAAAATTAATTTTCAAAAAAAGTTTATGAAAAAAGTTATCTGTTTTATCGCGCTATTATTTTCGCCGGCTTGTTTATTGGCACAAACAGAAGAGGCATTAGTTAAAAAATGTATTGAAAGTTACATTGAGGGTACTTCTTATAACAAACCTGACAGCATCGAAAAGGCATTTTATCCCGAAGCCAGTCTGTTTTTAAGTAATAAAGACAAAGAACTATGGATTGTACCTGCCAGCGAATATGCTAAATGGTTTAAAAAAGACAATCAGGGGCAGTTTAATGGCCGTATAGGCAGGGTTATTTCGATTGATGTGTACAACAATATAGCTTCGGCCAAGGCAGAAATACTAATACCTGGCAAAAAAATGGAATTTATTGATCTGTTTTTACTCAAAAAGCTTCAGGGCGAATGGAAAATAATCAGTAAATCGGCAAGCAGTTTAAGTACCAATAAATCAGGACAGAATATTCTATTTATAGTTTCTAATACCGATCATTATGGTAAATCAACGATAGCCGCAGGCAATAGTTTTTCTGAAATAGTAAACGCTTACAATACTTTTAAAACAGAGGGATACACCGTCGATTTTGTAAGTCCCGAAGGAGGAAGTATTCCATTGGCTTATATCAATACATCTGACACTTTACAAAAGCAATATTTATTTGACCCTGATTTTATGTATGCCCTAAAAAACACTAAAAAGCCCAACGAAATTGATTCAAAAAATTACAAAGCTGTTCATTACATTGGCGGCGGATCTGCGATGTATGATGTGCCGGAAAATAAAGAAATTCAAACTATTGCCTTAAAAGTATATGAAGAAAATAAGGGTATTATCTCCTCTGTTTGTCATGGAACTGCAGGAATTGTAAATTTAAAAACTAATGATGGTAATTATTTAGTAGCAGGAAAAAAAATTAGCGGCTACCCGGATTCATTCGAAAAACAAGATGGGGAATATTTTAAGTACTTTCCATTCTTAATTCAAAAGACAATCGAAGAAAGAGGAGGAATTTTTAAGTTTTCTGCTCGTAATGTCTCACATGTAGAAACAGACGGAAGAATCGTCACAGGACAAAATTTTCAATCGTCAAGCGGTGTAGCTTTAAAGATTATAGAATTAATAAATAATGCAAAAAATGAGTAATGATTTTATTTCGTTTTAATTTATCTTCCAATTTTTGATTACTCTTTTCATCGGACAAATAAAAAAAGCCTTTTAAGATTACTCTTAAAAAGGCTTTTTCATTACAAATTAACAGGCAATATTATTTCCATCCGCCGCCCAAGTCTCTGTAAACATGAACTGCAGCATTCAATTGTTCTTTTTTAGTATCTATTAATTCCAATTTCGCTTCTAATGCATCTCTCTGCGTCATCAAAACTTCAAAATAATCTACTCTGGCAGATTTAAACAAATCGTTTGAAACATCAATTGATTTATTTAAGGCATCAACCTGCTGTGCTTTTAAGTCGTAACCTTTTTGAAGATTTTCGATTTTAGAAAGCTGTGTTGAAACTTCTAAATAAGCATTTAAAATTGTACGATCGTAATTGTACAACGCCTGAAGCTGTCTTGCATTAGCACTGGAAAATTCTGCTTTAATGGCATTTCTGTTAATCAAAGGTGCTGCTAAATCTCCCGCTAATGAATATAAAATTGATTCAGGAAATGTAAATAAATAAGATGGTTTAAAAGCCTGAACTCCAAAAGCTGCCGAAATATCCAATGAAGGATAAAATTCTGCACGAGCAGCTTTTACATCTAATTTTGCCGCAACCAATTCTAATTCTGCCTGCTTAACATCTGGACGATTTGTTAATAATTGAGAAGGAATTCCTGAGTTTACAGCTGCCGGAAGCAAATCTGTAAAATTGGTTTTATCTCTTTTAATATCCTGCGGATAACGTCCTAACAAAAAGTTGATTTTGTTTTCAGATTCTTTAATTTTCTGCAGAATATCAAATTCCAGACTTTTTGAAGTTAAAACCTCAGCCTGAAATTTCTGAACTCCAAGTTCAGTCGCTCTTGCTGCTTGTTTTTGAATCTTAACAATTTCTAAAGCGTTACTTTGCAATGCAATAGTTTGTTTTACAATCTCTAACTGGCTGTCTAAAGCTAATAGTTCATAATAATTATCAGCAATCTCCCCAATAAGGTTTGTAATTACAAAGTTTTTACCTTCAATAGTTGCTAAATAGCGGTTTACGGCTGCTTTTTTAGAATTACGCAGTTTTTTCCAGATATCAACTTCCCAGTTTGCATAAGCTGCAATGGTATAATCCGGTAACGGGTCTGGCATTTCTATTCCCGGTTTAATTTCTGTTGTTGCATCACCGGCACCCTGACTTGTATATCGGCCTACTTTTTCGATTCCTGCGCCCGCACGAACTCCAACTGTTGGCAATAAGGCGCCTTTACGAACTCTGATATCGTTCTTTGCAATTTCAATTTCCTGCAAAGTCATATTTAGTTCCTGATTGTTCTTCAAAGCAATATCAATCAGCTCTACAAGGTTTTGATCTTTAAAGAAATCTTTCCATTTTAGAGAAGAGATATTAGTTGTGTCCTGAGATTTTATGTTTCCAAATGCTTCAGGAACCGGAACACTTGTGCTTGCTGTTTCAGCTGCAGGGGCCTTACATCCTGCCACGGCAAGACATAAGCAAAATGCAATACTGTATTGATATAATTTAACTTTATACATGATTGTTATCAATTTCTTCTGTTAATGGATTCTCTTCTTCATGTTTTACCAGTTTGTGTTTCTCGGCAATTTTGGCAAATATGTAATACAAGCCCGGAATCACAAATACTCCGCAAATAGTTCCTATAAGCATACCTCCTGCAGCAGCAGTTCCAATGGTTCTGTTACCAATTTTACCCGGGCCAGTTGCAAATGCAAGCGGTAATAGTCCCGCAATAAAAGCAAATGAGGTCATCAAAATAGGACGGAATCTTGCTTTTGCACCTTCCATTGCTGATTGTAATACTGATAATCCTGCCGCATGTCTTTGTATCGCAAACTCAACAATCAATACAGCATTTTTACCCAATAAACCAATAAGCATTACCATGGCAACCTGAGCATAAATATTATTCTCTAATCCTGTTAATTTCAATAAAAGGAAAGCTCCAAAAATACCCGCTGGTAAAGAAAGAATTACGGATAATGGCAGAATAAAACTTTCATACTGGGCTGCTAAAACTAAATAAACGAATCCTAAACAAATTAAGAACACCCAAATAGCCTGATTACCCTGAGCAACCTCATCGGCAGAGATACCTGCCCAGTCAATGTCATATCCTCTCGGCAATTTTTCGGCAGCCACTTTCTGAATTACTTTAATCGCCGTACCAGAACTATAACCCTGAGCCGGAGAACCACTAATCTGTGTAGAAGTATACATATTATGACGTGTAATTTCCGAAAGACCATACACTTTTTCTAATTTCATAAAAGCAGAAAAAGGTACCATTTCATCACGATTGTTTTTCACGTACAATTTTAAAATGTCTTCAGGCAGAGCACGATATTCTGGTGAAGCCTGAACAATTACTTTATAATTGATTCCGAATTTAATGAAACTGATTTCATAGTTACTTCCCACAAGAGTTGACAAAGTATTCATGGCATTTTCGATAGAAACACCTTTTTGCTGTGCTAGGTCATTGTCGACTTTCATCATGTATTGAGGAAAACTAGAACTGTAAAAACTAAATACGTTTGATAATTCCGGCTGTTTGTTCAATTCAGCAACAAAGTCGTTATTTACCTGTTCCATTCTCTTATAATCTACAGAACCGGTTTTATCTAACAAACGAAGTTCAAATCCTCCGGCAGCACCGTATCCCGGTACAGCAGGCGGTTGGAAAAATTCGATATTAGCTCCAGTAATATCTTTACATTTTTCCTCCATTTCATGCATAATCTCAACAACAGATTCTTTTCTGTCACTCCAGTCTTTAAGGTTAACCAAACAAGTTCCTGAGTTTGCTCCTGTACCTTCAGACAGAATCTCATAACCTGCTAACGAAGAAACTGATTTCACTCCATCAATATCTTCAGCAATTTTTTGAACTCTTTCTGCAATATTATTAGTTCTTTCTAAAGATGAACCCGGAGGTGTCTGAATTACGGCATAAAACATTCCCTGATCCTCATTAGGAATAAATCCTGAAGGAACAGAACTGCTTATTAACCATGTTCCGGCACAGAAACCCAGAAGTGCAACAATTGTAACTCCTCTTCTGTTTACTATTTTACCTAATGCATTTTGGTATTTACCTTGTGCGAGGTTAAACTTATTGTTAAAACCATCAATGAATATGTTTACAGGTGTTTTCTTTTTAGGTTTACCGTGATTATTTTTTAACATCATCGCACAAAGCGCCGGTGTTAAAGTCAAAGCCACAATACCCGAAAGGATAATAGCTGTTGCCATAGTAACCGAGAACTGTCTGTAAAATACTCCAACAGGACCTGACATAAATGCAACAGGAATAAATACCGCAGCCATTAAGAATGTAATCGCAACAATTGCTCCTGCAATCTCGTGCATTGCTTTTTTAGTCGCTTTAAATGGCGAGAGATGTTCTTCTTCCATCTTGGCGTGAACGGCTTCAATTACCACAATTGCATCATCGACGACGACCCCAATTGCCAAAACCAAAGCAAATAACGTAATCAAGTTCAATGATATATCAAAGAATGTCATAAACACAAAAGTTCCTACCAATGATACCGGTACGGCAATTGCGGGAATAACCGTAGAGCGCCAGTCTCCTAAGAAAAGGAAAACTACCAGACCTACCAGAATAAAAGCTTCAACAAGAGTATGGATTACTTTTTCGATAGAAGCATCAAGGAATTTAGAAACGTCATACGAGATTTCATAATCCATTCCTTTAGGAAATCTCTGTTTGATTTTTTCCAATTTAGCCTTTACTTCTTCAATAACCTGATTTGCGTTACTTCCAAAAGATTGTTTCAATACAATAGCGGCAGATGGTCTTCCATTCAAATTAGAATAGATATCGTACATCGAGCTTCCAAATTCAACTTTAGCAACATCTTTCAATCTCAAAAGCTCCCCGTTTGGATTTGCTTTTACCACAATGTTCTCGTATTGTTCTTTTGTTGTAAAACGGCCCGAATATTTCAATACATATTCAAATGCCTGAGAACGTTTACCGGAACTTTCTCCTGTTTTACCCGGAGAAGCCTCCAAACTCTGACTGGATAATGCTTCCATTACCTCATCTGCAGAAATTTTATAAGCCAGCATACGATCTGGTTTCAACCAGATACGCATTGCATATTCACGTGTTCCCAAGATATCTCCGGATCCAATACCATTTACCCTTTTCAATTCTGAAAGCACGTTGATATCAGCATAGTTGTACAAGAACTTCATGTCGGTATTTTTATCTGTACTGTAAAGGTTCACGTACATCAGCATACTCGGCACTTCTCGGGTAATTTTAATACCCTCTCTAATTACTAATGGAGGTAATTTGTTCGTAACTGAAGCAACACGGTTTTGAACATTAATTGCAGCCTGATTAGGATCTGTTCCTAAGTTAAACACTACTTTTATATTAGCTTCACCATCATTTCCGGCATCAGAAGTCATGTATTTCATTCCCGGAACTCCATTTAAGGCTCTTTCTAAAGGAATAACAACCGACTTGATCATTAACTCACCGTTAGATCCCGGATAATCGGCAGTAACATTCACCATTGGCGGTGAGATTGTAGGGAATTGGGTAATGGGTAAATTCAACACCGACAATACCCCTAAAAAGACAATAATCAACGATATAACTATCGACAATACGGGTCTTTGAATAAATTTATTAAACATTTTTATATTTTTTTAATGATTAAACCTATTTGAAGTTTAAAAAGTGTTTCAGGTTTCAGCATAAAACTTGAAACCTGAAACAATTAAAACAAAAAACTTACTCTGCTTTTAAGCGCAGGTTATTAATTATCTTTTTAGGAGATTCAAATTCGTATTTGATTTTGTCATTTTCTTTTACTTTCTGAACACCTTCAAGTAAGATTTTATCATTTTCATTAAGTCCGCTTTTAATCACATACAAATCAGGAATTTCGCCTGTAATAGTGATTTCTTTTGAGCTTACCTTATCATTTTTATCAACTATAAAAACATATTTTTTATCCTGAATTTCGTAAGTCGCTTTTTGTGGAATTACGATGGCATTTTTAAGAGGAACCAACATTTGAACTTGTCCTGTTTCTCCATTTCTAAGCAGTTTTGCCGAATTTGGGAATCTTGCTCTAAAAGCAATATTTCCTGTTTCATTGTCAAATTCACTTTCGATAACTTCTACGTTTCCTTTTTCTTTAAAAGTATCTCCGTTGGCTAGAACTAAGCTTACCTTATTGTCTGCGCGATCTTTTACATCTGTTTGGTATTGTAGATATTCTGGCTCTGAAACATTGAAATAAGCAAACATCTGACTGTTGTCTGAAAGACTTGTCAATAATTCGCCTTCATCGATAAGACTTCCTAATTTTAGAGGAATCCTGTCGATTGTTCCGTCAAAAGGAGCTCTGATTTCTGTGAATGATAAATGAAGTTTTGCCAGTGCAACTTCTGCTTTTGCAGATTGCAGTTTTGCCTGAGCTACGCTTAATTCGTTTTTAGAAACGATATTTTTATCTGCCAGTAATTTTGAATTTTGTAATTCAATTTCTACTGATTTTTGTTCAGACTGTGCTTTAAGCAATTCAGCCTGATACATGTTTGGCATAATTTTAAACAACAGCTGTCCTTTTTTTACAAACTGTCCTTCGTCAACATAAATATTTTGCAAAAACCCTTTTTCCTGGGCGCGGATTTCAATATTTCGAACAGATTTAATCTGCGAAACATATTGTTTAGTAAATGAAGTGTCAATTCTAACCGGGTTTGTAACAGTGAATTTTTCTGCTTCTTCTTTCTCTTCTTTTTTAGATGTACAGCTAGTTAAGCACACTAAGGCCATAAAGCCTGTGAACAAGATAATTCTTTTCATGATTTAGTTTGGAAATTAAGCGATTGAATGCTTGGAATAATGATTTCTTTAAATGATAAAATGCATCAGCCAGCCTGAGTCAGAACTTAATTTTCATATAAGCAGAAGTAAAAAAATATACATCAACGAGATATGCAGATCACGACTTAGGTAACCGATGTATATTGTAAAATCAAATTCTTAATACGCGCTGCGTAATGTAGATAGGATTTGAATGCCCTAAGAAAGGCGTAGAAATTTTAAAACGATTGGAATCATTCGCTGCAGACTGATCTGAAAGTGCCAGATACAAAGTGTCTACCAAACTGTACGAAACTGCAAAAAACTTATTCGTAAGTAAATCATCATTTCCCGGAAGATCTTCTTCAAGATCAACATCGGCATCTTCAATTATAGAAGTTCCACGATCCTGGCTCGTAAATTTAACTCTATGTTTCTGCGAAAGATTATGATGATGAGAAAAAGTACTGGCATTAAGATATTGGCCTCCGCCCAGCAGAAGCAAATTCATGAATACTAAAAATACTATTAACTTTCTCATTTGGGTGCGAAAGTAGTAAAACTATCAAAACAAAAAAAGAATTTTTAACAAGGTTTAACAGTTATATAAAACGAAAACGTTTTCATTTTTTTATTACATTAAAATTACATTCAAAAACGATTTTTTTTAAAGTATTTTAAGACAATAAACATCTTAAAGTTAAATTATTTAGAAGAATACGGGGATCTATTTTGAGAAATTGATTTCCATAACGGTAAATTCCTGCCCGGCTTTGGTAAAAGTTTTATAAGTATCTTTCATTCCAAATTTTTCATAAAAAGACCTTTTATTCGTTCTGGCATTACACCATACTTTTTCCAAATCTCTTTCTTCTGCAAATTGTAAAATATATTCTAAAAGATGAGAAGCGATTCCTTTTCCCTGATATTCTGTTAAAGTTGCTAGTTTTCGAAACTGCATTTCTCTGCCTTCAATAAAACAGGAAATTATAGAAACTAATTTATGATCTTCAAAAACTCCAAAATGAAATCCTGAATTATCTGTTTCTAATTGTACAAAATCAAAAGGCTGATCCGGCCACATTACTTCATGTCTGATCTGCCAGGTTTCTGAGGCTTCAATTCTCTTTATATTCATGTATATTTATTTTCTTTTTTTAATCAAAAATAGAATAATGGCAATTTATACACAAAACAGACTAAGTTAATCAACAGATTTTCTTAATTGATTTAATTTAACAATAGTAAGATTTACCTTTCTTTTTTAATAATATAAGATTATATTTACATTTAAAATTAGAAAAAATAAATATGAAAAAATTAATCTTAGCAGTATTACTATCTATTAGTGCAAACAGCTTTGCACAATTAATACAAATTGGCCCGCAGGTTTCTTACAACTTTACCTCTCCTATCACAAATGATTTCAGCTCAAAAAGCAGCGGTACCGGAGTTGGCTTCGCTGGATTCGCAAGAGTAAATCTATTAATGTTTTATGCGCAAGGTGAGTTTGGATATACAAAATCAGAATTTAGTATTGCCCAAACAGAAACTGAAAAAACTGATTATGAATTATCAGGAACAGATGCAACATTAATAGCGGGGTTTAAAGTAATTCCTTTAGGAAAACTTGGTAATATTCGTGTATTTGCAGGATATAACTGGAAAAATTATTCAAATACTAAGACGAGTAATACTTTAAATTATGTTGAAATTGCAAAAAACAACCATAGTTTACTAGGTGGGGTTGGTATCGATTTATGGAGGCTGACTTTAGATTATAGATATATTGCCGGTATTACAGATCTGGATCCTTCTTCTGATCAAGATTTAAAAACAGGAACTTCCAGTCTTTCACTTGGCTTTAAATTTTTATAAAAAAAGGGAATCTTAAACAGATTCCCTTTTTTGTTATATTTATTTGCAACATTACTTCATTCTTACAAAATAAACTTCTGGATTATTTTCGGTTATTTTTTGAATACCTTTTTTTCCATGTTTTGCTATATTAATGGCACGCATTACTCTTATATCTTCATCAAAAATACAATCCCAAACCCTGCCGTCTGATAAAATAAAAGCAGAATATAAAGAATCAGCTCTGTCTGTATTAAAGTAAAGTAAATCTTCTGTTTTGATTAGTTTTTTTACTTTTGAAGCACGATCCTGCTCATAAAACAAAATTTTATCCTGTGCTACTTCTACTAATTTATCAACTTTTTGGTTATTAAAATTTTCGCTGGTTTTAACAGTCCAAATTGGTTTATCGCCCGTAACTAACCAGGTTCCGCTTATTTTTTCTAAAACATCTTTTCTTAGAATTTCTTTTAAGGTATCTATCTCTCTTAATGATTCCTGTCCAATTTTGTTTTCCGGTTTAATTTTCGACGCAAGCGAAAACAAATCAAGAGCTTTTACATACTCTGATTTCTTTAAATAAGAAAGAGCCAATTCGTATTTATTCTTCTGAAATGTCTCCTTTGAGGCATTTTGTGCTATACTTTTAACTGAAAAAAGCAAAATGATAAGGATCAGATAATTTTTCATCTATTTAAACTTTATTTTTATTTTGCAATATTAGAATATTTTTCTTACAAAATAAAATAAAAATAAGTTTAATCTGATAATATTTTTAATTTGAGAATGAATTTAAAATCGCTATTGCTTTTTTAACATCTTTTTTATTGACAAAAATATGGTCGTGATAAAATGCCGCAACAACATTACAACTTATATTACTGTCTGAAAGTGCCTTTGAAAATGCGGCTGTTAATCCAACAGCTTCCAGCGAAGAATGTACAGAAAATGTTATCCAGGACATTACAATGGCATAATCCAACTTTAGGCTGTCTGCTGTTTCTTTTTTAAGAATTATTGTAACTGCCTCATTTTCTTTAAAGAACATCACAATATCGTCTAGATTTATTGGATCTAATTTTTCGATTTTACAAAAAACATAATCTCCTGAATTATGTTCTGGTTTCATGCTTTTAAGCAATGTCTGTAAATCTTTTTCTCCCGACATGTACGTTATTATTTTGAAAGTTTCCTCTTAGTATTTTAATAATCGAAAAATAAATCGGAATGTATCATAAGCAGCAATCAACGGAACCGACTCGTAGTTATCACTTTTATATTGGTATTGGTAACGCAAATTGATCTTAATTCAGACCTAAAATTCGATTTTCTTTTGAGCAATCCTAAATTATCAATAACCTTAAAAACAAAAAAAGACTATTCTCTTTCTGAAAATTGTTTGTACGTTATAATATATGATATTTCTAACTGATTAAATTTCAATTAAATATAATCAAAAAGTAAATCGAAATTGGGTCTTATTATAATTCTTTATCCTTTACTATAGAATCGCTCCAGATTATTAGTCTCTATTTTTTCAACACCTTTTTCGGTTTTTTTCGCAATATTAATTACATGCAGGGTACGGCCATTTTCATCTATCGTCCAATTCCAGACAGTTCCGTCAGATAAAATAATGGCTGAAAATAAAGAATCTGACTCGTCTTTATTGTAGAAAACCAAATTTTCAGTTTTTAAAAGCTTCTTAGCTAAAGTCTTTTTATCCTGCTCATAAAATAAAATCTGAGTATTATTTATTTCAATAGATTCTTCAACTAATGCATTTTTTAAATCACTTTCCGTATTTACAGACCAAACTGGTTTATCACCTATCAGTTTCCATATTCCAAGTGCTTCATCCAGGATTTCTTTTCTTAAAATTTTTTTTAAGGTATCTACTTTTTTAATAGATTCTTTCCCTAAATCATTTTCAGGTCTAATTTTGGACGCGACAGAATATAAATCGAGTGCATTTTTAAAATCTGCTTTTTTGTAGCAGGACACAGCCATTTCATATTTATTTTTTTGAAATTTAGCTTTTGCATCATCTTGAGCTATACAATGAATAGATAGCAATAAAATAATTAGGTTAAGATAATTTTTCATTTAAATGGGGGTTTTAAATTGACTGCAAACATAAGCTAGATTAATGAAATAATTTCTTAAAGTTTATATATATTTATAAAGAGGAGAAATTCACAACTACAAAAAGCACAATAGTCAGTTCCTTAATGTTTTAAACAAAAAATCATCTTTCTCAATATTGAGAAAGATGATTTTTTATACAACTAATTGCTTATTATTTTGCTATCCAGGTATTGTTTGCCGGTGTAAAATCCATAAAAATACCACCATCAACAGTTATCTGTTTAACTTGTTTTTTACCATTTAAAGTAATTGCAGCCAGTTTTTGATTTGATTCCCAAATTGCAGGAGTTTGATGCAGGCTTTCTTTTAAACCATCAGTGTAAACCACATTTACATCAAACGGAATTGCAAAACCTCCAACGTTTTCTACAGAGACTGTATTCTTTGTTACGCTTTTTACTGAAAGATCAATATAATTATTAGTGAAGAACCAGTTATTGAAAAACCAATTCAGGTTTTTTCCTGAACCTGTATTCATTGAATTAAAATAATCCCAAGGAATTGGGTGTTTCCCGTTCCAGGTATCCATATAATGATGCAGTGATTTTTTGAATAAATCGTCTCCAAGCAAATCTTTTAATGCTATATAAGAAAGAGAAGCTTTTCCGTAAGAGTTATTTCCATAACCCGGACCCGAAACTTGTGTAGACATTGAAATTATGGGCTGATCTTCTTCTGTTGATTTATCATTGATATAATCTTCAACCCTAAATTCTTTATAGAATTTATCTGCTGCTTCTTTTCCATGTTCAGCAATTCCAATTAAATATTCAAAAGTTGTTGCCCATCCTTCGTCCATAAAAGCGTAACGTGTTTCATTAATTCCCATATAAAAAGGGAAATACGTGTGTGCTACTTCGTGATCCTGAACTAATTGAGCAAATTTTGGGTCATTCATTTGTGAATCGTTACACATCATTGGGTATTCCATATCTGCAAAGCCCTGAAAAGCTGTCATTTTAGAAAATGGGTACGGAACTCCCGGCCAGTTATTTGAAAACCAATCTAAGGCAAATTGATTGTTTTTAATTGAATTTACAAAATCAGTTCCTTTCACATCATAAGCAGCCTGAACACTGGCACGGCGATTTGTTTTTTTATCGACCACAACGCTGCTCGCATCCCATAAATAATGATCGCTTAATCCAAAACACACATCTGAGATATTTTTAACTTCAAATTTCCATACATTCCATTCGTTTTGCTTAGTCACGATACCGCTTTTCATTTCCTGTTCGTTTGCAATATGCATGATTTCATCTGTTATGTATGATTTTTTCAAACGTGCTGCAAACTCAGGCTGTAAAACCTCATCTGGATTTAAAAAATCTCCGGTTGCATACACCACATAATTTTTTGGTGCTTTTACAGAATAAACATAATCGTTGAAATCATTGTAAAATTCCTGACGATCTGTGTGTGCTAATCTGTCCCAGCCATTATAATCATCAAAAACAGAAACGCGGGGATAACTGTAAGCCGCAAAAAATGTAGTTTCGTCAATTTGTCCTTCTCTTCCGCTTTCTTTTGATAATGGATAATTCCAGTCGATATTAATGGTAATTTTAGAATGTGGCGCAATTGCTTTTTTCAATTTCACATTTCCAACAGTTCCCCAGCTTCTGGCATCTTCTTTATACACTTCATCCGCAACTTTTAGAGATGTAATGGTTAATCCGTTACTTAAAAAATCGTCACTTACACTCCCGCCTCTTGGCGAAGAAGGTTTATGAAGATTATTTACAAATCGAATTGCAAGATTTCTTAAACTATCGTTACTGTTGTTTTCGTAAATAATTGTTTCTGTTCCGCTGACCAATTTTGTTTTAGCATCAACAGTAATATCCATCGTATATTTTCCGTGGTTCTGCCAATAGTTTTTTCCGGGTTTACCATCTTTAGAACGAGTTCCTTTGGCGTAAGCTTCTTTAATATTTCGGGGCATATAAAGCTCTTGTGCAAAGCTGGTTTGTGCCAAAAACAAAAAAGCAATAAATGCAAATTGAGATAGTCTTTTTTTCATAAGTTTTTTTTGGTTTGATGATTTAATGATGTTAATAAGACCCAATTTTTGAAATAATGTTACAAAACTTTATAAAATTATATTTTTAAAACATAATAAAGAAAACTTAGAACCTCAGAATCTTAGAATCTCAGCATCTTAAAAAAGAAAAACCGTCTCATTCAAAAAGAAAAAGACGGCGTCTACAATTAATATATAACCTTGATACTACAAAATATAGTCGGTATTAATGAAGTTTGATTCTTTGCTGTTTAGCAGTTCCTGCAAAATTTCATTGTTATAAGCGATATCTTTTGAAGCGACAAACGTACGAATTGAGAAAGAGCGCAAAGCATCTGGAATACTTAATGTACCAACTGCAGAATCTTTACGGCCTGTAAATGGAAAAGCATCCGGGCCTCTTTGACAAGAACTGTTTAAGTTTACACGACACACTAAGTTTACCAAAGCATCAATAAGCGGCGCAAGGGTTTTAATATCTTTTCCGAACAAACTTACCTGCTGCCCATAATTTGATTCGGCCATATCTTCTAACGGCTGCTGAATATCTTTAAAAGAAATAATTGGAACCACCGGCCCAAACTGTTCTTCGTGATACACACGCATTTTGCTGTTTACAGGATACAAAACTGCCGGGAAAATAAAATTATCAGTATGTCTTCCTCCTTTTTCATTCAGGATTTTAGCACCTTTATGAACAGCATCGTCAATTAATCCCTGAATATAATGCGGCTTATCTGTTTCAGGAAGCGGTGTTAGTGCAACTCCTTTTTCCCACGGATTTCCAAATTGTAATGCATCTACTTTTTCAGAAAATCTTTTATTGAATTCTTCTGCAATTGATTCATGAACATATAAAACTTTTAAAGCCGTACAACGCTGTCCGTTGAAAGACAAAGTTCCTGTAATACATTCCTGAATTGCCAAATCTAAATCGGCATCTGGAAGAATAATAGCAGGGTTTTTAGCTTCAAGACCTAAAATTAAACGAAGTCTGTTTTTATTTGGATGCTGATCCTGCAAAGCAATGGCTGATTTACTGTTTCCAATTAATGCCAAAACATCAATTTTTCCAGATTTCATAATTGGAGAAGCGACTTCGCGTCCTCTGCCATAAACGATATTGATAACACCTTTAGGGAAACTGGTTCTAAAAGCTTCTAACAATGGCGAGATACATAATACACCATTTTTAGCAGGTTTAAAAATCACTGTATTTCCCATAATTAAAGCCGGAATCAACAATGAAAAAGTTTCGTTTAAAGGATAATTATAAGGACCAAGACATAAAACCACTCCCAAAGGTCCGCGGCGGATCATGGCATTTACACCCTGCACTTTTTCAAAATGTGCGCTGCGTCCGTTTAATTCTTTGTAGCTGGCAATAGTATCGTAAATATATTCAACCGTTCTGTCAAATTCTTTTTGAGAATCACCTAATGATTTTCCAATTTCCCACATTAAATACTTCACTACTTCTTCGCGGGTTTCTTTCATTTGTTTAACGAAATTCTCCATGCATTTAATACGGTCGGCTACTTTCATAGTCGGCCATAATCCCTTACCCTTATTGTAGGCAGCATTTGCAGCTTCAACAACTTCGGCAGCTTCTGTTTCTGCCATAAACGGAATAGATCCTAATAATGTCGGCGTATATTTTTCTGTAGAAGAAATAGTCGAAAACACAGGTGTGGTTTGTCCTGTCCATTGTTTTAATTCTCCATTTACAAGGTAAGTATCTTGGTTTATAAGGCTTTTAATCTCAAATTCTTCTGGTATTAAACTCATAATCTGGTAATTTTTATTTGGTTATTAATCGCATTTTAATGAAAAAAGAGGCTTTTTTTCGCCTCTTTTTTCATTTTATGGTTGTACGGTTTCGCCTTCCCAGTCTAGGATTCCGCCTAGCAGATTGTAGGCATTTTCAATACCTAACTCATTCATAATCTGACATGCTTTAGCGCTTCTGGCTCCAGAACGACAATACACGTAGTAATTTTTATTTTTATCTAATTCTTCAATTTCATAAATAAAACCCTGACCTTTATTGATATCAATGTTTAAAGCATTTTCAATATAGCCGTCATTAAATTCGTCTTCAGTTCTTACGTCCAGTATAACTGCATTCTCGTCAGCAGCAAGCTGATTAACCCAATCTTCTTGTGATAAATTCATAATAAATGTGTTTTTGTAAAATTACGACGTTTCTATTAATTAAAAACGTACCAAATGCGATTTCGATTATTATTCTCAGAAAACGTTTTAGAGAAAGTATTATAATCAGTGAAACACAAATTTACTTACTATTTTTAAAAATACACTCTATAAAATCGATAGAAAATAGGATTTTTTCATTTGCACAAAATACCCTTAAATATGGTTTTCTGATAATTTATGACAGCTGAATCTATTATCTTTGTAAAAAATTATAATTTTTAATCTCTTTTTGATAAAAATATTTGTCGCGAATTACACGAGTTTTCGCGAAGTATTTTTTGGAAATTTGTAAAATCTGTGTCAAAAAAATAAATTTCAACACATAGAAACATAGATTAAATTTTTAAGTAAAGTTCAAAATAGATAATATATTATCAACACATAGCTATGTGCATTTATGAAAGTGAAATGCCTTTATTGAGTTTCAAAATCCTATGTCTCTATGTGTTTAAAAATACAATAAATGCAAAATTCATTAAAAACCATCTTTCCTAATTTCTCCGGCGAACTTATCGCTACGATAGAAGAAAATGGAAGCCTTCAGGATTTTAAGGCCGGAACTATTTTAATGCGTACCGGACAATACATCAAAAACACCGTTTTAATAACCAAAGGTAAAATCAAAATTTACCGGGAAGGCGAAGACGGCGGCGAGTTTTTAATGTATTATCTACAGCCCGGACAAGCCTGCGCCATCTCTATGATCTGTACTGCAAAAAGTGAAAAAAGCCAAATCATGGCAAAAGTGGTCGAAGATGTTTCGGTTATGATGATTCCGCTGCAAATGATGGATAAATGGATGATGGAACACAAATCGTGGTATGAATTTGTAATTGAAACTTACCGAAGCCGTTTTGAAGAAGTTCTGGAAGTTGTCGATAATATTGCTTTTCGTTCTATGGACGAACGTTTAGAATTTTATTTAAAAAGACATTCTGATGCCTGCGGCTGTTCTGAAGTCAAACTTTCGCATCAGGAAATCGCCACCGAATTAAATACTTCAAGAGAAGTGATTTCCAGATTATTAAAAAAAATGGAACAGCGCGGTTTGGTCAAACTAAACCGAAACCAGATTGAATTATTAAAGTAATATTGCCCACAGATTTTACGGATGAAACGGGTTTTCACTGATGTTTTGTCACATTGAGCGAAGTCGAAATGCTTTGCGGGTTCTCGACTTCGCTCGAACTGACAAACTTTATCTTCAATTTTAAACACATAGAAACATAGATTTTTTTTTCTTAGTAAAAGGTTGAAATAAATAATACATTATTTACACATAGCTATGTGTGTTGATGCAAGTGAAACGCCTTTTTTTGAGTTAGTAAAGCTATGTCTCTATGTGTTAAAATTTATCTGCTCAATGCAACAAATAATCTGTGTCAACCCGTTTCATCCGTAAAACCCGTGGGCAAAAAATATCCATATGTGATAAATGTTACTGTAGATTCATAATTAACGAAGCAACTTTGCATAAAAATAAATGCAATGGAATATTTAGGATATTTTGCTTCAATCATTATTGGGATTTCACTAGGCTTAATTGGCGGCGGCGGATCAATCCTGACAATTCCTATTCTTGTATATTTATTTAGAGTAAATCCAGACCAGGCCACTTCTTATTCCTTATTTATTGTTGGATTAACCGCTTTATTTGGAAGTTACAGCCATTATAAAATGGGAAATCTTAAGATAAAATCAGCTCTTTATTTTGCGATTCCTTCTGTGATTTCAATTTTAATAATTCGTGAAGTCATATTTCCTCAAATCGCTGCGACACTTTTTTCTGTGGCATCTTATACCGTTTCAAAAGATTTTCTGATTATGATAGTCTTTTCGGTTTTGATGATAACGGCGGCAATTTCTATGATTCGAAAAAACCTTCCGGAAATAAAAAGCACCGAAACCAATTATGTTCAATTAGGTATCATTGGCTTTTTAGTGGGGATTGTAACCGGGTTTCTTGGCGCCGGCGGTGGATTTTTAATAATTCCTGCACTTTTATTTTTTGCAAAATTACCAATGAAACAAGCTGTGGGAACTTCGTTATTAATCATTACGATCAATTCTTCAATAGGTTTTGGAGGTGATTTATACATTGGAACTCCAATTAATTATTCTTTTTTATTAGGTGTTTCGGGAATGGCCCTTTTCGGAATGTTAATTGGAAGCCAGCTTTCTAAAAAAATTGACGGAACTAGATTAAAACCGCTCTTTGGGTGGTTTGTTCTCGTAATGGGATTTTATATAATTGCTAAAGAGGTTTTGTTTTAGAGATTATTTTCTCTCGCAGATTTGGCAGATATTTTTTAATTTAATTTTGCTTGTAGATAATCTTTGTCAAAGTTTAAAACCAAGACTGTAAGGAACTCTGATAAAACAATAATTTTTTTATTTTGCAGATATATTTTAACCGATTTAAGAAATGCAGAACAGAACAGAAGTCAAAGAAATCTTAGATTATATTTCAGAGGATCATCTGGATTTTTTTGCTAAAGAAACGATGGTTGATTGGAATGTAAAAAAATTAAAAGGATATAAGATTCCCAAAATTTCATTTTGTAATGAATTGCAAAATGAAATTATAAAACAAGTAGTAATACATTGCGGAGGGGATCCTGATAAATTACAAACATTTAATACATGAAAGAAAGTTCCTTACAGTCTTGGTTTGAAACTTTAACAAAGATGAAACTATTTAAGCTATTTTCTTCTCGACCATTTTAGCAATTGGTTTTCGATAAAATAAATACCTCAAAACCAAAGTATAAAAAGTAAAAATAGAAGTCGTTAAAGTTCCAACAACAAATAAAAATTCGGTTTGCGATAAAATAAAGAATTTATACGATGCACCTGCTCCGTGCAGTAAAATAACAAGAGCAATAAAAATAGCCCATCTTGACGAAAAAACAAAAGCTTTTCTGGCATTTTCCTGTCTTAACTTTCGTTCCAAACTTTCATTTGCCTGTTCGATTTCAAATCTTTTAAGTTCTATATATTCCGAATGGCTTTTAGGATCATAAGGCCTCATTAAATGATCTTCTTTTTCTGCCTCTTTTGTTACATCTTTTGGAACATTAATAATATCGTTTCCTAAAGCACTTTCCGGTAATTTTTCTGCTAAAGTTTTTTCCATTAACTATTTAGTTTTTCCTGATAATATTCTTTAATTAAATCATTTCCAATTACAACATCATGCGTTCCATCCCAGGTTTGTGACCACGGACTCCCCTCTTCATGTGTTAGTGCAGAAAGCTGCAATCCGGATAAACCTTTGTAATTATCCCAGATTTTTTTCAGGAACTCTTTATCTTCCTCTTTTAATGGCGTTTTCGCAGATATATTCAACAAAAAAGGATCAACAGGATCTTTCCCAAACATTCGTATTGCATAATACAAATCTGGAATAACCGCACCATATTTCCAGGCCTGAATTTCGTTTTCAAAAAGCGGTTTTCCAGTAATTCCCAAATGCCATCCATCCGAAATATAAGTCAGCTTTAGCAATTTCATCGGGTCAAGTCCCTGACCTTCTTCTTTTGCTAATTCTATGAAATACTTTGCTATATCAAAACAATTATACATTTTCTAAAATTTTAATTATTTCTCTTCTAACAAAACTAATAAAAAGCAGATCAAATACAATATCTGTAAAAATTATATTAAAGAAATTTAATGTGAAGTCTTTGTGTGTTGCCTATCCCGATAGCCATCAGGAAGCTATCCGCTATATTCACGATTAACAAAAACTACAACTAAAAGCCTTTTATAAATTGCCTCCAGCTTTAGCTGGAGGTAAATAAGTCTATATAACTAAAAGGCTTTAGCCAAACTTTACAATTTGGGCTAAAGCCTTTTGAATACCAATAAAAAAACCTCCAGTTAAAACTGGAGGCAATTGATTTTATATCAAAATAAAAATTCGTGAATTGCTTCGTCCGTTATCGCTCGGGTCGTGACAAAAAATAAAAACCATCAATGTTCTCCATACCCAATATCATCCATTTTACCGCTAAAAACTCGATACTGAATAATAAAATAAATTATCACAAGAAATAAAGCCACAAAAAACCAGCTCATTCCGGCATTTAATCCATATTCTCCGGCGGCAGTATTATAAATTGTTAACGACGGATTTACTTTATTAGTCGAAGGCAGAACATTCGGAAAAATAGAAACGGCTGTCGAAGCAAATCCCCCCACTAAAAAGAAAGTCGAAAACATAAATCCGTAACCGTCTTTTTGAAACGAACGGACTTTAAACAATCCCAGAATTCCAACGAAAGTCAAAAGCGGGAAAAACCAAAGAATAGGATTTTCGACAAAATTATGAAACGGTTTTGGCTCTATAAAATGCCAAACCTGCAATGAAATACAAACTAAAACCAACAGAACAATATTCAATGCAAAAACAACCTTTTTAAGCTTCGGGTTTAAAGATGAATTTGTTTTATAAATAATCCAGTTGGCGCCATGAATCGTTAAAGCGACAGTGCTTACAATTCCAAGAAAAAGCGTAAACCAGTCAATAATTCCCAATTCATTTGCCTGCGGACTAAAAGTTGGATTCCACAAAGGCAGAAAGAAATAATGTGCTTCTTGCGTTGAAACACCATTTTGCACCATTCCGAGATTTACGCCTCGAACAATATTTCCCAAAGCAATCCCGAAGAACAGTGCCAAAAGTAAACTTGCAATTCCGAAAGCTTTATCCCAAATGGTTTCCCACATTGGGTTATGAATCTGTCCGCGCATTTCCAATCCGATAGCTCGGAAAATCAAAAGCCATAAAATCATAATCAAAGGCAGATAAAAGCCACTGAAAGAAGAAGCATATAAAGTAGGGAAAGCAAAAAATAAAACCCCTCCGGCTGCAATAAGCCAGACTTCATTGGCATCCCAAAACGGACCTATTGCACTTGTAATTGCTTTTTTATCTTTTTCTGTATCGGCAAAAAATAAATGAATAATTCCTGCCCCAAAATCATAACCGTCTAAAACCAGATAAACAGCCAGGATTCCCATTAAAACTACGTACCAAAAAAATTCCATACTTATATTTTTTCTGTTGAAAGTTCCACATTATGAGGCCCTTTATTGATAATTTTTCCAATCAAAAGTAAAAACAACATTCCCAGTAAAAGGTATAAACCAATAAAGCCAAGTAATGTAAACAGTGTATTTCCTGATGAAACCGTTGGCGAAGCACCGGCAGCAGTTCGCATTAAATTGTAAACCAGCCAGGGCTGTCTTCCTAATTCAGCCGTGTACCAGCCTGTTGTATTGGCAATGTACGGAAATGGCATCATAAACATAAGTGACCATAAAATCCATTTAGTTTGAAATAATTTTCCCCGGATTAATTGAAAGAGAGAAATAACCATTAACCCAATAAATACAGTTCCAAGTCCTACCATAATATGATATGCATAATACAATCCTGAAATATTTGTTGGGTGAAGATCTTCTTCAAATTGATCTAAGCCTTTAATTTCCTGTTCCCAGTTTCCGTAAGTCAGGAAACTTAAAATATTAGGAACGGCAATTTTATTATCGAGTTTTTTATCTTTAACATCGGGCTGACCAATTAATACAATTTCGGAGCCCTTTTTCTCGGTATGAAAAATTCCTTCCATTGCAGCAAAAGTCACCGGCTGATGTTTCACAACATTTTTTGCCAGTAAATCTCCCGTTGGAACAGCTACTATAACACTAGAAATCAATCCGAAGACAACTCCTGTTTTAAGGAACAATTTCCCGAAAGAAACATTCTTTTGGCTTAAAATATAGAAAGCCCCAATTCCGGCAACAACAAACGAGCTTGTCACCAAAGAAGCGGCCTGATTGTGGAGATAAGAAGGCCATAGCCACGGATTTAAGAATAAAGCCTGAAAATTATTCAATACAAATTTTCCGTTTTCAAGGATTTCATAACCAACCGGGTTCTGCATCCACGAATGTGTCGCAATAATTAAAAATCCGCTGGCCCAGGAACCAATACAAATTAATAATCCGGTTACAAAATGCCATTTATGGCCAAGGAGTTTTTCTCCAAATAAAAATAAACCTAAAAAAGAAGATTCGAGAAAGAAAGAAAACATTCCTTCCATTGCGAGCGTCTGGCCAATAATTCCTCCGGTTAATTCAGAGAATTTTGCCCAGTTCGTCCCAAATTGAAATTCCATGGGAATTCCCGTTACAACGCCCATCGCAAAATTCAGAGCGAAGATTTTCATCCAGAAATGGGTGGCGTGATTGTATTGTTCGTCTTTAGTTTTTAAGTATTTCCATTTGAAATAAACAATAATGAGCGAAAGACCCATTGTAAGCTGTGGAAAAAGATAATGAAAAGTAATGGTGAAGGCAAATTGCATTCGGTCATAAAAGAGCATTTCTTCCATAAGTGGTATTTATTTATGAAGTTCAACAAATTTAACCATTACAACCCGAATTAATACCTTTTAAAAGAAGTTTATCACCTAATATTTGTTAAACTTTTCAACAATTTAAAAGTAGAAATCACATTTATATTTTATGATAAAGTATGTCATTTCGACGAAGGAGAAATCGCACTAGAAACTCCGCAAAGAAAATCGCCAATCTTTATCTATCAGCGCGTACGATTTCTCCTTCGTCGCAATAACAAGATTTCGTATAGATTTGCATAAAACATAACCCGTGGTTTCAACCACGGAAACACAATGTATAATCCTGATACGTTTCCCGCAGTTGAAACCGCAGGCTATATTTGATTATTTTTTTAAAATTCCTTTTTCTACACTTTCATTTATCAAACCTTCGGCGTAATTCCATAACGATGTTGAACCATTTTTTATAATGCTCTTTTTCTCGTAAACCTTATTATAATTCACTCCAAACTCTTTCCAGGTCCCGCCGTTGTTAGAAATATTCTGCAGTAAAGGCTCTAATCTGTCCATAGATTTTGCGAATTTTGCTTCGTTGGTTTCACCAGCTTCAAACTCTTCCCAAATAGAAATCAATTCTTCAGCTTGTTTTTTCGGAAGTAAACCAAAAATTCGATTCGCGGCCAATCGCTCTTCATCTGTATTATCATGACTTTTTACAGTATCATAAATAAAAACATCTCCGGCATCAATTTCTACAATGTCATGTATCAAAACCATTTTTACGACTTTCAGAACATCAATTGGTTCATTAGAGTGTTCTGCCAAAACAATTGCCATTAAAGCCAAATGCCAGCTGTGTTCTGCATCATTTTCATTTCGGTCACTATTAAACAGCTTCGTTTTACGCTGAATATATTTTACTTTATCAATTTCTTTTATAAAGGTAATTTGATCTAATAAGTCTGCTGTATTCATCTTTATAATTGTTTTTTTTCTTTTAAAATGATATTCGTCATGTACAAAATTATAAGTTAAAACTTAATTGCTCGGGTTTAAACCAAATTATATAATGCACATGACAAAATCCATATTTTTTTTACACGAAAATCCAATTTCTGTAACATTAGTCACCTATTTTAATAAAAAACAAAGTTACCTTTGTATTCCATCATTTTTACAACACGTATTATGAAAATAGAACAAATTTATACCGGATGTCTCGCACAAGGTGCATACTATATAACTTCTAACGGAGAAGCAGCGATTATTGATCCGTTAAGAGAAATTCAGCCTTATTTAGATCGTTTAAAACGCGATCAGGTAAAGTTAAAATATATTTTTGAAACACATTTTCACGCTGATTTTGTTTCGGGACACATCGATTTAAGTAAAGAAACTGAAGCTCCAATTGTTTACGGGCCAAATGCAGCCTGTGAGTTTGACTGTATTTCTGCAAAAGACGGACAGGAGTTCAAACTTGGAAATGTGACGATAAAAGTACTGCATACTCCAGGTCACACTATGGAAAGTACAACCTATTTATTGATTGACGAAAACGGAAAAGATCATGCTGTTTTTTCTGGAGATACTTTATTTATTGGTGATGTTGGCCGTCCTGATTTGGCACAAAAAGCTGCGGGAATGACTCAGGATCAATTGGCCGGAATTTTATTTCATTCACTTAGAGATAAAATTATGACTCTTGCCGATGATGTAATCGTTTATCCTGCACACGGTGCCGGAAGCGCCTGCGGAAAAAACATGAGCAAAGAAACAGTTTCAACAATTGGAAATCAAAAAGCTACGAATTATGCTTTGCGTGCGAATATGACGGAAGCTGAATTTATCAAAGAAGTGACCGACGGATTATTGCCTCCTCCAGCTTATTTCAGCATGAACGTGGCCATGAACAAACAAGGTTATGAAAGTTTTGAAACAGTTTTACATAACGGAATGAAAGCTATTGAGGCAAAAGATTTTGAGGCAGTTGCCGAAGAAACTGGAGCTTTGGTTTTAGATACACGAAAAAGCAGTGATTTTGCTAAAGGATTTATTCCGCAGTCTATTAATATAGGGATCAATGGTGATTTTGCGCCGTGGGTTGGAACTTTAGTGGGCGATGTAAGACAGCCTATTATATTAGTAACCGAACTTGGTCTTGAAGAAGAAACCGTTACGCGTTTAAGCCGTGTTGGTTTTGATTTTATAATCGGGCATTTAGAAGGCGGTTTTGAAGCTTGGGAAAAAGCTGGTTTTGAAATTGATAGTGTTAACCGAATTTCGGCAGAACAATTTGCCGGTAAATTTAATATCAAAGAAGATAAAGTTATTGATGTTCGTAAAGAAACGGAATATGAAGCAGAACATATCGAAGATGCTTACAGTAAACCTCTTGCTTATATCAATGACTGGGTAAAAGACATTAACCCTAACGAGCATTTTTATTTACATTGCGCAGGTGGTTACCGCAGTATGATTGCGGCTTCGATTTTGCAGGCACGAGGCTTTAGAAACTTTAGCGAAATTGACGGCGGTTTTGGAGCCATCGCAAAAACTGAAATCCCAAAATCAGATTTTATCTGCCAAAGCAAGGTTCTAAAATAGATTTTTGCCACAGATTAAAATGATTAACACAGATTAAAATTAAATATAAAATTAGCAGGCAGACTTTACAGATAAAAAAGATATCCTTTTGAATCTGTGAAATCTGTGGCAAAAAAACTAACAAATGAATCTACTGGAAATTATTCAAGAACCTTGGCCTTGGTACATTGCTGGTCCTTTAATCGGATTGACTGTTCCTATTTTATTAATTATCGGAAATAAATCTTTTGGGATTAGTTCTTCGCTTCGCCACATTTGTGCGGCTTGTATTCCTTCTAACATTTCGTTTTTTAAATACGACTGGAAAAAAGAAAGCTGGAATTTATTCTTCGTTTTCGGAATATTTCTTGGCGGTGTTATTGGTGCCTACTTTTTATCAAACCCAAATAATGTTCAAATTACTCCAGAACTTTCAGAACAATTAGCTTCTTACGGAATCACGGATCATTCTGGTTTAGTTCCGGCGCAGTTATTTTCCTGGGAAAGTTTATTAACCCTTCGCGGATTTATTATGATTGTTGTTGGCGGATTTTTAGTTGGTTTCGGAACTCGTTATGCCGGCGGATGCACGAGCGGACACGCCATAATGGGATTATCAAATTTACAATGGCCTTCATTAATCGCTACAATCTGTTTTATGATTGGCGGTTTTGTAATGTCACTTTTGATTTTACCTTATATTCTTTCACTTTAAAATTTCAAAAATGAACAATTTAGAAAATAAAAATACAGATAGCGAAGGAATCAATGCAAGTCATAAAAAAGAAACAGGATTCGCAAACCTTAAATATTTAATTGTTGGAATATTTTTTGGGATTGTATTTGTAAAAGCAGAAATCATCAGTTGGTTTCGTATTCAGGAAATGTTCCACCTGCAGTCATTCTTTATGTATGGCGTAATTGGAAGCGCAGTTGCTGTTGGTGTTATCTCGGTTTTCATCATTAAAAAATTCAATATTAAAACGCTTCAGGGCGAGAAAATCGAAATTCAGCCAAAAACGTTCAGTAAAGGACAAATCTATGGCGGATTGTTATTCGGTTTTGGATGGGCTATTACCGGAGCTTGTCCGGGACCGCTTTTTGCACAAATTGGAACTGGTGCTACTGTAATTATTGTTACTTTATTAAGTGCTATTGCAGGAACGTGGTTTTATGGCTGGATAAAAGACAAACTTCCTCATTGATATATTTTTTGTTTCAGGTTTCATGTTTCAAGTTGCTTTACGAAACTTAAAGAAAATAAAATCCAATTTCATTCCGAAGGAATGTCTGGTTGGTAGAATTAAATTTGAGCTGCGGTTATACGTTCCGTAGGAACGTTTGATTAACGAGCCTAGTCTTATATTCTGTTGAAAACGGTGTCCCTACAGGACACAATTCAATTCAAAACAATTCTATTTTTTTCTATCGACGAAATATTCCTAACGGAATATTAAAAATTGTCTTTAGACTAACTTAGACGAAAATATAATCTACAACAAACCCGACAGATTTTAAAAATCTGTCGGGTTTGTTTTTTGAAACCTAATGAATCAACCTGAAACCTGAAATAAAAACAAACTTTAACAACCAAGACATTTCTTCATCTAAATCTAATTTCGTTTCGCTAAGTTTGCTTTAAACAAAAAATCCAAAAAAAAAGAGCATTATATATGAACCGTTCAGAACAGCTATCGATATTAAAAAACACTGAAAAATGGGATGTAATTATTATTGGAGGCGGTGCCAGCGGTTTAGGAACTGCTCTTGATGCTGCTAGCAGAGGATACAAAACAATTTTAGTCGAAGCGGTTGATTTTGCAAAAGGAACTTCTAGCAGAAGTACTAAATTGATTCATGGCGGCGTACGTTATCTGGAACAAGGAAATATTCACCTGGTCATAGAAGCGCTGAAAGAAAGAGGCTTAATAGTTAAAAATGCGGGTCACTTAGTCAAAAACCAATCTTTTGTGATCCCAAATTACAATTGGTGGAGCAGTTTCATTTATACTATTGGATTAACTGTTTATGATTTATTGGCCGGACGTTTAAGTTTAGGCCGTTCAAAATATATTTCTAAGAAAAAAACAATCGAAATGCTTCCTAACGTAGAAGAAGCTGGTTTACTAAATGGCGTTATTTATCATGACGGGCAGTTTGATGATTCGCGTTTAGCTATTAATATCGCTCAAACTGCCGTAGAAAAAGGAGCTTGTATTTTAAACTATGTAAAAGTTATAAATTTAATAAAAGACAATAAAAACCATGTTATTGGTGTTGAAGCAGAAGATCAGGAAACAGGAGATAAATACAATTTAAAAGGTGCCGCAATTATAAACGCTACGGGTGTTTTTACAAATGCCATAATGAAACTAAACGATACTGTTTATAAAAAATATATCGTCCCTAGCCAGGGCATTCATCTAGTTTTTGATAAATCTTTTTTACCCGGAGATCATGCTTTGATGATCCCAAAAACAAGTGACGGACGAGTTTTGTTTGCTGTACCCTGGCATAACCGGATTGTAGTAGGCACAACAGATACATTAATTAAAAAACATAGTTTAGAACCTATTGCTTTAGAAAGTGAAATCAAATTTGTATTAGAAACAGCACAGCATTTTTTAGCGAAAAAACCAACCAGAGCAGATGTTTTATCGGTTTTTGCAGGCTTACGTCCTTTGGCAGCACCCGAAGAGGAAGGCAAAAAAACCAAAGAAGTTTCCCGAAGCCATAAAATTATTGTATCTGAAACAGGCTTAATAACTATAACTGGAGGAAAATGGACAACATACAGAAAAATAGCTGAAGATATTATAAACAAAGCAATTAGTATTGGTAAACTGCCTAAAAAACGATGTATTACAGAACATCTTGCGATTCATGGAAATAAAACTACTGCAGCTTTAGACAGAGAAAATCATTTGTATATCTATGGTTCTGACATTCCTAAAATAATCGAATTACAACAAAACAATCCTGAATTAAAAGAAAAAGTACATCCCGATCACGAATTCACTATGGCAGAAGTGCTTTGGGCTATACGATATGAAATGGCAAGAACTGTTGATGATATTTTAGCAAGACGCGTTCGTTTATTGTTCTTAGATGCCAGAGCCGCAATTCAATCTTCAGAAAAAGTAGCAAAACTGATTGCTAAAGAACTTGGACATAATGAAGAGTGGATAAATAAAGAAATTTTAAATTTCAAAAAAATAGCAAGAGGCTTTCTTTTGTCTGAATTTCAATAAGCCTTTTGTCAAAATCTAAAACTTTGACAAAGTTAAATTCAATTTTAAGTAATCATTAAACATTTATTAATCAATATTTTACATTTAAAATTAGAGTATTTTTATTCTGTTTTTTGTACACTTTCAATTTCACGCTAATTCAATTAACAAAAAATTAACGAAACACTTGTATATACAAATATTAAAAACCATACATTTGTATATACAAATTATACACTTACGACTATGACAATTGAAGAGGTTATTAAAAGTACAGTTAAGATGGATAATGCGAAAAAAGTTATTCTGAATATCATGTACACACAGAATGTGATTCAGGATCATTTCAACGAGTTGATAAAGCCGTATGATTTATCTGGAGAACAATATAATGTACTGCGTATATTAAGAGGACAAAAAGGAAATCCTGCTAATATGTGTGTGATACAAGAACGCATGTTAGCTAAAACGAGTAACACAACCCGATTAGTTGATAAATTATTACTGAAAGATTTTGTAACAAGAAATGTCTGTCCGGGCAATCGACGAAAAATTGAAGTCTTGATTACACAGAAAGGACTTGATGTTTTAAAAGAATTAGACCCAAAGGTAGACGAGCACGAGCGTTCGTTTGCCAAAAATATAAGTCAGGAAGAATTAGAATTATTAAACACATTATTAGAAAAATACCGAACCCAACAAAATTAAAATTATGAGTACATTATTAGATAATTTAAACTGGAGATATGCAACAAAAAAATATGATGCTTCTAAAAAAGTATCTTCAGCAGATTTAAATACTTTAAAAGAAGCTGTTAGATTAAGTGCTTCTTCATACGGATTACAACCATACAAAGTTGTTATTGTAGAAAATCCGGAAATTAGGGAACAATTAAAAGCTGCAGCTTACGGACAAACACAGCTTACAGATGCTTCTCAAATATTTGTATTTGCAAATGATGTAAATCTTGGAGTACATTCTGTAGACAATTATATCAACAATATAAGCAAAACAAGAGGTGTTCCTGCTGATGCTTTAGCTGGATTTAGCGATATGATGAAAGGTACAGTTGCAAACTTATCTGATGAAGCTAAAAACATCTGGACAGCAAAACAAACTTACATTGCTTTGGGTACTTTATTAAGTGCTGCTTCTGAATTAAAAATCGATGCTACACCTATGGAAGGTTTCAATGCAGCAGAATTCAACAAAATCTTAGGTTTTGATAAACTAGGCCTAAGTACTACAGTTATTGCTGCTGTAGGTTACAGACATGATGAGGACGATGCTCAGCATTTCAAAAAAGTTAGAAAATCTCACGAGGAATTATTTATCACTATATAATTATTATTAATCAAATTCAATTTTAACAACATGAAAAATTTAAAAACAATTGCAATTGCATTATTCGTAGCAGCAGCTGGTATCTCAGTAAACGCACAAACTAAAAAAATCGACGTAAAAGCGTCTACTATCAAATGGGTAGGTAAAAAAGTAACAGGAGAACACTCTGGAACAGTAAACTTTAAAGAAGGTGCTGTAGTTTTCAAAGGAAAAAAATTAGTTGGAGGAAGCTTCACAGTTGATATGACTTCATTAACTTCTACAGATTTAAGTGGAGAATACCAAGGTAAATTAAACGGTCACTTAAAAGCTGACGATTTCTTTGGAACTGATAAATTCCCAACTTCAAAATTAGTTTTCAAAACTATTGGTGCTAAATCTGCTGACGTTTACACAGTAACTGCTGATTTAACTATTAAAGGAATCACTAAACCAGTAACTTTTGATATTACTGTAAGTGGAAACACTGCTACAACTGCATTTAAAGTTGACAGAACTAAATATGATATTAAATACGGTTCTGGAAGTTTCTTCGAAGGTTTAGGAGATAAAACTATCAGCGATGATTTCGAATTAACAGTAGCTTTAAAATTCTAATTTCAGGCTTACTAATTCATATATAAGAAAAACCCCAATAGTTGATTCTATTGGGGTTTTTCTTTTTTATTTATGTCTTTTAATATTTATTGGATTTTGTCTGGTATCAAATACATCCAGAATTTCAATTGAATTTCTTTCAGAATTTATCCAATAAATAATCTTATAATTTTTAAATATCAAATAACGGATTTCTTTTGAATAACTTTCTAAAAGTTCTTCCTTTTGTCCAATTTCAGATTGTCCTTGCTGCTTAGTTGTTTCTTTCGTAATTCCTATAACAAGTTTTCTTGCAACGCTTAAATTGGCTTCTTTTTATAATAATCAAAAAATATTCTTAAGTACTTTTTTAGTAAAATCAGTCCAAAAAGTCTTTAACTTCATTTCTCACTTTCAAGCTTAAGAAAGTCTCTAATAAAAATCACTTTTCGAGTATCTAAATCCATTTCTTTTATTTTTATTAAAGTTACAAATTATCTTTAAATGAAAATTTAATTGCAAACAATTTTGAAGCAGCGTTTTCTCTGGTTAAATATCTTATTTCTTTTCAAAATCATAACATTCTTAATGATAAAATAACGCTTTCATAATAACTATCCCCGTATTGATTAACATTCGGGGTCTAATTTTGAGGAAAATAAAAATCAAAAAACAGAAATTAAAATTATAGCTATGAAAACAAAAATATGTGTTGCAATAATTACACTTATAAGCACTTTTTTTCTACAAGCTCAACAACAGATAAAAGGAATAACCGGCACCAATAACTGGATGAATAATTGGACTAATTTTAATCCGTCTAAAATAGAATACAGTGAAGCAACCAACATAATTGCCGGAACGATTGACAAAGATACCAGATTAGTAAAACGAAATACCTACCAGCTGGTAGGTATTGTTTATGTGACAAACAATGCAACTTTAACCATCGAGCCCGGAACTATAATAAGAGGCGATGATAAAACCTGCGGAACTCTTGTTGTTACAAATGGTGCAAAAATTGTGGCCGAAGGTTTAGAAACTGACCCAATCGTTTTTACTTCAAACAAAGAAATCACAGACAGACGTCCGGGAGACTGGGGCGGAATAATCATTTTAGGAAAAGCTCCAATTAATTCGCTTGGCGGACTTCACACACTTCCTTTTACTTTAGATCCAATATTAAATCATTATGGAGGTCAGGATGCCGAAGACAATTCAGGCATTTTAAAATATGTCAGGATAGAATTTGCCGGTAGAAAACTGAGTTCAGAAAAAGAACTTAACGGTCTTTCTCTGGCTGGTGTTGGGAGAAAAACAATTTTAAGCAATATCCAGATCAGTTTTTCAAACGACGATTCTTTTGAATGTTACGGAGGAGATTTAAATATGAATAATTTAATTTCATACAGAACTACTGACGACGATTTCGATTTTACACAAGGAGCTCAAATTAGCATCAGCAACAGTATTGCTATTCGTCATCCTTTTTCATCAGATATTTCGGGTTCAAGATGTTTTGAAGTCGATTCTTATGATAAGATTCAAAATACTGATATGACTAAAAAAATGACAAAAATCAATGCAACCAATATCACTTTAGTAAATCTTGAAGAAAACAACCAAGGCCTGGTTAGAGAATCTATTCATATTAGAGAAAACACTTTTTTTAATTTAAGCAATAGTATTGTTTCTGGTTTTTCTCCTTTTGTTTTATTAGAAAGCAATATTGGAAATGGAGACGAAAGCTTGGCAAAAATGAGTTTCAAAAACATAATCGTGAACAATTGCAACGGCGGAATTACAAGTGAATCATCTAGTGCTGATGCTGCAATTCAAAATTATTACAATCCAAATTCTGGGATAGAATACTCAAAATACAAGAACAATGAGTTGTTTACACTGCCAAATATCAAAGGAAATCCAGATTTTAGAGCAAATGTTAATAATACGATTGCGATTGGAAACTAAGGCCTTAAGCAAACTTTAGAGTTTAAAATTTAACAAATTTCAAAAATTAGAAAAGTTTTTTTTGAGATTTTATGTATTCTAATTCAAATTACATTTATATCTTTGTCACATCAAAATAAGATATGAGAACAATAATGAACAATACTTGGTGGTGGAACAATTTACGTCAAACGTCGTGAACTAAGCTTCCTATGGTATTTTCAAAACTATAAATATAAAAGGCTTGTCATCACGACAGGCCTTTTTTTTTGGTCGAAATTTTAGCAGAAAAAAATATTAAAAACTAAAAAACACATACTTTGAAACCTTTTATACTCAACACACATTACAAACAAATCCTGGCAGACACCATTACGCCGGTTAGTATATATTTTAAAATAAGAGATAAATTTCCAAATAGTTTATTACTGGAAAGCAGTGATTATCACGGAAACGACAACAGTTTCTCTTATGTATGCTGTAACCCTATTGCTACGATTAAAATCGAAAACGAAACGATTTCAAAAACTTTCCCTGACGGAACTTCAGAGCAGACTAAAATTGATGCTTCAACAAATATTCCAGAAGTAATTCAGGAGTTTTCAAGCAAATTTCAATCGGAGAAAAACGACTTTAAATTCATTAATAATGGATTATTCGGATACATTTCTTATGATGCCGTTCGTTATTTCGAGAAAGTTTCGATTGCTAAAAAAGACAATGCAACTTCAATTCCGGATGTTTTTTATGCCGTTTATCAAAACATCATTGCCATCAATCACTTTAAAAACGAAGCCTATATTTTCTGCCACAGCGTTGATGGAACAAATAACATTTCTGAAATCGAACAATTATTACAATCCAGAAATATTGCTTCATACAAATTTTCAAAAGAAGGCGAAGGTTTCTCTAATTTAACCGATGAAGAATTTAAACACAATGTGGCTTTAGCAAAAAAACATTGCTTTCGCGGAGACGTTTTTCAATTGGTTTTATCTCGTCGTTTTACACAAGGTTTTAAAGGTGACGAATTTAATGTTTACAGAGCCTTAAGAAGCATCAACCCATCTCCTTACCTATTCTTTTTTGATTATGGAGATTTCAAAATATTTGGGTCTTCGCCCGAAGCGCAAATTATCGTAAAAAACAGAAAAGCCGAAATTCACCCCATCGCCGGAACTTTTAAAAGAACCGGAAATGACGAACGTGATGCACTTCTAGCCAAAGAACTTTCAGAAGATAAAAAAGAAAACAGTGAACACGTAATGCTTGTCGACTTGGCAAGAAACGATTTAAGCCGAAACGGTCACGATGTAAATGTGGAGAAATACAGAGAAGTTCAGTTTTTCTCGCACGTAATTCACCTGGTTTCTAAAGTTACAGGTCATTTACACGAAAAAGCGACGACGATGCAGGTTGTCGCCGATACTTTCCCTGCCGGAACTTTAAGCGGTGCACCAAAACACAGAGCCATGCAATTGATTGAAGATTACGAAAAAACAAATCGTAATTTCTACGGAGGCGCAATTGGTTTTATGGATTTTGAAGGTAATTTTAATCACGCCATTATGATTCGAACTTTCCTTAGTAAAAATCATCAATTACATTACCAGGCCGGCGCCGGAATCGTAGCAAGTTCTGACGAAGAAAGTGAAATGCAGGAAGTTTATAACAAATTAAGAGCATTGAATACAGCGCTGGAAATGGCAGAAAAAATATAGTTTCAAGTTTTCTTTGTTTCAGGTTTCAAGTTGTTGGAACGTGAAACTTGAAATCTGAAACTTTAAAAAATAAAAACAAACTATAAAAAACTATAAACCATGAAAAAAGTATTATCAATTCTAGTTTTAATCATTACAATAACCTCTTGTAATTCGGAAAAAAAAGAGAATCCAATTAAAGGAACCTGGCGTCTGATATCAGCAGAAACGACAGAAAAAGATTCAACTTTTTCGACTTTCAATCCAAAAACAAAAATGATTAAAATTATTAACGATACACATTTTGCTTTTTTAAATCATGATTTAAATAATGGTAAAGATTCAACAAATGCAGTATTCTTTGGCGGAGGCGGAAAATATACTTTAAAAGATAGTGTTTATACCGAGAATTTAGAGTACTTCAACAACCGCCAATGGGAAAATGGAAAATTTGAGTTTGTAGTAAAAATTAAAAACGACACTTTAACTCAAAAGGGAATAGAAAAAGTAGAAAAATTAGGAATCGATAGAATTATTACTGAAAAGTACGTTCGAGAAAAATAAATAAAAAATAGTTGTCAGTCTCAGTCCCAGTTTTCAGTAACAGTTTGAAAACTTAGTGTCTTAGCAACTTAGAACCTTAGAAAAAATGAAAAAAATATTAGTTATAGACAATTATGATAGTTTCACTTATAATTTAGTGCACTATCTGGAAGATTTGAACTGCGAAGTTACGGTTTACAGAAACGATGAATTCGAAATTGACGAAATTGCTTCTTTCGATAAAATATTACTTTCGCCGGGTCCTGGAATCCCTGATGAAGCGGGTTTATTAAAGGCCGTAATTAAAAAATATGCACCAACAAAAAGTATTCTTGGCGTTTGTTTAGGGCAGCAGGCTATTGGAGAAGTTTTTGGAGGAACGCTTTCGAACCTAGACAAAGTATACCACGGCGTTGCAACAAATGTAAAAACAGTAGTTTCAGACGAAATTTTATTTGAAGGTTTAGGAAACGAATTTGAAGTGGGCAGATATCATTCATGGGTCGTTGACAGTAATTTACCAGAAGCTCTTGAAGCAACCTCTATCGATGAAAACGGGCAGATTATGTCACTGAGACACAAAAAATTTGACGTAAGAGGTGTTCAGTTTCACCCTGAAAGTGTGCTTACTCCAAAAGGAAAAAGGATTTTAGAGAATTGGATTAAAAGCTAAAATAATTCTTTATTAAAAAACAAGAAATAAGCTACATTTTTGTAGGTTTGAAGCAAAAAGGAATTGCATAAAAAAAGCTATCTTTTGCTAATAAATTTAAATCAAATAAAAAACAATGAAAAAAATTCTACTAACTTTATTTATCCTTCTTTCAACTTATTCATTTGCAGCTGATGTAAGCGGTAAAGTTTTTTTAGATAACACCACAAATTTTGAAAACTCTACAATTACTTTTACACCAGTTTCTCCTAGTGCAGTACTTGCTCAAACAACATCTCAAATAGATGGTAATTTTACAGCTGTTGTTGCTAATGGGGTTTATAATATTAAATATGAAAAGAATGGTTACCAAACTTATGAACTATTAAATTATTTTATTAGTGAAAATATTGTTTTAGACGATGTCACTTTATCATCTAACAATTTAGTCTTAGTAAATGGTAATGTTAGTGGATTATGGACAAAAGGAAATACCTATAGAGTTACAGGAAATATAATCGTTCCCGCTGGACAAACATTAACAATTGAAGAAGGCGTTGAAATAAAATTCGATGGTTATTATTCTTTGACTGCAAATGGAACGTTATTGGCAAATGGCTCTTCAAACAGCTACATTAAGTTTACTTCGAATAAAACTTCTCCAACAAATAAGGATTGGAATCAAATTGTTATTAATAGTACTGGAACATCAAAAATAGATTATTCTATTATCGAATATGGTAAAATAAAAAATGATGACAATATTGGCCTTCTAAACATAAATGGAAATTTAATTTTAACTAACAGTATCATTAGATATTCAGAACAAAGTGCAATAAGTATTCGAAATACAGGTAACTTAACCGTTAAAAACAATAAATTATACAATTGTGCTTATGGCTTTTCTGTTTTTACTACAGGAATTGTAAACATAGAAGATAATGAAATTTTTAATCATTCAATAATAGGTATAAATATACACACAAGCTCACCTCAATCAGTTTTTAAAAATAACATTGTGTATAATTGTGTATTTGATGCTATCCAAGTCCAAGGCACATATAAAATAGAGCGTAATATCTTATTTAATTCTGGAGTTGGAATTAATGTCGCATATGCCATGCCGAATATTGTAAACAATACTATATTTTCTAACAAATATGGTATTAGCATATATAATAATGAATCCATAGTAACAAAACCAAAAATTAATTCAAATATAATAACCGATAATTCATATGGAATTTACTCAACCGGGACACATAAACCTGAATTAGTTTCTTATAATTTATTCTACAACAATTATTCCGGCAATGGTAATAATAATTTGCCAGTAGGTGTTGGACCAATAATCACAACAAACAAAAATAATACCCCTTCAGATGCATACTATAATGTTTTTGTAAATCCTGAATTTGAATCTATTAATTCTGCTGAATCATCTTTTTGTACTTTGAGAAGTATTTCTCCTGCTGTTAATGCTGGGGATCCATCGATAAGCAAATCTAATGGAACAATTGTAGATATTGGAGCAAAAGAATTTAGCGGAAATTTATCTAATGAGGAATTTCAAAACACTAAAATAACAAACGTAAAAGTTTTCCCTAATCCAACAAGTGATTTTTTATCATTTGAAACAAATCAGAATTACAAATTCGATTCAATCAAATTTTTCGACATTAACGGTAAAGATATTAACCAAATTAAATTAGACGAATCTACATCAGCTTACCGATGGCAAGTCTCAAGCAATTTTAATAAAGGCGTGTATCTGTATGTAATTATGAATGGAAATTCAATTATTGATTCAGGAAAATTTATCAAAAAATAAAAACAAATTCTACTTCGATTAGAATTTTAAGGACTTAAAAAAAAAATGAAAACTATATTAAACAAATTAATCAATCACGAAGTACTTTCTAAAGAAGAAGCAAAAGACGTTTTGATTAATATATCAAGCGGACAATACAATCCGAGTCAGATTTCGGCATTTTTGACCGTATTTATGATGCGAAGCATTACAATTGATGAACTTTCGGGATTTCGCGAAGCTTTATTAGAATTGTGTGTTCGTGTCGATTTATCAGCTTACAATACAATCGATTTATGCGGAACTGGCGGTGACGGAAAGGACACTTTCAATATCTCGACTTTAGCCTCTTTTATTTCAGCTGGAGCTGGAATTAAAGTTGCCAAACATGGAAATTACGGCGTTTCATCAATTTCTGGATCGAGTAACGTAATGGAAAAAATGGGAATTAAATTCAGCAATGATCCTTCATTTTTAGAAAAATGTATGGACAAAGCCGGAATCTGCGTTTTGCACGCTCCCCTATTTCACCCGGCAATGAAAAATGTTGGGCCAATTCGTAAAGAATTGGCTGTAAAAACCTTCTTTAATATGTTAGGACCAATGGTAAATCCATCATTCCCGCAAAATCAATTAGTTGGAGTTTTCAATCTTGAATTAGCCAGAATGTATGCTTATTTATACCAAAATACTGATATCAATTTCACCATTTTACATTCACTTGACGGATATGACGAAATCTCTTTAACAGGCCCAACCAAAACGATTACATCACACATGGAAGGAATGTTAAAACCTGAAGATTTTGGTGTTAGACTTTTATCTCAAACAGAAATCGAAGGCGGAAAAACCATCGAAGAATCGGCTGAAATTTTCACTAATATCATATCTGGAAAAGGAAACGAAGCACAGAATAATGTAGTTTGTGCCAATGCAGCAATGGCAATTGCAACCGTTACAAAATGTTCTCCGCTTGAAGGATTTGAACTGGCAAAAGAAAGTTTACTATCCGGAAAAGGATTAAAAGCATTAAAAGCATTACAGGAATTAAGTAAATAAAAAACAAACACAAATTTCACGAATTAGCACTAATAAATTTGCGTCTTTGTGACTTTGTGGCAAAACAACAACAATGAACATTTTAGATAAAATAATATTTGATAAACAAAGAGAAGTCGTTCTCAAAAAATCAATCATTCCGGTTTCTCAGTTGGAAGCTTCTGTATTTTTTGGAAAAGAAACGATTTCATTAAGCCAAAAACTAAGAGCAAGTTCGACTGGAATTATTGCAGAACACAAACGCCGTTCTCCTTCAAAATCAGTTATTAATCACAACTTTACAGTTGAAGAAGTTGTAAAAGGTTATGAAAATGCCGGAGCTTGCGGAATTTCTGTTTTAACAGACGGGAAATATTTTGGAGGTTCTCTTGACGATTTACTTTTGGCAAGAGCAAGCGTAAATATTCCGCTTTTGCGAAAAGAATTTATTGTCGATGAATACCAAATTCTGGAAGCCAAAGCCCACGGAGCCGATTTAATTCTTCTGATAGCAGCTGTTTTAACTCGTAATGAAATTAAATCATTATCTGAATTTGCCAAAAAATTAGGTTTAGAGGTTTTACTGGAAGTACATAATCAGGAAGAACTGGAAAAATCGATTATGCCAACTCTAGACATGATTGGTGTAAACAACAGAAATCTAAAAACGTTTGAAGTAAGCTTAGATTTCAGCAAACAATTGGCATCCCAAATTCCGGATGATTTTGTAAAAGTTTCCGAAAGCGGTATTTCATCAATCGAAGCCATTCAGGAATTAAAACCTTACGGTTACAAAGGTTTCTTAATTGGGGAAAACTTCATGAAAACCGATAACGCCGGACAAGCAGCTGTTGACTTTATTAGTCAGCTATAGGCTTTAAGCTATAAGCAATAAGCCTTTCTCAACATTACTAATTTAGCCTAAAGCCTAAAGCTTAAAGCTTAAAGCATCAAAAAAAATGAAACTCAAAATATGCGGCATGAAATATCCCAAAAACATTCTCGAAGTAGGCGCACTCCTACCCGATTATATGGGATTTATTTTCTGGGAAAAATCCGCACGATATTTTAACGGAACCATTCCTGAACTTATAAAAACAATCAAAAAAGTGGGAGTTTTTGTAAATCAAAGTCAGGAAGAAATTCTGGAAAAAGTAACAAAATACAATTTGCAAGCCGTTCAGTTACATGGAAATGAATCCGTTGAATTTGTATCGGAACTAAAAAATAAACTGTCAAAAAAAATCGAAATCATAAAAGCATTTTCTGCAGATGAAAACTTTGATTTTGAAGTGATAAAACCTTTCGAACCTGTCTGTAATTATTTCCTGTTTGATACAAAAGGAAAATTACCCGGCGGCAACGGAACAACATTTGACTGGACGATATTAAAAAAATACAATTCAGACAAACCATTCTTTTTGAGCGGCGGAATCGGAATTAACGAATTAAAAGCCATTGAAGAAATTTCAAAAAGCAATTTACCAATTTATGCTATCGATGTAAATAGTAAATTTGAAATCGAACCAGGGCTTAAAAACAGAAATCTATTTAGCAATTTCAAACGAAAATTTGATGTTGCCAACTTTTAAACTTTAAATAAAATGAGTTTTAACGTCAACGAAAAAGGATATTACGGAGAATTTGGAGGAGCTTACATTCCTGAAATGCTGTATCCAAATGTAGAAGAATTACGCCAAAAATATCTAAGCATAATGGATGAACCAGATTTTAAAGCTGAGTTCAACCAATTGCTAAAAGATTATGTAGGACGCCCAAGTCCGTTGTATTTTGCAAAGCGATTATCTGAAAAATACAATACCAAAGTCTATCTAAAAAGAGAAGATTTAAACCATACCGGAGCGCACAAAGTCAACAACACAATTGGGCAGATTTTATTAGCAAAACGTTTAGGTAAAAAAAGAATTATTGCCGAAACCGGAGCAGGTCAACATGGTGTAGCATCGGCAACAGTATGCGCTTTAATGGGAATTGAATGTATCGTTTACATGGGCGAAATTGACATTGCGCGTCAGGCTCCGAATGTGGCCCGTATGAAAATGTTAGGCGCAGAAGTTCGTCCGGCACTTTCGGGTTCACGTACTTTAAAAGACGCTACAAACGAAGCCATTCGCGATTGGATTAATAATCCTGTTGATACACATTATATAATCGGATCGGCGATTGGACCTCATCCTTATCCCGATATGGTTACACGTTTTCAAAGTATTATTTCAGAAGAAATAAAATGGCAGTTAAAAGAAAAAGAAGGACGAGAAAATCCTGATTATGTTGTTGCTTGTATTGGCGGCGGAAGTAACGCCGCAGGAACATATTACCACTTTTTACACGAACCTGAAGTTGGAATTATTGCCGTTGAAGCTGCAGGAAAAGGTGTTGACAGCGGGCATAGTGCTGCAACAAGTAAATTAGGAAAAGTGGGGGTTATTCACGGCTGCAAAACCCTTTTAATGCAAACGCCAGACGGACAAATTACTGAGCCGTATTCAATTTCAGCAGGGTTAGATTATCCTGGAGTTGGACCTTTACATGCACATTTGGCACAAACCGGACGCGGTGAATTCTTCTCTGTAACCGATGATGATGCTATGAATGCAGGCTTGCAATTGACAAAACTAGAAGGAATTATTCCGGCGATTGAAAGCGCCCATGCATTTGCAGTTTTAGATCAAAAGAAATTTAAACCTACAGATGTTGTCGTTATTAGTCTTTCTGGACGTGGCGATAAAGATTTAGACAATTATATTGATTATTTTAAATTGTAATAATAATCGTAATTTGGGCATTCGCTAACGCAAACAAATAACGAGAAAAAAGTAGATATGGAAAAGTTATTCTCTTACGGAACATTACGATCAAAACAAATTCAAATGCAGGTTTTCAATAAAGTATTAACTGGAACTCCTGACCAGCTTCTTGGTTATAAACTAAAAAGCCTTCAAATTGAAGAAGAATTTGGAATGGCTGATTATGTTGTCGTTGTACCAAGCGAAAATCCTTCAGAAGTTATTCATGGAGTTGTTTTCAATGTTACTAACGCAGATTTAGCAAAAGTAGATTTATTTGAATCTAATGCTTATAAAAGAGTTAAGGTTACTTTAAAATCAGGAATTTCGGCCTGGATTTATATGGAAAACTAAATAATTATAAAATAAAAAATGATTCTAGCTGCTGCACAAACAAAACCAACGCGAGGGGATATCGATGCAAATTTATCAGATCATTATCGTCTTATAGAATTGGCTGTAAAAAATAAAGCGCAATTAATTGCATTTCCTGAAATGTCTATTACAGGCTATGAAAGAGAACATGCACAGAGATTAGCTTTCCAGAAAAACGATTCGCGCTTGGATCATTTGCAAAAATTAGCTGTAGAAAATAATATTGTAATTATTGCCGGTGCACCTATTGAAATTGGCTCAAATCTGTTTATTGGCGAATTTGTAATTTCTCCAGATAAGTTAGTTTCAATTTATACGAAACAGTTTTTACACGAAGGCGAGGATGAATATTTTCAATCTTCTTTTGATAATAATCCGATTATTTCAATTGAAAATCAAAAGATTTCATTTGCCATTTGTGCCGATATTGATAATCCGCTTCATCCGGAAAATGCGAAAAAGAGAGAAACTGATATTTATACTGCCAGTATTTTCTTTTCGCCAAACGGGATTCCGAACGCATACAGAGATTTGCAAAATTATGCCGAGAAACATCAAATGAATGTTTTGATGTCGAATTTCAGCGGCGAATCGTGGGGATCTCCTTCGGCAGGTCAAAGTGCATTTTGGAATAATAAAGGAGAATTAATTGGGCAGATGAATGATTCAGATTCGGGATTATTATTGGTAGAAAAACAAAAGGATAATTGGACAAGTAGGGTTTTAAAAAATTAAAAATAATGCTACAGATTTCACAGATTTGCACAGATTTTTTTCACGCAGATTTGACAGATTATTACAGATTTAATTAAAGATATTTTTAAAAAATCTGCATCAATTGGCTTAAATCAATTTAAATCTGCATGAAATAAAATTTGAATAATAATCAGTGAAAATCCTTTTAATCTGTGGCAAAAAACTAACATACCTACAAGGTTTTGGAAACCTTGCAGGATAAAAAAGATATTAAAATGAACAGAATAACTCAAAAATTACAAGAAGATAAAAAGATACTTTCGATCTATTTTTCTGCGGGATATCCTAACTTAAATGATACTGTGCAGATTATTCAGGATTTAGAGAAAAATGGGGTCGATTTAATCGAAATTGGACTTCCGTTTAGTGATCCTTTGGCCGATGGACCAACAATTCAGACGAGTTCTACACAGGCACTTCATAACGGAATGACAACTCAAATTCTTTTCGATCAGCTGAAAAACATCCGTGAAAGCGTAAAAATCCCCTTGATTATTATGGGATATTTTAATCCGATGTTACAATACGGCGTTGAAGCTTTTTGCAAAAAATGCAGCGAAATTGGTATCGACGGTTTAATTATTCCAGATTTACCTGTTGATGTTTACGCTGAAGAATACAAAGCGATTTTCGAAAAATACGGATTAATTAATGTTTTCCTGATTACGCCGCAAACTTCTGACGATCGTATTCGTTTTATCGACAGCGTTTCAAACGGATTCATTTATATGGTAAGTTCTGCAAGCGTTACGGGATCTCAATCTGGTTTTGGAAATGTTCAGGAAAGCTATTTCGAGAGAATAGCAAACCTAAATTTAAAAAATCCACAAATTGTAGGTTTCGGAATTTCGAATAAAGAGACTTTTAATCAAGCTACTAAATATGCAAAAGGCGCTATTATTGGAAGTGCTTTTATTAAACATTTAAGTGAAAACGGAAGTGGGAAAATTGAGGAATTTGTTGGAGAGATTCGATAAACGTATACAATAAAAGCCTAGCTTGTCATTCCGACGAAGGAGGAATCGCACTAGAAACTCCACAAGCAAATTCTCCAATCTTTGTCGAATTACGAGTGCGATTCCTCCTTCGTCGGAATGACAAAACAAACTAACAAAGCTGAAATACTAAGTGTTTCAGTTTTTTTTTTTGCCCAAAATTATCGAAACCGTTTTATGTTAATATTGTGTTAAACAAAAACTAAACAAGTGTTTAAATTAAACGAGTGTTTAATTTTGTATTCGATTATAAACAATACTATGTCACAGATCGAATTAAACGATAAAAAAATTCAGATTCTTACTGTTGCTGAAAAGCTATTTTCTGAGAAAGGATTTGAGGGAACATCAATACGGGATATCTCGAAACATGCAAAAATTAATATTGCCATGGTTTCGTATTATTTTGGTTCAAAAGATAAATTACTGGAATCTTTAATCATTCATAAAACAGCTGATTTAAAGTTACAAATCGAAAGTTTACAGCATGAAGATCTTCACCCTCTTGATAAAGTCAATAAATTAGTCGAAATTTATATCAATAGAATTAATTGTAACAGAGGGATTTTCAGAGTTTTACATTTCGAACTTAATTCTAAAAAAAGAGAAGAAAGCCTTGCCGCTTTTACAGAGCTGAAAAAGGGAAACCTAAAATCTCTTGAAGCAATTATTAAAGAAGGCCAGTCAAAAGGGATTTTTAGAAAAGATGTCATTATCCCGTTGATTACACCAACGATTATGGGAACTTTTTTTCATTTTCATATGAATAAATCATTCTTTGAGGAACTCTTAAATCTAAAAACAGAAACGTTATACAACGATTACATTAAAAACAGTCTTACAAAGCACATTCAACAAACTATAAAAGCGCTACTTGTTTATGAAAATTAGTCAAATAATGCTCTTTGGAGTTTTCTTTATAGGGATATCTTCAATAGAAGCACAAGAAAAAACAAGTTTAACTTTAGATGAAGCCGTAAAAATGGCTTGGGAAAAGAGTAACGAGGTTACGCTTGCCAACACTAAGGTAAACTCAAAAAAATATGAATTACAAACGGTTAAGAATAACCAATATCCTGATTTAAAAATTTCAGGACAATATCAGCGATTAACAAAAGCTTCGATCGATATGCCTAATCAGGGAGAAAGCGCTTCTTTAGCTTCTCCGGATCGTGCAATGCTTGGTATGGCAAATTTAAGTTTACCTCTTTTTGCAGGATTTAAAATTCAGAATAGTATTGACGCTTATGAAAGCTTATATGAAGCCGAAAGCGTTACTGCTGCTAAAACAAAAGAAGATGTTGCCTTAAGGGTAATTACTTATTACACGGCTTTATACAAGGCACAAAAAACTTTAGATGTTTTAACAGAGAATCAAAAAAGTGCTAAACAGCGTGTTACTGATTTTATTGAATTAGAGAAAAACGGAATCATTCCAAGAAATGATTTATTGAAAGCACAATTACTGGTTTCAAAAACGCAATTATCTATTGATGAAGCTAATAACAACATTAGCAACATCAACTTTTATCTAACGACATTACTTAAATTAGAGCCAACAGTAAAAATTCAGGTTAACGAAGATGATTTCTTTAACTTAAAAACAACTAATGCTCCAAGATCAGATGTTTTAGCACTTGAAAGCAGAAAAGATTTAGAGGCTGTTCGTTTACAGCAAAAAGCTTCAGAAGCTAATGTTAAGATTGCAAAAGCCGGATATTATCCAACAATTTCATTACTTGGCGGTTATACTGCTTTAGATCTTAAAGACATTATTACTGTAAAATATGCTATGAATTTTGGTTTAGGTTTATCGTATGATTTATCTGGAATCCTTAAAAACAGCGCACACGTAAAAGAAGCAGAAAGCAAAGCGCTTGAAGTAAAAAATACGGAGGCTATTATGACGGACCGCATTAAAGTTGAAGTTCAAAAATCTATTGAAGATTATGACTTAGCGATCAATCAAAGTGTGGTTTATGAAGAAGCATTTCAGCAGGCTGCAGAAAATTACAGACTTGTAAAAGATAAATTCGACAATGGTCTTGCAGATACCAATGATCTTGTTGAAGCTGATGTTGAACAGCTAAGTGCTAAAATCAATACCGCTGTAGCAAAAGCAACAATTATTCAAAAATATTACGAATTACTTTCAGTATCAGGACAATTATCACAATCATTCAATCTTTCTAAAATATAATCGAAGCTCTCATGGAAAAGAAAAAGACAAATAAAAAATTCATCATCATACTAACCGTTTTGGTTTTAGTGGGAGGAACTTACGGAATATCAAAATACTTACACTCATTGGCTCACGAAGAAACGGATGATGCTCAAATTGAGAAAAAAATGAATCCGATTATTCCGAGAGTATCAGGATATATTAGTAAAGTATATGTGAAAGATAATGACTATGTAAAAAAAGGAGATACTTTATTTACTATCGATAAAAGAGATTATCAGTTAAAAATCGATGAAGCAAATGCTGCATTATTAGGAGCTGAAGGTCAATACGAAGCAGCAAAAGCTGATATTGGAAGTGCAAATGCAAGCATCTCGGTTTCTGATGCAAATATGAGATCTGCAAGCGGTTCTATCGAAAGTGCTAAAATCAGATTGAGACAGCTTACAAACGATTTCAACCGTTATAATAACTTGTATAAAACGCATACCATTACAAAACAGCAATTTGAACAGGCTCAGGCTGCAAAAGATGAAGCTGAAAACCAAGTACGTGTTTTAGAACAGCAGCAAAGAGCAAGTTCTTACCAAAAATCTGTTATTCAGTCAAAATCTAAAGTTTCTGATAAACAAACAGAAGTTGCAGCAGCAAACATCAAAAAAGCAAAAACAATGCTTGATGTTGCTCACTTAAACTTAAGCTACACAGTAGTTACAGCGGCTATTGATGGTCAGGTTTCTAAAGTTGATATTCAGCCGGGACAATTAGTTCAGCCGGGGCAATCTTTATTCTACATTATCAACAATAATGAGGCTTGGGTTGTAGCTAACTTTAAAGAAACACAATTAAACAAAATGGTTGTGGGGCAAAAAGTAAGTTTAAAAGTTGATGCTTATCCAAACTATGAGTTTAAAGGTACTGTAACTTCATTTTCTCCTGCAACAGGATCACGTTTTTCATTGTTACCTCCTGATAATGCTACAGGAAACTTCGTAAAAACAATTCAGAGATTACCAGTAAAAATTAGTTTAGATGAATCAAACGATCCTGAAAAAGTAAAACTTTTAAGACCAGGAATGAATGTTGATGTAGACGTACATTTAAAATAAAAAATGGCAGCAGCAGTACAAGCAGACGACGATTTAGTAGAATACGGTTTTAGACGTGTTGTCATTACGATTACGGCAGTACTTTGTGCATTGCTGGAAATTGTAGATACGACGATTGTAAACGTAGCGCTGACAGACATGCGCGGAAGTCTTGGTGCTACCCTGACCGATGTGGCGTGGGTTATTACAGCATATGCAATTGCAAATGTTATTGTAATACCAATGACGAGCTGGTTATCGCAGCAATTTGGAAGACGTAATTATTTTGTGGCTTCTATCATTATATTTACCGTCTGTTCCTTTTTATGTGGAAATGCCACTAATATTTGGGAACTTGTAGCCTTCCGATTCGTACAAGGTATGGGTGGCGGAGCGTTACTTGTAACAGCCCAAACGATTATTACAGAAAGTTATCCGGCTGCAAAACGTGGTATGGCACAGGCCATTTACGGAATGGGTGTAATTGTGGGTCCAACTTTAGGTCCGCCTTTGGGGGGATATTTAGTAGATAATTATTCCTGGCCTTATATATTTTACATTAATATTCCACTTGGAATTATCGCTACTATTTTGGCTTTAACTTTCGTAAGAAGCCCTAAATATGGAGAAAAATTAAAAGCAAATCAGGTTGACTGGTGGGGAATTTTCTTGTTGAGTGCTTTTATCGGTTCTTTACAATTTGTTTTAGAACACGGACAGCAAGATGACTGGTTTAACGATTCACTTATTGTAACTCTAAGTGTTGTGACTGTTCTAGGATTGATTCTTTTTATTTGGAGAGAGCTGACTTACAAACATCCAATTGTTAATTTAAGTGTTTTAAAAGATGGAAATTTAAGAATTGGGACTGTAATGTGTTTCATTCTTGGTTTTGGATTATATGGTTCAACCTTAATTATCCCAATTTATACACAGTCAATTTTAGGATGGACAGCAACTGATGCAGGATTATTATTGATTCCGGGATCTATAACAACGGCGATTATGATGCCTTTTGTTGGAAATATGATTCAAAAAGGTGTTCCGCAAGGTTATATGGTTGGAGTTGGATTTTTTGTGTTTTTCCTCTTTACTTTTATGATGTACAGTCGTATGACTCCTGATACCGGTGTTGAACATATGTACTGGCCATTAATTTTAAGAGGAATTGGTCTTGGATTACTTTTTGTACCAATTACAACACTTTCACTTTCAACTTTAAAAGGAAAACAAATTGGTGAAGGAGCTGCTTTTACCGGAATGATGCGTCAATTAGGAGGTTCATTTGGTATTGCAATTATTACCACTTTTATCACACGTTTTAGTCAGGAACACAGAGTTGATTTAATCAACAATTTAGATCCTGCAAAATATGATGTTCAGCAGCGTATTGCAGGAATGCAAAGAGCTTTTATGTCAAAAGGATATAGTGCTGATGTTGCACTTAAAAAAGCTTACCAGGCAATAGAATATTCAGTATTAAAACAAAGTACCGTTTTGGCTTACATGGATATTTTTATGTACCTGGGAATTATGTTTTTATGTTGTATACCGATTATTCTCTTTATCAAAAAAGGGAAGAACAAGATTAGCGCAGCCGACGCAATGCACTAATAATAATTTTATAATACGCAGAAACGCCGAATTCAATTTAGAATTCGGCGTTTATTTTTTTGTTGACATCCACTAAATCTTCAGAGATTGAAATCTTTATCAATATTCTTGAAATTTACAGGGATTGAAATCCCTGCCTACAATATGTTCCGAGCCTTCGGCTCTCTAGTAAAAAATCTTAGAACCTTAGCATCTTAGTAACTCAGAACCTTAAAAAAAAACCTCTGATCCTTTGTAACTTTGAACCTTTGTCCCTCAAAATTTACCTTATAAAAACCAAATGATTTCCTTTTGAAAGATTCGCATCAAAATGATAACCTTCGTAATTAAAACCTTTTAAATCATCAATAGTTTCTGCATTTGTATCAATAATATAACGCACCATCATACCTCTCGCCTTTTTTGCGAAGAAACTGATCATTTTTAATTTTCCATCTTTGTAATCTTTAAAATCCGGAGTGATTACAGGAACTTTTAAAGCTTTTACATCAACTGCCGAGAAATATTCGTTACTGGCTAAATTCACAAATAATTCCCCTTTTGTCAATTCTTTGTTTAAAGCTTTTGTAACAACAGGTTTCCAAAATTCATGCAGGTTTTTATAATCTCCAACAGGCAGTTTTGTTCCCATTTCTAAACGGTATGCCTGCATTAAATCAAGCGGTTTTAAAACTCCGTAAAGTCCTGATAAAATTCTAAGTTTATCCTGAAGAACATCTAATTTTTCTAACGGAATTGAATAAGCATCTAAACCTGTATAAACATCACCATCAAAAGTATAAACTGCCGGGCGGGCATTTTCAACCGTAAATGGTGTTTTCCAGTCTTGGTTTCGTTTCCAATTTAAGTCAGCAAGTTTATCGGAAATTGACATTAAATGAGATAATTCAGCAGGTTTTTTTCCTTTTAGTATTTTATGAACCTGACGCGCTTCTTTTAAAAATGAAGGCTCAGTATGTTGAGCAGTAGGTAATTCTTTTTCGAAATTCAGTGATTTCGCCGGCGATATAACAATTTTCATTTGTGCATTTTTATATAACTCAAAAATACAAATTGCATTTTTAAAAATATGTTATTGTAATTGATTTGTTTTATTACTGTATAGTTTTTTTCGCCACGAATTACACGAATTTTCACGAATTATTCTTTCACGCAGATTGCGAAGATTTTTTGCCACAGATTAAAAAGATTTTCACAGATTTTTTAATCATTTTAATCCTTTAATCTGTGGCTATATTTTTCTGCCACGAACTATTCTTTCACGCAGATTGCAAAGATTTTTTGCCACAGATTAAAAAGATTTTCACAGATTTTTTAATCATTTTAATCCTTTAATCTGTGGCTATATTTTTCTGCCACGAATTATTCTTTCACGCAGATTGCAAAGATTTTTTGCCACAGATTAAAAAGATTTCCACAGATTTTTTTTAATCCTTTTAATCCTGTAATCTGTGGCAGAAAAAAAATAATTCGTGAAAATTCATGTAATTCGTGGCAGCTCTTTCTCAATTCATAAAAATCAGCCTGCCAAAATGTGAAATTGTTCAAAAAAGTGAGCGATAGATTATAATAGGGATTTTCTATGTTGTAAATTTGCATGCATTTCATTTCTTCGAAAATTGAAATCATCTTTATTCAAAAATTAGTGAATTCGTGGCTATACAAACAAATTATAAAACTGCTTTACAAAACAAAATCTTCGATATTATTTCGAAAGCTTCTCAGGAATTAAATGTAGACTCTTATGTGATAGGAGGTTTCGTTCGTGATTTGCTTTTAAACCGAGGTTCTAAAAAAGATATCGATGTTGTAGCGGTTGGAAGCGGCATCGAATTAGCGCTTAAAGTTTCTGACTTACTTCCGAATAAACCAAAAGTTCAGGTTTTTAAAACTTACGGAACAGCAATGCTTCGTTTTGAAGATACCGATATTGAATTTGTTGGTGCCCGAAAAGAATCTTATAATTTTGACAGCCGAAATCCGATTGTAGAAAACGGAACGCTTCAGGATGACCAAAATCGTCGTGATTTTACCATCAACGCTTTGGCTTTATCTTTAAATGCAACTAACTTTGGAGATCTTTTAGATCCGTTTAATGGATTGGCGCATTTAGAAAGTAAAACCATCAAAACGCCTTTAGATCCGGATATTACCTACTCTGATGATCCGCTGCGAATGCTGCGTGCGATTCGTTTTGCAACACAGTTAAATTTTGAAATTGAAGAAAATTCATTGAATGCGATTACCAAAAATGCAGATCGAATTAAAATTATTTCGGGTGAAAGAATCGTAGACGAATTGAATAAAATTCTTTCTACACCAAAACCGTCAACCGGATTTTTACTTTTATATAAAACCGGGCTTTTAGATTTAATCTTACCTGAATTAACAGCGTTGAATCAGGTAGAAGAAATCGAAGGTCATACGCATAAAAACAACTTTTACCATACACTTGAAGTAGTTGATAACATTTGCCCAAATACAGATGATGTTTGGCTGCGATGGTCGGCTTTACTTCACGATATTGGAAAAGCACCAACAAAACGTTTCAATAAAAAACAAGGCTGGACTTTTCACGGACATGAATTTTTGGGCGGAAAAATGGCAAAAAAAATATTCGAACGTTTACATATGCCATTGAATCACAAAATGAAATTTGTACAAAAAATGGTCATTATGAGTTCACGCCCAATTGTTTTGGCGCAGGATATTGTAACCGACAGTGCAGTACGTCGTTTGGTTTTCGATGCCGGTGAAGATGTTGAGGATTTAATGACTTTATGTGAAGCCGATATCACAACTAAAAACCCAGCAAAATTCAAGAAATATCATAAGAATTTTGAAGTAGTTCGCAAGAAAATTGTCGAAGTTGAAGAACGCGATCATGTTCGTAATTTTCAACCGCCAATTTCAGGCGAAGAAATTATGGAAATGTTCGATTTGAAACCTTCACGTGAAATTGGAGTTTTAAAAGAAGCTGTAAAAGAAGCTATTTTAGAAGGAGATATTCCAAATGAATATCAGGCTGCGTATGATTTTGTGATTAAAAGAGCTGCGAAATTAAATTTAACTCTTAAGAAATAGCATGGATCTTTTAGGTGGAATTTTTATATCTATATTATTGTTAATAATTATTTATTCAAATTTTATTTTTTTTAAGGGATTTAAGAAAACTGGAGAAAAACATATCAAACACAAATTATTTTACTTTTTAATGTCTGTTATTATTCCTTCTTCTGTAATTTTTATTGTTGCTGCTCTTTTAACTAGTCCTACTTTAATTGAAATGTCGGGTTTAAGAACTGAGATGAATGATAAAATTTCCAGGATTATCTTCGGAAGCGTAATATTTGCTCCAAGTATTTTAATCAATATATATTTCTCGAAATTCTATTTAAAAAGAATTTCCAAAACAAAAAAGACAAACGAAATCGAATTAATCGGAAAAGAATGAAAAGAGAGAATAAATCAGTAATCATTTGGTTACTATCAGGTTGTGTTTTATTATTTTTAATGGTTGTCGTGGGCGGAATCACACGTTTGACCAATTCAGGTTTATCAATGACGGACTGGCATTTAGTTACCGACACATTTCCACCTTTAACAGATGCAAAATGGCAGGCTGCATTTGATGAATATAAAAAGTTTCCTGAGTACCAAAAAATCAATATTCACAACGATTTTCAATTAGCAGATTATAAATTCATTTATTTCTGGGAATGGTTTCACCGTTTCATCGGTCGTATAATTGGTTTGGTTTTCTTTGTGCCGTTTGTTTACTTCTTAATCAGAAAGAAATTAGATACGCCAACAATTAAAAAATGTATTGTGCTTTTAGCAATGGGCGCTTTTCAAGGTTTTCTTGGATGGTTTATGGTTCGCAGCGGTTTAATTGACAATCCAGATGTGAGTCATTTTAGACTTTCATTACACTTAACTTTTGCTTTTATCACTTTTGCTTATACACTTTGGGTTGCGTTGGATTTGATTTATCCTGAAAGAAATATCAATAAAATATTACCGCTTCGTAAAATCGCCAGATATGCTTTAGCAGCTTTATTAATCCAAATTATTTATGGTGGATTTGTTGCTGGACTAAATGCCGGATTAATTCACAATCACTGGCCTTTAATGAGTGACGGAGAATTTATTCACGAATCGGTTTTTATTGAGCAGTCTAGTTTGATTAAAAATTTAATTGAAGGGAAAAGCGGTGTTCAGTTTGTACACAGAACTTTTGCTTATGTTGTTGTTGGAATTATTCTTTTCCTTTTCTTCAAAAGTAAAAAATATACGCTTACTAATACGCAGGTAAACGGAATCAATACTTTAATAGTTTTTGTTTTTATACAATTCTTTCTTGGTGTTTTTACATTATTATACAGCGTGCCTTTGGCTTTAGGATTAATTCACCAGATTATGGCGTTTTTCCTTTTGAGCGCAATGACATATACATTGCACAGATTGAGCAAATAATGTTTTGAACGATATAAAAAAGAGCCGAAAATTTCGGCTCTTTTTTATTTTATGTATTTGGTTAATTCCGTTTGAAAATTTACGTCTCGTTAACCGGATTGAAATCCGTCAGAAATGATAATCACACAATATAACGTTCCGTAGGAACGTCTCATTTAAAACAATCTATTTTACCCCAGCCAGGTTTTAAAATCCTGCACTTTTTCACGGCTTACAATAACCTCATCTTCTTTGTAAGTTGGTAAAATTACTTTTAAACGAGAATTGGTATACACCTGAATTTCTTTAATTGCCTGAAGCGGGACAATAAATTTTCTGCTTACGCGGAAGAAATCTTTTTTGTCTAATTCCTGCTCCAGAATCTCTAAAGTTGAATCGATTAAATAGTTTCGGTTGTCGTAGGTATGAATGTATGTTCCTTTGTTTTCACTAAAAAAACATTCGATTTCTTCTGTAGTAATTACTTTTAAGTGCTGTCCAATTTTAACCGTAAATCGTTTTTTATATACTTTCTCAAAAGGATTTGACAACATTTGACGGATCTGTTCAAAATCAAGCTGCAGATTTTGAGTTTCTGAACTTGGTTTTGGCAAGCGCGTTTTAAATTTAGTAACCGCTACTTCAAGATCATCTTCATCAATTGGTTTGAGGAGATAATCGATACTATTTAATTTAAATGCTTTTAAAGCATATTCATCATAAGCAGTTGTAAAAATAATAGCGCTTTTGATATCTATTTTTTCAAAAATTTCAAACGATAAACCATCTGACAATTGGATATCCAGAAAAATCAAATCCGGATGATCGTTATTGCTAAACCAATGAAGGGATTCTTCTACAGAATGTAACATTGTTTCTACGGCAATATCTAACTTTTCAAGCTTTCGCTGCAACAATCGCGCAGCTGGTTTTTCGTCTTCTATAATTAATGTGGTCATTTAGTACTGTGCTAAATTTAAAAAAAAATATAATTTAAAATTACTCCCATTTATTTTTATTCTGAGCTTCTTTCTCCATATATTTTTTAATTTTTTTGTCCTCCCATTCTTTATTTAAAAAAAGATCAGGTCCAAAAACTGAAAATGCATGAATGGCTAAAGCAATACCCCAATAAAATGCTGTTGAATAGACTTCCCATTCTCTAAAGTTTCTAATTTCAAAATGATTACCTATAAAACCTCTGCTATTCAAACTAGAAATAATGATAATCGCATTTACGATAAGATAAACTTTCAAATGCGAATAAAAGCCTTTTATTCTTTTAACTTTTCTGTATGCTATATTGTAACTTTCATCTGTACTAAATTCATGTGCATAATCTTCGTACATGTGTCTTCTAAATCGTCCCATTTTTATTGAATTAAATTATTGCCATTTATTTTTATTCTCTTTTTCTTTTTCCATCAATTCTTTGATTTTTCTTTCTTCCCAATCTTTACCTAAAACCGGAAATATTTCAAAAACTTTTAATCCGTGAAAAAGAACTCCAACTCCCCACCACAATAAGGGCCAGAAAAACCATAAATATTCTGGTGATGTCCATAAATTAATGACAATCAAAATAATATTTACACCAATGTAAGAGGTAAGATTAGCATAAAAGCCCTTTATATTTTCTACTTTCTTTTTTGCAAGATAGTATCTGTCTTCTTCATTATATTTTATTTCCATGATTACACCCATTTTTGTTTTTTCTGTCTTTTCTCTAAAATACTTTTCAGTTTACGTTCTTCCCATTCATTTCCTAAAATTTTAAAAGAAACAAATAAGTCTATTGCAGAACATACAAATACCGAACTCCAAATTACCATTACAACATCGTTTAAAAAATTTAATGGAAAAAAGTTCAATGGAGCTCCATAATATTCCTTTAACACAAAAGCTGCTAATCCTGCTGCATATATTAAAGCATGCATATAAAAGGATCTTAGTCTAACCACTTTTTTTCTAAAGATTTGCTCAAACTCCAGTTTTTCTCTTTCATTGTTACAATTCGTTTCCATGATTACTCCCATTTTTGTACTTTATTTTTCTTTTCTAAGAGGCTTCTTAACTTTCGTTCTTCCCATTCTCGACCAAGAAATTTAAAAGAAACCACCATATCAATTACACAACTAATGTAAACTGCCGTCCAAATACTCATTACAACTCCGTTTATAAATTGAAAAGGGAAAGAATGCAAAGGCAATTCGGTATATTGTTTTAATACATAAACAATTAAAGCAATGATGTAAAAAAATGTGTATTTATAAAATGATTTCAGTTTAGCTACTTTTTTACTTGCTAATTGTTGTAATTCATTTTCTTCGATATTATTACTAGAATTGTTTTCCATGATTACTCCCATTTTTGTTTTGAATTTTCTTTTTCTAAAATTGACTGGATTTTTCGTTCTTCCCAGTCTTTATTAAAAATTGGAGAGAAATTAAAAGCTTTCATTCCGTGTAAAATTATCGGAATTGTCCATCCCAGTACAGAATACAAACACCATAAATAACCTGGCGAAGTCATAAGATTTACTACAATAACAATTGGATTACAAAGAAGATAAACCGTTAAATGCTGATAAAACTTCTTAATTTCAATCACTTTTTTCTGAGCTTCATAGTAACGCTCTCCTTTGTTATAATTTGGTTCCATGATTATTTCCAGTTTCTCTGTTGGTTTTCTTTTTCTAAAATCTCCCTGATTTTTCGTTCTTCCCAATCAGAACTGTATCCAAATACTTTAAAAGCATGCATTACAACTCCAAATCCCCAGCCTAAAGCCGAAAACCAAAACCATTGAAATCCAGGAGAGTACGTTAAATTTACAAAAATTAAGCACGGAATCACACAACAATAAGAAATTACGTTTGCATAAAATCCTTTTAATTCCTCTACTCTTTTTTTTGCTCTGAAATAAGCTTTAGTTTCGTCACTATAATCTGCACTTGTTTCCATAACTGTAATTTGTTTGGTTAAAATTGGAATCTTAACCGTGAAATTTTTCTCGTTTTGTTCCACTATAACTTTCCTGTTCGTTACAATTTCGTAGCGGTTTACAATATTTTGTAATCCAACGCCTTGTCTGTCTTGTAACACTTCTTTCTTTTGAAAATCATTTTGAATGGCTAAATAATCGCCATCAATAAAAATCCTGATGTGCAGTGGTTTTTGTTCACTTACTACATTATGCTTTACTGTATTTTCGAGCAGAAGCTGTAACGATAACGGAACCACTTTTGCGTCTGGGTTAATGTTTGTTGTAGGCAATTCATAAAACAAACTATTCTCAAAACGCATTTTCAATAAATTCATATAAGTTTTTGCAAATGACAATTCATCTTCAACAGAAACCAGTTCTTTATCTTTTTGCTCTAAAACATACCTGTAAATTTTAGATAAAGAAGTCGTGAACCGCTGTGCGTTATCCGGGTTTTCTTCAATCAAAGAACTTAATACATTTAAACTATTAAAAAGAAAATGCGGGTCGATTTGATTTTTTAAACTTTCGAATTTAGCACTTGCCGTTCCTGCAATAATCTTTTGCTGCGTAACTTCAAATTTTGACGCCTGTTTCCATTTTACCATGAAACTTCTCGCTTGCATGAAAGTTGACACTGCTAAAGACAAAATAATATAAAACAGATGTATCCAAATCATTCTTTCGCTAAAGAACTTCTCTAAAGGCATGCTTTGCAGGTAAACAAAAATGTAATAATTTATTCCTAAAACTACCGGAACGGTATACAAAACAGTAACTATAATTCCGTAGTAAACCCTTAGATTTGTCTGCTCCAGCCAATCCCATTTTTTGTCTAAGAGCACATTAATGTATCCGTTTCCAAAACCTACTCCAAAAGAATAAAGACAGCTTATAAAAAAGGTTATAAGAACGTTTTCTACACTTAAATCATCTCCTAAACAAGCTGAGAATATCACTGTAAAAATCATAGAAATCTTAAACGAAACAATTGTTCCGCTTTTTAAATCTGCATATATATTTCTATGATCTTTCATTTATAAACTGGCTTAAATTGATACTTTTTATTTACAAGTTTTTTGAATTTCCAAAGCTCTGTCTAATCCCCATTTAGGAGAAAAAGGAGTTTCTGGTTTAAAAGTAGCAAAAAGTTCTATAGCTTTATCAACTTGAGCACAAAGTGGTTTTGTATCAACTCCTGTCCATTTTGCACCGCCTATTTGGTAATCAGCTTCTCCAAAAACAATTCTTGGGTTGTTTGGGTCGATCGCTTTTCCTTTTGCGTAAGCTTCCATTACTTTAGCCGAATATTTCATTCCGTTTGTCATTGGGTCAGCAACAACATATCCTGTATAAATTAAAGCTTGCAAAGCATAAAGTTCAGCATTATTTTGATCTTTAATAAATTCTACGTCTAATGCATCCTGAGCTTTTGTTAAAAGAAGATCAATTTTTGTTTTATCTTTTTCAGTAAAAACGGCTGTTGTATTCATTAAAGCGATATAATAATTTGGCAGATAACTGTTTTTATCAGCAGAGGCAATTCTTTCAAATAATGCCGAAGCTTCTGTGTTTTTTCCTTCTTTCCAAAGTGCAAAAGCTTTAGTCATTCCTTGTTCAAATTGAGTTTGAGCAGAACTTATTACTACTACAAATAATGCGATTAAAGTGATGATTTTTTTCATTTTATAAGTAATTTAAATGGTTATTTTGATTTGTTTGTTAGTTACTAATTTATAATACAATTTCAATTTTTGAATCTTTCTCAACAATAAATTTAGCATCTTTATAGGCAGGCGGTCCCATAAACCCTTTTGCATTGTTTGAAGCTGCATAATCTTCGGAAGGTATTCCCATCGCATTTCTATCAAGCTTACCGTTATTGTTTTCATCGTGATACGTTGAAATTGCATATTCTCCCGAAGGAAGATTGTCAAATGTTACGGTAACTTCATTGTTTTTAATTTCAGAAGAAAGACTTTTGTACGTCGTTTTAAGAAATGTACCGTCTGAGTTGTACAAACCTACTTTCACAATTCCTGTATTGTTTTTAATGCCTGAAACAGATACAGTCAATTTTACATTTTGAGCAGACATTAAGCTACAGATAAATAACGTGATTAGTGTAATAATTTTGGTCATGATTTCTTTTTTTAAGTTTCTAAGATTCTAAGTGACTGAGATTCTAAGTTTTTTTTTTGATGATTAAAACTCTTTTTTTCTAGGTTCAAAGTTGCAAAGTGACAAAGTGACAAAGTGACAAAGGTTTTATCCTTTTTAAGTTTTGATGGAACTTTGAACCTTTGTCACTTTGTCCCTCTGAACCTTTAATTTTATACTTCAAAAGTATATCTGATTTTACTGTCTTAAAATTAAATGATACTGAGTTGTTGATTTTTGCTGCTGAATTGTTTCTTCTTAAGGTTCAAAGTGACAAAGAGACAAAGGTTTTTCTTTTAGGTTCAAAGAGGAAAAGGTTCAGAAATACTGAGGTTTTTATCCTAAAAACTTAAAAATTTACTATTTCAAAAAACCTTTGTCTCTTTGTCTCTTTGTCACTTTGAACCTAAAATTAAAGATTCTTCAACTGATTCTCACTCTTATTCTGGCTGATCGTCCAGAAGAAACCTACGAAGAAAAATCGGTCTGCGGTTGGTGTAATCGCTTGTCTGTTATACACTCCGTTTGGATCTGGTAATTTTGCGTAATCGTATCCAAAGATATTCTGCGTTCCTAAAATGTTTGAAACTGAGAAATAAAGGATTTTTTGTGTTGTCAATAAATACGCCCAGTTAAAACTCAAACTATTATATGATTTTGTTTTTCCGTTCATGAATTGCGTTTGGTTTGGATCGTTGTACGGACGACCTGAACTGTAACTGTTTGTGAATCCAATTTGTGATTTCCAGTCGGTAATAAAATATTTCGTTACAACAGATAAGGTGTGATTTGCGATAAAACTTGGCGTTGCCATTCTTGGAAAGTTTTTATATTGTCTTTCAGAATCAATATAAGAATATGAAATCCAATATTCTAAATTTTTATACAAATTGCTGTCTCTCCAAAATAAATCCAATCCTTTTGCATAACCTTTTCCATTATTATTGAAAACCGAATTGTACTGAATATCTCTTGTATCGTATTGCACTAAATTGCTGTAATCTTTATAATAAGCTTCGGCTCTAAAAGTTTGTCCCGGCTGTGTAAACTGATAATTTAAAATATAATGCTGTGCTTTTTCACTTTCAAACTGGTGGTATTTTGAATACTTAATATAATCTACAACAGGTGTTTGAGAAAAGTCTCCGTAAGCAAATGAAAACTGGCTGTTTTTTGAAACTTTGTATGCTAATGAAGCTCTTGGTGCAATATTGTTTTCATTTAATAAACTGTTGTTAGAATATCTTAAACCAACTTTCATTGCCAGCTTTTTAGAGAATAAAATATCTGCTTCTGTATAAGCTGCAAAAATATTAGAATCATATCCGTTTTTCACGTCAATAGAAATATTGTCATCAAAGTTTTCATTGAATTTGGTAATGAAATAATCAGCTCCAAAAGACAATTTGAAATAGTTTGATACTTTCTTTCCAAGTTTTAATTTCAACTGCGCTGCATTTTCATCTGTATTGATATCATTAATATCGTATTTTGTTTTGTTTTTGCTGTAACCGTAGCTAATTCCAGAAGTTAACTGCCATCCCGTTCCAAAAGTTCCTTTATAAGAAGTGTTTAGGTAAAAGTTATTGTTGTTTAAATCTGTTCTTATTGGGTTCTCGAAATTGATATTTTTCTGGTTCAAATCGAATTTTTCAGAATCAAAAGCTGCGTATAATTTAAAGATTCCGTTTGTAAAATTATATCTGTAAACTGTTTCACCTCCAAGCGATTGATACGGATTATTCCAGTCTACATCTTGTGGAATCACTGCCTGATAAGGCGCTAAATTAATGTAAGCCATATTTACGCTTAACGAACTTTTTGTCCATTTTTGAGTATTTCCTAAACTCAAACCAACGGTCATTAAACCAATATCTGTTTTATTATGATCTGGTTCATCCTGTGTATTTAAAAGCAAAACACTTGATAAAGCTTCACCATATTCTGCCGAGTAACCTCCGGTAGAAAAAGCAATTCCGCTGAATAAGAAAGGGGAAAAACGGCTTCTTGTTGGTAAATTATTGGTTGTTGCTCCGTACGGCTGTGCCACGCGAATTCCGTCAACAAAAGTCTGCGTTTCGCTGGCTTCACCTCCACGTACAAACAAACGTCCGTCCTCGCCCACACTTTGCGTTCCAGGCAAAGTCTGCAAAGCGGCAACAATATTTCCTGCAGAACCTGCAGTTGTTACAATATCTAAAGGCTTTAAAACCGAAACCCTTGCTTTGTCTCCAGATTCTAAAGTTCCGGCTGTAATAACAACGGCATCCAGAGTGTTTACATTTTCTCTTAGTTTTATTGTTTGATTTTTATAATTAGCAACATCAATTTCATTTTTAAAAGTTTCGAAAAGTAAAAAGCTTACTACTAAAAACTGATTTCCGGTTGAAGTAGTTTCAAAAGAAAAATCTCCAGTTTCAGAACTTGTTGCTCCATCGTAAGTTCCGTCTATATAAATATTAGCGCCGGCAACAGGTTTTCCTTTTTGGTCCAAAACTTTTCCTGAGATAACATTTTGTGCAAAAGTAAATGTGCTTAGTAATAATAAAATAAAAGTAATTCTGGTTTTCATACCTGTTGATTTTATTGGTTATTGGTCATGTATGCTGTCGCCTTTTATTTAATGGTGTTTGCAAGCAAACTTTTTAAGCGGCGATTTCATGATATTGGTTTTTGATGGAGCAAATGTATTTTAACATTTCCTGTTAAAAAATATATAATAACCCAATTGTAGAATTTTAAGGATGAGTTGTAAATTACTAATTTGTATCTTAGCTGTAGTGTTTCTAAAAACTATTAACTATGTCAGAAAGTAAAAGAGTTTCGAATTTGTATCAATCCATTTATAATGGAAATCCGTGGCTTGAAGTTACCTTAGCTGATACTTTAAAAGATGTAACAGCAGCTCAGGCTTATAAAAAAATCAATCCTAATTTAAACACGATTTGGGAAATTGTCAATCACCTAATACAATGGAGAAGAAACATATTAAAACGTGTTCAGGGAGAAATAATTACCACTCCCGATCATAATTATTTTGTGCCAATTTTAGATTCATCTGAACCAGCCTGGGAACAATCACTGCAAAGTCTGGCAAAATCTCAGGAATTATGGAGTGCTTGTTTGAATAATTTTAATGATGCGGATTTCGAGAAAATAGATCAAAATAATAATCATAATTTTTATGAAGATATTCACGGAATCATTCAGCATGATGTTTACCATTTGGGACAGATTGTTATTTTGAAAAAATTATTAAACACATAGAAACATAGATTTAATATTGTGTTTGAGATTATTTTAAAATCCAGATTTTACGCATAGCTATGTCTTTATGCAAATGAAATACCTTTTTTAAAGTTTTCAATTCTATGTTTCTAAGTGTTAAAAAATAAAACAATTATGAAAAACTCACTTTTTATTATCGCTTTTTTATTGATGAATGTAATCGGTTTTTCTCAGGAAACCGAAGTTAAATTCGACGAAAATCTTGCAAAATCCCTAAATGCCGATGAATACGGAATGAAGAAATATGTTTTCTGCCTTTTAAAATCAGGAACCAATACAACGGCTTCAAAAGAAGAAACCAAAAAGTTGTTTGAAGGACATATGGCAAACATCAATAAACTGGCAAAAGAAGGAAAACTGGTTGTTGCCGGCCCTTTTATGAAAAACGATAGAAATTATAGAGGTATTTATATTTTTAACGTAGAAACTGTTGACGAAGCAAAAGCACTTGTAGCAACAGATCCAGCTATAAAAGCCAATTTACTCGAAGCCGAATTAACGCCTTGGTACTGCACCGCAGCTTTACAGGAAACTGTAAAAATTCATGAAAAGATTGCCAAGACGAAAATGTAATACTCTATATGAAAACAGAAAAAGAAAAAATGATTTCGGGCGAATATTACAACGCTTTTGACCCGGAATTAGTAAAAGGCCGCCGAACTGCAAAAAATCTTTTACACAGCTTAAATGTAAAAGAATACAGAGTTACCAAAAAAGCAAAAGAAATTTTAAAAGAATTAATTCCCAATACTGGAGCTGGTTTTTACATCGAACCACCTTTTCATTGTGATTATGGTTATAATATTTTTTGTGGAGAAAACGTTTATTTTAATGTGAATTGCGTTGTTTTGGATTGTGCTCCTGTAAATATTGGTTCGAATGTATTTATTGCGCCAAATGTTCAAATTTATACAGCCTCGCATCCGCTTGACGCTGAATTGAGAAAATCGCTTGAGAATGCTTATCCGGTTACAATTGGGGACGATTGCTGGATTGGCGGAAATTCTGTTATCTGCCCGGGAGTTACGATCGGAAAAAGCTGTGTTATTGGCGCCGGATCTGTTGTAACAAAAGATATCCCTGATAATTCACTGGCCGTTGGAAACCCTGCAAAGGTAATCCGAAAATTAAATCAAGAACCTGAATCAAAATCATAATGCTTACCTTAAATAAAGTTCACCATATTGCCATTTTATGCTCTGATTATCAAAAATCTAAAACCTTTTATACCGAAATTTTAGGATTAACGATTATAAGAGAAATTTACAGAGAAGAACGCCAGTCTTACAAATTAGATTTGGCTCTAAATGGAATTTATGTAATTGAATTATTTTCATTTCCAGATCCGCCAAAAAGACCTTCAAGACCAGAAGCCGTTGGATTACGTCATTTGGCGTTTGAAGTAATTAATCTAAATGAAACTGTTGCTTTTTTGACTTCAAAAAATATAGAATCTGAGCCAATACGAATTGATGAAACGACTGAAAAGCGTTTTACATTTATCGCAGATCCTGATTTACTGCCGATAGAGTTTTATGAGAGATAAGTTTTTGCTGCGAAGGCGCTAAGACGCGAAGTTTTTTTCTCGTTTTATGTCATTTCGTATGCAAAGGAATATTTCAATTGCCTCCAGCTTTAGCTGGATGATTCAAAAATCAAGCTGAAAAGGCTTTAGCCAAACATACGGTAGTTCGGCTAAAGCCTTTTTTCTATCATATTTCGTTCCTCCAGCTAAAGCTGGAGGCAATTTATTTCTTTAATAATTTTAATAAAAAAACTTCGCGTCTTAGTGCCTTCGTAGCATTCATTACACCGCTATACTCATAAAAACACACTGAAAGAATTTTCTTATTTTAATAATTTTAACATATAATAAGGAACGATTATTATTAAAAAACAGATTTGATTGCCTAATTTTGTGAAATCGCAAATAAAATCCTGCGACTACAAAATCACTTCTGATGAACAAAACGGCGCAAATCAAAAAAAATCATCAATTTATTAAATTCCGAAAATTAGTTATTGTTTCTATTTTAATTGGGTTTCTTTCAGCCTTTCTCGGAATTTCACTTAAAAAAATTACGGAGTATTACGAAGAAATCTTCTTCCATGAAGTTTCGGTAAACCCAATATTTTACATCATTTTTCCGGTTTTTGGGTTATCTGTAATTTATTTTTTGAGACAATATCTTTTTAAGAAAAAAGAAAACAAAGGAATTAAAGAAGTTTTTGAAAGCACAAAAACAACAAAAAATCTTCCATCTTATAAAATCCCATCACACTTTATCAACGGATTACTTACCGTAGTTTTTGGCGGCTCTACCGGAATAGAAGTTTCTACCGTTGTTGCTACTGCAACAATTGGCTCAGTTGCCCACGAAAAAGAAAATATCTTCCGTCAATACAAAACAGAATTAATCTGTGCAGGGGTTGCAGCCGGAGTTACAGCACTCTTCAGCAGTCCAATTGCGGGTATTTTATTTGCTTTTGAAGTTATATCACGAAAAGTAACGCGTGCTTTTATCATTTCAAATATCATTGCTGTTTCAATCGCTTTTGGCTTACTTTCTATTTTAAAAGAAGAACCTTTATTTTCGGTTTCAATTACAACCTGGCATTTAAAAGCAATCCCGTATTTCATTCTTTTAGGAATTTTAGCCGGAATGAATTCGGTTTATTTAACCAGATGTGTATTGTTTTTTAAATCTCAGTTTGGAAAAATCGGAACTCATTATTATAAAATTATTATTGGTTCTGTTGTTTTAAGTATTTCGTTATTTATTTTCCCTCAATTATATGGGGAAGGTTATCATGCTATAAAAGACATTTTCGGAAATACTGCACAAATACCTTTAACCATAACATTAGCTTTAACATTCATCGGAATTTTAATTCTAAAACCTATTGTAACTTCTATAACATTAGCTTCGGGGGGCGACGGCGGTGTTTTTGCTCCGAGTTTGTTTATTGGTGCTTTCTTAGGATTGTTACTGGCGTCTATTTTAAACAGTTTTTTCCATGTAAATGTAATTCCGGTTAATTTCATGATTATCGGGATGGCGGCTGTTTTGAGCGCCAGTATTCATGCTCCGTTTACTGCCATCTTTTTGGTATGTGGCTTAACAAACGATTATACTCTGTTTTTACCAATTCTTGTAGTTTGTTTAATTTCAAAATACACTGCCAAAACAATTTATCCTTACACTGTATATAGTTACGCCCCAAGCTTGACGAAATAATTTTTTTGCCACGAATTCACCAATTTTTCTAATTTATTAAACGCAAACATTTGTGAATTCGTGGCAAAAAGTACCACAAATTACATTACTATGCCAACTCCTAAAATTAAAAGAAGCTATCGCAAGACACGCTATATTCTTTACAAAGAAACTTTAATTGACTACAAGGAACATTTTTGGTCATTTTTAGGATCATTTGCCGGAATTGGGATTTTGGCTTACGTACAGTCCCTGCATTTTTCCGGAAGTGATGCCGTATATTTAATTGGTTCTTTTGGAGCTTCGAGTGTATTGGTTTACGGAATCATTCAAAGTCCGTTTTCTCAGCCTCGAAATCTGGTTGGAGGTCATATAATCTCTGCTATAGTAGGCGTAACCGTTCATAAACTGGTTCCAGATGTTATGTATATAGCTGCTCCATTGGCAGTTTCTCTTGCCATAATTTTAATGCAGATTACCAAAACGCTTCATCCTCCCGGGGGTGCAACGGCTTTAATTGCTGTTATTGGAACAGAAAAAGTAAAAGCTTTAGGTTATATGTATGTTCTTTCTCCTGTTTTAAGCGGGGTGCTTATTTTACTTTTAACGGCTTTAATTTTTAATAATATGACTTCGAGCAGAAGTTATCCTAGTCATAGTACTTACCACAAACATTATCATAAACTTAGAAAGAGATTGACTGGGAAGTAATTCTCTGGTCTGCTCCTGCAAGGTTTTCAAAACCTTGTAGGTATGACTTGAGTGATACCTGAAACCTACAAGGTTTTGAAAACCTTGCAGGAATGTAAATATATGAATGTCACCCTGAGCGAAGTCGAAGGGCGCTCCAATTGGAATCGGGGGCTTCGACTTCGCTCAGCCTGACAATTATTTTCGCTTTCTCTTTAAAAGAAAAAAATCTTTTCAACAAATCGTAATTCACAATTCGTATTTCGTTTTTTATATTTTACCTTTGACCTCTCAATAAAAACAAAGATTATGGTTTATAAATTTAGAGTAATTCTAGACGCCGAAGAAGATATTTTTAGAGACATTGCTATTCTTGAAGACGATACACTTGAGGATTTACACAATGCTATCTTCAACGCTTTTGGTTTTGACGGATCAGAAGTTGCTTCATTTTATACTTGTGATGAAACCTGGAATCAGGAAGATGAAATTCCTCTTTTTGATACTGGCGATGTTCCGGGAGAACAAAGAACCATGAACGATTATCCGTTATCTAGTATTTTAGATAAAGAAAACACAAAGATTATCTACGTTTATGATTTCATCAGCATGTGGACTTTCTTAGTTGAATTGGCCGCCATCGAAGAAGAAGCTGTAGGCGCAACTTATCCTGAAACTTTATTCTCTCACGGAGTTATGCCAGACGAAGCAATGGAAAAAAGCTTCGAAGCTGATGATATGCACAATGATATCTACGGAGAATTTGAAGATGACTTAGACGAAGATGATCTTGATATGTTCGAAGGCGACGACAGCTTTGAAGATTATGGATTTGAGGAAAATTGGAATTAGTTTTTTTGAGGTCCAAAGGCTCAAAGTTGCAAAGGTTCAGAGGTTTTCTTTAGAATCTTTGATTTCTTATTGTAGGAATATTTTTATTTTTGTGTTTGATTTTTTAAATGCAAAATATGAATACTTTTAGAGACCTTTTGATTTGGCAGAAGTCAATGAACTTAGTTACCGAAATTTACCAATTAACAAATTCATTCCCGAAAGAAGAAATTTATGGACTGTCTTCACAAATTAGGAGATGTTCTATATCAATACCGAGTAATATTGCTGAGGGATATGGAAGAGACGGAAATAATGATTATTTGAGATTCTTAAATATTTCAATTTCATCATTGTTTGAAATGCAGACTCAGCTTGAAATTTCATTCAATTTAAAATATATAACCGAGTATCAATTCAATAAAATAAATGGAGAAAGCAGAGAAATAGAACGAATGTTAAGCTCTTTTATCAGAAAAATAAAAGACAGAAAATAACCTTTGTCCCTTTGATCCTCTGTAACTCTGAACCTAAATAACACATGATAAACCTATTCAACACCCACATCGAAACGCTTGCGATACACCGCGTAGGGAACAAAAGCCGTAACGAAGCTATTTTTTTATCAGAGCAGCCATTTAATCTAAATGATGAAATTGTGCCTTTGATAAAAGAGTACTTCTTTAAACCTTTTAGAGAGAAAGAAGAAAACTATTATCAGTTTGCGCACGAAGTGGACTTGGATTACAACGACATGTTTAAATATGCAACGGAGATTTTTGCTAATCCTTCAAATCTGCAGGAGATTTCAAAAAAAATTACGATGCATTTATTTGAGCAGTCAAATCATCCGCATATTAAAAACGGAGAGGTTTATGTAACCTACTTAACAAACTTAAGTATTGATAATAATGTAGTTGATGCAATCGGGATTTTTAAAAGCGAATTGCAGTCGGACTTTTTACAATTTGAAGAAAAAAACAGCAATCTTGAAATGATTTTGCAGCAGGGAATTAACCTGAGCAAATTAGATAAAGGGTGTTTGATTTTTAACTATAAAAAAGAAGAAGGATACAAAATTCTAACTGTAGACAGCAACCGTTATGACGCGCGTTACTGGTTAGAGCACTTTTTATCTGTAGATGCTTTTGAAGACGAAAACTTCATCACTAAAAAATATTTAAAATTCTGCCAGAACTTTGCAAAAGATGTTGTTTTACCAGCAGAAGACAAAAAAGAGGAAGTAATGTTTATGAACCGATCTGTGAATTATTTCGCTAAAAACGATCAGTTTGAAGAGCAGAATTTCCTAAATGAAGTATTAGACAATCCAGACTTGATTCCTGAATTCAAAAACTATAAAGTTGATAAAGGAGAAAAATACAGCATCGAAGATGTAACCTCATTCCCAATTGCAAACGCAGCAGTTTCTGACGCCAGAAAATCGATTAAAAACGTGATTAACCTGGATACGCATATTCAGATTAAAATGGATTTTATCAACCCTGAAAGTGCAGAAAAATTTGTTGAAAAAGGCTGGGATGAAGAAAAACAAATGTATTACTACTTAGTTTACTTCAATAAAGAAGAAAAAAGCTAAGAAGTTTTCATTTTCTATTACTTACTTAAAACAAAAAATGGCAGTTACAAAATGTAATTGCCATTTTTTTATTTCGATTATTTTTGATGCTATAAAAGGGAAAAAACTGCTTTTACAATATCATCATAAACTTGTTTATCTCTTTCTCCCGTGCGGGCCAAAACCCGAATTCCGGAATAATTATTAAAAATGAACCGGGCTAAAACCCTTGCATCCTGCTGTTTGGAAATATGTCCTGCCTCCTGCCCTTTTTTCACAGCATTTGTAAAAACTTCTTCCATTGTCTGGCTGTTGCTTTTTACAATCTTAGCAATTTCTTCATCGTGCATAGCCAATTCTACAGAAGAATTTACCATAAAACAGCCTTTTGTAATTCTATCTTCTAAACTCTCTATAACAGCTTGTTTAAAAATAGCATGCAAAGTCTCTTTGACATTTTCAGATTTATCTAAAAGCTCTTTTACAGCATCTTGATTCTGTTGCTGATAGCGCTGCAAAGACTTTGAAAACAATTTTTGCTTGTCGCCAAAAGTATCATACAAACTAGAGCGGCTTAAACCTAAATGTGTTACCAAATCCTGAGCAGATGTCCCGTTGTAACCTTTGTGCCAAAAAATTTCAATTGCTTTATCTAAAGCCTGATCTTCATTAAATTCCTTCGTTCTAGCCATGATATCAAAATTAAATTTCTTTACAAATATAAGGATTAAACGGAACAATCGTTCCTGAATAAGTCAAAAAAAATTATAATACTGTGTTTACAGTAAGCCCGCCGTCAACCACAATTTCAGTTCCTGTAATGAATGATGAATCATCAGAAGCAAGGAAACTAATTGTTTTTGCAACTTCAGCAGCTTGTCCAAAACGTTTCAATAAGATTTTTTCTCCTAAAGCTGCTCCTAAACCTTCAACTTCTTCTTTTTCTAAACCAACTTTACCATACAAAGGTGTTTCGATTGGACCAGGAGAAACTGCATTTACTCTAATTTTTCTTGGCGCTAACTCTGCAGCAAATATTCTGTTTAATGATAAAACCGCAGCTTTACTTGCTCCATATACACTTGAACCCGGCATTCCTAATTGAGCATTTACAGAAGTATTAAAAATAATAGAACCGCCATCGTTTAAAATTGGCAATACTTTTTGAACTGTAAAATAAACTCCTTTTACATTCACGTTCATAATACTGTCATAATGATCTTCTGAAGCTGAATCTACTGGAGCAAAAGCCGCAATTCCTGCATTTAAGAATAAGATATCTACTTTTCCGAATTGTGCTTTTACTTGTTCTACTAAGCTGTCAATAGATTTTAAATCTGATTGATCTGCAACGATTCCCGTAACGTTCAGTTCTGCTTCTGCTTTTGCCAAAGCTTCTTTGTTTCTTCCTGTTACAATTACTTTTGCACCTTTTGATACTAATTCCGCAGCAGCTGCGTATCCAATTCCGCTATTTCCACCTGTTACAATAGCTGCTTTGTTTTCTAAATTTTTCATTTTGTTTATTATTTAAGTTATTGATTATTCAATTATTATGGTACAAAGATATAATAACGGAACGATCGTTCCGTTATTTGTAATGTTAATTTTTAGTTAAAATAATTCCCCGCTTCCGAAAACGCCATTTTATAAGGGTTAATATCTATGAAACTATAAACGAAACAAATCGTAAAATGACGCCAATTCTTAATTTATGCTTAATTTTGTAATTCTAAAAACAAAAAAACAGATGGATCGTCTTTTACCAACCGAAAGTCCTTTCGAAACGATAATCTCATTTCATAAACTAATTGAGTCTTTTGAGCAGATTGCTTTATCTAATGTTGATTACCGATCTAACTACGCCAAAGCGATTTTAAAAGAAATTGAGGCGTATCCGGAATTCAGAACAGGAATTCACGATTACAGCACTATTAAAAATAATGAAGCCTTAATTAAAAACATTGCTGCTGATTTATTCCCTACGGCTTTAACAAACAATGAAATAAAAGCCATAACAATACCTTTTCAAAATATATCCTTTAATTATACAGAGCGTTTCAAGAAAATTTTACGAAATGCAGGTGATGAATTTTATATGGAAATTCGTGATTTTGATGATCATCAATTCTATATCAATAACTGCTGTTTGATTTTAAGCGCTTATTATCATCAAAATATCGATTTTAATAAACCCTTTTTCTACGATATACCAGATGAAGAAGGTGTAGAAAAACATTATCGTATTCTGTACAATGCCGATTTCATGGAAATCACACCTACAGAGAATGCACCGCAGCTTACGCAGGACGATATTGATGTTTTGATTGATAATTATAACGATATTGATTTATGGAAATCTAAATTTCCCCCTAGAAGCTGGATTTTAAAAGGTTTCGGAATTGTTTCTTTATTTGATGCGACTACAGAAAGTGCTATTTCTAATTTAAAAAGTAATCTTTTAAAACCAGAAACCTCAAGAGTTGCCTCTACAGAAATTGTAGAAAATATCTTTAGGTCTATTTTTAAAATTCCGAGCTTAAAAGTTGGTTTTATTATTTATAATCCTGAAGAAGAAAAATTTATACGGCCAATAAAGTTTGACAACCAAATGCAGAGTTTTTTACTTTCATCTACTCAGGAAGTAGATTGTAAAAATGCATTTTTTGGATGTTCGTTTGAAAATCTTTTAGATAAAAAAGAGCCGTTTGTAATTTCAAATGTGAAAAAGTTTATCGAAGAATCTTCAAACCCAAAACTTGGCGAGCATTTATTAAAACAGGGAATTCAAAGCTGTGTTTTTGCACCCGTTATAAAAGATGACCATTTATTGGGCGTTGTCGAATTGGTCTCTGATAATATACGTGAATTAAACAGCATAAATGCAACAAAACTAGAATTGGTTTTACCTTATTTAACAGATACAATTGACCGCTATAATACGGATATGCAGCATCAGGTTGAAGCTATTATTCAGCGTGAGTATACTACGATTCACCCAAGCGTTTATTGGAAATTTAGAAAAGAATCTCAAAACTATTTCCAAAACATAAATCACACAAAAGATTATATTTTTAAGGAAATTGTATTTAAAAATGTATTCCCGTTATACGGACAAATTGATATTAAAGGTTCATCTGAACACCGAAATGAGACGGTTAAAATTGATTTGAAAAATCAGCTGACGGCCCTTTTGGAAATTTTCGATAACCAGAAACCAAATTCAAATCTGGTACTTTTAGAGCAGAGAAAATTCGAATTGGAGTCTCTTCGAAGTGAATTGGATTTTCCGCTAAAAGCAGATATGGAACAGCATATCCAGCGTTATATCGAAGATGAAATTCATCCGATACTGAAAAATACCAAAGACAATGCTAAAAATAAAAAGTTAGAAGAATTGTACTTTGAAAGTCTGGATGAAAAAACAGGAATGTTCTATCAGGAAAGAAAAAAGTTTGATAATGCTATGTCGATTATCAATAAAAGACTTGCTTCTGTATTAGATAAAAAGCAGGTTGAAGCGCAGCAAATTTATCCACATTATTACGAACGTTTTAAAACGGATGGTGTTGAGCATAATTTATATATTGGGGCATCGATTTCGCCAACAAAACCGTTTGACATTATGTATCTGCACAATTTACGTTTGTGGCAGCTGCAGACTTTATGCGAAATGGAATTAGAGCATCATCAGCTAAAAGAATCGCTTCCGTATGAATTAGATGTTACTTCACTGATTTTGGTTTTCAGTTCGCCGCTTTCTATCCGTTTTAGAATGGATGAAAAACGTTTTGACGTTGACGGAACTTATAATGCAAGATATGAAGTCGTTAAAAAACGAATCGACAAATCGAACATTAAAGGAACAGACGAAAGAATTACTGAAAAAGAGAAAATTACAATTGTATATTCTCAAAACAGTGAGGAGGCAGAATATTTAAAATACATCAAATACTTGCAGCATAAAAAAGTTCTTGAGCCGTCAATTGAACAATTTGAGGTCGAAGATCTTCAGGGAGTTTCTGGTTTAAAAGCGATTCGTGTAAAAGTGATTAATAACGTAAATAATTCAAAAATAAAGAAAATTACTTATCAGGATTTATTAGATGAGCTCAACTAAAAGCTGGGCTTTTTCTTATAGTCAAATTTTATAGAAATAGAACGCGGATGAAACGGATTCGCTTTGCGAAGACGCAGATTACACGGATAAATATTTAACGCGGATAAATACAGAAAAAAATCTGTTTTTATCCGCGTTTTTGCGAAGCGAATCCGTTTCATCCGCGTCTAATTTTTATAGATTTTAAAATTTAAATCGATTTAAAAGCAATTACAAACGCAATTACAGTAACAATAATTCCAAACATAAATAGGTTGTACGCAATACGAAGTAAATTATATTTTCGCTGTAAAACCAATCCCAGGTAATACAAATCTTTAATCATGTTCGAATAAAGATAATCGCGGTCTTTCATCATTTCGTTCATGGCCCAGTCGTATTCTTCTAAAGGCATTTTGTAGAAGTTTCCAAAAAACAATAAATTAATCTTTTTATTCTCAATATCTTCTCTTGTAAAAACACCCGAAGTTACTTTTGGACGTGTCGAAAGAATTGCAAAAATAATGGTAATTACACTCGACATCAGCATAATAAATGTGGGGATAACTAAGTGTGCATTTTTCGGACTGTCTAATTTTGGAATAATAGACGAAAGTGCAATCGAAATAATAATGGCATTTACAGACAATAAAATATTGGCTTTACTATCAGCAATTCCGCTTAAACGGGTATGGTTTCCAAGTGTAACGCGAAACAAGGTATCAACACCGCGATCTGGTTTTTCTACTTTTTCGCTTTTTTTGTTTTCTTTTTCAATCTCTTCTGCCGCTTTCAATTCCTGTTTATTTATTTTTTTTTGAATCAAAAGCAGGTTTTTTTCTTTTAAAGGCTGCCATTTTCTTAAAGCATAATCCGTGTAAAACCTATGTTTATTTAGCAAAAAGTTTAAGTTTTCCTTTGTCCATTCAGCATTCGAAAAATTTACAATTCCTATATTTTTTAATTCTAAACGCAATAACTCACAGGTTGTAACATATTCAGTTCCCATTAAATGGGCATAATCAGCATCTTTAATTATTTTCTCTAAATGTGTTTTTGGATGATAGTCTTTGACTGTAGCCAAAATCAAACCGGAAACAAGCTCGATAAACTTTTCTGATTTTTCTTTTTTCTTTAAAAAATCAACTGCAATCTTTACACTTTTGGCTTCATGGTTTTCATAACCTTCAATATAACCTGTATCATGAAACCAGGCTGCAACTAAAAGCGCCTCTTTATCATCTGCATCCACATCCTCTTTTTTGCAAAGCTCTTTTACCGCTGTAACTACTGTGAAGGTATGGTTAAAATTATGGTAAGAATATAAATTAGAAAGTTTATCTTTGAGTAAATTACTGACGAAATCTTCGGATTGTTCTATTAGATTCATAAAAGAATATTTTTACACCACTAAATTATGAAATTGTTTTTGGATAATCATTTTATTGCTAAGATTAAAAACTTTTTATTAGCAATTATCACCTTAACATTAATTTATTCCTGTGCCACACATAAAGCGCAGTACGGAAAAAACGTTAGTGCTAACGAAACAGAAAACGCAGCAGATACCATAAAAATTGCCCACACTTTTTATCTTGTTGGAGATGCCGGAAATGCTGATGAAGAACAAGCGCAGCAAACACTTGAACTTTTACATCAAAAACTTAAAAAAGCGAGTAAAAAATCGACTTTACTTTTTTTAGGAGATAATATTTATCCTAAGGGTTTTCCTAGTAATAATACTGAGGATAAAGCTTTGGCAGAAACAAAATTAACAAACCAGCTAAAATTAGCTGAAGGATTTAAAGGAAAAACAATTTTTATTCCCGGAAACCACGATTGGTACAGCGGAATAAAAGGTTTAGAACTGCAGGCTGATTTTATAACGAAAAATTTAAATGATAAAAAAGCATTTCTTCCCCGAAAATCCTGCCCAATCGAAGATACAAAAATTGACAGTAACACGACGTTAGTAGCTATTGACAGCGAATGGTTTCTGGAAGATTGGGATAATCATCCAACAATAAATGATAACTGCGATATAAAAACAAGAGAAGATTTTTTTAAGGAACTCGAAAGCATCTTAAACAAAAATCAGGAAAAAACGGTTCTTTTAGCGATTCATCACCCTTTATTAAGCAGCGGAAGTCACGGCGGTCAGTTTTCATGGAAAAAACAATTATTTCCGTTAGAAAATAAAATTCCGCTTCCGGTAATTGGGTCTTTTATTAATTTACTGAGAAAAACATCTGGAGTAAGTCCGCAGGACCTTCAAAATAAACAATATACAATTTATGCAAAACGAATAAAAACACTTTTGCAAAAACAGCGAAATGTAATTGTAGTTTCAGGACACGATCATAATCTGCAATATATCAGCAAAGAAAATATTCAGCAGATTATCAGCGGTGCCGGCTCAAAATCGGAAGCCGCAAGAGCCATAAATCCATTTGATTTTTCGTATGGCGGAAACGGTTATGCAGCTTTAACTTTATATAAAAGCGGCGACGCCAAAGTTTCTTTTTACGGAAATGAAAACAATAAAGAAAAACTGCTTTTTGAACGTGAAATTATAAAAGCCAAAGAAATTAACTGGGCATCGGATATTAAGAATAATTTCCCTCCAAGAATTACAACTTCTATCTATTCTACTAAAATGACAGATAAAAGTATGTTTCACAGATTTTTATTTGGACAGCATTACAGAAAATATTACAGCATGCCTATTGATGTTCCAGTGGCAACTTTAGACACTTTAAAAGGCGGTTTAAAACCCATCCGCGAAGGCGGCGGGCATCAATCTGTTTCTTTAAGAATGTCTGATCCAAAAGAACGTGAATATGTTATACGCGGCATGAAAAAAAGTGCCTCTGTATTTTTACAGTCTGTAGCTTTTAAAGATCAATATGTTGTGAATGATTTTGAAGACACTTATACAGAAAGTTTCTTGTTTGATTTTTATACGACTTCGCATCCCTATGCTCCATTTGTAACTGGCAGTATGTCAGACAAAATTGGCATTTTGCATACTAATCCGGTTTTATATTATATCCCAAAGCAAAATGGTTTAGGTGAATTTAATGCGGGTTATGGCGATCAATTGTATATGGTGGAAGAAAGACCTGCTGATAATCATTTAGACGGTAAAAACTTTGGTAATCCAAGCGATATTATTGGTACAGATGATATGATGCTCAATCTTCATAAGGACGAAAAATATTCGGTTGACGAAAAAGAATATATAAAAGCACGTTTGTTTGATATGTTGATTGGAGACTGGGACAGACACAGCGATCAATGGCGCTGGGCTGAGTTTAAAAAAGACGGTAAAGTTATTTACAGACCAATTCCAAGAGACAGAGATCAGGCATTTGCAAAATATGATGGTGCGCTGCTTTCTATTTTAATGAATATTCCGGCATTGCGCCACATGCGTACTTTTAAAGATAAAATTAGCAATGTAAAATGGCTGAACAGAGAACCTTACCCAATGGATTTGGCTTTTTTAAGAACAGCAGAAGAAAAAGACTGGATTGAACAGGCAAAGTTTATTCAGGATAATTTATCTGACAGCGACATTGAAAATGCTTTTAAAGCTATGCCAAAAGAAGTTCAGGATGAAACAGTTGACGATATCATTCAAAAATTAAAAGCCAGAAAAAGAGACCTTCAAAAATATGCGATAAAATATTCTGATGTTTTGAGCAAAACGGTTATGATTGCCGGAACAGATAAAAAAGACCGATTTGTTTTAAACCACAACAAGAAAAAAAGCATTGAAATTCAGGTTTTCAGATTGAAGAAAGAAGGTGATGAATTACAATATACAAAAACGCTGACCGATGCTAAAACCAAAAATTTATGGATTTATGGTTTAGACGATAATGATGTTTTTGAAGTAAAAGGCGATCAAAAATCGAGAATTAAAGTTCGTTTAATTGGAGGTCAAAATAATGATACATACAATATAGAAAACGGAAGAAAGGTTATTGTTTACGATTTCAAATCAAAACAAAACACTTATAATTTATCTCCAGGCCTTGGGAATAAAACCCAAACACAGTTAACAGACGATTATGATGTTAACTTGTATAATTTTCAAAAACCAAAATACAATGTGATTTCCGGACTGCCAAATATTGGTTATAACCCGGATGATGGTGTAAAATTGGGAGTTAACCTTAATTATACAGTAAATAACTTCAAACAAAATCCGTACACGCAAAAACATGTTTTAAATGCTTTTTACTATTTCGCAACCGGAGGTTTAGAATTTAATTATGCTGCACATTTCCCAGGTTTATTAGGAAAATGGGTTATTGATGTTGAATCGCTTTATACAACACCAAATTTTGCGATGAATTATTTTGGTTACGGAAATGAATCTCAATATGATGACAACCTAGGTATGGATTATAACCGTGTTCGTATCCGTAAATTTAATGCTTCGGGAGCCATTCGCCACGTTGGAAGGTATGGAAGTGAATTTAGTGTTCAGCCAATTTTCCAAAGAATGACCGTTGAAGAAACTGAGAACAGGTTTATCAATATTCCAAATATTGTAAATCCTGATGTATTTAACAGCCAGAATTATGGAAGTTTTAAAGTCAAATATCTTTTTAAAAATTCTGATTTTGCTGCAAAGCCAACTTTAGGAATGTATTTTATGATTGCCGGAACATGGACAACTAATTTAGATGATACTAAGAAAAACTTTCCAACGCTGGAAAGCATTTTAGGTTTCACACATAAAATTGATCATAACGGAAAACTGGTTTTGGCTACTTATCTAAAAGGAAAAGCAATTTTAAATAATAACTACGAATTTTATCAAGGAGCTGCTTTGGGCGGCGATACTGATTTACGCGGTTTTAGAAACGAGCGTTTTTTAGGAAATTCTTATTTCTCTCAAAGTTCTGATTTGCGTTTGAGTCTTGGTAAAATCCGTAAAACACTTGCTCCGTTTACTTACGGAATTTTAGGTGGTTTTGACTACGGAAGAGTTTGGCTTGACGGCGAAGATTCCAGAAAATGGCACCAAGATTACGGCGGCGGACTTTGGCTGAATGCTATCAATGTTTTAACCGCCAGAATTTCTTATTTCAAATCTCCTGATGAAGTTGGGAGGGTAATTTTTGGAGCAGCTTACAGTTTCTAGGTTCAGAGTGACAAAGTAACAAAGGTTCAAAGTTTTTTTACTGCGAATTACACTAATTTTCACTAATTTTTATTTAAAATTAATTCGTGGAAATTAGTGTAATTCATGGCAAACTTTTTATTTTAACTTAAATTCGTAAACGTTTCCTCCTATTTTATTTGTTTTTTCATCGGCTACGAGTAGAGTATTGTTGTCTTTAAAAACGATGGCTTCTTTTTGAGAGAAATGGTTTAAACTGATTTCAGTTTGGGTTCCTTTGTGGAATAAATCTCCTTTGAAACCTTTAAACAACACTATTTTATCGTGACTTAATAAAACCACTTTTTTACCGTCTGGACTTATCGTTGCGCTTGTTAAAACGCAGTGATTGTAATTACTGCACGTTTTAAACTCTCCTATTTTAACTGCTTTTTGAGTTCCTTTTGCATTTTTAATTTTGTAAATAAAAGCTGTTCCGTCAAAACCTTTGCTTCGGTTTTTGGTGAAAAGATAAAAATAACCGTTGTGTTCAAAGAAACCTTCAACGTCATAGAATAATTCTTTTTTCTTTGGTGGAAATTCGGTTTGTTCCGGATACGAGAATGAGATTTTATATTCGGCAGAAGCCTCATCTTTATTCAATTGATTTTTGGCTACTTTATAAATGCACAAATCTCTGCGTTCGTTATCGTTGTTTCCGAAATCACCAATGTAAATATTTCCCGTTTTATCTTTGGTAATATCTTCCCAATCGACATTTTCGGCATTTGAAATTGTAATTATCTTTTCTAATTTCCCTTTAGAATTAATGGCATAAATGGCATTCTTATTTCCGCTGTCTTCGAGAGTATAAATCACATTGGTTTCAGGAAAATAGGTAATTCCCGAAACTTCTTTTAATTTTTTCGGAAGCGAATAAAGCATTTTCAAATCATCATTTGACTGCTGCTGACAAGCTAATAAAACAATAGAAACAGCTACTAAAAAAGTTTTTTTCATAAAATTGATTTTTTTGTTTAGCCACAGATTACACAGATTAAAATGATTTTTTTTTAATTCTTTAATCCGTTCAATCTGTATAATCTGTGGCCCAATAACTTTAAACTAAGTTTGTGTTTTTAAAATTACGGATGATGAATTCAAAAGCGGCCTGCATGATGTGTCCCATTGATCTTGCGTTTTTAAATTTCATATCGTTTGTGTATCGGTACAATTCCATTTTTAACTGGTTTAGATGTTCTTCTGTCGAAATGGTATCGTGACACATAATGTTCAATAATTTTTTGATTCTGTTTTCGGCAGAATGGATTCGTTTTGCCAGAATCGCTCTTTCTTCATCTTTATACTGAATAATGGAACGTTCTTCCAATTTCTCTTTAATGAGCTGCATCATCGGATAATTTTCTTTAAAAAACTGCGGACGATAAACTTTGAAATTTCCTTCATAACACTGCTGATCAAAATCGATTGGCCGAATTTTATAGACCACCTGATCAAAATCATGAATCGGGACAATTACATAATTATACGCTCTCATATCTCCCAAAAGCCTAATCATACAGCGTTCATTGAATTTTACAAACTCTTTGGCGATTTGTGCTTTCTCCATTTCGGTACATTTATCGAGCAGCGTATCCATAAAAACATCGCCGGGAATCCCAATAATATGTTCTTCGATTAAAGTATCATTGTAAACCAAAAAGTTGATTTTATCCGGCGAAAGGATATCTTCTAATTCTAATCCGTAAATCCTTGAAGCATCGGCTTTTTTAATATAAAAATGAACATAATTGTCGTTGAGAATATTTCGGACTTTAATCCTAAAAGGTTTTGAATTTCCGAAAGTACAATAGTCGATTGCATCAATGTTTAGGAACTGAATAATCTCACTGTTTCCATCAGAATGCAGAAGCGAATAAATTTTCTTTAAATTGAGATCAATTTCATTTCTTTCAAATTCATTGTAATAGACCCGAATCCATAAAGTATCGGTTTCGTTTTTATCGTAAACGTTAACCGAACCTGAAAATCGTAATAAGTCATCATAAAACACAGATACTTTCGAAATACGCTCGTATCTGTCCAAATAACTTAAAAGTGCTTGTGTTAAAGGAAAAGAAGGCTTCTTTAACACCATCAAAGGTTCGCTCATTTTGAATATCTTTATTACAAATTTACATCAATAAGCTGATAAAAATAAATTTGGCGTAACAATATAGAACTTGAATCGTCATACTAAAAACTAAAACCGAAATAAATTTGGAAACCATCCTTACCATTCAGAATCTCAGTAAAAGATACGGACGCATTCAGGCGCTTAAAAATGTATCTTTTAGTATACAAAAAGGCCACGTCTACGGAATCCTGGGCCCAAACGGAAGTGGAAAATCGACCACTTTAGGAATTGTTTTAAGTGTTGTAAACAGAACATCAGGCGATTATAAATGGTTTGACGGAAATGTAGAAACACATGAAGCTTTGAAAAAAGTGGGAGCGATTATCGAACGTCCCAACTTTTATCCGTACATGACCGCCGAAGAAAACTTAAAATTGGTCTGTAAAATTAAAAACATCAATTATTCTAAAATTGAAGAAAAACTAAATCTTGTTGGTTTATCTGAAAGAAAAAACAGCAAATTCAGTACTTTCTCTTTGGGAATGAAACAGCGTCTGGCAATTGCGTCTGCACTTTTAAATGATCCTGAAATTTTGATTCTGGATGAACCAACCAATGGATTAGATCCTCAGGGAATTCATCAAATTCGAGATATTATTAAAGAAATTGCATCACAGGGAACTACAATTTTACTGGCTTCGCATTTATTAGACGAAGTCGAAAAAGTTTGCTCTCACGTTGTTGTTTTACGAAAAGGCGAAGTTTTGTATTCAGGGTCTGTAGATGCCATGTCTGCAAATGAAGGTTTCTTTGAAGTTTCTTCAGAGGATAATCTGGCACTGAAATCTGCTTTATATAATCATCAAGCCGTTGCAGAAGTTAAAGATGAAGATGGAAAAGTTTTGGTTTACTTAAAAGCCGATTTATCTGCTCAGGAACTAAATCAGTTTTTATTTTCAAAAAATATTATTTTAAGTCATTTGGTCAAACGCAAAAATAGTTTGGAAGCCCAATTTTTAGAATTAACCAAAAATACAAATCCAAAAATCTAACTAAGCCATGAAAAGACTTATCTCTATAGAATTACAAAAAATCTGGATGAATAAAGCCAGTCGTATTTTAACATTAACCTATTTTATTTTACTTTCATTTATAGCTTTAATTGCTTCTATTAAATTTAATATTGGCCCTATTAAACTTCATTTGGCAGAGATGGGAATCTTCAATTTTCCTTTTATATGGCATTTTAATACTTATGTTGCCGCTATTCTGAAATTATTTCTTGCTATCGTAATTGTTTCCATGATGGCTAACGAATACAGTTATGGAACATTAAAACAAAATTTAATTGACGGTTTGAGTAAAAAAGAATTTATTCTCTCGAAATTCCTAACTGTAGTTTTATTTTCAGCTGCTTCAACTGTTTTTATTTTTGTTATGAGTTTAATATTAGGGTTAATTTTTTCTTCTTATACTGAACTTGATATTATTTTTAGTGACTTAGATTATCTTTTAGCCTTTTTCGTAAAATTAACTGGATTCTTTTCGTTCTGTTTATTTCTTGGAATTTTGGTAAAACGATCTGCTTTTGCATTAGGTTTTCTTTTAGTTTGGAATATAATCGAAGCCATAATTAGAGGTTACTTGGCCTTTAGTATTTTTCCTGACAGCAACACCGATGAAAAAATTACACAATTCCTTCCTTTAGAATCAATGTCTAATTTAATTGTTAATCCCGGCCCAAGATTATCTGTAGTCAAGAATATTGGTTCACAAATGGGAATTAATACAGATATCGATTATAGTGTAAGTTACTTTGCAATTCTAATTGTATTAATCTGGACATTTTTATTTGTATATTTTTCTTACAAATTATTAAAAAATCGGGATTTGTAGTATATTTGCTACACTATGAATCAGGCAAAAAGTTTTTTAATTATTCTGTTTTTATGCTGTTTATCTACAAAGGTAAATGCGCAATTTATTACTATTGATGATCAAAAAACACCGCAGCAGCTTATTGAAAATATTCTGGTGAATAGTTCGTGCGCTGCTGCATCAGGTTCAACCGGTACAGGTGATAATTTTAGGCCGGGTAAACAAAGTTTTGCTTATTTTAATAGTAACGGAAGCAATTTCCCTTTTGCCGAAGGAATAGTACTGGCAACATCTACAGCCGAAAGTGCCGTTGGGCCTTTTGTTAGTGACCTTACAAGCAGCGACAGCCCTAACTGGCTTGGCGACAGTGATCTCGATCAGATATTAGGTATTCATTCTATAAACGCAACGGTATTAGAATTTGATTTTATTGCTTATACAAGTGCATTAAGTTTTAATTATATTTTTGCGTCAAATGAGTATCAGTACGATTATCCGTGTCAGTTTTCAGATGGATTTGCTTTTTTAATTAAAGAAGCAGGAACAGCAGATCCTTATAAAAATTTAGCTGTATTACCTAATACAACTACGCCTGTTTCTTCTGTAAATATCCGCCCGAAAATTGAACCCGGTACAAGACCTGGAGGAATTAATTATCAAGGCTGTGCAGCTTCAAATGAAAATTATTTTCATGGTCTAAATAACAATACCAGTCCAGTAAATTATGCCGGACAAACTGTTGTTATGACTGCGCAGACTACAGTTACTACCGGAAAAACATATCATGTAAAACTTGTCGTGGCCGATGACACTTATAGATATCTGGAATCTGCAATTTTCCTTGAAGCCGGAAGTTTTGCTTCAAAAATTTTGCTTGGTGAAGATCGTACTACTGCCGCAAACAATCCTGCTTGTTTTGGAGAAGAAATTGATCTTGACAGCAATCTTGATCCCGCAACTTATACTTTTAGATGGTTTAGAAAAGATGACCCTACTAATACCCTTGGCACAAATGCAGCTTATAAGGTTGTAAGTGCAGGAAATTACAAAGTTGAGGCTACTGTTATTGGTACAACATGTGTATTATCAGGAGAAATAAAAATTGATTATGCTCCCGAAATTCTTTCCGCAAATACTTCTTTATTTCAATGTGATGACAATACAGATGGAATTTCAATTTTCAATTTAGATAAAGCGAACAATATTGTTAAAAATAATGCTGCTTATATTATTAATGAAGGGTATTATGAAACATTGGCTCAGGCGCAGACTAAAACAAATAAAATTGTAAAACCTGAAATGTATATCAATAAATATGCAGATCAAATTGTATATGCCAGATTAGAAAATGAATTTGGCTGTTTTAAAATTGCCGAAGTAACGTTAAAAATTGCTCCTACATCAATTCCAGACCCTAGTCCGATAAGTACTTGTGACCGAGACGAAATTCAGGATGGACTTTATCAATTTGATTTGAATGCAGAAGTTACGCCAGTAGTAACTTCAGGTCTTCCAAACGGATTAATTGCTGCTTATTATTTAAATGCAAATGATGCTTTGGTTGAAATAAATGCATTACCTAATATCTTTAAAAATACAACAGCTTATAATCAAAGGATATATGCCAGAGTTGTAAACGGACCGGATTGTTATGATGTTGTACCTGTCGATCTTGTTGTGAATACTTTTAATCCGCCAAATTTTCAGGATGAATCTGTATTTTTATGCCAAAATGGAAATACAACTTTGTCTGTAGCGGCTGGTTTTAGCAGTTATTTATGGAGCAACGGAGAAACTTCAAATTCTACTGTCATAACTGTTCCCGGCGATTATTCAGTAACCGTAACTGATGCGAATGGCTGCGAAAAAACAAAAGATTTTAAGGTTATTTTATCTGAACCTGCAATCATAACGAATGCAGCTGTAAAAGATTTTTCAGGAAATGATAATTCTGTTTCAATTGAATATACCGGAGTTGGAAATTATGAATTTTCATTAGACGGAGAAACTTTTCAAAACGAACCGCTATTTACAAGTGTACCAGCCGGAACTTATAATGCAGCTGCAAGAGATAAAAATGGCTGCGGATTGTCTAATGTATTTGTTGTATATGTTTTAGATTATCCTAGATTTTTTACTCCAAACGGCGATACTTACAACGACTTATGGCTTATTGGTGACTCAAATTTACTGCCCAATTATACCTTAAATATTTTTGACCGCTACGGAAAACTTTTAAAACAAATGAACCAAAACAGCCCGGGATGGAACGGTATTCTTAACGGACAGCCGCTTCCTTCTGATGATTATTGGTTTACTTTAATTTTTGCAGACGGCAGAAATGTGAAAGGGCATTTTAGTTTGAAAAGATAATTTTTTTGAAATTCCAATCCCGAGGCTTCGGATAAAATCCAAATTCCAATACTTAAAATCTAAATTCCAATTGTATAAAAATTCGGGTTTAAATCATAAAAAAATCCCAAACTCCTATTGGAATTTGGGATTTTATATTGAAATTTAAATCTAATTAGATTTTAAATCTTTTTCTATCTGTCTCACTTAAGTAAATTTTTCTTAAACGAAGAGATTTTGGAGTAACTTCAACATATTCATCTTTTTGAATGTACTCTAAAGCTTCTTCTAAAGAGAATTTGATAGCAGGAATAATTCTTGCTTTATCGTCAGCTCCGGAAGAACGTACGTTTGAAAGTTTTTTCGTTTTAGTAACGTTAACAGTCATATCGTCGCTGCGAGTATTCTCTCCAATAACCTGACCTTCATAAATATCCTCGTTAGGATCAACGAAGAATTTACCACGATCTTGTAATTTATCAATAGAGTAAGGAATTGCTTTTCCGTTTTCCATAGAGATTAATGAACCGTTGTTACGTCCAGGAATTTCTCCTTTGTATGGTTCGTACCCGATGAAACGGTGCGCCATAATAGCTTCACCAGCAGTAGCAGTAAGCAATTGATTTCTTAAACCAATAATTCCACGAGATGGAATATTAAATTTAATAATCATACGCTCTCCTTTACCTTCCATAGAAAGCATTTCTCCTTTACGAATTGTTACGAATTCAACTGCTCTACCTGAAAGGTTTTCTGGTAAGTCGATAGTTAATTCCTCAATTGGCTCACATTTTTTACCATCAATTTCTTTGATGATAACTTGCGGCTGACCAATTTGAAGCTCGTAACCTTCTCTTCTCATTGTTTCGATAAGTACAGATAAGTGTAATACACCACGACCAAAAACCATGAATTTATCAGCAGAATCAGTTTCTCCAACTTTCATTGCTAAGTTTTTCTCAAGCTCTTTTGTCAATCTGTCTCTAATATGTCTAGAAGTAACAAATTTACCTTCTTTACCAAAGAAAGGTGAATCGTTAATTGTAAATAACATACTCATTGTTGGCTCATCGATAGCAATAGTTTGTAAAGCTTCCGGATTTTCAAAATCAGCAATAGTATCACCAATTTCAAAACCTTCAACCCCAACAATTGCACAAATATCTCCGGCAACAACTTCTTCCACTTTTCTACGGCCTAAACCTTCGAAAGTATGTAATTCTTTAATTCTTGATTTGATAACTTTACCATCTCTTTTTACTAAAGAAATTGGCATTCCTTCTTTTAAAACACCTCTTTCAAGACGCCCAATAGCGATACGACCTGTAAAAGAAGAGAAATCTAAAGATGTAATCAGCATTTGCGGAGTACCCTCAGAAACTTTAGGAGCAGGAACATTTTTAATAACCATATCTAATAATGGTTCAATGTTTTCTGTTTGGTTTTTCCAGTCATCAGACATCCAGTTGTTTTTAGCAGAACCGTAAACAGTTGGGAAATCTAATTGCTCTTCAGTTGCACCTAATTCAAACATTAAGTCAAAAACTTTTTCATGAACTTCTTCAGGAGTACAGTTTTCTTTGTCAACTTTATTAATAACTACACATGGCTTTAAACCTAAGTCAATAGCTTTTTGTAATACAAAACGCGTTTGCGGCATTGGTCCTTCAAAAGCATCCACTAGCAAACATACACCATCGGCCATGTTCAATACACGTTCTACTTCACCTCCAAAATCGGCGTGACCCGGAGTATCAATAATATTGATTTTTGTTCCTTTGTACTGAACAGAAACGTTTTTAGAAGTAATAGTAATACCTCTCTCACGCTCTAAATCGTTATTATCAAGAATTAAATCACCTGTATTTTCGTTTTCACGAAATAATTGACAGTGATACATAATTTTATCAACCAAAGTGGTTTTACCGTGATCGACGTGGGCAATAATTGCAATATTTCTAATAGATTCCATTTGTTATTTTTAATGGGTGCAAAAGTACACTTTATTTTGATAAAAAAAACGTTTCTGCGATAGTTTGCGTATATACAAGTAATTAGTTCATTAATCTACTGTTAATTTGAACCTCAAAATGAACTTTACTTATTGTTTAATTATAGTTAATTTAACTATATTTGAGTAATGAAAAGTAAAACTCTCCAAATTACTCTCGTTTACGTTATCATATCGCTAATTATGGCAATAGTCTGCCATAATTTACTCACAGAGCACTTTTTTGAAGCAAAATATTCTTATTTGTTTTTTGCAAAAGACGTCTTTTTCATAATAGCTACTGCATTCATCTTCAAATATATACTTTCAGTAAATGAAACTAAAAATATTTCTATTTTTCAGAAATTAAAAAGTACAAACGAAGAAATTAAGGAATCAAACGAAAAATACGACATTGTTGCAAAGGCAACAAGTGACACTATTTGGGACTGGAAAATTCAGGAAGACACCATAAATTGGAACAAAGGAATTGAAAGCGTTTTTGGCTATAATCCGGAAGAAGTTGGAAAGACTTCAAAGTGGTGGTTTGACAAAATTCATCCCGAAGACAGCATTCGAATGTCTATCAAATTATACTCTTTTATTGAGCAAAAAACAGAAAAATGGCAGGATCAATACCGATTTAGATGCGCCGACGGAACTTATAAATATGTTTTGGACCGAGGTTTTTTACTTAAAGATGAAAACGGAAGAGCCATTAGAATGATTGGGGCTATTCAGGATATTACCAAACAAAAAGAAGAAGAACAGCGATTAAAACTTTTAGAAACTGTAATTACACAATCTAAAGACTCTATTTTGATTACCGAAGCCAACTCACACGATCGTAAAATACCGAAAATTGTTTACGTAAATCCAGCATTTTCGCAAATGTCCGGTTATCAGTCAGATGAAATTATCGGAAAGTCAACCAATATATTTAAAGGCCCAAAATCTGATTCAGAGGAATTAAAAAAACTTTTACGGGCCATAAAAAATGAAGAAGAATGTGTAATTGAAACCATAACATATACAAAAACACAAGAAGAATATTGGGTTCGTTTTGCAATGATTCCAATTTTCAATAACGAGGGAGTAATTACACACTGGATTTCTATTCAAAGAGATATTACTGACGAAAAGAAACTGGAAACAGAAAAAGAACATCTTATTCGGGAACTTACGCAAAACAATAAAGATCTAAAACAGTTCTCCTATATAACATCGCACAACCTTCGCGCACCATTGTCAAATTTAATCGGACTTTTAAATCTTATCGAAGATATTCCTATCGAGAACGAAGAACTGGAAGAAATTCTGGCCGGTTTTACAAAATCAACACATTTATTGAACGAAACCATAAATGATTTAGTAAAAGTAATTATCATTAAAGACAATCCTTCGATGCAAAAAGAAGAGGTATCTTTAAAAGAAGTTTTCGAAAATGTTTTTAGCCAGCTCTCTTTTCAAATAGAATTACATAAACCTATTATTAAACTAAAGTTTGACAGGGTTCCGCTTTTAAACACTAATAAGGCTTATATTGAAAGCATTTTATTAAATCTGTTGACAAATTCAATAAAATACAAATCTGAAAACAGAAAACTAAAAATATCAATTACAGCAGAGCAAATAGATCATCACGCCATTTTAACCTTTAAAGACAACGGAATTGGAATTGATCTGGAAAGAAACCGTGACAAAGTTTTTGGACTTTACCAAAGATTTCATAATTATCCTGACAGTAAAGGATTAGGTTTGTATCTTGTAAAATCTCAGGTAGAAACTATGGGAGGAACAATTAGTATTGATAGTGAGGTCAATAAAGGCACCACATTTACTATAACATTTAAAAATTAACGCTATGCTGGAGCAAATTTTATGCATTGACGACGATCCAATTACGTTGATGTTATGCAAAAAAGTAATTTCAAAATCTTCATTTTCGCATGAAATTATTACTGCTCAAAATGGCGAAGAAGCTTTACATCATTTTAATACTTTAAAATACACAAACAACAAGAATAAAGTAAACAAAAAACCAGAACTAATATTTTTAGATTTAAATATGCCAGTAATGGGAGGCTGGGAATTTTTAGATCATTTCACTTCTAATGATTATGCAGAATTCAACACAGCGAAAGTCATCGTATTATCTTCTACAATTGATCCTGACGATTTAGCTAAAGCAAAAAAATACCCAATTATAATAGATTTTCTTTCTAAACCTATTACTCAGGCTATGCTTGAATATCTTAAAAAGAAAATCAGTTAAGTTAAAATTCTGAAATACTGTCTAGTCCTAAAACAGCAATACACAAAAAATCATGATTATTAACTGTATCTAATAAGTTATTATATTAGTACAAAATTTTGTACAACTTATATTATCATCCTTTAAAAATTAAGGAATATGAAAAACCTAATAATCATTACATTCCTATTTGTTGGTAATTTACTGAATGTGCAAGTAGGTATAGGTACAACAACTCCAGGCAACACTTTAGAAATAAACAGCAGTACAACTGAAGAAAGCTGATTGCGGTTTACTCAATTAAATTCCAATTCAGCTACTGTTTCAAATACGCCGGCAAAGGTATTAGGGATAAATACTGCCAGAGATGTTGTTTTTACCGCATTATACCCGCAAGTTGTATCAACAAATACAACTCTGGACGCCAATACTCCAGCAAATACAACATTAACATTAGGAGAAATACAGTTTCTAACCGATAAAACAAGCTCTGGGGTTACTGGAAACATACAGGTTCGATCCAGTTCTGCCAGCACGCTTGCTGTCACAATTTTTGGCCATGAGGAATATAATTCGGGTACAAATAATTACACTGCTGTAAGGGCAGTTCTCAATGATAATTTAGGAGCGTTTACTACTTTTTTTTTGCAGACGGTTTAAATTTAAATGAGTTACTTGTTTACAGAATCGTAACTGTTGGAGGAGGAATCTACCGAATCACTTTGTTTAACAGAAATGATACTGACATATATTTAGCGGGAGAAAAATTAAAATAAAAACTACTATTCTTATTTCTATTTTTTAACAAAAACATATAAAGCAGATTAACCTTCAATGAAAAGAATATATATTGAATAAATATATCTTAATACAATAAAACAGGATATTTCTATCTTTTCAAAATAAAAAACCAGCATCGGAACCTATTTTTACTATTGAGTCAGATCCATTTTCACTTTAAATTCCAATACATTTACAAATGATTTGGAATTTGAATTTTTAATATTGGAATTTTTATTGATATTTTTCAATGAGGTATAAACAAAAAAAAGTCCTCTAGAAGAGGACTTTTATATATTTAGTAACATTGTAGTTAATTACAATTTAGCAACGTGTTTTGTTAATTTAGACTTCAAGTTAGAAGCTTTGTTATCATGAATGATATTCTTTTTAGCTAACTTATCAATCATAGAGATTACAGTTGATAATTTTGCAGTAGCATCAGCTTTATCAGTAGCTATTCTTAACGCTTTAATAGCATTACGAGTAGTCTTATGCTGATATCTGTTAAGAACTCTTCTTTTTTCGTTACTTCTGATTCTTTTTAATGCTGACTTATGATTTGCCATTTTCTTTAATTTTAGATGTAATAATTATTATAAATACTAGTTAAAAAAGAAAAACCTCCCACAATTGCAAAACAATCACTTTGGTTTTAACTAATAAAACAAAAACCGAGACACCAATTTTTATTTTACAAAACTTATTTACAACTAATTTTGTAGTCCGTAGGGGAATCGAACCCCTGTTACCAGGATGAAAACCTGGCGTCCTAACCCCTAGACGAACGGACCTTAATTCTCCTAAGTTTGGAAACTCTTCAATATGTAATATAACTTGTAGTCCGTGGGGGAATCGAACCCCCCTTACCAGGATGAAAACCTGGCGTCCTAACCGATAGACGAACGGACCGTGCTTCTCTAATGCGGATGCAAAGATACATCTATTTTTTAGTTGCACAATAGTTGAGGCAAAAAAAATTATTTTTTTTTAATATGCCTTAGCAAAAAGCACTCTTTTTGAAGAAGGATTCCCAGTAAATACACAGGCCCCCGCCTCTTCAACAGCATCCAAAGGAATGCATCTAATTGTTGCTTTTGTCAAATCTTTTATCTTCTCTTCGGTCGCAGCAGTTCCATCCCAATGAGCTGAAATAAATCCGCCTTTTCCTTCTAAAACTTGCTTAAACTCCTCAAAATTATTTACTTCCGTAATATGAGTATTACGATAGTTTAATGCTCTGTCAAATAAATCGATTTGAATCTGTTCTAATAAATCATTTACATATTCCACGATTTTTTCTGCAGCAACAACTTCTTTTGATAAATTATCACGTCTTGCAACCTCAAAAGTTCCGTTTTCTAAATCTTTTGGGCCAACAGCAATTCTAACAGGCACACCTTTCAATTCCCATTCAGCAAATTTGAATCCCGGTTTTTGCGTTGTTCTGTCATCGTATTTTACCGAAATCTTAAGCTTTCTCAATTTAGCAGCCAATTCATTAACCGCAGCTGTAATTTCAGCCAGTTGTTCATCCGTTTTATGAATCGGAACAATTACAACTTGTATTGGCGCTAAATTTGGAGGCAGTACCAATCCCTGATCGTCAGAATGTGTCATAATCAGCGCTCCCATCAATCGGGTAGAAACTCCCCACGAAGTTCCCCAAACGTGTTCCTGTTTTCCTTCTGCGTTAGCAAATTTCACATCAAAGGCTTTTGCAAAATTCTGACCTAAAAAGTGGGAAGTTCCGGCCTGTAATGCTTTTCCATCCTGCATCAATGCTTCAATACAATATGTTTCATCTGCACCGGCAAAACGTTCACTCTCTGTTTTAAATCCTTTTACAACAGGGATTGCCATGAAATTCTCAGCAAAATCAGCATATACATTCATCATTTTTTCAGATTCTTCCAAAGCTTCTGCCTTTGTAGCATGAGCGGTATGTCCTTCCTGCCACAAGAATTCTGCAGTTCTTAAAAACAAACGTGTACGCATTTCCCAACGCACGACATTTGCCCATTGGTTAATCAACAAAGGCAAATCTCTATAGGATTGAACCCATCCTTTATATGTAGACCAGATAATTGCTTCACTCGTTGGACGAACAATAAGCTCTTCTTCTAATTTAGCGTTAGGATCAACCATTAATTTTCCAGGTCTGTCCTCATCGTTCTTTAATCTATAGTGTGTTACAACAGCACACTCCTTTGCAAATCCCTCTGCATTCTTTTCCTCCGCTTCAAACATACTCTTAGGAACAAATAAAGGAAAATAAGCATTTTGATGTCCTGTTTCTTTAAACATTCTATCTAACTCTGCCTGCATTTTTTCCCAAATTGCATATCCGTATGGTTTGATCACCATACACCCTCTAACTCCTGAATTTTCAGCTAAATCTGCTTTGACAACCAGTTCATTATACCATTTAGAATAATCTTCTGATCGTGTAGTAAGGTTCTTACTCATATTATATAGTTTGGCACAAATTTTGTTTTAATAATTTTAACTAAATAGTTTGACAAAACTAACTATTTTTGTAATGTGCAACAATAAAAAACACCACAGATATGAAAACTAATATTACTCTCCGCCAAAACTCAAGTCATTTTTACTTAATTGGATTACTGAGTTTTCTGTTAGCATCTTGTGGTTCTTACCAAAATACATCCTATCAAGATAATGACGGTGTATATGGTAACTCTACCAACAGATACGCGCAAACAAATACCACGAACACAAATAATCAATATAAAGATTACTTCAAGTCCCTTCAAGATGATAACCAGCCTACTGAAATTTTTACCGATGTAGACAATTATGGTAATTATGCTGAAAGCGACAGTACACAAACAGCAGCTGTATCTTACCCGGCTTGGGGAAGCAGCAATTCAGAAGTTTCTGTAAACGTTTACTCTAACCCTGCATGGTCATTCGGATTTGGATGGGGTTACCCTTATTACGGATACGGATGGGGATATGGCGGTTATTGGGGCGGATACTGGGGTTATCCTGGTTACGCTTGGGGATACCCTGGATATTGGGGACCTGGATGGGGATACGGATATCCTGGATATTGGGGTGGAAGTTACTACAGAAACTACTCTTATAACTACGGAAGAAGAGGATCTGCCGCTTACTATGGAGGCAGAAACTATGCTTCAAACAGAAACTTTGTAAACAGCAGAAACTATTCTAACAGAGGAAGCTACACAACAAACAGAAGCTATACCAATAGATCAAACGGTTATTCTGATTACAGAAGAAGCTCTTCTGTAAACGGAAGAACTTATAATTCCAGCCCGACTTTCAGCAACAGAAGAAGTTATTCTCAAGGCCAAAGTAACAGCTACGATTATTCTAATAGAAGATCAAGCTCTGCAGCAACTAACAGAAGTTACAACTACAACAATAACAACAGCAGTTCATCAAGAACTTACTCTCCTAGCCCTTCACGCTCAATGAACAGCGGCGGAGGCGGAAGTATGAGATCATCTGGCGGCGGAGGCGGTGGAAGATCATACGGAGGCGGTGGAGGCGGAAGAAGGTAACATTTTCCTTCTTTTCCACATCTAGTTTATATATTTAAAACTACCCAAATGAAAAAAATATTATTCCTTTTAATTACAGGACTAACTGTCAGCGTCTCACACTCTCAGGATGTTTCTGATGCTTTACGATATTCACAAGATAACATAACCGGAACTGCAAGATTTAGAGCAATGAGTGGTGCTTTTGGAGCTGTGGGAGGTGATTTGTCTGCTACAACCGTGAATCCGGCTGGATCTGCAATTTTCAACAACAATCAAGTTGGAATTACATTAAGCAATCAAAACATTAACAATGGTTCAAAATATTTCAACAGTAACGAAACCCAAGACAAAGACAATTCTTTCATCCTAAATCAGGCTGGCGGTGTTTTTGTTTTCAAAGATCGAAATCCTAACAATAAAGGATGGAATAAAATTGCAATTGGAGCAAGCTACGAAAACACAAATAATTTCAACAGCAATACTTTCTCAGCAGGAAGAAATCCAAATAATTCTGTAGCTAATTATTTCCTAGCATATGCAAATGGGGATCCTTTAAAAAACAACGCTGTTCCACTAGGAGCCATAAGAAATACAAACTATGCGGATCAAACTTACAAACAGCAACAAGCTTATTTTGGTTATTATGGATTTGTAATAAATCCCGCAGACGATGGTGATAATGGAAACACAGAATACACAGGTAATCTAGCTCCCGGAGGGAATTATTATCAGGAAAATAACATTTACGAAAGAGGCTACAACAGTAAAGTAAGCTTCAACATTGCAACATCATATAATGATCGCATTTATCTTGGAGCAAACTTAAACGTACACGTAACAGATTATAGAAGATCAAGTAGTTTTTACGAGTTTAACAACAACCCACTTACTGGAACACCAACTATTTCTGATGTAACATTTAATAATGAATTATACACTTATGGTAACGGATTCTCTTTTCAATTAGGAGCAATCGCTAAAGTTACAGAAGCTTTCAGACTTGGATTAGCATACGAATCAAACACATGGTACGAACTATACGATGAAGTATCTCAAAGCCTCTACACTACTACACAGGCAGCAGGCGGATCTTTAAATTATGCCAATATAAATCCAAATATTGTAAACGTTTACGAGCCTTACACTTTACAAACTCCAGGGAAATTTACTTTTAGTGGAGCTTACATATTTGGTAAATCAGGCTTAATTAGTGTAGACTATTCCATTAAAGATTATAGTAATGCAAAATTTAAACCAACAAATGATCCAGATTTTAGAGATTTAAATACTGAAACAAGCAATGAATTAACCACTAATGGTGAATTAAGAGTTGGAGCTGAATTTAAAATAAAACAATTAAGCATTAGAGGAGGATATCGTTTTGAAGGAAGCCCTTATAAAAACGGAACTACAGTTGGAGACTTAAACAGTTTTTCTGCAGGTTTAGGGTATAACTTTGGAGCAACTAAATTAGACTTAGCTTATTCGTATTTAGAAAGAAAATCTAATCAAGGTTTCTTTGCTACAGGATTTACTGATGGCGCAAACATTACATCGAAACTAAACAATGTTTCTTTGACTTTATTATTTGAATTGTAATTAAGAATAAATAGATGAATGGAAATTTCCGTCAGGTTTATACCTGGCGGATTTTTTTGGCCCTAAAATATCAAGAAGCTCTTCATAAAAAACACCTAAAAGAAACCGAAACAAGCTGTGTTTGAATAAAAAAGTGTAATTTTGCACTCCAATTTATAAAAGTATGAGAACCAAGTCTTTAAAAAAAAACAAAATTAACGTAATCACTCTTGGGTGTTCAAAAAATGTATATGATAGTGAAGTGCTTATGGGTCAGCTTCGTGCAAACGGAAAAGAAGTAACTCATGAAGCCGCTGCAAAGGATGAAGGAAACATTATTGTAATAAATACTTGTGGTTTTATTGATAATGCGAAAGCTGAATCAGTAAACATGATTTTGGAATATGCTGATAAAAAAGATAAAGGTTTAGTTGACAAAGTTTTTGTAACCGGATGTTTATCTGAGCGTTACAGACCTGATTTAGAAAAAGAAATTCCAAATGTTGACCAATATTTTGGTACCACTGAATTACCTCAATTATTGAAAGCTTTAGGAGCTGATTATAAACATGAATTATTAGGAGAAAGATTAACGACTACTCCTAAAAATTATGCTTACTTAAAAATCGCCGAAGGCTGTGACAGACCTTGCAGTTTTTGTGCAATTCCATTAATGCGTGGTTCTCATGTTTCGCAGCCAATTGAAAAATTAGTTAAGGAAGCACAAGGTTTAGCTAAAAACGGCGTTAAAGAATTAATACTGATTGCTCAGGATTTAACGTATTACGGTTTAGATCTTTATAAAAAGAGAAATCTGGCAGAATTGTTAGAGGCTTTGGCAGCTGTTGAAGGAATTGAGTGGATTCGTCTGCATTATGCCTACCCTACTGGTTTTCCAATGGATGTTTTGGAATTAATGAAGCGAGAACCTAAGATTTGTAATTATATTGATATTCCGCTGCAGCATATTTCAGATTCTATTTTGAAATCGATGCGCCGCGGTACAACTCAGGCTAAAACAACACAATTATTGAAAGATTTCCGCGCTGCTGTTCCCGGAATGGCAATTAGAACTACTTTAATTGTTGGATATCCTGGTGAAACGCAGGAAGATTTCGAAATCTTAAAAGATTTTGTTCAGGAAATGAAGTTTGACAGAATGGGCTGTTTTGCTTATTCTCATGAAGAAAATACTCATGCATATTTATTAGAAGATGATGTCCCAGATAATGTAAAACAAGCCAGAGCTAATGAAATTATGGAATTGCAATCGCAGATTTCATGGGATTTGAATCAGGAGAAAGTGGGACAAGTTTTTAGATGTATTATTGATAGAAAAGAAGGTACTCATTTTGTAGGCAGAACTGAGTTTGACAGCCCGGATGTTGATAATGAAGTTTTAATAGATGCTTCTAAACATTATGTAAAAACCGGCGAATTTGTTAATATCAAGATAATTGAAGCAACAGAATTTGATTTATACGGAGAACCTGCTTAAATTTACCGTAAACTCTAGTATTAACTTAGACAAAACAATTTTATGAAAGCTTCTCAAAACTTAACTATATTAGTTTTTACATTATTCTGTTTCAATTTTGCTTCGGCTCAATATGGTAACGGATATAATAATGGTTATGGCAATGGCTATGGCGGCGGCTACGGAAGAGGCGGCGGTATGGGCATGGACAGAAGTATGATGGGAGGACCGCAGGGCAATACCAGTAAACCGAAAGAAATACCTGTTGAAGAAACTGCAGCGAAAATTGTAGAGCAAATGAAACCGGTAGTAAATCTTGACGAACTTCAGGCAATTGCTATTACAAATGTTTTTGCCGACGGTTTGAGAGAACAGGGAATTCTTTTAAAAAATGAAAGCAGCAGCCAGGATGAAAAAATGGAGCAGTTAAAAGCCCTAAAGGAAAGCATGACAAAAAAAATCACTGCTTTTTTAAATCCTGACCAAATAGAGAAATACACTAATTTCATGGCTGATTTCAAAGAAATTAAAAAAACAAAATCAAAAAAGAAAAAAGATTCTAAAGAATCAAAAGATAATGAAGAAGAAAAACCTGCAGAAAAAATTCAGGAATAATTGTTCTAATTCTATTATAAAATGTAATTAACCATGGCAAAAAAACATTTTTGTTATTTGATTTTAGCAATTATTATTACTTCTTGCTCAACAAATCCGTATAAGCATACTGAAAAAGCTTATGACCAGCAGTTAAAAACTTTAGAAAATCAAATTACGAGTAAAGAAGCACAAACAATCCCGCCGATAAGCCCGTTAATTATTGATACAACTTATGCTTCGCAGCTGGGTATTATAAAAGACACGTTATCTAAAACGGGTTCAACGGCTTTAGTAAACGGAATTAGTACGGAATGGATTGGAACTGTAAATTTCAATTTAAGAAAACCTAGTTTTATTATTATTCATCATACTGCTCAGGATTCTCTTCAGCAGACTATAAATACTTTTACTAAAACCAAAACTCAGGTTAGTGCCCATTATGTAATTTCTGAGAACGGAAAAGTTGTTCAGATGCTGAATGACTATTTAAGAGCCTGGCATGCAGGAAATTCTACCTGGGGAAAAAATACTGATTTAAATTCAACTTCTATAGGAATTGAACTAGACAATAATGGTTTTAAACCTTTTACTGAGGCACAAATCAACAGTTTAGTAGCATTATTGACAAAACTTAAAAAGGATTACAATATTCCGACCCAAAACGTTTTAGGCCATGCCGATATTGCTCCAGGAAGAAAACAAGATCCGAGTGCCTTATTTCCGTGGAAAACATTAGCCGAAAAAGGGTTTGGAATCTGGCCGGATGAAGTTCTGGAAGAAGCTCCGTTTGACTTTAAAATTGAGCCTGCGCTAAGAATTATTGGCTACAACACAAAGAATCTTTCTGCAGCGATTCAGGCTTTCAAATTGCATTATATTCAAACTGATGCAACTTCAACGCTTGACCGCAAAACAATTGACACAATATATTCTATATATAAAAAACAGGTTCAGTAAGAACACATCTCCAATAAAATATAAAACGCATTTCTAAAGGTTTAGAAATGCGTTTTTTTATACTTGCATTTTTCCCAAGGATAATAATATACATACAAGATTTTGCCACAGATTTAAAGGCTTAAAAAGATTTTTCACTCTTTGAGTTGATGTTTTTTTTGCCACGAATTTCACGAATTTTCACTAATTATTTTTGGTAAAAACTGTATGCACAAAAAATGGATTTCACGGTTTAGTTAAGAAAGTTTATTAACGATTCTTCGTGTAATGATATAAAAAAATTAAGCAAAATTTAATTCGTGAAAATTCGTGAAATTCGTGGCAAAAAAAATCCTTTATAATCCTTTAAATCTGTGGCAAAATCAAACAAAAAAAATAATCCCAATAAAAAAGCTGCCAAAACATAAGTATATTTCGACAGCTCCAAAAAAAAAAAAAATATCAATCTTTATCTCTAGAAAGAGTATGTTGTAGCAAGCAAGGCGAAGAATGATCCTCCTGTTGGAGCAGCATCACTGTCTAAGAAGATATCTTCTGAAGCAGCATCGTATCTTAACTCGGGAATTATTGTTAGTTTTCCAACTTTATAGTTTAATGAAACTGTATTTGCAAATACATTAGAACCAGTTAATGTTCCTAAACTTGGAGCAGCATCTTTTGCATCAAAATATTCAACTCTGTATGCTAGAAGCAAAGATGGGCTAAATGAATAATTTGCATATCCTACTACTGAAAACCATTCACCATCTAAAGTACTATCGAAATCATGTTTCGTTTTAGCATAAGTTGCATTAAGCCCAAGTCCGAAGCTGTCACTTATTGTTTTAGAAGCTGTCAAATCGAATTGTGTTTTATTCTCATTTGACACCGGTATTGTACTTCCAGGAATTGGGTTTGTACTTCCTGATGTAAAGTTTAAATAAGCGCTTCCTGTTTCACCAACAAAACCTACTTGACCTATATACGTTTTTTGTGTTGAACCAGCATCCATTGCCGATTTAAAATCTGTTGGGTTAGTTATACCAAACATAGCAGTAAATTTACCTTTAGTATATTGTGCTTTAACCCCTGTATTAAAGAATGGTCCATAAGAGAAGGCATAAGACATACTGTAGTTTTTATTGTCTACTGCATCTACTAATTCATACCCTACGTGTGTACCAAAGCTACCGGCAACAACTTTAAATTCGTCTGTAATTTGGTAAGTAAAAAATAATTGTTTAATTAAAAATTTAGCATTTATATCTTTATCTGTTGTTTCATTGTATGAGAACTCTCCTGCTCTTTTTCCGAAACCTAAGTCTACAAAAACAGAAGCTTTTCCAAATGTATGACTTGCTTCGATCGAAGCCATTCCTAATTCAAACGAATCCTGAGAGTTGGTAAAGCTCGTTAATCCGTTCATTTGTTTAGAAAAATCATATTTATAGTAAGCGTCCGCAGACCCTCCCCATGTAGTTGCTGGCGAAGTTTGTTTTTCATCCTCTTGTGCAAAAGCAAAAGAACTGGTTAAAGTGGCAGCTAAAATGTAAAATACTTTTTTCATGTGTTAATTGGTTTTTAGTTATTAATTTGATTTTGGTTAGTTAATCGTTTATATATCTATTAATAGTATAAGTCATTTTTTAAAACCCTGAATCTCCGCCTAAAACCTCTTCATTTTCATTAGCGAATTTATTAACTTTTGTATGAGTAGAATAATTGGAAACTACTTTTTTGAGGTTTATAGCGAAGAATTATGGATTACAAAAATTAAACTGCCAATAATCGTTATTTGACATTTATAGCGTTTTGTTTTTGAAAATTCAATAACGTTTTTTTGGTGTTTTTATTCAAAAAAATTGGGTTATTTAAAAACTACAATCAAAAAACAGATAAAAAACTAACTTAAAAACACTTTAAAACAATATTACCCCTTAAAATTTTAGGGGTGTATTAAAAAACAAATATTTAAAACAAAACCAGACCCTTATTATTCAAAAAATCCATCAATGGTAAAGCTTAACAAAATTTCTTACAAAAATAAATTCCTTAAAACACCCGTTAAATATGTTATTACAAAATCAAAAATTCACCCGTAAAACAAAAAAAGCCTGCTCAAATCTGAACAGGCTTACTTATTAACGAAAGAGTTTTTTTACTCTTGACTATTATACTTTCTTAAAAACTCACGGACCTTGATCCCGGATTCTTTTAAGTCTTCATCTTTCCACTTTCCATCTGATTTTGCGGTCTTTTTTAAAATCGAGCAAGTTTCATCTTTATCAGAAACTGACCATGTTATCCAGCTTAATTTTTTAGATTCCATCCAGTCAATATATTCCTGCCATGCTTTTACATTTAAAGTTCCGTCGCCGGAAGCTTCCGTTCCTGCAGATTCAGAAATAAAAATAGGCAGACCTCTTTTCAGTGCTTCATCTGTTCTGTCCCTTAATTCTTTACCATGTGTTGCGGCGTAAAAGTGTAAAGTATACATTATATTATTATATCCTAAAATTGGATCTTCTGCAGGAAGGTCAACATCCTGATCCCAATGCGGTGATCCTACCAATATAATATTGTTGGGGTCATTTTCTCTAATTACCCTTATTACTTCTTCGGCATAGGTTTTAACTTCCCACCAGGTTTCATAATCAGGTTCATTAAATACCTCATATATTATATTAGGGTACTTGGAGTACTTTTGAGACATTTCTGCAAAAAATGCTTTTGCTTCTTTTAAATTAACATTATGGCTGTGCCAATCTATAATTACATATATATCAGATTTTATAGCACCATTTATTACGGCTTCTATTTTTTCTTTTGAAAACTGAGGGTCATTAGTATAGGAGTAATCTCCAAGTTCGATTCCCATTGCGGCACGCACGACATTGCAATTGAAATCTTTTTTGAGCCAGCTTACGGCTTTTTCGTTGTAAAATCTCGGCCACATACTATGCCATCCAAAACTCAAGCCCCGCAAAACAACGGGTTCATTGTTTTTATCTACTAACTGAGTTCCCTGAAGGCTCAATTGACCATGCTTTTTTACAAATTGTGCTTGTACAAAACAGCATACTAATAAGAATAAAATTGTAGTTAATTTTTTAAACCTCATCATAAATTTAAATTTTAAAGAGACAATTTTAATGTTATGCAATCATGCGAAGCTAATTCTGCTGCAAAATTCTTTTTTGTATTTCCTGAATCTTTATTAGTCCAAAGATTTTTTAATTTGAATGTAGTTTTATTAAAATCAGCTTCATAGCCGAAATCTACATCTTTTATTGCATTCTTTTTCCAATCGAAATTAATTTTTTTAGAAACTTCACTTCTGTTTAAAAAAGTAACCGCCCAATTTCCATCAGATAAAGGTTTTACCCAGACTTCTAAACCGTCTTCTGCTGAATGCTTAAAACCCTGAATTCCTAATTTATCCTGATTTACAGCGATTAATTCTTTATTGGTTAAAATCGCTAATGTTTCTTTTGACATTTTTCTGAAATCATTTCCTGCAATAAGCGGCGACGAAAGCATACACCACATTGCAAAATGTGATTTATCTTCAGTATCGTTCATTTCGTTTCCAACTTCCATCATATCAAAATCATTCCAATGATCCGGTCCGGAATATTTACGGATGTCTTTTCGCATTTCGGCAATTTTCATAAATCCCCAGGAAGACCAGTTTTCAGGATGTTTGAATTCGCAGTCAAAGCAAGGATAAATATCTCCGGAAATTCTCCAAAGATTTCCAACAGGTTTTCCCCACTCCCACGGCAGATTATCTCCCCATTCGCAAAGGCTGAAAACAATTGGCCGTCCTGCAGTTTTTAATGCGTTGCTCATGGTTGTATAAGCTTCTGGTGCAGTAATTCCTTTTGTGTTACACCAATCGTATTTTAAAAAATCGATTCCTAGTTTAGCATAAAAACGAGCATCCTGATATTCATAACCACGAGTTCCCGGATATCCCGCGCAGGTTTGCGTTCCGGCACAATTGTACAAGCCAAATTTTAAGCCTTTACTGTGTACATAATCGATTACAGATTTCATTCCGTTAGGGAATTTAACAGGGTCCGGAACTAAATCTCCGTTTGCATCACGTTCTTTGGCCATCCAGCCATCATCTAATACTATATAATTGTAACCGGCAGCAGCCATTCCTGATGAAACCATTATATCAGCGGTTTCTTTTACCAATTTTTCATCAATATTTGTTGCAAAAGTATTCCATGAATTCCATCCCATTGGCGGCGTCATGGCCAGACCTTCAAATTTTCCTGCAGTCAGCGTATGTGTATTCCCCTGGCTGAAACCAAAAACGGAGACACATAAAGCTAATCCTAAAATAATTTTCTTCATTTTATAAAATTAAAAACACATTTATAAAAAGATATTCCCTAACTTTTCAATTAGGGAATATCTTAAACTAACTCAAAAAAGCAACTTTATTTATTTTAATACAAATCCTATATCATCAAATAATACAGTATTACCTCCATCATTATTTGATTCCTGGAAGGTAAGCATCCAAAGACTCGTAGGATTTCCTAAATCGCTAAAAGGAATTTCCAGATAAACCCATGAAGTTGTAACAGGTAAAACATAGTTTGCTCCGCCGTTTACACTAAAATTAACTCGTCCGGTTTTTGAACCTTTAATGGCGATACGTAATGCTTTGTATGGGGTTAAATCAACATTGAAACCCCAGTTTCCTCCATCCCATTGACCAAATTCCCATTGCCATGATTTTTCGCCCTGATAAGAATCTCCTTCAAAAGCAAAATTAACTCCTTTTCCAGCCCATGGACCTCCCCATTGCACACCATACAATATATCATCGTATAATGCTGTTCCTATAGCTTCTTTTGATACGGCTGCTCCGGATATATTAGCTACAGAAAGATATCTGTGATTTGCATTTGCCGGGATTTTTACCACTATCTGCTCTAAAGTTGAAGATACAACTGTAACAGGAACTGCAGGCTGTGTTGGTGTTTCTGCCAGGGTAACTACAGGGTTTAGGAAATATTTGCCTTTAATTATTACCTGATCTCCCTCTGCACAATTGATAGAATTAAAACCGCTAAATGTAGGTACCGGCGGGGCAACTGTCAAATTATACACAACAGTTCCTCTTTCTGTAACCACTTTTAACTGATTAGAAGCATTAGCATAAGGAGTGTCTTCATCAACCAATATAATTATATCAGTATCTGTTACAAATGTTGGTCTGAAATAGGTATCAAAATCATTAAAGTATACTTTTTTCGTGGTAAGCAATCCTTTACCGTGAATTACATAATAATTTTTTGGATCTACTAATGTTACCGGAGTCAATGGTTTAAGACTTCCATCTGCATTATAACCAGAAGGCATAACTGATTCTATTACAGGAGCACCAGTATAAACCTCAGCGCTGCTGTCATCACTTGAGCATGAAGTAAAAAGCATTAAAGATAACATCCATGCCATGCATGCTGCTAACGAAACAATTTTTATATTTTTCATATTTTTATTTTTAAAAATTATTTAAAAGTATACGGTGCTACTTCTGTTAATTTTGGATTTTTAATTAAATCATCTGCCGGATAAGGCAGTAAAAGATTTGATGCCGAAATTGTAATATGTTTCGGTGTTTGCTTATCTCCTCTGTTTTGAGCCTCTAAAATTGCTTTTGCCTGAGCAAATGGCAAACGACCTAAATCAAAATAATAATCTCCTTCACAAGCTAATTCTGCACGTCTTTCTTTAAAGATATCATCAAATGAAATAGAAGCTTTAATTGGCAGACCAGCTCTTTTACGTACTGCGTTAAATGATTTTAAGGCTGCAGGATCAGAAGTGCTTCCTGATTGTGACCCTAAAATTGCTTCGGCATGAATTAAAAGCAGTTCAGCATAACGCATCATATAACTATTCATACTGCTTTCTCCATTAAATGGTGCATTGAATGGTCCTGTTATTGGTAAATTCTCTTTCCCTATTACATATTTTTTCAAACCGGATCCTGAATTCTGAGCTTGATTAGCTTCTTCAAAAGTATATCCTAAAAGTTTTGGAGAATCTACTGCAAGTGTTTGTGCATAAGTCAGGTTTGGGTAATAATCTCCAGGAAGCATAAATGTTTCTGCTCTTCTTTTATCTCCCGGCTCATAAACATTATGAATTAAATCCTGAGACGGCGCAATCTGACCTGAATATGAAGTCTCTACTAATCTGTTCTCCGGAGCAAACAATGTGTTTGAAAAGTTCCCCTCAAAATAAGTTCCTGCACCAGTCCACTGCCATGAAAAGATAGACTCTTCATTGTTATTATTTTTTTGAAGCCATAAATCAGCAAAAGATTTTGTTGGCAGTTCATCACCACCCAATAATTTAAATTCGCCGCTGTTAATTACTTCCTGAGCCATAGCTCTTGCCAGATCATATTTCTTTTGATACAGATATACTTTTGCCAAAAGAGCTTTTGCAGAACCGCTTGAAACGTGTGCATTTGCAGCATAATCAGATCCTCTGTTTTTAGATCTTAAATTGGCAATAGCAAATTTTAAATCGTTCTCTATAAACGTATAAACATCTGCTACAGGATTACTTGGAATAACAAAATTCTTAGAATAATCAGCATTGTTTTCAATAATTGGCACGTTACCCCATAATCTTACCAAAAAGAAGTATGAAAAAGCTCTGATAAAATGCATTTCGCCTAAAGCATTGTTTAAGGCTTCGCTGCTTACATCCGGCCCAACACTTTGAGGAAGTAAACTTATATATGTGTTACAATTTGCAACAGCCCCAAAACATGATCTCCATGAATCTCCAATAAAAGACTGTGAATTAGTAAAACTCAAATCTGTAAACTTACCAAATTCGTTATAAGGCCCCGCATACATATTACCAGATATAACATCGGTAATACCATAAAAACCTTCCTTATTCATATTAAACCAAACAATACCATAAAGCCCGTTACTTGCATTGTCCAATTTTACATCAGAATCGTAATAATTTCCTATTGTAGGCACTCCTTCTGCAGGCACGTCTAAAAAGTCCTGAGAGCAAGAAGAAGATATTAACATTAGCAGCGTCAAAGCAGCTGCACCACTTCTTTTTATTATATTTTTCATATTAATTCGTATTAAAATTCAACATTAAAACCAAAAGATATTTGTCTAGGCACAGGATAACGACCATTATCAACACCTGATAATAATGCATCTTGATTGTAAGAACCAACTTCAGGATCATATCCTTTATATTTGGTAAAAGTGTATAAGTTTTGTCCAGAAGCGTAAATTCTCAATCTTGTTAATTTTATTTTTGAGATTACGTCAGAAGGAAGAGAATAACCTAAAGTTACATTCTGAATTCTTAAGTATGATCCATCTTCTATAATTCGTGACGAAACCGCATTATTGATATCATTGTAAGCAGAAGGTCTAGGCAGTGAAGCATCTAAATTGTCTGCAGAATAAAAATCAGCCGCATCTGTTAAATAATTTGTACCTAAATTACTGTTTAATGTACCAGACATACGAGTTAAGTTCATCAGCTTGTTTCCAGAAGTTCCCTGAAGAAAAATAGATAAATCAACATTTTTATACTTAAAGTTGTTTGTTAAACCGTAAGTGAATTTTGGATTTGGATTTCCAATAGTAACTAAATCTTTTGTATCAATAATACCATCATTATTTTGATCCTTGTAAATTACATCTCCTTTTATAAAGTTTGGCTGTAATGAATTTGTTCCGTTTTTTAAAGGTACTCTTGTACCTGCAGCATTTTCGTAGCCATAAGTTAATAAATCTTCATCTGTTCTGTAAATACCTGTTGCTTCATAACCTAAAAATGAACCTATAGGCAGACCTTCCTGAGTTCTCGATACCGTTACCGTATTATAAGCCAGTGTACCCATTGTTTTAACAATGTTTAAGCCTGCCATATTGGTAACTTCATTTTCATATTTTGTAAAGTTTGCACTTGCGTTCCATGAAAAATTTGGTGTAAATTGCTGTGTATAATTAAGAGTAATCTCAATACCCTTGTTTTTCATACTTCCAAGATTAAAAGAAGGAGGGTTTACACCACCCTCATAATCACCACCTCCAGAAAGAAAGTTTGGCAGAGGAACCTGATACAAGAAATCTTTAGAAACTTTTTGATACACATCTATTGTTGCAGAAAGTTTTGAATCAAACATTGTAAAATCCAATCCTAAGTTGGTCTGTTCCTGAGTTTCCCATTTCAAATCTTTATTAGCTGTATTTGACGGCAGATAAGAAGTTCCCATTGAACTGTTAATCAAATGCAGGTTAGAATCATATAAGTTATTACCAATCTGGTTATTACCAGTTTGTCCCCAGCCCACTCTAAGTTTAATATTATCAACATACTTTCTCGTATTTGCCATAAAATCCTCATGAGAAAGTTTCCAGGAACCGCTGGCAGAGCTAAAAACCCCCCATTTGTTTCCTACGAAAAACTTAGAAGAACCATCTGTTCTTACTGCTCCTGTAACGCTGTATTTATCACCAAAATCATAAACAACCCTTCCTAAATAAGAAGCCAAGGTCTGAGTTCCTGAATAAACACCATTTGTAACCGCTTTTGATAAATCAGATGCAGCCAATGATTTGTCATTGTTATCTTTATATCCATAACCTGTTATTGTATATCCTTCCCAGTGAGCTCTGTTTGACTCCTGAACCGCAAGAACAGTAAAATTATGTCTGCCAATAGTTTTTCTGTAAGTAAGCATGTTTTTTAAATTCCATGAGTTACCAGAAGATGGGCTGTAATATAAATTGGCAAAACTTTTTACCGCATTCCCCAACGAATACATTGGATCAAATCTTTGACCTAAATTATCATATATATAACCACCAGCCTCAAAACGATATTCTAAACCTTTTAATATATCAATCTGAGTATAGAAATTTCCTGAATAGTTTTTTCTAACCAATGTATTTGATCCTAATAAAGAAGTAGCAACCGGGTTAACAAAAGATGTCGCTCCTCCAGCAGGCGGGCCGGCAAATGCACCCGAAAGTTCTCTAACTGCAACATCTGGAGTTGCCAATAATGACGTAGCAACTACACCATTAAACTGCCCGTTAAGAGTTAATTTTTCATCCGTAATTGCACCACTTACATTAACTCCAACTTTTATAAACGAATTAACTTTAGCATCAATATTTGTTCTAAAATTATATCTTTTAAATCCAGATTCGATAACAATACCTTCCTGATTTAAAACACCTCCGGATATATAGTAATTTACCCCTTCTTTACCACCTGAAAAAGAAAGCTGATTAGAAGTCATAAATCCTGTTTCATAAATTGCATCCTGCCAGTCAGTACCTTTTCCTAAAAGTTCAGGATGAGCAAATTCAGGTCTGAAAGAAGTTGGATCATATACAGCAGACAAAGCATTTTGATGTCTTGCATATTCCTGCAGATTCATAGAATGAAGTTTCTTTGGCAGGTTACTTATTGTATAAGAATTTTCAAAAGATAATTTACCAGTACCTTTTTTACCAGACTTTGTTGTTACAATAATAACACCATTAGCACCACGAGAACCATAAATAGCGGTTGCCGAAGCGTCTTTTAAAATATCAATAGATTCAATATCACTTGGATTAATAAGAGCTAAAGGGCTTTGTGTTATATTACCGCTATTAGAGAAATTAGAATTTCCCTGTGCATTTCTTCCCGAAGTTGATGAATTTCTTGCATCTCCTGAAATTGGCACTCCATCTATTACATATAAAGGTTCGTTTGTTCCTGTTAAAGACGAAACCCCTCTAATTCTTACCGAAACGTTACTTCCAGGTTCACCAGAATTGCTATTTACAACCACCCCGGCAGCTTTACCCTGCATCATTTGATCAAACGATGCAACTTTTAAGTTTTCAATATCTTTTGAATTAATACTAGAAATAGCACTGTTTACATCTTTTCTCTTTTGTGTACCGTAACCAATTACAACTACATCTTTTAAGTCTTCAGCACTTGATCTTAAGATTACATTGATTGTTCTTTTACCATCAACTGCGATTCTTTGTGTATTAAATCCAATAAATGAATATACTAAAGTTGCATTTGAAGGAGCATCAATAGAATATTTTCCGTCAAAATCAGTTGAAGTAGTTGTCTTCGATCCTGCTATCGAGATATTTGCACCAGGAATCGATAAACCTTTTTCATCAGTTACTGTTCCCGATATTTTACCCTGAGCAGCAATATAATTACTTGTCAGTAACAGAAATAAAATCAATGGAACCGCTCTGTGGTTCGCGTTCCAATGAATAAAGTTAGTCATTAGTTTTTTCATAATAAGTATTGGTTAGTTTAAATTTGTTTAATTCATAATTAAGCAGTAAGGGCAACTTTTACTTCGAAATTATTTAACAAATCTATAACAGATCCAATTATCAAATCGATAGTATTTCATCAATTAATGATAATATTTTCACTATATCTTCTTAAAAAAACACATAATAAAATAAAATCAAGTAAAAAATGAATTATTCACAATGAAACAACCCTTAACAACCACTATTATACAGAAAAGTTAACGAAATCATAAAAATCAAACGTTTTCGTTAAAAATAATATTTACTTATGCAAAAAAAGTATCACTACAAAATACGTTTTAATCCAGAAAAATCCTCACGATATTGACTAGGAGTACAATTTTTAATAGCCTTAAAACTACGATTAAAGTTTGCAATATTATTAAAGCCAGATTTAAAAGCCACTTCAGAAACACTCAAATCTTTCTCAACAAGCCAGCGTGCAGCATATCCAATACGAATGTCATTAATATAGTTTACAAAAGTTTTTCCGGTGCGTTTTTTAATAAAACGATTAAACGAAATTACAGACATACTAGCAACATTTGCCACATCCTCTAAAGTAATTTTATTTGCAAAATGTTTTTGCACATACTCATAAACCAATTTCATTTTATCGTAATCATCGAACTTATCATAGTCAACAGTATAAGTAGAAAGTAATCGCTGATTTCTAGAATTAGCAAGATCATATAATAAGGAAGTAATTTCCAGAAAATAATCCATACCATCTAATTTAGAAAGACTTACCAATCTGGGAGTTAATTCTTCGGCAGCTTTTTTAGAAAATAAAATTCCGTGAATAGACCTATTAAACATATCACGAATTGGATTCATGATTCGTCGTGCAAGCAGTGATTCATGAAATAAATCATTATGAAACTGAATCGTAATTTCGTGTATTTTTTTGTTAGTACATTTATTTAATTCCCAGCCGTGATATAAATTTGGCCCAATCAAAACCAATTCTACATTATCAATTTCTTCAATATTATCTCCCACTACACGCCTTACTCCTTTTCCATTTAAAATAAAATTAATCTCAAATTCGGGATGGTAATGAACAGGAAAATCAAAACTATCCTTAACCCTGTCAAAGACCAAAAAACTATCTCCGGCTGAAAGCGGGGCGATTTCTCTATAAAAATTTTTAGCAGTACTCATCTCTTAAAACTATTTTATCTAAATATCAATTGATTTTTTTCTGCAATAATATGATATATAATTGATAAAATAATATTAATTACGCTATAAACATACATTTATCTTTGAAAAATAGAATTATCAACTTTACAAAATCAGTATTAATAATAAACATTAATCATTTTTAATACTTGAACTTTTTATAGTTTTAATAATTTTATCAGGAAAACAATACCGAATTATAAATAGAAAAATTCAGCTTCAACAATAAGACAGCAATTTCTAACCAAAAGCTGAAAATGTGCTGAAAAACAATATTTTCAAAAAATGAAAAAATACTTTTTTAAGCTTTTAGCCTCCGCATTAATAGGAACCTCTTGCTCTGCACAGCATACTAATAGTAATACAAATTTGTCACTTTCAGATAAAAAAGCAACCCCTGAAACAGTTTTACTGTATAAAAAACTGAATCAACTCATACAAAAGGGTTATCTTTTTGGACATCAGGACGATTTAGCGTATGGAGTAAACTGGAAATATGAAAACGAACGAAGCGACATAAAAGATGTTGTGGGAGACTATCCTGCAGTTTATGGCTGGGATCTTGCGGGTCTGGAAAAAGATGATATAAATAATATAGACGGAATTCCATTCGAAAAAATGAAACAATATATTATTGAAGCCAATGAAAGAGGGGGGATTTCTACAATAAGCTGGCATTTTGATAATCCTGTAACAGGAAAAAATGCCTGGGATAATACACCAAATTCTCTAAAAACTATTTTACCAGGCGGAGAAAATCATCAAAAATATGTTTCATGGTTAGATAAAGCGGCTAATTACCTTCTATCCTTAAAAGATAAAAAAGGAAAAAATATTCCAATTCTTTTTAGACCTTATCATGAACTTTCAGGAGGCTGGTTTTGGTGGGGAAAAGGAAAATGTACATCTGATGAGTTTAAAACTGTATGGAAATTTACATTTGAATACCTGCAGAAAAAAGGTGTACATAATTTAATTTATGTTTACAATACCTCCAGTTTCAACTCAAAAGAAGATTTTCTGGCGAATTATCCCGGAGATAATTTTGCCGATATTTTAAGTTTCGATTCTTATCAAAATAATAATGATAAGGAAGGAATAAAGTTTATTGAAGAAGTTCAAAACCAGCTTAAGATTTTAAATGAAATAGGTCTTGAAAAACATAAATTAATAGCCATTGCCGAAGCAGGTTATGAAGCTGTTCCAGATCCAAAATGGTGGACAGGAACTTTCTCTAAAGCAATTGGCGATTATAAAATATCGTATGTCCTTTTATGGCGAAATCACGGCTGGCAGGAAAACGAGAAAAAAATGCATTATTATGCACCTTTTAAAGGGCAGGTAAGCGAAAAAGATTTCATTGATTATTACAATATGGATAAAACACTGTTCGAAAAAGACATTAACAAATAAATCTGAGTCATCTGCGTGCAAAAAAATCAGCACATAGAAACATGCTTAAAACACTAAAATAATTGCCCCAAAAACAAACTTTACAACCTTTAAAAAACAACCAATGCACAACAAAATTAGTTTAAAAGAAAAAATCGGTTATGGACTTGGAGATGCCGCTTCTTCAATGTTCTGGAAAATCTTTAGTATGTATCTTTTGTTTTTCTATACCGATGTTTTCGGATTAGCTCCTGCCGTTGTAGGAACCATGTTCTTGATTACCAGAATCTGGGATTCCTGCTTTGATCCAATTGTTGGAATCATTGCCGACAGAACAAAAACTAAATGGGGAAAATTCAGACCTTATCTTTTATGGATTGCGATTCCTTTTGCCGTAATTGGAGTTTTGACTTTTTACACGCCGGATTTTGACGAAAAAGGAAAAATAATTTACGCCTACGTAACCTATTCGTTAATGATGATGATTTATTCACTAATTAACGTTCCATACGCATCACTTTTGGGCGTAATGTCATCTGACCGAAAAGACAGAAACACATTATCATCTTACAGAATGGTTTTTGCCTTTGGCGGAAGTCTTTTGGCACTTTGGTTAATTGAACCGCTTGTAAATTATTTTGGCGGAAACCTAAATTCTAAAACTGGCTGGCTTGCAACGATTACTGTTTTTGGAGTAATTACAACAGCATTTTTTTGGGCTTGTTTTTTCTTCACAAAAGAAAGAGTAAAACCTATCGAAAATGAGCAGTCTAACTTAAAAGAAGATTTAAAAGATTTATTAAAAAATAAACCGTGGTGGATTTTATTAGGCGCCGGAATCGGGACTTTAGTTTTCAACTCAATTAGAGACGGAGCAGCAGTTTATTATTTTAAATATTATGTAAGCAGTTCTGTAAATTTTGATTTTTCCCTTTTTGGAACAGATTTCCATATGACCCCAACTTCTATTTATTTGGTTTTGGGGCAGGCAGCCAATATTATCGGCGTAATTATCGCTACTCCAATCGCTAATAAAATTGGTAAAAAGAAAACATTCTTTGGTGCCATGACAATCGCATCAATTTTAAGTTTAGTTTTCTATTTCTTCGGAAAAGAAGATGTTTTCCTAATCATGAGTTTTCAGGCTTTAATCAGTATTTGTGCAGGCTGTATTTTCCCATTAATCTGGTCAATGTATGCAGACAGCGCTGATTACTCTGAATGGAAACAAGGCCGCAGGGCAACCGGATTAGTTTTCTCAGCATCATCAATGTCACAAAAATTTGGATGGACAATTGGCGGTGCCGGAACCGGATGGCTTTTAGGTTATTATGGTTTTCAGGCAAATGTTGAACAAACTGCCGTAACCCAAAACGGAATTCAATTAATGCTAAGTATACTTCCTGCAATCGCAGCCGCAATATCAGTCGCTTTTATAGTATTCTATCCTTTATCCGAAGAAAAACTACAGACAATAGAACAAGATTTAAACGAAAAAAGACATCAAACAAAATAAAAACAAATCAGATACCGAATCAAAAATATGACAACAATAACCTCTTCGACTACTTTTCTGGATCGAAAAGCAGCATTAGAAAAAGAACATAAAGCACTAATCGAACAAAAAAATGCACCGGAAGAAAAGGCTGGAAACGGGATTTATAAACGTTATAAAAATCCTGTTGTTACGGCATCTCACGTTCCGTTGAACTGGCGTTTTGATTTAAACGAAAAAACAAATCCTTTTTTACAGGAACGAATTGGGGTAAATGCCGCTTTCAATGCCGGAGCAATGAAATGGAACGGAAAATATCTTCTTGCAGTTCGTGTAGAAGGAATCGACAGAAAATCATTTTTTGCAATTGCCGAAAGTCCAAACGGCGTAGATAATTTCAAGTTTTGGGATAAACCATGCGTAATTCCGCAAACTTCAGAGCCAGACACAAACGTATACGACATGCGTTTGGTCAATCATGAAGACGGCTGGGTTTATGGCATTTTTTGTACAGAAAGAAAAGATCCAAAAGCACCAAAAAGCGATACAAGTTCAGCCATTGCCAATGCAGGAATAGTACGTTCAAAAGATTTAGTAAATTGGGAAAGGTTACCGGACTTAATTTCGAATACAGGACAGCAGCGAAATGTTGTTTTGCATCCGGAATTCGTAAACGGAAAATATGCATTATACACGCGTCCGCAAGACGGATTTATTGACGTTGGAAGCGGAGGCGGAATTGGTTTAGGATATATTGACGATATGACAAATCCACTTGTAAAAGAGGAGAAAATCATCTTCGGCAAACAATATCATACCATTTATGAATTAAAAAACGGTCTTGGCCCTGCTCCAATCAAAACAAAAAAAGGATGGCTGCATTTAGCACACGGCGTTCGTAATACCGCTGCAGGACTACGCTATACTTTGTATATGTTTATGACAGATTTAAACGATATTTCGAAAGTAACCCACGTTCCTGCCGGACATTTTATGGGACCGGAAGGAATTGAAAGAGTTGGCGATGTGTCAAACGTATTGTTTTCAAACGGATGGATTGAAGATACTGACGGAACTGTTTATGTATATTATGCATCATCAGATACAAGAATGCACGTTGCTGTTTCCTCTGTAGATAAATTAGTTGATTATGTTACCAACACTCCCGCAGATACATTTATTTCTGCTGGATCTGTGGAAACGATCATTAATCAGATCGAAAAAAATAACGCAATTTAAGTATCGTGTGTACAACCTTAAAACAGCTTAAATCTGAATTAACAACAGAGCTGGATTCCATTTTAAATTATTGGTCAAAACATACACTTGATACTCAAAACGAAGGTTTTATTGGTCAGATTGATTTTAACGATCATCTTATTACTAATGCAGAAAAAGGTTCTGTATTAAATTCCAGAATTCTTTGGACTTTTTCATCAAGTTACCAGGTTACCAAAAAAGAAAATCATAAAAAAATTGCTGAAAGGGCTTTTGATTTTCTTTCAAAATATTTTTATGATGCTGAATTTGGCGGGCTTTTTTGGAGTATTAATTTTGATAGAACCCCAAAAGATACCAAAAACCAAATCTATGCTTTAGCTTTTGCTATTTATGGTTTAACGGAATATTATGCTATTTCTAAAGACGAAAAAGCTTTAGAAATAGCAAAAAAATTATATTTTAAAATTCAGGAACACAGTTACGATCCTATAAACAAAGGTTATCTGGAAGCTTTTACAAGAGATTGGCAGCCTATTGAAGATTTGCGCTTAAGCGATAAAGACGCCAACGAAAAAAAGACAATGAACACACATTTGCATATTATTGAAGCTTATGCAAATTTGTTTAAAGTCTGGAAAGATGAAACGCTCCGAAATCACAGTATTGAATTATTAGAAACGATAGAAAAACATTTCATAAATACCGAAACCGGACATCTTCGTTTATTTTTTGATGAAAACTGGATCGAAAAACCGGACGTTATTTCATACGGACACGATATTGAAGCAGCCTGGCTGTTATTACAATGTGCCGAGATTTTAGAAGAGGAGAATTTAATTGCCAATTATAAAAAACATGCCGTTCAAATTGCCGAAGTTACCAAAGAAGGATTTGATTCTGACGGAGGTTTATGGTACGAATTTGATCCTGAAAAAAAGGAATTAATTGCCGAAAAACATTGGTGGGTTCAGGCCGAAGCCTTAATTGGTTTTTACAACGCTTATCAATTGACCGAAAATGAAGACTATTTAGATATTATTTTCAGAAACTGGAAATTCATAAAAAAACATATTCTCGATCTTAAAAATGGCGAATGGTTTTGGGGAATTTACAGCGATTATTCTTTAATCGAAAAAGACAAAGCTGGATTCTGGAAATGTCCTTATCATAACGGCCGCGCTTGTTTAGAACTTATTAAGAGGATAAAAACTTAAAAGCTTCTCCTAATCAAAATTAATTATTGTACTAAAAAATATTGCTTATGAAAACACTTATTCTTTTTAGTTTATTATTTCTAACTACAATAACAAATGCACAAGGTAATCTTGTCAAAAACCCCGGTTTTGAATATGAGTTTGTAAACTGGCAAGGCGGCGACGCAGCCTATATTACTCCTTATGATAAAAAAACAGGAAAAAATTGTGCTGCAATCAATCAATTTGTTGGTGCCGAATGGAAGGCCGTTGATCAAACTATAAACATACCAAAAAACATTTATGCTTTAGAATTTAGTATTTGGATAAAATCTGAAAGTATCGAAGAGCAAAAAGAAGCTTATAAAGCCGGTGCGGCAATTGCATCGTTTACAAATTCAGCAAATAAAGAAATTATATCCGAAACTTTTGCTCAGGTAAAAGGAACGACTGGATGGACAAATTATAAAAAAACTGTGAAAGTTCCAGACGAAGCAAAAAAAGTCCGCATTATGCTTGCTCTGGCACAAACCAATGGCACAATTTATTTTGATGATGTAAAAGTTACCACTCTTTCAGAAGAAGAGTACATAAAACAAAATGCGCCTGCAGTAAGTGAGTCTGAAAAATTAAGTTCAGCGCCAAAACTATTTCTTAATGGCAATTTTGAAGAGAATTTAGCACCATGGAATGGTTCAGGTTCAATTACATCTGAAGATAAAAAAGAAGGAAAATCAGCTTTAGAAATAACTTCGGATATTGCTGAGTGGAAAGCTGTTGATCAAATTTCAGATCTCACTGACGGAGATAAAAGCTTACAGATTTCAGGATGGTTAAAAGCAAAAAACATTAAACAAGGAAAAGACAGCTGGAATAATGGTATGGTTATTATCGAATTTAAAAATGACAAAGACCATAAAGCACAGGAAGATATGATGATTGCAACTGTAACCGGCAATACAGACTGGACATCATTTCAAAAAACATTTACAATTCCCCAAGGGGCAATTAAATACAGAATTATGATTGCCCTAAGCAATTGTACAGGAACATTATTAGCTGATAATATCGAGATTAAAGTCTCTAAATAAAAATCTAAATGAAAAAATATTTTATAAAAACAGTACTTGCCAGCTTATCAATTTTAGCATTTGCAAGCTGTTCTTCAGATAAAGAAACAGAGGACGAAACTATAGTTATAGTAGATCCGCCAACACAAAGCGACCCGTTAACAACGCAAAATGCTGCCACTTATATGGTTGATGCAAATGCTACTAAAGAAACCGTGGCTTTATTTTATAACTTAAAAAGGCTGGCAAAAACAAAAGTGGCAATTGGTCAGCAGGATGCCTTTAACAGCTTTTATCAAGATGCCGGAGGAGATTCTGATATTAAAAAAAATACAGGTTACGATCCTGCCGTTTTAGGTTCAGATTTTATGTTTATTACCGATAAAAACAATAACAACCAGGCAGATAACTGGTTTTATCAGCAAGAAATAAAAATTACAAGCGATGTCAAAGCCGCTTACGCAAAAGGTATAATCAATACTTTCAGCTGGCATATAAGAGAACCTTTTAAAGACGAATCTTTTTATGCTGCTGATATGTCTGCTCAGGAAAAAGCTGCAGCATTTAAAAGCATTTTACCCGGCGGAACCAATCACGAATGGTACAAGAAAAAATTGGACAAAGTCGCCAGCGTTGTTTTAAACTTCAAAGGCTCGAATGGTGAATTAATCCCGATAATTTTCAGACCTTTTCATGAATTCGACGGAAGCTGGTTTTGGTGGGGCGCTAATTACTGCACTGCCGACGAATACAAACAAGCATATCAATTTACCGTTGATTATTTAAAAAACACAAAAGGCGTACACAACATTTTATACGCTTTTTCTCCAGACAATTCATATGCAACAGAAAGCAGTTATTTAAGCCGATATCCGGGTGATAAATATGTCGATATTCTGGGAATGGACAATTACGGAGATTTTGCTAATCAAGGTTCTACAGGTTCTGGCAAAGCCAATACAAAACTAAAAATGATCTCTGACATTGCTAAAACCAAAGTAAAAATTGCCGCTTTAACCGAAACAGGTTACAGAGTTACAAGTTCAATTCCGCCAGTTACAAACTGGTTTTCAACTTATTTATACGATGCTTTAACAGCAAACGATATTCAGGTAAGTTATGTAATGTTTTGGAACAACAACAGCGACGGGTATTATGTTCCAAATGGTTCTGTTTCGAATGCCGCAGATTTTAAAACTTTTGGTACCAAAACAAAATCGGCATTATTGAATTCCCTGCCAAAAATGTATGAAATGCCGAAATAGCATTTTTAACGGCACGCAGATTTAGCAGATTGTGCGACGCAGAAAAAAGAGCCAAAGGCTCGGCCAAATATTGCAGAGCTGGACTTCAGTCCAGTTTTACATTAAGTTCTAACAAAATATCATATGAAAAACAGATTTCTAAAACACCTCAGCTTTGCTTTAATTTTCTCCGTAATCGCTTGTCAGGCACAGGAAAGAATTACTGTAAGAGGAAATCAATTTTATAAAGGCAATAAACCATACGCTTACATTGGAACCAATTATTGGTACGGAAGTTTATTGGCATCCAAAAAAGCAGGCGACAGAAAAAGATTAATTAGAGAACTTGATTTATTGAAAAAAAACGGAATCGATAATCTGCGAATTTTAGTTGGCGGTGACGGTGGAAAATACGATTTTACTGTTCGTCCGGCACTGCAATATGAGCAGGGAAAATATGACGAAGATTTACTTGACGGACTTGATTTTTTAATCAACGAAATGAGCAAGCGTAAAATGTATGCCGTTTTGTATTTGACAAACAACTGGGAATGGTCTGGCGGAATGTCGCAATATTTAGAATGGAATGGAAAAGGCGCAATTCCGGTTCCGGCAATTCCACCCAATACGTGGCCTCAATTTATGTCATATACAGAACAATTTCACAGCTGCAAGCCTTGTATGAGCGGTTTAGAAAATCATGTAAAATTTATTATCGGGAGAACAAATTCCTATTCAAAAAAGAAATATACCGAAGACAATACCATTATGGCGTGGCAGGTTGGAAATGAACCCCGAACTTTTACGCCAGAGAACGAAGCAAAATTCACAGTTTGGCTAAATAACATTGTCAATTTAATTGACAGCCTAGACAAAAACCACTTAATTTCGACCGGTTCTGAAGGCAAAAACAGTTCAAATGACAGCATGGAAATTTTTGAACGCACACATCAGAATCCGAATATCGATTATTTGACGATGCATATTTGGCCAAAAAACTGGAATTGGTTTAAAGCAGATAATGCCGAAAAAACATTACCTGCTACCTTAGAAAATGCCGGAAAATATATTGACGATCACATAAAAGTGGCAAACAATTTAAAGCGCCCCATTATTATTGAAGAATTTGGTCTGCCAAGAGAAAACGAAAATTTAACTGCCGGATCTTCTGTTGCAAACCGGGATGTTTTCTATAATTATATTTTTGGCCGAGTTGCCGAAAGCGTTAAAAATAATGGTACGCTGCAAGCAGCCAATTTCTGGGGATTTGGCGGTGAAGGAAAAGCAATTAACAAAGACGGAAAATGGAATCCGGGTGATCCCTTAACAACAGATCCTCCGCAGGAACCACAGGGTTTGAATTCTGTTTTTTCTTCAGATAAATCGACTTTAGAGATTGTAAAAAAATACAATTTACAGTTGAAAAAATAATTTCTCAACCATATAAGTGATTTAAGTTTATAAAGTTAGTACGCCCCTTTTTTAAAAAACTTATATTATACTTATATGGTTTAAAAAATATCAGCATGAAAAATGTATTAGTTCTTTCTTGTTTTTTGTTACTTAATCTTTCTTTCTCACAAAAGAAACGAGATTTCATTTTAAATTCTCCCAATGGGAAAATCGATATCAGAATTGCTGTCAATGATAAAATTTCATGGACAATTTCGCATGAAAAAGATTTGATCCTTGCACCTTCTGATATGTCAATGACTTTAGACGAAAATATAGTTTTAGGAAAAAATTCAGTTGTTGTAAATTCGAAAAAAGAAAGTTCAGATTCTTCATTTGAAACTCCTTTGTATAAAAAGAAAACAGTCAAAAATAAATACAATCAGCTGACTATAAATTTCAGAAATGATTTTAGTATTGAATTCCGGGTTTTTGATGATGGCGCTGCATATCGTTTCATCACAAAAAAGAAAAAAGATATTACAGTAAAATCCGAGGAAGTTTCTTTAAATTTTGATCAGGATTACAATACTTTAATGCCTTACGTTCGAGATTTAAGAAATCCAAAAGATCAATATATTTCTTCGTTTGAATCGCATTATGAAAGCAAAAAAATAAGCGAATTTACAAAAGATACTCTTGCCTTTTTACCTTTCTTAATTGATTATAAAAATCATAAAAAAGCCGTTTTTCTGGAAGCCGGTCTGGAAGATTATCCAGGATTATTTGTAACGAATAATAAAAATAAAACAGGTTTTGAATCTCGTTTTTCTAAATATCCGCTTCAGGAAACCAACGGCGGATTTAATTACCTCAACAAATTAATTACCGAAAGAGCTGATTATTTGGTTAAAACCAAAGGAACACGAAGTTTTCCGTGGAGAGCAATCGTAATCTCTGAAAATGATTCGGCTTTAGCCAATAATGATATGGTTCAAAAATTATCTGAGCCTTCAAAAATTGCGGCTATTTCGTGGATAAAGCCCGGAAAAGTTGCCTGGGACTGGTGGAATGACTGGAATATTTACAATGTCGATTTCAAAGCCGGAATCAATACACAGACTTATAAGTATTACATTGATTTTGCTTCAAAAAACAAAGTTGAGTACGTAGTTTTAGATGAAGGCTGGAGTGTAGAAACCGACATTATGAAACACAGTCCGAATGTTGATTTAGAAGCTTTAATAGCTTATGCAAAAGAACGAAATGTTGGAATTATTTTGTGGGCTTCATGGATGGCTTTGCATGAAAATATTGATGGCGTTTTTGACAATTATGCAAAATTGGGTGTAAAAGGTTTTAAAGTCGATTTTATTGATCGTGACGATGCAAAAATGGTCAATTCGGTTTATGATATTGCGCAAAAAGCAGCAAATCATAAATTGATTATTGATTTTCACGGTATGTATAAACCAACCGGAATTCAGAGAACTTATCCAAATATTCTAAATTTTGAAGGTGTTAAAGGTTTAGAGAACAATAAATGGACACCAAATGATGATGTTCCTTTGTATGATTGTACAATCCCATTCATCAGAATGATGGCAGGTCCAATGGATTATACACCCGGAGCCATGCGAAACGCCGCAAAAAGCGAATTCAAGCCAAGTCATTCTAATCCGATGAGTCAGGGAACCAGATGCCATCAACTGGCACTATACATCATTTTTGAGGCGCCTTTGCAAATGATGGCCGACAGCCCGACTGCTTATATGAAAGAACAGGAAAGTACCAATTTTATTGCTAAAATCCCAACTACTTTTGATGAAACAGTTTCTTTAAATGGCGAAGTTGAAAAGTTTGTAACGATTGCCAGAAAAAAAGCAGACACTTGGTATTTAGGTTCTATTACAAATTGGGATTCCAGAGATATTACAATTGATTTTTCTTTCCTTGAAAAAGGCAAAAAATTCCAGGCCGAAATTTTCTCAGACGGTTTAAACGCTGACAAAGCCGCTACCGATTATAAAAAAGAAATCGTTACAATCGATTCATCAACTAAATTAACCTATCGATTAGCAAGCGGCGGTGGGCTGGCGATGATTATAAAATAAACATTCGTTTTCTATACGTTTCTAAACCCAACAGGTTTTAAAAAACTGTCGGGTTTAATACTAGAACATAAACTGAACGTAGACGCACTGCTGTGCGTCTCTACGATATACGTTTGTTGAATAAATGTGTTTACATTTCACAAAACACATCTCACACATATTACAAAAAATTTTACGCTAATATTTTCTCAATTACATTCAATTCATCTGCTGCAAATGCTGTATTTTGCAGACAGTCAATATTATTGCACAATTGTTTTACAGAACTTGCACCAATTAAAACGGAGGTAATTCGTTTGTCTTTTTGCAGCCAGGCCAATGCCATTTGAGCCAAAGACTGATTTCTATTCTGAGCAATTTCATTCAGCTTAATTAATTTCTGAATACGTTCTTCGGTAACTTCATTTTCTTTCAAATGCCCGTTTGGATTATGCGCTCTTGAATTCTCCGGAATTCCGTTTAAATATTTATCTGTTAAAAGTCCTTGTGCCAAAGGCGAAAACGCAATACATCCCACTCCTTTTTCCTCCAAAACATCTAACAAACCATTTTCGACCCAGCGTTCTAACATCGAATATTTTGCCTGATGAATTAAACACGGCGTTCCCAATTGTTTTAAAACATCAACCGCAACGCGGGTCTGCTCTGCCGAATAATTACTGATTCCAACATACAAAGCTTTTCCGCTTCTAACAGCGTGATCTAAAGCCATCATGGTTTCCTCAATCGGCGTTTCCGGATCAGGGCGGTGCGAATAAAAAATATCGACATAATCAACATTCATTCTTTTCAAACTCTGATCTAAACTTGACAATAAATATTTTCTGGAACCCCAGTCTCCATAAGGTCCATTCCACATGGTGTAGCCGGCTTTTGTAGAAATTACAATTTCATCACGCAGATTTCCCTGAAAATTATGCCATAATATTTTACCAAAATTTTCCTCGGCAGAACCCGGAACCGGTCCGTAATTATTCGCTAAATCAAAATGAGTAATGCCTTTATCAAAAGCTTCTACGGCAATACATTCAGCATTTTCAAAATTATCAACTGAACCGAAATTATGCCATAATCCTAAGGAAATCTCAGGCAGTAATAAACCGCTTTTTCCGCATCTGTTATATTTCATTGTTTTAGTTTAAAGGTTGAAGTTTTAAATAGAATTTAAAGGTAGAAAAATATCAAAAGCTATTAATTCAAAAGTTGTATTTTTTTAATCTAGCAAAGTCGCACAGCCGCAGAGTTTTTTTGAATAGCCCCTAGCTTTAGCTGGGGGAATAAGTTTGGAAGTTACAAAGGGCTTTAGCCAAACTTTGTAGGTTTGGCTAAAGCCCTTTTGATTGCGTTAATATTTTTCATCCAGCTAAAGCTGGACGCTATTAATCTTAAATTTAAAAAAAACTTTGCGGCTCTGCGACTCGCGAGATTAAAAAAACTTGCGCCTTAGCGTCTTTGCGGCAAAAACGTCTATTCCTTTATATCAAAACCATCTTGTAAACCTTTATCAGAACTTCCTCCAACCATAATTTTAAAAGTTCCAGGTTCTACTAAATAATTTCCTTCGTTATCATAAAAACCAAGTTCCTTATTAGTTAAAGTAAAAGTTACGGTTTTAGTTTCTCCTTTTTTCAGATTTACCAATTCAAAGCCTTTTAATTCCTTAATCGGACGGATGATACTTGCAAATTCATCATGAATATATAACTGAACTACTTCTTTTCCGTCATAATTTCCTGAGTTTGTTACTTCGACGCTTACTTGCACATTTTCTCCTTTTGCGAAAGAAGGTTTATTTAACTTCAGGTTTTTATAATCAAATTTGGTATAGCTTAATCCAAAACCAAACGGAAATTGAGGTGTTTTCTCTACATCCATATAATGCGACCAGAAAACATTTTTATCACTGTCTGTTGGTCTTCCTGTGCTGTATTTGTTGTAATAAATTGGCACCTGACCCACATTTCTTGGAAAGGACATTGGCAGTTTTCCACTCGGATTATAATCTCCATATAAAACCTGCGCAACCGCATTTCCTGTCTGAGTTCCTAAATGCCAGGCCTCAACAATTGCCGGAACATTTTCTGCAGCCCACGGAATACTCAACGGACGTCCATTATTTAAAACCAAAACCACATTTGGATTCACTTTGTAAATTTCTTCTAATAATTCTTGCTGCAATCCTGGCAGATTAAGATCCGTTCTACTTCTTCCTTCACCGCTCTGAAAACCATATTCTCCTAAAACCATTACGACAACATCGGCATTTTTTGCGGCTGTTTTTGCAGCTTCAAATCCGCTTTTGTCAGTGGTATTGAAAACCGTTTCGGTTAAGAAAGTTGCTTTTTGTTTCAATAAATCGGCTCCTTTTTCAAAAACCAATTGATTGTCTTTGTATTGCTGCATTCCTTCTAAAACCGAAACAGCCGTATTATCATCTGCAGCAATTCTCCAACTGCCAAGCGGGCTGTTTTTATCGTTTGCCAAAGCACCAATCAAAGCAATTTTTTGTCCTGATTTTTTTAGCGGAAGTAAATTTTTATCATTTTTCAATAAAACAATAGATTTCTTAGCCATATCTAAAACGCCTTCGTTGTTAGCTTTACTTCCAACAACTTCTTTTTCACGTTTTTCATCACAATATCTGTACGGATCATCAAACAAACCTAATTCAAATTTTACACGAAGAATTCTGCGAACGGCATCATCAATCAAAGATTCTTTTACTTTTCCCTGTTTAATCAAATCAACTAATTTCGCTACATACAAATACGATTCCATATCCATATCAGAGCCCGCAATTACGGCCTTAGCAGTTGCATCGGCTTCATCTTTTGCGTAACCGTGTGCAATCATTTCACGAATCGAAGCATAATCTGAAATTACAAATCCGTCAAACTTCCATTTTCCTTTTAAAATATCTCTTTGCAAAAACGCATTTCCGGTTGCCGGAACGCCGTTTAAAGTATTAAACGAATTCATAAACGTACGAACTCCGGCTTGAACAGTAGCTTCAAAAGGAGGTAAAACTGAATTATACAATTTAGAATTACTGATATCCACAATATTATATTCTAAACCTGCTTCAACATAACCGTAGGCCGCAAAGTGTTTTGCACAAGCCGCAATTGTATTTACTTTTTGAAGATCAGCAATCGTTTCACCTTGAAAACCTTTTACTCTCGCAATTGCAATTTTACTTCCCAAATACGGGTCTTCTCCCGCACCTTCCATCACACGTCCCCAGCGTGCATCATTCGCAACATCTACATTTGGACCAAATGTCCAGTTAATTCCAGATGCCGAAGCTTCATCTGCTGCAATGGCCGCCGATTTCTTAATCGCTTCTAAATCCCAGCTCGCTGCTTCTGCCAACGGAATTGGACTTAACGTTTTATAACCATGAATTACATCAAAACCAATAATAAGCGGAATTCCCAAACGTGTTTCTTCAACCGCAATTTTCTGTACAGCACGAACTTCTTTTACGCCGCGCACCGTAAGCATTGATCCAACTAATCCTTTTCTTAAATGTTCGTATTTTAATTCAGCCGTTCCGCCTTTTGGAGCCGGTCCCGTAACATCCCAAAAACCATTGTACTGGTTCATCTGCCCCACTTTCTCCTCCAAAGTCATCAAAGGCAAAAGCAAATCAATTCTTTGCTCAATAGTTTTATTTTTATCCAGATACGGCTTTTTTTGTGCATTCATATTTCCAACAGTAAACAGGGACAAAATCCCAATAATTATTATTTTTTTATTTTTCATATGTGGTTTAGTTAGTTTTTTAAGATTCTGAGGGATTAAGATGCTAAGGTTCTAAGTTTTTTCTAATCTTTGCGAGGCTTCGACTTCGCTCAGCCTGACAAAAGCAAACAAAAAATCAGTGTTAATCCCTTCAATCAGTAAAATCTGTGGGCAAAAAATCTAAAATCAAATCACTCTGTAGTAAAACAAGAAGCAGGTAAATTGGCTTTATTAAACAAATCTGACTGCATTGTATTTCCCCAGGCAAATCTCACTTTGGCTGGGTTTGGTATTTTTTTACTTGTCAAAACCACTTGATTATTTTTTATTGAAGCTTCGGCAGGAACAAAAACTCCGTCGGCTCCGGCGACTTCAAACTGATTTGATTTTTTATCTTTAAAATACAATCCGTCAGCATAATCAAAAGAAACTGTCACTTTGTTTTTATCGATTTTTATTTCTTTGAAAAACGGACCGTTTACCAAATTTGAATTGGTTTTATAAACTTCAGCCAAAGCCAAATTTGCCAAACGAATTCCAACTGATTTTTTATTTTTTGGATGAATATCAATCGTGTCTGAAATATCAGAAGTTAAAACCATTCCTGTTTTTGGAACTTCTTTCAGAATTTTTCTTTGAGAATTTCTAACCGTAACATTTGAGAAATTATTTGTTCCTGTTTTATAAGGCGCAATCTGAACGAAATAGAAAGGAAATTCGTCATTCCAGTTTTTTCGCCATGAAGTAATTAAAGCTGAAAGCGTTTTATCGTAAACCAGAGAACCAACATTTGATTCTCCCTGATACCAAATTGTTCCTGCAATTTTAAATCCAACAATTGGAGCAATCATAGCATTGTAAGCACGGCCGGGCTGGTGCGGGCCATATTCCTGCTCATTTAGTTTTTTAGCATTTTCCAGTAAAACCGGATCGTTTTGAACAGCTTCTTCCGGCATCCAGATTTCAGCCGGAGTTCCGCCCCAGTTAGATGAAATTAATCCAATGGGAACATTTTTTAAATCTTCGCGTAAGCGTTTAGCAAAAAAGTAACCAACGGCGCTGAAATACTTCATGGTTTCAGGAGTCGATTCAACCCAATTTCCCAATACATTATTCTGTAGACTTGCTGCTGTAGATTTAGAAACTGTAAAAAATCGAATATTAGGATTTGCGGCATTTTTTACTTCCTCATCGCCATTATCAATTCCCCAGCTTGCCGACATTTCCATGTTGGATTGCCCGGAACAAATCCAGACTTCGCCAATTAAAATATTTTTTAAAACAACTTCATTATACCCTTTTATAGAAATCGTATAAGGTCCGCCAGCTTCTGGAGTTTTAATTACAAGTTCCCATTTTGCCTGATTACTTGTTAGAACTTTATATTCCTGATTGTTCCAGCTCGAAATTAATTTTATTTCTTCTTTCGGATTTGCCCAGCCCCAGATTTTCACTTCAGAATTGCGCTGTAAAACCATATTATCTCCAAAAATATTCGGAAGCGTAACATTTGCTGTTATGATATTAGAAATCATAAAAAAGAAAACAAGCTTAAGTATATTATTTCTCATTTAACAGCTTTTTTAAAAATGGTCCATATTCATCTGCCAAAACTTTATGATCTGCAACATCTGGATGTCCTGTACATCCTTTAGGTGTCATTGGCTTAAATTTGAAAATCTGAATTGGTTTGTGCTGCTTATCTTCTGCAAAAGCTTTTTTTACTTTATTCAGACAATCTTCAAAAACAATGGCTCTTTCTCCACCTACCATCGGACTATTTGTAATCACAATCTGTACCTTCGGATTATGCTCATAAAGCATTTTTATAAAGCTGATATAATTCGAAACATATTTTTCCGGATTAAAAGGCAGACGTTCTTTTTTTCCGTCTCCGCCAGAAAAATCATTTGTTCCTAAAGCAATACTTATAATATCTGGCTGAAAAGCAAAATCATATTTTGGTTTTGATTGATCTTTGGTTAAATATAAATTTTGATAAATATCCGGCATTATGGCTTCGTCTTTGTTTTCGTCGTTCCAGTTTCTGTAAATTCCAATTCCTGAAACACAGCTCATTAAATAATCAACACCAATTGCTCTCGAAAGTCTAGGGCCGTAAGCATAATAACCGTTATGATGATCCATATATTCGCCTTTATCACACGGAATATCTGATGGATCACTCGCCGCACCACAAGTAATCGAATCGCCTATAAATTCAATTTTCTTTTTCTTTTTAGAGGAAATTGAAGTCAGTTTGGCTGTTGTTCCGGCAAACAAAATATTACCGCTTTGCGCTTCGGTATTTTTATAAATTTCTAAATGATGCTGTTTTTTGTTTGAACTCACTTTTATTGGAAATGATTGAACTGCTCCTTTTTCAATTTTAATTTTCCCAATATATTTTCCGTCTAAAACCAGTTGAACATAATTATGGTGTTCATACGAATCGACACTTTGAAGTGAAATTGAACATTCTTTTCCCGTAAAGTTAAATGAAACCGAAGAAGCAGTTCCGATTAAAATAACCTGACCGTTCTGAAGTTTGTCAACTCGTCCTGCATAAAGAAAAGTATTCTGATTTTGAGATGTCGAAATAATTGAAATCAGCAAAAACAGAATTAAAAGTGCATTTTTTTTTAGAAACATAATTTATTTGTTAAAATATAAATACGATTCACAAATATATTTGAAATACATTACACAGAAAGATACTAAAATATCAAAAAGCAATATAAAAATACCAAAAGAACGTTTGCAATTTGAAATTAAATTCTTACGAAGTATCTTTAGCAATTATTTTTTTGAGGTTTAGAAACTCAAAAGAAACAGAGGTTCAAAGTTTTTTTTCTTTGAATAAAATGGGTTATTAAAACAGTTTAGCTAAATATTAATTTTAAAATGAAGAATTACATTTCAATATTATTAATTTCGATTTTAGTTTCATCTTTCACTATAAAAAAGAAAGACAAAATTCAAATTCAAAAAGAACAATCAACAATTGATCGTGATTCTATAATCGTTTTTGCAAAAAAATATTTAGGAACTCCTTATTTATATGCAAGCAGTGATCCGCAAAAAGGGTTTGATTGTTCTGGCTTTGTAAGTTATGTTTTTAGTAATTTCGGTATGACACTTCCCAGAAGTTCGAGCAGTTATAAAAATCTGGGAACACCGCTAAAACCTGAAGATTTTAAAGTTGGTGATGTTTTGGTTTTTTACGGATATAAAGACAAAACGGTTATTGGACATCTCGGAATAATTTGCGAAGCCAATGGAATGCAGTCTAAGTTTATTCATGCATCATCTGGAAAAGCACAGCAGGTTACTATTACTGAACTCAATACAGAACATTATACGAAACGTTTTTATAAATGTATCGATGTAATTTCTAAATAAAAAAACTCCAAATACATTACATATTTGGAGCTTCCACTTTATAACTAACCTTTATTTTAAATAACCGTTCCTTTTAACGTAAGTATTTTTGGAGCAGTTTCAGCGCTTGTCGTTACAGTAACCGTTTTTGTAAAAGCACCTTTGTTTGCTGCGTTGTAAGTTGCTGTAACTTTTGCAGACTTACCAGGCAAAATTGGTTCTTTTGTATAGTCTGTAGCTGTACAGCCGCATGATCCCTGAACTTGTGTAATTACAACGGCCGTTTTTCCTGTGTTTTTAAATTCATAAACAATGACTTTTGGAGTTCCCTGCGGAATTTGTCCAACATCGATTGTTTCAGCTTTCCAAACAATTGTCGATTCAGCTGCAGTAACTTTTGTTTCAGAAACTAATGATTTTACCGGAGCAATTGCCGAAAATGACATTAGGCTTAAAGCCAAAACCAGCATAGAAATTTTAATGATTTTCATAGTTGAATATATTATATGGTTTATAGTTCAAATTTTATATTACAAAGGTAATTCAGACAAAAAAGAATCGCTGTTAACCGGTTTCAAATGTTTGTTAATGACTTGTTAATCGCTGTTTTTAACTATATTTTTGATTAATATTACACTCTCAAAAGTCTGTTTTCTTGAAAATTAATAAACTCAATAGTATTATAGTCCTGGGTTTGGTCGCCATTATCAGTATTTTGGTGGCGCAATTGCTTTGGACAAAAGAAGCTTTTACGATAGAGCAGAAAAAGCTGAGTCAAAAAGCCCATATTGCTCTTCTTGAAGTTGCTAAAAAACTGTATGAAGGAACCAGCCACGAACTGCCGGCACAAAGTCCTGTGCAGAAAATTTCAAATGATTATTATATCGTAAATGTTGATAATGAGTTTGAACCTGATATTTTAGAATTTTATCTAAAAACAGAATTCAAAAAAATGAATATTACGACGGATTTTGAATATGCGATGTACAATTGTCAGAGTGATGAGATGATTTACGGCGATTACATTTCTTTGTCGAAAAAAAAATCTGAATGCAAAAAGACCGTTTATTTCCCCAAGCATAAAAATCTAGTTTATTATTTTGCGGTTCGTTTTCCTAACGAAACGACTTATTTATTTAGTTCGATGCGCTTTTGGTTTGTGCTTTCGATTATGTTGATTTTGATTTTGTTGATTTATGTTTATTCGATTTTTACGCTTTTACAGCAAAAAAAATATTCTGAATTACAGCGTGATTTTATCAATAATATGACGCATGAATTTAAAACGCCTTTGTCATCCATTTTAATTGCTTCGAAATATTTAAGCGAACAAAATCCGATTAAAGACGATAAAAAACTCCATACTTATACGGAGATTATTATTAATCAAAGTAATAAACTGAATCATCATGTTGAGAAGATTTTAAATATTGCAAAATCAGATCATACACCTTTAGAATTAAAAAAAGAACCGGTTTTAATTGTTCCGATTATTGAAGAAGCGATTGAAAATATTCAGTTAAAATATCCCGAAACGGTTATTAAAATTGAAAGTCCTTCAAAAGAATATCTATTAGACACAGATGTTTTTCATTTTGCCAATCTGGTTTATAATCTTTTAGATAATGCAGTAAAATACTGCAATAAAAAGCCAGAAATTACGATTAGAATTATTGAAGAAAATTCAATTCTAAAATTAGAGTTTATAGATAACGGAATTGGTATTTCTACTAAAAAATTATCTTATATATTTGATAAATTTTACCGCATACAAAACGAAAAGAGTAATGAAGTGAATGGTTTTGGACTTGGTTTATATTATGTAAAAGAAATTTGTAATTTACAGAACTGGAAAATAAAAGCTGAAAATAATACTGAAAACGGGGTTACTATAACTTTGTCAATTCCTTATAAAAAATGAAAAATTTCAAGATACTTTATACCGAAGATGATGAAACGCTGGCGTTTTTGACCAAAGATAATCTGGAGCAGAATAATTATGAAGTGATTCATTGTACGAATGGAAAATCTGGTTTGGAAACTTTTAAAAATGAAGATTTTGACATTTGTATTTTTGATATTATGATGCCAAAAATGGATGGTTTTGAATTGGCTGAAGAAGTTAGAAAAATTGATACTGATGTTCCCATTATTTTTCTTTCGGCTAAAACTTTAAAAGAAGACCGTATAAAAGGGCTTCGCCTTGGTGCCGATGATTATTTGGTAAAGCCTTTCAGCATTGAAGAATTAATATTAAAAATTGAAGTTTTTCTGAAACGCTCCCAGAAAAACAATAAAGTCGAAAAATCGGTTTACGAAATTGGAAAATATCAATTTGACACTAAAAATTTCATTCTTTTTAACGATGAAGAAAAGGTCGGTCTTACACAGCGTGAAGCCGAATTGCTAAAATTGTTTCTTGACAATAAGAATTTAGTTTTAAAAAGAGAGCAGATTTTAACTGCACTCTGGGGAACTGATGATTATTTTATGGGAAGAAGTCTTGATGTTTTTATTTCGCGTCTGCGTAAAATTTTATCAAACGAAAAAGGTATTTCCATTGAAAACCTGCACGGAATTGGTTTTAGATTTTCTATAGCATAATTGTAACGTGTATTCTTGCAAATAATAACAATTCTGTTAAAAATAAAGAAAAATCTGTAAATAGATTTTGAAAAATCTTTGTATTTTTAAGTTCTAATTTTCCCAGATATGAAAATACATCATTTGCGAAATGCCACATTGGTAATTGAGACAGAAGAGCATGTTATTCTTGTCGATCCGATGTTAGGAAAAAGAAAAACGATCGCACCATTCACCATTTTTCGTTATAAACCCAAAAGAAACCCACTTGTGGCCCTGCCTAAAAACAGCAGGGAAATTTTGAGTAATGTCACGCATTGTTTAATTACGCATTTACACCCGGATCATATAGATAAAGCCGGGGAAGTATTTTTGAGACGAAAAAGCGTTCCTGTAATCTGCAGCGTAAAAGATGAAAAAGTTTTGCAGCAAAGAGGACTTAATATTGTACAGACTTTAAATTATTGGGAACCTCAGCCTTTTTTAGGTGGAAAAATCATTGGAATTCCCGCTCTTCATGGTTACGGATTTATTGCCAGATTAATGGGAAATGTAATGGGTTTTTACATCGAACTTCCAAACGAAAAATCAATTTATATAAGTTCTGATACTATTTTTACAGATGATGTTCAAAAAGCATTAATTGAACTTAAACCAGATATTGCAACAGTTGCCTGCGGAACTGCCAGATTAGATATTGGACAGCCTTTGTTAATGCGAATCAATGATATTTTGAAGTTTACCACTCTTGCACCCGGAAAAGTTTTTGCCAATCATCTTGAAGCTTTAAATCACTGCCCAACAACTCGCGAAGAATTAAGAAAAGCACTGACTGAAAATAATCTTTTGTCTAAAGTTGCTATCCCAAGTGACGGAACTAGTGTAGATTATTAAGTTACAAAACTAATAATCCGAATTCGCGTAAAGTATTAATTGGTTTTGAATACCAAAATAATTCAAAATCTTCTAATGAAGTTTCGAAATCATTTTTAACTTCCTGAAATGTATAATTTTTAGTATTCAAAATTGATATTTTGCCCAGAATCTCAATCAACCACTCACCTTCTTCTTTACTAGTTTGAATAGTAAAACTTTCTTTTTTATCATGAAAAGTCAGAGACATCATTTCCCAGCTTCTGCCTTTTTTTGATTTTGTGAAGATTTCTGCCGAAGGTTTTCCACCAAGCCAGACTACTTTTGCATTTGGTTTTGTATTGAAATCGTTTTGTTCTTCGAGTGCATTAAAAATAAAATCAGGATGAATTTTTGTTTTCGGAATCTTGAAATCAAACCAATCTTGCAGTTCGTAATCAAAACAAATTCCATGCATGAAATTGAAAAGTGATTTTTTTAATCCGAAGCTGAATTTATCGTGATTGATTCCTGTTGAATCTGTATATTCAATATCGTTATTGGCAAAAGTTCCAATTAATTCTGTTTTTTTAGTTACGCCAAATTGCTCTGGATATAATCCAACCGGACTATGAGCCGTCAATGCAAACTGATGCCAAAATCCTGATTGCAAAACTCCGGCTTCAAACAACTGACGAACCATTTCAAGACTGTCAATCGTTTCCTGAATAGTTTGCGTAGGATATCCGTACATTAAATACGCGTGGACCATTATTCCTGCCTCGGTAAAATTGCGGGTTACTTTTGCAACTTGTTCTACCGTTACACCTTTGTCAATTAATTTCAATAATCGATCCGAAGCAACTTCTAAACCTCCTGAAACTGCAATACAGCCGGAAGCTTTTAGCAATAAACATAAATCTTTAGAAAAGCTCTTTTCAAATCGAATGTTGGTCCACCAGGTTACAGCTAATTTTCGTTTTAAAATTTCGAGTGCCAAAGCACGCATTAAAGCAGGCGGTGCAGCTTCATCTACAAAATGAAAACCGTTTTGACCTGTTTGAAGAATCAATTCTTCCATTCGGTCGCAAAGTAAACTTGCTGCAACAGGTTCGTAAACTTTAATATAATCAAGAGAAATATCGCAGAAAGTGCATTTTCCCCAATAACAGCCGTGCGCCATTGTGAGTTTATTCCAGCGACCATCGCTCCACATTCTATGCATCGGATTTACAATTTCGATTACCGAAATGTATTTATCCAAAGGAAGATCTGAATAATCCGGTGTTCCTACGTAAGCTTGTTTGTAATCGTGTTTTAGGGAATTGTTTTTGTAGACAACTTCTCCATTTTCTAATAAAAAAGTTCTTTTATAATACTTCTCATCCCTCGACTCCGCTCGGGATGACATATTTTCAACAAGTTCTTCAATCGGAACTTCACCATCATCCAAAGTAATAAAATCAAAAAATTCAAAAACTCGTTTATCCGAAAGTGAACGTAATTCAGTATTTGGGAAACCGCCTCCCATTGAAATTTTAATTTCGGGATGATTTTGTTTCACCCATTGAGCAGATCGAAATGCGCTGTATAAATTTCCAGGAAAGGGAACAGAAATTAAAAATAATGTTGGTTTTACAGCTTCAATTTTTTCTTTTAAAATCGAAATTAAAATCGAATCGATATAAGTGGGTTCTTGCTGCAGTGCTTCGTACAATTCATCAAAAGAATTGGCGCTTCGCCCTAAACGTTCGGCATATCGGCTAAAGCCAAAATTTTCATCGATACATTCTACAATAAAATCCGAAATATCTTCGAGATATAAAGTTGCTAAATGTTTTGCTTTGTCCTGAGTTCCCATTGTTCCAAAGGCCCAATCGAGTTCTTCTAACTGCGCAAAACGAGAAGCTTCCGGCAAAAAATCTTCCTGACAAATCTGCAATGCCAATGTTGGATTTTTTCCCTGCAAAAACTGAATTACGGGATCGATCGTTTTGATATATTCATCCTGTAAAGCAAAAATTCTTTTGCAGTTGTCGGTTGTTGGTTGTTGGTTAATAGATTGGAATAAATTGATTAATCCTTTTTTTGAAAACAATTCTAAAATCACATCAATCCCCAAATCTGCCTGAACCGATTCAATATTTTTTGTGTTCAGAAAACCTTTTATATACGCAGTTGCTGGATACGGTGTATTCAGTTGGGTAAATGGCGGTGTAATTACAAAAAGTTTCGTTTTCAAAAGGATTTATTTTTATGCAAAAATACGGGATATTTAGAATTATTTGACAAAAGAAATTAATCCTAATTATTTTACTAACGTCATCAAATCTTTTAAGTTTTTATTATTGATATAAAACTTATAAAACATTTCTTTATTCATATTTACGGCATAGTTTTTTGGCTATATTTGCTCACCAAATTTCACTAAATGAAGCTTAGAATTTTACTCTTTTTTACTGTTTTTATCAAATGTTCTTGTGTCTTTGCGCAAGAAATTAATCCGAATTCGTCTAATAAATTTTTATTAGAAGATAGACATGGCCATTTAATTCAAAATTTAGAAGAACAAAAACAATTTTTGAAAATTAGGGAGGAAAGGATGAAAGCAGAAGTCCTGGATTTAAAAAAAGTAATTTTGAATTCAAAAGATGGAAATTTGACTTCAAAAACAGCAGCTACTCTTCAAGGAGTAGAAATGTGTACTAATGGAGGTTTTGAACAATATGAAACTATAAATGGCAACAGTTATCTTAAAAATTTTCTTTGCACAATAGGCGATCCTCCTGGTCCAACACAATGCCAATCGATTAGCAATACTGCCGATTCCTATATCAATCGCTATAATCCTAATAATATGGATATTATGGCAACTACTGTTTCTGCCAGTTTGGTTGATCCATATATGGGAGATATTAAAGCATTTGATCAATATGCTCTTAAAATTAATTATGAGAACTCTTCTACCTATGGTTCTATTGTTCAGGGCAAGAGGTTTAAAACAAATAATGAAAATTATCTAAAATTTAACTACAAAGCAGTAATACAAAGTGTATACGACAATAGTCATACGGATAATCAAGCTTTTGTAAAAGCTCGGATTTTGGATAAAAATAAGAAAGTTGTCAGTGAATTTTGTTTAGTAGGAGATGAAAAAAATTGCATTTTCAGCAAGGTTCCAAGTCAATATTCTGATTTCGTTACTTTATATACTACCAATTGGCAATCAGGAATATTGGATATTTCATCAATTCCAAATAATGAAGAATTTACCGTTGAATTTATGGCTTCAAGATGTGGATTGGGCGGGCATTTTGGATATATGTATGTTGATGATTTTTGTATCTTACATTCCGCAGAAAATTTGCAAGGTTCTATAGAACTTAATCCTTTAAATAAAGTTTGTCCAACTTTACCAATCTCAGTTTGTGGTAATTATACTATTCCTAATTCTGGAGGAATTTCTGCATCAGTAAAAAAAATCACTTTAAATGTTTACAATAGCAACAATGTGTCTATTTATAGTACATCAACTACTTCAAGCTTAGATACAACAAATAAAAAATTCTGTTTTACATTAAAAAACAGTGATTTTCCAAATATTACAAATGCTAATTATAATGTAGGCGTACAAATAGATTATAACATTTCTGGAACTTCATGCTCAGGAACCACATTTGATTCTGCTGCAGATCCTGACGCAAATCCTGGCTGGGATATTTCTTTTTTGAATTGCTCTTCAAGTTGTACTATTAATGTAACAACTGCCAAAATATCCCAATGTGATGCTAACCGTGACGGAACTGAAAATTTTAATTTATCTACATTAAACTCTTTAATTGTTCCTTCTACGACGGGTTTAAATTTTAGCTATTTCAAAAATTACAAAGAAGCAGAGTCCAACTTGAATGCTATCGCCAATTTTACAAGTTATCCAAGTTCAAGTGCTTCTATTTTTGTTAGAGTAAACAGAGATGCAGCTTGCTACAAAATAATTTCTGCCGATTTAGAGGTGAGAAACCCCACAGCAAATATTACAGGTATCCTAAATGTGTGTTCTGGAAGCACAGTATTAACTTCTTCTCCAGGATCTTCGTATTTATGGAGTACAGGAGGAACCACACAAAGTATTACGGTAACTTCCTTAGGAAATTATTCTGTTACTGTCACAGATTCTTTCGGATGCGCCAGCACTGCAAGTGTCACTATCGAACCAAGCCAAACTGCTGTCTCTCCTATTTTGCAGATTATGCAGCCTTCTTGTTTTTCTACCACAGGAACAATAAAAGTAACTTCGCCAGCATCTCAATATAGTTTTGATGATGGCGCTACTTGGCAGACAAGCAGCATAAAGAACAATTTATATCCTGGAACCTATTTAGTAAAAATAAAGACCGTAAATGGATGTACTTCCTATTCTCAAAGTGTAACTATTACAGCTGCTTCTACTTTGTATCCAAATTACAATTATACTAATCCTTTATTTTGCGGAGATACCGGCAGTATTACCATTATAACTCCAGCTGCATATTATAGCTTTGATGATGGTGTAACCTGGGTAACTAACCCTACTGCTAATAATCTTTTACCGGCAAATTATAAAATTCGTACCAAAGATTTACAAGGTTGTATTTCGTCGGCAAACAATGTACTTATTAGTAGTAATACGCTGGAAACTCCAACTTATACAATCGAATTACCCGCTTGTACTGTAAAAGGAAGTATTACGATCCATACTCTTTCAGATTTTTACACTTTTGATGGAGGAACTACATGGGTTACAAATAACAAAATGAGTAATTTAGATGCAGGAAGCTATTCTTTAGGAATCAAAAATGCTTTAGGCTGTACTTCCTACTATACTTACGCTTATTTAACTGATTTTACAAATTCATATCCTGAATATACAACTGAACAGCCTGTGTGTGGCACAGATGGCAGCATTACTATAACTACAGTTGCAGATTCTTATAGTTTTGATAATGGTGCAACTTGGACTACTAATAATGTTAAAACCCTTCCTTTTGGAAATTATCAAATAAAAATTAAAAACAGTGCTGGATGTATAAGTGGTACAAGTTATGTTTCTTTAAATCAACCTTACTTGAGTCAGCCAGTTATTAGCACGGAACAGCCAACTTGCGGTACAAATGGAAAAATCACTGTCAACTCACTATCTGATTTTTATAGTTTTGACAATGGTGTAACTTGGACAACTCTAAATTCTAAGTCATTACCTCCTGGTATTTATACCATACTTACAAAAAATAAGCTTGGCTGTACCTCTTATCCAAACTCTATTTATTTAAGTAATCCATATATAGACATACCTGATTATACTGTAGTTCAACCAACTTGTACATCCTCTGGCAGTATTACAATAAATACAACTGCTAGTTTCTATAGTTTTGATGGAGGCTATACTTGGGGGACTTCTCCTACTTTATCAAATCTTACTTCTTACGTATATTACAGCATTGCTGTAAAAAACAATTTAGGATGTGTTTCTAACTCTGTAAATGTTTTAATTAATAGCGCAAATCTTCCTGATCCGGACTATACAGTTACCTATCCAAGTTGCGGAAATATTGGAAATATTACATTCAACACTACTGCAGATTATTACAGTATTGATTATGGTACAACTTGGAATAAAAGTAATGTTTTTAATAATTTAGGTGAAGGATATTACAATTTAACGATAAAAAAAGGTAATTGTATATCCAAATACATTTCCATTTATATGGATTCTTTTAAGTTAGCACCGCCCAAAGCAACTATTGTTCAGCCAGGATGTGGAACAAAAGGCAGTATTACCATTACTACTACCGCAAGTTCTTATAGTATAGATGGAAATAATTGGGTAACAAATCCTGTTTTTTCGAATCTCGCTTCAGGATATTATTATCCAATGATTAAGAATGCTCAAGGTTGTGTCTCTAGCTACAACTCGGTATGGCTGGAAGATTTTTATCTCCCAGCTCCTACTTTTAAAGCAACACAACCTACTTGCGGGGTTGGAGGAAGTATAACCTTTACTTCAACTGAAGCACAATACAGTATCGATGGAGGCAGAACCTGGAGTACCAATCCTGTATTTACTAATCTAAGCCCAAACACTTATTATTTAGTAGTAAAAAATGCTTCTGGGTGCACATCTTCCTTTTACAGTACATACACTAACCTGCAAGAATATTATTTACCTAATCCCGATTTTACATTAATCCAGCCAACATGTGGTGTCAATGGAAGCATTACTATTGCAACTGTTGCAAGTTCTTACAGCTTTGACAATGGTAATACTTGGACAACTAACCCAGTTCTTTCAGGGCTTACTTCCGGTTATTACAGCATCATGATAAAAAACGCTGCCGGTTGTAAATCTTATGGTTTATCAATATTCATTACTCCTTACTATCTTCCTAATCCAAACATAAAAGTAGTACAGCCCAGCTGTGGAAATGGAGGAAGCATTACCGTTACAACTCCTGCGGACAGTTATAGTTTTGATGGCGGCAGCACTTGGACTGCAAATCCAATTTTATTAAATCCTGCAAGTTCATCTTATAACGTTCTTATCAAAAATGCTGCGGGTTGTATGTCAAATTCACAATATGTGTACATAAACACTTATTATCTACCTTCGCCAAATGTAAATGTTATTCAACCTACTTGTGGTACTCCAGCTGGAACTATAATAGTAAATTCTACTGCAGACCAATATAGTTTTGATGGAGGAATAACTTGGACTACAAATCCTGTAAAGAAAAATTTAGCTAGCGGCTCATACAATGTATTAATAAAAAACACTTTAGGCTGTACTTCTTCTGGTAGTTATGCCTATATATATACTCCTCCCGCAATTCCTGCCGCACCTACTGTTAAGATAGTTCAACCTTCTTCCTGTGGCGCCACTGATGGCAGCATCACCATAACAACATCAGCTATAAGTTATAGTTTCAATGATGGAAACAGCTGGACAACAAGCCCAACGAAAATAAATGTTGGGGCTGGTACCTATATTATTAAAATCAAAACAGATTCTTATAGCTGCGAATCATCAACAACTGTTGTCAATTTGAGCTCTGGTACTACAATTGCGGCTCCAAATTTTACTACTACTCAGCCAAGCTGCGGCTCATCAAAAGGTTCTATTACTATTACAACAAATGCAGCAACTTACAGCTATGACAATGGATTAACCTACGTTTTTTCTAATACAAAAACAGATCTTTCTCCAGGTACATATTTTATAAAAATTAAAAATTCAACAGGTTGTGTTTCAGATGCTGCTCCAGTCACGATATCGCCATTATCACCGCTTTCAGCTCCTGCTTTTACAGCAACTCAACCCACTTGCACCGATTTTACAGGATCAATTTCAATTAATACTGCTGCCGATTTTTATAGTTTTGATAACGGAATTACGTTTGGAACATCTAATACAAAATCTAATCTATCAGCAGGAACCTATAATTTAATGATTAAATATAATTCGGGTTGTATTTCTCTTGCTGTACCTGTCACTATACAAGCTGCACCTATAATTCCTGAAGCGCCACAAGTTGTAGTCACAGACCCAACTGGTTGTAATTCGTCTACAGGCAGCATTATGGTTTCTACAGTTGCGAATCTATATAGTTTTGATGATGGCATTACCTGGAATACCAATAATACAAGTAGTTTACCTCCTGGAAATTATTCTATCCGAATAAAATACACAAATGGCTGCGCATCTGCTGTATATAAAGCAATCATCAAAACAGCACCAAATGCTCCTTCAATTCCAACTTTAAATATTACGCAGCCTATTACTTGCAGTAATCCTTTTGGTTCAATTTTAATTACAAGTACAGCAGATCAATATAGTTTTGACAATGGCAAAAGTTATTCAGCCAATCCAAATTCAGGAAATTTACTAGCTGGAACCTATATGGTTCGCGTTAAAAATAGCAGTGGCTGCGAATCTGCTTCAATATCTGCAATCATTATTCCTCCAACAGATTATCCGAGCAATCCTATATTTACAACTATACAGCCCGATTGCAATAATCCTAAAGGCTCTATTACAATTACCAATGCTGCATCAGAATATAGTTTCGATGATGGTGTTAGCTGGACTACAGTTGCAACGAAATCAAATCTTGACCCTGCTACTTATTTTATTAAGGTAAAGAATAATAAAGGCTGTGTTTCAAATGCTTCCACAGTTACCATAACTCCTTTTACAAATTTTACCCAAAAGCCTACTATAACGAGCCCTCAAACTTTCTGTGTTCAGGTAAATGCAACTTTAAATGACATTCAAATTACCGGACAAAATATAAAATGGTATAGTAACCTAACAGCAGGAACACTTGTATCACCTACAACTGTAGCTCAGGATAAAGCAACATATTATGCTTCACAAACCATAAACGGATGTGAAAGTGAAAGAGTTCCGGTTACAATTAATATTCAGGTTACTTATCCTCCAACAGGAAATACAAATCAATCCTTTTGTTCAGCACAAAATGCAACAATTGCTGATATTCAAATTACAGGAACATCAATAAAATGGTATGATGCAGTGAGTAACGGAACTTTATTAGCAGAAAACACAAATCTTGTAAATGGTCAAACTTACTATGCTTCACAAACAGAAAATAATTGTGAAGGTCTAAGATTAGGAATAACAGTTTCGATTGTCAATACACCTTCTATTCCAACTGCAAACGGAAATCAATCTTTCTGTAAAAATGAAAATGCAAATTTAAGTAATATTCAAATTTCTGGGCAGAATATAAAATGGTACGACACCAATTTCTCGGCTGCAAATTTACCAATTACAACTTTATTGGAAGATAACAGGACATATTATGCTTCACAAACCATTGGATGTGAAGGCGACAGAATTCCGATTTTAGTTCGTATTTATGATACTCCTTTACCAACAGGAAGCAGTAATCAGCAATTTTGTATTGATGAAATTGCAACTATCGAAAATCTTGTGATTACTGGAACAAACATAAAATGGTACGATGCAGTTGTGGGTGGAAATATTTTAAATGGAACAGATTTATTACAAAGCAACACCTATTACGCATCGCAGACTTTAAATAACTGTGAAAGTCAAAGACTTGCTGTTAGTGTAAGAATTCAGGACACTCAAAATCCAATTGCTGATTCACCGCAGTTATTTTGTATTCAAAAAAATGCTTCTATTAGAGATATCGAAATCACCGGACAAAATATAAAATGGTACGAAAGCAGCTCTTCAAACATGACATTATCAGAATCTGCACCTCTTGAAAATGGAGTTATTTATTACGCTTCGCAAAGCATAAATAATTGCGAAAGTGACAGAATTCCAGTTTCCATAACTATTCTTGAGGCAACAATTGGCGATTGTATTAATTTTGTTGATGAGCTTCCATTTCCAAAGTTCTTTACACCAAATAATGACAACTTTAATGATCACTGGACAATTGATTCAGCTTATTTAGCTCCAAATACAGGAATTAGAATATTTGACCGTTACGGAAAATTAATAAAAGAATTAGCCTCAGGCGCTTCATGGGATGGAATGTATTTAGGGAATCAAGAACCCGCATCAGATTATTGGTTTACTGTTACAAGATTAAACGGAACAGAATTTAGGGGACATTTTAGTTTAAAAAGATAATTCAAATAAAAAAGGCGAAAGTTATATAAAACCTACGCCTTTTTTTATTTCAAGAAATTTAGAAATTCTATTATTTAAAATTTATGTTCCTCCTTGCTAATTACCAAAAATGAAACTAAAGAAATAAATGCTGCAATCGTTAAGTATAAACCAACATAACTTACATCATAAGTTTTGGCTAACCAAATAGCTATCATAGGCGCAAAAGCTGCACCCAGAATTCCTGCTAGATTAAACGTTAGTGATGCCCCCGAATAACGAACATTTGTTGGAAACAACTCAGACAAGAAAGTTCCCAAAGGACCATAAGTAAATCCCATTAAAGCCATTCCAATGCAGGCAAAAGCGGTAACTAAAGCAATATTTCCAGAACTTAAAAAATAAGAAAAGAAAAACCCGAAAACGGCAATAGCCGCAGTAGCTATAATAAGCATTTTACGACGGCCTATTTTATCTGCAACTACTGCTGAAACCGGAATAAAAATGGCAAAAAACAACACAGAAAACAACTGTATTAATAATCCGTCTCTTTTTACAATTCCTAAATCTGAAGTAGCCCAGCTTAATGTAAAAACAGTCATTAAGTAAAAAACTAAAAATGTTGTAATGGCTGCAAAGGTTCCAAAAATCAATTGATTTTTATACGATTTCACAAGTGTTAAAAAAGGAACTTTAACTTCTTCATGTTCTTTTTTAGAATTTTCGAAAGATGGAGTTTCAGTAATTTTTGTTCGAATATAAAACCCAACTACAACCAATAATGAACTGGCAATAAACGGAATTCTCCAGCCATAATCCATAAAATCTTCATTACTCATAGAATCGGTTAACAATAGAAAAGTCCCGCCAGAAAGCAGCAATCCTATTGGAGCTCCTAATTGCGGAAACATCCCGTACCAGGCACGTTTATGCGACGGTGCATTTTCTATAGCCAATAAAACCGCTCCTCCCCATTCTCCTCCTAAACCTACGCCCTGCCCAAAACGGCAAAGCATCAATAATAAGGGAGCTGCAACACCAATACTCGCATAACTTGGCAAAAATCCTATTGTAACGGTTGAAATACCCATTGTTAATAAAGCGGCAACCAATGTGAATTTACGCCCAATTTTATCCCCGTAATGTCCAAAAAAAGCAGAACCTAACGGGCGAGATAAAAAGGCGATTGAAAAAGTTGCTAAAGATTCCAGAGTAGCCATTGTCGAATCTGAACTCGGAAAAAATAATTGCGGAAAAACCAATACTGCAGCATTGGCATAAATATAAAAATCAAAAAATTCAATTGTGGTGCCAATAAGGCTTCCAAAAAGAACATGTTTTAATGAGTTCTTTTTTTTCGGGTTAGTTTCCATGTAAAATAGATATATCTTTTTTTGGTTACAAAAATATAGTTTCGTTATTAATATTACACATTTAAAACAATTAGTTTTAGAACTCTTCTTTGTTTTTAACAAATTTGATGCTTTTTATATTTTTAACACCCTCCATTTTAATCAAATTTAAAAAGCTGATTATAGGAGCTTTAAAACAAAAAATAAAAATCAATCTTAAGCAATAGTTAAAACCGTATTTAACTGCATATTTTCATTAAATTTACAGCTGTCAAAAATAAATTTACAATTATGCCAACCGACTGTGTCAGCTATCAAACTTCAGGATATTTTTCTAAATTGATACAAGATTATTTAGATCAGAAATCAGAATTGAAACCGCTGTACAACAATTTCCCAACATTAGAAAACTTCGAAAAGCAAATTGCTGAAAAAGCAGACAACTTTGATAACAATAACCGAATTCCTTTGATTACAGCTTTAAAAAAGCAATATCAAAATATTGAAATTTCTGATTCAACCAAGCAAAACATTGAGCTTTTAGCACTCAAAAACACCTTTACGATAACAACCGGGCATCAGTTAAATTTATTTAGCGGTCCCTTGTATTTCTTATATAAAATCATTTCGACCATAAATCTTACTAAGGAATTAAAATCGAAATATCCATCGTACAATTTTGTTCCAATTTATTGGATGGCGACAGAAGATCATGATTTTGAAGAAATAAACTATTTTAATTTTAAAGGAAAAAAATTCAGATGGAATAAAGAAAGTAACGGTCCTGTTGGACGGCTTTCAACTGAAGGTTTAGATGAATTCTTTGAAATTTATTCATTAGAATTAGGCTCAAGCACAAATGCCAATACTTTAAAAAAGCTTTTTGAAAATGCTTATTTAAAACATGATAATCTGGCCGATGCAACACGCTTTTTAGCCGACAGCTTATTTGCTAATCATGGTTTAGTGATTATAGATGCTGATGATGCCGATTTAAAACGTACTTTTATTCCGTATGCAAAAGAAGAATTAGAAAAACAAACTTCATACAAAGCAGTTCAGGAAACTATTGAACAATTGAAAGAGTATACCGTTCAGGTAAATCCACGTGAGATTAATTTATTTTATATTGAAGATAATCTGCGCGAAAGAATCATTTTTGAGGAAAACAAGTACTTCGTAAACAACACAAAAATCTCATTTTCTAAAGAACAAATTCTTTCTGAATTAGAAAATCATCCTCAAAAATTCAGTCCCAATGTTATTATGCGTCCGCTTTATCAGGAAATTATTCTCCCGAATCTATGCTACATAGGCGGAGGCGGAGAAATTGCTTATTGGCTGGAATTAAAATCCTTTTTTGATATTGTAAAAATTACTTTTCCAATGCTTTTAGTTCGTAACTCTGTTCTTCTGGCAACCGAAAAACAAGAAAAAAAAGCAGATCAATTAAACTTAAGCTGGAAGGATCTTTTTACCAAACAAGAAAATTTAATAAATACTATTACACACAAAATTTCTGCATTTCCAATTGATTTAACACCTCAAAAAGAAATATTGAAAAACCAATTTCAATATCTTTATGAATTAGCCAATCAAACTGATAAATCTTTTTCCGGGGCTGTAAAAGCACAGGAAACGAAACAGACAAAAGGTTTAGAAAATTTAGAAAAACGTTTATTAAAAGCACAAAAAAGAAAACTAAGCGATCAATTGCAGCGTGTAACAGATTTGCAATGCGAACTATTCCCAAATAATAGTTTACAAGAGCGCCAGAGCAATTTCTCTGAATTTTATCTGGAAAAAGGTGAGCAATTAGTACCGCTTTTACTGCAAAAACTGAAGCCTTTAGAAATGAATTTTAACATCATAACAATATAAAAAATAGTCTGCCACAAATTACACGAATTACCACGAATTATTTTTTTATTCAAAGAATATAAATTAGTGAAAATTTGCGTAATTCGTGGCAAAAAAATATAATAATAATTCTCGAAAACCAAATAACCATCTATTTTCAAGATTATTATTCTCCAAACCAAATAGCGATTTTTAAAATTATTAACTAACCAATTTACCCAAAACCAATGGTAAAAGAACGCTTAATTTCGCTAGATGTCTTTCGTGGACTAACTATTTTATTGATGACAATTGTAAACAACCCCGGAGACTGGGGCAATGTTTATCCGCCATTATTACACGCCGAATGGCACGGCTGCACTCCAACCGATTTAGTATTCCCGTTTTTTATTTTTATAATGGGAGTTGCCGTTCCGCTTGCAATGCCAGACAAATTTTATGACGGCACGACATTCAACAAAATTTTAGTTCGCTCTTTGCGAATGCTTTGTTTGGGGATTTTCTTCAACTTTTTTGGAAAAATCCAGTTATTTGGACTTGAAGGAATTCTGCTTTTAATTGGCCGGCTTGCCATTACTATTGCTGCAGGCTATGCCTTAATGGGAAGTTTCAGTTCAAAAATCAAAAACATTTTAGCATTTTCAATTCTGTTTATTTATCTCTTTCTCGCTTACAGCGGTATCGAAGCTTATAGTGATGTAAGGCTTCCGGGAGTTTTACAACGAATTGCAATTGTTTATTTTGTAGTTTCTCTTTTGTATTTAAAAACATCTCAAAAAACACAGATCATAACCGGAATCGTTTTGTTATTAGGATATTGGGCAATCATGACTTTAATTCCTGTTCCCGGAATTGGCGACGCAAATCTAGACAAAGGAACAAATTTAGCATCTTGGCTGGATGGCGTTTTATTAAAAGGACATATGTACCGCGGAACAGTAACCTGGGATCCGGAAGGCATTTTAAGCACATTTCCGTCAATAGTAAACGGAATTATTGGTTTATTAATTGGTCAATTATTACAGTTAAATTTTCCTAAAACTAAAAAAGCACAAAAAATGACAATTGCCGGAGCTGCATTAATTATTGGAGGCTTAATTTGGAATATTGTTTTCCCAATAAACAAATCCCTTTGGACAAGCAGTTATGTTTTATACACCACCGGATTAGCCACAACATTTTTAGCGATTTTATACTACATAATTGATATTGCCGATTATAAAAAAGGATTCAAACCATTCTTGATCTGGGGTGTAAACCCAATGATCGTTTTCTTTACTTCGCAGATAATTCCGCAGGCATTGGTAATGATCGAATTTCAAAATCCACATAAAACAGAAGAAAAAATCAATTTATTAAATTATTTATATAGCTTTTGGATTGCGCCATTTTTTAGCAACCCAATGACCGCTTCATTAGCCGGCGCATTAGTTTACGTTTGTATCTGGACTTTTATTTTGTGGATATTCTACAGAAACAAATTAATATTCAAAGTATAAAAAACATTTCATCATATACATAGAGACGCACCGCAGTGCGTCTTTTTTTTATTAAATATTTACTTTGTGTTAGATGCACTGCAGTACATCTCTACTATTACTTATATCATTTAAAAAAGCTTTTCTTACTCAAAACATCATTCTACCATGTTTTAATTGTGAATTTATTAAAATCAATTCACAAAAAAAGTCTACTTTTGCACAAAATTTAATAAAATATAAAATGGCAACAAATAGAACTTTTACAATGATTAAACCAGATGCTGTTGCAAACGGACACATCGGGAATATCTTAGCAATGATCACTAATGGTGGTTTCAAAATCGTTTCATTAAAATTAACTCAATTAACTGTAGCTGATGCAAAAGCATTTTATGCAGTTCACGCAGAAAGACCTTTCTACGGAGAATTAGTTGAATTTATGTCTCGTGGACCAATTGTTGCTGCAATTTTAGAAAAAGATAACGCAGTAGAAGATTTCAGAACTTTAATTGGAGCTACAAATCCGGCTGAAGCTGCTGAAGGAACTATTCGTAAAGCATACGCAGCTTCTATTGGAGAAAATGCAGTTCACGGATCTGACAGCGACGAAAACGCTGCTATTGAAGGTGCATTCCACTTTGCTGGAAGAGAGCAATTCTAATAATTTCAGATTGTAGAGTTCAGATTTTAGATTGCTGAACTACACATATAAATCAAAAAAAAGAGGCTGTCTCAAAAGTAAAATCAAGCTGTTGAGAATCGCGTAAATGGAAAATTTCTCCGATAGGTATCCGAATAAAAAAGAGGTTGTCTCGACTTTTGAGACAGCCTCTTTTTTTTGATATCCTGAAAAATCTAAAATCTAAAATCTAAAATCTAAAATCAGCGCAAAACCACATCTTTTACCACTTCACGCCCAAGCTCCTCATTAATCATTTTAACTATTTTAGATTTTCCGTGACTTAATTCTTCTCTTAAAACAGCAGATCCAAGTTCAACATACAATGTACTGCCCTTTAAAACGACATTTTTAGTATACGTTTTTACACCATTTCCCATTAATTGCGTCCAGGCTTCTTTTACATCAATCTGATCCATTCCTGGCTGTAATTTATTAACCTGAATAATTTGTTGTAAAACAGCTCCAATTGTACTTTCGTTATTTAGTCTTTTTGCCATCATTTAAAATATTTATTGGTCCCGTTTTTTTATAATGATATTCCTTATTCTGATCATTTTTCACCACAAATTCTTCATCCGAAATCGAAATTAATTCCTCAGTCCATTTAGCATAATCTGTATTATAATCCAGAAAAGTTCCTTTATCAGTAAATCTAACCGAAACATTTTCAAAAGTATCTGTTGTTAAAAAAGTGCCGTCAAGCTGTGCCATTACTTTTGTCCGAGTTCCTTTAGTTCCTTTAATTTTAAAAAAATCAAAATTCTCATTCATTCCGTACACCTTCTCCTCTCCTTTATCAAAAACCACTTTTTCAATTTCCCAATAACCATTTAGTTTTGCAATATCTGCCGGTTTTATTTCTTCTTTACAGCTTACAAGCAAAAGCGATAAAACCAAAAACATAAAAGCGTTTTTCATAATAGTATAATATTAATAAGGAGCTGTTCCTGCTGTACGCTATATCTTTTCCCGGCTAAAGAAGCCAGAAAAAGGATACCGCTGCCATCAGGGCCAGGACTCCTGTTTTCATAAAAAAATTAGTAATCTACAAAGTTAACTTTATAAATTTCAAAAGAAATACTTTAGTCTATAATTATCTCATTTTTCTAAAGAGTTTATGTTCTAACTATTTGCAGACAATAAAAAAAACTATTTTAACAATCTTATGTCATATTAAGGCAGATATTTTTATGGAAAAGGAAGATGCAGCAAATTTACTAAAGCCTGATATGATCGGCTCAAAAATTTGGGAAGATTTTTCGACAGATGCAAACGGTATTATAAAAGTAAGAGCTTACTATGCAGTTTTACAGATGGAACAAAATGGGAGTTTAAATAAAAACTTCGTGGTTAAATACGTAAAATAAGTTTTCCCACTCATTAAACTATTTTACATATTTTTGGTCAAACCCCAAACCAAAAACAAAAAACCATGACCAAAACTATTTTTACAATCCTGACTACCTTATTATTGATAGGCTGCAGTAAAGATTCAGCAGAACCAGATCCGGTTCCAGCTCCATCAGAAAGTATGTATTTCCCTCCACTAACCGGAACAGCCTGGGAAACAAAATCCATAGCCGATTTAAAATGGAATCAAGGTGCCGTACAGCCTCTTTTAGATTACCTCGAACTCAAAAATTCTAAATCTTTTATCATTTTAGTCAACGGCCGTATTGTTTTAGAAAACTATTTCAACGGACATACCGCTTCAACAAACTGGTATTGGGCGAGTGCCGGAAAAACATTAACTTCTACTGTTACCGGAATTGCACAACAGGAAAATTTGCTAAACATCGACAATAAGGTTTCTCAATATATTGGCACCGGCTGGACAAGCGAAACTCTGGCACAAGAAAATCAAATTACCTGCAAACATTTATTAACGATGACATCTGGACTTGATGACTCAACTGATGATGTAGACCCTGCCAGTTTAATCTACAAAGCCGATGCCGGAACAAGATGGGCTTATCACAATGTTTATGTAAAATTGCAAGATGTCATTGCAAGTGCAAGCGGACAAACCTGGGAAAATTATTTCAATGCTAAATTAAGGGATAAAATCGGGATGAATGGTTCTTGGGTACAGCTTGGTGTAAACAACGTTTATACAAGTACTTCAAGAAGCATGGCGCGCTTTGGGTTATTAATGCTGAATAAAGGGAAATGGGAAAACAATATCATTTTAAATGAAGCCTATTTCAATGAAGCAACAACAACTTCACAAAACATCAATTTAGGATATGGTTATTTATGGTGGTTAAATGGGAAAAGCTCTTATCATTTACCACAATCACAACTTACTTTTCAGGGAAGTGTAATCCCAACGGGACCAAATGATATGTTTATGGCTTTAGGAAAAAATGACCAAAAGATTTATGTAATTCCGAGCAAAAAAATGGTCATTATCAGAATGGGAGATGCCGCAGATAATGTAAATCTGGCTTTATCTGATTTCGATAAAGTTTTATGGGAAAAAATTAGCGCATTGTATCAATAAAAACTTCCTTATTTATCTCGTAGAGATTTTATATCGGTAGTAATTGATTTTACAGTTTTGTCCTTTTAGGGACTAAATATTAACAAATAGATTAAATCCCTAACGGGATAAAATATTTAAAAATTGAATTACTACCGATATAAAATCCCTTTGGGATATTCATATCGACAGAACACTATTACGAAGTAATGTAATTACTGCTTAGTTCGAAGTCTTTTAAGAACTCCCATAAAGAAGAAACCTATGCCCAGAACCAATAAAACATAATAAAAAGAAAGACTATTATCTCTCAAAACATTTGCTAAAACAAAACATATAATGCTTGCAAAATAAAAAACAACAGCCGATATATTTTTAAAAGAAGAAAAACTCATTATAAATTATTTAAAGAAACTGTCTACGAATTCATATTTATTAAAGACCTGTAAATCTTCAATTCCTTCACCAACGCCAATATATTTTACCGGAATTTGAAACTGGTCTGAAATACCTATTACAACACCGCCTTTTGCAGTTCCGTCTAATTTTGTTACTGCTAATGAAGTTACTTCTGTCGCAGCAGTAAATTGTTTAGCCTGCTCAAAAGCATTTTGACCTGTTGACCCGTCTAAAACCAGAAGTACATCGTGTGGCGCATCGGCAACTACTTTCTGCATTACGCGTTTTACTTTAGAAAGCTCATTCATCAAATTGATTTTATTGTGTAAACGTCCGGCAGTATCAATAATAACAACATCGGCATTTTGAGCCACAGCAGACTGTAAAGTATCAAAAGCTACAGAAGCCGGATCACTCCCCATATTTTGTCTTACGATTGGCACATCTACTCTATCAGCCCAGACTTGTAACTGATCGATTGCAGCGGCACGAAAAGTATCGGCAGCGCCTAAAACCACTTTATAACCGGCTTTTTTAAACTGATAAGCCAGTTTACCAATTGTTGTAGTTTTTCCAACACCATTTACTCCAACAACCATTAAAACATAAGGCTTTTTATCTTTTGGAATATCAAATTCGGTTGCTTCACCTCTATTGGTTTCAGACAATAGCCCGCCAATTTCATCACGAAGAATTTGGTTTAATTCGTCAGTTCCTAAATATTTATCTTCAGATACGCGTTTTTCGATTCTTTCGATAATTTTCAATGTTGTATTTACCCCAACATCAGAACCTACCAAAACTTCTTCAAGATTATCTAAAACATCATCATCGACTTTAGATTTTCCTGCAACTGCTTTGCTTAACTTAGAGAAAAAAGTAGTTTTTGTTTTTTCAAGACCTTTATCTAAAGTCTCTTTTTTTTCGGTAGAGAATAATTTTTTAAAAAAACTCATTTTTAATTTATTGTTAGTTTTAGACTGTTTCTAAGAGTTTTGAAACAATCTTAATGTTTATAGAATGCCTTTTGTTTTTAATTTAACCCCAACCCAACTGCATCGATCTTTTTATTGTCTTCTTTAAACAAGTAAAGATATAGAGTATGACGCGAACTAATGTTTAAAAAAATACAAATTGCTTAGTTTCTACAAAATTTTAAACAAATATAAAAAATAAAAAAGCTACTTCCGAATGAAAGTAGCTTTTCTATATATTGTAATTGTAATTATTTCTTTTTCAAGAATTCATCAACCTCTTCAGGAGCCATAATAGATTCTACGAATGTATATGCACCAGTTTTAGGAGATTTTACCATTTTGATGGCTTTTGATAATCTCTTAGAAGATGTTTGTAACGATGCTACGGTTTTCTTTGCCATGATTCAAATGTTATTTGAAGTTTTTTATAAAACTCTAAATGGCAAAACCATTTGAGATTTACAAAAATCTCTAATTATTACTTAATTTCTTTATGAACAGTTACACGTTTCAAGATTGGATTAAATTTTTTAATCTCTAATCTATCCGGAGTATTTTTTTTGTTCTTAGTTGTAATATATCTAGAAGTTCCCGGAACACCAGAAGTCTTGTGCTCAGTACATTCTAAAATTACCTGGATTCTATTACCTTTCTTTGCCATCTTGCTATATATTTATTTAGGAAAAGATTATTTGATAAATCCTTCTGACTGTGCTTTTTTCAAAACAGCAGTGATTCCATTTTTATTAATTGTTTTTATCGTAGATGCTGCTACTCTAAGAGTAATCCATCTATCTTCTTCTGGAAGATAAAAACGCTTTTTAACTAAGTTTACAGAAAACTTTCTCTTAGTTTTGTTCATAGCGTGAGAAACGTTATTTCCTACCATCGCTCTTTTACCTGTAAGGTCACAAACTCTTGACATTATACTTATCTTTTATCGTTATTCAAAATCAGGGTGCAAAGAAAAGAAAAATAAACCATTGTAGCAAAAATTTATTGCACAATTTTTAAAATTTCTTTTTGTAATATTTCTAAACTCTTAATAGTTGCTCTATCTATCACTTTTTCACGTGGTTGACCAAAGTTAAATTCTTCTGTGATTACTCCCTCTGGTGTAGCCAAAGCGATAAAAACAGCACCAATTTCAGCATTCGAGTCTCCTTTTAACGGGCCAGCGTTCCCGGTTGTCGCGATTGCATAGTCGGTTTTAAGTATATCTTTCACATTCAAAGCCATAGCTGCTGCAACCTCAGCACTTACTACTGAAAATTGATCTATCAAGTCCTGCGAAATACCCAAAACATTGACCTTGGCTTCTGTTGCGTATGAAACCACACTTCCTTTAAAATATCTTGATGCTCCTTGCACAGATGACAAAAGTGACGCAATTTTTCCTCCGGTGCAGCTTTCTGCTGTCGAAATCGTTTTATTATTTTTAGCAAGCAGTTTGCCAACTACGGTTTCAATCGTTTCATTTTCTTCATACCCTACTATAATATCATGAATTATAGCATCTAATGACTGAACATTCTCTTCAATTGCTTTTTCTAATTCTCTTTTATCTGTTCCGCGGGCAGTCATACGTAAGCGAACTCGTCCGGGATTTGGCAGATACGCCAATTTGATAAATTCAGGCAGATTATTTTCCCAGTTTTCGATACGTTCTGCGACTAAACTTTCACCTTGACCGTACGTTAAAATGGTTTTATGAATAATATAAGGACGTTTATACTCTTTTACAATTTTTGGGATTATCTCATTTTCTACCAGATATTTCATTTCGTACGGAACACCCGGAAGCGAAACAAATACGGTATTTTCCTTTTTCATCCACATTCCCGGCGCAGTTCCCATTTTATTATGAAGAACAGTACACTTTGAAGGAACAAGTGCCTGATCTTTATTCAACTGAGAAATGGGTCTTTTATAAAAACCTTCAATAAGTTCTGTTACGTGAGCGAGAACTTCGGGATTTACAACCAGCTGATCGTCAAAATAATCGCAGAAAGTTTTTTTGGTGATATCATCTTTTGTCGGTCCTAAACCGCCGGTTATAATTACAACATCAACTTTATTCTGCAGCTGCGCAAAAGTGTTTAAAATATGCTGTTTGTTATCACTTATTGAAATCATTTCATAAGTTTCTACACCAATTCGATCCAGCTCTTTGGCTATAAAATTTGAATTTGTATCTACAATTTGACCAATTAAAATCTCATCTCCAATGGTAACTATTGTTGCTTTCATATTTGTAAAATATTTTACTTATAAATTATTCTATAAGCATATTATGAAGTAGGTTGTGGAAATGATCTGTGGCAGAAAACAAAATTTCTATTTTGTTTTTAGTGAAGTAAAAACCTTAAAGCAGATAAAAATTTATTCCGCTTTTTCAATTTTAAAAAAGCGGAATAATCTGAATTTAGACGTCAAAATCTTTTTTGATTTCTTTAATTGCCTCTTTTACCTGTACTTTTATACTTTTAAAAGTCTCGATAATATCTTTTTTCTTTCCTTCTGCTTTTGTCCACGCTTCGACTTGCAGAATTTCTTCAAATGCAACATTCAACCCCATCAAGTCTAATGTAGGTTTAATTTTATGCGCATACGAATAAGCGTATTTATGATCCTTTTTCTTGATTCCTTCCTTGATTTGTTTTAAATCCTCAGGAACTTCTGTAACAAATAGTTTTAGAATTTCGTTTACAAATTCGGGGTCATTGTCTGAAAGCGCATACACTTTCGAAAGATTATACTTTAAAGCCATTATTTTATTTGTATTCTGAATAATTTTTTATCTTCTAAAAAGCCTTCCAAAACATCATTTGGTTTAACCGGCGCAACACCTGCGGGTGTCCCTGTAAAAATAATATCCCCAATTTTTAAGGTAAAAAACTGAGAAACATAAGAAACCAATTCATCAATTTTCCAAAGCATAAAACTTGTATTTCCTTTTTGAACTGTTTCAGAATTATTTTTGAGTTCAAACGTAAGATTTTCTAACGAAACAAAATCACTTTTTGGCAAAAAATCTCCAATTACTGCTGAACCATCAAATGCTTTTGCCTTTTCCCAAGGCAGTCCTTTTGCTTTTAATTTATCCTGTAAGTCTCTGGCAGTAAAATCAATACCTACACTAATGTCGTCATAATATTTGTGTGCAAACTTAGGCTCAATATATTTTCCAACCTTATTAATTTTCACAATTATTTCTAATTCGTGATGAACTTCCTCAGAAAATTCTGGAATTACAAACGGATGCTGCTTCAATAAAACCGCCGAATCCGGTTTCATAAAAACAACAGGTTCGTCTGGACGATCGTTTTTTAATTCTTCAATATGATTGGTATAATTTCTACCGATGCAAATGATCTTCATTCCTTTAAGTGTTCAGTTTTCAGTTTTGAGTGTTCAGTGTTTTGAGTGCTAAATTCTACTGAACACTAAAAACTGAACACTGAATACTTTATTTCGTATTTAATTTTCTCAATTTAATTCCTGTTAAAACTTTTTTGGTATACAAAGGAAAATCGGCGTTTTGAATCCAGCTGAAATATCCCGGTTCTGTTTCCAGTACTTTTTCAACTTTTGCTCCTTTGTGTTTTCCGAAAGTAAAAATTTCTTCGTCATCTTTATCAAAAGCAATCATTCCGGCAAAATCAGCGATTTTTTTACGGGTTGTAAATTCAGATAATGATTTCATATCGTTTTCTAATTCAGGATAACGATCTAACTGCGCTTTCAAAATCTCATAAGTTGCCATTGTATCTGCTTCTGCTGAGTGGGCATTTTCAAGGCTTTTCCCGCAGTAAAATTTCAAAGCTGCACTCAAAGTACGTTCTTCCATTTTATGAAAAATAGTCTGAACGTCTACCGAAACCTTATTTTTCATATCAAAATCGACCCCGGCACGAAGCAATTCTTCTGCTAATAACGGAATATCAAAACGATCTGAATTGAAACCTCCCAAGTCGCTGTCTTTTATCATATTATGAACCAGTGGTGCCAGTTCTGCAAAAGTTGGCTCATTAGCTACTTTTTCGTCAGTAATTCCATGAACCGCGGTAGTTTGTGGAGGAATTGGAATTGTTGGATTAACCAGCCATGTTTTACTTTCTTTATTTCCGTTTGGAAAAACTTTAAATATCGAAATTTCTACTATTCGATCTTTACCGATATCAATTCCAGTTGTTTCAAGATCGAAAAAGCAGATTGGTTTGTTAAGTTTTAATTCCATTTTTAATTTTTATAAGATTACAAATGTAATTTTTAAAGCCGAATTTTCCTCCCCAATTTCTATTTTTTTTTGACCAAAAAAGGCTTTATTTTTCGATTTTAACTTTTAAAATTAAATCTAAATCGGCTTATTTTCTGTTTTCTTACAAACGAAAAAACCCGAAAAACTTTTAATTTTTTTTCGGGTTTTAAATTTATTTATGAATCGATTAGAAATCTCTGTCTACATCAAAAGCTTCTAAATATTCTGCTACTCTTTTTACAAAACTTCCACCTAATGCACCATCAACAACTCTATGATCGTAAGAGTGAGACAAGAACATTTTTTGGCGAATTCCGATAAAATCTCCTTCCGGCGTTTCGATAACCGCAGGAACTTTACGAATCGCTCCAAGTGCTAAAATACCCACTTGCGGCTGATTGATAATTGGCGTTCCAAAAACACTTCCAAAAGTTCCAACATTTGTAACGGTATAAGTTCCGCCTTGCGTATCGTCTGGTTTTAGTTTTCCTGCTTTTGCACGGTTTCCTAAATCGTTAACCGCTTTTGCCATCCCAACAAGGTTTAACTGATCTGCATTTTTAATTACAGGAACAATTAAATTTCCGTTTGGCAATGCAGCCGCCATTCCTAAGTTAATATTTTTCTTTTTGATGATATACTCGCCATCAACAGAAATATTCATTCCAGGAAAATCTTTTAAAGCTTTTGCAACTGCTTCCATCATAATTGGTGTAAAAGTCAGCTTCTCGCCTTCTCTCTTTTCAAAAGCTGTTTTAACTTTATCCCTCCATTTTACAATGTTCGTTACGTCAACCTCAATAAACGACTGAACGTGAGCCGAAGTTTGCACAGAAGCCACCATGTAACCAGAAATCAGTTTACGCATTCTGTCCATTTCGATGATTTCGTCACCGCCATTTACAGAAACCGGAACTGTCTGCTGGCTTTTTTGAACTACTGGCTCTGATGCTTTCGCAGTTTCAACAGCCGCTTTTGGAGTTTCAACCGCTGCTTTTGGTGCTTGTTCAACTACTTTTGGAGCTTGAACTACTCCCGCTTTACGGTCTTCTATATATTTTAAGATATCATCTTTCGTTACACGGGCGTCTTTTCCCGAACCTTGAATATTATCTAATTCAGCAAGAGAAACACCTTCTTCTTTTGCAATGTTTTTTACTAAAGGAGAAAGGAATTTTTCAGATCCAGAAAAATCCTGAGGAGCAGCAACTTCTTCTTTTACTGCTTCAATTGTTTTTTCGATTTCTACAGCTTCTGCAGGAGCAGCAGCTTCTGCATCTGGAGTTGCAGCAGGCGCATCACCACCTTCAGTTTCGATAATTGCAATAGTCTGCCCTACCTGAACTAAATCATCTTTGCCAAATAATTGTTCAACTAAAATTCCCGATACTTCACTTGGTACTTCGCTGTCAACTTTATCAGTTGCAATTTCAAGTACAGCTTCATCAGCTTCAATTTTGTCTCCCACTTCTTTCAACCAGTTGGTAATGGTTGCTTCAGCGACACTCTCTCCCATTTTGGGAAGCTTTAATTCAAATCTTGCCATATTATTATTCTAAAGGATGATTTTGATTTTCTGATTGCGAAATTACTGAAAAATTTAAATATAAATTAAACTTAATATAATTTTTACTGAATTTTTCTGATTTGCCCTCTGTCATTTCTTGAATTACTTCCAATAATATAACTGGTGTTTTTGGGGAAAATCTTAAAAGTAATATCCTTATCTTTAAGAGTTTCTATGATATTGATACATTTTTTGAATGAAACATACTGATTATCCAAAATGATCTCTGTCTTTTTTCCCTTTAAAATCAGCGACGAATTTACCATTTTTTCTTTTTTGAAATCTAAAAAACTGACTTTATTTTCTAAAATCGAAGCCAGCTTTTCAGACAAATTCTCATTTTCGGAGTATAAAATATATCTTTCCGGCAAAGGTTTTGTTTTTGATTTTCCCTGAAACATTTTTACAAATGAAAAAAACCATGTTCCAATTTGAATAAAAAAGCTAAAAAACCATGATTTTTTAAAATGTTTTTGGTAGAAAAAATTCATTGCATCCTGAAAACGCTGCATATACAATTCATCTTTAACGGTACTTTCTCCTTTATAGTGTAAGACTGTCGTTTCATGAAAGTAATAATTGTTCTTTTTTAGCCGAAGTACTCTATACGACAAATCAATATCATCTGCGTACATAAAGCAATTTTCATCAAAGCCATTTAATTTCTCATACAAATCTTTTTCTAAAAACATAAATGCACCCACCAGAATCTCGACTTTTCCGGTTTGGTTTTCATTTAAATGCTGTGCATAATATTGATTAAAAAGATTCCATTTTGGGAACACTTTATACAAACCAAAGATTTTCGTGAAAGCTACCCAGGGCGATGGAATTCCGCGTTTACTTTCGGGCAGAAAATCTCCTGTTCCATCAATTAATTTACAGCCTATAATTCCTAAATCTTGTTTTCCTTCGGCGAAAGCCAAAATTTTAGTAAAAGTATCTTCGGCAACAACAGTATCAGGATTTAAAATGCAGATGTATTTTCCGCCGGCTTGTTTAACTCCAATATTATTTCCTTTTGGGAAACCAAAATTTTCTTGGTTTTGAATCAGTTTCACTTCCGGGAATTGGGTTTTCATCATTAAACAGCTGTCATCAGACGAATTATTATCTATAACAATAATTTCGGCATCAAGACCTGCAATTGCTTCCTGAACACTTAAAACGCATTGTTCCAGAAAGTAACGCACATTATAATTAAGAATGATAACCGATAACTGCATTGAATTTTTTGTAATTGATTTTGGGGAAAGTTAGAAATTTTCAGCCAATCCTAATCGCAATGACCAATCGTTTTTACTAATTCCGTAATCAAGCACTAAATTGCTGTTGTTTTTTTTGTTCCATTTAATACGTAATCCGGTTCCAACGGCTGGATTCCATTTTTTAAACTGATACGTATCTAACTTCGAAACAGAGGAAACATTGGTAAAAAACACAGCACCCCAAAAACCGTTTTTTGAGATATCAGTTCTGTATTCGGTTTCAAAATAAATCAGCGCATTGCTGCGAAATCTGTTTCGGGTAAAACCACGTCCCGTTCTTCCATCGCGATCCCAACCTATGCTTGGCAGATCTAAATAATGTGGTTTTCCACCAAAAGTTGACCAATAAAAAGCTCTGTAAGCCAAAACCCGATGTTTATATTTATGGAAAGAATGGTATTTGCGGGCATCAAAATAAATCGAATTCCATTTTTTGCCTTCAACTCCGCTTGTATTGATTCGGTAATCTGCCTCTACATACAAGCCTTGTTCGGGATTTACATTGTTTTCTCTGGAATCATAAAGCCCTTGAATCGCAATTCCGAAGGAACTTTCATTAGAAAAATCCCCATCCATATATTTAGAATAATCGGTTTCATCCTCAATATAGGAGTCCTCAGAAATATTTTGATAATTGTCGAACAATAAACCTAATCCTAATCGAAAATTCCCTATTACTTTTCGGGTTGCAAATTGATAAAAACGCCATTGCTGATAATCTAAAGTCGACATTTTTTCATCGGTATTATGTCCGCCTAAACCATAAGTATCCTGCGGATAAATCATATATCGATAATCGCCAATGAAATTCCAGTAATTATCCTTCGTATAAATATAGGTTTGAATAGGAAAAACATATTGTTTGGTGAAACTAAAATAAGGTGAAAACGAAACCTGAGACATTTTGGTCGTTTTACTGTCGCCGAGATAAAAAGTGGTTAAAAATGAAACTACCAAACCGGCATTTTTGTTAGCATCAATTGGAACCGGAAGCAATGAAAATGCTATTTTTTTATCCTGGTTTTTTCTAATAGAATCATTTTTATGAAAAAGCTTGTACAAAACATCCAGAATATCTTTGTTGTTGTTGTTGTTGTTGTTGTTGTTGTTGTTGTTGTCGTATGAAATGGTATCGTTTTGGCAATAGCCGAAATGCATTTGAAAAAAGAAAAAGAAACCTAACAGAAGCTTTGGATTTCTCATAATATAAATTTTATAGAAATAATATCTTACAAATTTAAAATTTTATTGAGAATAGTCACTTTTAAAAAAGAATAAAAAGAAATCTTATTTTTGAAAGAAACAAAAAATACTTTTTATGAGAGTCAAAAAATTGATTTTAACTAATTTCTTTCTTCTAATACCTATATTGTTTATAATATTAAGCTTCGCTTCTCCAGAAGAAATTTCAAACTCGCATATAAATCTTGTAAAAACCTCAACCTGGTATATCGCCGGTCCAGCCAAAGAAAATCAGGAAACAATTAATAAAATCCGAAAAGAAAAAGGCATAATTAAAGTTACGGCAAAAGATAATCCAGTTGGAGAAATCGAACTGAATGTGATGATTACAGAAGCTGATTCGAACGATGGCAAACCAACAAATTTATCTGAAAATTCAAAATATGTGAACATTACTTATAAATCATCGCAGCCTATAAAACTGCAAGCACGCGAAGGAAACGCAGAAGGAACCGGTTGTGTACATGGCGGTTCGCACCCAAGAGTAGATTTACCTGTATCTGCTAAAAAGTTCACGACAATAAAAATTCCGTGGACAGATTTTAAACAAGACGGCGATCTAAATGGAAAGACTTTGAACATTCATAAGCTCTGTAAATTCAATTTTGTGAATTATAATCCGGTTTCTGGTGCGACTTTGGAGATAAAGTCTGTTTTTATAAAATGAGAATATTTTACCGCAAAGTTCGCAAAGCTTTGTATTGATAAAGCTTTGCGAACTTCGGCTAATTTTTTAGCCACAAATTAATAGATTAAACTTTGTGCACTTTGCGTAAAACCTTTGCGAACTTTGCGGTAAAAAATATTATAAGTGAAGCTGAATCTTAAACCTGTTGAAGATTTTCATAACGAATAACATTATTATTGAGAAAACCAGTGACCAGATAATTCCCGGAATTCCTTCACGGAAATATTCTGGAATAATGGAAATTTTAAAAGCTAAATTAAAATAATAAATAACACCCGGCAGAATATAAATCAATAACGGATTTGCCGCTGCGGGCATAAAAAACTCGCTCCATTTGGTTTGTTTTTTAACTTCCATTAGCCAATACAAAAAGTAAAACAAAACGGTGCAAATTCCAGCCGAAATTAATGTCCAAGATGGTGTTCCTTGTATTTTTGAGATTCCGTAATGTGGCCGAAGGAAAAAGCCAACAGCAAAAAACAAAACAATGAATCCTATTACAGGCCAATTAATTTTATTTACTATTTTCTTGTCAAAAAAGAGCAGTGAAATTATTATTCCGGCGGTTACTAAAGTTACATGTGTTAAATGTCCGGCAATAAAATGCAGCCATTCCGGTAAAACTAAACCTTTTGTCAAATTTGCCGAATTTGCCGCAACACAAACTACAAGAAAAGCAATCATTGCCCATAATCTGCCTGAAACCAGCCAATAATAAATTACAGAAATAAGATAAGCCCAGCCTATTAAACCCAGAATTCCCCACCATTTTGGCGTGATTCCTATTTTTCCGGTTTCTTCCTGAACATATAGAAAGTAAAGTGCAATTAAAACTAATATTCCGCCGTATTGAAGTATATATTTTAACCAAACTGAAAAATCTTTTGGGTATTTATTCCAAATAGGAATGGGCATGGAATAAGCCAAAAATCCCCAAAAAGCAGGTGCGATTATCATTTTTGAAGCGTCGTAGCCATATTCAGCATTTACCATATAAACACCAATTATTATTAAAGCTACAGCACGTTTTAAAGTATGTGTCCAGATTACTTTTGGGGTGTCGCCTTTTATTAATCTGGCATTAAAGGCAAATGGAACTGACATTCCAACTATAAATAAAAAAGCAGGGAAAACTAAATCGACAAAGGTCATTGCATCGGCATCGGCGGGCATGTGTTTCATCCACTGTGGTACATTTTTGACACTTGCGAGTTCGTTTACAAATATCATTACAAAAATGGTAATTCCGCGTAAAGCATCAATCGAAATAATCCTTTGATTATACAAATTCTCTTTAATTTTCATAAAATATTACTTTTCTATCAAATATAATATAATTCTAAAATGCCGGTTACATTGTTACATAAATTTTCTTTTGCAATATTTGTTTAAAGAGAAATAAAAACAATATCAATTCTTTACTTTTGCACTTATGTTATCATTCTTTAAATCGAAACCTTTTTTAAAAGACCTTCTGGCAGGCGATTATATCGATATTCATTCTCATTTGCTTCCGGGAATTGATGATGGTGCATCATCAATTAAAAAAACAATAAAACTTGTAAAGGCATTTCAGGAATTGGGAATTTCTCAGTTTGTTACTACGCCGCACATTAATCATTTTGTCTGGGATAATGCTGAACAGGATATTTTAAACAAGCAAAAAGAAACTGAAGTTTTATTGAAAGAAGAAAATATCAATATTCCGTTTAAGGCTGCATCTGAGTATTTTATGGATGACTGGTTTGAAAACCATGTAAAAACAGAAAAGCTTTTAACCTTAAAAGACAATTATGTATTAGTCGAAATATCGTATTTAAGTGCGCCTTTAAACTTATACAAGATTATTTTTGAGATACAGCTTGCAGGATATATTCCGGTTCTGGCTCATCCTGAACGGTATTTATATTTTCATAATAACTTTGAAGAATATGAAAAACTTAAAAAAGCAGGATGTTTATTTCAGTTGAATTTATTGGCTGTTATGGGTTACTATGGCAGCGAAATCACCAAAACTGCTGCACTTTTATTAAAAAAAGGAATGTATGATTTTTCAGGGACCGATGTGCATCACAGCAATCATATAAAATCTTTAAATCAAAAAATAAAAATTGATTCAGTTGTAAACTTAAAGGAGGTTATTGCCAATAATCAGTTTTTTAGATTCTAATTTTTTCAATTTTAAAGCATAAAAAATGCTGCGGATTCTACTATTTTTTATTCTGTCTGTTTTTTCAGTTAAAGCCCAAACTTTTGGCTGTACAGATGTGCTTTCAAAAAATTATAATCCAAATGCAGTACAAAACGATGGAAGCTGCATTTATAAAAATTTAAAACTAAAACCTGAATATTCGATTAGACTTAGCGACTCGATTAAAGAAACTTCGGGTTTAATTGCTTTTGAGAATTTATTGTGGACTCATAATGACGATCACGATAAAACCATTTACGGATTAGATTCGCTAGGAAAAATCAAAAAGAAAATCATTCTGGATCAGGCAATAAATCATGACTGGGAAGAGATTTCGCAAGACAGTTTGTATTTATATATTGGAGATTTCGGAAATAATTATAGCGGAAATCGAACGGATTTAAATATCCTGAAAATTGAAAAAAAATCATTTTTAGAAGGAAAACCAATTATCGAAAAAATTTCATTTCAATATGCTGACCAAACTGATTTTTTGGCTCAAAAACCAAATTCTACCGATTTTGACTGTGAAGTTTTTGTAGTTTCTAAAGACAGTATTTATTTGTTTACCAAGCAATGGAAATCGTCTAAAACCAGTATTTATGTTTTGCCCAATCAACCCGGAAATCATATTGCACAATTTAAAAACACTTTAGATACAAAAGGTTTAGTTACAGGCGCAACGTATTTTGAAGAAAAGAAAATTGTGGCTCTTTGCGGTTATTCTAAAACGGGAAAAACATTTCTTTATCTTTTATACGATTTTAAAAACAACGATTTTTTATCGGGAAATAAACGAAAAATTGATCTAAAACTTCCTTTTAATCAAATAGAAGGAATTGCGACAAAAGATGGTCTTCATTATTTTATTACCAATGAATCTTTGGTTCGAAAACCCATTTTAAATAATCCGCAGCAAATTCATTATTTAGATTTGAGTTCGGTTTTAAATCCATATGTTAATCGGCAGCAATAATGTTGTTTTTCGCTCCCATTATTAAAAGCCACAAACACGTTCCAATTTCACCAAGAGTTGCCGGAAGCCTTACAAAAGAAGATATTCCGAGTTCAGAATAATTCGAAAACAATGCATTTCCGAAGAAATTTATTAAATAACTCACACAGCCAAGCATCAATAAAATTCCTAAAAACTTCGGAATTATTGCTGATTTAAAAATTAAATATCCTAACGGAAACAGCCAAAGTCCCCAAAAAACCTGAACAATTAAATTTCCGTAATCATATTGGTTCAAATAAAACATTACCAAATCCTTTTCTTCTCCGCCTGAATTAATTATAGAAAGAACTGCAAATTTATTCTGCATGTTTATAAAAGAAATCGGCACGCTCACAATGGCTAAAATAACCATATATATCGCATACGTTTTATGAACGGGTTGCAATAATTTGTACAAAACTAAAGGCAGAAATAAAAAGAAAGTATAACAGATTAATCCGCTTACTATACCAAGTCTGAAAAGAAATTCATGGTTTACAATATTACTAAAAGTTATATCAGGATGATTCCAGACAATTAGTAGAGAAGGAACATATCCTAAACTAAAAATTCCGGTTATTACAACTACTAAATATAACAAACCCGCGATTCTGCCTGTATTTCTAAACGATAGTTTTGATTCTTGATTCATGCTTTTATCTTTAAATTTAAACTTGTTTTGGCCATTTAAGCGCAGTCCAAAATATTATTGAAGTCAAAATACTTTCTATTATTGCGAGAAAAACGTAGAAACTCCACCAGGCTCCAGTAGTTGTAAAAGCTATTAACAGCATTATGGCAGTATAAATAATTCCGAAAATGAGATTAAGCCAGCGGTTTATTTTTGGTTTTAAAACTACCGATGCAAAAATCATTAAGGCCGGAATTGCCATTAAAAGTGCTGCCAGAAATAATTTTACGGGAGAATCCAGTAATGTATCTCCGCTAATAAAATCTTCAACTTTTTTTGGAACATAGAGCGAAAAATAATCTCCATAGATATAACAAAACATTACAGAAGTCCACAATGCAGCAAGCTTGATTTTTGTGTTTATTTTAAAATCTTCAAAACCACGGGTGTTTATTTCTTTCTCACTCATATTTAAGGAATTAAATTTTTAAATATGTCGGAGATAGTTCTAAAATGTTACAATTTGTTTTTATTCTAAAAGATAAGAGCCTGTTTCAAAAGTTGAGGCAGTCCTTATACTATAAACTATTTAGTTTGTTTTATAATGACTTAATTGATAGCTTTTTGATACCCTATTTAATCATTCCATAGGAATGTTTCGTAGGTAAAAAAAAAGATGAGCCGCATTTGCGTTCCGTAGGAACGTTTGATAGGTCAGATTATTAAAAACAGTGTAAAATCAAACGTTCCTACGGAACGTAATCCTTTATAACAATATAATTTTCTACCAATAAATGTTTTCCAGCAATGAAATGTTCCTACGGAACAAAGAAATAGGTAAAATAACAAAGAGGCTGTATCGACTTTTGAGACAGCCTCTCCTAATTTTCATGCTCTAAAACTTAAATAAGATTAACAATTCGCAAATCGTAAGATAAAAGTTTACTTTTGCAAAAAGTTATGTTTTCCAAAACACTCATAACTCATAATTTATAACTTACAATTTACAAAGTGAATTACTTATCTGTAGAAAATATATCGAAGTCATTTGGCGAAAGAGTCCTTTTTGACAACATTTCATTTGGAATCAACAAAGACCAAAAAATCGCTTTTATTGCCAAAAATGGTTCTGGTAAAACTACCATTATGAGCATTATTAATGGCTTAGACGAACCGGATACGGGACAAGTTGTTTTGAGAAAAGGAATTAGAATGGCGTTTCTTTCACAAGACAATAATCTGCAGGATGAACTTACGATTGAAGAAAGCATTTTTGCATCTGATAATGAAACGCTTAAAATAATCGAGGCTTACGAAAAAGCGCTTAAAAACCCAAATGACGAAGAAGCGTATCAAAAGGCTTTTGACGGAATGGATCAGCATAATGCGTGGGATTTTGAAACGCAGTACAAACAGATTTTATTCAAATTAAAACTGGAAGATTTTAAGCTTAAAGTAAAAAATCTTTCGGGAGGGCAAAAAAAGCGTCTTTCATTGGCACTCATATTAATCAATCGTCCTGATTTATTGATTCTGGATGAGCCAACCAACCATTTAGATCTTGAAATGATCGAATGGCTTGAAAGTTATTTTGCCAAAGAAAATATTACGTTGTTTATGGTTACGCACGACCGTTTCTTTTTGGAGCGTGTCTGCAACGAAATCATCGAATTGGACAACGGAAAATTATACCAATACAAAGGAAATTATTCTTATTATTTAGAGAAAAAAGAAGAAAGAATTACTTCTGAAAATTCAAGCATTGACAAAGCTAAAAACTTATTTGTAAAAGAATTAGAATGGATGCGCCGCCAGCCAAAAGCGAGAACAACCAAATCTAAGTCTCGTCAGGATGATTTTTACATTATTAAAGAAAAAGCGCAAAGCCGCCGAAAAGAAAACAAAGTAGAGCTTGAAATTAATATGGAAAGAATGGGAAGCAAAATTATTGAGCTTCATAAACTTTCTAAAAAATTCAAAGACCGCGTTATTTTGGATAACTTTAGTTTTGATTTTCAGCGTGGAGAAAGAATTGGGATTATTGGTAAAAACGGAACCGGAAAATCTACTTTTTTAAATCTGCTTACGGGAACAATTCCGCCAGACAGTGGCCGCGTTGTAAAAGGAGACACCATTAAAATTGGTTATTATACGCAATCTGGAATTAACCCTAAACCAGGACAGCGTGTTATCGATATTATTAAGGAATACGGCGAATATATTCCGCTTGCAAAAGGAAAAATTATTTCGGCTTCGCAATTGTTAGAGCGTTTTCTTTTTGATGCGAAAAAACAATACGATTATGTCGAAAAATTAAGCGGAGGAGAATTAAAACGTCTATATTTATGTACAGTTTTAATTCAGAATCCTAACTTTTTGATTCTTGATGAGCCAACAAACGATTTGGATATTGTAACGCTTAACGTTTTGGAAAGTTTCCTTTTAGATTATCCGGGATGTTTATTGGTTGTTTCGCACGACCGTTACTTTATGGATAAAATTGTGGATCACTTATTTGTTTTTAGAGGGCAGGGAGAAATCGAAAATTTCCCAGGAAACTATTCTGATTTCCGTGCCTATGAGGACAGTGCCGACGTTGCTCAAAAAGAAGAAAACAAAGCCGAAAAGAAAGACTGGAAACAAAATAATCCAACTGGAAATTTAAGCTTTAACGAGCAAAAAGAATATCAAAAAATCGAAAGAGAAATCAAAGATTTAGAAATCGAAAAAACTAAAATCGAAACATTATTTGCTGACGGAAAAGTTGCAGATGCTGATATTGAGAAAAAGGCAAATGAATTGCAAAGCATAATTAATAAAATCGAGGTAAAAGAAGAACGTTGGTTTGAGCTTTCGGCAAAGATAGAAGGATAAGTTAATTATAGAGGTTCACAAAGAAAGCACAGAGGTGCACGAAATTTTTTGTGAATCTTCGCGTTTTCTTTGTGAATCTCTGTGAAACCAAAATCTTTAATTATTTAAAAAACCTAAAATATGAAACAACTTTTAACAGTGTTACTTGCATTAGTACTATTCCTTTCTTGCTCTAAGGATAAGGATGAAGTTAAAGATTATACGGCTCAAAATGAACAGGAAATCAAAGATTACTTGGCTAAAAACAACTTAACTGCAACAAGAACAGATTCTGGTTTATATTATATTATCGAGGAACCGGGTGAAGGTGAAGATTTCCCTGAACCCAATTCAAATGTAACGGTTGTTTACAAAGGCTATTTTACAGACGGAAATGTGTTTGATGAAAGTGACAAAGATGTAGCCGAAGAAGATAAAAAAGGAGTTGCATTCGGTTTAAATCAGGTAATTCAAGGCTGGAAAGAAGGAATCAGACTTTTTAAACCGGGAGGAAAAGGTGTTCTTTTTGTTCCCGCGCATTTAGGTTACGGAAGCAGAGATTACAACGGAATTCCGGGTGGATCTGTTTTGATATTTGATATTACTTTAAAATCAATTAATTAAGGTATTTTCAAAATTTAGGCATGCTGTTTCAAATCAAATCTTATTTAAAATTTCTTTGGAATTCTAAAAACGAACACGGTGTTCATTCGCCTTTTGTTTTTAGTTTATTGACTAAATGCTTTTATGATAAGAAGCCGAAACGCGAATATTTGATTCTAAAAAATTATAGAAAATCGCTTCTTGAAAATAAAAATTTTATTGAAGTAACTGATTTTGGTGCTGGCTCTAAAGTTTTTAAATCAAACAGAAGGCAGATTTCTAAAATCGCATCTACAGCCGGAATTTCACCAAAACGGGCTGAATTATTATTTCGCGTAACAAATTATTTTCAGCCAAAAAACATTCTTGAAATTGGGACTTCTTTAGGTTTGGCGACTGCTGCCCTTGCATTGGGAAATACAGAGGCAAAAGTTATTACAATTGAAGGCTGTCCAAATACGGCAAATGCGGCCCAAAATCAATTAGATAAATTTGACTGCAAAAATGTCGAAAACATAATCTCTGAATTTGAATCTTTTTTAATTTCAGAAAACCTGAATTCTAAAATATATGATCTAATATATTTCGACGGTAATCATTCAAAAAAAGCAACTTTAACTTATTTTGAACTTTTACTGCAAACAGTAAATAATGATTCTGTTTGGATTTTTGACGACATACATTGGTCGCCGGAAATGGAAGAAGCCTGGGAGATTATAAAAAATCATCCAAAAGTAAAAGTTACGATCGATACTTTTCAATGGGGATTTGTATTTTTTAGATACGAACAAGAAAAAGAACATTTTGTTATTAGAGTATAAAATGACTATCATTTCTGATTGCCATTTTTTTACCTTCTTTTTCCCTGTTTCCCTGCTTCATTAAAAGAAAAACATTCTTATTCGACAGTTCGAATTGTAACAAAAATCAATTTCAAACTACTCATCGTTAATTAAAAAGTGTTTTGTACTTTTAAATCCAAAATTGTAAAACGAAATGGCAAATCCATTAATTAAAATAACCGACATAAGACGAAATTTTGTACTTGGTAATGAAATCGTCTATGTTTTAAAAGGAATTAATTTAGAAATCAACAAAGGCGAATATGTTGCTTTAATGGGGCCTTCGGGATCTGGAAAATCAACTTTAATGAATTTATTAGGTTGTTTGGATACCCCAACTTCCGGACGTTATGTTTTAAACGGAAAAGATGTCAGCCAAATGCGTGATGACGAACTTGCCGGAATTCGTAATACAGAAATCGGATTTGTTTTTCAAACTTTTAATCTTTTACCAAGAACTACGGCTTTAGACAATGTAGCTTTACCAATGATTTACGCCGGATATTCAAAATCTGACAGAAATACAAGAGCCACTGAGGTTTTAAAACAAGTAAATTTAGGAGACCGAATGGATCACCAGCCCAATCAGTTATCTGGAGGACAACGCCAGCGTGTTGCCATTGCCCGCGCTTTGGTCAACAAACCTTCGATTATTCTGGCCGATGAACCTACAGGAAACTTAGACAGTAAAACTTCTGTAGAAATCATGAAGCTTTTTGGAGATATTCACGCTCAAGGAAACACTGTAATTCTAGTAACTCACGAAGAAGACATCGCAGCTTACGCACACAGAGTTATTCGTTTACGAGATGGATTAATTGAAAGTGACACAACTAAATAATTTTAGATTTCTGATTTTAGATTTTAGATTATTTTCTAAATCTAAAAATTTAAGACTCTAGCATTCAATCTAAAATCATAAATCTACAATCTAAAATAACCATGAAAGTATATACAAAAACAGGCGATAAAGGAACAACGGCTCTTTTTGGAGGCACGCGCGTTCCTAAGGATCATATAAGAATTGACAGTTACGGGACTGTTGATGAATTAAATTCCTATATCGGATTAATTCGCGATCAGGAAATCGATTCACATTATAAAACCATTTTAATAGAAATTCAGGATCGGCTTTTTACTGTTGGCGCCATTTTGGCAACTCCGCAGGAAAAAGAAGTCTTGAAAAATGGAGAACTTCGCTTAAAAAATCTCGGAATAATTGACTCGGATATCCAATTACTCGAAAACGAAATAGATAAAATGGAAGAAAGCCTTCCGCAAATGACTCATTTTGTTTTACCGGGCGGTCACCCAACCGTGTCACATTGTCATATAGCACGTTGTATCTGCCGCCGTGCAGAGCGTTTGGCAGTACATTTAAGTCATAATGAACACGTTCCTGAAATCGCAATTATGTACTTAAACCGACTTTCTGACTACCTTTTTGTCTTGGCACGGAAGTTGTCGTTTGACTTAAAAGCGGAGGAAGTGAAATGGATTCCGAGGAAGTGAAATTTTAGATTTTAGTCCCGAAGCTTCGGGACAGATTTTAGATTTTTCAAGATTCTATAAATCTAAAATCAACAATCTAAAATCCGTAATTAACAGGACGTTCTTAAATTTTATTAAAATAAATCAAATTTTACTTGTCTTTTTCAGTAAAAAATTTATTTTTGCACAAACTAAACAGATAACAGATGTATTGGACATTAGAATTAGCATCTTATTTAAGTGATGCGCCATGGCCTGCTAACAAAGACGAACTTATTGACTACGCTATTAGAGCTGGTGCTCCATTAGAAGTAGTAGAAAACCTTCAGTCAATAGAAGACGAAGGCGAGATATATGAATCAATGGAAGAAATTTGGCCTGATTATCCAACAGACGAAGATTATCTTTGGAATGAGGATGAATATTAAAAAATAAACCAAAGGAAAAAGTCTCATCATAGAGGCTTTTTTTTTGGTTCAAATACATATTATATAATAAAGAAATACAAATAAATTATGAGTTTCATAAATAGCATCATTAAGGTCTTTGTAGGTGATAAATCTCAAAAAGATGTCAAAGCTTTACAACCTTACTTAAACAAAATTAAGACTTTCGAAACTAGTTTAATGAGTTTATCTCACGACGAACTAAGAGCGAGAACCGCTTATTTTAAAGAAAAAATTAAAGAAGCGAGAGCAGAAAAAGATGCAAAAATTGCTTCGCTTAAAACGGAAGTCGAAAATATTGAAGATATCGATAAAAGAGAAGATATCTATGATGCAATAGATGCTCTTGAAAAAGAAGCTTATGAAATCTCTGAAAAAACTTTATTAGAAATTCTTCCTGAAGCTTTTTCTGTAGTAAAAGAAACGGCTCGTCGTTTTAAAGAAAACTCTCATATTGAGGTTACTGCAACTGCAAAAGACCGCGAATTTTCTGCAACAAAACCATATATTACGATTGACGGCGAAAAATCTGTTTGGGCAAACAAATGGAATGCTGCCGGAAAAGATATTACTTGGGACATGATTCACTATGATGTTCAGTTGATTGGAGGAATGGTTCTGCACGAAGGTAAAGTTGCCGAAATGCAAACGGGTGAAGGTAAAACTTTAGTAGCTACTTTACCGCTTTACTTAAACGCTTTGACAGGAAACGGAGTTCACTTAGTAACTGTGAATGACTACCTGGCAAAACGTGACAGCACGTGGAAAGCACCATTATTCGAATTCCACGGTTTATCTGTTGACTGTATCGATAATCACCAGCCAAGTACTGAAGCCAGAAAAAAAGCTTATGATGCTGATATCACTTACGGAACCAACAACGAATTTGGTTTTGACTACTTAAGAGATAATATGGCACACTCGCCTAGCGATTTAGTGCAGAGAAAACACAATTTTGCGATTGTCGACGAGGTCGATTCTGTATTAATTGATGATGCAAGAACACCGCTTATTATTTCAGGACCAGTTCCGCAGGGAGATCGTCATGAATTTAACGAGTTGAAACCAAAAATCGAGAACTTAGTTGCACAGCAGCGTCAGTTAGCGAATGGTTTCTTGGCAGAAGCCAAAAAATTAATCAAAGAAGGAAATACTAAAGAAGGCGGATTCTTGTTGTTAAGAGCCTACAGAAGTTTACCTAAAAATAAAGCATTAATTAAATTTTTGAGTGAAGAAGGAATTAAACAATTACTTCAAAAAACTGAAAATCAATACATGCAGGATAACAATCGCGAAATGCATAAAGTAGATGAAGCTTTATATTTTGTGATTGAAGAAAAAAACAATCAGGTAGAATTGACAGATAACGGTATCCAATATTTATCTGGAGATACAGATTCTGATTTCTTCGTTTTACCAGACATTGGAACAGAAATCGCCGCTATCGAAAAACAAAAATTAGATAAAGACGCTGAAGCGGAAGCTAAAGAAAGATTATTTCAGGATTTTGGAGTAAAAAGCGAACGTATTCACACTCTTACACAACTTTTAAAAGCGTATGCTCTTTTTGAAAAAGATGTAGAATACGTTATCATGGACAACAAAATTATGATTGTCGATGAGCAAACAGGTCGTATCATGGATGGCCGCCGTTATTCTGACGGTTTACACCAGGCTATCGAAGCAAAAGAAAACGTAAAAATCGAAGCTGCAACACAGACTTTTGCTACAGTTACATTACAGAATTATTTCAGAATGTACAGCAAATTAGGGGGTATGACAGGTACAGCGGTTACAGAAGCTGGAGAGTTATGGCAGATTTACAAACTGGATGTTGTTGAAATTCCAACCAACCGTCCAATTGCAAGACACGATAAAGAAGATTATATCTATAAAACAACACGTGAGAAATTCAACGCTGTTATTGAAGACGTTACCGAATTATCAAATGCCGGAAGACCAGTATTAATTGGAACAACTTCTGTAGAGATTTCAGAATTATTAAGCCGTATGCTTAAAATGAGAGGAATCGCACACAACGTATTGAACGCTAAAATGCACAAACAAGAGGCACAAATCGTTGAAGAAGCTGGTAAAGCCGGAGTTGTAACTATTGCAACAAACATGGCTGGTCGTGGTACCGATATTAAATTATCTCCAGAAGTAAAAGCAGCCGGAGGTTTAGCAATCGTAGGTACAGAGCGTCATGATTCACGTCGTGTAGACAGACAGTTACGTGGTCGTTCTGGTCGTCAGGGAGATCCGGGAAGTTCTCAATTTTATGTTTCTCTTGAAGATAACTTAATGCGTTTATTTGGTTCTGAAAGAGTGGCTAAAGTTATGGACAGAATGGGATTGAAAGAAGGTGAAGTTATTCAGCATTCTATGATGACTAAATCTATCGAACGTGCTCAGAAAAAAGTAGAAGAAAACAACTTTGGTGTTCGTAAACGTTTATTAGAATATGATGACGTAATGAACTCTCAGCGTGAAGTAGTTTACAAACGTCGTCGTCATGCATTGTTTGGCGAGCGTTTAAAACTGGATATCGCGAATATGCTTTATGATACTTGTGAGTTAATCGTAAGCAACAATAAAATTGCAAATGATTTTAAAGGTTTTGATTTTGACTTAATTCGTTATTTCGGAATTACTTCACCAGTTTCAGAGGCTGATTTTCAAAAATTATCAGACATTGAAGTTACCGGAAAAGTATACAAAGAAGCTTTGGCTTTTTACACTGAAAAAACAGAAAGAAGCGCAAGAGAAGCTTTCCCAATTATTAGAGGAGTTTACGAAGAGCCAAACAATCATTTCGAAAGAATTGTAGTTCCTTTTACAGACGGAATCAAAACTTTGAATGTTGTTACGGATTTGAAAAAAGCTTACGAAAGCGAAGGAGCGCAATTAATTGCTGATTTCGAAAAAAACATCACACTTTCGATTGTTGATGAGGCCTGGAAAAAACACTTGCGTAAAATGGACGAATTGAAACAATCTGTTCAATTGGCTGTTCACGAACAGAAAGATCCATTGCTTATTTACAAATTAGAAGCTTTTAATTTGTTTAGAGGAATGTTAGACAACGTTAATAAAGAAGTTATTTCATTCTTGTTCAAAGGTGATTTACCAGCTCAAAACGTTACTTCTGAAATTCACGAAGCAAGAGAAGTTCGTCAAAAAGAAAACTTTAAATTAAGCAAAGACGAAATTCCAAACAGCGAAAATATTAATCGCGAAGCTGGAGAAACACAACAGCGTCAGGTTACAGAAACGATTGTGAGAGATATGCCAAAAATCAATCGTAATGATACTGTAACTGTTCAGGAAGTTGCAACTGGTAAAACAGAAACAATGAAATTCAAAAAAGCAGAAAACCTTTTAGCTTCAGGAGCTTGGGTTATTGTTAAAGAATAACTTTTTAGTATTCAGTGTTCAGATTTTTAGTATTCAGTCACAGTTTTTAGACTGATATTCAAATTACATATCAAACCCGACAGGTTTTAAAAACCTGTCGGGTTTTTAGTTTTTGGTTACAAACCAGACTGAACACTAAAAATCTGAACACTGAATACTAAAAAAAACTTTTTTCCGAAACTCTTGGTAATAAATGCGAATTAAATGTATTTTTGCATTCGAAACATAGAAACAGCGTTTTTGAAACGATTTTTGATCATATTGCTTTCATGCACACTTTTACTGCCTTCTTTTGGCAGTTTCTTTGTTTATACTTCTTTCAAACTTAATCAGGAAGAAATTTCAAAAACGATTTGCGTACAGCGAAAAATGGTTTTTAATTCCTGTAACGGTCGATGCGAGCTTCAAAAGAGTTTAAAAAAATACGCTGATAACGAAAAAAGAATGCAAAACAACCTGAAAGAAAAAGCAGAAGTTGTTTACATTCAAAATACTACTACGACTAATTTTAAATTAGTAACTCCAATTGAATCAAGAGCAAAAATTTTTGCTTCTTTTGATACAAAACCAATCTCGGTTTCAAACACTACGTTTCGACCTCCATCCTATTTTATATAAATTTCTGATAACCGCTTTTCAATAGTTTTTGAAAAGATTTTTTCTTGTCGTAAAGTCAGGAAAAGCACACGTTACTTTAAAATTTATATAAATTTAAAATGAAAAAAATATACATTATCCTATTCTTTATAGGACAATTTGTCTTTGCGCAGAACAAGGTAGAAAAAGACACAACAAAATCTCAAGAGCTTGAAAATGTTTTTATAACTGCCAACAGAACTGCTGCTAAACGCAAGGAAACTCCTGTTGCCATTAGCAAATTAACGGCTAAAACTATTAACGAAACCAAGGCAGCTGCTGTTTATGAAATAATAAACAAAACGCCGGGAGTTTTAATGGTTAACTTAGGAAACGAACAGCACATGATGTCTATTCGTCAGCCAATGACAACTAATGCTTATTATTTATATTTAGAAGACGGCTTGCCAATTCGTCCGATGGGAATTTTTAACCACAATGCTTTATTAGAAATTAATCAATATAACCTGCAGAGTATTGAAGTTGTAAAAGGTCCGGTTTCTTCTTTATACGGCCCTGAGGCTGTGGGTGGAACAATCAATTTAATTTCGATAAAACCACCTGTTGATCCAGAGTTTAAATTTGGAGTTCAGGCAGATAATTATGGATACAGAAGATTTCAGGCTGCCGGAGGTGCAACCGTAGGAAAAGTTGGTTTTCATATTGCCGGAATTTCAAGTTTGCAGGAAAACGGATGGATGACTTATTCTGATTATAACAAAGATAATCTGAATGCGAGAATCGATTATAACATCTCTCCTTCTACCCGATTAATAAGTAATACGATGTATGGAAAATATTATTCGGATATGAGCGGAACGGTTAACGAAGATGCTTTCAACAACAGAACATACAAAAGCACCTCTAATTTTACTTATAGAAAATCTGACGCTTTAAGAACCCGCTTAACACTAGAACACGATTGGAACAGCAATTCAAGCAGTTATATTACAGCTTATTTACGTGACAATAAGTTAGGCCAGAATCCTTCTTACGGAATTAAATGGAGCCCGACTATAAATCCTACAACTGCTAAAGGGGAAGTAAACTCAAATAATTTTAAAAGTTACGGAGCAATTGCCCAGCATACTCAAAAATTTGATTTTCTAAATACAAAACTTGTGGCTGGTGCTTTATACGACTATTCTCCAGTTACGTATTGGTCTTATGTAATTGATTTAAAAGCTAACTTAAATCCGGGAGAAGCTGGTAAACAAACCGTTGATTCTTATGAAATAATTGCTGAACATCCAGACTTAAAATTAGCAGATTATACGGCAGATATTTTCAACTCTGCAGGATATGCGCAATTGAGCATTAATCCACTTGAACAATTAATATTTACCGTTGGCGGTCGATACGACAACATGAAAGTAGACTATGATAATGCTTTAGACAAATCTACAGGAAGTAAAGTCTACGATAAATTCACTTTTAAAGTAGGTGCAAATTTTAATCCGATTGAGTTTGCAGGCTTTTATGGTAATTATTCTCAAGGTTTTGCGCCTCCGGGAATTACATCAATTTTTAGAACTAAACCGGGAACCGGAGGAACAACAGGTGTTCCGGCTGCTTTTTATTACAACTTAGAACCTGCAACTTTTGATAATTATGAAGTTGGCGGATGGTTTTCTTTCTTTCAAAATAAATTAAATTTTGATTACGCCTTTTATTATATGGAAGGTAAAAACGAGCTGTTAAGCATTAAACTTCCTGATAACTCAACAGATTATCGTTCGGCAGGAGAAACGCGTCATAAAGGAATTGAATTTGGAGCTTCATATCGTCCTTCACAGCAATTTAATATTCGCTTGGGTGGAACTTACGCACAGCATACTTATATCGATTTTAAACTTTCAGATAAACCAAGTGATCTCGTTCAGGATTTAAATGGAAAAGAAATGCCGGCTGCCCCAAAATGGTCTGGAAATTCAGAGGTAAGTTATTATCCAAACTGGCTTCCTAATTTAAGAACTTCTATAGAATGGCAGCTTGTGGGAAGTTATTACCAAGATCAGATCAATACGGTAAAATACGACGGTTATAACATTTTCAATGCAAGAGTTGGTTATCAATGGAAAGGCATTGAAGTATATGGAAACGTAATGAACCTGACTGATAAATTATACGCTTACAATGTTTCGAGAGCAAATACCACAAACGCACAGCCAACATATACGGCGGCGGCTCCAAGAACATTTGTATTTGGAATTCAATACAATTTTTCATTAAAAAAATAAGTTTTTGCCACAGATTAAAAGGATTAAAGGGATTAAAAAAGAGTTTTAAATTTTCCCTAAGAAATCAAAATTCATAAATCATTTAATAAAAAAAAACATTTTAATCTGTGTAATCTGTGGCAAAAAAAATAAAAACAAAAACAACTCAATTATGAGTAAAGAAATCAAGAAAAAATCTTCTAAAAAGAAAGATTCTAAAATCGTAAAAAAAATCAAGCAGCACATGTACAAATGGCATCGTGTTATTGGCTTAATTACTATTGTTCCTGTTATTTTCTGGACTTTGTCTGGCTTGATGCATCCGTTTATGGCGCATTTTTTCAAACCTGAAATTGCGCACGAAAGACTAGAACAGCAAATAATCGACAAAAGCCAGCTGAAATTATCCATTCAGGAAGTTTTACAAAAAAACGAAATCACTCAATTCAAAAATTTCCGAATTGTCACTTTTAATAATATTACTTATTATCAGGTAAAAACCATTTTTGGTCAATTGTGGTATTATGATGCTTCAAACGGAAAAAAACTGGAAGACGGAGATCAAAAATATGCCGAATGGCTTTCTCGCTATTTTCTCGATGATCAAAAAAGTGTCGTAAAAAAGAGCGAAGTGGTAACCGAATTTACGTCGCAATACAAATATGTAAATCGCTATTTACCTGTTTACAAACTTACTTTTGACCGTCCTGATGCCATGCAGGTTTATGTCGAAACCTCTTCCAGCAAACTGGCGACTTACAATCCAGCTTCAAGACAGGCTTTTATCTGGTTTTTTGATACTTTTCATAACTGGTCTTTTATAGATGCCATAACCAATAATAGTATCCGAATCATTACCATGATTTTCTTATTATCAATTATTGGACTTTCTGCTTTAAGCGGCATCTTGATTTACGGTTTATTGTGGAAACAATTCAAAAAAACAGATAATGCAGCGCCTAAAAAAGGGCTTAGAAAATACCATCGTCAAATTGGGATCTGGGTTTCGTTTTTTACGTTGACTTTTGCTTTTAGCGGAGGATATCATGCCACAACAAAATGGGCTCCTTATACACTGTCACAAATGGTCTATGAACCTACATTTGTGACTAAAGAAATTCCATTAGCTAATAATACGCTGGATTTAGACTGGGCCCGTTTTCAAAATGTAAGTATTATTACTTTAAACGATACCACTTATTTCCGTTGTCAATTGCTTGAAAAAAGTAAATTCAAGACTTCAAAAGTAGATTCTAATTCAAAATGGGGCAAAAAGAAAGATCAAAAATCGGAAGTAATTTACATTAACGCTGCGACCAACAAAGTTGTACCAAATGTTGATCTTCATTATGCGGAATATCTGGCTTACTATTTTACGGGCGGAGCTCCACAAGCGGCTTGCTGCGAAATGATCGAAACTTCTGATGAACCGGAAGAATCAATAGAAAACATAAAATTATTAGAATCAAAAGTTTTAACTGATTTTGAAAGCAGAGAATATGGTTTTGTAAACAAACGTCTGCCTGTTGTAAAATTAGCATACGACACTCCTGAAAAAACAACCTATTTTATCGAAACTTCAACTTCGAGATTAGCTGCTGTAGTTAAAAATGCTGATAAGGTTGAAGGTTATTCATTTGCCATATTCCATAAATTTTTATTCATGGATTGGGCAGGAAAAAACATTCGTGATCTGGCCACAGTTTTAGCTGCATTGAGTATTTTAATTGTCAGCATTTTAGGTTTTATCTTATTCTTGAAAAAGTAAAAAAAGATTCTAAGCTGCTGAGATATTAAGTTTTTTTTTGCCGCGAATTACACGAATTTCCACAAATTTTTAAATCAATTAATTCGTGGAAATTCGTGACAGAAAACTCTCCCCAACTACCAAAAGTGGCTGGGGATTTTTTATATTTGGTAACTAATAAACCTTTTACAATAAAGAATTGAGAAAAAAGATTCAGTTTTCGTTATTACTAATTTGGGCAATCTGTTTTAGTTATTTCTTTATTTTAATGCTGAAGCTTACTTTGCAGTACATTCCGTTAAAAAACGACGCTGCTTTTCTCCTGATCAAACAAACGGAAGTTTCTGAAATCCCTTATTACATTACCTTTTTTTATATTCATGTCTATTCGGCGATTTTTGTTTTATTTTCGGGATTTTTTCAGTTTAACAATACGCTTTTAAAGAAATATCCTGTTCTGCATCGAAATCTCGGAAAACTATATGTTTTTGTAATTCTGTTTTTAAGTGCGCCTTCGGGGTTATTTATTGGCTTTTTTGCTAATGGCGGATTTTATTCTAAAATATCTTTTATCACTTTATCCGTTTTATGGTTTTACTTTACTTTAAAAGGTTTTCTGTTCATTAAAAACAAAAAGATTGCACAGCACAAGGCATTTATGCTTCGAAGTTTTGCTTTAACATTTTCTGCCGTTACCTTACGTTTCTGGAAGGTGATTCTTGTATATTTGTTTCACCCTGCGCCAATGGATTTATACCAAATTATAGCCTGGTTAGGCTGGATTCCGAATTTATTAATCATCGAATATTATCTTTATCATCAATCAAAAAAATGAAAAACATCCTTTATTTATTTTTAGCTGCCTTGTTTTTTTCGTGTAATTCTAAAGAAAAACAACCACAAATCAGTGATAACAAAATGCCCGAAGAAATCCGAACTGATTTATACGGTTCATGGGTTGGCGATTTTGTTGTTGCAGAACGTGACACAACCCAGCCGGAAAAAGAAAGATATAGCAATAAGATCAATATTGTTATCAAAAAAATTACCGAAACAGAAGTTACGGGACAAAGTGTTGTTGCTGGTAATAACAGACCACTTTCAGGTACAATGAAAAGAACAGGAAATACTATTTCTTTTACGCTGAAAGAACCGGGTGATGATAAAAACGATGGTGTTTTTACTTTCGAAATACAAAATGATACCCTTTTAAAAGGAACATGGACAGCAAATAACCCTAAAAAAGAAGTCCGCAAAAGAAAATTTGAACTAACTAAAAAACAGTTCAAATACGATCCTACAGTAATGCTGCCGGATAACAATATGTATGTTGATTATGAAAATCCAAAAGAAGAGGAAGTAACTTATGAAGAAGAGAATGAAGGTGAAGAAACAAAAGACACAACAAAAGCCGAAACCTATTTTGAAAATGTATACAGAATGGCTTCTGAAAGCATTTTAAAAATCAATTCTTCTACACAGAAATTAAAAGAATCTGATATTAAAAACTTAAAAAAGATAGATTTAGAAATTCTTAGAAATACCATTTTTGCCCGACACGGATTTTCTTTTAAAACGAAAACAGTACGTCAGTTTTTTGATGATGTTGAATGGTATATTCCGATTTCGACTAATGTTGACGATCAATTAACTTCTGTAGAAAAAGAGAATATTGCATTATTAAAACGTTTTGAAAAATACGCCGAAGATAATTATGATTCTTTTGGAAGGTGATTTTTTTTAGGTGCTAAGGTTCTAAGCTGCTGAGATACTAAGTTTTTTTTGTCGCGAATTTACGAATGTATTTGTATAAAAATTCGTGAATTCGCGGCGAAAAATTTTTCTTAAATACCTACAAGATTTTGGAAACCTTGCAGGAAATCGCTATTTCGGATTTTCCTGATAATAACGTGCTTCAATTCTCTTAATATCTTTAATTGAATTTTTAGCCCAGACCAAACGTTTTTCCATTATTTCTTCATCAGATAAATGCCAGTCAATATCTGAATTTCGTAGTCTGTTAGTAAGATTTTGAATGATGATGGCTGCAGAAACAGAAATATTTAAACTTTCTGTAAAACCTACCATTGGGATTTTTAAAAATCCATCTGCTTTTTCTAAAATTTCCGGCGAAAGACCGTCTTTTTCAGTTCCAAAGAATAAAGCACTTGGTTTAGAAATATCAAAATCCTGAATCATACAGTCATTTTCATGCGGTGTTGTCGCAATGATTTGGTATCCTTTATTTCTTAAAGATGAAACACAGCCCTCGACAGTATCAAAACGGTTAATATCTACCCATTTTTGTGCACCCAAAGCAATTTCTTTATCAATCCTTTTACCAAAACGCTGTTCGATAATATTAAGTTCCTGAATTCCAAAAACTTCACAGCTGCGTATTACGGCACTCGTGTTATGCATTTGAAAAACATCTTCGACTGCAATAGTAAAATGTTTAGTTCGGTTTTCTAATACTTTTAAAAATTTCTCTTTTCGGTTGTCTGTCAATATATTTTCGAGAAATGCCAGGTAATCTAAATCAATCATTTTGTTTGTATTTGGCACAAAAATACATATAAATAGACAGAAAGAAAATTCAACTCTATTTTCAGTGTTCCTGATGTTCGAGAAACGTGTTGTTTAATTTTTCGTGCAGTATATTAAGCGTTGTAAAATTTATTTCTAATGGTTCTTCTTTAAAAAAATCGCCATTAAAAACTTCATTTTCGTTTTTAGAATGGGCATTTAGACGCTCAAACATTTTATCAAGTTCGGCATAAGCATAACTCACATTAATAAACGAAATAAATTTTTCTACAACCTGTTTCATTCCGTCGTTATAATAAAGAGCCGTAACATTCTGATCTGTTTCATAAAAACTCAGAAAACCTTCAAAATATTTCTCTAAAACCAAAGCCCCATATTGCTGAAAACTTATTTGATTAATTTCCTGAGCCGTAATTCCAAAAACACTCGGAGGCAGCAGATTTGGGACCATATGCATTCCCATCTTTTTTTGATGTGATTTTAAAACTTCTGTTGGGTTTCTGTAAAGCAGTGCAAAAGGTATTTCAGGAAAAACAGATCTTAAATAACCCGCATCAAAAATATGCCAGGCATCAAGTTTTAAAATTAAATTCTTTTGTTCCGGAAATCTTTTCTGCCCTAATAATTTAATCACAGCTTTTAAAAGTGCTGTCTTTTTATCTAAACCAAACAAATTACTTCGTAAAATTTCATCAACAATTGGCGCTTCAGAAACCATAATATTTTCAGTTGATGCGGCCAAAGACTGACTCAGCATTGTAGAACCGCATCTGGATACATGAAATACTAAAGATTTTAAATCGACCGAGGCTAATTCTTCAGACCATTCTACAAGATTTTCTACAGTGCTGACTACTTTAAATAAATGTGAATTATGAGCGTGGCTTCTGCATTTTGAAATTGTTTCATCAAAAAAAGGATCACTATATTTTAAGTCTCCCAGATAAATCCATTCAAAATAAATTTCATTATTTTTCTCAATTAACTTATAAGGAATCCAATTAGAAAGAGGGTGATGTATATTTTCCATTGCTGATTTTATTTTGATTGAAGGTCTGCTATAATTTTCGCTGTCATTTCTGATGGGTTCCGCAAAAGCTCGGCAATAATCTGCTGTTTTATCTCATCAGAATATCCATTTTTATTTGAAGAAGCATGAATATCAAAACCCATTTCTGCAAATAATTTATCAGACCAGTCATTCCGTATACAGTCAAGGGTGAGATGAATTCGCGGTTCGGCGCTTTTATTTTCAACACTATGCGGAAGCTGAAAATTAGCATACCAGCACTCTCCCATTTTCATAGGTACCAATTTTTTATCTACATAAAAAAAGACTTCCTGATTTGTTATTATAGGTACATGAATCCTAAAAAAACCGTCTTCATAAGAAGTATCATTATCTGTATGTTCTTTTATTTCGCTTTGAGGCCCTAACCGAAGTAATCGCACGGCTTCTTTTTCGCATTGAAACCAGTCCATAATTTCTTTAAAATAATGACAGCGGTCCAGCAGCGGTGTATTTTTATATTCTTTATTTGAAAAAGAGGTAATATCATTTACCAAACCCGATTGCGATCGTAAAGAAACACTTGTCCAGTTACCTTCATACCGATTTGTATTAAAATGCGGTGTCCATAAATCATTTTCGCAAATTGTAAGTTCTTGCTGTAGTTTTTCAATCGAAAAGGTAATAGGGAGTTTGCTTGACGAAGGATTCATGAGCTTAAAAGATTAAATTTGAGATTTGTTTTAGTCTTGTAAATATATAAAATACACAAACCCAATCATCAAATAAATAAGCAAAATTTTACAAATTCAGGAATTTGTTTTTTTAATCAAACTTCCTCCTTTAAATTATCAATAATAAAGTCGTAAAGCTTATTTGTTGAAAAAGAAACCGTTTCTAAATCGGTTTTTAAAACTAAATCTGCCTTTGCGGGAGTTTCAAAAACATCACTTATTCCCGTAAAATTTTTAATTCTATTAAGGTCATCTTCCGGCAGTAATGCTTTTTTATACAAACCTTTCGGATCTCTTTTAATCAAATTATTTATCGAGCAGTCTAAAAAAACAGTTCGTACAAATTCGTGTGTTCTTAATTCATTTCGCAGGCTTTCATACGGATTTATTACAGACATTAAAGTAATCGTATCTTCTGCAACAAAATTTCGTGCTACATTAAAAAGACGCCTCACATTCTCGCAGCGGTCTTCTTTAGAAAATCCTAGATCTTTACAAATTGTTTTTCGGTACACATCGCCGTCAACAATTTCAGCCTTATAACCGTTTTCGATTAATAAATGCTGAACATTTTGAGCCAATGTCGTTTTTCCCGAACCTGATAATCCTGTAAACTGAATTAAAATCATTTAGAATTTCTTTGTTTTTTATGAGGTATTAAAACTAAATAATCTGCAAAGTCAAAACAATAAGTATAATTACGGTTTTATTGTCTCTCAAAAATATTAAAAATAGAAAATTAAAATGTGCCATTAGACATATAATATCGGTAGATATTTAGAATTCGGTATACGGTGGCGTGCCATAGGTACACTACATAACGATATCTATTGCGTACCTACGGCACGATAAATCAATTTAAACTATTTTTTCTACCGATATTATGTGCCTAACGGCACAAAGTAAAATTTCAACTTAATTCTTGAAAATCACTATTTTCAATTAAAAACAAACGTGCCGATAGGCACATAATATCGGCAGCCATAACGTTTGGTATTCGTTGGCGTACCGTAGGTACACAACATAACGATATCTATTGCGTACCTACGGCACGATAAATCAATTTAAACTATTTTTTCTACCGATATTATGTGCCTAACGGCACAAAGTAAAATTTCAACTTAATTCTTGAAAATCACTATTTTCAATTAAAAAAAACGAGGCTGTCTCAAAAGTCGAGACAACCTCTTTTTTATTCGGATACCTATCGGAGAAATTTTCCATTTACGCAATTCTCAACAGCTTGATTTTACTTTTGAGACAGCCTCATAACATCGGCAGCCATAACGTTTGGTATCCGTTGGCGTGCCGTAGGTACGCAACATAACAATATCTATTACGTACCTACAGCACGATAAATCAATTTAAACTATTTTTTCTACCGATATTTAGTATCTAAAGGCGCAAAGTATATACTTTTAACTCTTGATTAGCATAAATCTCTATTTTTCAACTAAACAAAAACGTGCCGTTAGGCACATAATATCGGTAGACATAAAATTCGATATTCGGTGGCGTGCCGTAGGTACGCTACAAAATGACAGCTATTGCGTACCTGCGGCACGCTAAATTTTATTACAATTCTTGTTTTCTACCTATATTTAGTACCTACAGCACAACTCTTAATTCGCATAAATCACTATTTTTATCTTTTAATAAATTTAAAATGAAAAAGAAACTTGTTGTTTTAACCGGCGCCGGAATTAGTGCCGAAAGTGGTATTAAAACATTTCGTGACAGCGATGGTTTATGGGAAGGTCACAATGTAATGGAAGTTGCAACTCCCGAAGGCTGGCATAAAAACCAGAATTTAGTTCTGGATTTTTACAACAAAAGACGTCAGCAGTTAAAAGAAGTACAGCCAAATTTAGGACATCAAATTTTAGCCGAATTAGAAAAAGACTTCGACGTTTATATTATCACTCAAAATGTCGACGATTTACACGAACGTGCCGGGAGCACAAAAGTTTTGCATTTACATGGAGAATTATTAAAAGTGAGAAGCACCAGAAATCGTGACTTAATTCTAGACTGGTCAGACGATTTACTTACCGGAGATTTAGATGAAAACGGACACCAGCTGCGACCGCATATTGTGTGGTTTGGCGAAGAAGTTCCTGCATTGGAAGAAGCAATTGATATAACCGAAACAGCAGATTATTTTGCAGTAATAGGAACTTCATTGCAGGTGTATCCTGCGGCAGGTTTAATTTCTTATGCCCCGGGTACCACACCGGTTTTTTATATTGACCCAAAACCCATTTCAATTCCCAATATTCGAAACAAAGTTGAAGTGATTGCCAAAACGGCAACTGAAGGAGTTGCAGATTTAAGAGAAAAATTAAAATCGATTTAAAAACACAAATTTCACGAATTGGCACGAAGATTATTTTTTTAAATTTATTTACTATCCGTAAATTAAAAAATTAGTGACAATTCGTGAAATTCGTGTTTTGCCCTTTTAAAATACCTTCAATTGACTTTGTGATTACTTTAAATCCGCAAATTCTGTTTATATTTGCACCTTTCGAAAAACAACATAACAATGACTACTCTAAACGAATTGAATGCTATATCGCCAATTGACGGAAGATATAGAAATAAAACTCAAAATTTAGCACCTTTCTTTTCTGAAGAAGCTTTAATAAAATACCGTGTACTGGTTGAAATTGAATATTTCATCGCTTTATGCGAAATTCCTTTACCTCAGCTTTCCGGCGTAAATTCAGGTTTATTTGACAGCTTAAGAAATATCTACAAAAATTTCTCTACTGAAGATGCGCTTTGGATTAAAGAAACAGAAAAAGTAACCAACCACGACGTAAAAGCCGTTGAATATTTTATTAAAGATGCTTTTGAAAAATTAGGTTTATCTCAATACAAAGAGTTCATTCACTTCGGATTAACATCTCAGGATATTAACAATACTGCGATTCCGCTTTCTACAAAAGAAGCTTTTGAGCAGGTATATATGCCCTCTTTAATTGCTTTAATTTCTAAATTAAAAGAATTAAGTGTTGAATGGGCCGCTATTCCAATGCTGGCTCGCACGCACGGACAGCCGGCTTCTCCTACTCGTTTAGGAAAAGAAATCCTTGTTTTTGTAGAGCGTCTTGAAGAGCAGATGCGTTTATTGTTCAATATTCCGTTTGCGGCTAAATTTGGCGGGGCAACAGGAAATTACAATGCACACCATGCAGCGTATCCGCAGATTGACTGGAAACAATTTGGAACTAAATTTGTTGAAACAGGTTTAGGTTTACACCATTCTTTCCCTACAACCCAAATTGAGCATTACGATCATTTTGCTGCATTTTTTGATGGTTTAAAAAGAATCAACAATATCATTATCGATTTAGATCGTGATATCTGGACGTATGTTTCAATGGATTATTTTAAACAAAAAATCAAAGCGGGTGAAATTGGTTCATCGGCAATGCCGCATAAAGTAAACCCAATTGATTTTGAAAATTCTGAAGGAAACTTAGGAATCGCCAATGCTGTTTTTGAGCATTTAGCGGCAAAACTTCCAATCTCAAGATTACAGCGTGATTTAACAGACAGTACCGTTTTAAGAAATATTGGTGTTCCTGTTGGACATACAATTATTGCTTTTGAAGCTACTCTTAAAGGTTTGAACAAATTATTGTTGAACGAAAGCAAATTTGCCGAAGATTTAGAGAAAAACTGGGCAGTTGTGGCTGAGGCAATTCAAACCATTTTACGCCGCGAAGCCTATCCAAATCCGTATGAAGCATTAAAAGGTTTAACAAGAACTAATGAAGCTATTGATAAAAATGCGATTCATAATTTTATTGCTTCTTTAGAAGTTTCTGATGCTGTTCGGGCAGAATTAATGCAGATAACTCCCAGCAATTACACAGGAATTTAAAGAAAACCTAAAATATTTTGTCAAAAAAAGCTATCTTTATCGGGATAGCTTTTTTATTTACAAAATTTTTAAATGTTATGCTCTTTATAAACCCTCAATGGCAAGGTTCCGGAATAACGAATGAATTAAAAGCCGGAGCGGAAACCTTAAAGTTATTTTTTAAAGATTATAAATTCAAAGAAATTTCTCTTTATGAAAAAGATTTAGAAACACATCATAATATTATAGCTTATAATTCTATTTTAAAACAAACTGAATTCTTCAAAAATGAAATTGCAGAACGTAAATTAAAAAAAATTGCAACTATTGGAGGAGATTGCGGAATTGAAATTATTCCTATTTCTTATTTAAACAAAATTTACAACAATGATTTATGTGTAATTTGGATTGATGCACATGCTGATTTGAATACCCCGGAAAGTTCCCCAAGTAAAACATTTCATGGAATGCCTTTGAGAACACTTCTTGGTGAGGGAAATGAAAATATAAAAAAACTTCTTTTCTCGACCATTAAACCACAACAAATAGGCTTTGTCGGGTTAAGAGATTTAGACAATCCAGAAATAGAGTATATAGCCTCAAATAATATCAAATCTGTTTTAAGATGTGATTATTCAGATTTAGAAAATACAATCAAGTCTTTTAACAACGTATATATTCACCTTGATTTAGATGTTTTAGACGAATCAGAGTTTAAATATACAATGTTTCCAACAAGTAATGGATTTAAAATAAATGAAGTTAATGATCTAATCACAGAAATCAAACAAAAATCAAATGTAGTCGGGATATGTATTACCGAATCTAAAGCTGCAAAATTAGAACAGCTTGAACCCATCAGAAAAATTCTTGAACAAATAATAATTTAGAGTATAAAAATCAAAATTACAAATAGAATTATTACCTCCTAAAATACCAATTTATGATTGCCTTGAATGCCGCTGTAGAAACTACGCACCATTTACAACCTTTAATTAGCGATCTGGGATTAATCCTGATGACTGCCGGAATTGCCGTTTTATTATTTAAATTAATTAAACAGCCTTTGGTTTTAGGGTATTTAATTGCGGGATTTTTGGCCGGAAATCATTTTGATTTTTTCCCAACTATTACCGAGATGAAAAGTGTTGAAGTCTGGGCAGAAATTGGCGTGATTATTTTATTGTTCAGTCTGGGCCTCGAATTTAGTTTTAAGAAACTGATGAAAGTGGGCGGGACTGCCTCTATAACAGCAATTACCCAGATTATCACGATGGTTGTATTGGGTTATCTGGTAGGGCGATGGATGAATTGGGGACAAATGGACAGTATCTTTCTGGGCGTAATTTTATCGATTTCTTCTACCACAATCATTCTAAAAACCTTTGACGAGCTTGGTGTAAAAGCACAAAAATTTGCCGGAATCGTAATTGGGTCATTAATCGTTCAGGACCTTGTAGCTATTTTAATGATGGTTTTACTTTCAACTATTGCGGTAAGTCAGCAGTTTTCAGGAAGCGAATTGATGATGTCGGTCCTAAAACTAATATTCTTCCTCACAGCATGGTTTATTGGCGGAATCTTTTTTATTCCAACACTTCTTAAAAAAGCCAAACATTTATTGACTGACGAAATGCTGCTTATTATTTCCCTTGCGCTTTGTTTAACAATGGTAAGCTTTGCTTCTAATGTTGGTTTTTCTCCGGCTTTAGGAGCTTTTATCATGGGGTCTATTATTGCCGAAACTACACAGGCTGAACATATTGAACATTTAGTAAAACCTGTAAAAGATTTATTTGGCGCAATTTTCTTCGTATCAGTCGGGATGCTTATTGATCCCAAAATGTTATACACACATGCATTGCCGGTAGCGGTTTTAACTTTCGTAACAATTATTGGTCAATCTGTAAGTTCTACTATTGGTGCACTATTAGCGGGGCAGCCTTTAAAACAATCCGTGCAGACGGGAATGAGTTTGTCGCAAATTGGAGAGTTTTCGTTTATTATTGCAACACTCGGAATGACCCTGAATGTTACCAGTTCTTTTTTATATCCTGTTGTTGTGGCAGTCTCGGCTGTAACAACTTTTACGACACCGTTTATGGTGAAATATGCAGAGCCGTTTTCTCATTTCCTGGAACAAAAACTTCCTAAAAAATGGGTCAAAAACATCAACCGATATAGTGTAAATGCACAAGCGATAAAATCTGTCAGTATTTGGCAAAAAGTCCTGCACGCCTATCTTATTCAAATCATATTACACACTATTATTATTACAGCCATTATTTTATTATCGGCTAAATTTGTTGCTCCTTTGGTCGAAGACACAAGATTTGGCAACACATTGGCAGCCCTTATTACTATGGTTATTATTGCTCCTCTTTTATGGGCGCTGTCGCTGCGCCGGGTAAAAGTTGACGAAGTCGAAACACTATGGGAAGAACGCAAATACCGTGGTGCACTTTTAATGCTTATTTTAATCAGAATGAGCCTCGGATTATTTTTAGTTGGTTTTTTATTGAATATTTTCTTCTCTCCTTTAGTGGCTTTTGTTGCTTTGATTATTGCAATTGGAGTATATCAGCTTTTCCCAAAAAAACTGAACGAGCAATACCATAAAATCGAAAATCACTTTTTAAAAAACCTAAACGATCGCGAAAACAAAAAAATCGACAGACGATATGCCAATTTAATGCCGTGGGATGGTCACATGTCTATTTTTGATATTGGAAAAGAATCTAACCTTGCCGGAAAAACACTGGAAGAATTGAAGATTCGGGAACTCCTCGGAATCAATATTGCTTATATCAGGCGTGGTGAAGTCACAATACCAATTCCGTCAAAAAATGAGCGTTTATTTCCAGGAGACGAAATTTCTGTGATTGGTACTGATGCTCAAATTACCGAATTCACTAAATACCTGACTCATAATGAAATTGAAGCCAAAACAGTAGAAGAATCAGAAATTGTACTGCGTCAGCTTGAAGTTTCACAGGAAGAATTTACACAAAAAAGCATTAGTCAGTTCAGAGGAAAAACCGGCGGACTGATCGTAGGGATTGAAAGAAACGGAAATCGGATCCTAAACCCGGAATCCAGCTTAATTTTACAGCCAAATGATATTATCTGGGTTGTAGGAGACAAGAAAAAGATGGCTGAACTTCTAAGGGGTTAAGTTGCTGAGATTCTGAGGTTTTTAGCTTTGAGAGTATATCTTAGAAACTTTCAACATAAAAAATAAAAGTGCTGAGTTTCTAAGCCGCTAAGAGTTTAACCTCTTAATAAAAACTTAGAAACTCAGCACCTTAGTATCTTAGTACCTAAAAAAAATCTTAGCATCTTATTTATTCGGCTGCGGTGTAATACGCAGATAAGGTCTTATCGGTGTATATCCTTTTGGGAATTTCGCCGGAATATCACTATCCGGGATCGCCGGCACAATTACTACATCTTCTCCATCCTTCCAGTTTGCCGGAGTGGCAACACTGTAATTTGCAGTTAATTGTAAACTGTCAATTACACGAAGCAATTCGTCAAAATTCCTTCCTGTAGAAGCAGGATAAGTCAATGTAAGTTTGATTTTTTTATCGGCACCAATTACAAAAACAGAACGCACGGTAAATTTATCGCTTGCATTAGGATGAAGCATATCATATAAAGTTGCTATTTTTTTATCCTCATCGGCAATTATTGGGAAATTAACTGTCGTATTTTGAGTTTCGTTAATGTCTTTAATCCACTCCAGGTGCGACTGTAAACCGTCTACACTCAAAGCAATCACCTTCGTATTTCTTTTGGCAAATTCCGGAATATAATTCGCCACAGTTCCCAGTTCAGTAGTACAAACAGGAGTAAAATCTGCCGGATGCGAAAATAAAACGCCCCATGAATCTCCTAACCATTCATGAAAATTGATTGGTCCATGTGTAGTTTCTGCATGAAAATCCGGAGCTGTATCGCCTAATCTTAATGTTGACATAATTTATTTTTTTTAGTTCCTCTAAAATTACTTAAAAAATACATTTAGAAAACACGTAAAAATTAAAAAAAAGTTAAAATTCTATCTTCTCTATCTAATTAGTATTCTAAACTCATTGAATATTAATTCATAAAGATTTATTTAACACATAGAAACATGGTTGTTTTGTAATCTTAAAAGACCTTTCACTTATTTAAAATACACAGAGTAAGCTATGTGAAAGAAATGTTTTTTTTTAGTCCCTTTTTAAGCATAAAATCTATGTTTCTATGTGTAAAAAATAATTACATCCAACGAGAAATGCCATTAAATTAAGCATTTTTAAGATAATTATGACTCAAAAAAATTGTGTAAAAACATCACTTTTTTGAGTATTAAATTTATTGAATAGCCCTCCTGCTTCAGCTGGAGGTATTTAATATGAACAACAATAAGGCTTTAGCCAAATCTGTCATTTTTGGCTAAAGCCATCAGATTGATTTTATATAAACTCCAGCTAAAGCTGCAGCCAATTCAAAAAAACTTCGTTCCCGAAGCCTCAGGATTATGATTCTGCGAAAAATTTATGCGATATAGTATTAAAAGCACTTCTCTTAACTTAATGACATTGTCCAACGGGTTTATAATAAATTAAATAAAACTCACAACAAAGTACCAAATAGCAAGGGTTACAAACGAAATGGGAATTCCAAAACCAATCATCATACTGCTTAATTTTGGCTTTAAACCATAAGTCGAAGCCAAAATTGCACCTGTAATCATTGGAGCCATTGCAATTTCTATAATCGTAATTTTTATAGCCTCAGAATGCTGGTTAAAAATAAACACATAGAGAATAAAAATGATAAACGGCGTTACAATAAGACGGAATAAAAGTCCGAGCTGCAAAAATTTCCAATGCTTGCTTTTTCTATTAAAAGTCAGCTGTAATCCAACCGAAAATAAAGCCAAAGGTGTAACCAGACTTCCCAGTTTTAATAAAAGTGACTGAATATCCGAATCTAAATCGTACTCAAAAACATTTAGCAGGCAGGAGACAATAAATGTAATAAATGGCGGAAAGAGAATTATCTTTTTTGAAATGCTTTTAAAATCCGGGCTCCCTTTTGAGTAAAAAGCCGCCACAAAAACACCCAGGGTCGAAACCACAACAAAAGTTCCCGGCTGATCTACCAGTACAGCTGTTTCTAAACCTTTCTTTCCAAATAAAGCCTCAACAATTGGATAACCAAGAAACGACGAATTACTTAATCCTGCTGTTAAAACCAAACAGCCAATCAGTTTATTAGACCAGCCCAATCGCCGCCCTAAAAAATGAAAAAATACAAAAGCCAGGAAAAAACTAATCCAGCCCGCCCCTATTGGAAACAACAATTCGCTGCTCCATTTTATTTTCGGAATATGATATAAGGTGATGGCCGGAAGGCAGACATAAATGACAATTTTATTGATTGTTTTATAGATATGAACTGGAAACCGCTTTACATTTTGCAAAAGCAATCCTAAAAACAAAAAGAAGAATATTATAATAAAATTGTTCATATCAAGGCTTAAACACAAAAATAGGTATTTATAAATTGATGTATAAAACAAATTACACACCTTCTCTAAGATTTTTGTTATTTTTAACTCATTGAGTGTAATTAATATTAACACATAGTCCCGAAGCTTCGGGAGCAAAGGTTTTGTCATTTCGACCGAAGGGAGAAATCACACTCGAGACTCGACAAAGATTGGCGATTATGCATGCGGAGTTACTTGCGAAGATTTCTCCCTTCGGTCGAAATGACAATATTGCGTTAAGGCTTTGAGAAATTAATTTTATTCTCTAAAAGCTTAATTTAATCACATTGTCCAACCGGGTTTATTTTTAATCTGAAATTTTAAAAATCAATGCAGCAAATAAGAGACAATTTCGAGCGAATGGCAAAACTTTCAGATGATGATTGGAATATTTTTTCGTCAAAGCTCATACGTCGGGAATTTTCAAAGAAAAAACCTATACTCGAAACAGGCCATGTCGAAAATTACCTCTCCTTTATAGAAAAAGGGTTTGTAAGATATTATATTCCCCGTGAAGATAATGATCTCACTTTTGCTTTTGTATTTGATGGCGAATTTACAAGCGGTTATGATTCATTTATTACAAGACAGCCCGCAAACTACACCATCGAAGCCCTTGCCGACACTGTGCTTTGGTGTATATCTTATAATGACCTGCAGGATATTTATGCCGAAACAAAAATTGGCAATACCATTGGGCGTCTTGCAAGCGAAGGATTATTTCTTCAAAAATCAAAGAGAGAACTTTCACTCCTTAACGATTCTGCAGAACAGCGGTATCGTAACCTGTTTACAGAACAGCCGCAGCTGATTCAAAAAATTCCTCAAAAATATCTGGCATCCTATATTGGTATTACACCACAGGCATTGAGCAGGATAAGAAAACGAATTTGTTAACCCAGGTTCATTGTTTCGGGTTTCTTTATTCCGCAGCTTTGCATAAAAAAAGACATGGAAACCCTAATTGTATTATTTGGAACTTTTATAATTACCCTGCTTATTATAAGACTTAAAACCAAAAAAACAGCAATTTCACAAGCAGGCAGAATAGCTATGGCGGCCATGCTTGTATTAACTGCCACAGGTCATTTTTTATTTACCAAAGGCATGACCATGATGGTATCTTTTTTACCTTGGTCAATTGCAATTGTGTATGTTACAGGAATAATAGAGCTCATAGCAGCAGCCGGACTATTGATTTCAAAAACGAGACTGCTCACAGGCAGGCTTCTTATACTATTTTTTATAGTACTGCTTCCCGCAAATATTTATGCGGCATACCACAATATAAATTTAAAAAGTGCTGACTATAGCGGCGAAGGAATGTCTTATCTATGGTTTAGAATACCATTACAGCTGCTTTTTATAGTCTGGGTATATTTTTTTTCAATCAAAAATCAATCAAAAACGGTATAGTTAATCAGGAGCAATGCACATCACTTAAACAGATGATATGCATAATCTTCCGCTTTGTTTTTAATATAGTTTAACCTTGCTGGGCGTAATTAATTCCAACATATAGAAACATAAATTCTGCTACTGTTAAAAGGCATTTCACTTTCATTAACAAACATAGCAATGTGGAAGAAACGAGTTTCTTTTGATCATCTTTTAAAATAAAATTAATCTCGCAAAACCTAAACACAATATTGTCATTTCGACCGAAGGGAGAAATCACACTCGAGACTCGACAAAGATTGGCGATTATGCATGCGGAGTTTCTTGTGTGATTTCTCCCTTCGGTCGAAATGACAAAACCTTTGCTCCCGAAGCTTCGGGATTGCATCTTTGTGAGAGATTTATTCACCATTGCATCATAGATTTTCCCCTTAACTTAATGACATTGAGCTTCGGGACTATGTGTTGAACAAAATTTTTATGCCCAAGAGAAACAAACGGAATTAATTTTTAGTTAAAATTGGTTTTCGTATAATAAAACTTATTACATTTGTAACATATTTTATTACAGTATGCTTTCAGGTAAATTTGCCATAACGATTCACATTCTTACACTCCTCAATAAATTCCCAAATGATTATTTATCATCAGAATATATTGCAGGAAGCATTAATTTGAATCCCGTTTTGGTTCGAAAAGAAATTGCAAACCTAAAAGCGCATCATATTGTAGAAAGTAAAGAAGGAAAAAACGGCGGTACAAAACTGGCTGTAGATTCATCGAAGCTGACTTTGAAAGAAATTTTTGAAATGACTTTTGAAACCATTAATCTGGGTTATGCTAAAAACCAGCCCAATCCCGATTGTCCTGTGGGGAAAAAGATCAATGAGAACCTGGATGCTTTATATGCCGACATGAATCAAAAAGTGAGTACACAACTGCAGGGAATCTCTTTAGAAGATTTTTCGAACCAGTTTTAAACTATTTTTTTACACAAAACTGTAACATTTTTTATTACTAAATAAATTTATATATTATGAAAATCGCAATTATTGGAGCAACAGGATTTGTAGGCTCAGCAATTTTAAACGAATTGGCAAATAGAAAACATGAAATTACAGCAATTGCAAGAACTCCAAAAGATACTTCCAACGCAGCTTGGGCTGCCGCAGATATTTTTAATGTTGATGCTTTAGCAGCAATTTTAAAAGGACATGATATTATCATTAACGCTTATAACCCGGGCTGGACAAATTCAAACTACACTTCTGATTTCGAAAACGGATCAAAATCGATTCAGGAAGCTGCAAAAAAATCAGGTGTAAAACGTTTTATCACTATTGGAGGTGCCGGAAGTTTATATGTAGCACCAGGCGTGCAGGCAGTTGATACTCCAGAGTTTCCGAAGGAATATTATACGGCAGCTTCTGCTGCAAGAGATTATCTAAATGTAATTAAAGAGGAAAAAGAATTAGATTGGGCGTTTTTTAGTCCTGCTCTCGAAATGCATCAGGGAATTACAACAGGAAGAACAGGAAAATACCGTTTAGGTTTAGAAAATCCTGTATTTAATGACGAACAAAGAAGTATTTTATCTGTAGAGGATTTAGCAGTTGCTATTGCTGATGAAGCAGAAACTCCAAAACACCACCAAGTTAGATTTACTGCGGCTTATTAATTTTTTTTCGCCACGAATTACACAAATTTTCACTAATTACTTTTTAATGAGTTCTCCATGTCATCCTGAGCGAAATCGAAGGATACGTAAACTAAATCCGCAATACTAGTCAGACCCGACAGGTTTTAAAAACCTGTCGGGTCTCTTTGCGTTAAGACAAACGGGGGTGGCTGCACAATCTTTGTCACCCGCGAAGTCGAAGGGCGCAAAGTAACTCCACAATACCATTCAGACCCTACAGGTTTTAAAACCTGTAGGGTCTCTTGCGTTAAAACTGAGAGGTTAGAAGATTTTTGTCAAAGTTTTAAACTTTAACAAGGGATCTATGCAAAAGTTATTGCAAAAAGCTTCATTGATATCGATAATTTATTTTTTTTCGTAGTATAAAACCTGCTTTTCTAACAAAGAAATTACTTTTTTCAGGCTTTCAATTGTTTCTTGTTGTGCCTCGGCTAGCTTTTTATATCCTTTTTCATCTTCATCGGCCCCAAAAGAGATTTGAAAATTTTCATTATCCACTACCCTAATCATTGGACCTTCATTTTTTAAAAGCCATTCACAGCTATATTCAGGATAATTTTCAACAAGCTTTAAAATCCATTTCAATTGAATATCACTATTATTGCTCATAGCACGAGATAAAACACCTTGACTGGCTCCTATTATCTGCTCTAACTTAGACACACTAATCCCTTCATTTACAATTAAATGCCTTATGTTTTCCAAAACTACGCTCATATTGTAAGAAATTACCCTTAGATAAATTTTGTTTATTGAAAATTATCGTATATATTTGTTTCTAAATTTGATACAAACTTAACGATGGGTAAAAGTAAAACAAAAATCTATAATTCCTATGATTCTAATATACTAGAAGCACTGTTTGTAAAATACGGTGTATCTAAATATTATATACGTCAAAGTATCAATGGATCTGTAAAAGGAATCACACCGGACTGCATTAAAAAAGATTATGAAACAATGGAAAAAGCAAATAAAGATTTAGTCATAAATCTTATTCAAAAAACACTAAAGTAACCGAGTTAATAATATACAAAAACCAAAAAGATTATTATCCTCCCTTTTTTCTGTTTTTAAGTCCCAAGTTTTATAAACAGATTAAATTAAAGATGCCTTACTTAAAGTAAGCGACAAAAACTTCATGATTTTAAGCCTATTGATATAGAATTCAATAGCGCCTATTTTTACTCCACAATACCAGCAAATACCACAAAATATAAACGTATATCCCAAAAGGATATCGATCCGGCATGTCTTTTATGCTGTCATTCCAGGAATAACAGTTGGAAGCGCCTGTCCTTTTAAGTAATTAAATAATTTAAAAAATGAAGAAAAATCTATTTTGTATGTGGCTTATGCTTCTGGCCATATTATTTTCGGTTAACACGCAGGCCCAGATGACCATTGGGGGCAAAAAAAAACCCGAGGCTTTCTCAGTGCTCGAACTGCTTAACAAAGGCGGACTTAGACTGCCCCAAATGACAACTGCGGAGCGTGATGCATTTGCAGTAAAAAATAATGATAAAGGTAACGGTCTTACCATTTACAATAAAACTACCGATTGTGTGGAGTATTGGAACAAAACACGCTGGGTAAGTTTATGCGAAGGAACATCACAGACAACCATCAGCCCGCAGCCATGTGTAAATATAGCTGCTGATGGCAGCGGATGTGATTCACAATTTAGCGTTACAGATCCTGATTGTCCTAACGGGCCATTTAACATTAGTATTATGGCCGGTTCAGAGTATGCTTCCTTAAGCGAGGTAGATAATGTTAACGGAAAATTTAAAATTAACTTTTTTACAAATGAAACGGTAAATATCCACACTGTATTAGTACGTGTTACTAGTACTTGTACTAGTATGTACAAAGAGTTTTTATTTTCTCAAAAAGGGGTAGACTGCAGTTCTATGTCTTATACCGTACCGGCAATAACAGCATCAGGAACAGCTTTATGTACAGGAGGTTCTGTATATTTATCAGTTCCGGTAAATACAGCCAACCTTGATAAATTAATCTGGACCCGTAATGGTGCTGCAGTTGCCCGAGGCGTTAATTATTATGTAGCAACCCAAGCAGGAAAATACAATATTTCTATGGGGGCTGTAGGCTGTAATACCAATGCTGTAAACGAAAAAACTATTTCAGAATCTGCCACTACGGCACCTGCTAATATATCAATATTGGCTACGAACAATGGTGTGCTGTGTGGCACAAATTCTGTTACGCTTTCAGCATCAGGAACTATCAGTGCCGGAAGTATAGCATGGTTTCACAATGGGGTTGAAGAAAAAAGCGGTACAACCGCTGTTATTAGTGGAGACAGCAGTGTTGGCGAATGGTTTGCAGTTGTAAAAGACGGCAGCTGCTATTCGAAACAATCTAACAGTATTCAAATAACAAAAAGTCAGGCAAGCGGACAGATAACGATTGCTGATGCTGATGTACTGGTAAACGGGCAACCATTAAAAACCTTTACAACTTTCTGTTCCGGTGGTTCTTTGGATTTGAGCATTGCCAATAAACAAACCGGTATTACTTATACCTGGTACAATGGTAATGATATTATAACATCGAATCCATATATAGTACCAAGTTCTCAAAGTACCATATCATTGCGTATGGTTGCTTCTGATAACAGCGGTGCTAAATGCCCTGCAGAACAAAGAGTATTAGACGCGAATATCATTACCGGAAGCACGCCTGCAATATCAGTTATTGATGGTAATTCAAACCTTTGTGACGGTAAAACGGTTTTAACAATTATACCAAAAGACCCAGGCAGCTATACCTATACATGGTATAAAGATAATGTAAAAATGAGCGAAACAGCTGCAGCAATTAATGTTACCACAGAGGGAGCAGGAGCTGTATATTCTGCTACCATTACAAATGCTACAGGCTGTTCAAGTCCAACGGCTTCAAAAACAGTTAGTATTCAAAATTCCAGCCGACCTGTAGTTTCATGGTCGCCTGTTCCTGCAGCAACTGCTACTTTTGGTGCAGTGCCTACCTTTGGTACAACCAGCAGCTATGCTCCTACATCTTATGTATGGACTATGGATGGGGTAGTAATTCCAAATACTACCGGAGCAAATGCAACAATTCAGCTGCCAAAAACCGGGACAGAGGGACAAAAAGTTGTAATTACGGTAACGGCTAAAAATGGCTGCGGAGACTCAGATCCATTAGTGCAGGAAATTACAATGAACAGTGCGTGTCCAACGCCAATAATTACTGCAATATCTCCTGCGCAGACCACAACAGCAGGATCGATAGTTACGGTAAGTATAACAACGCAGAGTACTAGTATTAATAATCCAACTTATCAATGGTATAAAAACACAACCAACAGTACTACAGGTGGTACTCCTGTAGGCACCAGTGCATCTTCATTTACAGCATCTGATCTAACTGAAGGGGTATATTATTTTTACTGTAAAGTAACAAATGGCTGTACGGGCAATCTAAATGCAACCTCAGGAACAACGATGGTTACCGTAAATAAAAACCCGGCTACTATCACAACAGGAAGCGGCACTTTAGGTGGAAGAACTTGTTTTGATATTGCAGAAACTGAAGGTGGTACTGCTTGTGGTACACTGGCTTCTCGTTTATCTCAGAAAGCAGATTTTACTACTACAGCTGTAAACACACAAGTTTATACCTTTACCCCAAGCGGTACAGTAAATAGTGTTCGTTTTGATTATGTAGAAAGTGCAGCGGGTGCAGGGAAAATTGTTGATAAATTTGTGACTAACGGAAATACAGTAACACTAACTTATAAAAGTACTTTAAGCGGTCCGCAGGGTACAGCTAAAGGTTTATCAACTGCAACTGCATTGTCTGTAGATATATATGCAATTTATACTGACGGAACCGGGGAAAAAGCAGTAAAACTAACAGCCCAAATAAAAGACTGCATGTGCTGTGGTGCAATGGTAAGTGCTACAGAATGGAGAGCGTTTATGTGTTATAATCTAGGGGTTACTGATACGACTTTAAATCCTTTTAAACCTGATTATCGTTTGAAAGGAACTGCTTATACACCCATCAAAGATTGTTATGTTAATGGTAAAAAAACAGCAGCTGATCCTTGTCCTGCAGATTATCGTATGCCAACTAAAGCCGAGTGGGATGGAGTAACACAGTTTAATACTATGACAATAGCACCAGGGAGCATATCAGCTGAAGGACAAGGGGGAATATTAGTAGGACCTAGTTTAATGCTGCCTTATATCACAGTAAAGACTTTTTATGATGGTATATGGAATAATCGTCAGCCCTTAGGTTATTGGTCTTCAACTGGAACTGCAGCCAATAATCCATATATAATGGTTTCTGGTTATAGTCCTTCATTTTATACTTATAGTATATCAGGAACTTATTATACTAAAGATATAACTATGGGCATCCGTTGTATAGCAATACCAGACAGTGAAAAATAATAGTTTTTGCAGTTTAGAATACATAAAGCTTTCGTTGGGTTGTTTATAGTTGCCCAATGATAAGTTTTTAAAGGTTAAGATTATCAAAAAGACCGCTGCGCTTTTCATTTCCTGCTCTTGGGCAGGAATGAAAGGCGTTTCGGTATTTAAAATAAATTTTAGGTCAATTAGTAATTAATAACAAAAGAAAACATGAAAAAAATAGTATTACAGGCTATTGCTGTTTTGGGTGTGGTAACTTCCGGGCAGTCACAAACCATAAACGTGAATTTTTCTCATTATGGAGGAAAACAGTATGTGTATGTACTCGAGAGAGGCAGCAAAACAGATACTATTGCATCAGGAAAACTTGACGCTACAGGAAAAGCCGTACTTGTTATTCCAACAGCTAAAAAAGGATATACGGGTATTTCACACTTTGCCCTCACAGACGGCGGCGGAATGGATTTTATTGTAAACAAGGAAAATTTTGCCATTTCGTGCCTTGAAGAACAGCCCAATTTTGAAAACACCAAATACACAGGCTCACCAGAGAATGATTTTTTAAACCAAAAAATACAGCAGCAAAAAGCAATTCTCGACAAAGCCGGTTTTATACAGTACGGCCTTAATTTGTATGCCAAAGAAGAACCTTTGCATGCCGCTTTTCAAAAAGAAAACCAAAACCTGCAGCAGCAGTTTACCGCACTAGCAGACGAAACAGCAAAAAGTCCGCTTTATGCAGCGCGCTTTATAGAAATCTATAATTTTTTAATGGGTATAGGCAGCAGCTTTAACCAGCCCGAAGAGGAAAAAGCAAAAGAGCTAAACCTTTTTGTAAAAGAAAAACTCGATATGCAGGTACTTTACAACAGCGGTTTCTGGAATCAGGCCATAGAAGGATGGACAGATTTACAACAAAAAGTAATTAAAGACGATGCTGTTTTACTGGCAGATACCAAACAAATCCTGTCACGCATAAAAAGCAATGAAATCTACACCGCCTTTACAGAAAAAGTCGTGGCCGTGTTTACCAAAGCAGGAAAAGATGATTTAGTGGAGACTATAAGCCAGTATGCCGCAAAATCCGGAAGACTCGAAAAACCGGCCAAACAATTAACAAATGTAATTAATGCCCCTGTAGTTGGTGGTTTGGCTCCTGCTTTGCAAACGGCTGCAGGCAAGAAAGTAATCAATAAAAAAACGTTGTTATTCTTTTACGAATCGGGCTGTAACAACTGCGAAAATGAAATTCACCAGTTATTAGGCAATTACGAAATTGTAAAAAGCAAAGGCTACGAAATTATAAGCGTAGCTGCAGACATGACCAAAGATGCCGCAGACGGCCACAATCACACCTTTCCGTGGAAAGAACAATTATGCGACTATAAAGGTTTTGCAGGCCCAAACTTCCAAACCTACGCCATAATAGGAACCCCGACTTTTTTCACCATAGACGAAAAAGGCATAATCACAGGAAAATATGCGAGGCTTGTTGACACAGAAATTCTTAAATAATCCGTATTCCGCAGCAAAGCAGGAATAAAGCAAAAAGCAGTTCAAAAGAACTGCTTTTTTTTTTTGTCATCCTGAGGAACGAAGGATCACACCAGAAACTACACAAAGAAACTCCACAAAGAAACTCCACAAAGCAAATCGCCAATCTTTGTCGATCAGCAAATGCGATCCTTCCTCCGTCAGGATGACAAAAAAAAAACGCTCATCAACCTTGTCATCCTGAGGAACGAAGGATCACACCAGAAGCTCCACAAAGAAAATCACCAATCTTTGTCAATCAGCAAATGCGATCCTTCCTCCGTCAGGATAACAAAAAAAAAACGCTCATCAACCTTGTCATCCTGAGGAACGAAGGATCACACCAGAAACTCCACAAAGAAAATCCACAAAGCAAATCGCCAATCTTTGTCAATCAGCAAATGCGATCCTTCCTCCGTCAGGATGACAAAAAAAAACGCTCATCAACCTTGTCATCCTGAGGAACGAAGGATCACACCAGAAGCTCCACAAAGTAAATCCACAAAGAAACTCCACAAAGAAATTCCAAAAAGAAATTCCAAAAAGAAATTCCAAAAAGAAACCCCACAAAGCAAATCACCAATCTTTGCCGATCAGCGAGTGTGATCCTTCCTCCGTCAGGATGACAAAAAAAAACGCTCATCAACCTTGTCATCCTGAGGAACGAAGGATCACACCAGAAACTCCACAAAGAAATTCCACAAAGCAAACCGCCAATCTTTGCCGATCAGCAAATGCGATCCTTCCTCCGTCAGGATGACAAAAAAAAAAAAAAAACGCTCATCAACCTTGTCATCCTGAGGAACGAAGGATCACACCAGAAACTCCACAAAGAAATTCCACAAAGCAAATCGCCAATCTTTGTCGATCAGCAAATGCGATCCTTCCTCCGTCAGGATGACAAAAAAAAACGCTCATCAACCTTGTCATCCTGAGGAACGAAGGATCACACCAGAAACTCCACAAAGAAACTCCACAAAGCAAACCGCCAATCTTTGCCGATCAGCGAGTGTGATCCTTCCTCCGTCAGGATGACATAAAAAACACTATCTAATCATTCAAAATAACAATTTAGAAAATCGAAATTTGGATTAAAATCTTTTATTAATTCGATTTTTTTATCTCTTTTCCAACCCTTTAATTCTTTTTCCCTAGAAATTGCTTCTTGAATCCAATTAAATTTTTCATAATACACTAAGAATTGAACATTATACCTGGCCGCAAAGGTCTTTTTATTGGTTTCAATATTTTGAGCATGTTGATTAAGTCTGACTTTTAGGTTATTTGTAACACCAATATAAAAAGTTGACCGATATTGATTCGTGATAATGTAAACATAATAACTATGAAAACCGATTTGAGGATTTAGCATTTTTTTTTAAAACGAATATAACCGTTATTAAATAATTTAACAAGTTAAATATTATAAAAGTACGATTTGTCATCCTGAGGAACGAAGGATCGCACTCGAAACTCGACAAAGATTGACGACTTTGTTTACGGTGCTATTTTTTTTGTCATCCTGAGGAACGAAGGATCACACTCGGAACTCGACAAAGATTGACGACTTTGTTTGCGGAGTTTCTAGTGTGATCCTTCGTTCCTCAGGATGATATAAAATTTCATGCAAATTCGTGCAATTGCTTCGCCTGTTCGCTATCGCTCGGGTTGTGGCAAACCTAACAACCCACAATTTCAAAGAAATCCTTTTTTTGAAACTGTTTTTGTTTTCAGTACTTTTACAATATTAAAAAAGTATTTTGTCAAGTTTAAAGAAACAGTCGGGCAGTTTAAATGAAAAAGCTGGAATTTCATCTCCTGAAATTACCAATGCTTCGGCTATCAATCAAATTAAAAACAAACGCCGACAGCAGCCTTCTGCATCCGAATTAATCTCTGGGATTCTTTCGGGAAATATAACCGCATTAAGCCGCGCGATTACACTTATCGAAAGCACAAATCCCGATCATGCTGCAAAAGCAGACGAAATTATAAAAGGCTGTCTCCCTTATGCGAATCAATCAGTCCGTATAGGGATTACCGGTGTTCCCGGAGTTGGGAAAAGTACTTTTATTGAGGCTTTTGGAACTTATTTGACTCAGACAGGAAAAAAAGCGGCCGTTCTGGCAGTTGATCCCAGCAGTTCGATTTCGCACGGAAGTATTCTGGGCGATAAAACCAGAATGGAAGAACTGGTAAAAGATGAAAATGCTTTTATTCGTCCGAGTGCTTCTGGAGAGAATCTGGGCGGTGTTGCCCGTAAAACCCGTGAAACGATTATTTTATGTGAAGCCGCTGGTTTTGATACAATAATTGTAGAAACTGTTGGCGTGGGACAAAGTGAAACCGCCGTTCACAGTATGGTTGACTTTTTTCTTTTATTAAAAATTTCCGGTGCGGGCGATGAACTTCAAGGAATTAAACGCGGTATTATGGAAATGGCAGACGCCATTGTCATCAATAAAGCAGACGGTGATAATATCAAAAAAGCCAATCAGGCAAAACTTGAATTTAACCGCGCTCTGCATTTATTTCCTCCAAAAAAATCAAACTGGCAGCCCAAAGTCACGACTTGCAGTGCGATTACAAAAGAGGGCATTTCGGAGATATGGGACACTATTTCTGATTATTTCGAAATGACTAAAGAAACGGGTTTCTTTCAGGAAAAAAGAAACGAACAAAACCAGTTCTGGATGATGGAAACCATCAACGAACAATTAAAATCAAATTTCTTTAACCAGCCCGAAATCATTACGCTTCTGGAACAAAGCAAAAAAGCAGTGCAAAATCATGAAATTTCACCTTTTGCCGCTGCTCAGGAGTTATTAAAATTGTATTTTAATAAAAGCCGCTAAGGTTCTAAGATACTATCCTGAGGCTTCTGGCAATGTCATTAAATTAAGAGGAAATCTATAAAATTACTTAACAGTTTAATTAAGAAAGTAATTAGAAAAATCAGTTTTTATCAGCGTTTTCGCTTTAGCGAATCAGTAAAATAAGCGTCTAATTGTGACGCGGATAAAACAGATTTACTTCGTAAAAACGCTGATAAACACGGATTTGATTTGCAATAATTTTATTTTCTAAAAGCTTAACTTAATGACACTGGGCTTCGGGACTAAGATTTTTTCTCAATCTTGTCATTCCGAGGAACGAGGAATCTCACAAGTAACTCGACAAAGACTGGCGATTTTCTTGGCGGAATTTCTTGTGAGATTCCTCGTTCCTCGGAAAAAAAAACTCAGGTTATATTTTTTTGTCAGTTCGGGCGAAGTAGAGAATCCGCAAAGCATTTCGACTTCGCTCAATGTGACAAAGGTTCAAAGCAGCAAAGTTTTCTCTCTGCTTCTTTGAACCTTTGTCCCTTTGTTACTCTGCACCTTTGAACCTTACTTCGTTCTAAGCTTATATTTGTTTTCTTTGTATAAATTCCCTGCAGTAATAACATGCGCTAAGGCATCTTTTGCTAATTCCTCGTTTAATTTTACGGGAATTAAAGTCGTATCATTTTTAATTTCGAATTGAAGCGGTTTTAAATTTGGCTGCATAATTACAACCTGATTTTCGACCCTAAATGCGTTGATATCATTAAACTGCATAATTGATCTTCCCTGCACTTTTGGATCTAGTTTACTCAGGTTTCTGCCCACCATTGGTGTTTCAAACGAAAGCCCTAAATAGCTTAATAATGTTGGCGGAATATCAATTTGACTTGCCAGTCTGTCATAAACTGCACCTTTTGGAACTCCAGGCCCCATAATAAAGGCCGGAATATGGAATTTGTTTATTGGCACTAAATTTTTTCCGTAAGTTCTCGTGTTATGATCTGCAATTACAATAAAAATCGTGTTTTTAAAATACGGTTCTTTTTTAGCCATTTCGAAGAATTTACCAATCGAGAAATCGGCATATTTCATGGCGTTGTTTACTGTTGCTGCCTTTTTATCGTATTGTTTTATTCTTCCCGCGGGATATTCAAACGGTTCATGATTTGAAGTCGAAAACATTAAAGAGAAAAATGGTTTATCGCCTTTTGCTTTAAAATAATTATTGGCTTTTGTTACCAAATCTTCATCAGAATAACCCCAGGTTCCCTTGAAAGCATATTTATTTCCATCTGATTCAAAATCTTCCTGATCTACAATATCGCTGAAACCATTTCCGTTGAAAAATGAAGCCATATTATCAAAATTCGCCATTCCGCCATAAATAAAACTAGTGTCGTAACCTTTTTGTTTTAAAGCTTCTGCCAAAGTAAAAAAACCTTGCTGCGAGTTTCCAAGTTTTACTACACTTTCTGACGGTGACGGTAAAAATCCGGTTACAACAGCTTCAATTCCGCGAACACTTCTGGTTCCTGTACAGTATAAATTGGTAAACAATAAACCTTCTTTTGATAATTTATCAAATTCCGGTGTTAATGGTTTTCCTCCTAAAATTCCAACATATTCTGCGCCTAAGCTTTCCTGCAGAAAAATGACCAAATTGTATGGTTTTTTCTTAACAGAATCTGGCTGCTGTACATGCAGAAACGGAATTTCGGCATCTGTAAAATCTGTCGGGCCGGCAATCATGTATTTTTTTACACGGGCAATGGCTTCGGCTTCATCCATTTTACCATACATTTTTGTGTTTCCTTCATTCTTAATCGAATAAGCCGCAAATGCAACAGTATAAAATGAATTTAATCCTAAAGTATTTGTCAATTGATCTGTAGAGAAAACAGCATTACTGGCATTGATAGGACGTTTTGAAGTAAGGCTTGAACGTGCTCCAAAAAACAATAAAAAAGCCAATAATGGAAAAACAATTAATTTGAATTTATATTCGGTACTAGTGGTATGAAAATATTTTTTCCCTTTTTTGAAGGCAAAATAAATCACTAGCCCTAAAATTAGAAAAGTCACAATGATCGAAGTCAGATAACTTTTTAAAAGCATTGGAATTACTTCTTTTGGGTAAATCAGATAATCTAAGAAAATCTTATTCGGACGTGTGTCGTATTGTTTTACAAAATCAGGCGAAGCCAATTCTACAAAGAGAATCAGAAACAGGAATAAGAAACTGTAAATTACCAAAAACCTATTGGTGAATTTAAGCCAGTTATTTGGCAGAAAAGTAATTAAAACGGCCGGAAGAAATGATAAATAACAAAGTAAAATCAAATCCATTCGCAGACCAATTGGAAAAATATACCAAAAATCAGGTGTCTGCTCTACCCTTTCTTTAAAAAGGAAAAATAAAAATATTCGGCTTAAAGTTGTAATCAGTAATCCGGTTACTATAAAATTGAAAATAGGTTTTAAATAACTTAATTTTTTCATTAGGTGCTTTACATTAATTTTTAATTTGAGATTATGAAGTTGCAAAGTTTTTGTTTCACGCAGATTTTAAAAGATTTAAGCAGATATACGCAGAAATTTTTATAGTAATTTTTAAAATTAAATCTGCTTAAATCTGCAAAATCTGCGTGAGAAAATCCCGGAAACATTGAAGACGCATTGCTGTGCGTCTCTACATGTGCGTCTCTACTCTTCGTAACGGTTTATTTCTCTGTCGTAAAATTCATTGGCTTTAACGATAAGGCCTTCCATTTCGGCATTTAATTCTGCTTCATCGAGATCTTCGGCTTCTTCCATAAATTCAACCTCATCATCTTTTAAGTTGATTATAAATCTTGGATAATCAAGGTGAATGATGAAAATATCATCTGGAAAATCAGTATTATCGCCAAGTAAAAATTTAGGTAAATCCATTTTATTTATGTTTATTTTTTTTAATATGATGTTTGTTTTTTTGCCACAGATTTCACAGATTATTAGGATTAAAAAAAATCATTTTTAATCTGTGGCATATATATTTTTAGTCTTCAAATTTAGTTATTTGAAACCGAATCAGTAATTAATTTCTTAGTTAAGTAATGAAAGCGCATGTACAGAAAAATTGCTGCTGTGGTTAATCCTGCCAAAAGCCCTATCCAAACTCCCTGCGCCTTCCATTCTGTATATTCTCCCAAATAATAAGAAATAGGGAAACCAATAATCCAATAGGCTGCAAAAGTAATGTACATTGGAATTTTAACATCCTGCAAACCACGCAAAGCTCCCAGAACCACAACCTGAACTCCATCAGAAATCTGAAAAATAGCAGCAATCAATAATAATTTTGAAGCAATTTCGATTACTTCGGTATTATCTAAAATTTGTCCGCTGTTTTCCATATTTAAAAAGATATGCGGGAAAAAATCATGGAAAACGACAAACAGAAAAGCAAAAAATGTTTCGATAATAATGGCAAGCAAAAATATAGAACGGGCCACAACAACGAGGTTTTTATAATCCTGCAGTCCTCTTTGATTGCTTACTCTAATCATCGATGTTACGCTTAATCCCATCGCAAACATAAAAGTAAGCGACGATAAACTCAACGCAATTTGATTGGCCGCCTGACTGGTTTTACCTATATTACCGCAAAGCCAGATCGAAGCTGTAAACAAAACGACTTCAAAAAGCATCTGCATCGCTGATGGCAATCCTAAGTTTATTATTTTTTTTAGCGTCGCGCTTTTAATTTCGCTGAAGCTGAAATTTTTGAAAAAGTGTTTTAAATCATTTCTTCTTGACAGCATAATGTGCATGAACATAACCAGAAATATTCTCGAAATCACGGTACCAAGTGCCGCGCCGATAATTCCCATTTTAGGAAAAATCCAAATACCGTAAATCAACACATAATTTATTCCTACGTGAAGTACATTTGCCATAATCATGGCGTACATCGAATATTTTGTCATCGATTTTCCATCGGCAAATTGTTTATATCCCTGATACATCACTAAAGGAATCAGCGAGAAAGCAACCCAGTCTAAGTACGGTTTTGCCAGTACAATTACTTCTTTAGGCTGTTCTAACAATTCCATTAATGGTTTTGCCAAAACAATTAAACCAAAAAGCAATAATCCAATAATGGCGCATAAAAATAAACCATGATGAAACGCAGAACGAATTTTGCCATCATTTTTTTCGGCATCGCCTTCGGCCACAATTGGTGTAATTGCTGTCGAAAAACCAATTCCTAATGACATGGCAATAAAAATCATACTGTTTCCTAGTGAAACTGCTGCCAATTCTGTACTTCCTAATTTCCCTACCATTATATTGTCGACAATACCAATCAGGGTATGACCAACCATTCCTAATATAATAGGGTATGCCAGCCTGAAATTATACGAAAACTCTTTGGTGTACTGCTTTAAATTCACTTTGACTCTTTTTTAGTGGGCAAAGATAATCAGAAGCTTCGAATTCTATCCTATTAATAAAAATATAAGCCAATTTTAAGGCTAAAATTAGCACACCATAATATTATATAAAGATTTTTAAAAATTATATAACAAGTCCAAAAGACCTCTATTCTACTTTTACAATATTAATAATTCAAATATATACGCCATGAAAAAATTACGATTTATATGCCTAGCTGCTTTCGCATTTTTATACTCTAATACAACTTTTTCTCAGGAGAATGCAGCAGCAGCTCAGGAGAGTGAAGCAACAAATTACGATCAGGGATTTAGATTAGGTTTTGGTATAAATGGAGGTATTCCAACAGACAAAGATTATGACTGGTCACTTGGCGGAGACGTTCGTTTACAATACGATTTATCTAAAAGAACATCAGTCACCTTAACAACAGGTTTTACAAATTTGTTTATGAAAGATGATGTAAAAGATTTAGGCTTTATTCCTGCAAAAGCTGGTTTTAAAGCGTTTATCTGGGAAGACCAATTTTATGTTTTAGGTGAAGTTGGTGCAGGTTTTGCCGTAACAAACGGTTATAACGACACTACACTTTTATGGGCTCCGGGAATTGGGTATGCCAACAAATATATTGACATTAGTGTGCGTTATGAGGATTACGACAAGTTCAATACTAATCAAGTCGCGCTTCGTTTAGCGTATGGTTTTGATCTATAAAAAAGAAAAGGTTTATTTTATTTTTTTGTTTTTGGTAACAGATCCCGGAAGTTTTCATAGTCTTCCGGGTTTTGTATTTTATAGAAGTTCCCGTAAAACAAAATAGTTTTACAAAAAATTCCATTTAATTATCATAGACCAGAGAGGTTTTTAAAACTGTTCCGTTTATTTTTCTGCCGCAGATTAAAAAGATTAAAAAGATTTTTTGCAAAGTCTATTCTTAAAAAAATAATCAGTGAAAATCCTTTAATCTGTGGCAGAAATAAATATAATGCAGATTTCAGGTTTACTATATTTGATATTCCGGAGGAATATTTGATTGGTAGTAACGTTTTTTCATTATGTCCTGTAAGGACATCTGATTTTATAGAATTATAACCACTCTATTTACCAAACGTTCCTATGGAACGTTAAACCTGCCGAACCTAAATTAAATTCTACCAAACAGACATTCCTATGGAATGAATAACTACATTTAAAAAATAAACCCGACAGGTTTTAAAAACCTGTCGGGTTTATTCGTGGTAAGATTTTGATTGAGAAATCTTTGTCTTGGTTTAAAGATAGGAACGTATAAATTTTAACGTTGAGAAATTATCGAATTATCAAATTGACACATTATCTAATTCTTATTTAAGAACTTTTTATCCGTCAAAGTTTTCATAAAGGCTATCAGCTGCTTTTTTTCTTTATCAGATAAATTCAATTTGTCTTCGGGCAGCGTTTGGTTTGGGAGATTGAACCCTAAACCTAATCCTCCGCCCTGATCATAAAAATCTATAACCTCTTCCATGGTTTTATAAACACCATTATGCATATATGGGGCTGTAAGCTCAATATTTCTTATTGTTGGTGTCTTAAATGAATTTTTATGAATGGCGGCCTGCGTGATTACAAACTTTCCCAGATCACCATCAAGTTTTTTGCTTTTATCAGGAACTCCCAGAATTTCACTTTCAGATCTGTCAAAATTTGGAGGGACAGTTCCGTTTGTTAATGGAATAAAATGACAGGTTGCACATTTGGCCTTGCCGGCAAACAAATTAAAACCCGCTTTTTCATCTGCTGTAAATGCCGTTTTATTTTGCATATAATTGTCAAATTTCGAATCGTATTGACTCAGCGAACGAATATAGGAAGCTAAAGCATTTTTGATTGCAAATTCGTTTATTTCGCCTTTTGGAAAAGCTTTTTTGAAATCTTTTACATAATCAGTATTTTTTTGAATGGCCAAAGCTGATTTCTCTAAAGATCCATGCATTTCGTTCTCATTTTTAATTACTGCAACTGCCTGATCTTCGAGATAACTAACCCGCGAATCTGCAAAAAATACACGCTGAAAAGCAATATTTGTCAACGTTGGCGTATTACGCTGAATCATTGATTTTCCGTCTAATGCAACGGCTCTTTCCAATCCATCAGTAAAAGCTTTATCAGCATGATGGCACGAAGCGCAGGAACGTGTATTGTTTCCGGACAAAATCGGGTCATTAAATAACTTTTTACCAAGGACAATTTTTTCCGGCGTCGTTTTATAATCAGGGAAACCTGAGAATGCTTCGGGATCAAAGGCATCTTTATCAAACAAGGTTTCTGCTGCTGCTTTTAATCCTCTTTGTTCTTTCATTAACGGAATTCCTAATTCAGCCTGTGTTTTAAAAAGTCCTTTGCTTAACGGATTTAAAATTTCTTTGATAAAATAAGCACGGTCAAATGCATTAAAATTGTTATTGGCCTGCAGGTACTTTTTTCCTTTTTCTAAAATTTCAAGAACCTGCCCGGAATTTGAAACCTCTTTATTCTCAATATAAACCCGATAATATTTTTCGATTGTTTCCAAAGACACCAAAGCTTCCGGGAGTGAGTTTAGCACAACCGGCGAATCAAATCCTGTAATCCCTAAAGTAATAATTCTATAAACTTCTAATCGCATCGCATCAAAAACATGGGCATCGGTCAATTCATTTGAATTTGAAACTTTTTCCAACCGAATTAAATTTGCTGATAAAACCCCTAATTCCTGAAGCAGTTCTTTTTTATTGTTTTTATCATATTTAGGAAAAACTAGTTCTTCAATAACCTGAAATCCTTCTGGCTGAACAGTTTTATTATCATTTTCCTCAAACTCAGGTATTGCCGGCCCATTGATCGATTTAGAAACTGCTGGCGAATAATACTCACTTAGCAATTCGACTTTTTTATAACTTTGATGTGCTTCCAGAAATTGTCCCTGAATTTGAGCTTCCGCAGCATCTGACTTTACAAAATGTTCTAGTTTAGCAACTTTTTCGATTAATAAAGTAATGTCTTTTTGAAACAATGTATTTATTTCCTGATGTTTGTTTTTTTTCTGACAAGCAGCAAATACAAGCAGGAATAACAAACAATATATTTTTTTCATGATGTAATGACGATTAAAAAGAGGAATATGTAGAAAAAACAGAAACCACTACCTCAAAAGAAATAGTGGATGACTGTTTTTATAATGATTTTAAAATTTATCTCGGTAAACCTTTAATAACTACAATTTGACTTGCCTGGTTTTCATCAGGACGATTTGTTCCGCCATCAGGATTTTTATATTTTGCACCTGACCAAGAATGTGGCTGTATACTTAACATAAAAGTATCAGGAATACCTAATTGTTCAGAAACATCAATTAAAGCTCCATATTCCCAAATTCCTTTTTTACTTGGATCTGGTGTAAGTGATGAAACTACATTATATTTTGCAGCATCTGCTGCCGTACGACGGTGATCTAATTCTAGCACAACTTTCAAATCTTTTGTAGCAATATTATATTGATAAATATAAGCATCGTGCGTTTCATCTCCGTATCCGTTTGCATCTTCTTCAACGTAAACGTAGTTTTTAGTCACACAAATATTATCCGGATTCTGGAATTTACCAGCAATTCCAGAACGGTTATCTCCATCAAGAATTACTTCAAGATTTCCTTTTAAAGGATCGACAGCATCAAGATTTAATCTGTAAACTCTGCCATATTTAGTTCTTGAACCATCGGCGTTAGTTTTTACAATATCTTGCCCAGTTACGTTAAAATACAATTCACGATCTGCATTATCTCCGCCTTTACGGTAATCTAAATCTTCTACACGGCCAAATTTAATTGCTTTTAAAGTATTTACAGCCGCATTAATCTGCGCACCTGTAAGCGTTTTATGATCGTCAATTTTCACAAAAGAAACCGGGTAAGTCTTACCAGTCTCCATATCTTTTTCTCTCTGGTTATCGTCGTTTCTTTTTAGCATATACAACGAACCATTCGTTAAATCACCCACAGTATTTGACACATACATAAAAACCTGACCTCCGTAAGTTCCAGAATCGTCGTCGCCAATTACAACAACCGTTTTTCCTTTGTATGCAGAAGTACGCAATGGCAAAGCATTCTCAGCACTTAAGCGCCCGAAACCGGCTAATTCTTTAGACACAGATGCCGAACCTGCGCTTCCGTAAGGATCTAATGCATGTGTACGGGATTCTTCCCCAGATTCTCCACAAGTTAAATAAACAGGTCCAAAACCATGTTCAGCCTGTGTTGCCATTGTAGCACCGCATAATCTCCAGGTTCCTCCATTAGAGTTTAACAAATATTCTCCTTTAGTAGGTTTAAATGTTTTGTCAAGTGTAATTCTCGAAACAGCAAAATTGTCTTCGTTGTTTACTAAAAAAGTAAAAGTTCCATCGGTATTTTTCAATAAGCCAGAACCATCTGCAGAACCTCCAAAAACAAAGTTTGGACTATCTGCAAAAACATCATCTGAACTAAAAAGAGAATAAATCTTCAAATTTTCAAAACCTGCCTGCGCTTTTATTAAACTTGGCGTTACAGATTGGTCTTTTAACACAACACTTGTTGTTTCTGTTTCGTCTTTAGAATCGTTGTTATTACAAGATGTAATCACCGAACCTAAAATAAGTAGAGGTAAAATAATTCGTTTCATTTAGCTAAATATTGGTTTTTATTTTTTTTACAAAGTAAATCCCTACTCTTTAACTTAAAATGATGCTGATATTACCAAAAAAACAAGCCTTTTAGCAAAAACACCTTACAGCTTAAAAAAAAATTAACATTAATTTAGTAATACCAAATACACTTAAACTTGCAGTAACATAAAAACAAAAAAAGAGTCTTACTTTATGACTCTCTAAAACAAACCCGACAGGCTTTAAAACCTGTCGGGTTTACGTTTAAAAAAATTATCAAATTGACACATTACCTAATTTCTAACTATTCTCCAAAGTCTTCTTATACGTTTCAAAATTAGCTTTTATTTTTTCATCAAGTTCGGGGTTTTTAATATCCGTATGCTTTTGCATTTCTTCCCAAATAATTTTTGCGACAATATAACGCGCCATTTCTTTATCATCCGCAGGAATTACATACCAAGATGCCTGTTCTGTCGAAGTTTGGTTTATAGCTTCTTCATAATACTGCTGGTATTCCTCCCAATGTTCGCGCTCTTTTAAATCTCCGGGAGAAAATTTCCAATTGTGTTTTCCTTCCTCTAAACGACGCAGTAAACGATCTCTTTGCTCATCTTTACTTAAATGTAGAAAAAATTTCATGACAATAGTTCCGTTTTGAGCAATGTGTTTTTCGAAATTATTGATTTGTTTGATTCTGTTTTCCCAAAATTTAGGTGTAATGTCATCAACAGATTTTATATCAGGTAAATTCTCTGCCAGAATAAATTCGGGATGTACTCTCGTAACCAAAACATTCTCATAATGTGTTCTGTTAAAAATCGCAAACTTTCCTTTTTCCGGCAAAGCGATATAATGACGCCATAAATAATCGTGTTCCAGTTCTGTAGAATTTGGTGTTTTAAAACTATGAACCACAACCCCACGCGGATTAAATTCTTTAAAAACTTCCCGAATCAAACTGTCTTTTCCAGACGTGTCCATTCCCTGAAGACAGATCAAAACTGCATATTTATTGTGCGCATACATTACATCCTGAAAATCGCTTAATTTTGCCTGGACCTTATCGAGTTTTTCTTCTTTTTCATCCTCATCGGCGTTAACATTTAACAAAGTTGGAAGCTTGTTTAATTTAATTTTATCAGTAACTTTAAAATCCTTCGGGTCTATTGATTTCATATTTTTTGATTTTTATTTTTAAGCGGTAAAATATGTTATCGCTTTCCATTTATTCTTTTTAATGGCTTTTTCAAACCAGCGATTTCATATTTTTAAATTTTGTAGTATAAATATAGTAATTTTACGATTTAAGACAGCTATCGAAAGTGCTGTTAATTGCTTTTTCAAAACAACATTCATGGAAAAATTCACATTAGAAATATTATTTCAAATCATCGGAATCGGTTCGGCATCAGGATTATTTTTTAACAACGATTCTCTTTATATCATTGGCGACAACAGCGGATTTTTATATGAATACAATATGCAGAATCAGCAGTTAAACCAGCATCCTTTAATTGATAATCCGACGCAAAATATTCCTAAAAACCTAAAACCGGATTTTGAATCTTTAACCCATCATAACGATACACTGTATGTTTTTGGCTCCGGCTCTACTGAAAACCGAAACAAAATGGTCGTATTTGATATAAAATCGAAAACTATTTTACAAAAAAATAATCTTGTCGATTTATATGCCGTTATGCAGAATTTCGGTTCTATAAAACCAGAAGATTTTAATTTGGAAGGTGCCGTATTTGATGGTGAAAACTGGTATTTATTCAATCGCGGAAATGGAATATCAAACAAAAACACCATTTTTACGATTCATGCAAAAAGTCTGGGAGATGAATTTGCTTTGGTTGCCACCAATTATAAACTTCCAAAAATAAAAGGTGTTCGTTCAAGTTTTACCGATGCAATTTTAGTGGAAGACAAAATCTATTTCCTTTCTACTGCAGAAGACACAAAATCGACTTACGACGACGGGGAAATCCTTGGAAGTTTCATTGGCAGAATTGATCTAAAAACCATGAAAATCGATTTTACTCAAAAAATAACTTCAACCAATAAATTTGAAGGTTTGACTTTCTATAAAAAAGAAAATAATAAAATTGAGTTCTTGCTTTGCGAGGATAATGATACGGAGCTTTTAGAAACTAAGATTTTTAAATTGATTTTGCCGATAAAATAAATTAAAGAAATTCGCTTTGTGCAACTTTGCGTAATTCTTTGTGAATCTTTGCGGTAAAATTATAACACCGAGATTCGCAAAGGTTTTTCACAAAGATTCGCGAAAGATTTCGATTACAATAATAATGTAGAGGCGCACTGCAGTGCGTCTACGCAAAGAATATAAAAAATTATTAATGACAAGATTGTGGATTTACGAGGCGTTAGACGCACTGCTGTGCGTCTCTACATAAAATCATCGTAAAAAATATATGCCTTTTTAAACAAAGATTCGCAAAGTATTTCGATTGCAATAATAACGCAGAGGCGCACTGCAGTGCGTCTCCGCAAAGAATGTAAAAAATTATTAATGACAAAATTGTGGATTTACGAGACGTTAGACGCACTGCTGTGCGTCTCTACAAATACCATTAAATGCCTTTTAAAACAAAATTATACACACAAAGCTGCACAAAGTATTTTGATTACAATAGTAACGTAGAGGCGCACTGCAGTGCGTCTACGCAAAGAATGTAAAAAATTATTAATGCCAAAATTGTGGATTTACGAGACGTTAGACGCACTGCAGTGCGTCTCTGCCATAAAACCTTTGTAACTTTGAAACTATGAGCCTTTGAACCTGAAAAAAAACTTTTTTTCATCTCCATCCCAACCTTTTTATCTTTTTCGCTCTCTTTATAATTAAAGACCAAAATTGTGATAAACGAAACTCAAATTTCTAACTGCAAAAAAATGAACCGTGATGCCCAGCGTCAGGTTTATGAGCATATGGCTCCAAAATTGTATCGCGTTTGCAAACGATACCTCAAGAAGGAAGAAGAAATCGAAGAAGCTCTGGCCGACGCTTTCTATACCATATTTACAAAATTAGATCAGCTTAAGGAAGAAAAAGCTTTTGAAGCCTGGGCCAGAAAAATTACCGTTAATTACTGTTTGGCGGCCATCAAGAAAAACACCAATTTCAATATGTATCTTGATGATGCAAAAGTGCTTTTACAGCCTTTTACAGAAGAAATGAACTCGTTAGAAGAAGAAGATTTACTCAATTTATTAAACCATATTCCGGATGGCTGTAAAACCGTTTTTAACCTTTTTGTTATTGAAGGTTACGGGCATAAAGAAATTGCAGCAATGCTTAATATCTCCGAAGGCACTTCAAAATCACAATTGAATGCCGCGAAGACTAAGCTGAAGGAATTAGTAAATAAATTGTATTATCAAAAAGCAAAATAGTCATGGACAATCAAGATAAAATATTCAACAGATTTAAGGAAGCTGCAGATAATGCAGAAACCAAAGATTTTCCGGGAATGGAAAAAGTCTGGTCGCGCCTTGAAGACAAACTCGACAGAAAAGAAGATAAAAAAAGCATTGCACTTTGGAAAAAAATCGCTGTTGCTGCTTCTCTCCTATTAGTAATCTCTTTAGGATATCAGTTTTTAAAAACAGACAAAACAGCCATTATTCAAACACCAGATAAGGTTGTGGTTAATGAAACCGAAAAAGAAACAATAGATAATTCAGCTTTAGAGAAAAACAAAGCCGTAGTCGCCGCAGATTCACAATTAGTTCCAAAAGAAGAAGCGGCCCAAATTCTGGAAAAACAAATTAAACAACAGGAAAGAGTTGCGATTCAGGAAACACAAAGTGCTCCTAATCAAACTGCAACGCCCGCAGCAAGTATGGCCCCAATGCTTGATGAGGCTGCGATGCCAGCTCCTATAGCACAAGCCGAGTACGCTGAAGAAGAAGCGGCATCCTCAAAAGCAAAAGAGAAATCAGAGGCAAATTTTGGGTATGCGAGAAAAATGGAAAAAGAAACTTTTAAAACTGCTTCTGCAGAGATGCAGTCTCAAAGAGCCAAAAAAAGTACACCATTGGTTATACTTAACGGAAACGCAATGGCACACAGCGACGATGCAAAAAGAGACCAAATGATGCAGAAAGAACTTCCAAACCTAAGTCCTGAAAATGTAGATTCTCTGGTCATTTTAGATGAACCGCTTTATATTATTGACGGAATTTATTATTCAGAAAATGATTTATTCGGTGCAAACCCAACAAGTCCATACGCTCCATTAAACGAGCAGGAAATAAAAACCATAACAATTCTTCAGGATCTTGAAGCCACATCAAAATATGGCGAAAGAGGAAAAAAAGGAGTTGTTATAATAACTACAAAAACTGGAAAACCGGCTTTAAAGAAATAGCCAAAACTTAAAAAATCTTAGTCAAAGTTTAAAACTTTGACTAAGAAAAAAATCCGAACATTAATTTAAAATTTACTATCATGAAAAGTCTAAAACTTATTTCATCAGCCATTGCTATGCTTATTTGTTTCGTGTCAATGGCGCAGGAAAGAACGATTACAGGAATTGTTTCAGATGAAACTTCTCAGCCAATTCCGGGCGCTAACATTACCAATCAAAATTCAAAAAAAACAGCTCAAACCGACTGGAATGGTAAATACTCAATTCAGGCTCAAAAAGGAGACCTTTTGATTTTTGAATATATTGGTTACAAAACTCAAAGGCAAAAAATACAAAATTCAAATACAATCAATATAAAACTAATTGCAGCGACTCAAACTTTACAAGAAGTTGTGGTTGTAGGTTACGGAACAAGTACTGCGGAATATGAAAGTGTTAGTTCTGATTATACGGAAAAAAGAAAAGCAAACAAATCTGTTGCTCAATCACTACAAGGCAGAGCTGCAGGGCTTCAAATTTCATCAAATAATCAATATTATACTCCGGCTCCAAGTGTTGCAATACGCGGAACTGCCCCTGTTTCTCCTAAAAATGAACCAATGTATATTGTTGACGGAACAGCAATAAAAGCCGATCAAATGGCGAAAATTAATCCGAATGATATTGACAATGTATCTGTTTTAAAAGATACGGCTGCAACTTCAGTTTATGGCAGTAAAGCTGCAAATGGTGTTGTAGTTATTTCAACCAAAAACGAACTTTATAAAAACCTTTCAGAAAAAGAATTAGACAAAAAACTAAATCAGATCACTCCTATTCGTCCTGTTGAACCAACGCAGGAAGATTATGATACTTTTGTAGAGAATGCTTTTGAGAGCCCAAAAACAGCTCCGCTTTCCACTTTCTCTATAGATGTTGATAATGCTTCTTACACCAATATCAGACGTTTTTTAAATAACGGGCAAGAAGTTCCAAAAGATGCGGTACGTGTAGAAGAAATGGTGAACTTTTTTAAATACAATTATCCGCAGCCAAAAAATGAACATCCGTTTTCTATTAATACTGAAGTAAGCGATTCACCCTGGAACTCAAAAAATAAAATTCTGAAAATTGGTTTACAGGGAAAAAATATCCCGACAGATGATTTACCAGCCTCCAATCTTGTTTTTTTAATTGATGTTTCGGGTTCAATGAGCGACATGAATAAACTGCCTTTATTAAAACAATCCATGAAAATATTGGTAAATGAATTACGTTCAAAAGATAAAGTGGCAATTGTGGTTTATGCAGGAGCAGCAGGATTAGTTTTAGCACCAACTTCTGGAGATGAGAAAAAAACAATAATTGAGGCGCTGGATAAATTAGAAGCCGGAGGAAGTACAGCCGGCGGCGCAGGAATTGAACTGGCGTATAAAATTGCTGCAGAAAATTTCATCAAAAGCGGCAACAACCGTGTAATTCTGGCAACCGATGGCGATTTTAATGTGGGAAGTGCTTCAAACTCTGATATGGAAAAATTAATTGAAGAGAAAAGAAAAACCGGCGTTTTCTTAACTTGTCTGGGTTACGGAATGGGGAATTACAAAGACAGTAAAATGGAAATCCTTGCTGATAAAGGAAACGGAAATTATGCCTATATTGACAATATTCAGGAAGCGAATCGTTTTTTAGGAAAAGAATTTAAAGGTTCGATGTTTGCGATTGCAAAAGATGTAAAAATCCAAATTGAGTTTAACCCAAAACAAATTCAGGCATATCGACTGATAGGTTATGAAAACAGAAAACTTCGCCCGGAAGATTTTAAAAATGATGCAATCGATGCCGGAGAATTGGGAAGTAATCATACGGTTACGGCTTTATATGAAATTATTCCTGCCGGTGTAAAAAGTGATTATTTAGACGTTCAGCCGGATGATTTAAAATACACTAAAACCGAAACAAATCCTAATAATTACAGCAGTGAACTGGCAACAATAAAATTTCGTTACAAAAAACCTGACGGTGATAAAAGCATCGAAATGGTTCAGGTTATTGATAATAAATCTGTCCCTTTAGAGAAATCTAGTGATGATATGAAATTTAGTTCGGCTGTGGCTTGGTTTGGATTAAAACTAAGAGATTCAAAATTAATTGCCGATAAATCTTCTGAAGAAATTGTAAAATTGGCAAAACAGGGAAATTCAAATGACAGTGAAGGTTATAAAGCCGAATTTATTCGTCTTGTTGAAGGTGCTAAGCAGTACAATTAATAAATATTTCTTTACATTTGGTTTTTAATCGAATCATTAATCCTAAAAACGTATGAATCCAATTTTAAGCCAAAATCTATTTTTAGTTAAAGAACATATCGGAATGTTTAAAGCTGCTAACAATTATGACATTTATGACCCTCAAACGAATCAAATAATCATGAACTGCCGAGAAAATAATCTTGGTTTCTTTACTAAAGTATTTCGTTTTACAGATTATAAAAGAGCAACACCTTTTAATGTTGAAATCACAACTGCTTCGGGCGAAAAATTAATTTCGGTAAAAAGAGGAATTGCCATTTTCCGTTCAACAGTTGAAGTTTTTGACGAAAAAGACAGATTAATTGGAACCTTCAAACAGAAATTTTTCTCATTTGGAGGGAGATTTGAAATCTTAGATAAAAATGACAAACCTGCAGCAACGCTGCAAGGAAAATGGACAGGCTGGGATTTTAAATTTTCTCACGAAAATAAACAGCTTGCACAGGTAAGTAAAAAATGGGCCGGATTAGGAAAAGAGTTTTTTACAAGTGCAGATAATTATGTACTTCAAATTGAAGAAACCGTACCATCAGATAGTCCGCTTAGACAATTAATTCTTGCTGCCGTAATGTGCATCGACATGGTTTTGAAAGAATAAAAAGTTGTTAAACTTAGATTAAGAAAACACCTAAAACCATCATTTTAGTCTGCAAAAGCTTTATTTTTGTTAGACTTAAAATGATGCTTTTTGCATTTCTAAACATAAATCATGACAGACTTAAAAAATAAAAATGCGCTTATTACGGGTGCCGGTAAAGGAATTGGGAAAGCAATTGCTATTGCTTTGGCAAAAGAAGGTGTAAATGTGATTCTTGTTGCAAGAACTCAGACCGATGTTGATCAATTAGCCGTTGAAGTAAATAAATTTGGTGTAAAATCTTTAGCTTTATCTGCAGATGTTTCGGACATCAATTCTATAAATACTGCTGTTGAAAAAGCTTTAGCCGAATTTAAAACTATTGATATCCTGATTAATAATGCCGGAATTGGTGCTTTTGGAAAATTTCTGGAGTTAGAACCTTCTGACTGGGAAAGGATCATTCAGGTAAATTTAATGGGAACGTATTATACAACCCGCGCTGTTATCCCTCAAATGATCGAAAGACAAACGGGCGATATTATCAATATTTCTTCTACAGCGGGATTAAACGGAAATGCCGTAACAAGTGCTTACAGTGCATCAAAATTTGCTGTTATGGGTTTAACTGATTCTTTAATGCAGGAAATGAGAAAACACAATATTCGTGTTACTGCTTTAACACCGAGTACCGTAGCAACAGATTTGGCAATCGACTTAAAATTAACAGATGGAAACCCAGAAAAAGTAATGCAGTCTGAAGATGTTGCTGAATTGATTATTGCACAGCTTAAATTAAACCGCAGGGTTTTTATTAAAAACAGCAGTATTTGGTCGACTAATCCTTAAATTTAAAATTCCAAAAAATAAATTCCAAATTCCAACTCTTAAACAATTGGAATTTTGGAATTTAAAAATATTGGAATTTTTCAAAACTAAAATGATGGAACAATATTTAAGACAATTAATTGCGATAGAATTTCAGGATAAAAAAGAAATTTTTACCGGGTTTCTTATTGATTATTCTGATGACTGGATTTTACTTCGAAACAATCCGGTTGATTATATTTTAGACGGTTATGTGATTTTGAAGAATAAAAATATCGAAGCAATACACAGAGATCAGGATTTGGCTTTTACAGAAAAAGTAATCCGTTTAAAAGGCTTAAAAACAAATGCTGAAGATATTATTCCGATTCGGGATTTGAACTCGATTTTAAATTTCATCAATAATCAGCACGGTATTTTTCAGATTTCTAAAAAGTCTGCAAAATCAGCTTATTTAGGTAAATTAATTTCTTTGACTGATGAGGAACTTACAATTGATTTTTTGGACACCAGAGGTCAGTTTGGCGGCGAATTAGGTTTTAATCCAGAAAAAATCAGAGTTATTGAATTTGATACAGATTATATTAATTCTTTGAAATTGGTGATTCCCGAGAATCAGAAATAGTTATAAAATAAAAAAGCCTCTTTTAAGAAGCTTTTTTATTTGTCATTTCGACCGAAGGGAGAAATCGCACTAGTAATTCCGCATAGAAAATCTCCAATCTTTGTCAACAAACTAGTGCGATTTCTCCCTTCGGTCGAAATGACAATACTTTGTCTATATATTTTTTTTTAAGCTTCCGCCAATTTATTTACAAACTCCAAACGAACACTTCCATCTTCATCAATTTTAGTTAAATTGATTTCATGTAAAGTATTTATCAATTCAGGGTTCCATGGCGTTTTTACTTTTACGTAGTTTTCGGTAAAACCGTGAATATAGCCTTCTTTATTTTCACTTTCAAATAAAACAGTTCTGTTGGTTCCGATTTGACTTTCGTAGAAAGCACGACGTTTTTTAACCGATAATCCACGTAACATTTTACTGCGTTTTGCTCTTACATTCGCAGGAACAATCCCAGGCATATCTGCAGCTTCTGTATTGTCTCTTTCAGAATATGTGAAAACGTGCAGATAAGAAATATCCATTTCGTTTAAGAAATGATACGTTTCTAAGAAATGTTCGTCTGTTTCTCCAGGAAAACCAACAATTACATCGACACCAATACAGGCGTGCGGCATAACTTCACGAATTTTATTTACACGGTCTGTATAAACTTCACGCAAATAACGACGTTTCATTAGTTTTAAAATATCGTTGCTTCCTGACTGCAGCGGAATATGGAAATGCGGTACAAAAGTTCGGCTTTTTGAAACAAAATCTATCGTTTCATTTTTCAATAAATTCGGTTCAATGGATGAAATACGAAGACGCTCGATTCCATCAACTTCATCTAGAGCCTTAACTAAATCAAGAAAAGTATGTTCGTGTTTTTTATTTCCGAATTCACCTTTTCCGTAATCTCCAATATTAACTCCGGTTAAAACAATTTCCCTAATATTTTGAGCCGAAATTTCTTTGGCATTTTTTAAAACATTTTCTAAAGCATCACTTCTCGAAATTCCACGCGCTAAAGGGATTGTACAATAGGTACATTTATAATCGCAGCCGTCCTGAACTTTCAAAAAAGCACGTGTACGATCGCCAATGGAGTAACTTCCCACATAAAAATCAGCTTCGGCAATTTCGCATGAATGAACTTCACCCATATCATTTTTGCTCAAATCGTGAATATAGTCTGTGATTTTAAATTTTTCTGTAGCACCCAAAACTAAATCAACACCATCAACGGCTGCTAATTCTTCTGGTTTTAATTGTGCATAACATCCAACAGCTGCAACAAAAGCTTTATCATTAAGTTTCATTGCTTTTTTTACAACCTGCTTAAACTGCTTATCAGCATTTTCTGTTACAGAACAGGTATTGATAACATATATATCTGCAATTTCTTCAAAATCAACACGATCAAAACCTTCATCATTAAAGTTTCTGGCAATCGTAGAGGTTTCTGAGAAATTCAATTTGCAGCCAAGCGTATAAAAAGCAACTTTTTTTCTATTTTCCATAGGAATGCACTACATTTATAGTAGCAAGATATTATATTTACATCTCTATTAAAGAGTTTGCAAATTTACATACAATATTCTTGAAAATAAAATCAATAATACACTATATATCAATATTTTGCACAAAACATGAATTTTAAAATGCATTAAAAAATCAAATAATAAATCAATTATTTCTTAATTTTTGTATTTTAGAAGATGAAAAAAAATAATTCGATAGGAATAAAATGACAAAATTATCGATTAAGTGCAAATTTTATCGATTAAATACATTTTTTTGTTTTTTAGATTAAAATTTTCTTACATTTAACTTTGCTTAGAAAATTTCAGCCTTGTATTGAGTTTTTATAGATTTTAAACTTTAATATTAATATAATAACAATTCATATAAAACAATTTTGATTTTCAATCGTTATGTTGTTGTTTTGTTATTAAAAACGAATGGGAACGCCGAAAACCAGAAAGAGTAGGCAAAAATTAAAAATTAAAAACTCCATTATGAAAGCATTTTTACCCACAATCTGCTTGATGTTCTTAACCATTTTTAGTTCGCAAGCGCAAACTAATGCCCCAGCTGCGGCTGCTAACCCATTTCCATCTATTAGTACTTTAACAAATTGGGCGAGTTTAAATTCGCAGTCACAATTTGATATTGCCATTCGTGCGGTTGGATTTAAATTTGAAGTAAAGGAGCCAGGTGCAGAATCTACGTCTTATACCTACATTCGTAAAGTAACTGTAAATGAAGTAAATTATACTGATAGAATTGTTTACAGAATTATGAACAATAATTCAGCAAGTATTATTTCATTAGTAACTGCATCTACAGATTTAGTTAGCTTATACACTCCTCAGTTGGCAACTTTTAAAAACAACAATTGTAAAACTGAAATGTCTAAAGATAAAAACACAACTTGCAGCTGTTACGAAAGTGTCGCTTATGCAATCGATCTTTGCGATGAACGTGTAAAACTTACAATGGGTGACGGAAATAAATATTTTGTTTCTGTAGCTAAAAAATAATTCAAAGAAACTACGTTTTCCAAATCTTTGCAGACTTTAGTTTTCAAAGATTTGGAGGAACGCATTTCTTAAAATACAATTCCTATAAGTTTGGATTTTTAAGTTCGTACCAAACTTCTATTTCTCCTTCATATTCGAAAGAATTTACAAAATGGAAACCTAGTTTTTCTAAAATCTTTCTTGAATTTTCATTTCCCGCATCCGCGTAAGCGTAAAGTTTTTCTACTTTCATTTCGTTAAAAGCATAATCAATAAAAGCTTTTCCAGCTTCAGATGCATATCCTTTTCTCCAATGCTTTTCGATAAAACGATATCCTAACTCGTAAAAATTTTTATGATTATTGATTTCGTCTGTAATATACTTTATTCCTGACCAGCCAATAAATTCATTGGTTTCTTTTAAAACGACAGCCCGGCGGCCTGTTCCAAAATCTTTGTATTGCTTTTGAACAAATTTGATATAATCAATACTTTCCTCAATATGTTTTATGGGGTTATTTCCTAAAAACAAATGTACATTCGGATTCGAATCCAATTCGAACATTCCTTCTGCATCAGAAAGTTCCAGCTTCCGTAATATCAAACGTTCTGTTTCGATTGGATTTTTCATCTCAAAATTTAATTTAAAATATATTTCTGTACTACTTCGGCAACTCCGTCGTTGTTATTTGAAGATACAATTAAATTGGCTTTATCGCGCAATTCAGGCGCTACATTATCAACCCAAACACCTAAACCGGCATATTCGATCATAGTTAAATCATTTCCTGCGTTTCCAACGGCGATAATTTCACTTTGATGAATTCCGAGTTTATCTGCTAATTGTTTTAAACTTGCTGCTTTATCTATCCCGTTTTGCGCTGCTTCAAGGAAAAAAGGTTTAGACATAGAAACACTTAAATGAGGCATTGCAGCTAATAAATCTTTTTCGACTTCTTTTAAATAAGCAGGATTTTCAAGTAAAATACATTTTACAGCAGGTCTGTCAACATAATCTTTAAAACTCGAAACTTTACGGTGTGCCATTCCGGTAATATCTTTTTCAATCTCGATATATCCAGAATCGGTTTCACTTATAATTTCGTCATCTAAATACGTTATAATGTGCGTTTTCATCTTTATACTATAATCGTATAAAGCATGAATTTGTTCTACAGTAAGTTTCTGTTCAAATAAAACAAAATCATCTTTTACCTGGCTGATAATTGCACCGTTAAAAGAAATCATATAAGAATCATTCAAATCCAGCTCCAGCTCTTTTGCATAAGCAATCATTGCCGTTGTTGGTCTTCCCGAAGCCAAAACAACATAAACACCTTTTGCCTGTGCTTCTAATAAAACTTTTTTATTTAAATCGGAAATTTTGTGGTCGTCTGTCAACAAGGTATCATCCATGTCGAGAACTAACATTTTGTATTGCATTTTTTTTAGTTTTCAGTTTTGAGTAATATTCAGTTTTCAGTGTTCAGTATTTAGTATTCAGTCATAGTTTTGATGCTGCGAACTGAACACTAAATACTGAATACTGAAAAAAAAACTTCCTAAATACTCATTCTAAATTCTTCAATAACCGGATTTGCTTTTGCAAAATCTGTTTCCTGAATGAAAACCTCAACGGCTAAATCTGTACCGCCAAAACCTCCTAAACGAGCTGATTGAATATTGTCTTTTTTTAAAGTTTCTACACCGGCTTCTTCTAATCTTTCCTGCAAAGCAATCGCTAATACTTCACTTCCTGAAAACACCTTCATTAATCCCATGACATTTTATTTTATTAATTATTAATCTATTCTAGTATTGTTTTTAATTGATTTTGAAAATCTTCATTTTCATTTACCCCAATATGTTCCTGATTTTTTAATGGATAAAAAACAGCATTTGATTTTAAAAGCTTTTTCAACCGAACCGAATTCTCAAAAGGAATTAATTGGTCTGCCGTTCCATGAAAAATATAAATCGGAGCTTTTACCTGCGAAAGATATACATTGGTTTCTAAACTAAACTTTTTCATAAAGTCCGGAAACATTGGCACTCGTTTACTTGACAATTCTAAAAAATTATAATACGGCGCCTGCAGCAGTAAAGCTTTTGGTTTATTTTCTAAAGCTAGTTTAGCCGCAAATCCAGAACCTATAGAATATCCGGCAATTATAATTTTATCTTCTGGATATCTTTTAGTCATTGACTGATATACAATTGAAATGTCTTTTGACAATTGTTCTTCATTTTCGATTTCGCCTTCGCTTTTCCCGAAACTTCTATAATCTAAAATAAAGATATCGTATCCTAATGAAGTATATACTTTTGCGATTTTACCCCAGGTTTCAAGTGTTCCTGCGTTTCCATGAAGATAAAAAACCAATCCTTTAGAGTTTTCAGTCTTAAATAATAATCCGTTAAGAATAGTTCCGTCAAATGATTTGATGTTAATTTCTTCAAATTTTTGCTGATAATCAAACTTATAATCTTTTGGTAGTCTTGAACTATGAAAAACTAATTCAACCTGATTAAAATAAACATAAGAAATTATCAAAACATAAATAATCAGAAAAAAGCACAAAAGTACGATTGATAAGAATTTGAGTGTTTTGAATATTTCCATATATTTATTTAGTTTTCAGTCTCAGTCACAGTTTACAGTAAAAAAAACTACGACTGAAAACTGAAAACTGCGACTTTTTACTCTTCTTCAATATCGTCTTCTTCTTCGTCAAGTTCCTCCTCGCCTTCTTCATCCATATCAAACAAATAAGGTTCGATCAGCATTTTGTCAGCCAAAATTTCGATGCGTTCTGTCAAAGTTTCAGCAAAAATTAAACGCTGTGTTTTGGCAATACTGTTAGAAATACGCATAATTTTAGTTTCATGCCGCAATTTCAAAATAGGATCTGCATCATCCAAAATAAACATTTTCAAACGGTTTACATTATAACCCGCTGTCGAAAACATATCGCTCAATTTGTTTGGCGTTCCTATTAAAACATCAATTCCCGTAGAAACGTAATTTTTGTCATAATCCATATCGCCTTTGTCGTGAACACCGTATACTTCGAGATTGGTATATTTCCCGTATTTCTCAAAAAGCTCTTCCATTTCAAGCACTTTTGCTTTATCTTCCACAATAATCAAAGCACGAGGCGATTCTTCATTTTTTCCAGCTAATTGCTGAATCACATTCAAAACAATTGTAGTTGTTTTTCCGCTTTTCTCCGGAGAAATAATAATACAATCTGCACCACTTTTAATGGTCGAAAAAGTTTCCAGCTGCAAAACATTTGCTTCTGTTAAACCATTTTCAATTAATCCGTCTTGTAATTTCTCGTTTATTTTTTTTAGTTTCATGCTTAGTTTTAGATTTATGATTTTAGAATTTAGATTCTAAATCATTATTTACTAGCGAACATTTTCACGTCGCTTTCAGAGATTTCGTTTCCTCCTAAAATGATTAATCTTTCGACTACATTTCGAAGTTCACGAATATTTCCTGTCCAATCGTATTCCTGTAATAATTGTATGGCTTGCGCCGAAAACACTTTAACCGCATTTCCTTGTTCTGATGCAATTTTTTCTGCAAAATGTTTGATCAAAGCCGGAATATCGTCACGTCTTTCATTTAATGGCGGAACTTTTATTAAAATTACAGCCAAACGATGGTATAAATCTTCACGGAAACGGCCTTCGGCAATTTCTGTTTTTAAATCTTTATTTGTTGCGGCAACCACACGAACATCAACTTTTATATCTTTATCGGCACCCACTCTTGTAATCATACTTTCCTGAAGCGCGCGTAAAACTTTGGCTTGCGCCGAAAGACTCATGTCTCCAATTTCATCTAAGAAAATAGTTCCTTTATCTGCCGCTTCAAACTTTCCGGCACGATCTTTAACTGCCGATGTAAAAGCACCTTTTACGTGTCCGAATAATTCGCTTTCGATCAATTCACTCGGAATCGCTGCACAGTTTACCTCAATTAAAGGGAAATTAGCACGTTCGCTTTTTTCGTGTAATTGATGCGCTACTAATTCTTTTCCGGTTCCGTTTGGCCCCGTAATTAAAACCCTTGCTTCGGTTTGGGCAACTTTATCAATCATCACTTTAATATGATTAATTGATTCGCTGTCACCAATCATTTCGTAATTTTTGCTTACTTTTTTCTTTAGGATTTTATTCTCAACAACTAATTGTTTTTTGTCTAAAGCATTACGAACCGTATTTAATAAGCGGTTTAAATCCGGTGGTTTTGAGATATAATCAAAAGCGCCCAGACGCATGGTATGAATTGCGGTTTCCATATCGCCATGACCTGAAATCATAACCATCGGAATCTCCGGTTTTATCTTTTTTACTTCTTCTAAAACCTCAACACCATCCAGTTTTGGCATTTTGATATCACACAAAACCAAATCGTAATCGTTGTTTTTTATTTTTTCAAGACCTGCTGCGCCATCTTCGGCTTCATCTACCAGATAGGAATCATTTTCTTCTGATAATATTTTTACCAAAACTCTTCTAATCGCTGCTTCGTCTTCGATAATTAGTATTTTACTCATTTTTTTCTAAGGTTCAAAGTTGCAAAGGTTCAGAGGCACAAAGTTTTAAATCTTTGTCACTATTAATTCCTTTCAACCTAGTATTAGTAATATCTTTTTTTAAGCTCTAGTATAATCTTTAAGTTGTTTATTCTAAGTTACAAAAAATCAAATCTCAAAACCTTTGAACCTTTGTCCCTCTGAATCTTTGCAACTTTAAAAAGCTAGTACTTCAGCCATTTATACAATTCCTTCCACGTTGGTTTTTTGCCGTACATTAAAATACCTACTCGGTAAATTTTTGCTGCGAACCAAACAACAAGGAAAAAGGCAGCAAACAATAATGATACCGAAATTGCGATTTGCCACCACGGCACGCCAAACGGAATACGCATTAGCATAACTATAGGCGATGTAAGCGGAATCATCGAAAATACAACGGCAACTGTTCCGTGTGGATCGTTTACAACTGTAAAGAATCCGATGTAGACACTTAGAATTAACGGCATTAATATTGGCAGTAAAAATTGCTGCGAATCGGTTTGATTATCAACAGCGGCTCCAATTGCTGCATAAAACGAACTGTATAGAAAATAACCTCCAATGAAATAAATTACAAAACCAATTATAATACTTGCGATTGGCAGGTTCCACAATTCGGTAATATACATTTGCGCTGTTCCAGAAAATTCATGCTGGGCAGATTGCATTAATTCTGGCGAAATTCTGGCTGTTGGCCCAACGTTTACTCCAAAAAATGTTGATGCCGCAAACATTAACCCTAAACCAATAATCGCCCAAATTATAAATTGTAAAATTCCGGCCAATGATGTTCCAACAATTTTACCAATCATTAACTGAAAGGGTTTTACAGATGAAATAATGATTTCGACAATACGGTTTGTTTTTTCTTCAATTACGCTTCGCATTACCATATTTCCGTAAATGATTATAAACATCATAATCAAATAACCGAATGCGCCGCCTATTGCGATTTTTATTTCATTTAACCCTTTTAAACTTTCTTCTCCCGAAGCTTTAACCAAATGAATATTGACCTCTGACTGTGCTTTTTGAATTTTCAGAGTATCTAGTTTTGCTTCTTCCAGATTTAGTTTGGTAATTTTTGTTCCGATGATTTTCTGCGTGCCTTCTATAAAAGAAATGCTCGGGCTGTTATTCGAAATAAATTCAATTTTACTTTCTAAATCTTTTGTTTTATTTGTTTTTGGAATAACAATTAATCCGCTGAAATTTTCTTTTGTAATGCTGTCTTTTAAAGCTTTTACATCAATTTCAGATAAATTCAGATATTTGAATTCGGCACCTTTTTTATTTTCTTTTAAAAAATCGGCAGCAAAAAATCCGGTTTCGTCATGAATTGCAATACGTTTTGTTTCGGCTTTCATCGTGCTCAGATAGCCTATAAAAACGGCTATCGCAACAAACAAAAGCGGACTCAAAAAAGTCATGACAACAAAAGATTTATTGCGGACTTTGGCAATAAATTCTCTTTTTATAATCAACGAAATGATGCTCATTTATAATTTTAGATTTTAGATTGTTGATTTTAGATTACCGATTTAGATTTTAGTTTTTCACTCTAAAATCTAAACTTTATTCTCTGTAACCGTTTGAATAAAAATATCGTTTACACTTGGAATTTTTTCTACGAAATGCGTTACTTGCCCGCGTTGTGTCAGAACATTTAATAATTCATTTGGTGCTGCATTTCCTATTTGAATATTTAATTTTAAATCGTCGTTTAAGGATTTAAAATTAGCAGGCGAAACAGTAAACTTTTGTGTAATATCGTACATCAAACCTTCAACATTATTGGTCAGGATTCCCACTTCAAAACTGTTGGTTTTAAACTGACGTTTTACATCGCCTACTTTTCCTTCAATCAGTTTATTTGATTTGTGGATTAAGGCAATATGATCACAAAGTTCTTCTACACTTTCCATTCTGTGTGTCGAAAAAATAATGGTTGAACCCTGCTCTTTTAATGCCAGAATTTCATCTTTTATAACATTGGCATTTACTGGATCAAAACCCGAGAAAGGCTCATCAAAAATTAACAATTTTGGTTTGTGCAGTACACAAACTACAAACTGGATTTTCTGCGCCATTCCTTTAGAAAGTTCCTGAATTTTTTTATTCCACCAGCCTTGAATTCCTAAACGATCGAACCAATAATCTAATTGTTTTTTGGCTTCGGCTTTAGAAAGTCCTTTCATTTGCGCGAGATACAAACATTGTTCCCCTACTTTCATCGAGCTGTATAACCCTCGTTCTTCCGGAAGATAACCAATTGTCTGCACGTGTTTTGGCTGTAGTTTTTCTCCATCTAAAATTACTTCGCCGCTGTCCGGCATTGTAATTTGATTGATGATTCTGATTAGGGAAGTTTTTCCAGCTCCATTTGGACCTAAAAGTCCATATATACTGCCTTTTGGCACATTTAATGAAACTTCGTTAAGCGCTACATAATCGCCATATTGTTTTACGACTTTATGTACTTCGAGTAAGTTGCTCATTTTGTTTTTTTGGATTTTCTTGTGCTGGCTTTTGACATTTTTGCCAACAGTCTGTAAAAGTAAATAATTACTAGCGAATCTGCATAATAATACGCAAAAAACCCATTCTATTTATGTTTAGAATGGGTTTTGAATTTATTTAAACATTTAGAAAAAGTTTAGATTATGAGAACATATCTTTTACTTTTTCAAAAAATGATTTCTCTGATTTTTCAGGGCTTGGTATAAAATGTTCGTCGTTTAAAGCATTTTCAAAGAATTGTTTTTGCTCTTTATTCAACGTTTTTGGTGTCCAGACATTTACGTGAACCAATAAATCTCCGCTTCCATAACCATTTAAACTTGGAATTCCTTTTCCTTTTAATCTTAAGATTTTTCCAGACTGAATTCCTTCTTCCAGTTTAATACGAACTTTTCCGTTGATGGCTTCAATATCTTTTGAAACTCCTAAAACTGCTTCCGGGAAACTGATGTATAAATCAAAATGAATATTTTCACCTTCACGTTTTAAGAACTCGTGTTCTACTTCTTCAATGGCAACGATTAAATCTCCTGGAATACTATTTCCCGGAGCATCGTTTCCTTTGTTTGAAACTTTCAACTGCATTCCGTCAGTAACACCAGCCGGAATTTTGATTGATACTGTTTCATCTTCCTGAACCATTCCTTGTGAGTCTGCTTCAGAAGGTTTTTTATCTAAAATTTGACCAGAACCACCACAAGTAGGACATGTTGATGCTGACTGCATTCTTCCTAAAATGGTATTGGTTACACGCATTACCTGACCTTGACCGTTACAAGTTGTACAGGTTTTATACGTTACACCTTTTGCCTGAACTTTACGTTTTACTTTTACTTTTTTCTCAACACCATTTGCAATTTCTTCTAAAGTAAGTTTTACTTTAATTCGAAGATTGCTTCCTTTAGCACGGCGAGGGCCACCGCCTCCGCCTCCGAAACCGCCAAATCCGCCGCCAAAAATATCACCAAACTGGCTGAAAATATCATCCATATTCATACCGCCGTGACCACCGCCAAATCCGCCAGAACCGTCAAATGCCTGATGTCCGTACTGGTCATATTTTGCTTTTTTCTGTGGATCGCTTAAAACTTCATAAGCTTCAGCAGCTAATTTGAAGTTTTCTTCTGCCTCTTTGTCGCCTGGATTTTTATCAGGGTGGTATTTAAGCGCACTTTTTCTATATGCTTTTTTTATTTCGGCAGCGTCAGCATTTTTTGAAATGCCTAGTATTTCGTAAAAATCTTTTTTCATAATTAGGTTTAAATTCCAAATCTAAAAATTCCAAAATCCAATTTTCAAGCTGGTATTTGAAACTTCTGTTTGCATTTTTTAGTTTCCGATTACTACTTTAGGGAAACGAATAATTTTGTCTCCTAATTTGTATCCTTTTTCAATAACATCAACAATTTTCCCTTTTAATTTTTCAGACGGAGCCGGAATCTGGGTAATTGCCTCAGCAAAATCAGCATCAAAAGCATCTCCTGCTTTTACATCAACCTGCTCTAAACCTTTAGTTACCAAAGTGCTTTTTAGTTTTTCGTGAATCAATTCAACACCTTTAGTTAAATTTTCATCTTCAGATTTGTTGATTTCTACAATCGCTCTGTCAAAATCATCCAAAACAGGAAGCATTGCTAACAAAACTTCTTGGTTTGCAGTTTTAAACAGGTCGATACGCTCTTTTGAAGTTCTTTTTTTGTAATTTTCAAATTCGGCAAATAATCTCAAAAACTTATCTTTTTCTTTTGCCAAGTCTTGAGCTAATTGCTCTTCAACACTTAATTCTTCAACAATTAACTGCTCACCGTTGGCATTGTTCTCTAACGTTACATCGTCTAATTCCTGATCGAATTCTGTATTTTCCGTAGTCATATTACTTTTATTTTTAAAAATATTCTTAAACTTCATTTTTTATTTCTTTCTTTTAGATTGCAAAAGTACTGCCAAATCTTATAAAATGTCAAATTGTCACTTTATTAAATATGAGTGTTTTAAAAAGCGAAAATAGACAATAAAAATTTATTATAATTTTAAGACTATTACGATTTAGTTTATCGTATATTTGGTATCCAAATTGGGAACATAAATTATTACCTATCAAAATTGAATTTAAGGGTTGGCTTAGGCCTCTAAATAATTATTAATTCAAGTTTACCTTATATTAAAAAAAGCTTCGCCTTTATAGAGACGAAGCTTTTTTTTTGCTTTTTGAAAAAAAAATTACCGCAAAGAACGCTAAGTTTTTTTACTCTTAAGCTTTATAAAAAGAAAAAGTTCGCAAAGCTTTGTGTTGATTTAGCTTTGTGAACTTTTTTTGAAAGTATCTTAGATAAAATCCTTGCGTACTTTGCAGTAAAAAATATTGCACGGGCGGAGGGATTCGAACCCCCATCAACGGTTTTGGAGACCGCTATTCTACCCTTGAACTACGCCCGTAACTTAAGGTGGGCAAATTAAAAGTTTTTTTTCTTCACCTGCAATATTATTTCACCCAGATTTAAAAAGAAAATCCTTTTAATCTGGGTTATCTGCGACAAAAACCTTCGTTCCAAATAGTTAAGCAAACAAAGTTTTTTTTCAATTAGTCGAAATCTATTCGCTTGTCACTAAAAAAATTTATTTCACGCAGATTTTAAAGAGATTTAGGCAGATTAAAGCAGATTATTTAATATAAAAATCAATTTAAATCTGCTTTAATCTGCCTATCTGCGTGAAACAAAAAAATCCTTTTAATCAGTGGAATCAGTGGCAAAAAACCTTCGCTTCTAATAGCTAACCTAACAAAGCATTTTTCAATCCTTCGAAATCTATTCGTTTGTTACTAAAAATTTTTATTTCACGCAGATTTTAAATAGATTTAGGCAGATTAAAGCAGATTATTTAATATAAAAATCAATTTAAATCTGCCTATCTGCGTGAAACAAAAAAATCCTTTTAATCAGTGTAATCAGTGGCAAAAAACCTTCGCTTCTAATAGCTAACCTAACAAAGCATTTTTCAATCCTTCGAAATCTATTCGTTTGTTACTAAAAATTTTTATTTCACGCAGATTTTAAAGAGATTTAGGCAGATTAAAGCAGATTATTTAATATAAAAATCAAATTAAATCTGCTAAAATCTGCCCAATCTGCGTGAAACAAAAAAATCCTTTTAATCAGTGTAATCAGCGGCAAAAAACCTTCGCTTCAAATAGTTATCCTAACAAAGCTTTTTTCAATCCTTCGAAATCAACCGAAACCTGCTCGCCTGTCACTAAATTCTTTAAGGCATAAGAGTTTGAAGCAATTTCCTGATCGCCGGCAATTACTGCAAACGGAATCAAACGTTTATCTGCATATTGAAACTGTTTCCCCACTTTTACATTATCCGGATACAATTCTACTTTTATATTTTCCTGTCTTAATTTCTGAATGGCTTTTGAAGCATACAAAGCTTCTTTATCTCCATAATTGATAAATATTGCTTTTGAAGTCGCTGCAACAGTTTCCGGGAATAATTGTAATTCTTCCAAAACCAAATAAATTCTATCTAATCCAAAAGAGATTCCGACACCGCTCATATTTTTCAAACCAAAAATACCCGTCAAATCGTCGTATCTCCCGCCGCCGCCAATAGAACCCATTGAAACTGTTTTTGGAGCTCCAACTTCAAAAATAGCACCCGTATAATAATTTAATCCGCGTGCCAAAGTCACATCAAGATCTAAAATTGCGGTTGACAATCCTAAAACTGCAACATTGTCACAAATAAATTTTAGTTCTTCAACTCCTTTCATTCCTTCTTCTGATGAAGCTAATAATTCTGAAAGCTGATTGATTTTATCTGCGAAAGTTCCGCTAAAGCTAAAAAGCGGCTGTACTTTTACCAACGCCGTTTCAGATATACCTTTTTCAATCATTTCTTTCTTTACACCGTCTTCTCCAATTTTATCTAATTTATCAAGAGCAACTGTAAAATCAATTAATTTATCTGAAGCGCCAATAACTTCGGCAATTCCAGATAATATTTTTCGGTTATTGATTTTGATTGTAACACCTTCTAAACCTAAAGAGGTAAAAACGGTATCGTATAACTGAACCAATTCTACTTCCTGCCAAAGCGATTTTGAGCCTACTACATCGGCATCACATTGATAAAATTCTCTGTAGCGTCCTCTTTGTGGTCTGTCAGCTCTCCAAACTGGTTGAATCTGGTATCTTTTAAAAGGAAATTCAATTTCGTTTTGATGTTGTACAACATATCTAGCAAACGGAACTGTTAAGTCGTAACGCAATGCTTTTTCTGAAATTCTTCCTGTAAATTTATTCAGCTCAATTCTTTGGCTTAAATCTATTGTTTCTGCAGAATTAACCTGCAGCGATTCTATAGATTCCGGTAATTCAATTTTGTTTTTATTAAAGAAAAAGTTTCCTGAATTCAGGATTTTAAAAATCAAACGATCTCCTTCTTCCCCATATTTTCCCATCAAAGTATCTGAGTTTTCAAACGAAGGAGTTTCTATCGGCTGAAAACCAAATTTCTCAAAATTAGTTTTTATCGTCTGAATTATATATTGACGTTTTGACACCTCGGCAGGCGAAAAATCTCTTGTCCCTTGTGGAATGCTTGGTTTTGAAGCCATCTTTTTTATTTTAGATTGTTGATTTTAGATTTTAGATTTCTTTGAGATCTAAAATCTAAAACCTTTAAAATTATTTTATTTTTAGTTTTTTTTGATTGTTGGTTTTACACTTTCGACTTTATGCCTTTCCAACTTTCGACTTAATTTAAAATCGACTGCAAATATCTTACTTTTTAAAATAAATAATAGCGGTTCGAAAACAAACTTGTAACAAAAACCGTATTTTCGTGACAAATTGGTCATGATGCTAAAATTATTTAAAGAAAATATCCGAATTGCTTTTGGTTCTATCAAAACTCAATTACTGCGAACCATTCTTACTGTTTTAATTATTGCTATCGGAATTACCGCTTTGGTTGGAATTTTAACTGTTGTAACGGCACTTGAAAATACGGTTTCGACCAATTTTGCTTCGATGGGAGCAAATACTTTTAACATCAATCAATATGAAAATACGGTTCGTAACCGCGGTGGAAACGAACGAGAAATCATAAACCCAATTATTTCTTATCCAGAAGCGGTTGCTTTTAAAAACAAATACAAATATCCTTTTACTGAAACTTCCCTTTCGTTTACGGCAACTTCAAAAGCAGAAGTAAAATATTTAGATACCAAAACAGATCCTGAAATTACGGTTGTGGGTGTTGATGAACATTTTATTTCAAACTCAGGTTTAGAAACTACTTTAGGACGCTCTTTTAATCAGTTTGATATTGATAACAATACTTATTCCTGCGTTGTAGGTTCTGATTTTGAAAAAGGTTTATTAAAAGACGTGAACCCAATTGATAAAGTAATTTCGATTCGCGGCGCACGCTTTAAAGTTATTGGCGTTTTAAAAGAAAAAGGTTCAACATTTGGAAACAGTCAGGATTTGCGTGTTTTAATTCCTATTCAGGTGGCGCGTTCTTTATTTACGGCTCCAAATATCAACTATACTATAAGCATTATGGTTTCTAAAAAAGAACTTTTAGATGAAGCCGTTGATAATGCGACAAGTACAATGCGAAGAGTTCGTAAACTAAGTCCGGTTAGAGATAATAATTTTGGAATTGGCCGAAGCGACGATTTAATCAACAGAATTTTAGGAATTACAAAATATTTAGGCTGGGCATCCTGGATTATTTCTATTATCACAATTTTAGGTTCATCTATTGCCTTAATGAATATTATGATTGTTTCGGTTACAGAACGAACCCGAGAAATTGGCGTTAGAAAAGCTTTGGGCGCAACAAAAGCCACAATCTCTGTTCAGTTTTTTATCGAAACTTTATTAATTGGACAAATTGGCGGTTTGGTCGGAATTGTGTTAGGAATTCTAATAGGTTTCGCTTTTGCTGCCGCAATGAGTTTTGCTTTCGTGATTCCGTGGATGGCAATTTTTGCTGCTTTCGGAACCAGTTTTATGGTTGCAATTGTCTCCGGTTTATATCCGGCAATTAAAGCTTCGCAATTAGATCCTATTGAGGCGTTACGATATGAGTAATTTTCACATTTCCTGCAAGGTTTCCAAAACCTTGTAGACATTGTATTTTCATCGTTAATAAATTAAACCTACAAGGTTTTGGAAACCTTGCAGGAAATCATACGATCGTTATAATAAATATCTTTTCGAAGATCAATGTTTATAAAATCCATTTTGCCTAATAAATCGATCATTTCTTTTCCTAAATACTGATTGATTTCAAAATACAACCGTCCGTTTTCTAAGAGATTATTTTGTGCCAAAGATGCTATTTTTCTGTAAAAAACCAATGCGTCATTGTCGTCTACAAAAAGTGCTAAATGCGGTTCGTAATCGAGAACATTTTTCTTTATTTCTTCTTTTTCAAGATTTCTCACATAAGGCGGATTTGAAACAATTATATCAAATTGACTTTTCAATTCTTCGGTTTTTAAAATATCCTGAAATATAAAAGTAACATCTACTTTATTTCTGCTGGCATTTCGTTTTGCCGTTTCTATTGCTTTTTTTGAAACATCCATAGCATATACGTCTGCATTTGGAAGATTTTTAGCCAGCGAAATAGCAATACACCCGCTTCCGGTACCGATATCAAGAATTTTTAGTTTTTTGATTTTATCAAATGTTTTGTTTTCGTTAATGATCCATTCTACTAACTCTTCTGTTTCGGGTCTTGGAATCAGGACATTTTCGTTTACTTCAAATTCTAAACCGTAAAAACTGGTTTTACCTAATAAATATTGAATTGGAACTTCTTTTTTTAGCTGCGCAAGTAATAAATCCCAAACAGCAAAATCAGATTCAGAAAAAAATAATTCGTGATTTAGAGCCAAATCTATTTGACGCAGCCTGTGTTTATCTTCTAAAATTAAATAGAAAAAACTTTCTGCTTCGTACGCATCATACAAAGTAGATAACTCTTTAATAAACTGAGTACGATATTGTTTAATTTTCATTTTTTATATCTGTTATTAGATAGTAATTTTATTTAACAGTCAAATTGTACTGCTATTTCCGAAACTTTCTTCACCGCCTCCCCGTTCTCAGCTTCTGATGAAAGAAACAAAATCACCCGATCTTCTTCATAATTTCTATTTGCCCCAAAAATAAAGTCTAGTTTTCCATCACCGTCAATATCTCCTGCAAAAAGCAATTCTACAAAAGTGTCATTAAAAGACGTTTCAGCCAGAAGCAGTTTTTCAGGATTATTCCCCACGCTTAAATACAGCTTATAATCTTCTACTTTCTTAAAAATCTCTATTTTATCATCATCAGTACTAACTTTTTCTTCAGAAAGTATTTTTCCATCTCCACGTAAAGTATAATTGAGATTATTAAAAGTAAAACTTAGTTTTTCTTTCGGCCAGATTTTGTCTCTATCAATTTTTAAGGATTTTATTTTTCCTGTTTTCAATTTTGGAAGATCCATTAATAATAAAACTTTTTTTTCAGACAGAATTGAAAGGACAGAATCGCCGGAGCATTCGCTATATCCTTTTTCAATTTTAAAATTAGCTTTTCCTAAAAAATACTCTCCACTTTCCTGATACAATTCAATCCATTTCTCATTTAAAGCAGTTACAGGATTTTCATTATTAAAAGTTCGGTAATTTTGCGGTATCAGGATATTGAATTCATTTTTAAATTCTTCTGCAGCAATGTCAGCTTTATTTTCTAGGGCTTTAACAACTGTATCTTTTGCAATTTTGGTATTTTTTATTGCTTTTACTTTTGCAGTGTCTTTACAAGAAAACAAAAATGAAAGTAAAAAAAGGCTGAAAATAATTTTTCTCATGGACTTATAATTTTTTCAACATCCAGACAGGGCAAGAATTATGTCCGGTACAACCCATTGGCGTATCTAAATATTCAAAACCTGATTTTCTATATAATTTTTGTGCTGCATGCATAAACGGCATAGTTTCGATATAACATTTTTCAAAACCAAATTTTCCGGCTTCCGTTAAACATTCTTCCATCATTTTGCTTCCAATTCCTAATCCGCGGACTTCTGGCAAAAAATACATTTTTTGCAATTCACAAATTTTAGGGTCTCCATTCTCTAGCGGGGCAATTCCTGCACATCCTAAAATTTTCCCTTCACTTTCAACTACAAAATAGACTGATTGTGGTTTATTATACTCTTCAAACATTAAATCTAAATATGGATCTTCATAAGCGGTACCTGCTTTGGGAATTTCCATTTCATCAAAAACTGATCGTATTAGCTTCGCAACTTCTTGATTGTCTTCTTTTTTAATTTTTCTGATAATCCAATTTTTCATTTTATATATTTGCTTATATCTACAAAAATAAAAATACTTTTCCGATAGTTTCATAACAATTTGGATTGTTTCACAACAATCATTGCAACATTAGACTCAAAACTCAAAAATAGTTACTTTTGCAGGGTGAATATACATGAGAAATATATTAAACGATGCATTGAACTTGCTAAAAATGGTTTTGGAACAACTTATCCAAACCCTATGGTAGGAAGTGTAATTGTTTATGAAGATAAGATTATTGGCGAAGGCTGGCACAAAAAAACCGGCGAACCACACGCCGAGGTCAATGCAGTTCGATCTGTAAGGGATAAATCGCTGTTAAAAAAAGCAACAATTTATGTTAGTTTAGAACCTTGTTCTCATTTTGGAAAAACTCCGCCTTGCTGCGATTTAATTATTTCAAATGAAATTCCGAATGTTGTGATTGGAACAGTTGATCCAAATGAAAAAGTAGCCGGAAACGGAATTAAAAAACTTGTTGAGGCCGGAGCAAATGTAGTTGTAGGCGTTTTAGAAAAAGAATGCAGTGAACTCAACAAACGCTTTTTTACTTTTCATCAAAAAAAGAGGCCTTATATTACATTAAAGTGGGCCGAAAGCCAGGACGGATTTTTGGCTCCCGAAAAAGAAGAAGGCCAGGAACGCAAACCAGTTTGGATAAGCAACGAATATTCCAGACAATTGGTTCATAAATGGCGAAGCGAAGAACAGGCGATTTTAGCCGGCACGCAGACCATTATTGATGATAATCCGAAATTAAACATTCGGGATTGGTCAGGAAATAATCCTGTTCGGGTGATTTTAGATCAAAATAACCGAATCTCAAAAGATAGTTTTGTTTTTGATGACAGTGTAAAAACTATTGTATTTTCGAAATCTGAAAACAATGTTTCTACAAAAAATACGATTTTTAAAAAAATTGATTTTAATGAAAATGTGATTGGACAGATTTTAACCGTTTTATACAAACATCAAATTCAGTCTATAATTATTGAAGGCGGGAGACAGACCCTGCAGTCTTTTATTAATCAAAATATTTGGGACGAAGCCAGAATTTTTGTTGGAAAAAATACTTTTGAAAAAGGAATTAAAGCACCAGAGCTTCAAAAGAAAAATGCTATTAAAACTTATATTCAAAACGACGAATTAATATACGTAAGAAATCATGATTGATACGATAATTTTTGACTTTGGGGATATTTTTATCAATTTAGACAAACAAGGAACAATTTCAGGTTTGCAAAATTTGGGTTTAACGGAATGGAATGCTGATCTTGATCGTTTGAACTTATTATTTGAAACCGGAGATATTTCATACGATGATTTTCTGGCTGGGTTTCAAAAACAGCTTCCAAATTCTTCGACAGAAGAAATCCTAAACGCCTGGAATGCAATTTTGGCTGATTTCCCTTCTTATCGATTGGATTTCTTAAAAGAACTTTCAAAAAAATACCGTTTGTTTTTGTTGAGTAATACAGATGCTATTCATATTGCTGCTTTTGAAAAAACGGTTGGGATTCCTTTTTATACTGATTTTTATAATTGTTTTGAAAAAGTTCATTTTTCATTTGAAATTAAAAAACGAAAACCAAATGCTGAGTCGTTTCAACATTTAATTGACGAACATAATTTAATTCCTGAGCATACGTTATTTGTTGATGACAAAAAAGAAAATACGGATGCCGCTGCTGCATTAGGCTTGCGTGTTTGGAATTTACAAGTTGGCAAGGAAGACGTTGTAGATTTATTTAGCAAAGAATTATTGTAAAAATATTTAGCCACAGATTAAAAAAGATTAACACAGATTTTTTACATCAATTAAAAAAAATCCTTTTAATCCTTTTAATCTGTGGCAAAAAACAATTTAGAATTTTAAGTTTGGAATATAACGATACGTATCAAACCATTGCCACAGAATCTGAAGAAGTTCTTTTTAAGGAAAAGGGAAGCAAATTCTTTGGCTATGCATTTCCTATAGAAAGTGACGATGAAGTAAAACCAATTATCGAAGATTTAAGAAAACTTCATCCGCATGCTGTACATTATTGTTACGCTTATCAATTGGGTACGGCTCCAAAAATTTCTTATCGTGCAAACGATGATGGAGAGCCAAGCAATACAGCAGGCGCTCCCATTTATGGACAAATACAATCTTTTGGCGTGACTAACGTTCTTATAGTTGTGGTTCGTATTTTTGGAGGCACAAAACTGGGTGTTGGCGGTTTAATTGCTGCTTATCGAACAACAGCGCAAATGACATTAGAGGTTTGTGAAATTGTCGAAAAAACAATTGATGTTCAATTTTTAATTTCCTTCGATTATAAAAACATGAACAAGGTAATGCGTGTTATAAAGGAGAAAAAACTGGAAATTATATCTCAGGAAATGGAAATTGATGAAGGCTCCGGGCTTCCAATTGGTAAAATAATGACCAAAGCACGTAAAAAAAATGCCGAATCTATATTCGACATTTTTGATTTAATGTTTGAAATCGATATTAAAATTGTGTAATTTGTTATAAAAACACCCTTCGCTTTAATAATTATGTTAAGGTTTTAAACAATTCTAAAATATAATCCGGAGGTGCAGTCGGGCGACCTGATTTTAACGAAATAAATACTAAAATAAATACGGCGGTTGTTAATAACTCATTTGCTTCATTATAGATTTCGCAGTCAAATTCAATCTTGACAGATGACTGACTTTTGAATGTCGTATGAATTGTTAAAAGCTCATCATAACGCGCTGATTTTTTATAATTGATCTGCATCGAAACAATCGGGAGACCAATTCCGCTTTCTTCCATACTTGCGTACGAAATCCCTTTATTTCTAAGCCATTCCACGCGGCCAATTTCAAAATAAGGCACATAATTTCCATGATAAACGACCCCCATCTGGTCAGTTTCGGAGTAACGAACACGCACTTGCGTTTGATGATTTTTCATTATTTATACGTTAAAAAAATTTAAATTACAGAAGTTCTCTTACAACTTTTTTTTATAAAATTAGATACCAAAATATTTTTTTTTACAGAAATTTGTTCACATATTTGTTATCCCGAAATACGGAATAAAATTGCTCCATTTTTACAGGAGAATCTTTATTAATAATATAAAAATTTATTTGAATCTATGACTAAAACTGCTCAATCGGTATGGGAAAACTGTTTGTCTTTTATAAAGGACAATATTCAAGATCAAGCATACAAAACTTGGTTTGAACCAATCAAATCAGTTGAGCTAACCGACAACGCGTTATATATTCAAGTACCAAGTAAATTTTTCTACGAATGGCTCGAAGAGCATTACGTAAAATTATTGAAAGTTGCGCTTACCAAAGAACTGGGAAAAAACGCAAAGTTACTCTATAAAATTAAAATGGAGAACACTTATGGAAATAAACAGCCGTTTACCGAGCAGCTGCCAAGTTCTAACAGAGTTCCTATGAAACCGCAGGAAGTTGACGCTCCGTTTAAAAATTTAAATCCTGAACTTAAGAATCCGTTTGTAATTCCCGGTATCAGAAATTTAAAAATTGAATCTCAGTTAAATCCTAATTACAGCTTTGATAATTTCCTTGAAGGAGACTCAAACCGTTTAGCACGGTCTGCAGGTATGGCGGTTGCCAATAAGCCTGGAGGAACTTCATTTAATCCGTTATTGATTTTTGGAGGAGTTGGTTTAGGAAAAACACACTTGGCACACGCTATTGGGGTTGAAGTAAAAGATAAATATCCTGAAAAAACGGTTTTATATATTTCTGCCGAAATTTTCACACAACAATATATTGATTCGGTTAAAAAGAACAATCGTAACGATTTCATTCACTTTTACCAATTAATCGACGTTTTGATTATTGATGATGTTCAGTTTTTATCTGGAAAATCAGGAACTCAGGACGTATTTTTCCACATTTTCAACTATTTGCACCAAAACGGAAAACAGGTAATTTTAACTTCTGACAAAGCTCCTGTAGATATGCAGGATATTGAGCAGCGTTTATTATCTCGTTTTAAATGGGGACTGTCTGCAGAATTGCACCAGCCTGATTATGAAACCCGTATCTCGATCTTAAAAAACATTTTATATCGTGATGGTGTTGATATGCCGGAAGATATTTTAGAATATGTTGCCCGCAATATTAAATCTAACGTTAGAGAATTAGAAGGCGCCATTATTTCATTAATCGCCCAGTCTTCTTTCAACAAAAAAGAAGTTACGATTGAATTGGCGAAAAGCGTAGTTGAAAAATTTGTTAAAAACGTAAAAAGAGAAATCTCTATCGATTATATCCAAAAAATTGTGTCTGATTATTTTCAGCTGGATATTGAAACACTTCAATCTAAAACTAGAAAAAGACACGTTGTTCAGGCTAGACAATTGGCTATGTTTTTTGCAAAGAAATTCACGAAAGCTTCTTTGGCAAACATTGGTTCACAAATTGGAGACCGGGATCACGCTACCGTTTTACATGCTTGTAAAACTGTTGATAATTTAGTTTCTACAGACAAACAATTCAAGAAATTTGTCGAAGACATCAACAAAAAACTAACGCTATAAACGCGAATCATGCCAGTAAAAGTTTTAATGGTTTGTTTAGGAAATATCTGCAGATCTCCTTTAGCAGAAGGAATTTTAGCATCAAAATTACCTAAAGACAAATTTATTGTTGATTCTGCCGGAACAGGATCATGGCATATTGGTCACGCTCCAGACAAACGTTCGATTGCTGTTGCTCAAAAAAACGGTTTATGCATTGACGGTCAAAAAGGAAGACAATTTAAAACTTCAGATTTTGACGAATTCGATTATATCTACGTTATGGACAGCTCTAATTTGCGTGACGTTCTTCATCTTGCCAAAACTCCTGAACATAAAAACAAAGTTCGTCTTATTTTAAACGAATTATTTCCAGACGAAAATGTAGATGTTCCGGATCCTTATTACGGAGCAGTCAACGGATTTGATAATGTATATCAAATGCTGGACGAAGTCTCTGAAATTATTGCCCAAAAACTTATCGAAAAACATTCATAATTAAATTTGTATTTCAATTGCTGTTTATAGAATTGAAATACATTTTTTGTTTTAATTTATAAAATATCACAAAATGAAACTTCTCGGAAAACTATACTTAATTCCAACCACAATGGGCGAAAGCGATCCGATGGATGTTTTACCACAAACCGTAAGAAGAGCAATAGAACTTATCGACCACTATATTGTTGAGAATGACAAAACAGCCAGAAAATCTATAAAAGCAGTTTATCCTGAAAAAAAACAATCAGAATTGGTACTTTTTACACTAAATAAAAGAACAGAACCAAGCGAACATTTAGATTTTATAAAGCCTTTATTAGAAGGAAAAAACATGGGATTAATGAGCGAAGCCGGATGTCCGGGCGTTGCTGACCCCGGCGCTGTGATTGTAAAACTGGCACATGAAAAAGGAATTCAGGTTGTACCTTTAGTTGGTCCTTCTTCTATCCTATTAGCTATGATGGCTTCTGGAATGAATGGTCAGAGTTTTACTTTCAACGGTTATTTACCAATTGATAAAGACGAGAAAAAATCGGCATTGAGGCATTTTGAGAAATTATCTCACGATAAAAATCAATCGCAGATTTTTATTGAAACACCTTATAGAAACAATAAATTAGTTGAAGATATTCTGCAAATTGTAAATCCTTCAACACATTTATGTATTGCAACTGATATTACGCTGCCAACAGAATTCATTAAAACAATGAAAATTTCGGATTGGAAAAAATTAAAAGTAGATTTACATAATCGACCGACGATTTTTATTATTCATAAAATGTAAAAACACCAAATATGAAAAAGTTTTTCATCTTGTTCTTAATTTGTTTTATACAAAATATATTTTCTCAAACTACAAAAAAAGAAGGAGATATAGAAGCAACTTTTAAAGATATTGGATCTACACCAGAAACAGATAATTCTATTTATGCCTCATCCGGCTTAGAAGTAAAACCTGAGTTTCCTCAAGGAATGATTGCATTTGATAAATTTGTTGAGAAAAATTTTAAAATTCCAAAAGAAAATTTAGAACTTAAAGGAAAAATATTTGTAACCTTCGTAGTTGAGAAAGATGGCTCATTAAGCGATATTAAAATTTTAAAAGATCTTGGTTCTGATACTGGTGCGGAAACAATTCGAGTTCTAAAATTATCTCCTAAATGGAATCCTGGGAAGCACAATGGTAAAAATGTCAGAGTAATGTTTACAGTTCCAATAACTATAAAATAATGCAATAAAATTATTTATTTTATATAAAGATCTCAAGCTTCTCTTTAATCAAACTTCAACATGAGTAAACTCCCTAACGTAACCACAAGCATTTTTACGGTAATGTCAAAAATGGCAGCCGAATACAATGCAATAAATCTTTCGCAGGGATTTCCAAATTTTCCTGTTGATGAAAGATTGACAGATATTGTTGCAAGGTTATCAAAAGAAAACGTACATCAATATACACCAATGGCAGGCTACCCCCCATTGATGAATAAAATTGCAAAGCTGATTCAGGATTCTTATAACAGAACAATCAATCCAGATTTAGAACTTTTGGTTACGGCTGGCGCAACGCAGGGAATTTTTACTTCAATTTTAGCTTTGGTAAAAGAAAACGACGAAGTAATTATTCTCGATCCAAGTTATGATTCCTACGAATCACCTGTTTTACTTTGCAAAGCAAAACCAGTTCGCGTAGCGCTGAACGACGATTATACTCCAAATTGGGAAACAATTGAAAAAGCTTGTTCTGCAAAAAGCCGAATGATTATCATCAACAATCCGCATAATCCAACAGGAAAAATATTGAATGAAGCTGATTTTCTTCAATTTGAAAAAATACTTTCAAAATATCCCGATATCATAGTTTTATCTGATGAAGTTTACGAATACATTACTTTTGAAGAAAAACATATCTCGGCACATACCAAAAATTTTCTTTTAGACCGCTGTATTATGGTTTCTTCTTTCGGGAAATCATTTCATATTACAGGCTGGAAAATTGGCTACACCATTGCTCCCGAATATTTAATGAAGGAAATCAAAAAAGTGCATCAGTTTTTGGTTTTCAGCGTAAACAGCATTTCACAATTTGCGATTAGCCAATATTTAGATGTTGTTGATGTAAATTTACTTGGAAAATTCTATCAGGAAAAACGGGATTACTTTCAAAAACTGCTTCAAAACAGTCGATTTGAACTTAAACCATGCGAAGGAACTTATTTTCAGGTTGCTTCTTATGCCAATATTTCAGATGAAGATGATGTTACATTCTGCAAAAATCTAATCATCAATCACGGTGTTGCCGCAATTCCTATTTCAACTTTTTACTCTGATCATAAAGATCAAAAATTAATACGTTTTTGCTTTGCCAAAGACGATTTTACTTTAAAATCTGCTGCGAAAAAACTATGTGATATATAAAGTTTATCAAAATTTTATAACAATATTATGCGTGCATCCTATTTTTTTAATTAATATTGTAAAAAAAGAAAAGTATGAGCTATACAGATAAAATGTTACGTGACGACGCTTTAAAAGGAAAAGTCATTGTAGTTACAGGCGGCGGAAGCGGTCTAGGAAAAGCAATGACTAAATATTTTCTTGAATTAGGCGCACAAGTTGCGATAACTTCAAGAGATTTAGAAAAGCTGAAAACTACTGCGGCAGAGCTTGAAAGTGAAACTGGCGGAAAATGTTTACCGCTTCAATGTGACGTTCGTCATTATGAAGAAGTAGAAAATATGCTTCAGGAAACTTTAAAAGTTTTTGGAAAAGTAGATGTTCTTTTGAACAATGCAGCCGGAAATTTTATTTCTCCAACTGAACGTTTATCTGCAAATGCATTTGATACTGTTATAGATATCGTACTTAAAGGTTCAAAAAACTGTACGCTTGCCTTTGGAAAACACTGGATTGATACCAAGCAAACATCGGCAACGATTTTAAATATTGTAACAACTTATGCCTGGACAGGTTCTGCTTATGTGGTGCCAAGTGCGACTGCAAAAGCAGGGGTTTTAGCCATGACAAGAAGTCTTGCTGTAGAATGGGCAAAATACGGAATTCGTTCTAATGCGATCGCTCCGGGGCCATTCCCTACAAAAGGAGCCTGGGACAGATTATTGCCGGGAGATCTTTCTGAAAAGTTCGATATGGCAAAAAAAGTGCCGTTGAAACGTGTGGGAGATCATCAGGAATTAGCCAATTTAGCAGCTTATTTAGTATCTGATTTCTCTGCTTATGTAAATGGTGACGTTATTACAATTGACGGCGGCGAATGGTTAAAAGGCGCCGGACAATTCAATTTATTAGAAGCAATTCCCGAAGAACTTTGGGATCAGCTTGAAATGATGATTAAAGCAAAGAAGAACAAATAATTACAAGTGCTTACTAAATTCAGAATATTTTATTAAAACTATACTGATTGCACCAAATCCCGAAGGTTTACTTTCGGGATTTTTTATTTTTTCACCATATAAGTGATATAAGTTCAATTAAGCGGCTGTTCGTTTAAATATCTGCTAGCTTAAATTTACTTACATTACTTATATGGTTTAAATAAATAATATGTTTAGACAATTCAGTTAAATTATTATTTTTGCCAAACAAATATCAAACAAAAATTTTATGCTCATTATTGGACTTGCAGGAGGAACAGGAAGTGGAAAAACAACGGTAGTACACCAAATCATGAACGAATTACCAGACACTGAAGTGGGTGTAATTTCTCAGGATTCGTACTATAAACAAACCGATAATTTATCATTTGACGAAAGAGCATTAATTAATTTTGATCATCCGCGTGCAATTGATTTTGAATTATTGGTGAGACATCTTAAAGCTTTAAAAGCAGGAGAAACTATCGATCAGCCGGTTTATTCTTTTATAAAACACAACAGAACTGACGATACAGTGGCAACACATCCTAGAAAAGTTATGATTGTTGAAGGAATCTTAATTTTGACAAATCCGGAATTACGTGAACTTTTTGATATCAAAATTTTCGTTCATGCAGATTCTGATGAAAGATTAATTCGTCGTTTAAAAAGAGATATTTCAGAACGCGGGCGTGATATCGACGAGGTTTTAAACCGTTATCAAAACACCTTAAAGCCTATGCATGAGCAATTTATAGAACCATCAAAAGCATTTGCAGATATTATTATCCCAAATGATAAATACAATACTGTAGCAATTGATGTAGTTCGCGCTGTAATTAATCAGAGAATTTTATAATTTTTGTCGTAAATTTAAACCATAATAATTAGGAGCTGTTTCCCGCTAAAAAGCCCCATCATATTCAAAAGAAATAATTTAGGTTAACAAAAATGAAAATAACAAATCCATATAAAGACAAAAAATGGTTTAAATTCCTAGGCAATAAATACGTCTGGGTTTTACTGTTTTTTGTAATCTGGATGTTATTTTTAGATAATTACTCTTATTTCGATCATCGCTTTTTAGATGGGCAGATCAATGAATTACAAGACAATAAAAAATATTATCAGGAAGAAATAAAGAAAGATCAGGAACAGATCAAACAACTTAAAAATCCTGAACAAATAGAAAAATATGCTCGCGAAAAGTACTTTATGAAAAAAGACAGCGAAGATATTTACATCATCCAGTTTGAAGGAGATACCATTCAAGATAAAGAATAAACACAAAAAATACTAAATGGCCACTAACCTATTCGACGATTTTAATCCGATTTCATCCAAACAATGGAAACAAAAAATTCAGTTTGAATTAGATGGAGCCGATTATAACCAAACCGTAATTTGGAATTCTCCAGAAGATATTCAGGTAAAACCTTTTTATCACAGCGACGAATTTACCAAAAGTGCTGCTGTTCATACTCAGGCATCAGAGTTTAAAATCTGTCAAAACATATTTGTTCACGACGTTGAAAAATCTATCAACAGAGCCATAAATACGATTGAAAGAGGTGCCGAAAGTTTACGTTTTACGATTCAAAACGAAAATACCGACATTCAAAAATTATTAGAAAATCTTCCTTTAGAAAATAGAACCATTTATTTTCATTTGAATTTTCTCTCAATCGATTTCGTAAAAAAACTGGACGCTATTGCTGCACAAAAAAATGCAGCTTTTTATTGCAATCTTGATCCAATTGGACAATTAGCCCGCGACGGAAACTGGTTTACAACATCGGATAAAAATAATTTTGAAACACTTGAAAAAATTTCAAACCAAACTAATCTGCCATTTCTAAGTGTAGATTTGGGTTTGTATCAAAATTCAGGAGCAAATATCACACAGCAAATTGCCTACAGTTTAGCGCATGCCAATGAATATTTAAACCGTTTTCCAACTTCAACAAAACCTATTGTTTTTGAAATAGCTGTTGGAACTAATTACTTTTTTGAAATTGCAAAACTCCGTGCCTTGCGAATGCTTTTCAAATTAATTGCTGCAGAATACAATCCTGAAATAGACTGTCATTTTTTAGTTACTCCAACCAAACGGAATAAAACCATTTACGATTATAATGTCAATATGCTTCGTACCACAACCGAATGTATGTCGGCAATTTTAGGCGGAGCCGATGCTGTTGCTAATTTACCTTATGATGCTTTATATCATAAAGACAATGAGTTTGGTGATCGAATTGCCCGAAATCAACTTTTAGTTTTAAAACACGAAAGTTATTTTGACAAAGTCGATAATCCAGCCGATGGAAGTTATTACATTGAAAGTTTAACGATGCAATTGGCAGAAAAAAGTTTAAACTTATTTAAAGATATTGAAGGTGACGGAGGTTTCCTGAAACTTTTGAACGACGGAACCATCAAAAAGAAAATTCAGGAAAGTGCCGCTAAAGAACAGGAATTATTCGATTCTAAAAAAGAAGTTTTATTAGGCACCAATAAATATCCTAACAAAGAAGACAGAATGAAACATGATTTAGAATTGTTTCCTTTTGTAAAAATCAAACCTAGAAAAACATTAATTACACCAATTATAGAAAAGAGATTAGCCGAGAAATTGGAACAGGAAAGACTTGAGTTTGAGTAAAATTAACTTCAATTAATTGAATATAAGCCTAAATATTATGGAAGTAATTAAAAAAATAATACAAGTCGAAAATAACGAATCTGAAATTCCAAAGTGGCAAATTAATGAGGTAAGAAAAAGAACAGAAAACTATTTAAAGAATCCAAATAATGCTAATGATATTGATGATTTTTTAAAAGAAATTGAAAGTGATTTAAACCTATTTAAATAACAATTTTTACAATTGAGAAAAGACCTTAAACATATAAAGTTAGAAGCTAAAAGTCATGAGTTAAGTGAACAAACTCATAACTCAAAACTAATAACTAATAACTTCACCACAGCCGAAGGAATTGAACTCAAAAAAAGCTATTCTGAAAAAGATATAGAGGATTTAGAGTTTCTGGATTTCGGAGCTGGCTTTACACCCAATTTACGCGGACCTTACGCTACAATGTACGTTCGTCGTCCATGGACAATTCGTCAATATGCCGGATTTTCGACTGCAGAAGAAAGTAATGCTTTTTATAGAAGAAATCTTGCTGCAGGTCAAAAAGGACTTTCAATAGCTTTTGATTTACCAACGCATCGCGGTTACGATTCAGATCATGAAAGAGTTGTTGGAGATGTTGGAAAAGCAGGAGTTGCAATCGATTCTGTTGAAGATATGAAAGTATTATTCGATCAGATTCCACTTGATGAAATGTCGGTATCCATGACTATGAACGGTGCCGTTTTACCCATTATGGCATTTTATATTGTGGCTGCCGAAGAACAAGGTGTTGAATTGAACAAGCTTTCGGGAACTATTCAAAATGATATTTTGAAGGAATTCATGGTGCGCAATACTTATATTTATCCGCCAACGCCTTCAATGAAAATTATTGCCGATATATTTGAATTTACGAGCAAAAAAATGCCAAAATTCAATTCTATCTCAATTTCAGGATATCATATGCAGGAAGCCGGAGCAACAGCTGATATTGAATTGGCTTATACTTTAGCAGATGGTTTAGAATATATTCGAACTGGATTATCAACTGGAATGACGATTGATGAATTTGCTCCACGCCTATCTTTCTTTTGGGCAATTGGAATGAATCATTTTATGGAAATTGCAAAAATGAGAGCCGGCCGAATGATTTGGGCAAAACTATTACAGCAGTTTAACCCGAAAAGCGATAAATCATTAGCATTAAGAACGCATTGCCAAACCAGCGGATGGAGTTTAACAGAACAAGATCCGTTTAATAATGTCGCCAGAACTTGTATTGAAGCAACCGCTGCAGCTTTTGGAGGAACACAGTCTTTGCACACCAACGCACTCGATGAAGCAATTGCTTTACCAACTGACTTTTCGGCCAGAATTGCACGAAATACGCAAATTTATTTACAGGAAGAAACCAAAATCACTAAAACCGTTGACCCTTGGGGCGGAAGTTATTACGTAGAATCTTTAACGAATGAGATTTTAGAAAATACCTGGAAATTAATTGAAGAAGTTGAAGAATTGGGCGGCATGACAAAAGCAATTGAAGCCGGAATCCCAAAACTTCGAATTGAAGAAGCGGCTGCGAGAAAGCAAGCGAGAATTGACAGCGGACAAGACATTATTGTTGGTGTCAATAAATTTAGATTAGAAAAAGAAGATCCGCTGCATATTTTAGATGTTGACAACCAAATGGTTCGTAAACAGCAAATAGAGCAGCTTGAAAATATTAAAGCAAAAAGAGATACTGAAAAAGTAAATCAATCACTGGAAAAATTAATTCATTGTGCTAAAACCGGAGAAGGAAACTTATTAGAAATGGCTGTTGAAGCTGCCAGAAACAGGGCAACTTTAGGCGAAATAAGTGATGCCCTTGAAACTATTTTCGGAAGATTTAAAGCGCAAATTAAATCATTTAGCGGTGTGTATAGTGCAGCAATAAAAAACGACGAGAATTTTGAAAAAGCAAAACAATTAGCAGATGCTTTTGCAAAACAAGAAGGAAGGCGCCCAAGGATTATGATTGCCAAAATGGGACAAGACGGTCATGATCGCGGTGCAAAAGTAGTGGCAACCGGTTATGCGGATGTGGGTTTTGATGTGGATATAGGTCCGTTATTTCAAACTCCGGCCGAAGCGGCAAAACAAGCTGTAGAAAATGATGTTCATATTTTAGGTGTTTCATCACTTGCTGCGGGACATAAAACATTGGTTCCGCAGGTTATTGAAGAGCTTAAAAAACACGATCGTGAAGATATTATGGTAATTGTGGGCGGTGTAATTCCTGCACAGGACTATCAATTTTTATTTGATGCAGGCGCAGCAGCTGTATTTGGCCCAGGAACTAAAATAAGTGAAGCGGCTATTAAAATCTTAGAAATCTTAATTGACTAAAAATGCTCAAAAAAAAAGAGGCTGTCTCAAAAGTCGAGACAACCTCTTTTTTATTCGGATACCTATCGGAGAAATTTTCCATTTACGCGATTCTCAACAGCTTGATTTTACTTTTGAGACAGCCTCTTTTTTTGTTTTTTAATCGTTTATTGTCGCATTACTGTCTGCTTCAATAAAAGAAAGATCATAGCCCGCAAAATCACGCATATAACTTTTTAAAGAAGTTCCGAAAGCATCTCTAAAATGCCTGTTTCCTCCATGTTTAAAAAAGTTTTTTACTGATCCTGCACCTCCTAGATGTGCAGCTGCTAAAATACCAGATTCTGTAATTTCGACACCGTTAATAACTTTTCCTTCGTACTTTTCTATTTCATTACGTAAAATCCATTTGTTTTTGGATAATAACGCAACAAAAGCTTTTTCCTGTAATGCCGGATCTGTTAAGAAGTCTTTTTCATTTCTGACTCCAATGGCGCGTAATGCTTTTGAACCAAATTGATATTTTCCCATGTAACCCAGTGAATTTACCATTCGGTATTTTCCCTGTGATTCTTTGAAAGCTACTGCTTCTTTAAAACCGATAAGATGATTTCCAGTATATGGGACGTTTAGATTTACTTTAGGATAATCATCCTTTTCTAAAGATGGAAAAATATATTCTGATCCATCTGTTTTTTCTGTTAGAAACCACGGTTTGGTTTCGATACTAAAGGGTTTAAAACCCAAACTTAAAAATGTAATAATAACGATTAAACTCGCATAAAAATACCACTTCTTTATCATAAATTGTTTTTCTTCAAAACGCTGTCACCTTTTTGAAATTTCTACGGTGCAAAGGTAATGAAAAACAAAAAAATCTGATATTCAGCAGTTTAACCGAAATTAAAAATAGAGTGCATGTGCTTTGAAGCCTTTATTGGCGGAGTATTCGAGAGTTGGTGCCGGAATTTTTATCGTGTTAAAAACAGAAAAAATAGTTTTCAAAAAATGCGATTTTGTGTCAATTTTAGCTAAATTCACGTCAAATGAAAGAAAAAACTGACGGTATCTTTCAGGGTTTTCGACCGAAATTAGAATATCATCCTGAACATTTCCGGAAATCATTCCTTCGGCTCCATATCCAAAAGCAACATTCAGCCACTTTGGAATTTTGCTCTCTTTTGCAAAAGAATGAAGATTGACAGAAAGCCAATAAGTTTGTCCATTATAATCTTTTAAAATCTGCTCATTTAATGATTTCCCTAAAAGATTCGGGCGCATACTTGCATATTGCGTTGTATGAAATGAAAATTTTGGAATGATACGCTGTTCTTTCCACAATAATTCTTGGGAAACATACAAACCTGTTCCGGTAGCGTTAGCAATAATATCGCCCGGAGAAGCTCCCCATTGTGATGAATACCCGTCTAAAACTTCAACCGCAGTTAAAAAGGCAAAACCCAAACCTGCACCGTAAATTAATTGTTTTTTTTGATCCGCACCGCTCCAGTTCAGCATTTCAGCACCAAATCTTCCTAAATGATAAGCAGAATACATATGCCCCACTTTATCCATTTGGAGCCATTCGTTGTTATCATTTATAAAATGAAACTTGGATCTTGGATAATCGGCATACCAAATTTGATTTAAACCCAATAAAGTAGCCGAAGCCAAAGCGGTTTCTGTTACAATTACAGTAGTTTGTCTTTTCTTATTTAAAGTATCTGATGGAGCTAAAAAGCTTTCAACCTTATTTTGAGAAAAAGATTGAAAGCTTAGTATAAGTAAAACCGGTAAAAAAAGGTATTCTTTTAAATTCAAAACTATCTTGTTACGCCTTGACTAGCAATCCAGTCTGAATATTTTTTTGCATTTTTTGTGTGCTCTGCATAATTTGAAGCAAATTCATGGTAACCAAAACGATCAACGCTTGCACAAAAATAAATGTAATCGTTTTTCTCCGGATTTAAAACTGCCTCAAGTGCCGTAATATCTGCCATAGCAATTGGTCCCGGAGGAAGGCCGATATTTACATAAGTATTATATGGAGATCTCATAACTAAATCATTATAAAAAACTCTTTTTATAACCTGATCAAAATTATTGTCTCTTAATTTTAAAGCATAAATTACGGTTGGATCTGCCTGTAGTGGCATTTCTAAACGCAAACGATTTAAGTACACACCTGCAATACGAGGCCTTTCATCTTTTTTAACTGATTCTTTGTGAACAATAGAAGCCAAAATAGAAACCTGAACCGGAGTTAGACCTTGTTTTTTTGCTTCTTCAATTCTTTTATCTGTCCAAAAATTATGGTATTCCTTGATCATTTTATCACGGAATTTTTCTGCAGATGTGTTCCAATATACTTCGTATGTATTTGGAATAAACATAGCGAAAACATTTTCTTCATTAAATCCGTTGTCTGATAAAAATTTAGGATCTCTAAAAGCTTTCAATAAAGATAAACTATCCGCTTCAATTTCTGACCCAACTCTTCCTGCAAAATTCTCCAGGCGTTCCTGATTGTTAAAAGCTAATTTAACGGGAACATTTGAACGCATTGCACGAACTAAGTCAATGTTATTCATGTCTTTTTTCAAAAGAAAACGTCCTGATTTTACATTTTCAGGATAACTTCTTTTGCTGGCAACCAGTTCAAAATTGTCAAAGTTTTTGATATATGGTTCTAATATTTTTTTTACATCAGTATAATTTGCTCCGGTTGGAACGTAAACGTAAACTTCTTTTTCTTCAAATTTTGTATTGGCACTAAAAATTTGGCTGATTAAAATAAAACCGTAAATCAGTAAAACAGAAATTACGGCTACGGCAGCTAGTGTGATTATTTTTTTTAATTTCAAAGCTATTAGTTTAAATGTTTTTATTGATTAACTGAAAGATTGCTTCATCTTGATAGTGGTTATTTAGCAAAATCCAGTCTTTTTTAATTCCTATTTTCTCAAAACCAAATTTAGTAAAAAGAGCTATACTTGCTTCATTATTTACACTAATATTTGCATAAAGCTGATGCAGATTTAAATTAAAAAAAGAGTATTTTATTAAAAGTTCTAGTGCCTCAGAACCAATATTTTGTCCTCTGTTTTCCTTCTTCTGAATAACAATACCTATTCCCGCTCTGTTATTTCTTGGATCAAATTCAAATAAATCGATCAATCCAATCGCCGGAAAATCTTCGTCCTGACAAATTGCTAAGCGTAATTGTTTGGCTTCATAAATATCCTGTTGTGCATTTTCAAGATATTGACGAATTAAAAACCGGCTATAAGGTGTATTGGTATTACTGACTTCCCAAATGCTTTGATCATTTTCCATCGAATGCACAAACCCTAAGTCTTCAGGTTCTAGTGCACGCAGATAAATGGTATCGCCTTTGAGTGTAATCATTTGTGATTTTAGATTTTAGATTGCTGATTGTCAATTTTCGGACTTGGAATTTGGAATTTTAAATTTCTATAGTTCCTTTGAAGACAAATTTTGCTGGTCCGGTTAGAAAAACATTAGTGAAATGATCTCCTAATTTATCAAAAGAAACTACCAATTTTCCTCCTTCAACATTTAAATTAATTGAAGTTTTATCTGTTTGTCCAATTGCATTCATTGCGATTGCTACAGCTGTTGCTCCAGTTCCGCAAGCTAAAGTTTCGTCTTCAACCCCTCTTTCATAAGTGCGGAGAGAGAAAGTATCATCATCTACTTTTTTTACAAAATTAACGTTGCTTCCTTTTTCTCCGTATAAATTTCCGTAACGAATAGCAGCTCCGTTTTCTTTTACATTATAATGTTCTAAATCATCAACAATTTGTACGTGATGCGGAGATCCGGTATTTAAAAAAGTATAAGAGTCATTTTTTTGCACTTTATCAACATCAATCATTTGAAGCGAAACAATTGCATCATTTCCTACTGATGCATGATGTAAACCATCTGTCGCAATAAAAGTAGTTTTATCATCAATAACTCCTAACTGATTTGCAAAAGCCACCAGACAGCGGCCGCCATTGCCGCACATTGAACTTTGGTTTCCGTCTGAATTATAGTAAACCATTTTAAAGTCAGTTTCAGAATCATTTTCTAACAAAATTAGGCCGTCAGCTCCAATTCCGAAACGTCTGTCGCACAAGCGTTCAATCAACTTCACATCTTCTTTCGGGAAGAAATTAGATCTGTTGTCGATCATTACAAAATCGTTACCTGTACCTTGATATTTATAAAATTCTACTTGCATTTTTTATTCATTAAGAAATACAAAAGTACGAAGAAAGAACGAAGATTAATTAATGAAATGTTAATCAATGTTAAAGAGAGTTAAACCATTTTCTCAAATAATTTTTTGGTATAATTTTACGTTAGATATCTTAAAACAAATACCTATATAACTTAAAAACATAAATTGTAATATGAAAAGATTTTCAACCTTATTTTTAGTTTCACTACTAAGCGGTGCTACTACGCTTGGTGCTTACAAGTTATTATTTGACGGCAGTGATTCTTTTTTTGGAAAAGGAAACTCTGTTGTTACCCTTGCTCCTAATTCATACGGAAGAACCGTTGGATTACCCAGTGAAGCAGTTGATTTTACAGAAGCTGCAGATAAAACAATTCACACGGTTGTTCACGTAAAAAATGTTTCGAGAAGAACGGTAAGTAATCCTATGATGGAATTTTTCTACGGTTATGGCGGGCAGCAGCAGCAAGAACAAGTAGGAACCGGATCTGGTGTTATTATATCTGAAGATGGATATATCGTGACAAACAATCACGTTATTAAAGATGCTTCTGAAATTGAAATCACCCTGAACAATAAAAAATCGTACAAAGCAAAATTAATTGGTACAGATTCTAAAATGGACATTGCCTTATTAAAAATAAGTGCTGATGAAAAATTACCATATACTGCTTTTGCAAACTCTGATTCTGTAAAAATTGGAGAATGGGTTTTGGCAGTTGGTAATCCGTATAATTTAACTTCAACAGTTACTGCCGGAATTGTTTCGGCGAAAGCCAGAAATTTAGACCAAAGCGGAATTCAATCTTTTATTCAAACTGATGCTGCTGTAAATCCGGGAAATTCTGGCGGTGCATTAGTAAATACAAGAGGCGAATTAATTGGTATTAATACTATGATTTCGTCTATGACAGGATCGTATGTTGGATATTCTTTTGCTGTTCCATCAAATATTGCTCGAAAAATTATTGAGGATATTATGGAATATGGAAATGTTCAAAGAGGAATTCTTGGTGTTGAAGGCGGTGAATTAAACAGCACGGCTTCAAAAGAATTAGGAATTACTGAAACGCAAGGTTTCTACATTAATAAAGTATCTAAAAATTCTGGTGCGGAAAAAGCGGGTCTTACAAAAGGTGATATTATTGTAAAACTAGACGAGCAAAACATTGCTACTTTTGCTGATCTTTCAGGTTACATCAACACAAAACGCCCGAATGACGTTGTAAAAGTAACTTATATTAAAGATGGAAAAACTAAAACTGTTCCGGTTACTTTAAGCAAAAATGAGTTTTTCAGCACTGAATTTAAAGGAATTGAATTAGAAAATATCGATGCTGCTGATAAAAAGAGATTCAAAATTGATTATGGTGTAAAAATCAAAAACATCACAAATGAGAATTTAATGCAATACCAAAATGAATTGCAGGGAAATATTATTTTGAGCATCGATAACGTAAAAGCAACAAATGTTGAAACTGTTTCTAAACTTTTAAATAAAAAAGACGAAGGACAAAGTGTTCGCATTGAAATGATCAATAAAAACGGAGAGATATTTAGAATTATTATTTAAGTCGCAGTATTTAGTTCTTTAAAACTGTAAACTAAAACTGCGACTGAAAACTTTAAAAAAAGCCATCTTAAGAAATTAAGGTGGCTTTTTTTGTTTTGAAAAATAAATGCTAAAATAGTTTACGAAATCGATTGAAATAGATACTTTTGCGCCAAATTATAAAATAAGTGAGCGTTTTATTATTTCAATTTAATCAATTATGAGCAAAAATTCTTTGTACCAAAAAGAGGTATCATTACAAGTCGACCGAAGAAGAGCTGGTGTCGAATTAATTAAAGTGATAAGTGATTTGTGGTATGACAAATCCATAGAAATGGTTTTATTTAAAAACCAATTATTGGATAAAAATGTCAGCGATATTATCAATCTTCATCAATATGCCGGTGAATTTGTGGGGAAACCTATCACCATTTTCGATTCTGTAGAAATCGCAAAAGTTGTTTTGTCTTTAGATCTTCCGCCTGCGAAAATAGATCTTGGAAAATTAACTTACGAGTATCATCTAGAAGATGAGAAATATCCTGACGCAAGATATTTTGTGATCGAAAAATTGAAAAAATCAAAATCTTCACAAGAAATTCAGCCCAAAGATGTTATTTTATATGGATTTGGAAGAATCGGACGCTTATTGGCCAGAGAATTAATGTCTAAAACCGGAAAAGGAAATCAATTGCGTTTGAGAGCGATTGTGACCCGAGATAAAAATGACGCTGTAACTTTAGAGAAACGTGCTTCTTTATTACGCTATGATTCTATCCACGGAGATTTTCAAGGTTCTGTAATTGCAGATGCTAAAAACAATGCGCTAATAATTAACGGAACTACGGTTCATATTATTTCTGCAAATTCTCCAGAAGAGATTGATTATACCGAATATGAAATTAATGATGCATTAGTAATTGATAATACAGGTGCATTTACAACCGAAGAAGCTTTAAAAAGACATTTAACATCAAATGGGGTTAATAAAGTTTTATTGACTGCCCCAGGAAAAGGTGTTCCAAATATTGTGCACGGAGTTAACCATAATGACTATAATCCAGATGAAAATAATATTTTCTCTGCGGCATCTTGCACAACAAATGCTATTACGCCTGTTTTAAAAGTTATTGAAGATACTTTAGGAGTTGTAAAAGGACATTTAGAAACTATTCATTCTTATACCAACGACCAAAATTTGGTTGATAATATGCATAAAAAATATCGCCGTGGAAGGGCTGCAGCTCTAAATATGGTTATTACTGAAACTGGTGCAGGAAATGCTGTTTCAAAAGCTTTACCATCTTTAGAAGGAAAATTAACTTCAAACGCTATTCGAGTTCCTGTTCCTAATGGTTCATTAGTGGTTTTAAATTTAGAAGTTAAAAAAGCAACATCGATTACAGCAATCAATAAAATCATGAAAAAATATGCTCTTGAAGGAGAACTGGTAGAGCAAATTAAATATTCACTGAATAATGAATTAGTTTCATCTGATATTGTGGGAACTTCGGCTCCATCAATTTATGACAGCAATGCAACTATTGTTTCAAAGGATGGAAAAAACATTGTACTCTATATTTGGTACGATAATGAATACGGTTATAGTCATCAGGTTATTCGTCTTGCAAAATATATTGCCAAGGTAAGACGTTATACTTATTATTAATTCAATCTAACTACTTACTTAAACCATCAAGTTTACTTGGTGGTTTTTGTTTTCTTATTAAATAGGTAAAACAGTTGTGCTCTTTACTTCTGATATCACAAATACAGTATTTATAAGTGAAACTTCAGGTAAAACAGATAATTTCTTTTGATGAAAATGATGATAGCTTTCCATATCTGGAATTATAATTTTAAGCATATAATCGAAGTTTCCTGAAACATAATTGCACTCTACAACCTCGGGTAAATTTAAAATTGACTGATTAAATCCTTCAGAAGTATCATAAGTCTGCTTAGTAAGCGTAACCTGACAGTAAACTGTTAAATTATTTCCAAGTTTTTTCTTGTCTAAAATTGTAACGTATTTTTCTATAATCCCATCTTTTTCAAGACGTTTCACCCGGTCGTGAACCGGAGTTAAGGACAAATTTATTTTGTTTGCGATATCTTTTAAGGTATAGTGTGCATCTTCCTGTAAAAGACGTAGTATTTTTTTGTCAATTTCATCTAAAGCCATAACGAAAACGTTTTATTAGAGTAGTGTTTCTTAGTTTTTTTTTCTTTTTGAAGAATAAATTAAGGGGCAAAACAGAATAATTTTCTGTAAAAGTAAAAAATAAAATAATATTTTCTTATTTATTAATCAGTAAACCATAATTTATTCTCTCTCTGTAGCTTTGTAAAACAAATTCAATAAAAAACAAAAAAATATATCAAATGATAATAGGTGTTCCAAAAGAGATAAAAAACAATGAGAACAGAGTTGCTTTAACTCCTGCTGGTGTTTCTGAAATGAAAAAACATGGACATACAGTTTATGTGCAAGCTACTGCTGGTTTAGGAAGCGGCTTTGCTGATGAAGAATATGCGCAGGCTGGTGCTGTAGTTTTACCAACTATTGAGGAAGTTTATGCAATTGCAGAAATGATTATTAAAGTAAAAGAACCAATTGCGTCTGAATACCCATTAATTAAAAAAGATCAATTGTTATTCACTTATTTTCACTTTGCATCATCTGAGCCATTAACTCACGCAATGCTTGAAAAAGGTGCAGTTTGTTTAGCTTATGAAACTGTTGAAAAAACAGACCGCAGTTTACCATTATTAGTTCCAATGTCTGAAGTTGCAGGTCGTATGGCTATTCAACAAGGAGCAAAATATCTTGAAAAACCATTAAAAGGAAGAGGAATTCTTTTAGGTGGTGTTCCAGGTGTTCCGCCAGCAAAAGTATTAGTTTTAGGTGGAGGAATTGTTGGAACTCAAGCTGCAAAAATGGCTGCTGGTTTAGGAGCACAGGTTACTATCATGGATTTAAGTTTGCCACGTTTACGTCAATTAGATGATATTATGCCAGCAAATGTAAATACAGAAATGTCTAACCATTATAATATTACTAGAGCAATTAAAGATGCTGACTTAATTGTTGGTGCAGTTTTAATTCCAGGAGCAAAAGCACCTCACTTAATTACACGTGATATGCTTAAATTAATGCGTCCGGGAACTGTTGTTGTTGACGTTGCAGTTGACCAAGGTGGATGTATCGAAACTTGTACTCCTACAACTCACGAAAACCCAACTTTTATTATTGATGATATCGTACACTATTGTGTAGCTAATATGCCAGGAGCTGTTCCTTATACATCTACTTTAGCTTTGACTAATGCTACTTTGCCTTATGCAGTACAATTAGCAAACAAAGGATGGGAAAAAGCTTGTGCAGAAAACGAAGAATTGAAAAAAGGTTTAAATATTGCTAATGGAAAAATCCTTTACAAAGGAGTTGCTGAAGCATGGAACCTTCCTTTTAATGAAGAATTAGTATTGGCAAACGCATAGTGTCAATATTAAATAAGTGCTTACTAAGCAATAAAGTAAAAAGGCTTTTCGTAATGAAAAGCCTTTTTTTATGCCATAAAAAACCTGTTTTGAAAGACAGGTTTTTTTCTTTTATACTTTATTTCTTTTCATCTAAAACTTCCTGCAATACTTTTGCTTCAGTTCCATTAGGGAAAATAACTTTAATTTTTTGTGCTATAGTTGGTGCGATTTCAGTAATTGCTTTTTTATCGTAAGATTCTCCTTTTTTGATATGCCATCCATAAAAAATTGCTGGTACATGAGTATCATAACTGTATATTGTACCATGTGAAGTTCCGGTAGTCGCATATTCGATATCTCCTGGTTTGTCAACAATTACAAGATCTCCATTTTGAGTTACGTCATAACCTTTTACTACAAAATTCAGAGAATAATCGTTTCCGGCATTAGCTAAAATTTCTTCTTCTGTATACACTTTTTTAACTTGTGGCTGAGAAATTAAAAACTCTTTAAAAGCTAGTTTAACTTTTGCTAATTCTAATCCTTTTTCTTTTATAATTTGTCTATTGAAGAAAACATTAAAATTTGAATAATTTTGAATCAAATCAACTCCAAAAGTCTTCGTAGAAAAATCCTGCATGCTTTTCTTTACATCTTTTGATGGATAATTGTCTACATTATATTTACGATCCTTTAAATAAATTACGTTTTCAGCACCTGCATGATCTGCAGTTAAGAAAAGCAGATAATTTCCTTTCCCAACTGTTTTATCTAAATAAGCTAAAAAGTCAGCTATTGTTTGATCTAATCTTAAATAAGTATCCTGAAGCTCCATTGATCTTGGCCCAAGTAAATGACCAACATAATCTGTAGAAGAAAAACTAACCGTTAAGAAATCCGTAGTATTATTTCTTCCAAGATTTTCTTTTTCGATCGCTCTTTTAGCAAAATCAGCAAGTAAATCGTTTCCATATGGAGTTGCACGAATTACTCCTGCGTCATTTTTCTCATACATTGATTTTAAATCATACGGAAAAACAGGAGCAGCACTTCCATATAATTTACCTTCATAAGGATTATTATCAGGAAGACTTTCATTATATACAGAAGCCGGCTTATATAAATCCCAGCCTTTATTAATATATTTTAAGTAGTTTTTTTCGTTATTGAACTCTGATACCCATTCCGGTAATTTTTCACCATAAAAAGTACTCGAAATAAACGATCCCGTTTTACTATACCAAAAAGCCCAATTTGCAAAATGTCCAGCCGGTAAAATTGCACCACGGTCTTTAAGACTCATTCCGATAACTTTTCCATTAAAATTGGTAGCCATACGAACTTCGTCAGTAATTGTAGTAGCTTGAAGATTTTTAGGAGACATTGCACCTTCTTCTGCAGTTCCGTCTCCAACAGTTTTTACTCCAGCATCATCTGTACAATACATTTCTTTACCAAGAGTTCTGCTGAACCATTCGTTACCAACAATTCCGTGTGTAGCAGGTGTTGTACCAGTATATATAGAAGCGTGTCCCGGTGCAGTGTAAGTTGGCATATAGTTATAATGCATATTCTGGAAAACAAATCCATCATTCATTAATCTTTTAAAACCATTTGGGGAAAAATCATCTGAAAATCGATATAAATATTCCATTTTCATTTGATCGACTACTATACCTACGACTAATTTGGGACGTTGTTGCGCACTTAAATTTGTGATAACAAAAAGTGTCAACAGTAAAATACTTTTCTTCATGTTTACTAAATAATTTAAACACAAAAATACTCATTCAAATTTAAAACTTCTAAAGTATGAATGATGAAGAACAAACAATTGACTATAATTTAACAGTTTAGTCTTGCAATCTAAGTTGCTATTAGCAAACATCTGTAAAACAAAAAATCCTCATCAAATGAATGATGAGGATTCTTCAAAGAAAGGCGACGACATACTCTCCCACAATGATGCAGTACCATCTGCGCAGGCGGGCTTAACTACTCTGTTCGGGATGGGAAGAGGTGAGCCCCGCCGCAATAACCACCTTAAGGTTTTTAGTTGTTGGTTTGTGGTTGTCGGTTGATGGATTTCTCCA
>NZ_JAJQXA010000039.1 GCF_021245985.1 Flavobacterium soyae | reverse complement strand
GAGGCTGTCTCAAAAGTGAGGCAGCTTTTTTTGTGGCATAAAAAAAGGAAAGCTTTCGCTTTCCTAATTCTTGCAATTTGATTAAATTGCGGTGTGTGTATAGCTTCAAAAGTAGTCTTTAAAGATTACATTCCCAACCAAAATGTGCTTTTTCCTCCGAATTTATCGGAGTTGATTGATAGTAAGCACCCTGTAAGAGTAGTCTCTGGCATCGTTGATGGTTTAGATTTAACAAGTTTAATGCGCAATTACAAACCAGGAGGCACTTCAAGCTACCATCCTAAAATGCTTTTGAAAGTGTTGGTCTATGGTTATTTGTGCAATATTTATTCAAGCCGAAAACTTGAACAGGCCCTTAAAGAAAATATCCATTTTATGTGGCTCAGCGGTATGAGCCAGCCGGATCACAATACGATCAATCGTTTTAGAAGTCAACGTCTAAATGGGCAGATTAAAGAAATTTTCACCCAAATTGTCCTTTTGTTGGAAAGGGAGGGCATCGTAAGCCTTAAGACTGCCTTTGTTGACGGTACAAAGATCGAAGCCAATGCCAACCGTTA
>NZ_JAJQXA010000038.1 GCF_021245985.1 Flavobacterium soyae | reverse complement strand
GCCGAAGGGCTTACCGTATAGGTATTCGAAGCATCATAGTTTGTAATTGTAAAACTTCCAGATGCCGTTAAGCATGTAGGCTGGATCACAGCGCTTAATGACGGAACTGCCGGGGTAGCCGGCTGCGCATTGATAACCGCAGCAGAGGATGCACCCGAAGTACAGCCGTTTGCTGAAGCCGTTACCGTGTAGCTTCCTGCCGGTGCCGTTACAGTATCCCCCGACTGGGAAACACCTGCCGAAGGGTTTATCGTATAGGTATTTGAAGCATCATAGTTTGTAATTGTAAAACTTCCAGATGCCGTTAAGCATGTAGGCTGGATCACAGCGCTTAATGACGGAACTGCCGGGGTAGCCGGCTGCGTATTGATAACCGCAGCAGAGGATGCACCCGAAGTGCAGCCGTTTGCTGAAGCCGTTACCGTATAGCTTCCTGCCGGTGCCGTTACAGTATCCCCCGACTGGGAAACACCTGCCGAAGGGTTTATCGTATAGGTATTCGAAGCATCATAGTTTGTGATTGTAAAACTTCCAGATGCTGTCAGGCACGTAGGCTGGGTCACAGCGCTTAATGACGGAACTGCCGGGGTAGCCGGCTGCGCATTGATAACCGCAGCAGAGGATGCACCCGAAGTACAGCCGTTCGCTGAAGCCGTTACCGTGTAGCTTCCTGCCGGTGCCGTCAA
>NZ_JAJQXA010000037.1 GCF_021245985.1 Flavobacterium soyae | reverse complement strand
CCTTATTTTGGCCAGTTCAGGATTGTTTTGCGAGGCGGTTACCTGTTTGGTCTTGCAGTCTCTGTCAAAATAATTATACTTAACAAAGGCTTTTATTTTTCTGGCTTTTAACAAGTTGTAGTTTTCCTGCGAACCATAGCCAGCATCGGCAACTAACTCTTTGGGAACTTTTTTGTATGAACTCTCAAAACTATCAATATGCGGGATAAGTGTTTTGGTGTCGGTGGGATTCGGATGCAGGCTGTAGTGCAGGATAAACTGCTTATTGGTGCTGATCTGCAGATTGTAAGCCGGTTTTAATTGGCCGTTCAGCATATGGTCCTCTTTCATACGCATAAAAGTGGCATCGGTATCAGTCTTGGAAAATGAGTTTCTGTTTTGAAGAATTTCTTCTTGCTGTTCATACTTTTCAAGGTTCTTTGGCCAGTTCTTTTTGGCATAATTAAGCTTCTGGCGTACTTTCGAAGGAACTTTTTTCTCTTTCAAAACTGCATTGATCTTGTTGATGGCAGCTTCTACTTTTTCTGCGTCAATGGATGCAAAATCAACAGATTCTGTATTTTTAAGTTCTTCTTTGGCTACACTCTGTGCATAATGCCAAAGTTCTTCCAATTGTTGTTCAATACGTTCTTTACTCTTTTTAATAGCCTTTCCCCACACAAAAGTATAACGGTTGGCATTGGCTTCGATCTTTGTACCGTCAACAAAGGCAGTCTTAAGGCTTACGATGCCCTCCCTTTCCAACAAAAGGACAATTTGGGTGAAAATTTCTTTAATCTGCCCATTTAGACGTT
>NZ_JAJQXA010000036.1 GCF_021245985.1 Flavobacterium soyae | reverse complement strand
GCTGACGGATATGGGTTTCCAATTAAATTCCATTTAGCGGCTGTCGGTGTAAAAGTAATATCTCCATTGTTAGGAACCCCAGTAAAAGAGGCTTGATAAACGGCAGAAGTATTGATGTCATACTCCTGCGGAGACCTTACAATATATCCTTGTCCGGGAGCCATTACTAAAGTTCCGTTATAATTTATTGTCCATCCGGTATTTGGATTATAACTGTAATATTTATCAGCCAGAGTTGTCGGCGACAGATCATGAAGTGTTATTCCCGGCACTGCCGTTACCGGTGCTGACCAATAGGTGAAATCATAACGGCGGATCAATTGCGTGTTTCTCTTATAAGTAATATTCCCTGAGTTGACTGCATTTGTTTTTTGCACCAGACTGGCATTGTTTTCAAAAGTTAAGGAACTTCCGGTATTAACCGTTACTGCGTTGGTAACTGTTAAGGTATTAGTACTTTGTACAGTTAATAAGCTGTTATTGCTTAAGTTAATTGTATGGGCTTTAAATTCAGTATTTGTTCCTGTAATTTCCGGCTTGTTTGCGATAGAGGTTAAATCTGGAATTACTACACAATCATCTGCAGTAGGAACTCCGCTTGGAGTCCAGTTTCCGGCTGTGTTCCAGTTTGTGCTTACACTGCCATTCCATGTTTTGCTTACATAAGCATTTACAGGCACAACAGTAATTGAAGATTCACATCCTGAGCTGTTTTTAGCTGTAACATTATACGATCCTGCTGCCAACCCCGAAAATACACCGGTTGTATTGGTATAAGTTGTCCCGTCAATACTATAAGTAATTCCTGCTGCCGGCGCCGGGTTTGTAATTGTAATAACTCCTGTTGGTACTGTACATGTAGGCTGTGTTGTTACAGATGCTGTTGGAGTTGCTGGTT
>NZ_JAJQXA010000035.1 GCF_021245985.1 Flavobacterium soyae | reverse complement strand
CTTCCATATTTAGATGTCCATTTAATAGACTGAGGGCCTTCTTCTCCCGTGCGCTCAATACCTCTGGGTAATATCCACAGATTGGTATGAAGATCTGAGCTCCAATCCATTGATCGGGCAGTAAGTACTAATCCGTCCAAACCTTTGTATACTACTCTTGTGCAGGCGGAAGCTTTATGGCAGTAGGTAATTGTTATAGCTAAACAGATGGTTAATATTCCATTTTTTACATATTTCTTCATAGAATTAAGATTTTACTGTTAAACATTTGAGTACTCGTATATAAATAATTTCAAATAACATTACTTTGGGCTTCCCTTAATTTGATATGGCTCATTTTTTATAAACGACTCCACAGTATTACCCGCGTACACTTCATTATTGGTAAGATTAAGTTTCCTGACAGAACCGTTAGAAGAAAAATCAACTGTTTTGAAATCTACCCAAAATGTATTAGGTGTTTTTGATGATTCGAAGTAATAAACCAGATTTTTTTGATCCGACACCGTTCTCCATAAAGTAGAAGCAATGTTAGGCTGATCGGCAGTTGATATTCCAAGGGGAACAGAGCAGTTTCTAATAACACTTAAAAGACCAGCTACAGCAGCGGAGGCTTCTTTAGTTTTTGGTAAAATACTACTGTAAAAGGAAGCTCTTACAAACCGATCTGCCGCACGGTTAGTACCCGGCAGCATTGTAAGTCCTCCAATAGAGTTCCAGTATTCATTTAATGCAAGCTGCTTATCAAAAACAGGAGAATTGGTCATAACTGTATATTCTTCATCATGGTGAATCACTAATTTTCCATCGATATATTCAAATATTGCATTATCTCCTGTCGGGTCTGAGATGGACAAATGAAGCGTTGCTTTTGGACCTTCTCCTGGCATTGAACCTGTCATAAGAACAAAAGGCTCTTTTTGCAATGCAATTACAGCTTCAT
>NZ_JAJQXA010000034.1 GCF_021245985.1 Flavobacterium soyae | reverse complement strand
CTCCTATGTTTGTCAAGTTAATTTACGATGAGTGATCGTTATGTTTAAATTTGCAATAATTAAGTGAAAAGGAATGAGAGTCCATTGGCGCCTAAATAGTTCAAGAAACATATTCTCGCAAAGAAATTACCTCATTCTTTTTTATCTTTTAGAGTCTGAACAGAATGTAAGGAATTATGCAATGCTTAATATCCAGAATATCCAATCAGGAGAAAAGACGAGGAAAGATTCATCACTTTATAATTAAATTTAAAAAGACAAAGATGAGTAAAGCAGTAAAACAAGTAGCAGGAATTGATGTAGCCCAAAAAGAATTAGTGGTTACCTTAGGTCGTCTTTTAGATGATTTTACTATAGAATTATTTGCCTACAGGATATTTAGGAATAACGATTTAGGCTTTAAGTCGCTGGTTGAATGGACAAATTCACTCACTGACAATCAAATCCCTGTTCGATATGTAATGGAAGCCACAGGTGTGTATCATCAGAAATTTGCCTATTATTTATCTGACAATAACCATGAAGCAAGTATTGTGCTGCCTAATAAAATCAGCAATTATATGCGGACTTTGGAGTTAAAAACCATTACAGATAAAAGCTGCTCACAAGCAATAGCCCAATTTGGGTTAGAGAGAAAATTGGATATTTGGAGCAGGCCAAAAGCTGTTTATAGGGAATTGCAGCAGCTAACCCGCGAAAGAGATCAAATAGTACAGGAAAGAAGCATTATTAAAAATCAAATGCATGCCGAAAATGCAGAAGCGGAGCCAAATCAAAAAAGTATGCAGCGAATGCAGGCAAGAATAGGATTTTTAAATTCACAGGAAAAGGAAATCAAAGAAGACATTGCAGGTCTAATAGCTGCAGATCTTAACTTAAAGCAGACCATCGATAAAATCACTTCAATACCTGGAGTTGGAGAATTGACCGCAGTGATTGTTTTGGCAGAAACAAATGGATTTGAACTCATTAGGAATAAATCACAATTAACAAGTTATGCAGGACTTGATGTAAAGGAGAAGCAATCAGGAACCTCAATAAAAGGAAAGCCCAGAATATCAAAAAAGGGAAATCGAAATTTAAGAAAAGCCATGCATCTTCCAGCATTAACTGCAGTAAAATGGGACGATAACTTTAAAGATATATACGCACGACTGGCATCTAAGCATGGCATTAAAATGAAAGCATTGGTAAGCATTCAAAGAAAAATACTAGAACTTATCTATGTTTTATTCAAAAACCAAACTCTTTACGATAAAAACTATATAACAAAAAATAGCGTGAAAACACAAATGGCTTTACACGCTATAGAGACTAGCTCAAAGACTGTCTTGAAAAAACAAAACTAATAAAAATTAAGATTTTAATTTGGAAATCAACACAGAATCTTTGCGGT
>NZ_JAJQXA010000033.1:3267-5813 GCF_021245985.1 Flavobacterium soyae | reverse complement strand
TACTTTTGCACCCGCAACAGCGAAAGACGTTCCCTGAAACACTGGCAAGAAATGAAAATCAAAACTGAAAAATTTTTCAGAAAAAAGATTAGAAAAAGCTTGTGAGATTTGAAAAATGCTTTTACATTTGCACCCCGCAAAACACGGAAGTTCATTGAGAGACTGGAAGGAAAATTGAGAAAAAGGAGACGAAAAAAAAGTTTCAAAATTTTTTTAAATTTTTCTTGCGAGAAACAAAAAGAAGTTTTAGTTTTGCACCCGCTTTGAAACACAAGTGGAAACAAAAAGAAATACGTTCGTAGACATATTGAATTGACAGCCGTTCCGATGTAAATCGGAACAAAAGAATAAGAGTAATAGAATCGGTAAGATTAGAATGAACCACTAGAGTAAGTATCGAATATATAATATTACAATATACGATGAAGAGTTTGATCCTGGCTCAGGATGAACGCTAGCGGCAGGCTTAACACATGCAAGTCGAGGGGTATATGTCTTCGGATATAGAGACCGGCGCACGGGTGCGTAACGCGTATGCAATCTGCCTTTCACAGAGGGATAGCCCAGAGAAATTTGGATTAATACCTCATAGTATAATCAAGCCGCATGGTTTAATTATTAAAGTCACAACGGTGAAAGATGAGCATGCGTCCCATTAGCTAGTTGGTAAGGTAACGGCTTACCAAGGCAACGATGGGTAGGGGTCCTGAGAGGGAGATCCCCCACACTGGTACTGAGACACGGACCAGACTCCTACGGGAGGCAGCAGTGAGGAATATTGGACAATGGGCGCAAGCCTGATCCAGCCATGCCGCGTGCAGGATGACGGTCCTATGGATTGTAAACTGCTTTTGTACGAGAAGAAACATCCCGACGTGTCGGGACTTGACGGTATCGTAAGAATAAGGATCGGCTAACTCCGTGCCAGCAGCCGCGGTAATACGGAGGATCCAAGCGTTATCCGGAATCATTGGGTTTAAAGGGTCCGTAGGCGGTTTAGTAAGTCAGTGGTGAAAGCCCATCGCTCAACGGTGGAACGGCCATTGATACTGCTGAACTTGAATTATTAGGAAGTAACTAGAATATGTAGTGTAGCGGTGAAATGCTTAGATATTACATGGAATACCAATTGCGAAGGCAGGTTACTACTAATGGATTGACGCTGATGGACGAAAGCGTGGGGAGCGAACAGGATTAGATACCCTGGTAGTCCACGCCGTAAACGATGGATACTAGCTGTTGGGGGCAACTTCAGTGGCTAAGCGAAAGTGATAAGTATCCCACCTGGGGAGTACGTTCGCAAGAATGAAACTCAAAGGAATTGACGGGGGCCCGCACAAGCGGTGGAGCATGTGGTTTAATTCGATGATACGCGAGGAACCTTACCAAGGCTTAAATGTAGATTGACCGTTTTGGAAACAGAACTTTCGCAAGACAATTTACAAGGTGCTGCATGGTTGTCGTCAGCTCGTGCCGTGAGGTGTCAGGTTAAGTCCTATAACGAGCGCAACCCCTGTTGTTAGTTGCCAGCGAGTAGTGTCGGGAACTCTAACAAGACTGCCAGTGCAAACTGTGAGGAAGGTGGGGATGACGTCAAATCATCACGGCCCTTACGCCTTGGGCTACACACGTGCTACAATGGCCGGTACAGAGAGCAGCCACTGGGTGACCAGGAGCGAATCTATAAAGCCGGTCACAGTTCGGATCGGAGTCTGCAACTCGACTCCGTGAAGCTGGAATCGCTAGTAATCGGATATCAGCCATGATCCGGTGAATACGTTCCCGGGCCTTGTACACACCGCCCGTCAAGCCATGGAAGCTGGGGGTGCCTGAAGTCGGTGACCGCAAGGAGCTGCCTAGGGTAAAACTGGTAACTAGGGCTAAGTCGTAACAAGGTAGCCGTACCGGAAGGTGCGGCTGGAACACCTCCTTTCTAGAGCCTTAGTGTTAGCTATATGCACGCTGAGGGAAAAAGATGCGAAACCTATTGGTTTTAGTCTGAGATTGTATTACTCTTGCTGTTAATTTAAAAAAAAAATAATGAAAACTTAAGTAAAACAGAGTCTCGTAGCTCAGCTGGTTAGAGTACTACACTGATAATGTAGGGGTCGGCAGTTCGAGTCTGCCCGGGACTACTTTTTAAGAATTGTTAATTATAAGTTATGAATTGTAAATTATAAAAACAACAAATTAAAAAACTGAAAACTTAAGAAATAAAGGAAATTCTGGAAGCTGGGATTCACCAAAGAAATTAGATAGGAATTTAAATCTAAAATCTGAATTCTACAATCTAAGATTGAAAAATGGGGGATTAGCTCAGCTGGCTAGAGCGCCTGCCTTGCACGCAGGAGGTCAACGGTTCGACTCCGTTATTCTCCACGATTTTAGTCATAAAGATTAAAGTCATAAAGTCCAAAGTGATTTACTTTAAGACTTTAGACTTTAGACCTTGGGCTAAATAAAAGTTCATTGACATATTGAGATAAGAAAATAATAAGAAAGTAGAAAGCGTTTTTTACAATTTTATTGTAGAGAACAAAAAAAAC
>NZ_JAJQXA010000033.1:0-3170 GCF_021245985.1 Flavobacterium soyae | reverse complement strand
CAAAAAAAAACGGTCATAATTGATATTATGATTGGTACAATAAGCAAAATAAGGGCGTATGGGGGATGCCTAGGCTCTCAGAGGCGATGAAGGGCGTGATAAGCTGCGAAAAGCTGCGGGGACAAGCACACATTGATTGATCCGCAGATACCCGAATGGGGCAACCCACTATGTTGAAGACATAGTACACCGATAGGTGGGCAAACCCGCTGAACTGAAACATCTAAGTAGGCGGAGGAGAAGAAAACAAAAGTGATTCCGTAAGTAGTGGCGAGCGAACGCGGATTAGCCCAAACCAGTGATGTTACGGCATTGCTGGGGTTGTAGGACCACGACATTTTATGCATGCAGAACCGGAACTGACTGGAAAGTCGGGCCATAGAGGGTGACAGCCCCGTATGGGTAATAAATGTAATAGATAGTGGTATCCTGAGTAGGGCGGGGCACGTGAAACCCTGTCTGAATTTGGCGGGACCATCCGCTAAGGCTAAATACTCCTGAGAGACCGATAGTGAACCAGTACCGTGAGGGAAAGGTGAAAAGAACCGTGAATAACGGAGTGAAATAGATCCTGAAACCATACGCTTACAAGCGGTCGGAGCCCTTTCGTGGGGTGACGGCGTGCCTTTTGCATAATGAGCCTACGAGTTAACGCTGCTGGCAAGGATAAGTGGTTAAGCCATGGATCCGCAGCGAAAGCGAGTCTGAATAGGGCGCTTTAGTCAGTAGTGTTAGACGCGAAACCGTGTGATCTACCCATGGGCAGGATGAAGCTGTGGTAACACACAGTGGAGGTCCGAACCGGTTGACGTTGAAAAGTCTTCGGATGACCTGTGGGTAGGGGTGAAAGGCCAATCAAACTCGGAAATAGCTCGTACTCCCCGAAATGCATTTAGGTGCAGCGCTGAATTAAGTTATATAGAGGTAGAGCTACTGATTGGATGCGGGGGCTTCACCGCCTACCAATTCCTGACAAACTCCGAATGCTGTATAATGTTTCTCAGCAGTGAGGGCTTGGGTGCTAAGGTCCAAGTCCGAGAGGGAAAGAACCCAGACCATCAGCTAAGGTCCCCAAATATATGCTAAGTTGAAAGAACGAGGTTTGTCTGCCCAGACAGCTAGGATGTTGGCTTGGAAGCAGCCATTCATTTAAAGAGTGCGTAACAGCTCACTAGTCGAGCGGACGAGCATGGATAATAATCGGGCATAAGCATATTACCGAAGCTATGGATTTACAAGCAATTGTAAGTGGTAGGGGAGCATTCTAACAGGGCAGAAGGTTTTTCGTAAGGAGAGCTGGACTGGTTAGAAAAGAAAATGTAGGCATAAGTAACGATAATGCGGGCGAGAAACCCGCACACCGAAAAACTAAGGTTTCCACAGCTATGCTAATCAGCTGTGGGTTAGTCTGGTCCTAAGGCGAACCCGAAAGGGACAGTCGATGGCTAACGGGTTAATATTCCCGTACTACTAATTACTGTGATGGGGTGACGGAGTGATGAAAGCGCCGCGAACTGACGGAATAGTTCGTTAAAGTACCTAGCTATAGGCTCTGCAGGCAAATCCGCAGAGACTGGTGAAATACGATAGTACTCGGAGTCTTCGGACAAAGAGATAGTGCGCCTAAGGGCTTCCAAGAAAAACCTCTAAACTTCAGGTAATTAGTACCAGTACCGTAAACCGACACAGGTAGTTGAGGAGAGAATCCTAAGGTGCTCGAGAGATTCATGGCTAAGGAATTAGGCAAAATAGACCTGTAACTTCGGGAGAAAGGTCGCCCCGAGCAATCGGGGCCGCAGTGAAGAGGTCCAGGCGACTGTTTATCAAAAACACAGGGCTCTGCAAAATCGTAAGATGAAGTATAGGGCCTGACACCTGCCCGGTGCTGGAAGGTTAAGAGGAGATGTTATCTTCGGAGAAGCATTGAATTGAAGCCCCAGTAAACGGCGGCCGTAACTATAACGGTCCTAAGGTAGCGAAATTCCTTGTCGGGTAAGTTCCGACCTGCACGAATGGTGTAACGATCTGGACACTGTCTCAGCCATGAGCTCGGTGAAATTGTAGTAACGGTGAAGATGCCGTTTACCCGCAGTGGGACGAAAAGACCCTGTGCACCTTTACTATAGCTTAGTATTGACCTTGGATAAATGATGTGTAGGATAGGTTGGAGACTGTGAAGCGGCGTCGCCAGGCGTTGTGGAGTCATTGTTGAAATACAACCCTTTGTTTATCTGAGGCCTAACCCCATAGTGTGGGGGACATTGCTTGGTGGGTAGTTTGACTGGGGTGGTCGCCTCCAAAAGAGTAACGGAGGCTTCTAAAGGTTCCCTCAGTACGCTTGGTAACCGTGCGTAGAGTGCAATGGCATAAGGGAGCTTGACTGAGAGACATACAGGTCGATCAGGTACGAAAGTAGAGCATAGTGATCCGGTGGTTCCGCATGGAAGGGCCATCGCTCAAAGGATAAAAGGTACGCCGGGGATAACAGGCTGATCTCCCCCAAGAGCTCATATCGACGGGGGGGTTTGGCACCTCGATGTCGGCTCGTCACATCCTGGGGCTGGAGAAGGTCCCAAGGGTTGGGCTGTTCGCCCATTAAAGTGGCACGCGAGCTGGGTTCAGAACGTCGTGAGACAGTTCGGTCTCTATCTACTGTGGGCGTTAGAAATTTGAGTGGATCTGATTCTAGTACGAGAGGACCGAATTGGACAAACCTCTAGTGTATCTGTTGTCCCGCCAGGGGCACCGCAGAGTAGCTACGTTTGGAAGGGATAAGCGCTGAAAGCATATAAGCGCGAAACCCACCACAAGATGAGATTTCTTTTAAGGATCGTGGAAGATGACCACGTTGATAGGCTATAGATGTAAAGGCAGTAATGTCATAGTCGAGTAGTACTAATAATCCGTAAGCTTATGTACACCCTTTTCTCCCGACTACGGTCGGGAGAAGAAACTTTCTAAACAAAACTTACTTTTCTTTATCTCAGTATGTTAAAATATTAGCTCGACGCAGAGCAGTTGATGGTCAAGAGTTGATAGTTGTTGGAGAAATCCATCAACCGACAACCACAAACCAACAACTAAAAACCTTAAGGTGGTTATTGCGGCGGGGCTCACCTCTTCCCATCCCGAACAGAGTAGTTAAGCCCGCCTGCGCAGATGGTACTGCA
>NZ_JAJQXA010000032.1 GCF_021245985.1 Flavobacterium soyae | reverse complement strand
TTGCGTTAACAGTTAGTAAAACAGCATTTGACGTAACAGAACATCCATCACTTGTAATTGTACAACGTACATAGTTGCCGCTATAGCCAAGAGGTGTTGCGCTCAAAGCTAAAGTTGAGGTGTTATAACCAGAAAGATTCGCAACACCATTTGTAGTTAACCAATTCGTAAGTCCATCTGCAGAATACTCCCATAAATAAGCAGGGCTAGCTGCTGGTGCTGAAACCGTAAATGAACCATTTTGGTTTTCACATATAGTTAGTGGCTGGGGTTGAGTTGATATTGTTGGTAATGCTTTAACAATTACAGTATAAGTCGCTGTAGCTGGTGTTACACAAGGCCCGTTCGATACCGTCATAGTTAAAGTAACTGTATTTCCTACATCTCCTGATGCAACTGTATAAGTTGGAGTTAATGTTGTTGTATTGCTTAATGAACCTGTACCGTTATGTGTCCATGCTATAGTTCCATTTGTTGCACTTGCACCACTTACTGTAGCTGTCCCTGTTTGACATATTGTCTGGCTGCCTCCTGCACTTGCAGTTGGAGCTAGTACGGTTATAGTAACTCTTCCATTGGCTCCTGATTTTGAAGTACCGCCTCCTTCACCTCTTCCGCCGCCGCCGCCGCCAGGGGTACTTCCTGCAACAGCATCTGGACTTCCATCAGTTGCGGCTCCACCACCTCCATTTCCAGTACCAGTACCTCCAGCCGTTAAAGCATTAGTAACACCTGCTCCATTAGCACCAGCCGTTCCTCCTGATCCTGTTATAGTGGCAGAACCACCACCTCCACCGCCAGCTTCATTATTAGCCCCTGCTGCACTCGCCCTTGCATTACCCCCAGCATACCCAGCATAAGAAGCTGTCACGCTTCCTGTAATACTAGACGCTGAACCTCCAGCACCACCATTTCTACTATTATTTTCCGAAGCCCCTCCGTTTGCAACAATTGTCCCCACACTTGAATTTCCTCCATTTACTCCGATCGTCCCACCTGTACCAACTGTAACGGTTAAGTTTTGACCAGTTGTAAGTGATGTCAATATTCCTTTTGTATAAGCGCCGCCGCCGCCGCCGCCAGCAGCTCCACTTCTATTAGAACCGCCGCCGCCTGCTCCCCAGCATTCCACTTGTAAACTTGTAACTCCTGCAGGAACAGTATAAGTACTTGAAGAATTAAAAACAGTAGACAATGACGAAACCGTTACTGCTCCTGTAGTTGCAGAGCAATTAGGTGAAGCGCTATTTGTAAAAGTAAATGTAGCACTTCCTGCTGCTACACTTGTTACAACACCTGTAGTTGCATTAACTGTAGCAACCGCGGGATTGTTACTTATCCATGTACCACCAGATGTAGGAGATAATGTAGTTGTAGATCCTGCACAAATATTACTACTGCCTGTAATACTTACAGTTGGTAAAGCACTTACTGTTACTACTGCAGAACCACTCATGTCTGAAGTACAGCCGGTAGTACTGTTTGTAGCAACTACCGTATACGTTCCTGCCACTGTTTTAGAACCAAAACTAATTGCTGATCCAGTTCCTGCAACAGCTGTTCCTATATCAGCACCTCCCATTTTCAATTGGTAGTTAACCCCTGAAGTAGAATTACTCAGACCAACTGCAACTCCGGTACCGCCGGAACAATATGATCCTCCTCCGGTAACATTGTAAACTGTTGGAGCCGCAATTACATTTACAAATGTTGTAGAAGGACTGCTTGAACAGCCTCCAGCCGTGGCAACTACTGTAAATTGCTTAATTCCTGTTGTTGTAAATGTTGCCGTAGGATTTTTAATATTTGTGGCTGACAACGCCACCCCTGTAGACGATGTTGTCCATGTATAAGTTACACCTGAAGCACTAATGTTATCAACATCTAATTGAACAGGTACACCAATACAAGAGGTCAGGGTTTTATAATTACCTTTAGGTGTCGTTGTCGCAACTGGAGTCACCTGACTCGTTGGAACTAAAACTATATTATCTATAATAGTACCAAGGGTTGACCCTCCGTTTAAGGAATTATAAAATTCAATCCCTATTGAATTACTTGGTGCCGTAAAAGTAAATGTTCCTACTTGAGGAGTTACGCTGCTTGTAGTTACCCTTGTAAACGTGATAGTAGGGGATGCGGATGTTACTCTAAAATCAACAGCAACAGTTGCAGGAGTAGTAACGTCTGGTCGTCGGGCATAAAGAAAACTTACAGTATAACTAACACCCGAAACAACTGTAAGCGTTTGCTTTAATGATGCTTCCGAATCTAATTCTGCTGTATTATCAGTGTTACCGCTGGAAAAATAAGTGTTTTCCTGATTAATTTCAACCCTATCACCTTGTGCACCAGAAAATGTCCAATTTGTGGACCAATTACTAAAATCACCATTAGTAACTAAATTGCTCACGCATTGTCCCGAAACTGAATTCACAAAGACAGAAAATAATATTATCAAAAGATATTTTATTCTCCCATCCAAGATCGTTTTAGATTTCGTCAATTTATCTAACATCGAAACTTGAGAATCTCTATCAAATAGTGAAATAGAGGTAAAAAATCTTTCTTTAGAAGAATTAGGGAATAATAAAAATAAAGAACGAATGAACAAAAGTAGTTTTCGAATCATAGTCGGCGTGGTATTAAATTGTTTTTGGCGTTAAATTCAAATAAAAAATTTCAAATTTCGTTATGAACGAAAGGCTTAATTTTGAACCTAAATTCTTATTAATAACTGTTTAACAAACTGAGCAGTTTGATAAACAGAATTTGACGACAAAATTATTATAATTCTGCACATAAACAAGATTTTACAAAAAGAGTTTTATGAAATAATTAAAAAACATGTAAGAATTTAGCCTATAAATGATTATTTTTGGCATTTATAGTTAAAAAGAAAGAAAATACTCATGGATTCAATTTATACACCAAAAGAGGCTTTACAGAAATTAGAACGCTTTTGTGCCTACCAGGAACGCTGTCATGAAGAGGTTGTTTCAAAGCTTTACAGCTTAAAAATGTCTTCGGAAGAGATTGATTCTATTGTCGTTCAATTAATTGAAAATAATTTTTTGAACGAAACACGTTTTGCCTGCAGTTTTGCAAGAGGTAAACACAGAATTAAAAATTGGGGGAAAATTAGGATTACAAATGAACTTAAGCAGCGAAATATTTCTTCAACAAATATAAATCTCGCCCTTAAGGAAATTTCTGCAGAGGAATATGCAGAAAGTTTTGAAAATCTCTCTGAAAAATCCTGGAACAATATTCAGGAAAAAAACATATTGAAAAAGCGAAAAAAATTTTGTGATTATATGCTTCGCCGAGGTTATGAAAGTAATCTCATTTATGAAAAAGTCAAAGAATTGGAGCAGGAATAAATATCAAAAATTTGCATTTAAAATCATAGTTTTTACTGCTTTCTAACTATCATATTTTGTATTAAATTACTTATATAATTAAAAAAGAACTTACTGTTGAAAATATTACTTTTCTGAGGGTCTTTTATAAAATCAGACGTTTTTTTAATTATTACTTCCAAAAAATCGTCTAAAAACATCCGTTTTTACGGATTTTCTTATTTTTAACAAGTAATTTTTGTAAGAAATTCCACAAGACAATTATTCTTATTTTGCATTTTATCGAGTATTCCAATGGCTTATCGATTATATGCCCATTCTAAAAACCATCATAATATCTTTGAGTAGGTATAAATGCATTATGCCAACATAACAATCTGATAGAAAACATTTAATATGATGAGAACTCTACTTTTATTTTTATCATTCCCTAATTTTTCTAAAGAAAAGTTTTTCACTCTTAATCTAAGATTAGTTTGTTTGGGGATGTTTTTTGTTGCTTCGGCAAATCAATTGTTTGCACAATCAGGCAACGTAACAAGTGCTAATTCCGGAAACTGGAATACCTCTGCAACGTGGGCAGCAGGAAATATTAACAGATCAGGAACTGTTTCATCTACTACTACTTCTACTACCGTAACAGGTACGGGAACCTTATTCTTAACAGAGCTTACCATTGGTTCTGTTATAACAAGACAAAATGGAACCGCAATAGGAATCGTATCTTCAATTACCAGTAATACTAGTTTAACCTTAACAGCAAATGCTTCTAACAATGTTGCTAATCAAACTTACCGCACAATAAGCGGCCCTCCAAGTCCCGTAGATAGTGCAGTAATCATATCAAGCCATAACGTTATCGTAAATGGAATATATACCTGTGCTTCTTTAGCAATTGCCCCTACAAATAATAATAATACTTCTGTGCTTTCATATTCGGGAACTTCAAGTCAACTTACTGTCAATGGGAATGTTACTTTAGGAGACTCTGGTAATAACAATAGAAGAGGCACCTTAGATATGACAAGTGCCGGAATTTTAACCTGCCAGGGATTTGTTGTAGCTAATAATGGCGCAAACAGCTTTATTCCCGGAACAGGAACAGTTCAATTAATAGCAAATAACAGCCTGCCTTCATCTATTTTTACAACTTTCAATAATTTATCTGTTAATGCTGGTACTACAACAATGGCGGCTGCCCTAAATATTAATGGAAACTTAAATATTAATAATAGCGCAGTATTAACAAGTACAACTAGTAATTATGCTGTTACATTAAGAGGAAATTATACTAATGCAGGTACATTTACAGCCAATAATTCGTCAATAACAATAGACGGAACTTCAAATCAAAGTATTACTGGTTTTACAACTGGCGGCACTGTTTCAATGACTAAAACAGGAGGTACAGCAACATTTACCGGAAATATTACCGGAAATGCATTGACAATAAATGGTTCTGGAGGAACATTAAATTTAGGCTCCGGAACTCATACTTTTACCGGAAATGTTACACTTACCGCCGGAACTTTAAATGGAGGTTCAAGCACATTAAATGTAAATTCTTCTTCTACAGCAGCATGGGGCGGAACAGGTACAAATTTTACAGCAGGTACAAGTACAGTTAATTTTGATGGTAGTAATCAAACTATTTCGTCGACAAGTACCACTTTTTATAATCTTAATCTTTTAAATCCATCGTCAGTAAGTGCTACAAAAACTTTTTCTGCAGCAACAACAGTCACTAATCTTTGGACTATTGCAAAATTAACAGCAGCAAATCTTGGAACTTTTCAGCACAACGCTGGAATTTTAACTTTAGGAGGAGTAGGACCTTTAAATCTAACCTGGGGACATACTTCATCTAATCCTGTAGCTGTTAACACAAATAATACGTATTTTGCTAATAATACTGGACGTATAACAATTACACAAACACCACCTGGTGCCGCGATTGACAACAATTATATATATTATGGAACAGTTGGTGAAGTAACCGGAATTAGAGGTGAATATGACGGTTCTTTAATCTTAACAGCTCCTGTAGGAAACATTTTCATAAACGTAAAATTTGCAAGTTACGGCCTTCCAAATGGTACAGCCCCAAATTTCACAATTGGAACTTGTCATGCTTTTAACAGCCGAACTGTAACAACAGGACTTTTGGGAAATACATCGGCAACAATTCCAGCTTCCGGATCTTTTAATAATACTTTTGGTGATCCTTGTTATGGGATTGTTAAAAACTATTATGTTACTGCTTTATATACTACTCCTATCTGTTCTGGTACCAATCCCGGAATTATTACGGGTTCAGTAGCTACCGGAGGAAATGGTACAACCTATAATTATCTATGGGAAGTTAGTACAACGAGCGCAACTGATGGTTTTACGGCTGCACCAGGTGCAAATACAGGAGTAAACTATACCGTACTTTCCGGAATTACTACTAAAACATATTACAGAAGAACTGTAACATCTGGTATTTATTCAGATGAAACTATTGTGGTTATTCCAGTAAATACCATAGCTGAAATTACAGCACCTACGACTGCAAATTCGACAGCGACTAGCATTTGCAGCGGTACCAGCGTAACACTTACTGCTACTGGCGGTGGTTTTGGTACAGTAGGAGGATATGCTGAATGGACATCAGGAACTTGTAATGGTACTTTAGTAGGTAGATCAGCTCTTGCTAATGGATCATTAACTGTTACACCAACTGCAAATACAACCTATTTTGTAAAACATAAAAACTCTTGTGGTGAAACCGTTTGTGCGACTCCTGTTACAGTGACCAATCCTACTTCTATAACAGTAAGTACAAGTTCATTTAGCACTTGTTTTAGCTCTGCCATACAAAATATTGCTATTGGTTATTCTGCTACAACAAATACACCAACTAACTATAGTATCACTTGGAATGCAGCAGCTGTTACCGCAGGGTTCAATAATAAATCTAATGTAACTAACACTTTTGCCACAGGCATAGGTTCAATTGCCAATGCAATTACTATTAACGCCAATACTGCAGCCGGGACTTATACTGGAACTTTAACGGTACAATCCGGAACTTGTGCAAGTTTTGGAACAACAATTACAGTTGTGATTAATCCTC
>NZ_JAJQXA010000031.1 GCF_021245985.1 Flavobacterium soyae | reverse complement strand
TAGATTTTAGATTTTAGATTTTAGATTTTAGATTTTAGATTTTAGATTTTAGATTTTAGATTTTAGATTTTAGATTTTAGATTTTAGATTTTAGATTTTAGATTTTAGATTTTAGATTTTAGATTTACTAAAAAACGCCTCATTCTGAGGCGTTTTTTAGTCATGTTTAATTTTAATTAATGGTGATCATGGCCTTTACCGGATTGTTTTTTGGAGTTGTTTTTATTTTTATTGTCATGTTTCTGATCCCCTTTATATTCTTTATTTTTTCCCGGTTTTTCTCCTCTGTTTTTTTGAGGTTTTCCATGATACCCTTTAGGATAATCGGCTCTGTGTTTTTTATGATAAGTATACGGAGAGTTTCCTCTATAATCAGTTAAAACTACTTTATATCCAGAATACAAATCATAATATCTGTATCTTGAAGGAAGTCTTTTTTCACGAATCCATCTTCCGTTGTTGTCGTAAATAAACACACTTAGGTTTACATCATAGTATACATCGATGTCCGGTATATAATAATATCTGCTGTCATCATAACCTACTGGTCCCCAGCTTGGAGGTGTTCCAATATTTACATTAACTGATACTTGCGCCTGAGCAAAAAATACACTCATAAATAATACTGAGGCTAATACTAACTTTTTCATGATTTTGAGTTTTAAATATTAATTTTAGTAGATATTAATCTAAAGTAGTGCCAATTTTTACATTTACCGCATTTAATAGATAAAATTACTAAACTAATCGACGAAAGGTATTTTTTAAACGACATGCATTTAACTAAAAAACGCCTCATTACTGAGGCGTTTTAAGTCATGTTTTAATTTAACTTTATCGGCGGATACTAATATTTTTAACCACTCAAAAATATATACTTTTTTTTATACTAAATCATTATTTAGACCAAGGTCTGTTTTTTAACGACGAACGTAAAATATTTAAATTAAAACAATTTTATTTCCAGCCTCCTCCCAAAGCTCTGTATAAGTTTACAACGGCTTGTAATTTCTGTAAATTATCATTAATTCCGCTTAACTGTGCTGCTAAAAGGTTTTGTTCAGAAGTTAGTACATCTGTATAATTGGTAGCAGAGCTGTATTCTAAAAGCTGCTGTGTAAAATCGACTGCTTTTTCTAAAGCTTCAATCTGCTTTTGTCTCGAATCTTCTTTTTCAACTGCCATTTGATACGAATACAAAGCATTAGAAACTTCCTGACCAGCCGTTAAAAGACTTTGCTGGAAATTATTATAAGCCTGTAATTGCTGCGACTGAGCTGTTGTTAATCTTAACTTGTTTTTACCCTGATTAAAAATTGGCTGTGTTAATCCCCCAATTATCGAATAAAAAATAGAATTGCTAAAAAAGTCTTTTAATTCTAAATTCGAAAATCCGCCGCTTGCTGTAAGCGTTAAACTTGGATAGAAATAGGTTTTAGCTAAATTCGTAGATTCAAAAGCAACCCTGAAATTAAATTCGGCCTGACGAACATCCGGACGGTTTTGCAGCAACTGCGAAGGCATTCCAACCGCAATATTCTCCGGTATAATCTGTGTTCCTAATTCTCCTCTTTCAATTGGTCCAGGAGCTTGGCCTAATAAAATATTCAAAGCATTTTCGGTTTCACGAATACTTTGTTTTAAATCCGGAATCAAAACTTCTGCCGCATGCTGGTTGGCTTCACTCTGCACAACCGCTGCTCCGGTAACAATAGCACCTTCTTTTAAATCTTTTATTGTTGCCACATTTTTAATACGGCTTTCCAGTGTTTCCTGCGTAATTTTCAACTGTTTGTCATAAGCCAGTAACAAGAAATAGTTATTGGCAATGTCTGAAATCAACTGCGTCTGAACCGCTTGTTTTGCAGCATCTGTCGCTAAATAAGTGGCCAAAGCTGCTCTTTTAGAACTGCTTAATTTCCCCCAGATATCAGCTTCCCAGGACGTACTTAAACCTAATTTATAAGTCGTAGTTAAAGTATTGATATTTGCTCCTCCAAAATTCAAAGAAGCTTCTGACTGTTTTGAATGTGTTGTACTGGCATCCAGCTGTAAAGTTGGATAATACGCTAATTTACTTTGACGAAGCGAAGCACGTGCCTGTACAATATTCTCAATTGCATTTTTCAGGTTAAGGTTTTGATCTAATCCTTTCTGAATTAATGCATTCAGCTTTTCATCTTTAAAAACACTCTGCCACGGCATATCGGCAATCGTAGTCGAATCGGTGGAAGCTTCATCACGATAAAGCTTGTCTGTCGAGAGCGTTGTTGGGCGTTCGTACTTTTTGGTAATCGAGCACGCACTTAAAAGTACGGCTGCAATTACCATAAGAATATATTTATTTGAACTATTAGTCATCTCTGTTTGAATTTAATTTTACTCTTTGTGAGCTTCTATTAACTGAATTTCCTCATCGTCATCTTCATCATAACCATCTTTTGCAGGGCCGCTTACTCTTTCTTGCAAGGTCTGGAAAATGATAAACAAAACCGGAATAACAAATACTCCTAAAATGGTTCCAATTAACATACCTCCAACTGCTCCTGTACCAATCGATTTGTTCCCGACAGCTCCTGCTCCGGTAGCAAACATTAACGGAACTAATCCTAAAATGAAGGCGAAAGAAGTCATTAAAATTGGTCGTAAACGTGCCACGGCTCCTTCAATTGCTGCTTGTACAATTGGCAGGCCTTTTCGCCTTCTGTCCAAGGCGAATTCAACAATCAAAATACCATTCTTGGCAAGAAGTCCAATCAGCATGATTAGGGAAATCTGCAAGTAAATATTACTATTCAGTTTAAAAATGATTGAGAACAAATACGCTCCTGCTAAACCAAACGGAATTGAGAATAATACGGCAAATGGTAAAATATAGCTTTCGTATTGTGCACTCAGTAAGAAATAAACGAAAACCAAACACAAAATAAAAATGAAAATCGTTTCGCTTCCAGAAGCTAATTCCTCACGAGTTAATCCTGAAAATTCATAACCATAGCCTGTCGGCAGATTTTCTGCTGCAACTTCCTGAATTGCTTTGATCGCATCTCCTGAACTAAATCCAGGATTTGGTGCTCCGGTAATCGAAATAGAAGAGAAAAGGTTAAATCTTGAAATAGATTCCGGCCCAAAAACTCTGGTCATTTTTACAAACTCAGTAATAGGCGCCATTGTCCCGGCACTGTTCCTAATAAAGATTTTATTCAGTCCTTCTGTATTCGTACGGAATTCCGGAGAAGCCTGAATCATAACACGGTATTGTTTTCCGAATTTATTAAAATTCGACGCATACAATCCGCCATAATAACCCTGCATAGTTGATAAAATCGAGTTTATGGAAACTCCTGCATCTTTGGCTTTTGCCAAATTAATATCCATCATATATTGAGGGAAACCAGGATTAAACGGCGTTGTTGCGTATTGTATTTCGGGACGTTTAGATAGCTTTTCTAAAAATTCTGTATTCACTTTAAAGAACTCAGCAGTCGTGTGTCCGCCTTTATCCTGAAGCTGGAATTCGAATCCGCCGCTTTGTCCAAAACCTTGGATTGTTGGCGGTGAAATAAAGAAAATATTAGCTTCGCGAATACCGCTTGTTTTAGCAAAAAGCTGTCCAATAACATCATTAACACTTAAATCACGCTGATCCCAAGGATACAATTTCACAATAACCATACTGTAGGCACTACCCGCTCCGGCTGTAAAGTTCTGCCCCACGATACGAAGTGTATTTTTTACTCCCGGAATAGTTTTCGCAATACTATCAACTTTCTTGGCAATTACATCAGAACGTTCCATCGAAGCCGATGGCGGTAAACTAATATTGGCAAAAACTGTTCCCTGATCTTCCGCAGGAACGAAAGCAGACGGCGTGGTTTTCATCATATAAAATAACCCCGAGCCGGCAATTAAAATAGCAGCCAATACAATCCATTTTTTTACCGAAAGAAAACTTACAGAACGTTTATATCTTTGGGTTACATTCTCGAATGCAACGTTAAACGATGTGTAAAATCTTTGCAGATAACTTTTATGTTTATGATCGTCTGCGTGTGGTTTTAAAAGCAAAGCACACAAAGCCGGACTCAAAGTCAAAGCATTTACTGCCGAAAGAATAATTGCAACTGCCAGTGTAATACCAAATTGTTTGTAGAAAACCCCAGTTGATCCATTGATAAAAGTTACCGGAATAAATACCGCCGCCATTACCAATGTAATCGATATGATTGCTCCCGAAATTTCGCTCATGGCATCGATCGTAGCTTTCTTAGACGATTTATAACCGTGATCGAGTTTGGCATGCACTGCCTCGACGACCACAATTGCATCATCGACCACAATACCAATGGCAAGAACCATTGCAAAAAGTGTCAATAAGTTGATCGTAAACCCAAATAAACTCAAGAAGAAAAATGTTCCTATAATAGCAACCGGAACCGCAATTGCCGGAATTAATGTTGATCTAAAATCCTGAAGAAAAATAAATACTACGATGAAAACCAATATAAAAGCTTCTATCAAAGTGTGGATTACTTTCTCAATAGAGGCATCCAGGTTTTCGTTAACGTCTACCAGAATCGTATATTTTACACCTTTTGGAAAACTCTTCGCTGCTTCTTCAATCAGCTTTTTAGAGTTGTTGATTACGTCACGTGCATTTGATCCCGGAGTCTGGCTGATTGCCATCGCTGCAGATTCTACACCGTTTGTTTTAATAGTTGATGCATAACTTAAAGATCCTAACTCAACTTTAGCCACATCTTTAAGGCGGAGCATTTGTCCGTTTCCAACTGATTTTATAACAATGTCCTCAAATTCCTGGGCGCTTGTTAAACGTCCTTTGTATTTAATTACATATTGAAAAGCCTGATTTCCATTTTCACCAAATTTACCCGGTGCGGCTTCGATATTTTGTTCTGCCAAAGCAGCCGAAATATCACTTGGAATCAGTTTGTATTGCTGCATTACATCTGGTTTCAGCCAGATTCTCATGGAGTAATCTTTGGCGCCAAAAACGGTTACATCTCCTACTCCAACTACACGCTGGATTTGCGGTACAAGATTAATCTTCGCATAATTTTGAAGAAACGTCTGGTCGTAAGCTTTATCTTCACTATATAAAGAGAAAATCAATAAGTTACTACTCTGGCTTTTAGTTACTGTAACCCCCGCCTGAGTTACCTCTACAGGCAGTAAACTTGTTGCTCTTGAAACCCTGTTTTGAACGTTTACTGCGGCTAAATCAGGATTTGTTCCTACTTTAAAGAAAATTTTGATCGAAGCATTACCATCATTTGTTGCTGTAGAAGTCATGTACGTCATGTTTTCTACACCATTAATCTGCTCTTCAAGCGGAATTACAATACTTTTTAGTACCACGTCTGCATTGGCACCCGTATAACTTGCCGATACGTTTACCGTTGGCGGCGCAATATCCGGATATTGAGAAATAGGTAACTCAATTAGGCCCAAAACACCTAAAATGACAATAATAACAGATATTACCGTCGAGAGTACAGGTCTTTGTATAAATTTTTTAAACATTTTTTTTATTTTAAGTCGGCGTATACTGTTTCTGCTTTTTGATTTTGAGCTTTAATCTCACTTCCTTCTTTTAGAGAAGCAACTCCTTCTAATACAATTTCATCACCTGCGTTTAAGCCGCTTGTTACCACATAATAATTCTGTGCTGTATTTTCAAGTACAGTGATATTGGCATTTTTAGTTTTACCGTCTTTTCCTAAAACAACTGCAAAAATTTTATCCTGAAGTTCAAATGTCGCACTCTGAGGAACTATAATAACATCTTTAACCTCATTTGGGATTCTTACTGTTGTACTGCTTCCGCTTCTGATAATTCCTTTTGGGTTCGTAAAACGAGCTCTTATATTTACCGTTCCGGTTTCGGTATTAATTAATCCGTTTACCGTTTCTATTTTTCCTTTTTGATCGTATGCAGAACCATCTGAAAGCAATAAAGAAACTGCCGGAAGGCTTTTGATTTTTTGATTTAATGAAGCTCCTGAATCTTTAGTAAAATTTAAAAGGACTTTTTCATTCATAGCAAAATAAGCATACACATTTCCAATGCTTGAAACTGTTGTTAAAGGTTCAGTTGTATTTGAACTTACCAAACTCCCTAAACGAAACGGAATTGAACCTACAACGCCGTCAACCGGGCTTGTTACGGTTGTATATCCTAAATTGGTTTTAGCATTTACCAAAGCAGCATTTGCCTGAGCCAAAGAGGCTGCAGCAGATTCATAAGTATATTGTGCTGATTCTAAATCGTATTTACTTATAATTCCTTTTTCAACCAATGGCCTCACTTTGTTTACAGCTAATTTTGCTGCACTTAAATCGGCCTGAGCGCTTTTGATACTTGCCGATGCTGTACGAACTTGCTGCTCATATTCTGGCGCGCTTATTTTAAATAAAGGCTGGCCTGCTTTTACAACAGCACCTTCATCAACAAAAATCTTATCAATATATCCTTCTACCCTTGGGCGGATTTCTATATTCTGCTGTCCTTGAATGCTGGCTGGATAATCGCTGTTTAATGTAGCAGATTCCGGCTGTAAAATCAGCGTTTTATACTCTTTAACCTGCGGTGCTCCTCCGGCCTGAGCCGATTTATCATTTTTACCGCAAGATGCGATAATAACTGATGCTGCGAGAATGCTTAAAAATGATTGCTTATTCATTTGAAATAATATCTAATTATCGATTATATAACAGCAAAAGAAATAAAATATAGCACACAAAAAATTTGAAATAGACGAAGAGCAAATGACAATCGATAAAGATGACCTGACACACGATGGGATTTTTTAAAAATTAAACAAGTGTTTAATTCTTAAACTCATCGGTTCTAAAATGGTTTTTAAGGACTGTAATTCTCTTTTTAGCGATTGGATAAAAATTGCATTCAAATAAACTGTAATATTGTCAAAAAAAGATAAAATTCGAAATGGCATCAAAAGTATACAGACCTTATTATTTTACCGGACTTCATATTTTGAGCTGGTTATTATTGGGATTCATCATGTTATTTTATATGCCTTTAACCTGGAATGTAATTCTTCCGGGGGTATTTTGGCTTTGGCAGATGATTGTATTGCTTCTGCTTATCATCATTTTTTATTCTAATGCCAAAATCATAGTTCCAAAAACCATTATAAAAGACAATACTTCTCCGTTTTTGATTTGGGCTTTTCTCACGGTTTTTGCTATGCAGGTTATTGCTTATTTTTATACTTCTCAAACGGATCTTCACAATAAAATCAGTTTAGTTTTAGGGTTTAAAAAATACCGAAATCCTTATTTTGACAATTATGTTTTAATGCTCACTTTATTGGTTTTAGGAATCAGTACGAGCTGGGCAATGTTACAGCATTGGCAGAAAGCTGCACAGCATAAACAAAAACTGGAACAGGATAAAACTATGGCCGAACTGGCCATGCTGAAAGCACAGATTAATCCACATTTTTTCTTTAATTCCCTAAACAGTATTTATTCGCTTACTTATACTGATATTGAAGATTCTAGAAATGCACTTCATACTTTAAGCCGAATGATGCGTTATTTACTGTACAGTACCGAAGAAAGAACAACATTGCTTAAAGAAGCCGAATTTATGAGAGATTTTATCGCGCTCATGAAGCTTCGTGCAAACAAAAAATTGACGATTACAACCGACATTCCGGAAAAGATACACGATTACCCAATTGTTCCGATGTTATTGCTGCCTTTAGTAGAAAATGCTTTTAAACATGGTATTCATGCTACTGATAAAAGTGAAATTTATATTTCGCTGAGACAAGACGGAAGCAATCTTGAATTTGAAGTAAAAAATACCTATTTCGAAAAAACATCAACTACTGATGAAGGCGGAATTGGTTTAACGAATACAAAACGCAGACTTCATTTAATTTACCCAAATAAACATATGCTGACAGCCGGCATTGGTAAAAACGGAATGTATGATGTAAAACTGCAAATAAACTTAGAGTAATGGCAGTATTAAAATGTATAGCAGTAGATGATGAACCTCTCGCATTAAGACTTGTCGAAACTTTTATCGAGCAAACTCCTTTTTTGCAATTAACTGCAAGCTGTGATAATGCAGTTGAAGCGATGAGTTTAATACGGGAAAAACAGCCTGATCTTGTTTTTCTGGATATCAATATGCCCAATTTAACGGGAATGGAACTGGCGAGACTTTTACAGGAACAGCCGGGGCAAATACCTAAAATCGTTTTTACAACTGCTTACAATCATTATGCTATTGAAGGTTATAAAGTAAATGCTGTCGATTATCTTTTAAAACCTTTTAGTTATGAAGAATTTCTGCGTGCTGCAAATAAAGTATTGCAAATAACAGAAGAAGCTTCAAATAACTTCCAGACCGTTGCGGCAGATGATGAATTTATTTTCTTAAAAGTAGAATACCAATGGGTTCGAATTGCGCTTAAAGAAATTTTATATATCGAAAGTTTAAAAGATTATGTAAAAGTGCATCTTGATGATTCTCAAAAAGGAGTGCTTTCGCTAATATCCTTAAAAGCTTTAGAAGAAAAACTGCCATTGGCAAAATTTATGCGCGTTCATCGTTCGTTTATCGTTTCCCTTGACAAAATAAATGCCATTACCAAAAATTCAATTTTCATTGGCAAAACTGAAATTACCGTGGGCGAGCAATACAAAGAAACGTTTAAAACTATTGTCGATAAATGGCTGAAATAACATTGAAACATAGAAATAATCCTTTATTTGATAAATTAAACGAAGTGTTTCCAATTTTCATGAAGAAGTTAAAGAGTCTTTAAACGCAGGTTTACAGTCGCAGTCACAGTTTTCAGTTTCTCTAGCAAAAACTATCCAGGAAGGAATATTTATAATTCATAATTAACAATTAACTTTTTATTCCCTAATTTAGTTATCCCAAAAAATCAAGATCATGGATAGCAAAATAACCAAAGAAGATATCAGTCAGGAAGTATTTGATTTGTATGATGATTATGCCCATAATAAAATTAACCGAAGACAGTTTGTAGAAAAACTTTCCATATTTGCTGTTGGTTCGCTTACACTTCCGTCACTTTTAAGTTTTATGACGCCCAATTATGTCGACAGTATTTTAGTGCAGCCAGCAGATCCCAGATTAAAAACAGGTTATATAAACTATGATTCTCCAAGAGGCGGCGGTTCTATTAAAGGGCTTTTATCACAGCCTGCTCAAGTCAAAAAGAAATTACCAGGAATAGTTGTAGTACACGAAAACCGCGGACTTAATCCTTATATTGAAGATGTGGGCAGAAGAGCGGCAATTGAAGGATTCATTACTCTTGCGCCAGATGCTTTGTCTCCATTGGGCGGTTATCCCGGTAATGATGATGAAGGACGTGAATTGCAAAAGAAACGTACCAGAGAAGAAATGCTCGAAGATTTTATTGCTGCTTACGAATATCTTAAATCACACAAAGACTGTAACGGTTATATTGGCGTTGTCGGATTTTGTTTCGGCGGATGGATTTCGAATATGATGGCAGTTAAGGTTCCTGATTTAAAAGCAGCGGTTCCATATTACGGCGGGCAGCCGACGAAAGAAGAAGCCGAAAAAATAAAGGCTCCGCTCCTATTGCATTATGCAGGTTTAGACACACGTGTAAACGATGGATGGCCGGCATTTCAGGAAGTTCTGAACAAAAATGAAGTCGAAAATACGGCTTATTTTTATTCAAATGTAAATCATGGATTTCATAACAATACAACGCCAAGATACGATGAAGCGGCGGCGGCACTTTCGTGGACAAGAACCATCGATTTTTTTAAAACAAAACTGAAATGAGAATATTACTGAATAAAGCCTAATTTTGCACCAAATATAATCTCAAATGAATTTGTACGAACTTGTTGTAAATGATACTGAAAAAATTGTATTGGAAGATCTGCTTTTCAGCGAAGAAAATAAATCTGCACTGCTTCAGACCATAAAAGAGCATAAATACATCGAAGAATTAAAAAAGTACAACCTCAAAGTTGATAATAAGATTCTGCTTCACGGACATTCGGGCTGCGGAAAAACGACAACTGCAAAAGCTATTGCAACGGCATTAAATAAAAACATTGTTATTATTAACCTTAGTACTTTAATCAATGCTAAAATTGGCGAAACATCAAAAAATGTAAAAGCTATTTTCGATAAAGCAATTCGCGAAAAAGCCGTTTTGTTTCTGGATGAATTTGACCAGATTGGAAAAAGCCGTGAAAGTGACGACAAAGATGTTGCGGAAATGAGACGTTTGGTAAATACTATTATTCAGTTAATTGATTATTTCCCAACGGATAGTTTATTGATTTGTGCTACGAATTTTTACAAAAGTATCGATACGGCTTTGCTTCGAAGATTTCAAATCAAGCTAAAGTTTGAAATGCCAGACGAAAAAGTACTGGATATTTATTATGATAAATTACTGGCTGGTTTTCCAGTACATTTTCAGGATATCCCACGTAAATACAGCATTTCGTACGCTGAAGCAAAAGATTATGTGCAGACAATAATGAAAAAACAAATTATTGCTGAATTGGAACTTAAAGACCTAAAATTCATCGAAACTATTTTATAAAAAAGAGGCTGTCTCAAAAGTGAGGCAGCTTTTTTTGTGGCATAAAAAAAGGAAAGCTTTCGCTTTCCTAATTCTTGCAATTTGATTAAATTGCGGTGTGTGTATAGCTTCAAAAGTAGTCTT
>NZ_JAJQXA010000030.1 GCF_021245985.1 Flavobacterium soyae | reverse complement strand
TAGCGTGAAAACACAAATGGCTTTACACGCTATAGAGACTAGCTCAAAGACTGTCTTGAAAAAACAAAACTAATAAAAATTAAGATTTTAATTTGGAAATCAACACAGAATCTTTGCGGTTAAATTTTTAGTTTTAGCGCTTAGATTTTATATTAATAGAAATAAATTAAGATTGATGAGAAATCTAAAATCTAAAATCAACAATCTAAAATAAAAGAATTTGACGGTCATAATCCTGTAAAACTTATACCTATATATATTATCGAGAATATTACAGATAAATCTGCAATTTTAAGTTTCATAATATCAAAATACCTCAAAAATTCAATCGCGAGGTTAATATTTAAAAAAAATAAATACTTTTGTTGCAGAAAATAAGAGCAATGGCAAAGAATTTAGTAATAGTGGAATCACCTGCAAAGGCGAAAACGATCGAGAAATTTCTTGGGAACGATTTTCAGGTGGAGTCAAGTTATGGTCACATAGCAGACTTACCATCAAAGGAAATAGGGGTAGATGTAGAGAATGGTTTTAAACCTAAATATGAAGTTTCTCCGGATAAAAAGGCCTTGGTAAGTAAACTTAAGACACTATCTAAAAATGCCGAAACGGTTTGGTTAGCAAGTGATGAGGACCGCGAAGGAGAAGCTATTTCATGGCACTTGGCGGAAGAACTGAAACTGGATACAAAAAAAACAAAGCGAATTGTTTTTCATGAAATTACCAAATCTGCGATTCTTAAAGCAATCGACAATCCAAGAGAAATTGATTATAATTTAGTAAACGCACAACAAGCACGTCGTGTTCTGGATCGTTTAGTAGGTTACGAATTGTCTCCGGTTTTATGGAGAAAAATCAAAGGCGGACTTTCTGCTGGTCGTGTACAGTCTGTTTCTGTTCGTTTGATTGTGGAGAGAGAACGTGAAATTCAAAGTTTCAATGCTGTTGCAACCTATTCAATTGTTGCCGAATTTGTAAATGAGGCAGGGAAAGCTTTTAAAGCAAAACTTCCCAAAAATTTCAATACTAAAAAAGAAGCCGAAGATTTCTTAAATCAAAACATCGGTTCAAAATATACGGTAGCCGATTTAGAAACTAAACCTACCAAAAAATCGCCAACAGCACCTTTTACAACTTCTACACTTCAACAGGAAGCTGCAAGAAAATTGTATTTGCCAGTTGGAATCACAATGCAGTTAGCACAGCGTTTGTACGAAGCGGGGCTTATTACTTATATGAGAACTGACTCGGTGAATCTTTCAAAAGATGCAATGGACGCCGCTGAAGCTGAAATCATAAAATCGTACGGAAAAGAGTTTTCGAAACCGAGAACTTTTGCAACGAAAAGTAAAGGAGCGCAAGAAGCGCACGAAGCAATTCGTCCGACTGATATGTCACGTCATACTGTGAATATTGATCGTGATCAGGCTCGTTTGTATGATTTGATCTGGAAAAGAACATTGGCTTCGCAAATGAGTGATGCACAATTAGAAAGAACAAACGTAAAAATTGAAGCTGATAATCACAGCGAAATTTTTGCAGCTTCGGGAGAGGTTTTACTTTTTGAAGGTTTCTTAAAAGTATATCTTGAAGGTCACGATGATGACGAAGAAGAACAAGAAGGAATGCTTCCGGCATTAAAAGTAAACGAAAAACTAGCTAATAATTACATTACAGCTACAGAACGATATTCAAGACCGCCTTCAAGATATACTGAGGCATCTTTAGTAAAAAAACTAGAAGAACTTGGAATTGGACGTCCGTCTACTTATGCACCAACAATCTCTACAATTATCAACAGAAATTATGTTGAAAAAGGTACACTTGAAGGTCAGGAACGTAAATATACGCAGCTTACTTTGCAAAACAGTAAAGTAGGGGAGAAGGTTTTAAAAGAAAACACAGGTTCTGATAAAGGAAAATTAGTTCCAACAGATATTGGAACTATCGTAACAGATTTCTTAGTTAAGAACTTCGGAAATATTCTAGATTATAATTTTACTGCAAAAGTAGAGCAGGATTTTGATGAAATTGCCGAAGGAAATATTGACTGGGCAATCATGATGCAGGATTTTTACAATAAATTTCACCCGAATGTAAAAGAAGTTGAAGCAAATGCTGAACGCGAAAGTGGTGAAAGAATTCTTGGTAAAGATGCTGACGGAAGACAGGTTTCTGTACGTTTAGGAAAATTTGGGCCAATGGCTCAAATTGGAGAAGCAGACGACGAAGATAAAAAGTTTGCCAGTTTAATGGCAGATCAAAATATTGGAAATATCACCCTTGAAGAAGCTTTGAATTTATTCTTACTTCCTAAAACTTTAGGAGATTATAAAGGAGAAGAAGTAGAAGTTAGCAATGGTCGTTACGGTCCTTATGTTCGTCATGGAAGTGTGTTTATTTCATTACCTCGAGGAGAAGATCCTTTGAGTGTCACCAAAGAAAGAGCTCAGGAATTAATTGATGAAAAAGCTCTTGCAGATGCTCCAATTGCGGTTTACAAAGGAGAAGATGTTCAAAAAGGTGTGGGACGTTTTGGTCCTTTCATTAAATGGAATGGTCTTTTTGTAAATGTGAGTAAAAAATACAATTTTGATAATTTATCACAGGCTGATGTTGAGGAGTTAATTGAAGATAAATTACAAAAAAACATAGATAAAGTTCTTCACAATTGGGAAGACGAAGGAATTTTGGTTGAAAAAGCCCGTTGGGGACGCTCGGTTATTACAAAAGGTAAAATCAAAATTGAGCTAAGCAAAGATGTTGATGCAGCAAAGCTAACATTGGCCGAAGTTCAGGAAATGATCGAGAAAAAAGCACCAGCGAAAAAAACCGCCGCTAAGAAAACAACAGCAGCAAAAAAAGCACCGGCAAAAAAAACAGCAGCAAAAAAGAAATAAAGAATGGAATTTGATTTTCTAGAGCCTTTAAATGATGGAATTTTAAAATTCATTAGTTCATTGTCTTCACAAGAACTGGGAAGTAAAATCGTTCTGCATACTCAGGATCAATTTCCGGATATTAGTAAAATTAATATTGCAATTGTTGGGGTTTTAGAAGACCGACGCAATATTAACATGGTTAATGAAGTTAATCTTACTACAGTTCGTAAAAAGCTTTATGGAATGTTCCCCGGAAATTGGGATGCTTCAATTGCTGATTTAGGAGATATTCTTGCTGGAGATTCTGTAGAGGATACTTATTTTGCGGTAAAAAAAGTTACATCGGCATTAATTAAAAATAAAGTCATTCCTATAGTCCTGGGAGGTTCGCAGGATTTAACATACGCTTTATATCGCGCATACGATGATTTAGAGCAAATGGTAAATATGGTTGCCGTAGATAACAGATTTGATTTTGGAAAAGAAGATGAAACAGTTTCGGCTAATTCGTACTTAACAAAAATCATAATTGATGAGCCTAATAATCTTTTCAATTACTGTAATATAGGATATCAAACGTACTATAATTCGCAGGAAGAAATTGATTTAATTGAAAAATTGTTTTTTGATGCTTACCGTTTAGGTGAAATCTCAAACAAAATAGCGTTGGCAGAACCCGTTTTTAGAGATGCTGATTTAGTTAGTATCGATTTAAATTCGGTAAAGTCTTCAGATTCAGGTAATGTAATTTCATTTGAACCAAATGGTTTCAACGGAAAAGAGATTTGTTCTTTGGCAAGATATGCGGGAATTAGTGATAAAGTATCTTCGTTAGGAGTCTTTAATCACAATAGTACTGTTCAGGAATCGCCTATTGTGGCTCAGATAGTATGGTATTTTATTGAAGGATATCATTATCGTTCAAAAGAATACCCATTTGGAAGCAGAACAAATTATTTAAAATATATTGTTCCTTTAGAAGAGGAAGAACTAGTGTTTTATAAAAGTGATAAAACAGAGCGTTGGTGGATCGAAATTCCATTTGAAACAAACGGCAGCAATAAACTAAAAAGAAATACGTTATTACCGTGTTCTTATGAAGAATATTTGAGTGCTTGTAATCAAGAATTGCCAGAAAGATGGTGGAAAGCACAACGAAAAAACGCTTTGTAGAAGAAAATTTTAATGAAAATCTTAATTTTTTCAAGTTTTTCAAAAAAATGTTAAAAAATTTAGTAAGATAAGGTTTATATATTGTAAAATTTAACGTTTTACGTCGATTTTTTTAATCAGTTTATCGATGAAATATTTTTTTTTTATTTTATTTAACATTATTTTTGAACGGTAAAATAAATTTCGCAAGTAGTATTGTTTTTTAGATAAATAATAAATACGTTTACGGACTTTTAATAATGAATAGATAATCCCAAATTTATATGAAGAAGTTTATTGCATTTGCAGCAATGTTAACACTGGTAATCGGCTGTGGTAAGTCAGGTGACAAAGGTGAATTAGTTGGTGTTACAGGAGGGAAATGGCATCCCGAGAAGCCTTATGGAATGACATTAGTTCCTGGTGGATCTTTTATTATGGGTAAATCAGATGCTGATTTAGCCAATGTAGAAGATGCTCCAACTAAAACAGTAACAGTTAGATCATTTTACATGGACGAGACTGAGATTACTAACAGTGAGTACCGTCAATTCGTAGAATGGGTAAAAGATTCTACAATGAGAGTGCGTCTTGCTATTTTGGCTGATGAAACAGGTCAAAAAAGTACTGGTGGTAAAGGTGCTAAAGGTGGAAGTATCGCTGATTATGCATTTAATGATTCTGAACCAGATAAAATGACAGCTTACGATAAGTATATGTATGATAACTACTATAGTGTAGGTACAAAAGACGATCCGTATGCTGGTAGAAAACTAAACAAAAAAATTAAGTTAATTAGAGATACTAAAGCTTATCCAGACGAATATTATGCTGAAGTAATGGACTCTATGTATTTGCCAATTGAAGAATCATACAATGGTTTAAGAACAATTGATGTAAATAAATTGAAATTCCGTTATTCTTGGATGGATATTCAGGCTGCTGCAAAAGCTAAAGTTGGAAAAAGAAAAGATTTCGTTAAAACTGAACAAGTTAATGTGTATCCAGATACTACAGTTTGGATTAAAGATTTCGCGTATTCATATAATGAGCCAATGCATAATGATTATTTCTGGCATAAAGCCTATGGAGATTATCCAGTAGTAGGTGTAACTTGGAAACAAGCTAAAGCATTTTGTGCATGGAGAACTTTAAACAAAAACAGCTATATTAAATCTAAGAAAAAAGGACGTGACCTGGTTAACGCATTCAGACTTCCAACAGAAGCAGAATGGGAGTATGCAGCAAGAGGCGGTCTTGAGTCTGGTACTTATCCTTGGGGAGGTCCTTACACTAAGAGTGACAGAGGATGTTTCATGGCAAACTTTAAGCCTAACAGAGGAGATTATGCTGCCGATGAAGCTTTATATACTGTTGAAGCAAAATCTTACGAGCAAAACGGATACGGATTATATAACATGGCAGGAAACGTTTCAGAGTGGACAGATTCTGCTTACAATCCAAATGCATACGAGTATGTTTCTACAATGAACCCTAACGTAATTGATGGAAACAACCAAAGAAAAGTGGTTCGCGGAGGATCTTGGAAAGATGTTGCTTACTTCCTACAAGTAAGTACACGTGACCACGAATATGCTGATTCTGCAAGAAGTTATATTGGTTTCAGAACTGTACAAGATTACATGGGAACTCAAGTAACTGGAAATGGAACCGGTAAAAAGAAATAGTAATTTATAATTAAATCAATACAATAACCAAATCGAATCTATTTTAAAATTAAAACCTAAAAAAAATTATTATGGCATTATTAAGTAAAAAAGCAATGAATTTCGCTTATGGTATGGGAGCGGCAGTAGTAATCGTTGGAGCATTATTCAAAATTACTCACTTTGAAATTGGACCATTAACAGGAACAGTTATGCTTTCAGTAGGTTTATTGACTGAGGCATTAATCTTTGCGTTATCTGCTTTTGAACCAGTTGAAGACGAATTAGATTGGACTCTTGTTTACCCAGAATTAGCTAACGGACAAGCTAGAAAGAAAGCTGATAAAGAAGAAACAACTGATGCCCAGGGATTATTATCTCAAAAATTAGATGCAATGTTAAAAGAAGCTAAAGTTGACGGTGAGTTAATGGCAAGTTTAGGAAACAGCATCAAAAACTTCGAAGGAGCTGCTAAAGCAATTTCTCCAACAGTAGATTCTATTGCAGGACAAAAGAAATACTCTGAGGAATTATCAGTTGCTGCTGCTCAAATGGAATCATTAAACAGTTTATATAAAGTACAATTAGAAAGTGCTGCAAGAAATGCTGAAGCTAATAAAGAAATCGCTGATAACGCATCTAAATTAAAAGAGCAAATGGCGTCTATGACTGCTAACATTGCTTCTTTAAATAGTGTATATGGTGGTATGCTTTCTGCAATGAGTAACAAAGGATAATTAGTTTTTAACTATTATATTAAAATTATTAATAAGAACTAATTAGAAAAAAATGGCAGGAGGAAAATTAACCCCTAGACAGAAGATGATTAACCTGATGTACCTGGTTTTCATCGCGATGTTAGCAATGAACGTATCAAAAGAAGTAATTTCTGCTTTTGGTTTGATGAATGAAAAATTTGAAGCTGCAAACACTACTTCAGTTACAACAAACGAAGGCTTACTGCAATCTTTAGATCAAAAGGCTGCTGAAGCAAAAGGAGAGTTCATTACTGCAGCAGAAACTGCTCACAAAGTTGAAGGAATCTCAAAAGAATTTTACGATTATATAGGTACTTTAAAAGCTCAGTCTATCAAAGGATTTGAGGTTGAAAAAGAAACTGGAAAACTACCATACGAAGCTATGGATAGAGGTGATAATATCGACGACTGGTTTACAGGAGACGGTTACACTAAAAAAGGTAACGAAATTATCGCTAAAATTCAAAAATACAAAGCAGACTTAAAAGCTGCTTTAGGAACAGATAAAAAGTATGCTAACATTATTGCAGAAGTTGAAAAGAAATTTGATGTTTCTGAAGTAAAAAACAAAGAAGGTATAAAAGAAAAATACTTAGCTTACCACTTTAAAGGTTTCCCTGCAATCGCATCAGCTGCTAAACTTTCAGCTTGGCAGAATGACGTTAAAAAAGCAGAAACTGATGTTTACAACAGTGCTTTAGGAAAAGCTGCGGTTGCTGCTGCTTCTTATAGCAACTATCAGGCAATTGTTGTTTTAGATAAAAATGCTTATTTCCAAGGAGAAAAAGTTACTGGTAAAGTAGTTTTAGGTCGTTATGACGAAAACACAAAACCAACTTCATTCCAAGGTCCTGGACAAATTGTTAACGGACAAGCTGTTATCTCTTTAACTGCTGGAGGTGTAGGTGAGCAAAATATTAATGGTCAATTTACATTCTTAGAAGACGGTAAAAATATTCCACTTAAATTTAAAGGAACTTACGTTGTAGTTCCAAGACCAAACTCAGCTACAATTTCTGCTGATAAAATGAATGTAGTGTACAGAGGAGTTGTTAACCCAATCTCTGTATCATTTGCAGGAGTTGATGCTAACAAAATTGTTGCGAGTGCTCCAGGATTATCTTCAGCGGGTAAACCAGGTAAATATAACATGAACCCGGGTTCAGGTACAGAAGCTACAATTTCTGTAACAGGAACATTACCAAACGGAGATAAAGTTACTGATAAGAAATCATTCAGAATTAAAGGTATTCCTGGACCAACAGGAACAATCAGAGGAGAAATGGGAGTTGTTAAAGGCCCTAAATCTAACTTAGAGATTGCTACTATTGGTGCTAAATTACTTGATTTCGATTTTGAAGTTGGTTTAGATGTTGTTGGATTTAATATGAAAATTGCCGGACAGCCTACAGTTGTTGTTAGTGGTAACAGATTAAATGCACAATGTAAACAAGTACTTTCAAGAGCAGGTAAAGGAGATCAGGTTACTATTTCTGAAATTAAAACTAAACTTGTTGGGGCTGGTAGTTATTTATTGCCAAGAACTGCTCCGGTAATTTATGAAATACAATAATTAAGTACTGAAATTTTCAGTCAATATCTTATAATAATACCACGATGAAAGTAAGAAATTTTTTAATAGCTATTGTTCTAATCGCTGGAGGTTTTGCTTCTAATGCGCAATCAAATTTGCTAAATGCAAAAACGCCTGCCCAAATTGGGCTTAAAACTCCTGCGCAACTTATCTCTGATAATGATAAGCCTTTAGCTTACGGTTATGTAGATGATAGAGATATCTTGATGGGTAAAACAACTTGGGAGATTATTGACTTAAATGAGAAAATCAATTTTCCTTTATATTTTCCTGTAGATACTGCTAATATTGGTTCTGACAGACGCTCATTGTATGATGTCCTGACGAAAGCCGTTAAAAAAGGCAAAATAACTGAGGTGTATTCTGATAGTTATTTCAATACTAAAAAATCTATGAAAGACATCGAAGGTGCATTATCTCGTATTGACACAACAGATGCTGGTAGAGAACTTATCAACCAATATCCGGATGACTATAAAACACGTGTTGTTAAGAAAAAAGTTGTTACTGGTACTGGTAAAAAGAAAGTTGTTACTTATGTAGACGAAACGGTTGGGCCTACTAGATCAGTTCCTGCTGAATATATCTTAAAGCAAGATCTTACTGCTGCAGATGTTACTCAGTATAAAATTAAAGGATACTGGTATTTTGATAAACGTCAAAGCGAATTAAAATATCGTTTACTTGGGATTTGTCCTGTAACTCCAGACGTTTACACAATGAATAGTGATGAAAAGGATTATATCGAATTATTCTGGGTTTTCTTCCCTAATTCTCGTGAAGTATTACATGAAGCAAAAGCTTTCAATGACAGTAATTCAGCTCTTCCAATTTCATTTGATCAAATTTTAAATTCAAGACGTTTTAATGCGATTGTCTATAAAGAAGAAAACTTGTACCAAGATCGTGAGATCAAAGATTACATGAAAGATAACGCACAAAATCAGTTATTAGAATCTGAAAGAGTAAAAGAGAAGATTCGTAATTTCGAACAAGATATGTGGAACTACTAAGTTCTAAAATTAAATTATAAGAAAAACTCTTACTGCTAATGTAGTAAGAGTTTTTTTTTGGACATACCGGCAGTATTTAAATACTATTTTATATGAAATTTTAATAAATTACAGATTTTTCAAAAAAATTGAACAATAGAGAAAGATATTAAGTAATTTACGATTTTATTTTGTAATTCTCACGTTTATAGTGTTTTGTAATTGACTTTAAGCATGTTAACTGATGGTTTGTAGAAATTAATTTCTAAATTTGTAACTACAATTTCTATAAATTGATAATATTGTAAGAAAAATAACAATATTATTCAGCAAACTGCGTTTAGGTTTATTATAAAAAATATTATGATGAAAGTGAAAAGTTTTTTAATGGTTATTGTTTTTATCGCGGGTGGTATAACTTCTAATGCTCAATCTAATTTACTGAATGCTAAAACAGCTGACCAAATTGGGCTTAAAACAGCTGCACAGCTTATCTCAGATAATGATAAACCTTTAGCTTATGGTTATGTAGATGATCGTGATGTTTTAATGGCAAAAACTACTTGGGAGATTATTGATTTAAATGAAAAAATCAACTTTCCTTTGTATTTTCCTGTAGATACTGTTAATATTGGTTCTGATAGACGTTCACTTTATGATGTTTTAACGAAAGGAATCAGACAAGGAAAAATAACTGAAGTTTATACAGATAGTTATTTCAATACTAAAAAATCTATGAAAGACATAGAGGGTTCATTAACTCGTGTTGATACAACAGATGCTGGTAGAGAACTTATCAACCAATATCCTGATGATTATCGAACGCGTGTTGTGAAGAAAAAAGTGGTTACTGGTACGGGTAAAAAGAAAGTTGTTACTTATGTTGACCAAACTGTTGGCCCAACAAGAACAGTTCCGGCTGAATATATTTTAAAACAAGACCTTACAGCAGCGGATGTTTCGCAATATAAAGTAAAAGGATATTGGTATTTTGATAAACGCCAAAGTGAATTGAAATACCGCTTACTTGGAATTTGCCCTGTAACACCAGACGTTTATACGATGAATAGTGATGAAAAGGATTATATTGAACTATTCTGGGTTTTCTTCCCTAATGCGCGAACGGTGCTTCATGAAGCAAAAGCGTTTAACGACAGCAATTCTGCACTTCCAATTTCTTTTGACCAAATTTTGAATTCAAGACGCTTTAATGCAATTATCTACAAAGAAGAGAATATGTATGGAGATCGAGAGATTAAGGATTACATGAAAGATAATGCACAAAATCAGTTGTTAGAATCTGAAAGAGTAAAAGAGAAAATCCGTAACTTCGAAGAAGATATGTGGAATTACTAACAACCGAAATCAAATTATAAAAAAAACTCTTACTACCTTTGCAGTAAGAGTTTTTTTATTTTATCTATACATTTACAATGCTTGATTATTTAATCGTGGGATCTGGGCTGGCTGGTATTTCTTTTGCAGAAGTTGCCCTTAAAAACAATAAAACTATATTAGTTATCGATAATAAATCTCAAAACTCATCCCGGGTTGCTGGCGGTTTATATAATCCGGTTATTTTAAAGCGTTTTAGCGAAGTTTGGAAAGCCAAGGAACAGCTTGATTTGATGAATGATTTCTATAATCAAATTGAAGAGAAATTAAAAGAGAAATTTAATTTTAAAATGCCTGTTTTAAGAAAATTTTTCTCTATTGAAGAGCAAAACAATTGGTTTGCAGCTTCAGATAAAATAAATTTAGCCCCTTTTTTATCTACAAAACTAATTACGAGAAAATACAACAGTATTGATTCACCATACGATTATGGAGAAGTTCTGCATACAGGTTATGTTAATACAGCTTTATTGGTAGATACCTACAAAGAATATTTGATTGCGAATAATTTATTTCTTGAAGAATCTTTTAACAGCAGTTATATTGAATTTTTAGAATTGGGAATTCAATACAAAAATATTCAGGCAAAACATATCATTTTTGCAGAAGGCTTTGGGCTTCTTAAAAATCCTTTTTTTAATTATTTACCTTTAGACGGTACAAAGGGAGAACTGTTTATCATAAAAGCACCAAATCTAAATTTGGATGTAATAGTAAATACGAGCGTTTTTATTTTACCACTAGACGATAATCTGTTTAAAGTAGGCGCAACTTACAATTGGCATGACAAAACAGATACCCCTACAGAAGAAGGAAAACAAGAACTTTTAGATCGCATAAAAGAGATTATAACCTGCGATTTTGAAATTGTCAAACATTTTGGGGGAGTCCGCCCTACAGTTGCTGATAGAAGACCTCTGGTTGGAACCCATGAAATACATAAATCGCTCCATGTTCTAAACGGATTAGGAACACGTGGCGTAATGCTTGGGCCGGCAATGGCACAGACATTATTTGACTATATAGAAAACGGAACTCCTATAGACCGCGAAGCAGATATCAAGCGATTCCATAAACGATATTTAAAATCTCTTATTTCTGACCGGCCTTAGGATCGTAAGAAATAAACATATTAATATATAGATTTCGGGAAAGACGTAATACAAAAGGAAACAACACAATCAGCGTAATCACTATTGAAACAAAAGATTCCTCTATACTTGCTCCAAAAAATACAAATGAAACAATAAAAGCAGTAATTCCCACAGCGACATTTAATCCGTAACTCACATACATTGCACCATAAAAAAACGATGGTTCAATTTGATATTTTAAACCGCAATGACTGCAATTTTCGTTCATTTTTAGAACTTTAGTCAAATGAAGCGGATTTTTGTCTGAATACATGCTCTCTTTTTGGCATTTTGGACAACTTCCTGTTAAAATACTATTTAGTTTGGATCCTTTTTTTAACATTTGCAAAAAATTTACATTACCATTTATTTAGGTAACGCAAATTTACAATTTTCATTCTCAGTTTAAGGTATCAAAACAGGAAACTTTAAACTTTAAACAACAATTTAATGCTTAATATACACAATCTTTCGGTTTCTTTTGGAGGAACATATTTATTTGAAGAAGTTACTTTTCGTTTAGGCGCCGGCGACCGTGTAGGTCTTGTTGGTAAAAACGGAGCAGGTAAATCGACAATGCTTAAAATGTTAGCAAGAGATTTTGCCCCGGATTCTGGAGTTATTTCTCAGGAGAAAGATATCAAAATGGGATTTTTACGTCAGGATATTGATTTTGAACGTGGAAGAACTGTATTAGAAGAGGCTTATGAAGCTTTTACCGAAATTAAAGTTGTAGAAAAAAAACTTGAAGAAATCAATCATCAATTGGTTACCAGAACCGATTATGAAAGTGAGGAATATGGGCAGATTATTGAAGATTTATCTGATTATACACATCGTTTTGATCTTCTTGGCGGTTATAATTATGTTGGAGACACAGAGAAAATTCTTTTAGGGTTAGGTTTTAAAAGAGAAGTTTTTAATAATCAAACCGAAACATTTTCTGGAGGTTGGAGAATGCGAATCGAATTAGCTAAATTATTATTACAGTCAAATGATGTATTGCTTCTGGATGAGCCAACGAACCACTTAGATATCGAAAGTATCATTTGGTTAGAAAGTTTTCTTCGCAATTATCCAGGAGTTGTCGTAATTGTTTCGCACGATAAAATGTTCCTGGATAATGTTACAAACCGTACAATCGAAATTTCTTTAGGAAAAGCATACGACTTTAATAAACCTTATTCTCAATATTTAGAACTTCGCCATGAAATTCGCGAAAAGCAATTAGCAACTCAAAAGAATCAGGCAAAAAAAATAGAAGAAACAGAAAAATTAATCGAGAAATTCCGTGCCAAAGCATCAAAAGCTTCGATGGCGCAATCGTTAATTAAAAAGTTAGATAAAGTAGAAAGAATTGAAGTTGATGAAGACGATAATTCTGTAATGAATATTTCTTTTCCGGTATCAAAAGAACCAGGAAAAGTAGTAGTTGAAGCTGAAAATGTGACAAAAGCATACGGCGACAAAACGATTTTAAAAGATATAAGTTTACTTGTAGAAAGAGGAAGTAAAATTGCCTTTGTCGGTCAGAATGGTCAGGGAAAATCTACTTTCATTAAGGCACTAGTAAACGAATTTGAATACGACGGAACTATTAAATTAGGACACAATGTACAATTAGGATATTTTGCTCAGAATCAGGCCGAATATCTTGATGGCGAAATCACTTTGCTTCAAACTATGGAAGATGCCGCAACAGACACCAATCGTATGAAAGTGCGAGATATGTTGGGATCATTTTTATTCCGCGGTGATGATGTCGAGAAAAAAGTAAAAGTGCTTTCAGGAGGCGAACGTAACCGTTTGGCACTTTGCAAATTGTTGTTACAGCCAATTAACGTTTTGCTAATGGATGAGCCTACGAATCATTTAGACATCAAATCTAAGAATGTTTTGAAAGCAGCACTTCAAAAATTTGGCGGAACTTTATTATTGGTTTCTCACGACAGGGATTTCCTTCAGGGAATGTCGAATATCGTTTACGAATTTAAAGATCAAAAAATCAAAGAATATTTGGGCGATATCAATTTTTTCTTAGAACAGCGCAATCTGGAAAACATGCGTGAAGTGGAGAAAAAAGATGTTGCAAAAGCCGCCGCTCCAAAAGAAACTAACAAAGCATCATACGAAGACCAGAAAAAAGGAAAAGCACTTCAAAACCGATTGAGTAAAATTGAAAGTCAAATTCAGCAATTAGAAAAAGACATTCAGCACGACGATAAAATGCTCGCTTCAAATTACGACAAACACATCGAAGACGCATCGTTTTTTACAGCATACAACAAAAAGAAACAGGATTTAGAACAATTATTGATAGATTGGGAAGTTGTTCAGGAAGAGATTGATAATTTTAATGTTTAGTTAAGATTGTTTCAAGTTTCAGGTTTCAAGTTGCAATTTTGACGAGTAAATTTCACCGCAAAGCACGCTAGATTTCTTATAGTCTGGATTTATAATGTACAAAGTTCGCAAAGCTTTATCAACAGATAGCTTTGCGAACTTTGCGTTTTATGAAACCTCGCAGATCAAAAAATCTTAGCGCTCTCCTATGTTTGTCAAGTTAATTTACGATGAGTGATCGTTATGTTTAAATTTGCAATAATTAAGTGAAAAGGAATGAGAGTCCATTGGCGCCTAAATAGTTCAAGAAACATATTCTCGCAAA
>NZ_JAJQXA010000002.1:102667-496375 GCF_021245985.1 Flavobacterium soyae | reverse complement strand
TAAAATCAGCAAGAAATAAAAAATTATCTTGAAAGTGGAATCCGAAAAACCTGAATTAATGTTTTTAGTGGACAATCTTGTTTTTACCAAAAAAAAGAAGCTGTCCTTTTGAGACAGCCTCTTTTTTTTGACCCTTCATTTGATTTCTTTCCTTCTCATTTTTGGTGGGTAATCTTATCATTTTGATAAGTATTTATATCATTTTGATAGGAATTTATAAGTAGTATGATAATTCTGTTTTTATATTTTATTGTTAGTCAATGTTTTGTGTTGTTTTAAAATGTTAAGGCACACCATTTGTTTTTGTTAGAGAAAAATCAAGCCAGTTAATTTAAAACTAACATGAAAACAAATAAAACAAGAAATAAAGAGATTACAAAACTATATATGTCAAATAAATCTATACAGAATAAAGACAGGGTTATTAACTTAATGGTGTTTACCATTGTTTTCTTTATTGCCCTTTTGCTAATCTCCCAAATAGTATAGATGAAAAAATAGAGAAGAAAAGTAAGGAGTTTTAAATTAGGATTTAAAACTTAAGAGTCGTAAATTAGAATTTGTTAATAATTTATTGAAATTCAGTTTTTTATACTGACTTAAAAAAGAAAATAACAAAGTAACAACGGATAGTTTAAAATAATTCTAAAAATGAAAATAATATTAAATCTAAGAGCTGGTTTGCTTTTTCTAATGATTATTTTTCTTTCATTGGTGAGTGCATACTATAATTTTTCGATCGAAAACGATACTGAGGATATTTTGAAGGCTAATTATAACACGCTCGAATATTCCAGGAACATGCTCCTTTCGTTAGATGAAACTAATTCGGATAAAGAAAAAACAATAGCAGTATTTCAAGATAATCTTACCAGACAAAAGGGAAACATTACAGAAGCTGGTGAAGATGAAGTAACGAGCAGTCTGCAGAAAAAATTTGATTCTTTAAAAAAGAACTGGACAGATGAGACCCTGAAAAGCCAAATTCGCCAGGATATTTTTCAGATTATGAAATTGAATATGACTGCGATCAAGAATAAAAACGATAGTGTAAAACATAAAACAGAAACGGCTAATCTCTGGATTGCCATTTTAGGCATACTTTGTTTCCTGATTGCTTTTAACCTTCTTTTAAATTTATCTAATCGTATTACTAATACCAAAGGATCTTAATTTATATAATAAATAATTCAAGCTGCTAGTTAATAAAGTGTAGTCCCTACGGGCAATGTCATTAAGTTAAGAGGAAATCTATAAAATTACTTAACAGTTTAATTAAGAAAGTAATTAGAAAAATCTGTTTTATCAGCGTCACAATTAGACGCTGATAAAACAGATTTACTTCGTAAAAACGCTGATAAACACGGATTTGATTTGCAATAATTTTATTTTCTAAAAGCTTAACTTAATGACATTGCCCTACGGGACATTTGAAATTCTTGGAAATATCTTTTCTACCGATATTTAACTCCTAACGGAGTTGTAGACAGAAGATTCAGTCACATTTAAATTATCTCGTAGAGATTTCATATCGGTAACCAAAAGAAAACATACTGCAGATTTGTCCCGTAGGGATTAAACTTTTTTTGAGCCAATTTATTTATTAAACTAGCAACTTGAATTAAATAAAAAAATATGCAGCATTAAAAATGCTGCATATTTTTTTTTATTATTGTTATCAGAAGCTAAAAAAGTAAAAAACATGAAGGTATTTCATAAAAAACTTTACGTTTTATTGAATTGATTTTGTTTTTTATGAAACCAGCAGCTCGATACCACTCAAATCTGCTTTTTCGCTTTTTAGAAATTCGTAGGTGATTCGATCTGCCTGACAGTCTACAAATTTGATTCGTTTCAAACTATTGTTTTTAAAGAAAGTGTTATTAAGGATTACATTCTGAAATATTACTTTCTTAAAGTCGCAGTTTTCAAAATAACAATCCTCTAATGTGCCGTCAAAAACCATACTGTCAATCTGCATTCCAATAAAAGAGGTATTATTCCACAAAGCATTTGTTATTGTATTCTTTACGAAGGTACCAGATTTAAACTCCGCTCCTGTAAAATTCACATTAGAGAAATCGCAGGATTCGATATGGCTTTTTAAAAATTCAGTATCTTTCAAAGAACAGTTTTTCAATATATTGTTTGATAATTCAGAACTTTGAATGTGGCCGCTGCTGATATCAACATCTGAAAAATTACAGTTATCAATATAATTACTTTTTAGAAAATTCACTTCAATAAAATTAGCACGAGAAAAATCACAGCCTTTTATATAGTTTCTTGAAAATTCAGTTTTTCTCAGTGAACAATCCTTAAATATATTGTTTGCTAAATTTGAATTTTGGATATCGCTGCTGCTAATATCAGAATCTGAAAAATCGCAGTGATCAACATTATTATTTTTAAGCAGCAGCCCCGACATATCTGAACCAATGAAAGTACAGCGCTGCATATTGGACGAGCTGAATTTTTCATGCAGGTTTTTCAATCCCGAAAAGTCAGCGTCTACCCAGTTTCCGCTTGACATATTCCAGCTCAGTGTTTTTTTCTTTTTTACTGATGGTATTTCATCCGATTGTTTATCCAAAAAAGGCTCAGCAGCAGTTACAATGCTTTCAGATTGAAAGTTTTCTGAAAAGTAATTAAGATCAACATTCAGGATTTCTGCAAGACGATTAAAAGTAGTAATGTCCGGCATTGATTCTCCGCGTTCCCATTTTCCCACAGCTTGTGAACTAATAAATAAACGTTGAGCAAGCTGGGCCTGAGAAATATTTATTTTCTTTCTCGCTTCGGCAATTTTATTGCCAATCATTTTAGTGTTTAACATAAGTACTATCTTTTTATATTTATTTTTTCGACACTACAAAGGTATTTGCGTCCTTTTCCAGAATCAAAAAAAAACAAAAACTTATAGTTGTATTTACGCTACTTTTAGTTGTTATTCAACAATTATCAATGGTATATATGAATTTGATTATCTTTTTAATAATGTTCAGTATCAAATTTAAACATTGAGTTGGATATCTGAAAGTATATCTTAATTGATTTTAGCATTACAGAAATAAGTAAAATACCTTATTAGGAAATAAAGAAAACCAGATTCGTCAGCACATTTTCAGGATTTTGAAATTAAGTATGGGGATGCCCAAATCATTTTATGATCGATATACTATTTCTTAAATTAAAAAAAACTTTATTATTTTTAGTTTAAAATATACTTTTTAGTATATTTGTAATTATTGTTTTAAGTGTGATGTTAACAAAAGCAGAAAAAACCAAGCAGTTTATTTTAGAAACAGCAGTACCTCTTTACAATGAAAAAGGTATTTCTGGTGTACATATAGATGATGTACTGGCAGCGACAAAGCTGACAAAAGGCTGTTTGTATGGTCATTTTGAAAATAAAGAAGATCTCTCTGAACAAGTTATTGACCTGGCGCTAAAGATAACTTCGGACAAAATCAGGGCAGCAGTTTATAAAGGTAAAACGGCAAAAGGTAAAATATTTGCATTTATGGATTTTTATAAAAATCCGATTGATACACAAATTCCCGGGGGATGTCCAATATTTAATAATGCTGTAGAATCGGATGATAATTACCCAGTTGTAAAACAAAAAATTGCCCGAATATTAAGAGCCGGTCAGGAAGAGCTTACCGCATTGCTGCAGCAGGGAATTGCTTCAGGTGAATTTTCTAATGAACTTGATGCTGGTGTTTTTGCTTTTAAAATGGTAGCAGCAATTGAAGGTGGAATCATAATGTGCAGGGTGATGGATACAGCAAAGCCTATGCAGGGGCTGATTAAAAACCTAAAGTCTGAATTAGAACAATACTCAATTTAATTTTTTTTACTTAAAAATAAACTAAAAAGTATATTTTAAAATAGACTAAAAAGTATAATTATTTAAAATTTTTAATTAGAAACGATACAAGAATAAATAATTTAATACTAAAATTTAAAATTAACATGGATATAAAAGGGAAAACAATATTAATCACCGGAGGAGCTTCCGGAATTGGGCTTGAATCAGCCAGACAGTTTTTAGCTGAAGGGGCAAATGTAATAATTACAGGGAGAAATCAGGCTAAATTAGATGCTGCTAAAAAAATGCTTCCGGCATTAACAGTTATAAAAAGTGATGTTGAAAATGAAAATGATGCACAGTCGCTGTTAGAAAAAGTAACTTCTTTAGGCGGAATTGATGTTTTGTATAACAATGCAGGAGTTGGAAGCCCGGCTCTTAATCTTGGTATTGCAGATGACCAAGTTTTAAAGAACGCCGTTTACGAAATGAATGTAAATTATTTTGGTGTTATAAGGCTTACTAATCTTTTTATCGATATGTTGAAATCCAGAAAAGAAAGTGCAATTATTAATACCACATCTATTTTAAGTCTGGTACCAGCCTTAGAAGAGCCAACCTATTCTGCAACAAAAACGGCCTTAAGTTTTTATACTAAACTGCTTAGGAAGAACCTGGAAATAATAAACAGTACTGTAAAAGTATTTGAGTTACTGCCTCCGGTTGTTGAAACTGAGATGACAGCAAAAAGAACTGATAAAAAAATGGCTCCGGAAGAATTGGTAAAAACACTTATTAAAGGGATAAAAAAAGACCAGTTTACTATTCGCGCCGGAGACACAAAAGCATTATATATCGTAAGCAGGTTTTTTCCAAAAATAGCTTTTGATTTAGTAAATCCTAAAAAGATTTACCCGGGTTTAAAACCATCCATAAAATTATATACCAAATAAGATGAAAGCATTTATAATTAATAAGTACAATAAAAAAGGGAGCCTGCAGTATGCTGATATGCCAATACCAAAACTAAAGGATAATGATATTTTAGTTGAAGTTCATGCAGCGGGAATTAATCTTTTAGATTCTAAAATAAAATCAGGAGAATTTAAACTTATCCTGCCTTATAAACTGCCGTTAATTTTGGGGCATGATGCTGCCGGAGTAGTAGTACAGGCCGGTAAAAATGTAAAGAAGTTTAAAATTGGCGACCAGGTTTATGCCAGACCGGCTGATCATCGTATAGGTACATTTGCAGAGTTTATTGCCATAGATGAAAAAGATGCGGCGCTTAAACCTAAAAATATTTCAATGGAAGAAGCAGCATCTATTCCCTTAGCAGCGCTTACGGCATGGCAGGTTTTGATAGAAAGGGCCCAAATTAAAGCAGGGCAAAAAGTATTCATTCAGGCTGGTTCCGGAGGTGTAGGAACTTTAGCAATTCAGCTGGCCAAACATTTAGGTGCTGTGGCTGCTTCGACAACGAGCGCAAAAAATTTCGATTTACTTAAAGATTTGGGGACTGATATTATTATTGATTACCAAAACAGTGATTTTGAAAACATTTTGAGTGATTATGATGTGGTGCTAAACAGCCAGGATCAAAAAACACTCGAAAAATCACTTAAAATATTAAAACCGGGAGGAAAACTTATTTCTATTACCGGACCGCCGACTCCTGATTTTGCAAAAGAAATTGGAACTCCGTGGTTCATCAAAATTATTCTTTCTTTAGTAAGTTCAGGAATTCGCAAAAAAGCAAGAAATAAAAATGTTGAGTATTCTTTTTTATTTATGAAGGCAGACGGGCAGCAGTTAAGCAAAATTACAGCGCTGATTGAAGCTGATATAATTAAACCGGTAATAGATAAGATTTTTCCATTTGATAAAACCAACGAAGCATTATCGTATGTAGAAAGCGGGCGTGCGAAAGGAAAAGTAGTGGTTAAAATAAAATAATAATCTTCTTTTAAATATACAGGCCAACACTTTTTAATTAAAACGAGTACTTAAATTACTGAATAGTTATAGATGATTTTCATTTATTGTAGCCCTGTAAAGTAGTTTTAACGAAGATCATTATGATCTAAATTCGGCGATGGGATTTAACTGATTTAGACCAAAACCGAATGCTTGTTTTAAATTAAAAGTGCTGTATGATGATACTTAGAAGTTTTAGTATTATTAAGAACTGTTACCCTAAATAATTAGACGGATATGTTCTCTGGCCGTATTTAATATCTATTTCTTTTAAAAATTCCCTGCGTTTTTCTGTCAATTCAGGAATGGGCAGGAATTCACCGGCTTCTACGGGAATACCTATTTCCTGAAATAAATTCTCCAAACCTGCAGGTACTACAGTACATAAGAGACGTGCGTTGTTTTCTGAAATATTTTTAAAGCAGTGTACGGCTCCTCCAAAAGGGATATTTATAAAACCATCTTGGGTTACAATCTGTTTTCCGGTTTCAGTTTTAAATTCGAGTTCTCCTTCCAGTACATGAAACATTTCCTGGGTTTCTGGGTGTGCATGCGGAGGCGGTCCCCCGCCTGGGGGAACTGTCATTTCAATAACGGCGTAATCACCATTGGTCTGCTCACCTGAAATTATAATTCTGTAATTGCCTCCGGCAACTGCTAATCTTTCCCCTTCATTTTTACTGATAATCTGGATAGTTGTATTCATAATTATATTTGATTTCCGCTGTACATTCCATCCTTATATATTTCTGCCTGCTCATCAGTGAAGAATAAAACCAGTTCAGCATCTTCTGAAGCCTTTATGAAAACAGGCTCATCTTTAAATACGATGCATTCCTTTTTATTAAGAGCAATAATATCATTTACCTGTACCGATCCCTGAAAAACATACAAAAGTGCAGTAAGGTTTTTCTTTGGAAATTCAGGAATTTCAGAAGTGCTGCCGCTAAGGAGTTTCATATCGTAAATCCAGGTCTGGCTGCTGAATTGAAATTTAGTTTCAGGATTGGGGGATCCAATTAAACGCCAGCTGTTTTCACTGTGCAGGCTGTCCAGTTCTAAGAATACCACTTCAGGGTCAAGATCTTTTTTTTGGGGACGGATAAAAATCTGAAGTCCTTCCATAGTTTCCTGCTGTCCCATTATTTTTTCTTCATGGAAGAATGACCTGCCGGCTTTCATCAGCATTAGTGTCTTTCTGCCAATTATCTTAACAAATCCTTCTGAATCACTGTGTTCTGCTTCACCTGTTCTAAAATAAGAAAGTATTTCATCATTAATGTGAGGATGCATTTTAATAACCGTATTGCTGTTAATTTCAGGATGGTCAATTCGTCCAATACTTCCTATTCCGGTATCAGTATTTGAAACCGCCGATCCGGGATACAATACTTTAATTGGCCCGTGTCCGATAAACATGGAACTGTTTATTTTCTGTATCATAATTTTTTGTTTTAAAGAAGCCGGACATCAATATCCGGCTTCTATTATGTAAGCTGGTAATTAAGAGAACTGTCCTACTTTAGACATTACTTCTTCAAAAAGAATTGGAAGTACTTTTTGTCCGTCTTCTGTTGCCCAATTGTGTACCATTTCAGATATTATCTGGTTAATAGTTGTAGTTCTTACACCTTGGCTTTCCCATGTCTGCTGTGCAATATCATCAGCAATTTGTGAAGGAGATCCGCCTGCATCAAGAACGACCTGAACATTAAATCCTTCTTCCTGCATCGAAATTGACGGCCATACAATACATACATCATTGGTAAGTCCTGCCATAATTACATTTTTTCTTCCGGCAGCAGTTTTTAGAACGGCATTTTTAAAATTCTCGTCGTCCCATGCATTTGTGATTCCTTCTCTTTTTACCCTGTCTGCAAATTCCTGAGGAAGCAGTTCCTGCAAATCTTGAATTAATGGTCCCTGTGCATGATCTTCCTGACTGCTGGTAAGAACAACCGGAATGTCTAAAGCTTTTGCAAATTTAGCCAATGCTCTTGTTCTGCTCACAATCATTTCATGTGGTCTGTTAGCTGCAAAATTAAGTGTGCCTGTTTGATGATCTATTAATAACATTACGGTATCATCTTTTGTAAACTGTTTCATTTTTTCTAATGTTTTATAAATTTTATTACTGATTTATAAGGCAAAGTTATTTCAGCTCTGGAGCAGAAAACGATGACATTTGTCAATAAAGAACATTAGAAAGTTTAGAACAGAGGCAAATGTTATTTTTGGAATAATTTACTGCGTACCCGGCTGAGGGTTTCTTTGCTGATACCAAGATAAGAAGCAATAATATGCTGGGGAAAACGCTGTACAAAGTCAGGATAACTTTTTAATAACTGCTCATATCTTTCCATTGCAGGAAGGGCAATGGAGTTATTCAATCTTTTTTGGGAAGCTATAAAACTGTTCTGGTTCATATTCCAGAACATTTCCTTGATTGCAGGTATTTCAAGGAGACGCTGCAGATCATCAGCTTCTAACACGAGGAGTTCTGTATCTTCCCATGCATCAATATTATAAACAGAAGGTGTTTTCATAAGATAGCTTTCACGATCCACGATCCACCAGTTTTCAAGAGCCAGCTGAATAATATGCTCATTACCGGCACTGTCAATGCTGAATTGCCTCATAGCACCTTTTAGTATAAAACCAGTAAACTGACAGACATTTCCCTGTTCCAGAAAAAACTCCTTCTTTTTTAATTTAGCAGGTTTCAGAGATATTTTTATTAATGTTTCATCTTCCTCGGTAAGAGGAGATTCGCTGTACCTGCTGATATAGCTGAAAAGCTGTTCATACATAGCTTTAAATATTTTTAAATAAAGGTACTAAATTTTATATTTTTAAAAGGCTAAAGAATCTTAGAGTGGTTGGATATGTTACAATCGATTTATTCTTTCATAAATTTTAGGATCATGTTTTCTAATTTTAATTTTTACATATTTTGAGGCCGGCATATTACTATCCTTGACAACATTATTAACAGAAACCAGAACATTTGTTTCGGGAAAATAAGTAACAGCGTTTTTCTCAGGGATTTGATATGAAACAATAATAAACAAAGGGGCAATTCTTTCGATATCATCATCGTAGTTAAATAAATCGACTTTATCGCCGGACTTGAATCCCGCCTGCTCGATATCTTTTTGGTTCATAAATATTACCCTGCGTTCATTTTTTATACCGCGATAACGATCATCAAGACCATAAATTGTGGTATTAAACTGGTCGTGTGTCCGGGTACTTGCCATCATATACTCGTCTGGGGCAAGTTCATTTTTGGGTATTGCCGTTAATGTAAATGGTGCACGGTCTCCAAAATCTTTAGTGATAAATTTTCCATCGCGTGCCGCATTAGGCAAATAAAAACCTCCTTTTTGCCGTACCTTGAAATTATAATTTTCAAAACCGGGAATACATTTTTCAATGGCGTCTCTCACATCGTCATAACTATTATGATATCGCTGCCAGTTAACAACCGATTTATTTCCCAGAGCTGCCATAGCCATTCTGCACACAATCTGAGTTTCATTAATAAGATTATCAGATACAGGTTTGAGCATTCCTTTTGATGATTGTACAACGCCCATTGAGTTTTCTGTAGTTATAAATTGTGCTTCACCATTCACGATATCAATATCGCTTCGGGATAGAGTAGGCAAAATGATGGCTTCCTGTCCATGAATCAAGTGGCTGCGATTGAGTTTTGTAGATACATTTACAGTTAAGTTCAGTTTTCTTAACGCACTTGCTGTATAAGTTGTATCCGGCGTTGCTGATAGAAAATTACCTCCCATACAAAATAGTAATTTTACTTTTTCTTCCTTCATGGCTTTAATGGCCCTTACAATATCATATCCGTGTTTACGGGGAGGATTAAAACCAAAATAAGCCTGAAGGCGGTCGAGTTGTTCATTAGTAGGTTTCTCATCAATCATCATGGTTCTGTTTCCCTGAACATTGCTATGACCGCGAACGGGACAGACGCCTGCACCGGGTTTACCGATACTTCCTTTAAGCAGCAGAATATTAAGAATTTCTCTAATCATTTCTACACCGTTGGGCTGCTGTGTAAGTCCCATTCCCCAGCAGACAATAATTCTTTTTTTGAAAGCGATGATTTCTGCAGCTTCATAAAGTGCTTCTTTAGAAACACCCGAAAGTTGGACAAGTTCCTCTAAATTATAATCTTCAAACTGTTTTAGAAAAGCATCGTATCCGGTAGTTTTTTCTTTGATGAAATCATAATCAAAGACTTTTCCGGGATTTTTATTTTCCAATTCAAATAATATAATTTCAAGGGCTTTTAACAGTGCCATATCTCCATTTATTTTTACAGGAAGAAAAAGATCGGCTAGTTTGACACCGTTTCCTATAATTCCGTTAATTTCCTGTGGATTATGAAAACCCATTAAACCAGCTTCCGGCAATGGATTTACAGCAATAATTTTTGCTCCGTTTTTTTTGCCTTTTGCTAATGCAGTCATCATTCTTGGTGCATTGGTTCCGGGATTTTGACCAATAATTACGATTACATCGGTATCATAAAAATCATCCAGTGTTACGGTTCCTTTTCCAATTCCGATTGTAGTCCTTAAAGCAGATCCTGATGTTTCATGGCACATATTAGAACAATCTGGCATATTATTGGTACCAAATTCTTTAGCAAAGAGCTGATAAAGAAATGATGTTTCATTGCTTGTTCTTCCTGAGGTATAAAATGCGGCTTCATCTGGTGATTCTAATGCATTGAGGTGCTCTGCTATTTTTTTGAATGCATTATCCCAGCTTATAGGTTCATAGTGTGTGCCATTTTTAGGAAGGTACATAGGTTCGGTCAATCTTCCCATTTTTCCAATTTGAAAATCGTCTAATTTGGCAAGGTCATAGACAGAATTTTGTTTAAAAAAGTCAGCTGTGATTTTTTTTGTAGTCGCTTCTTCAGCTAAAGCTTTAACGCCGTTTTCGCAGTATTCTCCTAAAGGTGATCGCTCATCATCGGGATCAGGCCATGCACAGCTCGGGCAATCAAAACCACCAGCCTGATTCATCTTAAATAAAGCCTTTGTCCCGCGAACAACCGTTTTTTCTTCGATAAGATCGCTAAAAGCGGCCACTACACCAGGAACGCCGGCAGCCCATTTTCCAACTTTTGTCAGCTTAAGATCTGAAAGTTTATATGGATTTTCTGCATCTGGTTCTCTCGTAATTTTAGCGTCGATGTCTTTTGGGGATTTATCTTTTTCCATCACTTTTGCAATTAATTAATTTATTTGTAAAGGCTTTTGTTATTATAATTTTAATATCAATTATATAAAAAACTCTTATTTTAACCCGTTGGGTGTAATTATTTTAACATATAAAAACATAGCTTTTGTTTACTTAAAAAAGGCGTTTCACTTATTTAAAATGCATCCCGATGCTTCGGGACTATCTATGTAAAAGAAATATATTTCTTTTTGTATCCTTTTTTACACATAAAATCTATGTTTCTATGTGTTTAATATTTTTTTTATGAATTACACCCAACGGGTTATTTTAATTTTTCTAAGAAGTTGGTATTACTACCTGATATCACTGGAATTATATATATTAAATCTGTCATCTTTAAGAAAGCCCAAAAGAGTAATATTAAATTCTTTAGCCAATTCTACAGCAAGACTCGATGGCGCACCAATAGCAGCAACAACAGATATTCCTGCCATAGCCGCTTTTTGGATTAACTCAAAACTAGCTCTTCCGCTAAGGAGCAAAATATGTTTATTTAATGGCAGTAAATTATTTGCTAAGGCAGTGCCAATTAACTTATCCAAAGCATTATGTCTCCCAACATCTTCCTGTAAAAGAACTAAATCACCCTCAATAGTAAAAAGGCCTGACGCATGAATGCCGCCAGTAACCGCAAAACTGCTTTGAGCTGCTTTTAATTTATTTTGTAATTGGTAAAATACTTCTGCAGCGATATTCAGTTTTGGATTCTCTAAAGGATTAAAAGAGCTAACCGTTTTGATAGATTGTATAGAATTTTTTCCACAAACGCCGCAGCTTGATGTGGTATAAAAATTCCGGTCTGACGACATTAAATGTGGAATGAAATTATCTGCCAAATCGACCTGAACAATATTTTTCTTTTGAAAGGAACAGTCTGTTTGTATGTGATAGATTTTTTTTACGTCCTGATAAGAAATTATAATGCCTTCGGTAAATAAAAAACCAATTGCAAGATCAAAATCATTGCCCGGCGTACGCATTGTTACAGAGATATTCTTGTGTGTTTTTTCAGTTTCGGAACCGTAAGAAATTCTTATTTCAAGCGGTTCTTCTACAGAAAGAATGTCTAATAAGGATGAACTTTCAAATCCATTCACTTTTGTAATGCAAACCTCTTTAATGGAAACTAATTCCAAATCATTCATTTCCATGTAAATTCATTAAATGTTGATACGTAAAATTAGTAAAAAATGATTGATAAGAGGATTTTTCTCTCAGCAATTAAACTGTTTTAAGGAATGAAATTGCAATGATTTATATTGTTTTAATTGGAATTGATAATTTAGAAAAAGCCCAAAAAAGATATGCAGACAAGAAAAACAACTTCGCTTCTTGTCTGCATATTTAGAATAAAAATCAGTTATATTGCGCTGATTTTTATTGAGCTGGCTTTATCATTAAAACCTCCTAAACAGCTATTGTTTCCTGTTATTACAACAGATTCTCCTCCAAAATTATCGTTTTGGTAGAATGTAATTTTATATCCATTTTCTAAACGAACTGATGATAAATCATCATTTACAATGCCGTATGATTTTAGCTGAGCCAATGTATAATCGCCCGCAGGTAAAGCAATTGCATAACCTGTATAACTACAATTTTGGTAAACCGTAACAACACCTCCGGCTGATCCATTGTATTTATTATCAGTATAGACACGTGAAAAATTACCTACACCATCAAAATAATTATCAGCTAATTTTGCAGGATCTGTCGCAAATTCTCCGCCTTGTACAATACCATCATTTCCATCATTCCATGCCCAAGGAGCATTAGCACCGCCAGTTTTAAAATCATTTCCTTTAAATCCTCCGCCTGCATTATAAAACAATTCAGTATTGAATCTTTGATCCCATAATCCTCCGCTTTCAAAAATATCGACAAGTTTGTACTCCACATAAGTATCATAATTATCAGATGGTATTTGTGCAGTTCCACTTGCAGATGGGTAGTAAATAATTCCGTCCCCGTCAATATCGTGCTGCGGCCATGCTTTAAGGCTGTGCCCTTTAGAATCTTGCGCTGTAACAGGGTGTAACTCTCCATTGTAATCTCTCATTTGTAATGTTCCGTCAACACTTTCCAGTCCGCTTACAAAAGGACTTCCGGATGGTACATACGAAAAGAAATCGGAATGACTTACTGTAACAGCTCCTTTTAAGGCACCGTAAGCAGAACCATCTTTTTCTACAATCATTAATACACCTTCTAAATCATTTTCATGCTGGTCTAAACTGTATAAAAACGGATTATCTGTCCAATCGCGTGGAGAGAAAAAAGCATAAGTAATAAACCAATGTGTATTTGATTCAACAACCGAATAGTAACAATGTGCAGCTAATGAGTTAGCATAAGCAGGAAGGTTGTTCCAGTTGTTTTCGCCATTCCAGTCATTATCATAATTAATAGCAGTAATGTAATCTGATTTTCCGCCTTCGGCATAAGTTCCTGTAGCATCTACATCTCTGTAATGAATAGGAGCCCACCTTTTTGCAAGATTAGAACTTGCAGCGGCACTCATTTTTTTAAAATTTTGCTGCTCTTTTGCTACAGCAGGATTTTCGGTTTCTTCTAATGTCGTATCCTGACATGAGAATGTAATAGCCGAAAGCATAATAATTAAGGCTTTACTTAATACCTTTTTTGGATTCTGTTTTTTCATAATTCTGGTTTTAATGGTTTATAACATATTTAAATTCATTGATTTTGATAAATTATTTGATAGTAATAACCAGCTGAGGAATAAAAAATAATCAGTCACAGCATTTTATTTCTGAAAATTTTGTCAATAGAACGATTGTTTTTTGAGTTATAATTCCTACCAGTTATAAGTACCTTAAAGGAGAAATCGTACTATCTAAGCGGTATTATAATACGGTTAACAAAAAGTTAACAGGATTAAGATTATTTGCCGCTTTTGAAGTTAATAAAATTGCCAATGGGCATTCAGTATATATTACATTCATAATGACGTGTATACTTAAGTTATGATAATGATATTATGCAGATTAGGACATGTTACCAATAAATTAAATTATGGTTAACTGCTGTCTGTATTTATATTTTAAAATAATTAATTCTGAAATTTACAAGTATCAATAAAGTATAAACCAATTTTTTACGTGCAAAACTATCTTATACCTTCAGAAATTTCGTGGCTGTCTTTCAATAACTGTATTTTGGATGAAGCCGAGGACTCCAATAATTCGTTATACGAAAGAATTAAGTTTTTAGCCATTCATTCTTCTAATTTAGATGAGTTTTTTAGAGTAAAAATCAGAAAACTGCTGATTAAAAATTCAAAAAAGAATAAGGAGCTGCTCAGCAAAATTTTAACTGAAGTAAATCTTCAGCAAAACAGGTTCGGAACAATTTGGAACACTTCAATACTTCCAGAATTAGCAGCTAATAATATTGTCTATTATGAAAATCAAGAGCTTATAGAAGAGCACCTGCAGGAGATCGAATATTATTTTAAAAGCATTATTCTCTCTTATATTCAGGTAATTTACATTTCGGTAAATCAGCCTAAAACTTATTTTTTACATAATCGCTGCTTATATTTTCTGGTAAAGTTAAAAGATAGTGCAGGTAATTATAATTATGCTTATCTCAATATTCCATCTGATAAACTGGATCGCTATAAACAATTGCAAAGTCAGGATGATACACATTATATTATTTCGATTGATACCATAATAAAGAATTGCTTATCTCTTATATTTCCTGCCGGAAAAGTGGTTTCCTGTTATGCGATAAAACTAAACCGAGATGAAAATTATCTGATAGAAGATGAAAACTCAGGAGATTTGATAGCAAAAATCGAAGCAAAAATTGAAGAACGGAAACGAGGTTCATCAACAAGGTTTTTGTATGATTCTAATATGGATTCTGAAACAATTTCGGTATGTAAAAAAGCTTTCCGCCTGCACAATAATGAAATGATAAAAGGCGGAAGCCATCATAATTTTTATGATTTATTCAAGTTTCCAAATCCTGTTAAACCAAATCTGCAAGGAGCAAATTATCCCGGGCTCAAACATCTGCCTTTTGAAAGCAGGAAGTCAATTTTTGAAATTATTGACAAACAAAATCAATTGCTTCACTTTCCGTATCAGTCGTATTATTATGTACTTCAATTTTTTAATCAGGCGGCAATTAACAGAAACGTTCTGGAGATAAAAATTACTTTATACCGAATTTCATCGCAGTCGTTAATTGCAAATGCTTTGATAAGCGCGGCTAAAAATGGCAAAAAAGTAACTGTTTTTGTAGAAGTTAAAGCACGTTTTGATGAATACAATAATTTATTCTGGTCCCGCGAAATGAAAAATGCGGGAATAAAAATCATTCAAAGCATGCCGAATTTAAAAGTTCATGCAAAAGTGGCAATGGTAACCATGAAAGATAAATACGGAAATAAGAAATATTATAATTATTTGTCAACCGGAAATTTTAATGAAAGTACAGCAAATGTTTATTCTGATTTTGGATTTTTCACCTCTGAAAAAAAATACACAGATGATTTAAAAAAAGTCTTTACATTTTTAAAAACCAAGAAAAAAGCAGGAACACCAAAACATATTCTGGCGGCAGGTTTTAACATGAAAGACAAGTTAATAGAATTAATAGACAATGAAATAGAAAATAAAAAAGCCGACAGGGAAGCTGCTGTATTTTTAAAAGTAAACGGAGTTGATGAAAAAGATATTATTGACAAACTTATTGAAGCCAGCAGGGCAGGGGTTGATGTGACATTGATCGTACGTGGAATCTGCACTTTACTGCCGGGAATTAAATATGTAAGCGAAAACATAAAAATCTACAGGATTGTAGATATGTTTTTAGAACATTCCAGAATTTACAAATTTGCAAATAATGGCGAGGAAAAAATCTATTTATCATCTGCAGATATGTTAAGCCGAAATTTAAACAGAAGAATAGAAGTTGCTTTTCCGTTGTATGATGAAAAACACATTGAAGAAATTAATACAATAATTCAGTTGCAGCTAGAAGATAATACAAAAAGGAGAACTATAAATAGTGAAGGAACTAATGAATTGGATATCCTAGGTATTGATGAACCAAGACGTGCGCAGACTGAAATTTATAATTGGATTGGGGAGTGTAATATGGAATGATGTTTATGTGAAGATATTATTTTTTATAGAGAAAAAGCCTGACTGTAAAGCTGGGCTTTTTTTTGTAATACAAAACTTATTTTTGTAAATAATTGATTGTTTTTTTATTAAAATGTTACGGAATCCCGTAAAGATTTAACCATAACATTTTCTAGATTTGCGCCGAAATTAAAACTGCTTATGAAAAAATTTTACTTATTACTTTTTACACTTTTACCATTTTTAATTTACTCTCAGGATATCCTTTGGGAAAAATCATACGGAGGGATCCATGCAGATTATCTTTTTGATGCACTGCCAACGGCTGATTACGGATTTGTTTTGGCAGGAAGTTCTGTTTCTGATAAAACGGGAAATAAAACAGATGATAATCATGGTGATCTGGATTACTGGATCTGGAAAATGACGGAGAAAGGAGAACTTGACTGGCAGAAAAGCATTGGAGGAAATGGTTTTGATCTTCTTCAAAGCATTAAAAATACAAAAGACGGCGGATTTATTCTGGCAGGAACTTCCAGTTCAGGAAACAGTTTTCAAAAGAAAGAAGAATGTAAAGGTCTCAGCGATTTTTGGGTAATAAAACTTGATGCTTCCGGTACCGAACAATGGCAGAGAACTATTGGAGGAAATGGTCAGGATGAGCTTTTATGTGCTTTTCAGACTAAAGACGGAGGTTATATTCTGGGCGGTTCATCCGGTTCCAGCCCTTCTTCAATTTCAAATAATACTATAGATAAAAAAAATAGTGCTTCAGCTAAAACAGATTTATACAGTAAATCTGAAAAAAGCCGCGGTAATATGGATTACTGGATAGTAAAACTGGACAGGCAGGGTGTTATTGAATGGCAGAAAACATACGGAGGAGAATATGCAGATTTATTAAGAAGTATGGAACAGACTTCTGACAACGGTTATATTCTGGCAGGATATTCAACTTCTCCAATATCGGGAGACAAAACCGAAGCTAATAATGGTTCAGGAGATTACTGGATTGTAAAACTAAACGATTCAGGAGAAATCGAGTGGCAGAGAACGTATGGAGCAGAAGGCGATGATCAGCCGTATGTAATTCACCAGACTGCAGACGGCCGTTATATTGCCGGAGGAAATTCTAACAGCACGGGTGCCTTAACTTCACTAGGCGGGATTGTAGGCAGCGGGACGGATTTTTGGGTATTAAGACTTGATACAGAGGGAGGAGTTTTATGGAGCAAAACTTTCGATTTTGGTAAAGCAGATATCCTGACATCGCTGGTGGAGAACAACGATCATACTTATTTAATCGGCGGTCACACCAAAACAGAAACCAGGCAGTCTGTAATTGGCGATTTGGCAAAAAAGGCAGGAATTGGTAAAGAAAAAGACGGAATCAACGATTACACAGCGCTCAAAATAGATGATAAAGGAGAAGAGTTATGGAGTAAAACCGTGGGAAGTAACGGTGAAGATATTTTAAGAAAACTGGTCGAAACCCGAGATGGCGGTTACTTAATGGCCGGAACATCAAACGCTGCCTCATCAAAAGATAAAAATTCAAATATTGGCGGAAATGATTTTTGGGTTGTAAAATTGAAAGATAAAACAAAAGTTGAAAAAGTTAAAGCCAGTATTGAAGCAATCCCCAATCCTGCGGTTACATACACCAATATTATTATTGGTTATGACTTCAAGGAAGGTACCGCCACAGTTGTAGATATTCTAGGCAGAACTTTACAGCATTTTAGTATAAACAGCAGAACTGTTCCGGTGAATTTAACCGGTTATGCAGAAGGAATTTATATTATAAAAATTCAGACAGATGTTAAGACAGAGTCTGTGAAAGTAATTAAAACCGTTAATTAAAAAGAAAATGAATATTTTATCACTACAAAAAACTATTAAAAATTTGTTCTTTTTAACAGTTATATATATGCCGCTGGTAATTTTTGGACAAATTTCAGAAAATGACCCCAGTAAATATGTACCTAATATTATCCCTCCTTCTCCTACAGCTTATGCATTAGGAACGTATGGAAACACACCTATTGGTTTATTTACCGGATCACAAAATATAAATATCCCTTTGTATACCTATAAAACAGCCAATTTAGAAGTTCCAATCAGCATGTTTTACAGTTCAAATGGTATAAAAGTAGATGAGATTTCTTCAAATGTAGGGCAGAGCTGGAACCTTAATTTTGGCGGGGTTATTACAAGGGTGGTAAGGGACAAACCCGATGAAACCCGGGGAGACTATCCTATTCCAATTTCCATAACAGAACAGATGGGGCGTTATTCGCCTCCGGCTTTGGACTTTTACCAATACATTGGAGAAAACGATGTGGACAGCGAAGCTGATATTTTTAATTTTAATTTTGGGAAATATTCAGGTAAGTTTATCTTAAATAATGAAGGTGGTGTCGCTTTGATGCCTGCCCAGGAACTTCGGATTGAGTACACACTGACCCCGGAAAGTATAAATTTTGTAATTACAGCACCCGATGGTGTTAAATATTATTTTGATAATCAGGAAATTACCACACAGAGGGTTTTAGGAAGCGGTCATTCTATCCCTAATATAACAGTTTCATCATGGTATTTGAGTAAAATTGTTCATCCTAAAGGAGATGAAATCCAGTTTACTTATAATGATGCTGTGTCTGTTTACACAGCTTCAAAATCACAGACTTACAGAATGCTGTATCCCCGCATACAATATGATGCTGCAGGTAATTTGGAACAGTACACAGGAGGTTTAAGCTCCATGTATGACCATACCATAAATCTGGCAGGGAAAACAATAAAATCCATAAAGAGTACAAACCCAATTCATGGGGAAGTTTCGTTTACTTATCTTTCTGCTTCGAGTGCAGATGTAACATCCGGAAATAACAAAATATCGCAGATTACTATAAAAGATAAGGCGGCGGCTGAAATTGACCGCATCAATTTTACTTATACCACAACAGCTAACAGCAGGGTCTTTCTGGATAAAATCCAGTTTAAGGATGTAAACCAAAACTATCAGTTTGAATACAATAACAGAAACAGCTTTCCGGCGAGATTATCTTTGAGCCAGGACCACTGGGGGTATTATAATGGTAAAACTAATGTCAATATCGTACCTAAAAGTACGGCGTATGAACTAGGATCTGTAAATTATAACGGGGCAGATAAAGAACCTGATGGGAATTTTGCAAAAATTGGTTTAATGACAAAAATTATTTACCCGACAAAAGGATATACTACATTTGATTATGAGCCAAATGATTATTATGGCCAGATAACGGTTCAGCCCAGCAGGGTTTACAGCTCGGTGAGTGCTGTTACAACAGAAGAAGCAAATACTGCAGTTTCCCAATCAACTTTTACAAGCGGCTCAATGGCCCAAAATGTTCCTTTAACTGCGGGAGTAAGTTTCTCCTGTCCGGATCCCGATTTAAATCTGGGCAAAAATAAAGCGACAATAAGCGTCTATAATGATACTGCAAAAAGGTACGAGACACTTTACAGGTCAGACAATGCTGCTGAAGTTACTCTCAATACTTATCAAATAACCCCAAGTATGAGTACTGCAGCAAAAAACCTGTATTTTGTCGCAGGGGCAAATCAAAATTATATTATTAGCTTAAGTGCTGATTGGAACTGTACATCAGCTTCTGTCAATTATAATTATATACCCGCAGGAGGGGTTGTTGTACCATCAAATGTTATAACCGGCGGAGTAAGGGTGCAGCGCAGTTCTGATTATGCATCTGCATCATCAGCTCCTGTTATCAAAAGGTTTTTTTATGCTAAAAAAGATGATCTGACCAAATCAACAGGAAACAAAGGACAGGATCCTTATTATATTGATTTTTATAAAGTACAAAAAACTATAGAATCTGCAGGAGCAGGAATGCAGGGGGTTATAACTACTGCCACCTATTTAAACTTATCATCAAGCAGTTTGTCTTCATTATTTGATACCGGCAGTTCAAATGTATTTTATAATTATGTGACCATTTCATACGGATCGGATTCTTTTTTAAACGGCGGTGAAGAACATGAATTTATTGTTCACCGTGATGGCGGCGGCGGTTTTGTCGTAGGAACTTATGATGTAAGAAGCACACCTCTGTCTAATCTGGGCTGGGATAACGGCCTGCTGAAAAAAGCCACCTATTTTAATAAAGACCTAAAAACCGTTAAGCAGACTATAAATGAATATGAGGAAAGAACCGCTTTAAGAAAAGAAGCCATATCCTACAGTGCCAGAAAAAATTATGAAAAAATTGCTTCGGCACCAGTTAATTATGTTTGTACAGAGGCAGATTTAACCAAAAGAACACCATATTGGTCATGTGTAGCAAATCATAGACATGAAAAAATGATGAATGAGATATTTTTCGGAGATGGTTACACCTGTATAGCCCCAGGCCATGATAACAGAACAATATATTTTCCGCATCCCTGCTACGGGGTTACTCTGCCCAAAACAATTTCAAATCTGGCAAACATTGATAATATCAGTATCGTTTCCTATTCAAATATTTCGTTCTGGCATTACTTAAAATCCACTCAGGAAATCACTTATGATCTTAACGGAGGGAACCCTGTCAGCACAGTCACTAATTATAATTACAGAGGGATTAATCATACACTATTATCATCGCAAACCTCAACCAGCTCAAATCAGGAAGCACTCGAAACCAAATATTTTTATGCCAAAGATACTGAAATGGCGGGCGAACCATTTGTAAGTGAACTCAAAGCAGCCAATATGGTTGGAATGCCGTTAGACACACAAAATTTCAGGAACTTAGTAAAAGTATCCGAACAAAAAACGGGTTACGAAAGAAATGCATCAACAAGCAATTTATTACTGCCAAGATATATGTATGCAAACAAAGGAACAGCGGCTATCGTTACTGCTGATAAAAAAATAACTTTTGACCAGTATGACGATAAAGGAAATATTCTGCAGTACACACTCGAAAACGGAACTCCTGTTTCGATTATCTGGGGGTATAATAAAACACAGCCTATTGCCAAAATAGAAAATGCGCTTTACAGCACTGTATCAGGTTACGTGGCTAATCTGCAGACACAATCTGATACAGGGACAGAAGCAGCATTGACAACTGCTCTTAATTCTTTAAGGACTGCTTTGACAGACAAAATAGTAACAACCTATACTTATCTGCCGCTTATTGGGGTAAGCACTATTACAGATCCTAAAGGTTTTCCAACAACTTACAAGTACGATGCTAACGGCAGGCTTGATTATGTAAAAGATAATGAAGGAAACGTGGTATCAGAGAACCAATACAATTACAAGCCATAAAACCAAAAACAGTATGAAAAATATAATCAAATTTTTTTTGGTTTTGTTTCCTTTTACGGCAATAGGCCAGACACAAACCGAAAATTACGTTAAAACCGTTACTTATAAGAAACCTTCTCTTGTAAAAATAACAGCCCCAACAATCGATCAGGCTGCTCAAAACGTCACCTATTTTGATGGTCTTGGACGGCCAATGCAGCAAATTGTAAATAAACAATCATCTGACTCAAAAGATATTATAACCTATATGGGTTACGATGCTTTTGGCAGACAGGTAAAGGAATACCTGCCGTATGAAGCATCTTCAACTAATATGGCTTTTGACTCAAATGCTGAAACAGCAGCGATAAATTTTTATAATACCGCTAAATATGAAAACACAGCCAATCCGTTTTCGCAAAAGAGTTTAGAATCTTCACCATTAAACAGGGTACTGAAACAAGCTGCTCCCGGAACTCCATGGGCAATGGGCAGCGGTCACGAAATTAAAGTAAACTATCAGACCAACACGGCTGCAGAAGTAAAATTATTTAAAGCCATTACAACGTGGACAGCAGGATCAGGCTTATATGAAATTTCATTTTCAGATGCCGGAAACTATCCCGCAAATGCGCTTTATAAAAACGTAACTTATGATGAAAATACCGCTGCAAGCCCGATAGAAACGGCAGGCTCAACAGTAGAGTTTAAAAACAAAGAAGGACAGGTTGTTTTAAAAAGGACTTATGATGCCGGAACAAAACATGATACTTATTATGTTTATGATATTTATGGAAACCTGACCTACGTAATTCCGCCAAAAGCAGACGGAACCATAACCTCTGATGTTTTAAACGGATTATGCTACCAGTATAAATACGATAATAAAAACCGACTTGTCGAGAAAAAACTCCCAGGAAAGCAGTGGGAGTTTATCGTTTATGACAAGCTGGACAGGGTTGTCGCGACAGGTCCTGCATTTTCGCCCTTTAAAGACGATGCTGCAATAGGCTGGATCATTACCAAATATGATGTTTACGGCAGACCGATTTATACAGGCTGGAGCAGTCAGGCAGTAAGTCCTGCAGCAAGGTTTACACTGCAGGGAAACCAAAACACGGCAGTAACTTTGTTTGAAACCAAGGCTGCGACTACTATAGATGGAATTGCCGCTAATTATAAAAATAGCATTGCACCAACCAGTTTTAAACTTTTAACAGTTAATTATTATGATGATTATACCTTTACCGGTGCTCAGGCAGTACCTGCGTCTGTAATAGGAAAGCCGGTTTTAACCAATGTAAAAGGACTCTCAACCGGAAGCTGGACAAGAGCTTTAAGCACGGCTGCTTCTACTGCAGGAGAAACAACTACAATTTTTTATGACACTAAAGGAAGAGTGATAAGCACTTATGTAAAAAATCATTTAACTGGTGTAAGCCATACCGATAACGAACTTGATTTTACAGGAAAATCACTTACAACCCAGACAGAACACCAGCGTGTAAGCGGCGGTGCAAAAATTAATATCGAAGAAAAATTTACGTATTCTTCTCAGGATCGTCTGCTCACCCATACCCACAAAATAGGAGCAGGAACAGCGCAGCTTATGGCGGCTAATACTTATGATGCTTTAGGGCAGCTAACCCTTAAAAGTGTTGGTAACACTACGGGCGCACCTTTGCAGAAAGTAGATTATAACTACAATATTAGAGGCTGGCTTACCGAGATTAACAAAACAGCAGGTTTGCAGCAGGGAACTGACCCAAAAGATTTGTTTGCTTTTAAAATTAATTATAATGCAACCCAGGCTGTAATAAGCGGTGTTAACGGGCTGTATAACGGAAATATATCTGAAACTTTGTGGAGAACCGGGTCAGATAATATAGAACGTGCCTACGGTTATCAATATGATAACCTAAACCGATTAAAAAATGCCATTTACGAAAAAAGCGGCGTGACCACAAATGCGTATGATGAGAATTTGACCTACGATAAAAACGGAAATATCGTCTCTTTAATGCGAAAAGGAGACACTGACCCGCAGATACAGCCTATTTTAATAGATAACCTGGCTTATACTTATCTCGCAAATTCTAACCAGCTGAGCACCGTTTTAGATAACAGCAATAACACCAGCGGTTTTAATGATTTTAATAAAACAGGCGACGATTATGGTTATGATGCCAATGGAAACCTTATTCTTGATAAAAACAAAAACATTACCGCAATACAGTACAACCATCTTAATTTACCAAAGAAAATAATTTTTGGAACAACCGGGAGTATTGAGTATATTTACAATGCAACAGGGCAGAAACTGGAGAAAATTGTAACCGAAGGTACAACGGTGACGACAACAAATTATCTGGACGGATTTCAATATAAAAATACTGTTTTAGAATTTTTCCCAACAGCTGAAGGCTATGTAAAAAACGACAATGGTATTTATTCGTATGTGTTTCAATATAAAGACCATTTAGGTAACGTTCGCTTAAGTTATGCTAAAAATGCACAGAATGTTCTTGAAATTATTGAAGAGAATAATTATTACCCTTTTGGTTTAAAACATAAGGGGTATAATGATTATACGACGACTAATAATAAGTATAAGTATAACGGCAAAGAACTGCAGGACGAGCTGGGGCTTAACTTCTACGACTATGGAGCAAGGAATTATGACCCTGCTCTGGGACGTTGGATGAATATTGACCCGTTAGCGGAGAAATACTTTAATTTGAGTCCATATAATTATGTAGCTGATAATCCAATAATATATATCGACCCTGATGGCAAGGAAATTATTGTTGCTAATAAAGCAGACCAAGGTACAGTCTTAAAAATGATAAATAGTAAAGCATTAGGAACTTTTGCTTTTAACAAAAGTGGTCATTTATATTTAGCCAAAGCTGGTGGGGATTCTTCTAAATTCTCATCTTATTACTCAAAACAACTTGTAGCGGCAATAAATGATAAAGAGAAAATAAATATTTCCATAGGTCAGACCTTTCAAGAAAAAGGCAAAACAAAAAGTGTAGATAATGATGCTGGTGGAGGTGTTACCAGTAAGAAGAGTACAACTACAACATATTCAGATGGTACGAAAACTGTTACCAAAGAAGCTGATGTTACTATTTCTGGAAATCCATTAGTAGGATTAAAAGATACAAACGGTAATGCTTTGACTGATAATCCTGCGGATATTTTAGCTCATGAGCTAGTGGGACATGCTATACCATACATTACTAAAACAGATACTGGTAATGCAGTTGATAATGAGAATAAAGTTAGAAAAGACACTAACTCACCAGAGAGAGCAAACGAACCTAATCATAAAGAATAATATTCATGAAAACAAAATTAATTATATTTATAAGTTTGGCACTGATATGTTGTAATAAGAATACAAAACAAAAGGCAGAAGTAATAAACATAAAACAACAACAATTAGATGGTTCTGTATTTGGTGTATGGCAAATGTGCAAAAGTACTGGAGGTGGTGAAGAGACCTCGTATAACGTGTGTCCAACCATACTTTTTTCTGAAGATGGAACTGGAAATATAAAATCTTTGGAAAAAAAATACTGTGATTTTCAGTTTTCATCTAAAAACGATAGAATTGTTTTCTCTTTTAAATCTGCAAATGATAGAAACGCTTTTTTTGCAACTGGTACAGAGTTTATCTTTAAATTTAACATTGCAAATAATATAGAAACACTTGAACTCTCTCAATTGAATACAGATTATAAATTTATATTAAGCAGGATTTCTCGATAAGATAAAACCAGATAGCTCGGAAATATACTAAATTTCGTCAACGGATAGAGCAGTTTATAAACTGTACTCACAACAATAATCAAAAAAGCCACTTCAATATCGGAGTGGCTTTTGGTTTTTATGGAGTTGCTACATGTTTAGGGAATAGCCGTAAATGTACCTGCGGTGATATTGAATCTTTTTTCTACTATTTTAGTACCGTCACAGTAACCTAATGGAACACCATTATCATTGGTTAAGTTACTAATATTGAATTCCCCTTTTAAGGTTTTTCCATCAAAACTAGTGATTTTTATTGTTCCAGATGTTTCATCTGTATCCCCGATCGCGCGGATATGCGCAACGATAGCGCGGAAATTTTTTCCGTGCCCGCAAAGGAAATCGACAAAGAGAAATAGAAAAGAAACCTCGCCAGCAGCGAGGTTTTTTTGTGTTTTAAAACTTTAGTAAATGCGCTTGTTTTTGCTGCATAAATGCTTTTATTGTTTTTCTTTTGAATATAAAATTCCCTGGCATTTATGCAGCAAAAACAAGCCTAGCCCTTGCGGTGACTGAGCAAAATAAAAAACTTACCTAGTGCGCGGGCAGAAGCGTCGGCTCTGCTGAGTGGTCTAATGGAAACGAGTTATTTTACATAATGAGTTTATAGTGCAGGGCGTAGCCGTAGCACTATAATGACTTATTATGTAACATAGCTTTGGTGTGGTTTTTTACTTTTGGTCTTGAAAACCCAACCGCAAAGTGTATCGACAAAGAGAATAAAAAAACCACTCGGAAATGAGTGGTTTTGGTGTTTTATAATCAAAATATTATCCTACGTTGGCAAAAGCTTTTCTTGTTTTAAAATCACGAATGTAGGTATCAATTAAATCATATAGAGTTTGTTTTTTACTTTCTTCGAGAAGTTCCAGATCAATAATACGTTCAAGTGTTCTTTTATCAAAAGAAGTCTGACTGGTCACACCAACCAAATAATCTAAAGAAACCCCAAGTGCATCGGCAATTTTTTTGGCTGCATCAATAGAAGGTACAGCTTCGCCTCTTTCATATTTACCAATCATAACTCTTGATACTTGACTTTTCTCGGCAAGATCACTTTGTGAGAAACCGTTTTTGTCTCTTAATTGCGATATAATAGCACCTGTGTTCATGTCTAAAAAGGGATAAAAGTTAATGATATTGATGTGATATGGCAAATTTAAGCAATTATAGGATATAAAAAAATCGGATAGGATTTGTGTTGTTGAAAACAATTAGATACATTTGTATCTAATAATAACAGGAATAAATTTTTATTTTTTTTTTAATCAAGATAACTCCAGCAACCCTGACTAATTTAAAAACGATGCACTATGAAAATTAAACCAAGAAAAAAATACCATTATGTGGGTAAAGTAAAAAGAATCACCGCTTATTATAATTGTTACCAGTTAGATAATGGCTGCCGCAGATTAAATTATTCTTTTTTTATCTCAAAAGTGTGGCTGAAACATTTTGGAGTTCCCATAGAAAATTGTGATTTAGAAATAGGCTTAAGTGCTGACTCGACAACATTAGGTATAAGTGTGACAGAAAAACAAACCCTTTAAAAAGGAATTATGACCATACAAGAAATCAAGCAAAGCCTAAATCTGTCTGCTGTACTGGATCATTACAACTTAAAGCCCAATAAAAACAAGATGCTTCTTTGTCCTTTTCATGAGGATAAAAAGCCGAGTTTACAGGTAAATCTTGAAAAAGATTTTTACAAATGCCACGGTTGTGATAAAAAAGGCGATGTGATACAATTTGTTCAGGATTATGAAAAACTTACTAAACACGAAGCCTTAAAAAAGTGTACTGAATTAGCCCAAAGTCCAATGTCAAAAATAGAAAGTCCAAAAGCTTACAGCATAAAGCCAAAAGCTTACGGCGAAAATGATAAAATCATTTTCTTAGAAAGAATGTTCCAGAGTTTTAGAAAAGGGATTTTTAACAGCAGTCCTGCAAAGGATTACTGCAGGGAAAGAAATCTAAACATAGACCTTTTAGAAATAGGGTTTAACTCAGGGCAGTTCCATCATGGAGAACGCAAAGACGAAAAACTTATCCAGAGCTGTTTAGATTACGGCCTGCTGAATTTAGGAGGAACTAACAGCCGTACAGGCGGGCAGGCGTATAAACCTTTTGGAAACAAATCAATTGTTTTTCCGCTGAGAAATAAAGAAAACCAAATCGTAAGCTTTTATTTTAGAAGTACGATAAATGAAAAAGAAGCCAAACATTTTTATCTTAAAAACAGATCAGGGCTTTATCCAAATTATCCAAAAAAGGAAACCCAAAAACTAATCCTGACCGAAAGTATTATTGACTGCGCAAGTTTACTGCAGATCGATAAAATTAAAGAAAATTACAGTTTACTGGCTTGTTACGGCACAAACGGCTTAAACGAAGAAATCCAAAATGCCATCAAAGAATTACAAGAATTAGAAGAAATTATTTTTGCTTTTGATAATGATGATGCAGGGAAAACAGCAGCAGTAAAATATGCCAATGAGTTTAGGGTTATGAATCCTGCGCTGATAATATCGACAATAGAACTGCCAAGCAAAGACATAAACGAAACCCTGCAGCTGCATGAACAAGAAATATTTACGGCACTTTTAGAACAGCGGAAAACAGTTTTATTTTCCTCTGAAAAAACAGATCAAAAGAGATCCTTTAAATCTGTGGCAGAACAAGAACCTATAAGCATTTTAAAGCAGAATGATGTTTTACAGCAGATCAACAAACTGATCGAGAAAAGCGGAATTATAGGCGAGGAAAACTCAAGATTACTGCTCTTTATCATTGCATCAAGTTATAAAACTAAAAGCCCGTTACATGCGATAGTTCAGGGAAGTTCAGGATCAGGAAAAACGCACCTGATCAGTAAAATAGCTGACCTGATCCCGCCCGAAGATGTACTGCGGTTTACAAGAATTACAGAAAGCAGTTTGTACAATTGGGGCGAATATGAACTGGTAAATAAAGTACTGGTTATAGAAGACCTGGACGGTCTGAAAGAAGAAGCCATGTTTGCTATGCGGGAACTCATAAGCAATCAAAGATTATCGAGTTCCGTATCGATCAAAGACAAAAAAGGAAATATAAAATCGACCAAGAAAGAAGTAAAAGGCATTTTCAGCAGTTTATCAGCCACGACAAAAGGCGAGCTTTACGAAGATAATATGAGCCGGAGTTTTCTGCTTGCCGTTGATGAAAGCGCAGAACAGAGCCGAAGAATTATAGACTATCAAAACCGAAAATATGCCGGAGAAATAGAACCTGCAGATCAGGAAAAAGCAAGGAACGAGCTGCAGCAGATCATTAGAAATTTAAAGACTTATGAAGTAATAAACCCTTACGCCACCAAACTGGAACTGCCCGAAGAAGTACACAAAATAAGGCGTTTAAACGAAATGTTCCAAAGCATCGTCAGACAGATCACTATTATCAACCAGCAGAACAGGGAACTGAAAAACGATAAACTCATTACCGAAATAGAAGATTTACAGCAGGCAACAGAAGTGCTTTTTGAAAGCATTATTTTAAAAGTCGATGAACTCGACGGGAGTTTAAGACAGTTTTTTGAACGCCTGAAAAAGCATCTTAAAAACAAAGAAAATGATTTTACCCAGCGGGAAATAAGACAAGCCTTTAATATGAGTAAAAGCCAGATACACCGCTATCTGCAAAGCTTGTTAGAGCTCGAATACATTAGACAAATAGGAGGTTATGCCAATAAAGGATTAAAATACAAAGTTGATTACTGGGATGATTACCAAAGATTAAGAATTAAAATAAAAGACAAATTACTATTACAAATCAAAGTATTAAAAAACAGTAATGGAACGCTAAAGAGACACTAATGGGACGCTGGATGAAACCATAACAATCTAAAATATAAACTCTTAAATATAAAATACAGCCCAGCGTCCCAAGTTCCAAAAAAGTAAAACCTGAAAAACATCATACTTATGCTTGCTAATATGATTTATGACTTTAGAAAAGAACTGCAGACTTTGGGATACTGCAGAAAAGTCATCAACACTTATCCAAAATATGCCCAAAAGCTTTTAGAATACACCAGAGAAACACCGCAGAGGATAACAGACACCCATATAAAAAACTATTACGGGCATCTGCAGACCCAGCCAAGCAGAGCAACAAAAAAAGTTATAAGCCAAAGCCACCTTTACAGCCAGCTGTTAGCCATTAAATTATACTTTGACTACTTAGAAAGAATTAAAAGCATAAAGAGAAATCCGTATAATTTAAAAATTAAACACGCTGCTAAAACAGAACGAAAAATATTTACCCAAAAAGAAATCAAACTCCTTTATAAAAGCTGTCAAAACAATATTGAAAGAGCCATATTACACTTGTGTTACAGCTGCGGACTTCGGCAGAACGAAGCAGAATTATTAAATATAAAAGATGTAAACCTAGAGCAGAAATTACTCTTTGTAAGAAAAGGAAAAGGAAAGAAACGCAGGGTTATCCCGTTTACAGAAACGATTGCAAAAGATTTAAAGGACTTTTTAAAAGATATAGAAATCATTAGAAAAGAAAACCAGGAAAGTTTTTTAATCAACACAAACGGATATAGAATGAAAGGGCTGAACATCTATAATTTATTTAAAAGACTGATAGGAAGAACCCAAAACCTAAAACCCGAAAACTACTGCCTGCACTCACTTCGGCACTCCATTGCAACGCATTTATTAGAAAATGAAATGTCCATCGAAATGGTACGGGATTTTTTAGGGCACAGCCAGCTCTCCACAACGCAGATTTATACCAGAACATCAAACTTAAAACTAAAACAATGAGCCATGAAAATCGAAGATTATTTAAAACAGGGTTTAATGCCGAGTTCGGTACAAAGTTATCTCTATGAGATCAATAAGTACAAAAAGCATAATAAAAAAGCAGACAGGTATAATTATCAAAACCTCATGCAGTATATAGAAATCCTGCAGAAACAATACAGCGCCGGCAATGTAAAAAAAACAATTGCATCGATCAAAAAATATTACGATTACCTGATTGAAACAGGAAAACGAAAAGACAATCCTGCCAGATCTATACGCCTGCGCAATGCTAAAGAAAACCCAATACAATTACAGGATTTATTTACTCCAAAAGAACTACAAAATCTTTTAAAACCAAGAAAAGAACGTTATCCGCTTTTGGCTAAAAGAAATCAAATCCTGCTAAGTTTACTAATCCATCAGGCTTTACGGGTAGGAGAAATAGAACATATAAAACTCAGCGATATAGATTTAGAAAAAGCCACCATACAAATCAAAGAAACAGGAATAACCAACGAGAGAAGTTTATCTTTAAAAGCAGAACAAATCCTTTTATTATACCAATACATCAATCAGGACAGAAACAGTCTTAAAACCTTTAGAAATAATCAAAATGCTTTATTATTAGGCAAACTTGGAACACCAATAACCAAAGACGATATTGATTATTTAATCAGCACTTACCAAAAAGAGTTTAAAAAGAAATTAACCGCAACGAGAATCCGCCAGAGTGTAATTGCCAATTTACTGGCCAAGAACAACGACCTTAGAACCGTTCAGTATTTTGCAGGACACAAAAGTCCGGACACTACAGAAAAATACAAAGAAACTGGATTAAACGCCTTAAAGACAGCAGTCGAAAAACTGCATCCGATTAAATAAACTATTGTTACCAATATTTCTAATATTACCAGTATTACCAATTATAATTTTTTTAAAAATCTCGTTTTTTACAAACGAATAAACCGCCAAAAGTGAAGCGGCAAAATTGATAATGTCTATAAAGTTCATAAGACAAATATAACCAAAAAATCATTTAAATAAATCAAAGGTTCGAATCCTGTTATGGTCACAATTTTAAAAAATAAAATACTGATTATTAGTTATTAAATGGAATTAAGAAAGAAATTAATCCCACAATAGCCCGACAATTTAGTTTTTAAAGGAAATATCGCCATAAAACACCAAACGCAAAAAAGAAATAGGAACGCTTCGCTGAGTTTAATGTCCCGCCCATCCAACGCTCAGCCGACGCTCCTGCGGTCTGGGCTTCTGCCAACGCTCCTGCAGCACATTGCAAGTTGTTCCGCAGGCTCCACAATTGCAATAAGCTGCCCCCAACGCTCAAAGCCCAGCCCACTCCCAAGCTATGTTACATAACAAGCAATTATAGTGCAGGCCCTTCGGGTTCGCTTCGCCCTTCACTATAAGCTCGTTATGTAAAATAGCCGCACTCCCGACGCGCCACCCCACGGCCGACGCTTCTGCCAACGCACTACGAACCTTAATTATTTGTTCAGTCGCCACAAGGGCTATGCTCATTTTTACCGAAGATTTTTTCAGAAACATTTTTTTTCAATTGAAAAATAAGGATAAAAAAATCTTCGTTAAAAATCGAGCTTATAATCTATAAACCGATTTTTTTAATTGAAAGAATGTTACCATAGTTAACCATTTTTAATCTTCCCAATATATAATATTGCTATGAATCCATGTCACAGCATATCTAAAATGCGCTGCTTTAATTTGTGAAATGAAAAAAAACAAAAGGTCAGGCAGGGCAATTTTTAGTGTCCTATTTTATTTTAAAGCTTGTAAATACCTTGCAGACGCTGGGATTTTTAGAAACCGTCCTTTTTTAGAGTCTAAAACCCTAATAGGCGAATAAAAAATAATTTAAAAAAAATCAACTTTTTTAGAAAATGGGAATATTTATATATAAAGAAGATATTATGGACACAAGTATATTAATAGTAATAATTGTTTTAGTCTTCATCGTTGTGATGACTATTATATTAAATTTTGTCGAAAAAGACAGAATACCTCTTATGGCAGACTTTTTTGAAAAAGTACTTCCGAGAATACCGTTTAGTAAAATGTTCCCGGGAAAGAAAAAAAAGAAAAAATGAATTTATTTTTTTCAAATGAAAAGAAAAATTGTAAGAAAAATAATTAGATTTTTTCTTTTCATTTGAGAATATAATCTATTTATTTTTCTATTTTTACCAAGTAGGAAAAATGAAAAGAACGTTCTTAAAAAGAAGATGCTCGCGCGAAGCTTGATATTGCACAGGACACAACAAGTATAAGTACAACGGCAAGGAGCTCCAAGACGAGCTGGGACTTGGGGTTTACGACTATGGAGCAAGAAATTATGATCCTGCATTAGGACGCTGGATGAACATTGATCCATTAGCTGAAAAAATGAGAAGACATAGTCCATATAATTACGCTTTTGATAATCCAATATATTTTATTGATCCTGATGGTATGGCGCCTAGTGATTGGATAAATTGGATTGGAACAAATGGACAGCAACATATAACTTACGATAAAGATGTAAAAACTGTAGAGCAAGCTGAAGCAAAGGGCTATGGAAATGTAAAACAAGTTTTTGAATCTGGTACTGCACATACAGAGGATTACAGTACAATGGTTTCGTTTGCTGCTGATGGAAATATAGTTGTAAACAATGGTGAAAAGACAGATACTGACGATGGAGGTGTTACAACTGAAAATGGTACTTATATTTCTAAAAATAAAGGTTTAGGAGATGCATTAGGAGATCAAGTACCAGGTGCATTGCAGAATCTTGGAGATAGTCTAACTCTAGCTGCAGTTCCTGTAGGTGCTACGGGAGTTGGGCTCCCTTTAGCAACTGAAATGGCTTATGTTGGAGGAAAAATTTCTGCCGTAGGAACGGGTTTAGAACTTGTAAATGATGCATTTGAAGGTAACTTTAGTTGGAAGAAATTTTTCACAAAAGCAGCCATTGAGGGACTTTCAGGTGGCTTAGGAGGGTCTAGTGTATTTGGTCCAATGGAGCAAATAATTAATGACAACCTTTTTAACGGAGTAGATAAACTTGGAGATTCGATTTTAGATCAGAAAAAATAAACATCAAAATCATGATTTATATATATTATATTATAGGAACTATATTTATAATTTATACTTTAATAAATTTTAAAAAAAAACCTAATGATACAGTTTTTAACAGATACTATAATTCCAAATATGATAGAATAGTTATCATTATAGTATTTGGAATTATTGCATTTATTATATCTTTACTAACGAAAAAGAATTGAAAAGACCGCTATATGAGACTGAATTATATTTTACTATTCTTAATAGTATTTTTTCCAAAGAGTTTATATTCGCAAAGGATTGATTTTAAAGATGAAAACTTAAAAAAAGCATTGTTAGAATTAGGTTATGATGTGAACAAGGATAATGAAATTCAAATTTCAGAGATAGATACTATAAGTAAGTTGAAGATTTCAAATAAAAACATAAAAAGCTTGGATGATTTGATGTATTTCAAAAAACTTAAGATAGTAAATGCAATGAAAAATCAGGTTGTAAATTTAGATGTCTTTTTTAATAATTCGACTATTGAAGAAATATATATCGGTGAGAACAACCTTGGAAAAAAGCTCATGTTAAAAAATATGCCAAAATTAAAAGGGCTTTATGCTTTTAGAAATGGTTTAAATGAACTGGTTTTAATTAACACTTCTAATATTGAATCACTGTATCTGCAAGGAAATTTATTCGAAAAGATTAGTTTGTATGAACTTCCGAAACTAAAAAATTTGCAATTGTCTGAAAATAATAATTTAAAAAAGATCGATGTAAAAAAGAATGTTGAACTAATTCAGCTTTATCTTAATTCAACGAAAATTGAAAAGCTAGATATTTCTAACAATCCTTTATTGAAAACGCTTTACATTGAGAACGGAGTTGATTTATCAAAATCAGAAAATCAGAAAAATTTTAAGCCTATGCAGATGATTAAATTATCAAATTAATAGAATGCTAATAAAAGTGGTAATGTATCAGATGTGTTTGTGGTTAATTATTGCACCCAGCTGTGCGAAGAGTTCTACTGGAAATGCTGTGCGAATGTCTCCGACTTCGCACCGACAAAGAGAATCAGCAGAATAAAAACAAAAAACCTCGCCAGCCGGCGAGGTTTTTTTGTGTATTAAACTTTAGTAATCGTGCTTGTTTATGCAGCAAAAACAAGCATAGCCCTTGCGGTGACTGAGCAAAATAAAAACTTACCTAGTGCGCGGGCAGAAGCGTCGGCTTTGCTGAGAGGTCTTTTGGAAACGGGATATTTTACATAATGAGTTTATAGTGCAGCGCGAGAGCGGCAGCACTATAATGACTTATTATGTAACATAGCTTTGGTGTGGTTTTTACTTTTGGTCTTGAAAACCCAACCGCAGAGTGTATCGACAAAGAGAATAAAAAAACCACTCGGAAATGAGTGGTTTTTGTGTTTTATAATCAAAATATTATCCTACGTTGGCAAAAGCTTTTCTTGTTTTAAAATCACGAATGTAGGTATCAATTAAATCATATAGAGTTTGTTTTTTACTTTCTTCGAGAAGTTCCAGATCAATAATACGTTCAAGTGTTCTTTTATCAAAAGAAGTCTGACTGGTGACACCAACCAAATAATCTAAAGAAACCCCAAGTGCATCAGCAATTTTTTTGGCTGCATCAATAGAAGGTACAGCTTCGCCTCTTTCATATTTACCAATCATAACTCTTGATACTTGACTTTTCTCGGCAAGATCACTTTGTGAGAAACCGTTTTTGTCTCTTAATTGCGATATAATAGCACCTGTGTTCATGTCTAAAAAGGGATAAAAGTTAATGATATTGATGTGATATGGCAAATTTAAGCAATTATAGGATATAAAAAAATCGGATAGGATTTGTGTTGTTGGAAACAATTAGATACATTTGTATCTAATAAGGTAGTGTTTCAAAGTTAGTGATATGAGATTTTGAAAATATAACCTTTTGAAATTGAGTGAATTTTAGAAATAAATAATTTAAAGATGAGCAGTAATGCTCATCTTTTTTGTTTTAATATTGCCTTAAACGAGCTAAAATGAGTAAAATTGCGACATGGTGTTCCAAAGTTAGTGATGGTATGAATTGTCCAAAATGTAAAGAACAAAAGGTTATTAAAAATGGGAGAACAAAAAACAATAAACAGCAGTACTATTGTAAAATGTGCTCTCACCGTTTTATAGAATATTATACAAATCAAGCTTGCAAATTAGATATTAATGAAAAGATTATTCAATTAACCAAAGAGGGTTTAGGTTTAAGAAGCACTGCAAGAATACTGGAAATATCAACCACAACATTATTGAAAAGAATTGTCTCCATTGCGAGAAATATAACCAGACCAATTGTCAGCAGAGGCAAAACTTACGAAGTAGATGAACTGTGTACTTATGTCAGACACAAGAAAAATTATATCTGGCTGGTTTATACTTTGGAAAAGAATTCTAAAAATGTGGTTAGTTTTAATGTAGGCAAACGAACTAACAAAACTCTGAATCGTGTTTTGGAAACTCTGAAATTATCAGAAGCAAAAAAGATATTTACAGACAGACTTAAAAACTACAGGTATCTGATTGATGAGAAAATGCATTCTGTCAAGCGTTTTGGAACAAACCATATTGAAAGGAAAAATTTGACGCTCAGGACTCATATAAAAAGACTCAACAGACGGACAATCTGCTTCAGTAAAAGTTTAGTAGTTTTTATTGCTGTCTTAAAGATTTACTTTTGGATATGAGCAATAAACAGTAAATTTAACCTTTAAAATCATGTTCTTAAATATTGCATTTAACAGGTGAAACCTTGTAAAGATATTCGAAAACCCTAATAAATATAATATAAGTACAACGGCGAGGAACTGCAGGACGGCTGGGACTTAATTTCTACGACTATGGTGCACGTAACTATGATCCTGCACTTAGCAGATGGATGAATATTGACCCATTGGCAGAAAAAGGTCGCAGATGGTCTCCATATAATTATGCAATGGATAATCCCGTGTATTTTATTGATCCTGACGGGATGTGGCCAGATCCTCCAGGATGGTTAAAAAATTATGTTACTGGAGCTTGGAAAGCTACAGCTAATTTGGTTGATGGAGCCATCAATGGGAATGCCATTAGTATAACAAATGGTATAGTTGCTGCACAAAAAGTTGCATCAGCCTACAAAAAAGGTGGCTTATCAGCTGCAGATGGAACTCGGACACGTCCTGATTTTGTAACAGTCGATGCAGAAGGAACAATTGGAATTACAGAAGCAAAATCTTCTGCGACTGTGCCTCTTACAAAGAATCAAAAATCAGCATTCCCTCAAATTGAATTGGGAGGAGGAACAATAATTGGAAATAACGGGAACTCAATTGACTTGCCAGCAGGAACTCAAATTCCTCCTACACAAGTTAATGTTGTTCGACCATAAATAATTTAAAATATGACATATGATAGAATAGATTGGCATTCAGGAAATAACTTCCCTAAAGAGCTGCCATTAGAAAATGGAGGCATCCATATTGGAATGTTTCTTACATGGATAATAGATAATGATTTAATAGGATTGCTGCATCTTGAAAACTCCAAAGAATCAATTAAGAAAGTAAAGAATAGAGAAATGACTGGCACAGAATTTTTGATAAAAGAATGTGATAGTAAATTCTGGTCAGAAGACCTAAATGAAGAAGGTAATAAGTTTGCAAATTCCTATTATGCAAATGAAAATGATTATGGTCAATATATAGATGATTATTCAGAAGTTTTTAATCATTATAAAACTTTATACCATGTAGACGATAATCGGGAAAATTATAAAAAAATTGAGCCAATAATTACAAAAAGATATTCGGCTTGGAAAAACAAATAGGATTTGAAAATAGGAAAGAATATAAAAAAAACCTCGACAGTCGGAGAGGTTTTCTGCATTTTAAAACTTGTGTAATCGGCTTGTTTTTGCTGCATAAATGCTATTATTGTTTTTCCTTTTGAATATAAAATTTCCTGGCATTTATGCAGCAAAAACAATTATAGCCCTTGCGGCGACTGAGCAGAATAAAAACTTACCTAGTGCGCGGGCAGAAGCGTCGGGATTGGGAGAGGTCTAAAAGGAATGAGCTATTTTACATAATGAGTTTACCAGCTGAGCACTGTTTTAGACAACAGCAATAACACCAGCGGTTTTAATGATTTTAATAAAACAGGCGATGATTATGGTTATGATGCCAATGGAAACCTTATTCTTGATAAAAACAAAAATATCACAGCAATACAGTACAACCATCTTAATTTACCAAAGAAAATAATTTTTGGAACAGGAAACACAATTGAGTACATTTACAATGCGACAGGTGAGAAACTTGAAAAAATTGTTACTGAGGGAGCAGTTGTAACCACAACCAATTATCTGGATGGTTTTCAATACAAAAACACTGTTTTAGAATTTTTCCCGACAGCCGAAGGGTATGTTAAAAATGACAATGGTGTTTATTCGTATGTGTTTCAGTATAAAGATCATTTAGGAAACATACGTTTAAGTTACGGTAAAAACCCGGCAACACAAGTTCTTGAAATTATTGAAGAGAATAACTATTATCCTTTTGGCTTAAAACACAAAGGCTATAATATTGCAGCAGCTTCTACAAATCAAGCATCGAAACGACTTTACAACGGAAAAGAACTGCAGGACGAGCTGGGGCTTAACATGTATGACTATGGAGCACGAAATTATGATCCTGCTTTAGGTAGGTGGATGAATATTGATCCTAAAGCAGAGCAAGGAAGGAGATGGACACCTTATAATTATACTTTTAATAATCCAATTTATTTTATTGATCCTGACGGAATGTGGCCGGATCCTCCTAGTAAGGGATGGAATAGATTTATGGGAGGACTAAAATTAGTTGGAGGAATCTTAGAAGCAAGTGCAGGTACAGCAGGAGGAATTGCAACTTCTTGGACAGGAGTCGGGGGAGTCGTTGGAGGTGTAGTAGATGTCCACGGTGCTGATGTGGCAGGTTCGGGTCTTAGTCAATTAATTACGGGCGAAGACACCTCTTCTTTAACTAGTCAAGCAATACAGTCAACAGGTGTTTCTAAAGGTACAGCTGATGCAATTGATGAGGGAATTAGTATTGTTGGCTCAGGAGCGGCTGGTGGGGTTGCATTGAAGGCAGAATCTGCTGCCAAAGTAAGAGTTAATATCGCAAGTGAAGCTGAAAATGTAGCACCCGTAACAGACAAAATATATAAAAGACCTAATAACGCTACAACTCCAGCTCAAAGAGCAAGTGTACAAGGAAAACCGTGTGTTCATTGTGGAGGAACTTCCACTCCAATGATAGTAACCATATTACTCCATTAGTAGAGGAACATTATAAAACGGGAACAATTGCCTTGTTAAGATGCGCTCAGTTCAGGCAGTAAATGCACAATGTGCCACTTGCTCTGCAAGTCAAGGTGGGCAAATGAGTGCATTTTCAAAATTGATGAAAGCAATAATAAATAGTAGAAAATAATGAGTAATCTTGAAATAATACAGTTAGAAATTTGTAATAAATATGGGGTTAAGTTTGAACCATCTGCATTGGATTTAAAAGTGGGAATTTCTTTAGATATAAAGGAAAAAAGCAAATCTGAACCTATTCATGCATTACGACACCCAATTACTAGTGATACTACTGGTTGGTATATTTGGGCAGGTGAATATTCAGATGAAAAAGATTTTTTTCAACCTTTACACGTAGTCCATTTAGAAGAATGGTGTCCATTAATTTTTCCTTATTTAGGGCTTCCAGCAGGAAGTAGAGTTTTGATAGCTGAGAATGGGGATTATGTGGATGTATGGGAAGATTTATCTTTGTTAGATATTTAAAAAAATGGTAATGTATCAGATGTGTTGGTGCTTAATAATTCCATTTAACATTTACACATAATCAGAGATTTATAGTAATATCGTAAGTAAAATTAAAACAACCTTCGGGTTGTTTTTTTTATTTAATAATGTTTTAAATCGAATAAAATGGCTTTAAATAGTACTTGGTGCTGCAGATGTGTTGGTGAAATTAAATACATGATAAAATACGGCAAAACAAAATCAGGTAATCAACGATATATTTGTAAACTATGCAAGAAAACGAGAGTTGAAAATTATAATTATCAGGCATATAAACCAGATACAAACAAAAATATTGTTCAGTTGACCAAAGAAGGCTTAGGAATAAGAAGTACGGCAAGAGTATTAAAAATTTCAACTACAACATTATTAAAAAGATTAGTTTCAATTGCCAGAAACATCAACCATCCAATTATCAGCAAAGGAAGAACTTATGAGGTTGATGAAATGTGCACTTATATCAGGAACAAACGAAATTATACCTGGCTGGTTTATGCTCTGGAAAAGAACTCTAAAAGTGTTGTCGCCTTTTATGTTGGCAGACGAACTAATAAAACCTGGATACTTTAAAATTATCTGAAGCAAAAATGATATTTACCGACAAATTAAAAAACTACAGATATTTGACCGAGGAGAAATTACATTCTGTAAAACGCTTCGGTACAAATCATATTGAAAGGAAAAATTTGACGATGAGAACTCATCTTAAAAGATTGAATCGAAGGACTATTTGCTTTAGTAAAAGTCTATTAATTTTAGTTTCAATTTTAAAAATATACTTTTGGATTTGAGTTTTTAAATAATGAGTTTATCTGAAAAAACAGCAGTATTAATATTCTTGACTTAACTTATGAACCTTGTTTTGATTTAAAATCATTATTTACTAGGTATTTTAGAGAGATCACTACTCATAGACCCAGAGAGTATATTAACTTGATTTCTGCAGCAGCTTTAATTTCCTAAGATGATATCTTACAATTAGAAATAATTTTACATTTCCTTCATAATTAGTGTGTTAATAAGCTATGCTGATATAGTTTTGGTTTATACTTATTAAGGATTCGTTGAAACAATTATAATAATATTATAATTAAAATTTAGAAGATAAACGAATTACATCAGATAACTTTAATGCTTTAACGGATATAAATGTTAATAACGAAATTGAGCTCGTTTTAACCTTTATCTTATCGCCTAAACATTATCTACACATGAAAACAATCCAATTCAGAACCGATGATTTAACCCAGTACACCGTTTGTATTTCCCAAATTACCTGTATGTTTCCGGCAGATGAATCTTTAGGAACCTGGATTTATTTGAGCTGTGGAACCAGATTAAAAACTCTTTTAATTCTTGATATTGTTTTAGAAATGATCAGTAAAGCTGAAAATGAGGATTAACAGGAAATTAATAGCCTGAAAAACTATAACAATAAACTAAAAAAAAATTACAATTGAATTGCTGCCTATATTGCTAAATATGAATATTTTTTGCTCATCCTTTTTAAGTATATTTAAAGATATTTTTTATGAGTTATTTATCAAGGTCCAATTAATTAAAAAACGAAACAAATGAAAAAAGTTATAGCAGCAGTTTTGATTTTAGCTTTTGCACAAATAATTCAAGCGCAGAAGGGTTTTAAACCTCTTTTTGACGGGAAGACTACAAATGGCTGGCATACTTATGGTAAAAATTCGGCTGGGGCCGGATGGAAAGCAGAAAATGGAGTATTGCATTTTAATCCAGATACGGCTAAAGATGGGCAGGGAGGGGATTTAGTAACTAATGCTGAATTTGAAAATTTTCATTTAAAGTTAGAATGGAAAATATCTCCAAATGGCAACAGCGGTATTATTTTTTATGTTAACGAAGATCCTCAAAAATATCAAAACACATTTAGTACAGGTCTGGAAATGCAGGTTTTGGATAATGATGGTCATCCCGATGGAAAAATTACGAAACACCGTGCGGGAGATTTATACGATTTGATTCAAAGTAAATCAGAACCTGTAAAACCGGTTGGAGAATGGAATAAGGCTGAAATTATCAGCAATAAAGGAAAATTAACCTTTATTTTGAATGGAGTTGTCGTAGTTGAAACGGTACTTTGGGGCGATAATTTTAAAAAATTAATAGATGGAAGTAAATTTGCCGGATGGCCTGATTTTGGAACATTCAAAAAAGGAAAAATTGCTTTACAAGATCATGGAAACAATGTATGGTATCGTAATATTATAATAAAAGAATTATAAATAAAGATGAACGAAATGATGAAAAAGATTTTTTTATTTTTTAGTTTTATCATAATTATAAGTTGCCAAAAAGAGAGCAGTAAACCTGCAATTGTTAAGCCTCCTTTAAAAGTTGAAAAGGAATCTCAAAAAAAGACTGCATTAGAATATAATGTTGATGAAAATGATAAGGAAATTTACAATCCGACATTGGTAGATTCTTTGCCTAAATATCCGGGAGGTATAAATAAGTTTCATATTTTCTTAACGAAGAATTATGTTATGCCAGAAGAAGCAGTTAAAAACGAAGCGATAGGGCCAGTCTTTTCAACTATTGTAATTGAAAAAGATGGAACGTTATCTGATATAAAAATCCTTCGTGATTTTGGCTATGGATCAGGCGAAGAGCTACTAAGGGTTTTGCAATTATCTCCTAACTGGACGCCTGCGATAAAAGGAGGAAAACGAGTAAGATGTTTGTACAGCTTTCCCTTTTATGTTCAGTAGCTAAACTTTTTATAAACAAAATTTTCTATATCTAAAAAAACTGCTAAACGTTTCTTTTAGCAGTTTTTGTATTAATCTTTGCAGGGATATTGGTTTTGGGTTACAGCTTTTATATTTTTACAAAAAGCAAAATTGAAAAAATTAGGAGCTTATTCCGCTATAAGTCTTTATCTAGCATCTATATTCAGACAAACCAATTGATTAAAAACAAGCTCTTGGAGTAAAAATGCTTTGTATTTTTATGCGTACAGTTTTTACATTGAATACTATTTATGGAATATAAAGTTTACCAGCCTCATGAAAAATTAAAAGCGTGGATACGTTATTTCTGGAGTTATGATTCGATGGCTCTGGAAAAAAAAGTGCTGCATATACGCTCTTTTGCCGATCAGTATCCGAGGCTTATATTTCAGGATATCAATACTTTTTCTCCAATTAAGGATGCCAATGGAAATATAATGCCTTTATGCTATTTAAGCGGGCTGGATACCAAACCCTCTGATGCTTTTTGGGATACACAGTTTTCTCATTTTGGAGTTAGTTTTTATCCTCACGCTTTACACGCCTTGTTTGGTATTGACGCATCGGAAATGACCAATAGAATGGTGGATATTAATTTGCTTGATAAGACCGAAATTCCATTTTTGCTTTTGGATGCTCAGGATCATCACAACAGGGTACAGATTTTGAGCACCTATTTTTATGAAAGATTATACCACGGAAAAATAGACCAGACGATCAATGATCTTTTTCACAGCAATAAGTCATGGCTGTGGAACATGGAAAAAAAACAGCAGCAGTTAGCCGGTCATTATGGGCTTTCAGAGAGGCAGCTTCAACGGAGGTTTAAAATAAATACAGGAGTTTCTATGACTAAATTCGGCAGGCTTATCCGTTTTGAGAATGCACTCAAAGTCCTGCCCACTGCAGTTTATGGTGATCTTACAGCATTGACCTATGATCTTCAGTATGCAGACCAGTCTCATTTTAATACAGATTTCAAGGAATTTTCAGGTCTTTCTCCTTATCAGTTCATCAGGAAAGAAAGCCTGGGAACCGAAAGTTCTTCCTTTATTTACCTGAGTGAATAACCGGATGTCGTTTTTATACAATTCTGTAAACCTGCCATTATTTAGTTTTGGTGGAATTTAAAATTGTAACGATATGAAAAAAATAGTATTTGGGTTGGCAGCTCTGCTGTGCTTTGTAAGCTCATGCAGCAGTGATGATAACAATACATCTCCGGGAGCATCCCGAAAGGTAAAGTATGAATTAACAGGAACATTTTCTAAGAATATCAGAGTAGTCTACATTAATGAAAGCGGTTCTAATGTAATGGAAGACAATGTAAGTATTCCTTGGTCTAAAGAGGTGACTTTTGGGGAAGGAATCTATGCTTTGGGAGTGAGTGGTTCTTCGATTACAGGACAGGAGGGTACACCCGGACAGACGCTGACTGCAAAAATTTATGTGAATGGGGTTGAGAAAAATACACTTACCAACACTGTCTCCAGCGATGGAATTATTAGTTGTTCACTGTCTGATGCATTGCGGTAATAAGTCTGCAGGAATGTCAAGTAGATGATATTGTAAAAAAATAAAACGGGCTCAACTTTTCAAGTTGAGCCCGTTTTGTTCATATTATTAATTTATTAGTTACTAGTTACAGAATAGCTGTTACAAGTAAAGTTTGCTCCGTTTCCGTTTGTACCGTAGCATGATGAGATTTCAAATCCATATTGGATATCTCCAACAGTAACATTACCAAACCATCCTCTATCTTTTATCCAATTAAAAATTGCTTTAGCATCAATTGTACCGCCATTGGTTTTTGTAGTACGTAAAAATGAATATACATTATTAGAGCCATTGTTACCTCGGAATACGTTCCATGTATGACCGCCAATAGTTTGGTTTGTATATACCGGAACAGCGGCACCTGTTGAGGAATAATTATAAGAAATTGGTTTTACATTTCCTGAACCGTCTGAATTTCCTGTGTAGTTTAACCATAACATTATTTCATTGGCTTTATTGCTGTCCCAAAGATCATAAGCCGAAACCCAGGCACCTCCACTAGGGGTAGTTGCGTTAAAGCTGGTACTAAGTGTATTGATTGTATTCAACACTTTACCAACATATTTGGTCGAATTTGGGTATGATTTAATGCCTGCTGTATTTGGATGGTTAGCCCAAATACCCCAATTACTGTAATTATTTGCCCATATGGACTGACTTCCTGCACCCGAACCCCATATGTTATTATAAACGGTATAACCGCCATTTGACCAGCTGGCATATTGGGCAGATGATGACCATGCAGCTTTAACTTCTGAATCATTTGATTCACTTGTTTCGCAACTCATAAACATTAAGCTTAATACTACAAATAAAAATGATTTTTTCATAAAATTTTAATTTTAAGGGTTAATAATTAGTTATACTAAAGTATTAATAATTATGTATTTAGTGAATTTATTGTAGTAAAACAAGTGCATTTTTTAATTATTATCATAAAAACAGGATATAACCTGTTAAAATATAAATTCAAATTGTTAGTTATGGTAAAATTGACCATAAATAAAATAAAAAACTGAGAATAATATAATCTGAAAAAAATAAAAATAGACTTATTCTTACTATAATGAGAATAAATCTATTTTTTTTTCCTATTTGTCGAGAAGGTAAATGGCTTATTTATACCTTATTGTATAGTTATAACAGCTTCGTGAAGAAAATTAGCTTACTGTCCTAAATTTGCCACCCATATATTTCCTGATTTTCCGGCACCCATTTCTACATAAGTACTGCTCATCATTGCCTTGCAATGGTCTTCGCTATTTTTCCATCCTGTTACAACTTCGGCAGGAGTACTGTAATTCCGCGCTATAACTTCGCCTACATATTTTCCGGTATAACCAGCAGCAGCGGCTCTTTGTATAGGGCTTGTCCCTTCAGGAGATATATGCGAGAAAAAATTACGTGTATTCATTTCATGAGCATAATTAACAGCAGTTTTTGCCAATAATGAATTGCTTACCAATGCAGGTACCGGAGGCATATCATCGGTACCACATTTACATCCCGTTGCCCTAAGTTTATTAATTTCTATCAAAACAGAATCTGTTACGTCTGTATCATCAATAGTATCATCATTATCGCTGCTGCACGAGATAAATAATAAGAAGGTCAAAAGAATATAAACAGCGTGCTTTGGAAACATAATAATCGATTATTTATTAAGGCATAAAGATATGTGAGAAGAGCAGAATTTGAACTAATATTTTTTAAAAAATATATACAATAATTTGATCCAAATGCTTTTGATATTGTTTTCAAGAAAAAATGACCAAATCTCTAATACTATCCTGATTTTAGAGATTTGGTCATTTATTATGAAATAAAGCAATAACTTAATTATGCGAAATTTGGCTAATTGTATATCCTGATGCAGAAGATCCGGCTATAAAAACGGTATAAACTTTTCCGGCAGCAAAATCAGTTGCTGCCAAGGCTGCCAGATTTTCAGATTCCCCGCTGCCGCGTACTTGAATGCCTAATGAACCGGCATTAATTTCAGAATAACCACTTTGATTGTAGCGTGCAACATTTAAAGCCAGATTATTGCCTTGGGCGTCAATGAAATCAATATTGGCAGGAGCACCAGCACTTAAATGAATAAACTTTACCTTGGCTTTACCACTGGCCGGAGCAGTTATATTATCCTCATAAAGTCTCACTTCTGCATCATTTCTTGATTCTCCCGTTAAGTATACAGTATATCTTTTATCGTCATCCAGATCAAGTTCTTCAGAAGCATATAGGTCATTATCGTTTTCGTCTCTAAACTGGCTTACGAGATTGTTTCCCACCGCTACATCATGGTACGATACTGAATGTTCCAGATAATCCAGATTACCAATATAAGGAATGTTGGCCATAACAAATTTTTGAGAACCGGAGTTAGGCGCGGCATTTACAACTTTAAGGTGTGCAGAACCAAAAGGGTCTACTTCGTTGCTATCACAAGATGATAAAAATATCAGGGCTGCCGCAGCCATTACCTTTACAGGAATTAATTTAATAAAGATTGTTTTGATTTTCATAATTCTAATTTTGAGTTTTACTTTGTTTTTATCCAATTACATATATTTTACCTTAATGGTGATTTTGCTGTTCGGGTTTTTTATAGTGATCTTAAAGTCATCAAAGACTGGTTTTTTCATTTTTTCCATGAAAAAATTCGAGAAACCAAAACCTTCTTTAGGTATCCCAATCAAATTTTTATTGAGTTCCCCATTTTTATTTTCATCATCAATAAGAGTAATACCGTAAACACCGGGTTCGATATCACAATTAATCATTATAGAACCGTTATCAACTGCTTTTTTTTTCAAAGACTAATTTTTTGAAAACTTTTTCCTGTTCATAATCTTCACTGTTTTTAAATACATTTAATATAATTTGTCCTTTTTCAGAGCGGATACCAGAAATTTTAACATTGGTATTTTGTCCATAAGTATTGGTAAGAGATAAAATGACTATTAAGATTGTAAGCCAGCCTGTTTGAGGGATTTTAATTTGAATCATTATTTGAATTTTAGGATATTGCTCTGCGAAAGTAATAAGGCAGTTTTTTAAGAGTCATAAAAAATAAAGTCAAACGGACAATTTTGCGGGTGAACCGTTACATAAAGTAAAAAGACGTCTTAAATAGGCAATCAATAACAGGAAAATTATTTTAAGAAAAGGATTGTTATTGCTTAATCTGTTTTTTGTATATATAATCCATAATCTTCACACTGAAACCCATTGTTATTGCGGTTTTTTTGTTTTTATATCATTTTGAAATAATGTGGTTTTACTTTGTTTTTTTTGTTGTTAATTATTTGTTTTTCAGGTTGTTGTGTTGTTGTTCAGACGAAGTGTATTTCAATAAAATGAATACTTCAAAATGCAGAGAAATGATCTTATGCTTTTATTTTGACCTCTCATGGATAAAAATCCCGCACTCGTGCCTTTTTTTTAATTTGAACTATGGCGGCATACTAATTTTATTACAGAAATGATATAAGAAGCGTAAGTAAAGTGTGTCCCTGAAATCACTTTAATAAACGAACGTAACTAACCTGAAAAAACATAACAAAATAGAAAATTTAAACGGTTTACAACAGCAAACATATTCATATCAGGCTCAACAAGCAGCAATAGTAATTCCAGATATTATAACTCCTAATTTAGAATAGCAAAAAATGAAACCTACAAAAGAATTTACAGTTGCAGATTATCTGCTTACCCGGCTCAAACAATTAAATGTTACCGAAGTTTTTCAGATTCCGGGCGATTATGTAAAACATTTTACACAAGCTCTGGAAGATTTTGATGGAATTGAAACCATTGGAACTTCAAACGAATTGGACGCGTCTTATGCGGCAGACGCTTACGCACGTACCAGAGGTTTAGCTGCCGTATCTTTACAATACGGCGTAAGTACTTTTAGTGCACTAAATGCTATTGCAGGAGCTTATGTAGAACGCAGCCCTGTTGTTGTAATTAGTGCCACGCCCGGAGCCGATGCAAGGCAAATTGGGAGTATGTACAATGTTCTTTACCATCACTCTACAGGTAATCTTAACGCAGATCAGGAAGTTTATGAAAGAGTAACTGTTGCTGCCGAGACCCTGAGTACTTCTGCAGGTGCACCTGAAAAAATCGATAAATTACTTATCGCAGCACTTACACACCAGCGACCTGTGTACATAGCATGCTATAAAGAGGTGTGGGGCGAACCTTGCCCTAAACCTTCTAATAAAAAACTGGAGGCCGAAATAATAAAGAGTGAAGCAGCAGCACTTGAAAATGCTGTTTCTCAGGCCTGGACCCAAATTAGTCAGGCCAAAACACCTATAATTTTTGCAGGTGTAGAGCTTTTACGACATAAGTTAACTAAGCAATTAGAAGAACTTATTAAAGCAAGCGGAATGTTGTACACTACAACTTCACTTGGAAAAACGGTGCTGGATGAGAAAGGCGATAAATTTATAGGTACCTATTCTGATCAGGCCTCAATACCAGAAGTTATAAAAGTGGTCGAAGCTTCAGACTGTATTTTATCTTTAGGAACTATTATTACCGATGATTATTTATGGCTGGTAGAAAATAAATTTTCGGATATGATTCAGATTACTACTCAGGAAACAAGGGTTGGTTATTTTACCTATTCGAATGTAACTTTAAAAGATTTCATCGAAGCCTTAACAGAACGTTTTAAAAAAGCTTCGGGATATCCTTTAAAAACAGTAGCTCCTGCTCAGCCAAAATTCCCGGAACCATGGCGATCCAACTCAGATCCTAAATATGATAAAACTCCGGAAGTAATAACATTTAACCGTTTTTTTGAGCATGCAGCATTATTTCTGCAAAAGCAAAAAATGATGGACGATATTGTAATGACTTTTGGTGTAAGTTCATCAATGTACGTAGCTACCAATATTTACGGATTATCTCAAAACGCATATATTTCTTCGGCTGCCTGGCAGTGTATTGGTTTTGAAACTGGTGCAGCTTCTGGAGCTCAGCTTGGGAGTGGTAAACAAGTCTGGACTGTAGCCGGTGACGGCGGTTTTATGATGATTGCACAATCACTTTCGACCCTTGTAAAATACAACATCAATTCCGTAATTTTTGTAATGAGCAATGGAGTATACGCAATTGAGCAAGTATATGTAGACATGGACTCGTTTAAGGCAGGCCCATCTCATAAATTTGACGAATTTGATATTCTTCCAAAATGGGATTATCAGGCACTTGCCAAAGCATTTGGAGCAAACAGCTACCGCGCTGAAACAGTTACTGAGTTAGACGAAGTACTGCTAAAACTTAAGAAAAAAACAAATCTGCCAACCTTGGTAGAAATTGTGATTCCTCAAAAAGATCTGGCACAACAAATGGCAAGACTGGGAAATGAATAAAAATGATTATCTATAAAACGACTAAAAAATCTAAAAGCATACTATCATGAGCAAAAAAACATACTCTATTTTTGGAGCAGGTGCTGCAGGACTTTATACTGCGTGGAGATTACTTGATGGAAAATCTAAAAACGAAAAAAACCAAAAAATGCTCGTTAAGGGCGATGTATTAGAACTCTACGACTGGGGAAAATACGATTTTTCTAAAAAAAATCCGGGAACAAGAGAACCGGGCGCACGTGTTTGTACATGGCATTATAAAGACAACAAAGACAATTCGTACCTGGAATTGGGCGGTATGAGATATTTATATTGGGATGGCACTCCTCAGGGACCGGGACATCGTTTAGTGACTAAAACGATAGAAGAACTTGATTTAAAGAAAGATTCAATTCCGTTTAATGAGTCAGCAGATCCTTTAATGTCTTTGCGTTCTAAAAACATGTATATCTCAGATATCAATTCTAACCAGCCAGCGCCGTATTTCGCAAACAATTATGCTCAGGATGCCCCGCCAGATGATGGTTTTACAACTATACAATCTGTAGCGATCACGCAAACATCCGGGCCAACAACCCGAAGAGAGTGGTGCAGATTTTATGAAGAAGGAAGAATCAATATTGACATGCCTGATAGTTCGATCTTTCAAAAAGGAGACTTGTTAAAAGAAATTGGATATTGGAACCTGGGCTATGATATGCTTGGACAAGAAGGATTTAGTTATTTATCTGATGGTAATGGTTATAGTTCAAACGTTGTAAACAGCAATAGCGCCCAGTCATTTAATGTCAATGATGAGTTTCTTCCGGGAACAGAATATAAAACTTTAATAAAAGGATATTCCAGCTTATTTGACAGCTTATTTGAAGAAGTTGAAAAATTAGCAAAAGAAAAAGGAATCACTCTAAATTATTATCCAAATGTTAGGCTGCGTTCTATTTTGCACACCAAATCAGGAGTGAATTTTACAACTGCAACACGCAAAGATCCAGATGCACTTGCAGAAAGAAAAAAATGTGATGCAGCATTTCTTGCTATGCCAAGAGCAGCCATTGAATTAGTAGCACAGGCAACCAGATACAGTGATGAGGAAGGAATGGATGTATTAAATCATGAAAAAGTACAGTTGTATTTAGAGTCTGTATTAATGGAGCCTTCATACAAAATAGGTATGTTTTTCGATACACCCTGGTGGAGAACAACCGAAGCCGGAAGCCCAACTTATCCTGCTAAACTAACAAGTTATTTCTTAACACAAGAAGGAATTGAGAAATTAAGAAAAGAGGGTTTTCCTTCTAACTATCTTAAAAAAATAGAATCGGCAAAAAATCCAGTTATAATTAGTAATTCGTTTAACGATAGGGCAAGTTTTATTGCTGCTGTAGAAAACGCAGTCGAGGAACGTTTGACTTTTAAACAAGAAAAACAAATTTCGATCGTAGCCGAATTAGATACTATTGGGCCAAGTATAACAGATATGCCTATCCGACAAGTAGTTTATTTTGGTGATAATGCCAGAGACGGAAAAGGAAAAAAAGTATACGGTATTTTGGCCAGTTATGATGATATTCTATACGCAACATTCTGGAAAGCATTAGAACTTGGGCCAGATGCAACACGTAAAATTCCTGAATCAAGAGATTTACAGCCGCTCGAAGGGCCAAGAGAAGCTACTCCCGTAATGGTAAAAATGCTTCGCTCACAATTAGCGTCATTGCATTTTGGGCCACAGGCTGATTATTCGTATGTGCCTGAACCTTTGGAAACGAGATACATGGATTGGTCACTTCCCCCTTTCAATGCAGGGTATCATGCCTATAAATCGCATTATAATTTGGGTGATGTACAAAGAAAAATTAGAAAACCTTCACAGCTTGTACCAAAAACAGATTGCGAAATTTTTATCGTTGGAGAAACATATTCAAACGATCAGGCCTGGGTAGAAGGTGCATTTTGTACTGCCGAATCTGTTTTGAATGATTTCTTCGGTATCGAACCTATTATTGACGAAAAATACTATCCATTTATCAGTCCGGAATAATTTACTTTAATCAAATACAACAAATTATTTTTCCTCATTTTAGATGTAAATTGAAAACTGCTGGAATAATTAAAATAAGGAAGCAGTAAGGAGGGGAAAAAAAAGAGGCTGTCTCAAAAGTTGCACTGCCCCCAAAAAGTTAGACGCTATTTGGGGGCATTTTTATGGAAAGAAAAGTCAAGCACAGTTATGAATTCAAACTTGAATGTGTAGAATTAGTAGTTGTTAAACATTATTCATTTGCATTAGTATCTAACGAGAAAGGAACCAGCAAATCTAATATACGCAAATGGGTCAGTTTTTACAGGGAATATGGAAGGGCAGGTTTATTATTACGAAAAAATCGGGTTTATCCGATTGATTTTAAATTAAAGGTTTTAAAGTCAATTTATAGGGATTCGTTATCTTTAAGAGAAGCTCGTTTACGATTTAACATTCCTTCGGATTCAATTATCATTAAATGGAAAAAAGATTTTGCTAATTTTGGTTTAGAAGGATTAAAACTAAAACCAAAAGGGAGGCCAAAATCTATGAGTGATTCTAAAGATAAAAAAGTAAATCCAAAAAACCTTTAACCAGGGAAGAAGAACTTCTGTTAGAGAATGAAGCATTACGCTGTGAAATTGATTTTCTAAAAAAGTTACAAGCCTTAATTCAAGCCGAAGAAAAAGCCAAAAATCGCAAGTCATAATGGAATTAAGGCATCGCTATGATTTAAAATTACTTTTAAATTGTAGTAATGTGGCGCGCAGCAGTTTTTATTATTATCAAAAACAGAGTAAAACAGCTGATAAATACAAAAAAGTAAAAGAACTTATAAAATCAATTTATTATAAGCATAAGGGACGTTACGGATACAGGAGGATCACTAGTGAGTTAAACCTTCAAGGGATAATCATCAATCATAAAACAGTTTTAAGACTAATGAAATCGTTGGGATTAAAAAGTCTTATCAGAGTTAAAAAATATAAATCCTATAAAGGAGAACAAGGCAGGATTGCCCCAAATATTCTGAGCAGAAACTTTAAAGCATCAGTACCTAATCAAAAATGGGCAACCGATATAACTGAATTTAACGTCTCAGGAAAAAAATTATATTTATCACCAATAATTGATTTGTTTAATGGAGAAATAATTAGCTATGAACTGGCTGAAAGACCCGTATTTAACCAAGTAGCTGTGATGCTTGAAAAAGCATTTAAGAAAATACCCAATAATACTAATTTAACGCTGCACTCTGATCAAGGATGGCAGTATCAAATGAAACAGTACCAATACTTATTAAAAGAAAAAGGAATTAAACAAAGTATGTCCAGAAAAGGAAATTGTCTTGACAATGCCATTATTGAAAACTTCTTTGGAACATTAAAATCAGAGCTGTTTTATCTTAAAAAATACAGTTCCATTGGTCAATTAAAACAGGAGATTATTGAGTATATTAATTATTATAATAATGACAGAATAAAACTTAATCTAAAAGCAATGAGCCCGATACAATATCGAGCTCATTATTGTAAAACTTAATTATAAATTTGTCTAAACTTTTGGGTGCAGTCTAAAAGTCGAGACAACCTCTTTTTTATTCGGATACCTATCGGAGAAATTTTCCATTTACGCGATTCTCAACAGCTTGATTTTACTTTTGAGACAGCCTCTTTTTTTAATTTGAAAAATACATAACCTGTCATTTAGTACCATTATTGTATCTTTTTATGCATGACAGTCAATGACAGCAATTTTTTATGCTTATTATTAATCCACAATTTAAAAGAGCAGTCTATTAATTTAATATTCTTAATTTGAGTTAAAAATTATGTATGTGCTAAAATTATTTGTTGTTTATTGAGAAAATAAACACATTTTAGTTAATAAGAATGGTTTAGTGCAAAAAACGGATAATATAGTATTAGCATGTGGTAATATAAGCATTTTTGATAGCTCACATTTAACATAATTTTACAAGTGTTAATAATACACTAACCAATATTGTAAAATTATGAAACCAGCCAACCATGCTTTAAAAGGTATTGCAGCATCTTGTTACAGAGACAAAATGCTGTTTACAATTTTATTTTTGTTTGTTGTTTTTAACTCTTTTTCTCAGCAGAGAATCAGCGGAAAAATCACTGACACCAATAATCTTCCTCTTCCTGGAGTATCAGTTTTAGAGAAAAATACAACTAATGCTGCAGCAAGTGATTTCGACGGAAACTTTGAAATAGTTACTAAAGGAAATAATGCCATTTTAGTTTTTTCTTATTTAGGACTTAAAACAAAAGAAATAAAACTAGACGGCAAAAAGGTTCTGAATGTTGTTTTAGAATCAGATGTAAATGAATTATCTGAAGTTGTTTTAATTGGATACGGAACTCAAAAAAGAGGTGAAGTAACCAGTGCGGTAGCAACTGTAAAAGCTAAAGACTTTACTCAGGGTGCTGTTCGCGACGCTTCTGAATTAATAAAAGGAAAAGTTGCCGGTTTAAGCATCTCAAACGGATCAGGAGATCCTTCTGCAAGTCCTTCTGTTTCTTTACGTGGAATATCATCTTTACAGGGAGGAACTTCTCCGCTTGTTTTGATCAATGGAATTCCGGGGAGTTTAAACAGTGTAGCTCCTGAAGAAATTGCCTCAATTGATGTGCTTAAGGATGCATCAGCGGCAGCTATTTACGGAACCAGAGGAGCAAATGGAGTTATCCTGATTACTACCAAAACAGTTGATAAGGATATAGAAACAACGCTGACTTTTAATCAATACACCGCCTTATCTAATTTTAGCCGAAAAGCCGATTTTATAAATGCCGCAGAAATGAGGCAATTATTAGCCGACGGTGTTAAAATGCCTTTTAAAGATGAGGGATATACAACAGACTGGTTAGACCAGATTTCAAGAACAGGTGTTACCCTAAATAATAACCTGGGATTAAAAGGCGGAAATGCAAAGTCTAATTATGTAGCCAATATAAATTACATTACACAGGAAGGAACTTTTAAAAAATCGTACAATGATGAGTTCAGGGTATCATTTGACGGAAACCATTCTATGTTTGATAATTTATTGAAGATCAACTTAAACTTATTAAGCGGAAGACAAAAAATGGGTGCACTGGGTGATGGAAGATCTTTTAACAGTAACATTTACAGACAGGCGCTAATCAGAAATCCTACAGACAGACCTCAGAATGATGATGGAACCTGGACACAGACTGACAGATTTCAATATTCAAATCCGGTAGCTATGATTGAAGAAGCTGATGGAATAATCGAAAATGACTGGACCCGATTAAGCTCTACAATCACACTGAATCTTTTACCGGGATGGGAAAACAAGCTTTTACTGGCAACACAAAGAAATACTAGTTTTACTGGTTATTCTGAAAGTAAAAAGCATTATTCAAATACCAATCAGGGACGAAACGGATTTGCTTCAAGGGGATCAAGTGAGAGCCAGACTGATAACTTAGAGTTTACTTCCAGATATGCTAAAACATTAGGGAACCATAATTTTAGTGTTTTAGGAGGATATAGTTATCAGTACAATTCTAATGAAGGATTCTGGGCAAATAACTTTGATTTCCCGACAGATGCTTATTCATATTATAATTTAGGAGCAGGTAAAGCACTAAAAGACGGACTTGCCGGAATGGGCAGTTATAAAAACGACAATACGTTAGTAGGTTTTTTTGGAAGAGCAAGTTACGGTTATGATAATAAATACCATTTACTTGCCAGTGTGAGAAGAGAAGGCTCGTCTAAATTTGGAACAAACTACAAATGGGGAACTTTTCCTTCTGTATCTGCCGGATGGACAATCAGTAACGAATCATTTTTAAAAAATCTTAGTTTTATTAATAATTTGAAATTTCGTGCAGGATACGGAGAAACAGGTATAATTCCGAGTGACTCTTATTTATCGCAGACATTATATAAATATGAAGGATATTTTTATAATAACGGAGAATGGGTTCAGGGATTAGAGCCCGCAAGTAATCCAAATCCTGATTTGCGCTGGGAAAAAACACAGGAGCTGAACCTTGGGGTCGATTTTTCATTCTTTAACAGCAGACTAAGCGGAAGTGTTGATGTTTATAACAAAAAAACAAAAGATATGTTATGGAATTACAGTGTTCCAACACCTCCATATTTATATCCAAGTATCACCGCAAATGTTGGGAAAATGGAAAACAAAGGAATTGAGGTACTGTTGAACATAGTGCCGGTAAGAACCAAAGATTTTGAATGGACATCGACAATGACCTTTTCTCACAACAAAAATAAGCTGACAAGTTTATCAAATGATTTATATGAGATAGAAGGAAACTTTATTAATGTTGGAGATGCGGGAGATCCAATTTCGTTTTCAACGCATCGATTAGAAGTCGGGCAGTCAATAGGAAATTTCTGGGGATTAAAATCAGTTGATATTACAGATGACGGGAAATGGATTATTGAAACGAAAGACGGTACAAGAAAAACACTAACGCCTGATTTATACAATGACGAAAACAAACAATACTTAGGAAACGGTATTCCGGCTTATTATACAGGATGGACCAATACGTTCAGATACAAGAATTTTGATTTAGGAGTAATCCTAAATGGAGCATACGATTTTCAAATCTTAAACTTCCAGCGTATGTTTTATGAAAATCCAACTATTAACTATAATATGCTGACTTCTGCGCATGATAAAGTGTATGGAAAAACGCAGCTTAATTATTCTCAGACCTATGTGAGTTATTATATAGAAGATGGCGATTACGTTAAACTTGACAATGTTACTTTAGGCTATACTTTCGACCTTAAAAGCTTAAAATTTATCAGCTCGGCAAGAATATATGCGTCAGGATCAAATCTGGCTACAATTACAGGCTATAAAGGAATTGATCCTGAGATCATAAGAAATTCTGACGAAATCTTATCATCAGGAAACGACGGACGTGACAAATATCCGTCAAGCCGCACCTTTACACTAGGAATTAATATAACCTTTTAATAAGCAGTATTATGAAAAAGTTAAACAAAAAATATAAAATAGCACTATTGTCTGTATTGCTTTCATGTGCCGCATGTACAGATCTGGATGAAACGATATACAGTGATATTTCAGCAGAAAAAACACAGCTTACTGCAGAAGATTTAACCAATATTATAGCTCCTGCATTTAGTAAATTCAGAGACGTATATTGGGGATGGAACGGACTTTTTGATCTTTACGAAGAGTCTTCAGATTTAATCGTAACACCTTTTAGAAACGGAATTGGCTGGGGAGATTTATACATCACCATGCACCTGCATACCTGGGGACCAACTTTAGGACATATTGATGGTTTATGGTTCAACGCTTATGCCGGTATAAACAGTGCCAACAGAGCTATTTACCAGATTGAAAATTTAGAGGGAATTGAAAACAAACAAGTTTATATCAATGAACTCAGAGCTTTAAGAGCCACTTATTATTATTTACTGTATGATAATTTTAGAAGAGTTCCGTTAGTAACCACTTATGATCTGCCTGCGGGTTATTTGCCAACGCAGAATACAGATAAAGAAGTTTATGATTTTATCGAAAAAGAATTACTGGAAACAATACCTACCTTAAGTGAAGCCAATACACAGGCCACTTACGGAAGAGTAACAAAATGGGCCGCAAAAATGACACTGGCCAAACTATACCTGAACTCTGAAGTATATCAGGGAACTGCAAAATGGACACAGGCTTTAAGTCAGGTAAATGATATCATTGACAGCGGTAAATTTAGTTTAGCGTCTAATTATTCAGATCCGTTTGTAATCAAAAATGAAGGATCAGTCGAAGAGATATTTTCGATTCCGTTTGATGATAAATTTGCAGGAGGCTCTTATTATCCTTATAAAACCTTATATGCCGCAAGTCAGAGTACATTTGAATTATCAGGAACGCCTTGGGGCGGGAGCGGTGGAATTCCTCAGTTTATTGATACTTACGACGTAGATGACCAGCGTTTAAAAGATTCCTGGCTGGGAGGTTTACAATTTACAAAATCAGGAGAGCCTTTAATTTTAGAAAGCGGCCAGCAATTAAACTATATCAATTATATGTCTGATGTAAACGGAACAGAATACAATGAAGGATATCGTTTTGTAAAATATGAAATTGGTTCAGGAACAGTTGGCGGAAGTGCAAATGATGTACCTTTTTACAGATATACAGATGCTTTAATGATTAAGGCAGAATGTTTATTACGAACAGGAAACGCAGCAGGAGCCGCATCCATAGTAACAGAGATCAGACAAAGAGCATTTAAAAGAACAGACCCTGATAAAGCGGCCGTTTCGGGAGCAAAATTATTAGGAGGAAGTGTTTACAAGTACGGTGCCTATGCAAACGGACAGATTACAAACCTTGAAGGCGGAAGTGATATTCAATACGGCGGTTTCCTTGATGAATTAGCATGGGAATTTGTGGGAGAACATCATAGAAAACAAGATTTGATAAGATTTGGGGTATACACTAAAAAATCATGGTTTTCGCATAAACCAAATGGTGAATTTAGAATTGTGTTTCCAATTCCGCAAAGTCAAATGGATTCGAACCACAATTTAACCCAAAATGAAGGATATAATTAAAAAATGAATATAGAAAATCGTTTTTGAGTGAAAATATAAGGTTGCAAGTTGGTTACTTGTAAGTGTTGGAAAAGCTATCCCTGATAATAACGGGGATGGCTTTTCATTTTTTCTAAATTTTAAAAAATAATGATATGGTATATAAAGTACTGCTAAAAGCAATAAAGATTAGTCTGGTTTTGATGATCTGCCAAATATCAATCTCTTGTAAAACAACAGATAAAATAGCAAACAGAGAAATTAAAATGCAGTATTTAGCTGTTTTTGAAAATTTTTAATCTCGTAAAGACGCAAAGTTTTTTTAATTACCTCCTGCTTTAGCTGGAGGGACACAAAGTTTTTTTAATTGCCTCCTGCTTTAGCTGGAGGAAAAATAAGGTCAACTAGAAAGGCTTTAGCCAAAACTTTTTTTTGCTAAAGCCTTTTTTAAATACAATCATAGGTACCTCCAGCTAAAGCAGGAGGCAATTCAATAAAAAATTCTAAATCTGCGTGAAAAAAAAATAGATCAATAAATTAAAACTGCGCACGATAATGAGATGGCGATATACCTTTTAACTCCTTAAATTTTCTGTTGAAATTAGCTATATCCTGAAATCCGCAGAGTTCAGATATAGACGAAATAGAGAGGTCCTTTTTATTGTGCAGCAGTTTACAAGCATTTTCAATTCTGATTTCAATCAAAAACTGAAAAAACGTTTTATTGGTACGCTTTTTAAAATAACGGCAAAAAGCATTTTTACTCATATTTGCTTTATCCGCAACTTCTTCCAGAGTAATATTCTGATGGTAAAACTCAACCGCATATTCAAAAACAGCACTCATTCGTCTTCCTTCATCATCAGTATATTTTTTCCTGTAAACAAAAGAAGAAAGAGGTGTTTTCTCTGAAGAAATAATAATGTTTATAATTTTTAGGAAAGAAGCAATGCGCTGTATTTTATTCTGCTTTTTTAGCTTGGCAAAATGATGTGTAATTTTCTTTTGATTCGACAGGATTTTCACCCCATACTCTGATTCCTTAAAAAAATCCTCGACACTGCTCATATCATTCAGGCTGAAAAAATCTTTTCCAAAAGAAGTTTTCGTAAAAAATAAAGTCAGCATTATAGACTCCGGGCTTGCTTCAACATTACTTCTAAAAACATGAGGCAGATTTTCACCAATTACCAATATATCCCCCTCCTTATAATCATTAATAGAATCCCCAACGATCAGTGTACCGGAACCTTTTACAATATAGCTGATCTGAATTTCTTCATGCTGATGCAGCTGATCGTAAAAAACGCGCTCAATATCTTCCTGATAGATAAGAGCTTCTCTCTCGGTTTTTGGTATTTTAAAGGGTAAGATTTTCAAGGTTTGTTTTTTGGATATGTAAATATTATCAAAAAAATCAGATTATACAATAGATGTGGTAATATAGTCCTGATATAGGTTAATAATGACAAAGACGCCTTTTTGTTTAAGTTTTATTTTTGATAAAAATTAAGATATGAAGATAAACTGGGAAGGCGTAATGCCAGCTGTAACGACTAAGTTTACAGCAGAAGGTCAACTGGACCTCGTAATGTTCGAGAAAAATATTAAAGCGCAGATTGATGCCGGAGTTAATGGAATTATATTAGGCGGAACCCTTGGTGAAGCCAGTACCTTAACTAAGGAAGAAAAAGAAGTTTTAATAAATACCACTTTAAGAATAGCGGAGGGAAAAATTCCGGTTATCGTAAATATTGCAGAGCAGACAACAAGCGAAGCAGTAACTTTAGCAAAACGAGCTGAAGAATTGGGTGTAAATGGTTTAATGTTACTGCCGCCAATGCGCTATAAAGCAACAGATCACGAGACAGTAGTGTATTTTAAAGAGATTGCAAAAAGTACTTCATTACCTATTATGATTTACAATAATCCGGTTGATTACAAAATAGAGGTAACGCTGGATATGTTTGAAGAACTTTTAAAACTCGAAAATATTCAGGCTGTAAAAGAATCTACTCGTGATATCAGCAATGTGGTAAGAATAAGAAACCGTTTTGGAAACCGCTTAAAAGTGCTTTGCGGCGTTGATACATTAGCCCTCGAAAGTTTAGTAACTGGAGCCGATGGATGGGTAGCAGGTTTAGTAGTAGCCTATCCGGCAGAAACTGTAGCCATTTACAAATTAGTAAAAGCCGGCAGAGTGAATGAAGCCGTAGACATTTACAGATGGTTTATGCCATTATTAGAACTGGACATTTCCCCGCAATTGGTACAAAACATAAAACTTGCAGAAGTAGCAACCGGACTGGGGACAGAAAATGTAAGAGCACCAAGACTTCCTTTACAGGGAACTGAAAGAGAACGTGTTTTGTCTATTATTGATCTTGCAATGAAAAACAGACCCGTTTTACCAGAATACAAAACTATTTAAGTAAACTTGAAAAGAAAGCGATGACTACAGGAAAAAACTATATTGGAGACGTGCTTTCCGCAAAAGGCAAAAAGACATTTAAAACCATAAATCCGGAGCTCAATATAGAAAATGAAACCGTTTTTTATGAAGCTGCAGAAGACGAAATAAATCAGGCCGTACTTTTAGCCGAAGAAGCATTCAAAACTTACAGTAAAACAGCAGACGCTGAAAAAGCTGATTTTCTAGATGCTATTGCCGAAGAAATAGAAGCATTAGGCGAAGAACTGTTAACAACCTATATTCAGGAATCAGGGCTTCCGGCTGGCAGGGCAAATGGAGAACGTGCCAGAACAACAGGACAGTTAAAAGCTTTTGCAGCAATGCTTCGGGAAGGTTCCTGGGTCGAAGCCATTATCAACAAAACTGAAGGAAAACCAGACATCCGCCGATTGCAGATTCCAATAGGACCTGTCGTTGTATTTGGAGCCAGTAATTTTCCGCTCGCTTTTTCTACCGCCGGAGGTGATACAGCAAGTGCATTAGCAGCTGGCTGCCCTGTAATTGTAAAATCACATCCGCTTCATGCCGGAACAGGTGAATTAGTAGCTTCTGCCATTATAAAAGCCGCTAAACGAACCGGAATGCCAAATGGCGTTTTTTCAAACCTTAACAGCAGCGGAATCGAAGTTGGAAAAACCTTAGTAGAACATCCGTCTGTAAAAGCAGTTGGTTTTACAGGAAGTATAAAAGGAGGAACGGCACTTTGTAAAATTGCAGCCGGCAGACCATTACCAATTCCGGTTTACGCCGAGATGGGAAGTATAAACCCTGTTTTGGCCTTACCTTCAGCCTTAAAAACAGACAGTGAAAAATGGGCAAAAAATTATGCAGCATCCATTACTGCAGGTACAGGACAATTTTGTACCAATCCGGGGCTTATTTTAGGGATCGACAGTGAGGAATTAAACCATTTTTTCTCTATTTTAGCAAGAGAGACAGATTTGTTAGAGCCATCGTGTATGCTTCATCCGGCAATCAAAAACCAATATGAAAATCTTAAATCAGAAGTTCTTGAACAAGAAGGATATACACAGCAGACCACTTTACAAAAAGAGGTAAAACCAAATTATGCCGTACAAAATATTATAGCTGTAGATGGAGATACTTTTTTAAAAAACAAAACATTCCATAAGGAAGTTTTTGGTCCATTTTCAGTTTTGGTTAAATGCAGGGATATAAAACAGCTCAACGAAATTATTCAGGATCTGGAAGGTCAGCTTACAGGAACCGTTTTAAACTCAGACTTACAGGAATGGGAAGATTTTAAAGAAGTAATCGAAAATCTTAAAAATAAAGTAGGGCGTTTAATATTTAATAATGTCCCGACAGGGGTTGAGGTCTGCTCAGGAATGACACACGGAGGTCCGTTTCCTGCCAGTTCAGACAGCAAATTTACATCAGTAGGATTAACAGCAGTAAAAAGATGGGTGCGTCCCGTAACATTTCAGGACTGGCCGGATCAATTGCTGCCGGAGGCACTGCAGGATAAAAATCCGTTACGTATTAACAGAACAGTAAACGATATATTAACCCAGAATCCTATTTAGTTTATGCCAAAAAAAACATTTTTTTGCGTTGATGCACATACCTGCGGAAATCCTGTAAGAGTAGTAGCCGGAGGCGGTCCAAACCTCGTTGGAAACAATATGAGTGAAAAACGCCAGCACTTTTTAAAAGAATACGACTGGATTCGAAAAGGACTTATGTTTGAACCCAGAGGTCATGACATGATGAGCGGCAGCATTTTATACCCGCCAAGCAATCCTGAAAATGATTTCGGAATCCTGTTTATCGAAACATCAGGCTGTCTCCCTATGTGCGGCCACGGAACCATTGGAACCATAACCATTGCTATAGAAGAAGGATTGATAGTACCAAAAATTCCCGGAAAAATAAAAATGGAAGCCCCGGCAGGTTTAGTGCAGATAGAATATCAGCAGACCGGGAAAAAAGTCGACTGGGTACGTTTAACCAACGTAAAATCATATCTGGCTGCCGAAGGCCTGACGGTTGACTGTCCTGAATTAGGCGAAATAGTGTTTGATGTAGCGTATGGCGGGAATTATTATGCGATTGTCGATCCGCAGCAGCATTTTTCAGGCATTCAGGATTTTACAGCAGGAAAAATTGTGCAGTACAGTCAGGAAGTCCGCAAAAGCATCAATAAGAAATATCCCAATCTCTTCATTCATCCCGAAAATGATACGATTCGTGATGTAAGCCATATGTTATGGACGGGTGATCCAATTGATCCCGCTTCATCAGGGCGAAATGCCGTTTTTTACGGAGATAAAGCAATTGACCGTTCACCATGCGGAACCGGAACTTCGGCAAGAATAGCGCAGCTGCATGCAAAAGGAAAACTAAAAAAAGGAGAACAATATATCCATGAAAGCTTTATAGGAAGCAAATTTATTGGCAAAGTAGAAGAAGAAACTTCAATAGGCGATATCAAAGCCATTGTACCAAGCATTCAGGGCTGGGCAAAAGTGTACGGTTATAACAACATCATCATTGATGAAGATGATGATCCCTATGCTTTTGGATTTCAGGTAATTTAGAAAAAAGAGTACGATCAAAAATTCATTGGTTTACAAAAATCCTGGACCAATGAATTTTTAAATTTATAATATTAATGAAAAAAGTAAGTATAATAGGCGGAGGTATAATAGGATTGTGTTCAGCTTATTATTTAGCCAAAGAAGGATATGAAGTAGTAGTTTTTGATAAATCAGATATGAATGACGGCTGTTCATATGGTAACGCCGGAATGATTGTCCCTTCTCATATAATTCCGCTGGCACAACCCGGAATGATTGCCCAAGGCATAAAATGGATGTTTGATAGTCATAGTCCGTTTTATGTTAAACCCCGCTTAAATTTAGATTTAATGAAATGGGGACTTCAGTTTTATAAACATGCCAATTATAAACATGTCGAAAAAGCAATGCCCGCACTTCGGGATTTGTCGCTTTTGAGCAAAGAACTATATCAGGATTTTGCCAGGCAGAACAGCTCTTTTTTTTATGAAGAAAAAGGGCTTTTAATGTTGTTTAAAACTGATAAAACAGGTATAGAAATTGAACATGAAGGGATACTAGCTGAAAGATTAGGGCTTCAGGTTGATTTTCTTTCTAAAGCAGAAGTTTCCCAGCTGGAAAAAGGAACTGTAACAGATGTAATAGGAGGGGTTCATTATAAAAGCGATGCCCATATTTATCCGCAGAAATTCATGCAGTTTATAAAAGATGAATTAAACAGGATGAATGTAAAAATTGAACAGAATACGTCCGTTAACGATTTTGTTTTAAAGAATAACAAAGTCGCTGAAATTATAACAGATAAAGGCACTTTTACTACAGATGAGGTTGTTTTGGCTGCCGGATCGTGGAGTCCGTATATTGCCAGAAAACTTAATATAAATATCTCGATCCTGCCGGGAAAAGGATATAGTTTTACCTTAAAAGATCAGGAACATAAACCGACGATTCCGTCTATTTTATGCGAAGGAAAAGTAGCTGTAACCCCTATGAATACCGATATTCGTTTTGGAGGAACAATGGAAATTACCCATACCAACGACATCAAAATTAATCAGAACAGACTGCAGGGAATTGTAAATTCAATTAATGACTTCTATCCGGAGTTAAAAATTGAAATGCCAAAAGAAGAAGATACCTGGTTTGGATTCAGACCTTGCACACCGTCAGGAATGCCGATAATAGCCAGAGATAAAAAACTTAAAAACCTGACAGTAGTAACAGGTCACGCCATGATGGGATTAAGCCTGGCTCCGGCAACAGGAAAAATAGTATCAGAGATTATTGCTGAGAAACCAGCTTCTGTAAATACGCAGATGTTTCAGCTCTAACAAAATCAGCTTCATTTTTATCAAGAAGCTGATTTTTTTTGCTGTCAAATTAAGCTGCCGCGAATTACACGAATTTACACGAATTAAATTTATTGTCTGCCAAAATTTTCAGTCTTAAAACTATTGATTACAAATGAAATAATAACCAAACTCACAACTAAATTCAAGATATAAAACCTATTTCGAATTTCAATTATTCTTTTGTAATCCTGATCAAAATCAACCAAAAAACAACCAAACAAACCAAAAAATGAAAGACCAGAACCATGAAGAATTTAAAAAAGAATTAGGACTTCTCGACGGAACCATGCTTGTGGTAGGTTCCATGATTGGGTCGGGAATATTTATTGTCAGTGCCGATATCGCCAGACAGGTAGGATCTACGGGATGGCTTATTTTAATATGGCTCATTTCCGGAATTATTACCATGATCGCTGCTGTAAGTTATGGCGAATTAAGTGCCATGTTTCCTAATGCAGGCGGTCAGTATGTATACTTAAAAGAAGCCTATAATAAATTAATAGCATTCCTGTATGGCTGGAGTTTTTTTGCAGTCATTCAAACCGGAACCATTGCTGCTGTTGGTGTGGCTTTTTCAAAATTTACAGCCTACATTATTCCTGCAGTAAGTGACGAAAATATACTGTATGAAATAGGAAATTTTAAACTTAATGTAGCCCAGATCGTTTCGATCGTTACCATTTTTTTTCTAACCTATTTAAATACGCGCGGTGTAAAAAACAGCAAAATTCTACAGACAATCCTAACGATTATAAAGATTCTGTCCATTTCAGGATTAATCATCTTTGGGTTCACATTAGCGGCCAAAGCTTCTGTATGGAATGCCAACTGGCATAATGCCTGGACGCCGCATTCTTTTAATCTCGAAACTGCGTCGTGGATGCCGATTGGAACTACAGCTTTAATTTCGGGTATTTCAGCAGCAATGGTTGGAACCTTGTTTTCCAGTGATTCCTGGACCGGAGTAACTTTTATTGCGGGAGAAATTAAGAATCCTAAACGTAATGTAGGGTTAAGTATGTTTTTAGGAACCCTGATTGTAACAATCATTTATGTATTAACCAACCTGATGTATGTAGCAGTTATTCCGTTAAGCGAAATCGCCGCAGCAAAATCAGACAGAGTAGCAGTAGTGGCTTCACAGTATATTTTTGGAAATATCGGAACGCTCATTATTGCACTTATGATTATGATTTCAACCTTTGCCTGCAATAACGGATTAATCATGGCGGGAGCCAGAGTATATTATACGATGGCAAATGACGGTTTGTTTTTTAAAAAAGCAGCCAGACTAAACCATCAAAGTGTTCCGGCATGGGCACTTTGGGCACAATGTTTATGGGCTTCTGTATTATGTTTCACCGGTAAATACGGTGATTTATTAGACTTTGTAATTATCATCGTGCTTATTTTTTACATCCTCACGATTTTCGGAATTATCATTCTTCGAAAAAAACAGCCGGATACCGTTCGTCCTTATAAAGCAATTGGATATCCATTTTTACCCTTTTTATATATCCTGATTGCATCAGCGGTTTGTGTTTCGTTATTGTTCACCAAATTCTCAACCTGCGGCTGGGGCGTTTTAATTATGTTAATGGGAATTCCAATTTATTATTTTATTAAAGAGAAGGACCCGAATTAATAATTATATATTGTGACGTACCATGTAGAGACGCACAGCAGTGCGTCTAACGTCCGGTATATCAATAAATGTGAGGTGCGTCTCTAAGTGATGTGTCCTCTACGATTCACGCATCCAAAAATTTTCATTTATCCCTAAAAATGCAGTCAAAAACGATGTACGGTCCGGTTATTAGTATTTAATAACAAATTATTCTTCACATTATAATTTCCAGGGATAATATAATATTAGTATATGTTAATATTAACCCAGCTAACTCAATAAATATTATATATTTTTATTCATATTTAAATTATGAAGACAACTGGCAAAAAAATAAGTGTATTTTTAACACTTGGATGGTGTTTGATCAGTCAGGCTCAGGGTACACTGAAAGACTACAAAAGAGCAAATGCGGTAGATTCTTTATTTAAGAACAAAGTATTTAATGCTCCTAATGAATTTCATTGGATTGGGAATGACTATGTCTGGTATAGTAATAACATCGGGAAAGGGAAAGAATTTCTTTTGGCCGATGTTAAACAGCAGAAACAAACTCCCGCTTTTGACCATACTAAATTAGCTCAGTCATTGTCAAAGAGTATAGGAAAAGAAGTAAATGTAAATGAACTGCCAGTCGAAAATCTGGAATTTGATAAAACATCATCAACATTAACTTTTACGGCAGATTCACTTAAGCTTTCCTGTAATTTAAATACTTATGAACTGACAAAAGTTGGTGACTATAAAAAATCATTAAAAAAAGATGATTATTGGGGCGGAAATTTTGATGAATTAGGCAATAAACCTGTAGGTTCGCCGGATTCCTTATACATTGCATTTATTAAAAATTATAATCTGTATATAAAAAATAAAAAGACAAAAGCAGAAACCCAGTTAAGTTATGATGGTTCAAAAGGTTTTTTTTATTCTTCCTATATGCAGTGGTCGCCGGACAGTCAAAAAATAATGGCTTATAAAGTCAGACCCGGCGAAGAGCATAAAATCTATTTTGTAGAATCAAGTCCGTCAGATCAGTTTCAGCCTAAATTACAAACCAGAGATTATTTAAAACCCGGAGATCAGCTTCCTTTTAAAAGTCCGCAGGTATTTGTTATTGCTTCAAAAACACAAATTCCTGTTTCAACCGATTTATTTCAGCAGCAATACGATCTTTCAGAAATAGAATGGAAAGACGACAGCAGTGCTTTTACTTTTGAATACAATCAGAGAGGGCATCAGGTATACCGTGTTTTAGAAGTAAATGCCTCAACAGGAAAAGTTAAAGTTCTTATAGAAGAAACGAGCCTTACTTTTGTAGAATACAGTGGAAAAAGATACCGTTATAACAGCAAAAAAAGCGGAGAAATCATTTGGGCTTCAGAGCGTGACGGATGGAATCATTTGTATTTATACGATGCCCTTACAGGTAAAGTAAAAAATCAGATAACAAAAGGGAACTGGCCTGTAAGAGAAGTAATTAAAATTGATGAAGAAAAAAAACAAATCTATTTTACCGCCAGCGGATTAGACAGCAGTCAGGATCCTTATTTACTTCATTTCTGCCGAATTGATTTTAATGGGAAAAACTTTAAAAGATTAACTACAGAAAATGGAAATCATAAAGTTACTTTTTCCCCGGATTATAAATATTACATAGATCAGTATTCAAGAGTTGATGCTGCGCCGGTTACAGTTTTAAAAAGTACAGAAACTCAAAAAACTATCCTGCCCCTGCAGGAGGCAGATATTTCTAAACTGCAGCAAACGGGCTGGACAGCACCGGAAGTTTTTACGGCAAAAGGCAGAGATGGCAAAACAGATATTTGGGGAGTAATTGTACGCCCGACAACTTTTGACCCCAATAGAAAATATCCTGTTATAGAATACATTTATGCAGGACCGCAGGATTCCTTTGTTCCAAAGAATTTTCAACCATATTACTGGGCAATGTCTTCTTTGGCAGAATTAGGATTTATTGTGGTTCAGATCGACGGAATGGGAACTTCAAACCGCTCTAAAGCTTTCCACGATGTATGCTGGAAAAATTTAAAAGACGGAGGTTTCCCGGATAGAAAACTCTGGATAAAAGCCGCCGCGGCTAAATATCCATATATGAATATTGATAAGGTTGGAATTCACGGAACATCGGCCGGAGGTCAAAATGCCGGAGCAGCTCTGGTTTTTAATTCAGATTTTTATGATGTTGCGGTAGCTTCCTGCGGCTGTCACGATAACCGAATGGATAAAATGTGGTGGAATGAACAATGGATGGGATATCCCGTAGGTGCTGAATATGAAGCCTGCTCCAATACGGCAAATGCAGCACAGCTAAAAGGAAACTTAATGCTCATTTTGGGTGAATTAGATGATAATGTAGATCCGGCTTCGACTATGCAGTTTGCCAATGCCTTAATAAAAGCCAATAAAAATTTTGAGCTTGTAATCGTTCCGGGAATGGGACATTCTGCCGGAGGTGATTATGGAGAACGCAAACGCCGTGACTATTTTGTAAAATATCTGCTGGGTGTTGTACCTCCGGCCTGGGAAGAAATTTACAAGTAAAAACATTAAAAGAATAGTATAGAGATTTTTAAATCGTGGAGAAAAATTGAATTATGAAAAGATATAAAGTACTTATTTGGACATGGCTGAGTTTTTGGGCATTGTGTACAACTGCTGTACAGGCACAAAACGGTGATCAGATTTTAGACGGAATTGGTGAGACTGGACTAATTGCCCGCTATTTATTTGATGGTGATGTAAAAGACTGGTCACGAAACAACTGGCATGGAAAAATAGAAGATTCTAAAGCTAAATTTGTCAATGATGAACAGTTTGGACGAGTATTGTATCTGCTGGCCGATAATCAGGCTTTTGTTTCGATTCCGGGCGAAGCACTGTCTGGTGAAGAATCTCTAAGTATTACAGGATGGATTTTTATGCGTTCTAAACAGAAAGACCAGCGATTTTTCGATTTTGGAAGAGATGCCAAATCACATTTATATCTCGCCCCAATAGGCATAAAAGATAAAGAAGGTTTGTATACAGAAATCACAAAAGGTACAGAACAATATAATACACAGGCTGCAGCTCTGGAAGAAGGAAAATGGAATCATATAGCCGTTGTGGTTAATATTCCGTCTAAAACAATGAGTACTTATGTAAACGGAGTATTGGCAGGTGAAACAAAAAATGTAAGTCTGGAATTAGAGCAGTTATTTGATAAAAATTCCGGCAGTAAAAATACACTTTACATAGGAAAATCATTAACGTCTGAAAATAGCTATCTCAATGCCAAATTACACGATTTTAGAATTTACAGAATCGCATTAAGTGACAAACAGGTTAACAGAATTTATAATAATGCTTTAACCGCAGGTCAGGAAGAGGAAGCAGAAGAAGACCTGAAAGCAGATCTTCCGTTATTTTCTAAAACAACTCCGCAATTGTATAATCAATACTTGACCAGTGTTTCAGATATTGAAGTAGAAACAGCACAGGGAAATCTGCCAAGACTTCCTGCATTTATAAAAGGCATATATCGTGACGGGATTACTGGCCCGGAAGTTCGTGTAATTTGGCCTTCGCCTACAGATAATAATCAGGTGCTTAAAACAGGTAAATACATCGTAACGGGAAGTGTTCCGGGTACAGATTTAAAGCCTAAAGCTGTTGTAGTTGTAAAAGAGGCGAAAAAAGCAAATAACCCGGAGCGTAAATTAGAAGTTTTTAGTCTGGATCAGGTTTCTTTAAATAATAATAACCACGGAGAACATACAAAATTTATCGAAAACCGTGATAAGTTCTTCACCACACTGGCACAGACAGATCCTGATTCTTTTCTGTATATGTTCCGTAATGCTTTTGGACAGGAACAGCCAAAAGGAGCAGAGCCGCTGGGTGTATGGGATACTCAGGAAACCAAATTACGAGGGCATGCCACAGGACATTATCTCACAGCAATTGCTCAGGCGTATGCTGGTACAGGTTATGATAAAGCACTTCAGGCCAATTTTGCCGATAAGATGAACTATATGGTAAATACATTGTATCAATTATCGCAAATGTCAGGCAGCCCAAAGGAAACTGGCGGGAAATATATATCAGATCCAGCTGCTGTGCCATTTGGGCCAGGTAAAACAGCCTACGATTCTGATTTGAGTGCCGAAGGTATCCGCACTGATTATTGGAACTGGGGAAAAGGATTTATTAGTGCCTATCCGCCGGATCAGTTTATAATGCTGGAAAACGGGGCAGCTTATGGAGGACAGAAAACTCAAATTTGGGCACCGTATTATACTTTACATAAAATTCTTGCCGGATTAATGGATGTTTACGAAGTAAGCGGTAACGAAAAAGCGCTAAAAACAGCTAAAGGAATGGGAGACTGGGTTTATGTCCGTATGAAAAAACTGCCTGAAGAAACCCTTATCAGTATGTGGAACCGCTATATTGCCGGAGAATTTGGAGGTATGAATGAAGCGATGGCAAGATTGTACAGAATTACAAAAGATCCTCATTATCTTGAAGCAGCACAATTGTTTGACAATATAAAAGTGTTTTACGGTGATGCAAAACATTCACACGGACTGGCTAAAAACGTTGATACTTTCCGCGGACTGCATGCCAATCAGCATATTCCGCAGATTATGGGAGCGCTTGAAATGTACCGTGATTCTAATTCTGCTGATTATTACCACATAGCCGATAATTTTTGGTATAAAGCAGTAAACGATTATATGTACAGTATTGGCGGCGTTGCAGGGGCCAGAAATCCCGCTAATGCAGAATGTTTTATCAGTCAGCCGGCGACCATTTATGAAAACGGTTTTTCATCCGGCGGTCAAAATGAAACCTGTGCAACTTACAATATGCTTAAATTAACCGGAGATTTGTTCCTGTATGAACAGCGTGCCGAGCTGATGGATTATTACGAACGTGGTCTTTATAACCACATTCTGGCTTCTGTAGCAGAGAATAGTCCGGCAAATACCTATCATGTTCCGTTAAGACCCGGCTCAGTAAAACAATTTGGGAATCCGCACATGACAGGTTTTACCTGCTGCAACGGTACAGCCATCGAAAGTAATACCAAATTTCAGAATTCGATTTATTTTAAAAGTGCCGATAATAAAGCACTTTATGTAAATCTGTATGTGCCTTCAATTTTAAACTGGAAAGAAAAAAATATAACGATTGAACAGACAACCGCTTTTCCAAAAGAAGATAATACCAAATTAATGATTAAAGGAAATGGAAAATTCGATATTAAGGTACGTGTACCGCACTGGGCATCAAAAGGATTTTTTGTAACCATAAATGGCAAAGAACAAAATGTAAAAGTACAGCCGGGAAGTTACCTTACTTTGAACCGCAGCTGGAAAAACGGAGATATTATAGAACTGCGCATGCCATTTGAGTTTCATCTGGAACCGGTTATGGATCAGCAAAACATTGCGAGTTTATTTTACGGCCCGGTATTGCTGGCAGCCCAAGAACCAGAACCGAGAAAAGACTGGCGTAAAGTAACCTTAGAGGCTAAAGATATTAGCAGATCGATAAGTGGAGATCCTAAAAAACTGCAGTTTATTATAGACGGCGTTCTTTTTAAACCTTTTTATGAAACCTACGGACGTCATTCTGTTTATCTGGACGTGTCACTGAAATAGTGAATAGAAAAGTAAAATAAGTTTGCCGCGAATCACACGATTTCTGCAAATTTAATTCGTGTAATTAGCGGCAAAAGCCAAAAAAAATCAGAATCATTAAACCAAAACCATGAAAAAATCAATTTTAAGTTTTATTCTATTTTTATTTGTGGTAACGCCTCTGTTTTCCAGCGAGCTTACAGATGTAGTCAATACATATCAGTCAGATAAAACGGCACTGCAGAATTTTTATTCTAACAACGAATCAGAAGAATATTATGTACGCTTTTCTAAATTTTATGACGATTGGACAAAAAAGCTGGGAGAGATTGATTTTAAAAGCCTGTCTAAAGATGCCAAAGTTGATTATCTGCTGCTTAAAAACCTGATTAGTAAAGAAAACTATTTCCTGCAGATAGAGTTTAAAGCCTATAAAGAAGTACAGCCTGTATTAGATTTTACAAATGATATCACACTTTTTATTCAGGAAAGAAGAAGAGGAAAACGACCGGTTTCAAAGCAGCTTGCCAAAGCATTTGATGATGCCGGAGTTAGCATAGATAAAAAAACAGAACTGCTGAAAAACAAACCTTTTAAAGATTGGTTTGCCGCAGATAAAGCAGCAAAATCAGCAGCAGCATTTCAGAAATCATTAAAAGAAGCTTATGAGTTTTATTACAGCTATGATCCTGATTTTACCTGGTGGATGGAAAAACCGTATAAGAACTTATCAGTCAAACTTAAAAACTACGAAGACTTTTTAAGAACAAACTATTCTAAGACAAGTATAAAAGACGACGGAAGCGGTATTATAGGAAAACCAATAGGGAGAGAAGCCATAATAAAAAGTCTGGCTTACGAATATATTCCGTATTCGCCAGAAGAATTGATCGCTGCTGCACAAAATCAGTTTGAATGGTGTAAAAAAGAAATGATTAAAGCCTCAACGGAATTAGGCTACGGAAATGACTGGAAAAAAGCCCTCGAGCATGTTAAAGATACTTACGTTCAGGCTGGTGAACAGCCGCAGGCAATTACGAATTTGTACAATCAGTCAGTAAAATTTATAGAAGACCGGGATTTAATTACCCTGCCGGATTTGACAAAAGAAACCTGGCAGATGATTATGATGACACCAGAACGTCAAAAGATAAACCCGTTTTTTACCGGAGGCTGGGAAATTAGCATTTCGTATCCAACAGAAGATATGGACCAGAAGGATAAGTTGATGAGTATGCGGGGGAACAACCCAAATTTTTCATTCGCAACCGTTCAGCATGAGCTGCTTCCGGGACATAACCTACAGTTTTTCATGAACAGCCGTTACAAGTCGTACCGCCAGCCTTTTGATACACCATTCTGGATGGAAGGCTGGGCTTTGTATTGGGAAATCATACTTTGGAACAAACAATTTCCGCAGACACCAGAGCAAAAACTCGGAATGTTATTTTGGAGAATCCACCGCTGTACACGAATTATTTTTTCATTGAAATATCATTTGGGAGAAATGACGCCGCAGCAATGTATTGATTTATTAGTAAATGAAGTGGGCCACGAAAGAGCAAATGCAGAAGCAGAAGTAAGACGTTCTTTTGCGAGCGGAGACGCACCGTTATATCAGACAGCGTATATGACAGGCGGATTACAGTTTTATGCCTTAAGAAATGAACTGCTGGCAAAAGGATGGACAGAAAAACAGTTTCATGACCGTGTTTTAAAGGAAAATATAATGCCCGTAGAAATGCTCCGAATCCTCTTAGAAGATTTATCTGTTTCTGAGGACTATAAAACAAACTGGAAATTTTCGACTGATTTTAAATAATTGAAAGTCTCTTTTAAAGAAGTATAACAAAGAAGCCGGACACGACCTGTTTTGCTCTTAAAAATAATAAAAGATATGAAAAGAATAAAAATACTGGCTTTGATGATCTGCTGTTCTGTAGTTTCCAATTTACAGGCGCAGGAATATTGGGACAAGATTAAAGCAAAAAAATCAACGCTTGAAATTGATAAAGGTTTTACGACTTTAAGCACAAAATCTTTTGAAATCAAATTATTGAAGTCATCCCAAACGGTGGCGTCTTTGTCTCCTGTTTCAGATAAAACTTTTGATTTTACACCGGGAGACCGACTGGCAATTCGTGATAAAGACGGTTTGTATCAGTTAGGCGATATTAACCTGCGAATTAAAGCTGTCGACGCATCCTGGAAAAGTTATTCAACAGCAGCTAAACGTGCAGCTGTTACCGCTTTAAGCGTTTCAGGAAATACTTTGGCGGCGGCAGATCTTTCTAATACACTTCCGGCTGACATTCCGGTTACGATAAAACGTTTCTATGAAGAAAAAGAGGGGAATTTGGTAGTGCGTTTTGAAATCACAAACAAATCTAATGCAGCGGTAGAAATTGGGGCTTTAGGAGTTCCTATGATTTTTAATAACATTCTGGAAGGAAAAACACTCGATGAAACCCATCTTCATAATGTATTTTTTGATCCTTATATTGGTAAAGATGCAGGCTATCTGGAAGTAAAACGATTGAGCGGCCACGGTCCGGCTTTGTTAGTACTTCCTGAGATGAATATGCCTTTTGAAGCGTATCGGCCATTACTAGATGATGAAACACCAAGAAGCATTGTTTTTGAAGGTTTTCACGAATGGATGCCTGTTTCCAAAGCCTATGCTGAGCAGGAATGGAAAAAAGCAGAACAATGGAATTCGCCAACTTCAGTACTGCTTCAGGTGGGAGAGGTTAAAAACTTCTCCCTAAAGCTTGTATTGGTTAATCAGATTGAGAATATTCAGGCTGGTTTAATTCAGAACGAACGTCCGGCTGCTGTTGGAGTTCCGGGTTATGTTTTGCCTCTGGATGTAAACGGACAGCTTTTTCTAAAATATAAAAAAGCAGTCAAATCCTTAAAAATTGAGCCAGAAGGAGCTTTGACAATAACACAGAAATCAAAAGATAAAAATGGTTATTTTCAATATGAAGTGCAGGGAAAAAAATGGGGAAGAGCCAGATTAACCGTAACCTATGAAGACGGATTAGAACAGACAATTAACTATAAAGTAATAAAATCTGAAACGAACACCATTGCAGATTTCGGACATTTTTTGACAACAGCCCAATGGTTTGATGAAAAAAATGATCCTTTTCACCGTAATCCTTCGGTAATCTCGTATGATTATGAAACCAAAAAACAGGTTAGTCAGGACAGCCGTGTCTGGATTGCAGGTTTAAGTGATGAGGGCGGGGCAGGCGGCTGGCTTGGCGCTGTCATGAAACAATTGATTGATCCAAATAGAGAAGAAATAGCAAAATTAGAGCAGTTTGTTGATAAGACTTTATGGGGCGGAATTCAGTATAATACTGCCGATACACTTAAATACGGAGTTAAAAAAAGTGTGTTTTATTATGAGCCGGCTTTAATGCCGGAAGGTACTTACAGCAAAGAGGTAAACTATAAAACCTGGGCAGCCTGGGACAAAAAAGGCGCAGATGATCCGGGAAGATCTTATAACTATCCGCATGTTGCCGCTGCGCACTGGACTATGTATCGTCTGGCCAGATATCATGATGGTTTAGTTACGAATCATACCTGGGACTGGTATTTAAAAAATGCTTATGAAACCAGTATTGCCATGACAACTTTAGCACCGTATTATGCGCAGTTTGGACAAATGGAAGGAACAGTATTTTTATTGATTTTAAAAGATTTAAAAACTGAAGGATATACCGAAATGGCAGCTAATCTGGAAGCCAAAATGAAAGCCAGGGCAGATCACTGGAGAACATTGAATTATCCTTTTGGCAGCGAAATGCCGTGGGATTCTACAGGTCAGGAAGAAGTATATATGTGGTCTGATTATTTTGGATATACAGATAAAGCAAAAGTAACCCTTGATGCTATTTTGGCCTATATGCCTACAATGCCGCATTGGGCTTATAATGGAAATGCCCGCAGGTATTGGGACTTTCTTTACGGAGGGAAATTATCGAGAGTAGAACGTCAGATCCATCATTATGGTTCAGCACTAAATGCCATTCCGGTTTTGGAACAGTATAAAAAAACGCCGGATGATTTTCATTTACTAAAAGTAGGGTACGGCGGATTATTAGGCGGAATTTCAAATATTACACAGGATGGTTTTGGACCGGCTGCTTTTCATTCTTATCCTGAAACACTGCAGATTGATTATTTATCTGGGGATTATGGTTCCGGTTTTTTTGGATATGCCGTAAATACCGCTGCTTTTATTACCAATGAAAAAGAGTATGGCTGGCTGGCTTTTGGAGGAAATTTAAAAGAAAAAGGAGATGAGATTGAGGTAGAAATTACAACTGCTGCAAAATCTAAAGTATTCATTTCACCAATAAAAACAGGATTGACACTAGATGCGGGAACATTTAAAAAAGTAACTTACAATACTAAAACAGGTGCTGTTACAATAACATTGAACAGTAAAGATAATTATACGCCTAATGCTTATTTAAGAATAGATAAAGATGTAAAATTGCCTTATGAAAAAGTTAGGGGAGCTTATAAAATTCCTTTAAAAAATAAACCTGTACAAATTAAATTATAAGTATGAAATGAAGCGGAAATCAATAAAACACCTTTTCAAAAAAATAGTATTTACTTTATTCGGATTACTTACGGGTTTAAATTCCGGTGCGCAGAATTTTGAAAATTTTTTTCCAAAAAAAGATTTAACTACAGTTGGCGTATATTATTACCCCGAACATTGGGATCAGAGTCAGTGGGATCGCGATTTGAAAAAAATTGCCGAAATGGGTTTTGAATTTACTCACTTTGGCGAATTTGCATGGGCGCAGTTAGAACCGCAGGAAGGTGTTTATGATTTTAAATGGCTGGATAAAGCGGTAGGAATTGCTGCAAAATATAATTTAAAAATAATTATGTGCACCTCAACCGCTACACCTCCGGTATGGCTGGTCCGCCAGCACCCTGATGTACTCGCCACTTATGAAGACGGCACCAAAACAGATCATGGTTCGAGACAGCACGCTTCATTTTCAAGTAATTATTATCGAAGCTATTCGCTGAAAATGATTGAAGAACTGGCAAAAAGATATGGCAGTAATAAAAACATTATTGGATGGCAGGTTGACAATGAACCTACGCGTTTTCTGGATTACGGAGCAGATGCGCAGCAGCGCTATCGTAACTGGCTAAAGGAAAAGTATACAACTATTGATGCCCTGAATCAGGCTTGGGGAAACAATTTCTGGAGTGGAACTTACAGCAGTTTCGATCAGATTAATATTCCGTTGCACAAAGAATGGGGAATGAATTTACATTCGCAGTTAGACCATTATCGATTTGCAGATGAGGAAACTGCAACTTTTCTGGACAGCCAGGCAGTTACAATACGAAAGTATGCAGATAAAAATCAATGGATCACTTCTAATTACAGATCTAACTACGACGAAAGTTTCGTTGGAATGAGTAAAGAATTAGACTTTGACTGTTATACCCGTTATTTGGTTTACGGCGGAAGTCTGGGAATAGGGCCAAATGGGTATCGCTTAGGCGATTATGCCAGTATTGGCATGTCTAATGATTTTTTTCGTCCCTTAAAAGGTATGTATGGCTGTATGGAATTACAGCCGGGACAAGTAAACTGGGGAAGCATCAATCCGCAGCCACTGCCCGGAAGCATCCGTATGTGGTTATGGCATGTTTTTGCCGGCGGCAGTAAATTTACCTGCACCTATCGTTTTCGTGCGCCTTTGTATGGATATGAGCAGTTTCATTATGGTATTGTAGGTACAGATGGTGTTACACCAACCGCTGGCGGTAAAGAATTTAATCAGTTTATAAAAGAAATTGATACACTGCGAAAGAAGTATGATGCTAAACCTGCATTGCCGGATTACTATTTAAAACGTAAAACCGGAATTTTGTTCAATGCCGATAATGTGATGGCGATTGAATTAAACAAACAGACAAAAGAGTGGAATACAATTGGGCATTTCTTAAAATATTACAAAGCTGCGAAATCTATTGGCGCACCGGTTGACTTTGTTCGCGATACGGCTGATTTCTCGAATTATCCTTTTTTAATAGTACCGGCTTATCAGATGATTGATCAAAAAATGATCGATAAACTAAATCTGTATGCCAAAAATGGAGGAAATTTAATAATGAGCTGCCGATCCGGAATTCAAAACCGTCAGGGTCATCTTTGGGAAGCTAAGTTCTATGAACCTATGTGGAATTTAATAGGTTCTCAAATAGAATCGTATGATTTGTTAATGCCGCAGTCTCCGGGTATAATAAAATTTGATAATCAGGAATTTAAATGGACAAGCTGGGGCGATTTACTAAAACCAAATAAAGAAACAGAAATCTGGGGAACCTATGACGGAGATTTTTACTCGGGAACGCCAGCCATTATTTCACGTAATTTAGGTAAAGGAACCGTAACCTACGTTGGTGTAGATTCTAAAAATGGTGAACTTGAAAAACAAGTCATAAGAAAGTTATACCAGAAACAAAATATGCCTATAGAAAATTATCCTGAAGGAGTTATGGTGGAGTATCGCGACGGATTTGGTATAGCAGTTAATTATTCGGATAAAATCTATCAAATTAATTTACCAAAAAGCGCCAAAATTATTATTGGAAACACAGCAATAAAAACTGCTGATGTATTGGTTTGGAAATATTAATATAAATCTGTTTTGGGTAATTCAAAAACCATTGTCAGGTCAAGCAAAGTTGAATTTTTCCGGGCTGAGCGAAGTCCAATTTTGTCAGGCTGAGCGAAGTCGAAGCCCTTTTCGTTTAAAAGCCTTCGACTTCGCTCAGGATGGCATTTATTTTTTATAAAAATATTTTACTCAGTTTAATTTATAATACAATGCAATGCTGAAAAAGAAACTATTTTATAGTCTTATTATACTTGTTTTTACGGGAACCATCATGGCTCAGGATGATGTTCAGGTAAACGGTCCAGGTGCTGGAAATCCCATTTTACCGGGCTGGTTTGCAGATCCCACTATCAAAAAGTTTGGAGACATTTATTATATCTATGCCACAACAGACAACGAAATGCTGGCATCTGGAGCTCCTACGGTCTGGTATAGTAAAGACCTGAAAAACTGGTATAATTATATCATGGAAATTCCTTCTTTTTCTGCAAAATCAATCACTAATTTTTGGGCTCCCGATATAATAGAGGGAGACAACGGTAAGTATTATTTGTATTTTGGGAATTGCGAAATAGGCTGTAATATTTACGGATATGTATCAGATTCTCCGGTTGGGCCATGGACAAAATTGAGTGAAAACGATGTTCCGGTTATTTCAAACGGATATCCCAGAGAAGGTTTTCCATCACTTGATGCACAGTTTTTTAAAGATGCAAACGGCAAAATATATGGATATTGGGGAACGTGGGTGTATTATAATGGTGGATATGCTGTAGGAGAATTGGACAAAAATACAATGAGTGAAATGAAAAATTCAGTCAATATTCCATTAGAACAAACCCCGGCTCCATTTGAAGCAGCTTATATGATGAAAAAAGGATCCAAGTACATTTTAATGTATTCAGGAGCTTCCTGTCATGATGAAACCTACAATGTTCGCTATTCCTATTCTAATTCGCCTTACGGGCCTTTTACTCCGGGGAAAAACAATCCTATTTTGAGTACCAATGAAGATCAAAGTGTTCATGGTCCCGGACATCATTCTGTTTTACAGGAAAAAGACGATTACTACATCGTCTATCATAAACATGATTATCCCATGACAAGAGGCGGACTTGCAAGGCAGGTTTGTATCGATAAAATGATTTTTGAAAATGATTCGACAATCCAAAAAGTTATCCCTGCAAACCAAGGAATTGAAAAATTAATACAATCTGAAGTACCTGAAAATATTGCTTTTAAGGCAAAAACAACCGCTTCTTCCTTTTATCATTTAAAATCAACTCAGTATAATTATGAATATAAACCATCTTTTGCCACAGATGATAATAATGCCACAATGTGGAAAGCGGCTGATAATACCACACCTCAGTATTTAATAGTTGATTTAGGTTCTGAGAAAAAAATAAAAAGAATAATGACTCAGTTTGAATTTGCGAGTTATTATTACCAGTATAAACTGGAATATTCTCTAAACGAAAAGAACTGGAATATGTATGCTGATAAATCCAGAAATAAAACGGCGGGAAGCCCAATGATTGATGATAATGATGTAACTGCCCGTTATATAAAACTAACTGTTTTAGCGACAGAAAAAATGGGACTTTATCCCACAGTCTGGAATATAAAAGTGTACAGTTCCTTATTTGATATTCCTCTTCATTTAAAAAATCAACCATCAGTTAAAGTTCCGGCGGAAAAAAGCAGTAAAAAAATGATTGTTGATCTAAATGCCAAAAGTTTTAGTAACCTTAGTTCAGCTTCTTTTTTAAATAAAGGATCTATAGGCGGCATTTTTGAAAAAAGCGGGGATATTTCTTTAGAAGAATTAAACGGAATTAAAGCTTTTAATTTTAAAAAAGGAGCTTTGACGCTAAATAAACCAGTTCCTAAAAGTCTGGCATGGAATGGCTCGTATACCGCCGCAGTCTGGGTTAAAAATCCCGAGATAGCAAACGAAGGAGAAATTTTAGTTTCCTGGTGTGACAGGCAGGCATTGGGTTTGGCAAATTCCTATAATGCATTGGCATATAACAGCGGAAATTATGGTGCTGGCGTACATTTAGACGGTCATTTTGATATGAGATATAAAAAAGTACCCGAAGCCGGTAAATGGCATCACATTGTTTTAACTTTCGATGGTGTTGTAGAAAAAGTATATGTGGATGGTATTTTAGATAATTCACAAAATATGCTATTATCATCTGCCATAGATAAGGCAAAAATTATAATAGGAGCATCAGATGCGGGAGAATATTTTTCCGGATATATTGCATCAGTACAAATGTATGACTATGCACTTACTCAGGAAGATCTGCAAAAACTGATGAAAGAAACTAAACCAAAAGAGAAATAAATAACCATAAGATTTAATTTAATTTAAAAAAAATGACAATAGGTGCAGGAGGCTCAAATGCCGCAGCTGAATTAGAAAAAATAGAAAACAGAACCTATGATGTTCAGCCTATTCTGCTGGAAGAATATTTAGGGCGTATCAAAAAAGCCGTACAGCTAATGAAAGACCATTCTGTTAAAGTACTATATCTAAATGCAGGAACCAATTTGTATTATTTTACAGGAACGCTTTGGAGTGCTTCTGAAAGAATGGTGGGAGCTTTGCTTTTTGATGACGGCTCTTTAGAATATATCGTACCAAAATTTGAAGAAGGCACTTTTAAAAAATACAAAAAAGTTAACTCTTCTATTAACTGTTGGGAAGAACATGAATCTCCGTATGTTTTGTTTGGAAACTTATTGAATACAAAAAATATTTTAACGGGTTTAATTGCAATTGATGAATCAGCCCCTTATTTTTTGGTTGATGGAGTTTCAAAAGCAAATAGCAGTTATGATTTTATAACGGCACAAAATATTACGTCGGCTTGTAGAATGCAGAAATCTAAAAATGAAATCGCGATTATACAGAAAGCAAAAGATATTACGATGGAGGTTCAAAGAGCTGCTGCGAGAATATTAAGACCCGGAATTACAGTGGGTGAAGTCACAGATTTTATAAATAAAGCCCATATCAAAGCAGGAATTTCTTCCGGTTCTTACTTCTGTATTGTTTTATTTGGAGATGATACACAGTATCCTCACGGTGTTTCGGTCCCGCAGCCTTTAAAAGAAAATGAAGCAGTTATTGTAGATACAGGCTGCAGGTTAGAAGGATATCTTTCTGATATTACCAGATCGTATGTTTATGGAGAAGCTTCTGATGAATACAGAACTATTTGGAATTTAGAAAAGAAGACTCAGCTTGCTGCTTTTGAAGCTGCAAAGATTGGTGCTTCCTGCGGATCAGTAGATGATGCAGCCCGAAAAACATTGGCAGAAGCCGGATTAAGCCCTGATTATAATTTACCGGGATTACCGCACAGAGTGGGACACGGAACCGGACTTGATATTCATGAATACCCGTATTTAGTCCGCGGAAGCGAAATAAAACTGCTGGAAGGAATGGTGGTGAGTAACGAACCAATGATTTGCATTCCGGGAAAATTTGGAATCAGGCATGAAGACCATTTTTATATGACTGAAAATGGAGCAAAATGGTTTACTGAACCTATGTTTAGTGTTGACAATCCTTTTGGGTATTAATTTTTAACACCAATAATAAAGACGTAAAATGAAGCAATTATTACTTTTATTATTAAGCCTTTTGTATTCTTTTGTTCAGGCACAGGAAAAACCGGTAATTCAGATTGAAACCGAAAATTCGGCCTTAGTTTTAAAAGTAGGTAAAAATCAAAAGTTATATCAGACTTATTTGGGTACAAAGCTGAATAACAGTTTTGAATATGAATTAGTGTCCAAAGAAAACACCAAAAAGTTTATAGTCAACGACGGAAATCCATTGATTGATTTACGTCATAATGCTTATCCGGCTTTTGGTACGGATAATTTATTTACGTCTGCAATTCGAACTACGCATAATGATGGGAACCCTTCTCTGGAATTAGAATATCAAAATCATATCGTGAGAAAAATTGATGCTAATTCAACAGAAACAATCATTAAACTCAAAGATCCTCAATATCCTTTTTATGTAAATCTTTACTATAAAACATTCTATAAAGAAAATGTAATTGAGCTGTGGACAGAAATTCAGCATCAGGAAAAAAAGCCTGTAATACTTTATAATTATGCTTCATCGGCCTTACATTTAGATGCCGACAGATATTGGCTAACACAATATTACAGTGATGTAGTTGAGGAAATGAGAATGGAAGAAAGCCAGCTTAACCCGGGAAGCAGGGTTATAGATTCAAAATTAGGGGTTCGTACCAACATGTTTGCCGCACCGAGTTTTTTTCTTTCGTTAAATTCAAAATCAAATGAAAACACAGGTGAAGTCATTGCTGGCACAATAGCGTGGTCAGGCAATTTTAAATTCACATTTGATGTAGACAACAACAATGAACTGAGAATTATTTCGGGAATCAATGAATTTGCATCAGAGTACAGTCTGGAACCCGGAAAAGTATTCAAAACACCCTCTTTTATTTATACATTTTCGAATCATGGAAAAGGGCAGGCAAGCAGGAACTTACATACCTGGGCACGAAAATACGGGCTTAAAGATGGTGAAAAACCACGGCTGACTTTATTAAATAACTGGGAAACTACTTTTTTTGATTTTGATCAGACTAAGCTGAGTAATATGTTTGATGATGCCAAAACATTAGGTGTCGATATGTTTTTGCTCGACGATGGCTGGTTTGGTAATAAATATCCAAGAAGCGGTTCTGTATCTGGTTTGGGAGACTGGCAGGCCACGAAAACGAAATTACCGGACGGTATTGGTTTTTTGATGGAAAAGGCCAGGGAAACCAATGTAAAATTCGGTATCTGGATTGAACCCGAAATGATTAATGAGAAAAGTGAATTGTATGAAAAACACCCGGATTGGGTTTTAACCCTTCCAAATCGCGAAAAGAGCCTGTATCGTTCACAATTGGTTTTGGATTTATGTAATCCGAAAGTTCAGGATTTTGTATTTAAGGTGGTTGATGATATAATGCAGACACAGTCTGGTGTGGCTTTTTTTAAATGGGACTGTAACCGCATGATGACGAACGCTTATTCCTCTTATTTAAAAAATAAACAATCCCATTTGTTTATAGAATATACAAGAGGATTATATAAAGTTCTGGACAAGATAAAGAGTAAATATCCAAACCTGCCCATGATGCTTTGTGCCGGAGGCGGAGGCAGAGTGGATTATGGGATGCTGAACTACTTTACGGAATTTTGGGCAAGCGATAATACAGATCCTTTTGACCGCATTTTTATACAATGGGGTTATTCTGGTTTTTATCCAGCACTGGCGGTTTGTAATCATGTAACCTCAATGGGAAATCAGTCCATTAAATTTAAAACCGATGTGGCCATGATGGGAAAATTAGGATTTGATATTCATGTTGGCGGTTTAAAAAATGATGAACTTTTATATTGTAAAGAGGCCGCAGCCAATTATAAACGGTTAAGTCCCGTAATCTGGCAGGGAGATTTATACCGATTGATTTCTCCTTATGAAGACAGCAGGGCCGTTTTGATGTATGTAAATGAAAATAAAACACAATCGGTACTTTTTTCTTATACGCTGCATCCGCTTACAGATCCTAATTACAGTTTAGTAAGGCTGGAAGGACTTGATGCTTCAAAAATGTACAGTGTAAAAGAAATTAACTTAATGCCAAAAGCTAAAAATACTTTTGAAGAATCAGGTACTGTTTTTTCTGGTGATTTCCTTATGAAAGCAGGATTAAAGGTTTCTTCGTCAAGACAAGAAAGCAGTGTGGTTATAGAAATCAAAGCTGTAGAATTGAATGATTAGTTTGGAGTTTTCATTGTTCATTAATCTTTTTTAGGGCTTGTTCTTTTTTATATAATATCTTTTTAAGATTTTTGAAGATACTTGTTAAGTCGTTGGGTAATAAATAAATATAAACTTAAAATTAGGTAAAATAGTATTAAATATAGTTAATATTGTATTATAAATACTATAATTTCATTTTTACATTTACAAAGAATTCAATGCCCTTAACTAATAACTAAAATATACTATGAAAAAACTTTTCCTACTAGTTGCCGTTTTTCTGTTCAGTCATTGTATAATTGCCCAGAAAACACTTTTCACACCCACAGAATGGAGTGACCCAAATAATGAATTTTATAATAAAATTTCAAACTCCAGAAAATATGAGTCTACAAATTTTGTACTTTACTGGGGAGATAAAGTTGGGACTAATCCAGCTGCATATTCAGACCCTGTTTTGAGGTTTGCGCCTAAAGCAGTTGCAGATACGCTTGAACACAGCTTTAAACGATACATAACCGATCTGCATTTTATTAATAATTCACCGACAACGAATTTTGGAAAATACAAGATCATTATTATGGTCATGAATACCTGGAATTCAACAGATCCGCGTTTAGAGGCATTTGCCCATGCAAGTTCTTTTAGTAATACTATTGGTGCAATGTTTGTGCATCCCGAAGCCACCAGAGACGGCGGGGCATTATCTCACGAATTTGCCCACACGCTTCAAATGATGATGCGGATTCAGGAGAATCCCGGTAACGGAACAGCATTTGCAGGTTACGATTGGGCAGGTCCTTTTTTTGAAGGCCATGCCAATTTTATGAGGGCACAGGCATATCCGAAATGGGCTGATATAGACGGAACCTTAACGAGATGGATACAAACCAGGCATTTTATGTGGTCATCTACCCGTCATCATTATACCAATTTTCATTTGATGTATTATGTGCAGGAAAAAGACGGATTTGATTTTACCAGAAGAATGTGGGCAGAATCTAAAAATGAGGAGCATCCTCTTGAAACCATTAAAAGGCTGAAAGGATTTACTCAGGAACAGCTTAACGATTATCTTTGGGGATATGCGCAAAGACAGCCGGCTTTTGATTATCCTATTCAATGGAATTCTCAAATAAACACAACAAGTAATTTTGGCAAAACAATTAGAGACACATATACGTTTATTAAAAACAATATGCCCCGTTACACGAGCAGACAGTACACATTATTGACGAAGGCCGCAGGTACAACAGATCAATATTATACCAACAACGACTGGGCGCCGCAGGATTATGGAATGAATATAATTCCTTTGTACCCAACTTGCAGCGGTACTCAAAAGAAAGTTACAATTAAGTTTAAAGGACATACCGAAGTAAATCCAACTCAGGCCGGATGGCGTTATGGTTTTGTTACTACCAAAACAGACGGTACTGTATCTCGCTACAGCCCAATGTATAACTCTGATGGAGAAGCATCTTTTACCCTTAATACATCCAATGAAGCCGGAATTTTTCTTGTGGTTTTTTCAGCGCCAAAAGTACATGTAAACTACAATATGGATGTTGGTTATCCAAAACAGAGAAGATATCCTTATGAATTAAAAATAGCAAATGCTAATCCTGAAGGGTTTCAGCCGGCAGCCGATTTTAGAAAATTTCTTAAAACAAATGGACATTTGCATTCCAACGGAGGCGGATGGGTATCAAATAATGCCAGTGTTGCTGCTTCGGTTTTTGTTGGGCCTTATGCTATTGTAAGGGGCGGTACTGTTTCAGGCAATGCCCGTATAGATGGTTATGCAATGGTTGATGGTGGAAATGTGAGCGGAAATGCTATTGTTAGGGATAATGCCTGTGTTTACAATGCCACTTTATCCAGTAATGCTATTGTTGAAGGAAATGCATGGATGGAAGGCGGTTCAGTCGCAAACTCAGCTAATATTAAAGGAAATGCGATGCTGTTTGCCGGAAATTTTGGAAGTTCAGTTGTCGTGGGGGGTGATGCAGAAATAGGAAGCTGTTCTACTGCGGGTGTCTATCTTCAGTTTCCTTATTGGAGAAATGGCAGAACAGAATGTGATGGTAAAGGTGCTAATGATGCTTCTAATGTTGACATAAATACTGCATTTACAAATTTCTCGGCAGGAACAATGGCTTTTAGTACAACGCCTAACTGTACTACAACACTTAGTGTTAATAAGTCAGTTCTTGATTCAGAAGTTGATTTGAGTATTTATCCAAATCCAGCATCAGGAAATATCACAATTTCCTTTATGCAGACTGAACAGCAAAAAGTTAACATAACATTGTTTGATATTAATGGAAGAAAGTTAAATACTATAACTAACAAGACTTATGATGCCGGCAGAATTAATATTCCTTACAATTGCAGTTCTTTGACCAATGGTGTTTACTTATTACGTATTGAAACGGAAAGTACCATCGTAAATAAAACATTTATTAAGAAATAGAAATACTCCATTTTATTTAAAATTTAATCAGCCCTGTCAATACTATTTGACAGGGCTTTTATCGTTTAAATAATGTTTCACAGAGATTCTTTTTTGATTTTTATAAGTACAAGACCTGTAATTTATTAATTGTATAATTATTTTATAGATAATTTAATTGCTAATATTTTATGTATTGTATTTTTTTAAAGCTAAAAAAATATCAAATTACCAATATGACCTCTTTTTTTTTCCAAATTACCCCTGTTGAGAAACTTCTGTAAGACATTACTTTGTAATAACATCATAATATGAAATGCAGCTGCTGTCTATAAGATGTTTTTTACTAACTAAACCCATAAAACCTATGAGACCGTACGATTAATTGCAATGAATGCACGTTATAATAGACTTACTTTTTAATTTTTGAAACTGAATTTCAAATAAGAAGAAAACAGAGACTGATTATTTTAAGTGCAGAGCCTTGCTGGTATATAAATAGTATTAAAAATAGATTTTTACAGTACTGTATAACAAGCAAGGAGAAGAACCAAACTATTAATTAAACAATTTAAACTATTTTATTTCAATGAAAAAAAGATATGCAGTTATGTTATTAGGCATCATTTTATGTGCCTGTTCCAAAGAAGAAGCTCTGGATGTAAATTCTGGAGATGCAGCGGCCAATGAACCTGCAGTTGAAAACACAGTATCAAACACTAATGCTTCTACCGCTAAGGTAGGTGCTGCATCAATTGCCGGGTTAAACTGGGCAGACGGGCGAGATAATTTTGTAGATGGCTGGGTTATTATCTCAGGATTGACCGCAGGGGACAGCTACAGTACAGTTGCATCGAAAACAGAAGCCGTACTGAATGGTTTTTCCAGTAAAATAAGCGGAGTTAACACAATACGCATACCTATTAACCCGCCTTCTGTTGCAGAGAGCTGGTGGGGCAGTTATCAGGGAGTAATCGATAAAGCGACCAGTAAAGGATGGAAAGTAATCATTGCATGCTGGGAGTCATCTTCCTCAAAAGACGGCAAAATTGATAATACTACAGCTTTTTGGAATATGTGGACTACTGTAGTAAATAAATATCAAAGCAACGGGAACGTTTATTTTGAACCATTCAATGAGCCTCATGGCTATACATTATCGCAGCTCACGAGTATTTATGCTCAATTTCTTTCTAATTATTCCGGTGTTCCAAAAGGCAGAATAATCCTGGACGGAATAGGGTATTCTGAGAATGTTACCGGAGTTGGGGCAGACAGCCGTTTTAATGGCTGTTTACTTGGACTGCATAATTATGCTTTCTGGGTAACCAGATCAGTTACTCAATGGAGAGCAGACTGGCGCAGCCGCATAGGAAGTTATGGCGCCCGTACGGTGATTACTGAATTTGGTGCCGCAATGAACTCAGGCAAAGACTACCAGAACGGAAACCAGTCTGATAATGAAATTGCTTATATTGTGGCCACCAGCGATGTCTGCAGAAATGATCAAATTGCAAGTGTTTACTGGCCGGGATTGAGAGATAATGATTCTTATAGTCTGTTTAACAGAGGAGGCAGCGGAACCAACATTACTATAAATACAGTAAGCAGTACTGGTGTATTTCGTGTAAGATACGGCTGGGGCGAGAATTAATTTAACCCTAAAGCTATTTTGAGTTTAGTAAGGAAGAAGGTCAGCAGTGACCTTCTTTTTTATGTTTGATAATTTGGAGTATGGAGAACTTAAGTGAGGTTTTTAAAATCCATAAAATTCAATTACTTTTTGTTTTAAGGGATTTGTACTCCAATCTGACCATTTGTTAGTGTATGGATCATATCCACATTTTAAAGGCTTTGAAAATATATTATGAGGCTCTTCAATATAAGCGCGGCAATCGGTACAAATATGTCTAAACTCGCAGTCTTTACAAGTTGTTATTTGATCTTTTGTAATATTCCTCATTTATAATCCCGCAATGCTTTTCATTAATAACTACAATTGCTGCCAACAATGAATTAATAAATGTTTTAATCCTCAAAAAAGCCTAATTATGTAATATCCCTTTTCTGAATGATATTTAATTCCTTATTAAAAGAATTTCTGTATTTTTTGATATACTCTGAAGGTTTCATACCAAACAATTTTACAAACTGCTGGCGGAAATAGCGCTGATCTTCTATACCAACCAGAGGGCCGGCCTGCGCGATATTAATATTTTCAGTAAGCATAATTACTGCAGCTCTTCGGATTCTGATAGATCTGATAAAAACATTTACGGTTTGTCCCGAAATTGCTTTAATCTTTTTGTAAAGATTTGAATGGCTCATACCCATTGCAGCAGAGAAACTCTTTAGGTTAAATTCGCTGTTTTCAAGATTGGCTTCGACAATTTCGATACATTTATCAAGAAATTCTTTGTATTCAGCGGGAACTTTATTTACATTTTCCCGAAGTGTTATACTGTCCAGGAAATACTTGCGCAGCTGCCCTCTGTTTCGAAGAACAGAATCTACTCTTGCCAAAAGTATATTACTGTCAAAAGGTTTGGTAACATAATCATCTGCACCTTCGGTAATACTTTGTAAATGGATGTCGTTACTGGTTGTAGCAGTGAGAAGTATTACCGGAATATGGCTCAAATCATCATTTTGCTTGATTTTTTTGCATAAATCCAAACCGTTCATGCCTTCCATAGAGATATCGCTCAGTACAATATCCGGCATATGTTTTTCTATAAGTTTTAACCCTTCAAGACCATCAGCCGCAGAATAAACAATATAATTTTTAGAGAAAAGCTGCACGAGGTAATGATTCATTTCAGGATTGTCTTCAACAATTAGCAATACTTTTTTTGTACTGATTAATTCCTCCTGCAGATTTTCAGGATATGATGGCTGTATTCTTTTTTCATATGTATTTTGATGTGCGGCCGGCATTCCTTCAAGAAGTTCTCCCACAAGCGGAGACATGTGCGGATGATTCTCGCTTATGTTCATTTCTGCAAAATGGCTGTTTCCTTTAAGAAGTGTAATAATAAACGAAGTACCTTTTCCAACTTTACTTTTACACTGTATTTCACCATGATGTTTATTCACAAAATATTTGGCAATATAAAGACCTATTCCAAACCCATTGCTGGCTTTAGACTCAATTTGCTTGAATTTTTCAAAAATAGTATCGATATCATTTTCATTGATGCCGCTTCCGGTATCTGATATAATAATCGAAACATCCGCAGTATTTTCCGTTATCTCAATAGTTATTGATCCATTATTTGGGGTAAATTTGAAAGCATTGGAGATTAAATTGAACAGCGTAATCTCTATTTTTTCATAATCGCCATATATTTCGGTTGGTGTTTTTTCTTCAATAAATTGATAGTTTAAACTTTTAACAGCTGCCATTTGTGTAAAGCTTTCGTAGATTTCACGGCAAAGCATGTTTAAATTAATCTTCGAAATTTTGAGTTCATCAAGATCTGTTTCGGCTTTTCTAAACAGTAATAATTGATCTGTAAGACTCAATAATCGTTTAGCATTTTTATAGGCAAGATTTAGGTCGAGATCATCTTCAGAACGGTTTTTTCTTTCAATTGCACTTTTAAGCGGATTTATAATTAAGGATAAAGGAGTGCGTAATTCATGGGCCATATAAGTGAACATAGAAAACTGTTTTTCGGCATGTTCCTTGTCTTTTTTATGCTCCATTCGGGCAAGTTTTATTTCATAGCGGAGTCTTTCCTTGTTTTTATGGTAATCTACATATGCGTAAATCGCTCCAATTGCACCGATTAAGTAAAGTGTATATGCCCACCATGTTCGATACCAGGGCGGAAGGATTTTTACCGTTGCCAGTGTTACTTCATTGGTCCAGTTTCCAAAAACATCGGTTGTCTTTACTTTAAAAACATAAGTACCTTCAGTCAGTCTGGAATAATTTGCCCTGTTATTTTTTGAGGTATAATTCCAGTTTTTATCCCAGCCTTCAAGAAAGTAAGCGGTATTGATTTTTTCAGAATTGACGTAATCAAGATAAACAAAATCAAAACTTAATGCCGATTTTTCATAAGGGAGTTCAGCACCGCTTATCATTTCGAGTTTTTTTTCTGTTATATAAGGACTGTTCATTTTTAAAGACTGATTGTTTACCAGCAAATCATTTAGTAAAAATCGGCCTGTATTTTTTTTGTCTTTTATACTGTCAGGATGAAAAACATTGAATCCGTTTATACCCCCAAAAATAAATTCCCCTGTAGAAAGTTTAGTACCTGCATTCCAGCTAAATTGATTGCTCTGCAGTCCATCAGTAACCCCAAAATTTCTAAAAGTATTATTCTTAGGATTAAATCTTGAGATACCGTGATATGTACTCATCCATAAATTCCCTTCTTTGTCTTCTAAAAGGCGGAGTATAGTATTGCTTGAAAGGCCGTTTTGAGTAGTGTACTTTTTATAAGTTCTTGCTTTTCTGTCAAATAAAAGCAGACCGCCTTCTACTGTACCAATCCAGATATTGTTGTTTTGATCTTCAGTTATACATCTGATTGTATAATCAGAATGATAGTTTTTTACTTTTTTTGTTTTTGGGTCGATTTCAAAAAAAGAATTGAATGTTCCGCCCCAGATCTTTCCGTCTTTGGTTTCATAGAGACAGGTAACATCGCGTAAAGCTGTACTGTAGCAGATAAATTTATTTTGTTTTCTATCAAATTGGTATAATGCGCCTGAGTTAGTTACGGCAAGCCACAACGTTTTTTTTGAATCTAAAAAGAGCAGCCATGATTCCTGTTCTGCTTTTTTAGTGTATTGATTATAAATAGAAAAATTCTGAATCGCCTTTGATTTTGGATCGATTCGGCATACTCCGCCTTTCCACATCGCTACCCAGATTGCATTATCAGAATCTCTGACTATACTTGTAACAAAATTGCTCTGAATTTTTCTGCCGGCAGCTGATGTTACAGAATAGACATCGTAGGTATTTTGCTTTCTGTTCCAGTATCGCATTCCGGCGCCGTCTGTGCCTATCCAGATGTTTTTCTTTTCATCTTCACAGAAAGAAAGCATGAAGTTTGCAGCAGGATCTTCATCTTGTTTATTAGTCTGTGGTGTTTTGCTTTTAAAATGATTAAAATAAAGCGGTTTTTTGCCCATCATGCTTACACCGCCGCGCAAAGTTCCAAACCACATTTCTCCGTTTTTACTTTCAAATATATCATAAAGAGATTTACTGTTAAGTAATGAAACAGGGCCGCTTGCACGATATAAAACAGGGGCAGGCTGTTTTTTTGTAATAGTGTAAAGACCCGCACCGTCAGTAGCAATCCAAAGCCTGTTACCCTGCTGAAAAAAATCGCGTACTACAGTTTTTTCCAGAAAGTAATTTTTAGAATACGTATTCAGGCTCTCATTATATAAGTAAGCACCTTCATCAGAGCCAATCCACAATCCTTCATTTGTCAGCTTTATACAATTTGCGGCCGTAATAGTATTGTTGAGAAGTGTTAGTTTTTTTGATTTAATATCATACTGGCAAAGACCTGAGCCGGTTACAAAAACATAAAATACTTTTTTCTTAGCATTATAAGCTATTGATCGTGCTATATAATTTAATTTTCCATTAAATGGTATTGCCGTTCCAATTTGCTCCCCCTCTTTATAAACTACTATCGCCTCTTTTGTAGCAACAAGAATTATATTTTGAGAATGTACAGCAATTATCTCATAAGCAGTAATTTTTAAAGGTTTAGCTTTTTTATCAATTCCAAAATACTTCAATGGGGTAAAAGAGGAACGTTCTGCATTAAAAACAACAGGGCCGGCTGTTGTTCCTATCCACAAATTGTTTTTATAGTCACCTTCAATACAGCTAATGGCATTTCCCTGAATAGAATTAGGATCAGTATGGATATGACGGTAAATTTTAAAATCATTTCCGTCATATCTGTTCAGTCCGTCAAAAGTTCCAAACCACATATATCCATTTTGATCCTGATATATTGACGCAGCAGAATTATTAGAAAGCCCTGATGATATATCAAGATGTCTTATTGGGTAATTCTGTCCAAATGCATTTATAGAAAGAAAACTAATAACAAGAAAAGACTTTAGCTTATTCATAGAATTTTTTTTAAAAAACTTGCTGCTCTTTGATATACGAAAAATACAAGGAATGTGATCTGAAAGCCGGATCATTTTTTATATGAATATAGGTAAAATCTGTATGCTTTGCGAAATTAATGTATTTTTATATGGTGTGTAAAAATAACATTTGTTTTTTAGATTAATTACGCCTGTTGAGGTAATGCATAAAAAATTAATTGGCACTCATAGAAACATAGATTTTGTGATGTTGAAAAAGGTAAATAGAAAAATCCGTTTTTATCAGCGTTTTCGCTTTAGCTAATCTGTAAAATCAGCGTATAATTTTGACGCGGATAAAACAGATTTACTTCGTAAAAACGCGGATAAAAACGGATTTTATTTGGAATAATTTTTATTTTCTAAAAGCTTAATTTAATGACATTGTCCGAAGTATCGAGATGTGTTAATGAAAGTGAAACGTCTTTTTTTGAGAATATACCGGTTAAAAATTATACTCTTAGTTAATTATTAAAAATATTATTTTAATGGTTAATTATTGGTTTTGTTATTTTTTTTTGAATGAAAAATTGCATAATATGTTTTTATGAAGCATTGTATATGGGTTTTTACGAAAATGTCCCCTTTTATAAATGAATTTTTCCCTGTCTTAAAAACTTGCTGTATCCTTAATTTGCAAGTGAGTTGATAAGCTATAACGTTTGAATAAAAATGTTTTGCTTTTGTTCAAAGTAAGTCGATGAAATAACTAACAAATTATCTTAACCAAAAACAATTTAGACATGACCAGCATTCCAATTAAAATTTACTGGCGGAAAACTCTACTCATTCTAAAAAAATAGAGTAAGCTTATTTTTAATGCAGGTTATAATTTTAAGAAACGATTTCTATAGAAACAATTATTATAGAAAATACCCCTGTTTCTTTAAAAGTTATATATATCTGCAATCATTTTGTAACCAGCACTAATTAACAAAAACTAACTTAAACCAAACCAATTAAAAAAGTATGAAAAGAATTAAAACCAAATTTTTACTTTTATTACTCTTACTTCCTTTTAGTGTTTTTGCTCAGAACACAATTAGCGGTGTTGTCCTCGAAAAAGGAGCCAAGCAGCCCATACCAGGAGTAAACATAAAAGTATCGGGAACGAACATTAGTACCTCTACTGACTTTGATGGAAAATTTAAATTATCCGGAGTAAAAGCAGACAGCCAAATTACGTTTTCCTATACCGGTTATGCCACTCAGACGATTCCGGCAGGCGGGCAGAAAAACATAACTGTATATCTTGAAGAAGATACTAATCAATTAAAAGAAGTAGTTGTTCAGGTAGGTTACGGAAGCGTTAAAAAGAAAGACGCTACAGGATCTGTTACGGCACTTACTACAAAAGACTTTAACAAAGGAAATAATATTACGACAGAAAACCTGCTTAACGGAAGAGTAGCCGGTTTAACAGTAAATTCAACAGGCGCTCCGGGTTCTAGTTCTCAAATTAGAATTCGAGGTGGAAGTTCGCTTTTTGCAAGTAATGATCCTCTTATTGTAATTGACGGACTGCCTCTTGATAATGCTACAAATACAGGTTCTTCGTCCTTTTTGGCATCATTAAATCCGGCTACTGTCGAATCGATAACTGTTTTAAAAGATGCTTCGGCTTCAGCAATTTATGGTTCCCGCGCTTCAAATGGTGTAATAATTATTACTACTAAAAAAGGAAGCAAAACATTATCTGTAGATTATAATGTACAATATGCTGCGGGCACGCTGACTAAAACTGTTGATGTTTTTAGTGCAGATGAATTTAGAAGTGTGATTGCAGACAGAAGAAGCGATGACCTAAATAAGCTGGGAACTGCAAATACTGACTGGCAAAAAGCAATTTACAGAAACACCGGAACGGTAGATCAAAGTTTAGCCGTAAGAGGAAATCTATTCAATATTATTCCAACAAGTTTAACGCTGGGAAATACAGATCAGCAAGGATTGCGTTTAACCAATAATTTTAAAAGAAATACGGTTGGTTTAGTAATGAACCCTGCTTTCTTTGACAACCATTTAAAACTTAGGCTTTCGGCCAATTATACAAACGAAATAAACAGATTTACTGATGCTGTTGAAGGAGCTGCTATTGGTTTTGACCCAACACAGCCAATAAAAGTTGAAGGTGCGCCTTACGGAGGTTATTTTGAATATACTACTGGTGTAGATGCCAACGGAAATTATCCGTTAGTATCAACTGCAGCAAGAAATCCTGTTTCGCAATTGCTGAATACAAATGATAGAGGAACAAATGACAGGATTTTTGGAAATTTTGAAATTGATTATAAATTTCATTTTTTACCCGCTTTAAGAGCCGTTGTAAATGTTGGTTTTGATGAATCGAATGGAGAAAGAAGAAGATTAGTTGGTGCTGATGCCGGTTCTGCTCCGTCAAACAACAACATTCCGTATGGTACAAATGAATATACAGAAGCAACCAGAAGAAATAAATTATTAGATACTTATTTAGTTTATAACAAAACGTTTAACTCATTGAATTTTGAAATGACAGGTGGTTATTCGTATCAAAAATTTCAAAGCTCAAGATTTGAAACAGGCAACATTCTGAACCCTGATCTGCCATCAACATTTCCTGAAACTACTCTTGATACAGATGTTGTTTTATTAGGATTCTTTGCCAGAACAAATTTAAATTTCAGAGATAAATATTTATTAACACTGTCTTACAGACGAGACGGTTCATCAAGATTTGAAGAAGCCAATCGCTGGGGGAATTTTCCATCGGCAGCATTTGCATGGAAAATCAGAGAAGATTTCTTTAAAAACAGTACTGTATTATCTGACTTAAAATTAAGGTTAAGTTACGGTATAACGGGACAGCAGGATATTCCTGAGCCAAACGGATATCTTCAAAAATATCAGGTCGGCGGTGGAAATTCTGAATATTATTTTGGAGACAGCCCGGTTCCGGTGGCACTTCCTTCAAAAAGAACAGACAATTTGAAATGGGAAGAAACCACTTCATACAATGCAGGTCTTGATTTTGGTTTTTTAAACAATCGCTTATCTGCCGGACTTGATGTGTATTACAAAGAATCTAAAGATTTATTAGTAAACGCAGCAATATCTGATGGTAGTAACTTCTCTAACCGTGTCTATCAAAATGTTGGAAGTTTTACCACAAAAGGTGTTGAGTTTACGATTAATGCCAATGCAGTTAAAACAGAAAATTTTAACTGGAACATGAACTTTAATATTGCCAAATTCGAAAGAAGAATAAAAAATCTGGTTAACGGAACTGATATCTTTTTAGGAGACAATATAGCAGGAACGGGAACTCCGGGACAAATTTTTAGAGAGGGTTACACTCCTTATTCTTTCTATGTATACAAACAATTATACAACAGCGAAGGAAAACCAATTGAAGGGGCATTTGCAGATTTAAATGGCGATAATATCAAAAATGATTCAGATAAATACATTTATAATAATCCAGATCCGGATTTTACATTAGGATTTGCATCAAACATGAATTATAAAAAGTTTGACTTTTCATTCAATTTAAGAGCAAGTATTGGTAATCGGATTTTTAATGCCGTAGATGCCAGCAGAGCACAATATGACGCTATGGAAAACGGAGGTGTTTTAAGTAATATCCCTTCGCAGGTAACAGAAACTAACTTTCAAACTACTTCAAATGTTGTATTATCAGATCTTTATATAGAAAATGCTTCATTTTTAAAATTAGACAATGTTACGTTAGGATATACTTTATCGAACTGGTTAAACAGTAAAGCTTCATTAAGAGTGTCGACCGGGGTTCAGAACGTTTTTGTACTTACAAAATACAATGGTTTAGATCCTGAAATTACAAATAACGGTGTAGATAAAACGATTTATCCAAGACAAAGATCAATCCTGTTTGGTCTTAATCTTAAATTTTAATAACGAAATCATGAAAAAATATATAGTAACAACAATAATAGCATTGACTGTGGTTTTTCAGTCGTGTACAGATGATTTAAATGTAGTCTCGAAAGATGACGACGTTCTTTCTTCTGATGTATTATTTTCTACACCTGACGGATACAAAAAAGCATTTGCCGGAGTGTACGGAAATTTAACTTTAACAGGAGTTATTGGTCCTAATGATTCTTCACTGGAAGGGGTAGATGCAGGCACAAGCCAGTTTACAAGATGTTTATTATACATGCAGGAATTAACTACAGACGAATTGGTTTGGAGTTATGAAAATGATGGAGGAACGGCAGAATTACAACGTAATATCTGGACAGCGGCAAACCCTGTTATTTTAGGTATGTTTAGCAGAACGATGGTTTCTGTTTCTTATGCAAACGAGTTTTTACGTCAAAGCACACCAGAAAAATTAAGTTCAAGAGGTATTACAAATACTGCAGATTTGGCAGATATAGCACTTTACCGTCAGGAAGTTCGTGTTTTAAGAGCGTATGCTTATTACAATATGATGGATTTATTTGGAAAAGCGCCAATGTATACCGAAAATGATCCGGTAAATTTTACCGGCCCAGAGTTTAACAGAAAGCAATTATTTGATTTTATCGAAAGTGAATTAAAAGCCGTTTTACCAGATTTAAAAGCAGCCAGAACAAATGTATATGGAAGATTAGACCAATCTATGGCTCGTATGATTTTGGCTAAAATGTATTTGAATGCCCAGGTATATATTCAGGCCGATCGTTTTGATGACTGTATTACAATGTGTAACGAAATTATTGACGGCGGTTATACTTTGAAAACAAAATATCTGGACAATTTTAAGGCAGACAACAATACTTCTCAGGAAATCATTTTCGGGATCCAGTCTGATGGAGCAGTTTCTCAAAACTGGGGAGCAACAACTGTTTTAACAAACGGGCAAATTGGTGCCTGGGAAAATAATGGTGCTGATTTTGGAATTGGCGGCTGGACAGGAGCGCTTAGAATCAGAAAAGAATTTGCTCAAAAATTTGACGGGACAAAATTCAGTCAGGATACCAGAAATACGATTGGTAAAGGCGTTCAGGGCGATCCATCAAAACAAAGATCTATTGATATTGAAGATATTGGCGTAAAAACACAAGGTTATATTTTATCTAAATTTTCTAATAAAACTTCAACAGGAGTTAACGGCAGCAGTTCTACTTATGCCGATACTGATTTTCCTTTATTCAGGTTAGCCGATGTATATTTAATGTATGCTGAAGCTACTTTAAGAGGCGGAAACGGGACAACAGCCCAGGCATTAAATTATGTAAATGCTTTAAGGCAAAGAGCCAATTCTAATTCAACTGTTGGTAACATTACTTTAAGTGAATTAACGCTTGATTTTCTTATTGATGAAAGAGCACGCGAATTACACTGGGAAGCACACCGAAGACAAGATTTAATTCGTTTTGGAAAATATACAGGAGGATCTTATAATTGGGCATGGAAAGGAAATTCTTCAAAAGGAATCTCTATTCCGTCTTACATGAGCGTTTTTCCTATTCCGGAAGGGTCATTGGGAGCAAATAGAAATTTAACTCAAAACACGGGTTACTAAAACTTTTTTTAAACTTAAACGATATACAAATGAAACTTATATATAAACTATTTATAGCAGTGGTGTTACTTACAGGATTTTGGTCTTGTGAAAACGAAGAGAATTTGATGATTTTAGAGCCTCAGGAAGCTGCTTTTTCTATCATAACTCCTGAAAACGGTTCTTCTACTATTTTAAATAAAGAAACACCAAACAATACGGCCGTGACTGTAACCTGGGAAAAAGTAAATTACGGAACCCCAACGATTGTTACCTATACAGTGCAGTTTGCAGCAAGTAATACAGAGTTTGCAGCACCGCTGGATATTACAACTTCTACAACTACACATGCTGCTATTACAGTAGCAGAACTTAATGCAAAAGCACTGGAACTTGGACTTACAGCCGGTGTTGAAGGAACAATTGATATTAGAATTAAATCTACCGTTGGAACAACACTTTCAGAACCAAAATTTTCTACGCCAATTACAATTGCATTGACTCCTTACAGAGGTGTTTTCCCTAAAGTCGATTTATTTTTAGTAGGGCCCGGAACTGCAGCAGGATGGAGCGTAACCAGCAACAACATGCCAATTTACAGAGACCCAAAAGAAAATGCAAAACACTATTATACAGGATATTTTAATAAAGATGGTTTTAAATTAATCGAGCAAATTGGATTCTGGGCTCCAATGTACGGAGCAAATGGCGCTAACGTACAATACAGAGCAACAGAAAGCGATAGTGATCCTGGTGTTTTCCCAACAACAGCTTCAGGTTATTACAGCTTTGAGATTAATATTGAAGAATTGACATACAAAATTACGCCTTACACAGGACCAATGACAACCTATGCAACAATTGGTTTGACCGGATCTGTATTAACAGGCGATGATACCGGCTGGAATACAGAGGTTCCTTTAGTGAAATCTGCATTTGATGAGCATATCTGGAAAGTTACCCAAACTTTAAAAGCCGGAAAAATGAAATTCAAAGCAAACAACAGCTGGGATGTAAACTGGGGAGATAACGGTGGAGATATCATTGTTGAGGCCGGAAAATATGATATCTGGTTCAATGATTTAGACGGTCGTTACATGTTTATATCAACTCCATAAATTGAATTAAAAATCAGAGAAGCCTCAATGGTGAAAATTTGGGGCTTCTTCTTTACATTAAAAGAAGTTATTTTAAATTCAAAATTTCAATCATTATAATTCATAATTATGAAAAAATATATAAAAATTCTTGGGCTGCTTGCCATTACAGCGATTCAGTTTTCGTGCTCAGGTAATGATTCTGAAGATGCAGAAGCTGTTAACCCGCCAGATGCAAGTGATACTTTTATCAGAGCATCAGATGTTTCATTTCTCCCTCAAATGGAATCTTTAGGAACTAAATTTTACAATAACGGCAAAGCCGAAGGAATGCTTACAACACTAAAAAATGCAGGTTGTAATACAGTTAGAATTCGTTTATGGAAAAAACCTGTAAATGGGCGTTCTGGTTTAAGTGAAGTAAAACAGTTGGCTCAAAAAGCAAGGCAGGCCGGTTTAAGAGTCTGGCTTACCGTTCACTATTCTGATACTTGGGCCGATCCTGGCGCTCAGACCATTCCCGAAGAATGGAAAAATTTATCTTTTACCGATTTAAAAACGGCAGTTTCTAATTACACATCAGCAATAATTACAGAAATTAATCCGGATATTATTCAAATTGGTAATGAAATCAATAGTGGGTTATTGTGGCCGAAAGGAAACCTAATTAGTAACGAACAGCAATGTATAGCTTTATTAAGTGCTGCAAGTGCTGCAGTTCGCAGTAAAGCGCCAAATACAAAAATAATGATTCATTATGCAGGTGTAAATGGCGGTGGTACCGATTGGTTTTTTACCAAAATGAAAAGTGTTGATTACGACTATATCGGATTATCTTATTATCCTGTCTGGCACGGTAAAGATTTAACAGAAGTAAAAAATACCATTGATGCTTTAGGAAAGAAATTCAGCAAAAAAGTCCTGATTGCAGAAACCGCTTATCCTTTTACTTTATTGCACAATGACCAGACCAATAATATTGTAGGCACAAACGATCAGCTGGTTCCGGGATATCCTGCAACTCCGGCAGGACAAAGAACATTTGTTATGGATATTAAAAACATAGTAAAAACATCAGAATCCGGGCAGGGATTTGCGTATTGGGGTGGAGAATGGGTTGCTTTTAAAGGACCGCAATCTCAAAGCGGCTCTACATTCGAAAATCAGGCTTTATACAGTTTTGATAACAATGCCTTATCAGTAATGCAAGCTTTCAGTAAAGACTAAAACATGAAAAAATCACTTAAAATTGTATCTTTTTTGATGATAACTGCCATTTTGTTTACTTCATGTAAATCTAAAATGACAAGTAAAAAATATTCTTTTTCAAAAGGAGCAGATGTGGGCTGGCTTCCGCAAATGGAAGCAACGGGCTATAAATTTTATGATGCAGACGGTTCTCAAAAAGACTGTCTGCAATTATTAAAAGACCGCGGAATAAACACCATTAGGTTACGTGTCTGGGTAAATCCAAATGATGATAAAGCCAGCGGGCACTGCAGTCCCGAAGAAACAGTTGTCATGGCGGTCCGCGCACAAAAAATGGGAATGCGCATCATGATCGATTTTCATTACAGCGATTCCTGGGCAGATCCCGGCAAACAAAATAAACCAGCTGCATGGGCAAAACATTCTTTTCCTGAATTGTTAATCGATGTTTATCAGCATACTTATGATGTTTTGCAGCTGTTAAAAAAAGCAGGAGTAACCCCGGAATGGGTTCAGGTTGGAAATGAAATTCCGGGCGGTATGCTTTGGCCGGAAGGAAGCACAGACAATTTTAATCAGCTGGCACAACTGCTTAATAAAGGATATGAAGCAACAAAAGCTATCGACCCAAAAATTAAAGTAATTGTTCATCTTGATGAAGGAAATAAAAGCGAAAAATTTAGATGGTTTTTTGATAAAGCGACTGAAAATAAGGTAAAATACGATGTAATTGGTTTATCGTATTATCCGTATTGGATTAAAACCGATTATCAAAGTACCATTTTAGATTTAGAAAATAATCTAAAAGACATGGCTTTGCGCTACAATAAAGAAGTTATGGTGGTTGAAGTTGGCGGTGATTATGAAGCTGTACAAAATACCAAAGAAATGCTTGAAGCTACTATAAAAGCCGTAAAAAGCGTACCTAATAATAAAGGTTTAGGCGTTATTTACTGGGAACCGCAAGGCGAAAAAAGCTGGAGCGGTTATCAATTAAACGCTTGGCTTTCTGACGGAAAACCTTCGCCGGCATTAGACGCTTTTAAAGAATAAAACTTTTTTTAATTAAAAATTAAAAATTAAAAATTAAAAATTAAAAATTGCCATTAAGATATTAAGTTTCATAAAGCTAAATTATCTTAACCCGTTGGATGTAGAGCATAAAAAAAATAATTAAACACATAGAAACATAGATTTTATGTTCTTGAAAAAGTAAATCAAAAAGAAACTTGTTTCTCACACATAGCTATGTTTGTTAATGCAAGTGAAATGCCTTTCCTGAGTTCAATAAATTCTATGTTTCTATGTGTTAAAAATAGTTGCACCTAACGAGTTGTCTTAATATCTTAATGTTGAAATAATTAAAACAGAAAATGAAATTAATTTTTAGGTCAATATCATTCTTATTTCTACTGATTTTTTCGTCCGGAAAAATGATGTCGCAATCCACTACTGTTGTTTTAAAAGATAACTGGCTTTTTTCTAAAGAAGTAAAAGAAGATGCTTTTTCTGTAGATTTTAATGCTTCAAAATGGGAAAAAGTCAGTGTGCCTCATGATTGGGCCATTTATGGACCTTTTGATAAAGAATGGGATAGACAGGTTTCGGCAATTGAACAAAACGGAGAAAAAATCCCAACCGAAAAAACAGGCCGTACCGGAGCACTTCCGCATATTGGAACAGGCTGGTATCGTAATACATTTTCTATTCCGGAGTTTAAAAAGGGAAAAAAAGCAATTCTTATTTTTGAAGGGGCTATGAGCGAACCTCAGGTTTTTTTAAATGGAAAAAAAATAGGAGAATGGGGGTATGGCTACAGCTATTTTTATATTGATATTACCAAAGATATCAAAGCAGGCTCAGAAAATTTATTGGCTGTAAAACTGACTAATATGCCATTTTCTTCAAGATGGTACCCCGGAGCTGGTCTTTACAGAAAAGTTAGTATTGTAGTAAAAGAGGAGGAAAGTTTTGCACAATGGGGAACTTTTATAACAACTCCTGAAATGAAGGCGGATAATACTGTTGTTGATATTAAAGCTGAGTTTCATGGCAGTAACCTGTCAATGGAAACCCAAATAAAGGATGCAGATAATAATGTAGTAGCGGCACAAAAAGGTGCAGAAATGAAGGATGGAAAATTCCATCAGATAATTGCAGTTGCCAAACCACATTTGTGGAGTCCTGAGACACCATATTTGTACACAGCGGTAACCAAATTATATGCAGCTGACGGAACTTTAAAAGACGAACAAAACATAAAGTTTGGTATAAGATTCATTAAATACGAACCCAATAAAGGATTTAGCCTTAATGGTAAAGTAACAAAATTTAAAGGAGTTTGTCTTCATCATGATTTGGGTCCTCTTGGTGCGGCTGTAAACAAAGCGGCACTTCGCAGACAGCTTACGATTCTAAAAGATATGGGATGTAATGCGATCCGAAGTTCTCATAATATGCCCTCTTTTGAACAGCTTGAACTGGCTGATGAAATGGGATTTATGTTTCTCGCAGAAAGTTTTGATGAATGGGCAAAGCCAAAAGTAGAAAACGGATATCATCGTTTTTTTGAAAAATATGCAGAAAAAGATATTGTGAATTTAGTGAGAGCCACGCGAAACCATCCTTGTATTGTAATGTGGAGTTCAGGAAATGAAGTTCCGGATCAATATGGGGCCGAAGGTTTGACAAGGGCTAAATTTTTGCAGGATATTTTTCATAGAGAAGATCCAACACGCCCTGTAACGGTGGGAATGGATCAGGTAAAACAGACTATGGCATCAGGTTTTGGGTCTTTATTAGATGTACCCGGGCTGAACTACAGGGTTCATCTTTATGAAGAAGCTTATAAATCATTTCCGCAAGGATTTATATTAGGTTCAGAAACGGCTTCGACAGTGAGTTCAAGAGGAATTTATAAATTTCCTGTTGTACAGGCAAAAAATAAAGAATACAATGATCTTCAATGTTCATCTTATGATCTTGAAGCCTGCAGCTGGTCAAATGTTCCTGATGAAGATTTTGTACTTCAGGATGACAAGCCGTGGGTTATTGGAGAATTTGTCTGGACAGGTTTTGATTATTTAGGAGAACCTACGCCTTATGATGAAAAATGGCCGTCAAGAAGTTCTTATTTCGGGATTTCAGATTTGGCAGGACTTCCTAAAGATCGTTTTTATCTTTACAGAAGCAGATGGAATACGAAAGATAAAACGCTTCATATACTGCCGCATTGGAACTGGAAAGGAAGGGAAGGGGAAATCACTCCTGTTTTCGTTTACACAAATTACGACAGCGCTGAGCTTTTTGTAAATGGAAAAAGTATGGGAATCCAGAAAAAAAATAATTCAAGTCCGCAAAATCGTTATCGTTTAATGTGGAATGATGTGAAGTATGAGCCTGGAACGGTAAAAGTTACAGCATTTGATTCAAATGGAAAAATAGCGGCAGAAAACGAGATTAAAACTGCCGGCGATCCATATAGAATTGTACTCGACGCAGACCGCGAAACTATTAAAGCTGATGGTGAGGATATCTCTTTTGTAACTGTTTCGGTAGTAGATAAAAACGGAATTCCATGTCCTGCAGCGGTCAATGAACTGCAGTTTAAAGTAACTGGTGCTGGAGTTTACAGAGCTGCATGTAATGGCGATGCCGCATCATTGGAAATATTTCACCAGAATAAAATGAAGCTTTTCAGCGGTAAACTTGTGGTCTTGGTTAAAGCAGTTAAAACTGCAGGTCCAATCCAATTGGAAGTAACTGGTAAAGGACTTCAGAAAGGTAAAATAAATTTAAAGTCAGAGCTTTAATAAAATATTGCAATCTTGAAAAAGTGATTTTCCTTTTCAAAATTACTTTCGAATCACTCATTGCCCACAGAAAGAAAAACAAAGCCACCGCATTTCAGTGGCTTTGTTTTTACTTTTTATCTCAAACTGTTTCATCTTTTCATTATCTACCGTTAATTAAAAAATCATTTAATCTTTTAGTGAATTCTAATCCTTTGTGACAATTCATAAAAAATACAAAACCTATTTTGGAATCTTTATAAAATTCGAAATTCGAATTATACCGGTTGTTATTATTTCCTGAATGGGAATATTTTAGCCCGTAAGGTGTTTTTTTGCAAAATATTCCCAGACAAATTGATTTTTGAGGTTCAGTTTCTAACTGAGGTAATGCCATATCTTGAAAGATGCTTCCTGGCGTATCGCTTTCTTTTATCAGTGCCATAATGAATTTTGCGTATTCTTTGCTTTCAGTACATAAACTATATGCAACACCCGGCTGTTGCCATAACTGGTTTTTCCCCCAGTATTTATTATCTTTTAATCCATCTGCCAGATGTTCTTCAACATATTTATTTTTTATTAGGTAAGAGTTTTTTATATCAAAAGGATTAAACACTTCTTCCTCAATTATATCTTCGATTTTTTTATTGGTTAAATGTGCCGCAACTTTTCCAAGATATTCGTATCCCTCACCAGAATAGCCGTATTTTTCACCAGGATTAGCAATAAAAGCTAACTTAGATCCATCTTCTCTCCAATTGGGTAACCCCGTGGTATGAGATAATACCATCCTTGCGGTTATTAATTTATTGCGGTCATCGTATTGAATATCTTCATAAGGGTAATACTTATAGAGTGGGGTATCTAAATCAAGAAAGCCCTTTTTTATAAGTTTATGAACAGCATAAGCGAAAACAGGTTTTGTCATTGAAGCTGCTTCAAACAGGGTATAGGTATCGATACTCTGTTTCTCATTATTTTTTATTCCTGATGCCTGATAGTAGACTATTTTGCCATCTTCTATAATCGCAATTGATATGGCAGGTATTTCGAGTGAATCCATCTGTTTTTTGATGAATTTATCAACATCACTTGTGGTTATGTTTTTGCCTTCTAACGTTTTTATTTGGGCAATTGTTTTATGGCTTAAAACGACTAATACAAAAAATAGCAGCAGATGCAGTTGTGTTCTTAGATTTTTCATTTATAGAAATTTATTTACTAAAAAAGACACCAAATTATTATAAATGTTACAGTAATAATCTCGTTGAGATACAATAATTGTCGTTTAAATGTAAATATGTAGGATTTTTTCTTTAATTTGGTAGGGATTAAAACTTAAAAGATTAGAGATGAAACCATTTAAAATTTTTCTAGTTGAAGATGACCCTTTTTTTGGAGAGACTCTAAAATATCACCTTAAATTAAATCCTGACTTTGAAGTACTCTTGTTTCAAACCGGAAAGGAGTGTTTGGATAACTTGTTTCAGAACCCCAATATTATTTGCCTGGATTTTGGATTACCGGATATAACCGGTGATTTACTGCTTAAAAAAATTCATCAGATTAATAATAAAATCCCAATTATCGTTATAAGCGGTCAGGAAGAAATTGAAGTGGCTGTAGATTTCTTAAAATCAGGAGCCAAAGATTACATTGTAAAAAATACTTATACAAAAGAGCTGCTTTGGAACTCGATTATTAAAATCAGGGAGAATTTAAGTCTCATTGATGAAGTCGAGGAATTAAAAGAAAAGTTAGAGCAAAAATTTAGCTTCGAGAAGACTATATTAGGGCAAAGCGAGGCAATAAAAGCGGTTTTAAATAAAATAAATAAATCATTAAGTACAAACATAAATGTTTCTATTACCGGAGAGACAGGCACCGGTAAAGAAATGGTAGCTAAGGCCATACATTATAATTCTGATAGAAAATACAAACCATTTATAGCATTAAATATGGCAGCAATCCCAAAGGAATTGATCGAGAGCGAATTTTTTGGCCATGAAAAAGGGGCTTTTACCGGAGCGGACCAAAGATTGATCGGTAAATTTGAACAGGCTGATGGAGGTACAATTTTTCTTGATGAAATTGCTGAACTTGATTTAAATCTGCAGAGTAAATTGCTTAGGGCATTGCAGGAAAGAGAAGTTACAAGACTTGGAGGAAAAGGAGTTATTAAGTTTAATGCCCGGCTCATAATTGCCACTCACAAAAATTTAAAAGAAGAGGTAAAAAAAGGAGCGTTCAGAGAAGATCTTTATTATAGAATTGTGGGACTTCCTATAGAATTGCCGCCTTTAAGGGAAAGAGGCCGCGATGTTTTGCTTTTATCAAAGCATTTTATTGATCTTTTTACAAAAGAGAATAAATTGAAAACAATAAGTATTTCAAAAGAGGCTAAAGATAAATTACTCAAACATAAATTTCCCGGAAATATAAGAGAGCTTAAATCAATCATTGACCTGGCTTGTGTAATGTGTGAAAACAATGAAATCTCTGCCGAAGATTTAACTTTTGATAGTATAAATAATAGCACTGATTTTTTCTTGTCTGAAGATAAAACACTGAAAGAGTTTACGGCTGAAATTATATTGTATTATTTAAAAAAAAATAATGAAGATGTTGTAAAAACGGCCAAACAATTAGACATCGGAAAATCTACGATTTATAACTTAATTCAATCAAGTCAAACTAAAAAAAAGGATTTAAATGAAAATAGCTACAACTTTATTTGAAAATAATTCTTTTATACGAGAATTAAACACTGATAATTTAGATTTCGCTGATTTAGACTTAGTTTTAGGTTTTGGGTCAAGAGAACTTTTATCAGACGAAAAGGTTTTTAATCAATTAAAAAATAAATTCCCGGCTTCGCAATTGATTCTTAGTTCATCAGCGGGTGAAATTTATGAAAATGAAGTTTTAGACAATACCATATCTCTCACAGCAATTAAATTTTCTTCAACTCAAATCAAAACTTATGAAGTTGATATAACTGCTTTTGAAAATAGTTTTCAGGCGGGGTCTTCTCTAATTGGTAAATTTGATCAGGAAAATTTAAAATTGGTTCTAATACTCTCAGATGGAGGAAAAGTAAACGGGAGTGAGTTAGTTAATGGAATGAATGCCGTAAAAAAAGAAGAGGTGTTAATTGTAGGAGGGCTTGCTGGCGATGGATCAAGGTTTGAAAAAACTATTGTAGGATTGAATAAAACTCCTGCACAGGGCAAAATTATTGCTATTGGTTTTTATGGCGAAAAATTACTTGTGTCTCATGGATCTTTGGGAGGATGGGAAAGTTTTGGATTAGAGCGAATAGTGACCAAATCTGAAAACAATGTTTTATATGAAATTGATGGAAAAAATGTATTAGATCTGTATAAAATCTATTTAGGAAAATATGCGGAAGAATTACCGGGTTCTGCATTACTTTTTCCGCTGTCAATCAAGGTTGACGGAGTCGACGAACCAATTGTAAGAACCATTTTATCAATAGACGAGGCCAGTCAGACAATGACATTTGCAGGTGATGTGCCAAAAGGCAGTAAAGTACGTTTTATGAAAGCTAATTTTGACAGATTAATAGATGCGGCAAGTGAGGCCGCAGCTTCTTGTTTAGAGGTAAATAGTTTTAGTCCAAAATTAGCTCTTCTGATTAGTTGTGTGGGACGAAAATTAATTCTGGGAAGCAGAATAGACGAAGAAGTTGAAGCTGTTTCTGATATTTTTGGCGATAAAACAACTCTTTCCGGTTTTTATTCCTATGGAGAGATCTCACCATTGAAACCATTTGGCGAGTGCATACTTCACAACCAGACAATGACAATTACCTGTATTAATGAAATAGATTAGTTATGGAAATTCATAAACTTTTACAAAGGCAAATTAATAAAAATGTACCTCTGGGTCTTCAGGATGACCCGTCTTTTCAATCTTTTATAAAAACGGTTAATGACTCTTATTTATCTTTTGAAAGGGACAAGGATTTAATGGATCATTCATTTCAGGAAAGTGAAAAAGAATACAATGAGGTTCATGAGAATTTAAAAAAAGAATATGAATTAAAACAACAATCTATTTTAAATCTTTACGAAAGCCTTACCGATTTAGATCAGGGTTATGGATCGATAAATGAAGAGGAAAAAAATGATCTTCTTTTTATTTCAAAATATTTAAGTGAACAAATAGCGAAAAGAAAAGAAACTGAAAAAAAACTATTTGAAACCGTCCAGTTCTTAAAGACTTTATTAGAGAATTTACAATCAGGAATTTTAGTTGTAGACAATAACGATACTATTTTATTTGTTAATCAATATTTATGCGATATACGCAGTATCAATGCTTCTCCCGAAGAAATGATAGGAAAAAAGACAATTGATTATTTAAATGAAGCAAAAGTATTGTTTAAAGACAGTACAGCTTATAAAAAAAGGATAAATGAAATTTTATTAAATAAAGAAATTGTAATTGGCGAAGTACTTGAAACGGTAGATAATCGTTTTTTTGAAAGAGATTATATACCAATTTTTATTGAAAATCAATGTATTGGACATCTTTGGAAATCTACAGATGTAACACAAAGAATTAAAAGTAAAAATCTGCTGAAACAAAGTGAAGAGCGTAATCGTATTATAATGAATTCTTCATTAAATGCTATTATCGCCATTGATATTACGGGAAAAATAACTTTTTGGAATAATCAGGCTGAAATTATTTTTGGCTGGAAAAAGGAAGAGGTTTTAGGTAAAAACTTAAATGAAACTATAATTCCTGACCGACATAAAAAAGGACACCAGGAAGGACTTAAATATTATGCAGAGACAGGTAAGAGTAAAGGATCTGTTTTAAACAAACAAATAGAGCAGCCGGCGATAAATAATAAAGGGCAGGAATTTCCTGTAGAAATTTCGATTATACCCATAGAGCAAAATGGAGAAGTATTTTTTTGCTCCTTTATCCAGGATATCTCAGAGAGAAAAAAAGTCGAAACAAAACTGAAATTTCAGGAAGAAAAATACCGCAATATTATTGCCAACATGAATTTAGGACTTATCGAAGTTGATAATAATGGAATAATTCAATATGCAAATCAAAGTTTTGCAAGTATTTCAGGATTTGAAATTGATGAGCTCATTGGCTTGAATCCTTCCAAGACGTTTGTACTTGGAAAGAATATCGAGAAGATGAAAGCCAAGAAAAAACTGCATGAACGGGGAATTTCTGATGTGTATCAAATGCCCGTTAAAAACAAAAGAGGAGAGTTAAGATGGTGGGCTATTGGAGGAGCTCCCAATTATGATGACAAAGGGAATCTGGTTGGTTCAATAGGAATTCATCTTGATATTACGGAGCAAAAACTGATGGAGGAGGAACTGGAAAAAGAGAAAATTAAAGCAGAGGAAGCCTCTAAAGCTAAAGAGATCTTTTTAGCAAATATGAGCCATGAAATACGTACACCTCTTAATGGTATAATTGGTTTCTTGCGCGAACTGGAAAGACAGCCGCTTACAGATTTGCAAAAAAAATATGTTGAGAACAGTACTGTAGCTTCAAAACATTTACTGTCAATCATTAACAATATATTAGACATATCTAAAATTGAAGCAGGAGAGATGTCTCTTGAAATAGAAGATTTTATTTTTAAAGATGTAATTAATAATGTAGTTGCAGTTCTTGAGCCCCTTGCCAAGAAAAAAGGATTAAAGCTTATTTCGCAGATTTCACCAGAAATTAATACTGTTTTAAAAGGAGATTTTTTAAGACTGGAACAAGTTTTATTTAATCTGGTAGGCAATTCTTTGAAGTTTACCAATAAAGGAAAAATATATTTGAAATGTGAAATCGTGAAAGATAGCAAAGCTTTTCAGAGACTTCAAATTTCTGTAATAGACACTGGAATTGGAATGGAGCAAAGTTTTGCAGATATCATCTTTAATAAATTTTCTCAGGAGGATAAGGCAATAACAAGAAAATTTGGGGGTACAGGTTTGGGAATGGCTATTACGCGGGAATTGATTCAATTGATGAAAGGGGAAATTAAGGTTCAGAGTGAGAAAGCCCAGGGTACTACAATTAGTTTTATATTAAACTTTGAAAAGGGAGATATCAATAATATTAAAAAAGTTCAAGAAGAGATTAATGTCGATATTTCAGGAACTAATATTTTATTAGTAGAAGATAATATTATCAATAGAATGGTTGCTATTAATTCCCTGCATTATTTTAATTGTGAGGTAACTGAAGCCACTAACGGTTTAGAAGCGATTGAAATTTTGAAAAACAGGAAATTTGATATTATTTTAATGGATATCCAGATGCCTGAAATGGGCGGTATAGAAGCTACAATAAAAATTCGGGAAGAACTCAAACTGCAAACACCAATAATTGCCCTTACTGCCAGTGCTTTTAAAAGCGAAGCTAAAAAATGTAAAAATGCTGGTATGGATGATTATATAACCAAACCGTTTGAAGAGTTTGATTTAATAGAAACCATATCAAGATTTACCAATAAACAATTTAATACTATAGATAAACCTGTTTTTGAGAGCAATGAAAAACTTTACGATTTAAAAATTTTGGACAAAATTAGCAGGGGCAATTCAGAATTTGTTTTAAAAATGATTGTAATTTTTATTGATCAAATAGAAGAAATACTTCCTAAGGCAGAAGCTGCATTGTCTTCAGATAATTTTTTATTGATGAATCAGCTTATTCATAAGATCAAGCCTAGTATTGAAAGCATGGGAATAGTGAGTATTAAAGATGAAATTAATATTCTGGAAATAATTACAAAAGAGGAACAGCCAGTTAAAGAAAAAATCACCCATTTATTTTTTCAAATAAAACAAACCCTGCTTACAGTTGTAGACGAATTGCAAAAAGAAACTTTAGATTAATTTCCAAAAAATGGAAAATTTTCCACTTTTCGGAAAATTAAATCTATTTATTATTTTGTAAGTATCTTATTTGTAATGCATTATGTTTTTGGCTTGATTATGGGCTACCTGTTATCAGAGATAAATAAGATAACATGGAGAATCTGCCCCAAATTAAATTTTTCATAGTAGAAGAGGATATTTTTTGTGCTAATGTGTACAATCAATATCTCTTAAACATGAATTATAATGACATTACCCACTATGCAAATGGTACAGATTGTATTAATAATTTGCATCAAAATCCAGATATCATTTTTCTGTATCATCACATGGAGGATATTAATGGATTTGAAGTACTTAAAAAAATTAAGCAGTATAATTCTAATATATATGTAATTATGATCTCCAGGCAGGAAAATACTAAAACAGTAGTTAACGCTTTAAGGCTTGGTGCTTTTGATTATATAATAAAAGGAAATGATAGTTATGAAAAAATAGAGCTGATTATAAATAAAATAATTGCTATTAAGGAGCAATTAAAAGCATCTCATCCAGGATTTATTAAACGGTTATTGTCTATCTTTTGATCAAATTAACGAGACAAAAAGTCTTGATAAAAACTAGTATTGTGTTCAGCTCAATTGCTTCTGTATCAGTAAATGACTACATCAAAAACTAAATCAATTTATGCCTGATTTCTTTGTATTTTAAACGACCTACAGGTAATAACTCACCATTTTTTAGTAACATATTATATTTTCCGCCGGCTTCTACAATCAGTTTATCTGCTTCCTGCCAGCAAAGAATATAGGATTTATGAATTCGCTCGAATTCTGCCGGGAGGAGTTTTTCTAATGATTCCATAGACTTATCATGCAGTTCTACACGACCATTTGCTAAATGTAATTCGGTATAAATTCCTGCGCCTTTTATGTACCTTATCTCTTTAACAGTGATGAGTTTAATAGTTTTTGCTTTTTTTATGGCTAAAAACTGAATATCCAGACCATTTGTTTTTTCTGGTGTTGTAAAACGTGTAAAAGCCTGAGCCAGTCTGTTGGCATCAAATGGCTTAGGAACAAAATCCAAGACACCATAATTAAATGCCATAATCGCTTTATCCGTATAAGCAGAAATAATAATGGTTTGAAAAGATTTTGCGACAACGGTCTGCAGCACTTCAAATCCGTCCTCGCCATTCAAATTCAAATCGAGAAGCAGTAAATCGATTGATTGTTTTTCGATAGTATTTAGCCCGTTTTCAACAGAATCACTAAGTAAAATCTGTACCTCTTTATCAAAAAAATCACGGGTCATTCTTTCGATTCGTTTGGCAATTCGGGCTTCGTCTTCAATAATTAGAATTTTCATTTTTTATCAAAAATTTTAATTGTTGTACACCATCCTTCTTCAACAGCAAACGAATCAAATTCCCAATTGCTGCCATAACTTTCATTTAATCTGGCTTTGATGTATTTAAAACCTGTTCCGCTGCTGTTTTCTTTCTTTCTGTTTCGGTTTTTTGCCACGGTTAACAATGTATATTGTTTGTATTGTTTTTCCCGGATAAAGCTTAAGCAGAAAGTAATACAGCCTTGTTTTGGAGGTAAACTGTGTGTGATTCCGTTCTCTATAATGGTATGAATTACCGCAGGCGGAATTTCTTCATTGACATCAATATTTTTTTCTTCCCAGTTATAACATACTTCTTTTCGAAAAGACATTACTTCTATATGTTTCCGGCATAATTCAATTTCCTGCTGAATAGGAATTAGCGTGTCCTCGGCAATAGAATTCATAATATCAAATTCATCTGCCAGCGCACGAATAAATACAACACCCTGCTGCGGAGATTCTTCTATCCAGTCTATCAATGAAGTCAGTGTATTACGCAGAAAGTGCGGCTGAATATTTTTCTTAACCAGTTCTAACTGTAATCTCGATGAAAGCAATAACGAGGCATTATGGGCTTCTTCGAGAGCTTTTGCCCTAATAGTATGCAGATAAAGCATAGACAGGACGATAATCGTAAATGCTATAAATAACCCAAAATCATAATATATATATCTGTTTACAATTACACTAGCCAGTAAACCAATCACTACGATTAAGCCGCCTTTAATTTTGCGGAATGCCGCATCGATCGCAATAATTAAGGAGACAGCACACATTGCATAACTAAAATAAATGGCTGTCATATCGTAATGACCGTAGTATACAATATAAATAGTTAGAAGACTTACAATCAAAAGAAATAAAAACAACCGCTTTCTTTTAAAGCCAAACTGCAGCATAAAATACCAGGGAACCAGTATTGAAATTACGAATGTGAGCAAACCGACAATCTGTAATCGGGTATAAAAGCTGGTATACGGAATATCGATATAAAATTTCATGTATTCTATAATAAGCAGACAGAAAAAGAGCAGACAGATTATCCCAAAAAGTAAAACGGTTGCTTCTTTACGAGTACTGTTTATGTAGAGAAAGAAATAATAAATAAAGGCAATAAGAAAAGCCCCTGCCATCAAATTCATAAAAGACATGACCACAAGCGGCGCACGATGAAGTCTTAAAAAGCTTTCCAATTTTAAGCCGATGCTGCGATTTGCATCCCGAATTTTAGTTTGTGTTCCAATTACTGTGACAATGTGTTTGCCTGTATTAGCCAATTTTTCGGGTATTTGGTAATAAGTCATTTCAGTTCCCGGAATTTCAGGCTGGCCTGATTTTGCCATTTTACCGTTGCTTCCCACAAAAACACCATCCCAATAAACATCAAAAGAACCAAAAGCAGTTACCTGTAAACCTAACGGGGTCAGTTTATTTTCACGTTTAAGGATTTCGATTTCTATTGGAACTTTAAAAATGGAGTTATCAGATTTGCCCAAATAATCATGAGGACGATTTTCATCATCAACATAATATGTTACATCCGATTTCACATACTCGGTGTATTGTTTACAGGATGAAAACAATAGCAGTAATAAAACTATAAAAAAGGGAGGTCGATACATAAGATAAAGATAAAATAAATATCGAATACCGAAATGCATTTCAAAAGCTCTTAGAGCCGTTTGCATGTTTTAAAAGGTAAGATTTTATTTTATAAAGTAATCTTGTATCATCAAAACCAATAAACATGAAAACCTTAATAACCAGTATTTTAATTTTATTTATTTCAATGTTTAGCTTTGCACAAAAAGCTGCTGTATCTGGCAAAGTTCTGGACAATACAACTAAAGAAGCAATTCCGTATGTGACAGTATCCATACAAGATAACACCTCAAAAACAGCAGCAGTTGGTGTAACAGACGACCAGGGTATGTTTAATCTCGAAGAACTGCCAAGCGGTAAATTGACAATTTCTTTTAGTTATATAGGTTATCAAAATTATATCCAGACATTGGAAATCATTTCGGGAAAACCAAAAACAGAATTAGGAATTATTTTTTTACATACCGATGCTGTACAATTAAATGCTGTTGAAGTGGTGACTGGGCAAAAAACCAGCGTTAGTTTAAAGCTGGATAAAAAAGTTTTTGAAGTGGGCAAAGATGTGCTTTCGCAGAATGGCTCTGCTCACGATGTTTTAAACGGAGTTCCTTCTGTAACAGTTAGCCCAACGGGGGGAATAAGTCTTCGCGGAAACAGCAGCGTTTTGGTATTAATCAACGGGCGCCAATCTGGTTTAACACAAAGCAATTCACTCGATCAAATTGCCGCTGACCAGATTGAGCGTATCGAGGTAATAACTAATCCTTCGTCCCGATATGATGCTTCCGGTTCGGCAGGAATTATTAATATTATATTAAAGAAAAACAAAAAAAGCGGTTTCAGTGGTCAGGTTCGATTAGTTGCCGGATCACCAAATGACAGCCGCCTTAATCCAAGCATCAATTTTAAATCAGATAAAATCAATATTTTTTCCAATTTTGGCATCCGTTCCTCTGATTATGTTGGGTTATATACCACGAACCAGTCGACTATGAATAACGGCACTCCAAATTATCTTAACCATGTGCAAAATGAGGATCGCCACGACGATGGAAAATTGATTTATCTGGGTGCTGATTATTATATTGATGAACATCGTACCATTACCGCAGCTTTTTTAAAAAATGCCACGAAAGATGATGATAAAACCCGTTTATTATATGATTACAGCAATGCAAACCATACACGAGATAGTCTTTTAACAAGAGAAGGAAAATCACTGGAAAAAAGAGATTACAACCAATTTGAGTTTAATTATACCCAGACTTTTAAAAAGCCATCAAAAAAATGGACAATCGATGTTCAGTATGATTGGTGGAACAGTGATAAAAAGTGGAATCTTTCAACACAGCGTATTTATCCAGAAGCGCTGGCCTATCCCGGTATTAGGACCAACTCAATAGGAAGCAGTAAAGATTTGCTTGTTCAGAGTGATTTTATTCTGCCAATTGATACTGTTTCTGTATTTGAAATGGGGGTTAAGGCAGAGATTCGTAAAGTTTCCAGTCAGTTTTTGGCTGAGCAGCAACAGGAAAATATTTGGACGATTTATCAAAATATTGACAATGATCTAAATTATACAGAAACCATTTCAAGTGCTTATGCGCAATACAGCAACAAATTTAAGAGATTTAATTATATGCTGGGCCTTCGTACAGAATTCACTAAAATTGCGATTACAGATATTAAAAACACTTATAACGATGATAAAAAATACAACAAATTATTTCCCACCGTTAATTTAAGCTATAAGTTTGAAGGTTCTACTTTGCAGTTAAATTACAGTAAGCGAATTAATCGTCCGCCTTTATATGCTTTGTATCCTTTTAACGAACTGACCGATTTGAATGCGCAATATATTGGTAATCCAGATCTAAACCCTTCCTATTCTGATGTGTTTGAACTGGCTTTCCTTAAAGCATGGAAAAAGCTTACGCTCAATCCTTCCGTTTATTATCAATGGGAGAGTGGTTACATTCAGGATTTTACTTATCGTGAAAATGATATATTTTTTACAACGCCTATCAATATTCAGCATGAAATACGAAGAGGTATAGAACTTTCGACGTTATATAATCCGTTAAAATGGCTTCAGGTAAATTTAGAAATGAATTTTTATCATTTTACGCAAAAAGGAAGTTATCAGGACGAAAACCTTGATTATAGCGGAAAAACTTTTACAGGACGTTTAAGCACTCAGGTTAAGCTCCCATCAAAATTCAGTTTTCAGGGGCGTTATAATTTTCGGGGTGCACAGCAAAATGCGCAAACAAGAAATGATGCATTGCAATCGCTTGATTTTGGTTTAAGCAAAATTTTATTAAAAGACAAAGCTACCATTGTATTTGATGTCACAAATGCTTTTGACTTACGCCAAAATAAAAGTACAACAACTGGTACAGATTATTATATTACCGAAAACAGTATACCAAATGCAGCCCGCTACAGACTTAGTTTTGTGTATCGTTTTAATTTAACAGATCCAAAAGCAATCAGGCAGGCGAGTAGTGCTAATCGTAATTAATACGGCTGTAGTTTATTTATTATATGCTTACATTTGCGTTTCTATTGAAAATCAAGATTGAAAATATTTAGCAAATGATAAAAGAACCTAGGTACAAAATTTGTTCAGAAGATGATATTCCGCAGATTTTGGAGGTATATAAGCAGTCCTATAAAGAACATTATCTCTATTTATGGACCGACAATGGTGAAAATTATATAAACAGCAACTTTACAAAAGAAAAAATAACCTCAGAGATGAATGTGCCTCATAGTCAGTTCTATCTTATTTACGATCAGGAATTAGCTATAGGCATATTAAAAATTAATAATAATAAATCAGCAGACGGAAAAAATGATACTGATGCTTTAGAAATCGAGCGGTTATATTTTCTAAAAGAAGCTGCCGGGAAAGGTTTAGGAAAAGCTACTCTTAAAATGGTTTTACAACTTGCCGCTAATGAAAATAAAAAGACGATCTGGCTCAAAGCAATGAAGTGTTCAGATGCTTTAAAGTTTTATGAAAAGCAAAATTTTACAGTAACAGCCGAAATGGATTTGACGTTTCCTTTTATAAAAGACGAATTTAAAGGAATGGTTGTAATGGAGAAAGAGGTCAAATAATTTTTGAATACACAGTTTTTTTATTTATGATCCGGCAGAAACTATGGCTGGATCATTTTATATTTTTTATTAGAGAAGCAACTAATCTCTTAATATCATATTATGAATAATATATTTTCTGACGGTGGCCAAATTGGAATCGTATCAAATTTCTCTGATCTTGTGCAAACAAATTTCAAAGGAGAAATGAATGCACTATGCTGGCACAGAAATTTAGATGGCGATTTTAATGAGATTGCAGCCAAGTTATCTTTAAAAGAAAATATAACAGAAGTTTTCCCCGAAGATCTAATCGCACTCCAACTCTCAGAAAAGGGAAGTATAGCAAGGGAAATAATCTTAAATGATTTACAATTATTAACTGATTTTGGAGCTTCGCCCTCTCTTAATTTACTGAAGTGTTATGAACGTGATGATGAATTTGATTTCATCTCGACAGATGTGTATTCGTTTCATGTTGATCGTTCGCCCATTGCAACAGATACTTTTTTATGTACCTATCACGGTGCGGCAAGTGATATTATTGCTAATTCGCAGGCAGCGCAAAAAATCCTAATTCCAGAAATCCGGGCAAAGCTAAAAGGACTGTATGATGGACCAGAGGAAGAATTCGAAAACTTTTTGAAGGAAAATTATTTTGATTTGCATTATCAGGTACATCAGGATGCTGAACCTATTAATTTAGGGTTAGGGCATCTTTGGCGGCTGGCTGTAGATCATCCAAAACAACAAGTACTGCCTTGTATTCATAGAGCACCAATAGAAAATGAAGGTGAATATCGGTTGTTGTTAATTTGTTAAATGAAATTTTTGCGACAATGCAGCCATAATGGTACAATTGCCAAACCCAATCGCTCGGATATGTGCGCAACGACAGCACGGAAATTCTTTCCGTGTCCGTCCCTATATTAATAAAAACGGATGTAAAGTAATTATAGTTAAAAACTGGATTTTCTTTTTTAAAATCTGATAAGATATACTTTGCGGACACAGATTAGAAATCTATGCGATCGGGTTAGCACTTATATATTACAATTATAACCTCTTACAAATAGTAGTAAGAGGTTATTTTAGTTTTATTTCCTCAGCGAAATTATAGTTTGCAGCAATACAGAAATCATTACAAAAAATAAACCAATGTAAAACGATATATTCAATTCCCTGTTTTCATTAAAAAGCAAGAATGCTAATATAATTGCATAAACTGGTTCAAGATTAAAACTTAAATTTACTGTAAAAGATGAAATGCGTTTTAAAGATTCTGCAAACAATACATAAAGACCAACTGTACAAAAGGAAGCTAATAAAAGAAGATAAAAGGTATCACTTAGGTTTGGAAAAATGTTATTTACAGGAAAAAAGTGAAGATAAAACGGCAGTAGAATTCCAAGACCTGCAGTTCCGCCGATCATTTGATAGTAATTGATAATTCTACTGTCATAGCTTCTAACCAGTTTCTCATTATATATTGTATAAAGTGCTGCGAACGCTGATGAAATAACGCCGAGGATTATCCCTAATTGATAAGATGAATCAAAATGGAAAATTAGGGCAATACCTATTAGTGTAATCAGACTTAAAAATAACTCCGATAAATTAAAGTCATTTCGGTTGATTAGCGGAGCGAGAACTGCAGTAAAAAAGCTGGTCATGCAATAGCAAACCACCCCAATAGATATGTTGGAGTATTTTATACTAGCATAGAAAAATACCCAATGAATAGTTATAAACATTCCAATTTTTGCTATAGCAAATTTCTCTTTAAGTTTAAGAGTTATTGATACTCGGAACAGCTTTAAAATTACAAATAATACAATAGAGGAAAAGAATACTCTGTACCAGACTAACAGCCCCTCATTAAGAGATATAAGCTTACCGAATATACCCGTAAAGCCTGCGAGGATTACAGCAATGTGTAATACCAAATATGATTTTTTCATAAGAATTGTCTGTACCTAAATACATGATAAAAATTAATAATAAATTGAGCAATAGACATAAGTGAAAATGCCGATAATAATTCGGCAGCTAAACACCGCTAATGCGTAGTTAATTATTAAAATCTAGGTGGAGGAAGACAGCTCTTTCTGTTCATATTTATTTTTTTTGCTAAAATAGAAAAAAATTAGATAGTGATATGCAGCATTTAAAAGTTTTATTTTTTTGAATTAAGAAGTACTAAACAGAATGAGATACATAGACTATAAAACCCGTATCAGTGGTGCAGAAAATTAACAAGATTGTATGATACAAAAATAAAAATGTAACTTTACACAGATGAAAATTTTAGTAATAGAAGACGACCAAAGGGTAGCCGAACTGATACAAAGAGGGCTTGAAGAGCAGGGATTTATAGTCACACTGGCTTATGATGGTCTTTCGGGAAAGAAGCTGGCATTTAATAATGACTATGATCTGGTAATAACAGATATAATTTTACCTAAACTTGATGGTTTAGATCTCTGCAAAGAAATTCGCAGAACTAAGCCAGAACTGCCTATCATTATGCTGACCGCTCTTGGTACAACTGATGATAAAGTAGAAGGATTTGATGCCGGTGCAGATGATTACCTGACTAAACCTTTTGAAATGAGAGAACTTTTGGTTCGCATAAAAGCATTGTTGAAACGAAGCAGTAATACAATTTATAACATTGGTTTTATTCTAAAATATTCTGATCTTGAAATGAACCTTCAGACTAAAGATGTAAAAAGAAATAATTTAGACATAAGTCTTACACCAAAAGAGTTTAAACTTTTAGAATATATGCTTCAAAATACGGAGCGTGTTTTGTCCCGTACAGAAATTGCAGAAAAAGTCTGGGATACAAACTTTGACACCGGAACAAATTTCATCGATGTATATATCAATTATCTGCGAAAAAAAATTGATAAGAATTTTGACAAAAAACTTATTCATACCAAATCCGGAATGGGATTTATTTTAAAAACAGATGAAAATTAGAAATCAGCTTACTCTATTATTCACTTTTATTACAGCCTCTATTTTATTGGCATTTGCTTCGGTAATTTATCTTTCGGCAAAAGAAAACAGAGAAAAAGAATTTTATGCTTCCTTAAAAAAAGAAGCAGTCACTAAAGCTAATTTGTTTCTTAATGCAAAAGTTAATTCCAAAACATTACAAAACATCTATAAAAATAACAGAGCTACTTTGAATGAGGTTGAAGTTGCTATTTATAATACATCATTTAACCTGCTTTACCATGATGCGGTAAATATAGATGTGGTTAAAGAAACTAAACCCATGCTTGATAAAATTATTCAGCAGAAGGAATTACAATTTTATCAGAAAGACTGGCAGGTAGTTGGTCTAAAATATAAATTCCAGGAAAAAAATTATGTTATCACCGCAGCAGCTTATGATGAATATGGATATAAAAAACTGCAGAACCTGCTTCAAAATATTATTATAGTTTTTATAATATCTATTCTCTTTATATATATTGCCGGTCGTTTTTTTTCAAAAAAAGCATTTGAACCCATTGTTGAAATGACCAATAAAGCAAAAAAAATTTCGGCTACTAATCTTGATTTAAGAATAAGTACTAACGAAAGCAAAGACGAACTTTCGGAGATGGCTAATACTATTAATGAAATGCTGAACCGTTTAGAAAATTCATTTGATGCTCAAAAGCATTTTGTTTCAAATATTTCGCATGAATTAAGAACGCCGCTTTCTGCGATAATTGCAGAATTAGAATTGTCAACCAATAAAGACCGCAGCGTTGAAGAATATAAAAGAGCTATTCAATATGCCCTTGATGATGCTAAAAAACTAGCTAAACTATCTAACAGTTTACTTGATTTTGCCAAAGCAAGTTATGATCTTTCAGAAATAGCTTTTAAATCAGTCCGCATAGATGAGGTATTGTTAGATGCAAGACAGCAGATACAAAAATCAAACCCCGATTATAATGTGGCAATTCATTTTGAAAACGATTTTGAAAACGACAATCAAATTTTAGTAAATGGCAACGAATACCTTTTAAAAGTAGCCTTTGCTAATTTATTTGAGAATGGCTGTAAATTTTCAGAAAACCATCAGAGCCGGGTTTCAATATCATTTATTGAAAATAGAATTGCTTTACATTTTTCTGACAATGGAATTGGTATTCTGCCCGAAGATCTGAAACATATTTTTACACCGTTCTACAGAGGGACAAATAGTGTTTATGCTGATGGTAACGGAATTGGCCTCTCATTGACAAAAAAAATCATTTTACTGCACAAAGGGACTATTTCAGTTTCATCAAAAATAAATGAAGGATCCACTTTTTTAGTTGAACTACCACACGTTTAAACTTTTCTCTAATGAAATTCTAATTTTTTTCTAAAAGGTCTCTAATGGCTTAACCTGCAGGCTTATTCTATTTTTGCATAACAATAAATACGGAATAACGTTATGCAAAAACATCCCTTTTTTTTATATGTTTTATTGGTTTTGGTTTCGGCAGAAGGAATTTCGCAAACCACTTATAATCTTCAAAGCGCCTTACAGACAGCGAGAAAAAACAATCAGGTACTTAAAAGCCAATATTATAATGTTGCTATTGCAGCAAGCGATATTGAAACAGCAAAATTAAGACCTAATCCAGTTTTTGGGTTTAATTACATTGGCATTACAGGAGAGAAAAATTATGCCCCTAATACAGGTTTTTTTAATAATGCCAATACACAGGCAAATTTGCAGGCAGGTAAAGTTTTTCAGCTTTTCGGAACACGGAAAAATAAAATTGAGTTTGCCAGTCAAAACACAACAGCGGCACAAAAAAGTTATACTGAAACAGAACGTACACTTTTTCAAGAAGTAGGTTTGAAATGGGTAGATATCTGGGCAGCCCAAAAGCAATTAGAAATAATTAAAAAAGCCAATAACAATATTGATAGTTTATTGATAATTAATAAAGTCCGCCTTAAGAATCAGGTTATTTCACAGACTGATTTTAATCGTACTTCTTTATTGTCCAATCAATATACATTACAAATAAGATCATTAGAACAAAATCTGAAAAATGAGCTGGTCAATCTTAAATATCTGCTGGGCACTCAGGAAGAAATAAATATTGATGTAAATGATGATTTTTCTTTTATTATTCCGGCTGATTTAGAAGTTCTTCTGCAGAAAGGTTTAATCGAACGAAGCGATGTTTTAGCTGCTAAATCCATTATTGAGGCTTCCAATGCAAATATTAAACTCCAAAAATCTTTAGCATACCCACAGCCTGAATTAGGAGTTATTTATAATCCGCAAAACATGGTTCCTTATGTTGGAGTGTACGGTACAATAGAACTGCCGTTTTTTTCAAGGAACCAGGGAGAAATTAAAAAATCTAATTACATAAAACAGCAGGCAGAACAAAGCCTGCAGACAACAAATCTTCAAGTTGAAACCGAAGTTACCAATGCTTTTAATGCTTTTGAAACTCAAAAAAAGAATGTTCAAAACTTTGATAGTTTACTTACTCAATCTGAAAATATTTTAAAAAGCGTAAAATATTCCTATTTGAGGGGCGGAACAACAATTATTGATTTTCTCGAAGCACAGAGAAGCTGGTTAGATATGCAGCAGCAATACTATGAAACCATGCAGCAATATAGAACAGCATATATAAAATTGCTTTATGCCTCAGGTTTAATTAATCAAATAGCACAATAAATATGAAACATTTAATAAAATACAGCGGGCTTATGTTACTGCTTCTTTGCGCCTGCGGAGGAAAAGATCATAAACAAGTACAAGAAATAAATAATGTACCGCAGGTGCTCAATAATGGTAAAACTATTTTGTTCCCTAACACCAGCAGTATCGCATTTTTTAAGACCGAGCCAATAGGCAGTTCTGTACTTAGCAATAATATTACCGCTCCGGCTAAAGTATCGGCAACAGTTATGAAATCAGAAGAAGGAGCTTCGCAAAACATTATTTTATTCGAAAATTCAGATTTAGCGGCTAGTTATACACAGCTGATTCAGCATATAATTAATATCAACCAGATTAAGAATAAAAACATCAGACAAAAACAAATAGAAGTAGAGCGCGCCAAAGATTTACAAGCTCATGGTGCGGCCACAGGTAAAGAATTGTTAGAAGCACAAACTGCTTTATCAATGGAACAGGCAGGTTTAGCTAATGAAAGAGCAGCTATAATAGAGCATGAAACTAAATTGAAGGCCGGCGGATTTCAGCCTGAAGTACTAAAAAAAGCAAAGGCAGGAACATCATTTATTATTTGTGATATTCCTGAAAATCAAATCAGCAAAATCAAAAAAGGAGATAATTGTATTGTCCGTTTTACTGCTTTTCCTAATGAGAAATTTACCGGAAAGATCGATGCCGTTGCCGATATGATCGACCAGTCTGCCAGAATGGTTAAGCTTCGAATAAGTTTAAATGATACCAGCGGTAAATTGAAAGCCGGAATGTTTGCAACTGTTTCTTTTGGTTTAAGTGAAGGAGATTTTATTAGTGTTGATAAAAATTCTCTGGTTACAGTTCAGGCAAAAAACTATGTTTTTGTAAAAAAAGGAACTAAATATTTTGAACGTACAGAAGTAACTACAGGTGATCAGATAGGAAACAGAATTGTTGTTTATACAGGTTTGACTAATGGTGATGCTATAGCCGTTCAGGGTGTAATGCAGTTAAAAGGACTAAGTTTTGGATATTAAATGAATTCATTATGTCTATAAAAGAAAAAATATTAAAAGGTGATTTTTCAGATCTTTTGCTTAATCGTAATAATACGCATTATGTTCATCCGTCGGCAGCAGCAAAAATTTTTGAATCTATTCCTTTTGAGGCAGCTTTGAAAGCCTATCAGACTTTGCCAGGTAAAAATCAGGTAACTGTTTTTTCTTATTTAGATCCTCTTTTGCAAAAAAAAATAATTAGAAACTATTCACCTAAAAAAAGTGAATTTATTTTAAATGAGTTAAACCCTGATGACAGGATGATGTTTTTTTCTTCTCTAAAAAGTTTAGAACAAACCTATTTTTTAAATCTGCTTGACGAAAAAAACAAAGAAAATATTCAAACATTATTAGGCTATCCCAAGGATAGTGTAGCCCGAATAATGAATACTAACGCTGCAGCCATTAGTAGGGAAATTACAATTGAAGATGCTATACTTCATTTAAAAAATAATTATAAAGATGATGAAGCCGCTAATGTGATTTTTGTGGTCGAATCTGATAATAAACTGATAGATGATATTCCGATAAGAAAATTGGTATTCAATGATACAAACAAAAAAATAACAGAGATATTGGATGGCTTTTGTCCCAGTTTATCTATTACAGAAACTAAAAGAAGCGCTGTTGCCAAGTTCAAAGAATATGACCGAGATGTTTTACCGGTTGTCAATTCAGAAAACATTCTGTTAGGCGTAGTCACTATTGATGATATTTTAGATGTTGCCGAGCAGGATCATACTAAAGAGATTCAAAAAATAGGAGGCTTAGAAGAACTGGATTATCCCTATGTAAAAACATCATTTTTTTCTCTGCTGAAAAAACGTGCCAGCTGGTTAATTATTCTGTTTTTAGGAGAAATGTTAACAGCCACTGCAATGGGGTATTTTGACGGCGAAATTCAAAAAGCGGTAGTATTGGCATTATTTGTTCCCTTAATTATTTCAAGCGGTGGAAACAGCGGATCTCAGGCAGCAACTCTTATTATCAGGGCCATGGCTCTGGGAGAAATAGGTTTAAAAGACTGGTGGTTTGTAATGCGGAGAGAAATTTTATCAGGTTTATCGTTAGGTGTCATTCTGGGAAGCATCGGTTTCGTAAGAATTACAATATGGCAGAATCTGCATTGGTATGATTACGGAGAACATTGGCTTTTAATAGCTATAACCATATTTTTCTCTTTAATAGGAATTGTAATGTGGGGAACATTAAGCGGTTCTATGATACCCATATTGTTAAAACGATGTAAAATAGATCCAGCCACTTCATCGGCGCCATTTGTAGCTACACTGGTAGATGTAACAGGGCTCATTATCTATTTTTCGATAGCATCTATTATTTTAAAAGGAACAATTTTGTAAGATAATCCGCTGAGTAAAATTCTCTAAAAAATAGTAAACACATATTACTAATACTCTAATATAAAATAAATGATACAAGCACATATATACATTGATAAGGATGAGTTAAAAGGCACACAGCCTTTGTACGAATATATTTTAAGGGTTTTAATTGAACAAAATGTGCTGGGAGCTACCGTATTTCATGGAAAGTTAGGATATGGTGAGCATCAGCGTCTTAAAAGACCTAATGATTTGTTCAGTTTTGATGAAACTCCCCTGCTTATCATCTTTATTGATGAAGATGATAAAGTAAAACGAGCCTTAAAAGCTTTGCGAGAAGTATACAAAGGCGGTTTTATAGTTACTAATCAAGTTGAAAAATGGTAGATAATGATTAAGAATTTACTCATATTCAGTCTGCGAAACCGCTGGGCTGTAATTGCTATTAGCGTTGTATTGATGGCAATAGGATTTTGGTGTTTTACACAATTAAAAATTGAGGCATATCCTGATATTGCAGACACAAATGTAATTGTAGTTACCCAATACGAAGGCAGGGCAGCTGAAGAAGTCGAACAGCAGGTAACAGTTCCTATTGAAAGAGCTTTACAAAATACACCTAATGTTTTAGACCGCAGAAGCCGTACTATTTTTGGTTTATCTGTAGTGCAGCTTACTTTTAAAGACGGAACTGATGATTATTTTGCACGCCAGCAGGTTACAGAGCGTCTTGCAGGTGCCGAACTGCCGGAAGGTGCTGCACCAGAATTAGCACCGCTTTCTACAGCGGTAGGCGAAATTTTCAGATATGTTGTAGAAGCTCCGTCAAACTACAGTCAGGCCCAGCTAAGGGATTTACAAGACTGGGTTATAAAACCTGCTTTACTGCAGGTTCCGGGAATCGCTGATGTTACTACTTTTGGAGGGCCTTTGAAACAATTTCATATCATTACTTCTCCGGAAAAGTTGAGGAAATACAATCTTACTTTGCAAAACGTAATGGATGCGGTAAATGTAAACAATCAAAATACCGGAGGAAATATAATTGAAAGAGGCGGACAGGGTTTTGCTGTACGGGGATTAGGAGCTATTAAAACAGATCAGGATATTCAAAACATTGTTCTAAAATCGGAGAATGGCATTCCAGTTTTTGTCCGCGATGTGGCAACAGTCGAAATCACGCCGCCGCCGCCAAGCGGAGTTTTGGGGTATACCGTAACCAAAGATAAAAAAGATGTAAGCAGCGGTGTTGAAGGAATTATTCTTTTAAGGAGATATGAAAATCCAAGCGAGGTTTTAAAATCATTAAAAGAGAAAATGGCCGATTTGCAGGAAAATGAGCTGCCTCAAGGTGTAACCCTGCGCCCAATGTATGACAGAAGTTTCCTGATTGACCACTCTTTAGAAACTGTTGCACATACTTTACTGGAAGGAATTTCGATTGTAATTATCCTGTTGATTTTATTTCTTGGCAGTGCCAGAAGTGCATTGGTTGTAGCTTTAACTATTCCATTTTCATTATTGTTTGCTTTTATTTTAATGAGGCTTACAGGTATTCCTGCCAATTTACTTTCGCTGGGAGCAATAGATTTCGGAATTATCGTAGATGGAGCCTGTCTTATGGCAGAACATCTTATTAGGAGATATCGAACAGCTACGCCTCAGGAAAGAGAAGAAGGTATCGTAAAAATTACGCTGCAGGCTGCACAAGAAGTAGGAAGAGAAATTTTCTTTTCAGTAACTATTATCATATTGGCCTATATGCCAATACTTTTAATGACAAGGGTAGAAGGTAAATTATTTTCTCCAATGGCTTTAACCCTGGCTTTTGCAGTTATAGGTTCAATGCTGGCGGCACTAACCTTTATTCCGGTACTGATTTCGTTTGTCTACAGAAAAGAATTACTGGATATTGATAAGCCTATTAAAGAGCATAAAAATGCTGCATTGGATTTTTTAACGAATACGTACGAAAAAACATTATCCCGATTTTTAAATAATTATAAGAAAACCACTTTGATAGGATTTTCAGTTGTTGGGCTGTTTATTTTATGCGGAATAAAATTAGGAACTGAGTTTCTGCCAACATTAGATGAAGGATCGATTTTTTTAAGAGGGAATTTCCCTGCCGGAATTTCTATTCAGGAAAATGCGAAATACGCCCCAAGAATCAGAAAAATTATTGCTAAATATCCTCAAATATCTTATGTAATAACTCAAACCGGACGCAATGATGACGGTACTGACCCATTTCCTGCCAATAGAAATGAAATTCTTGTTGGACTTAAAGATTATAAACTGTGGAGCGACACCATTGCTAAAAAGGATTTGGTTGATATTATTAAAACTGATTTACAACAGCAAATTCCATCGGTACAGTTTTCTTCGGGACAGCCCATTATTGACCAGGTAATGGAGATTGTAAACGGCAGCGCGGCAGATCTTGCTATTTCTGTTGTTGGCGATGATTTGCAGATGATGAGAAAAAAAGCAGAGCGTATTGCGCAGATTGCCAAAAAAATCGACGGTGCTGTCAATGTAAATATTGAACAGGAGGGAGAACAGGAACAATTAGCGATAGATATTGACCGGGAACAAGCTGCCCGTTTTGGAATTAATGTTGCCGATATTCAAAATATGATTGAGGCTGCGATTGGGGGCAAAACGATTTCTACTTTATATGACGGGACAAAACGTTATGACATAGTAGTTAGGTTTTTGCCAGAGTACAGAAATTCTATCGATGCCGTAAAAAATATTTTAGTACCGTCGTCAAATGGTGCATTGATTCCGATGAGTCAATTGGCAAATATACATTTTGTAGAAGGACAAACTAATATTTATCGTTATGGAAGTAAACGTATGATTACCGTTAGAACAAACATAAAAGGAAGAGACCAGGGAAGTTTTGTAAAAGAGCTGAGACAAAAAGTTGATAAAAGTGTAACAGTACCCAAAGGATATAATATTATTTATGGCGGACAATATGAAAATCTCGAAAGAGCGGGAAAACAATTAGCTTTTACTATTCCTCTCACAATTATCATGGTCTTTTTATTCCTGTTTATGCTGTATAAAAATTTCCAGCACACCATGATAACAATGAGTTGTATATTGTTTGCTTTAGGAGGCGGCATTGTGGCTTTACTCCTTAGAGGATATTACTTTAATGTTTCTGCCGGGGTTGGTTTTGTGAGTATTTTTGGTATTTCTGTAATGGCAGGTGTATTGCTTGTATCGGCTCTCAACAGAAAAACCATATCTGAAGATGATTTGCACAACAATGTATTGACGGCGTCAAAAGAGCAATTAAGGGCATTATTGTCAATTCTTATTGTTGCTATTATAGGTCTTGTTCCTGCAGCTGTTTCGTCTGGTATTGGCTCAGATGTACAGCGGCCGCTGGCAACAGTAATTATAGGCGGATTAACCAGTACACTGTTTTTTGCACCTGTACTAATTCCTCCTTTATACCTCTGGATAAATAAAAAATATAAAGAATGAGTTGTAGATTACGTTATGCAATTGTTTGATAGATAGTCAATTTCAAGTTGTTTCTGACGAATGTTAATTAAAAATAGGCTGTTTTTAAAGAAACAGCCTATTTGCATTTATGTTAAATTTTAAAATCTATTTATATTTGATATTAATGCTGATAATATCAGAAGTCATATTAGTAGTTCTGGTATAATGTCCATAACGAATCTCTAAAGTATTCCAGTGTTTAAGACCAAAGATACCGTTTGGCGGAGTGAATTTCATTCCCATTCCAAAGAAACTGCTGTCAAACTTTGATAAATCATAGTTGCTGGTGTAATATTCATCCGCAGCCGTATGTTCTCCATAAGGTTTGAAATATTTTGTGCCAGTTTGAGTATAATATCTGTAAAATGGACTTAATGAAAAAGCCTGAGTTAATTTTACAGGAATTTCCAGGTCAGCGGTATGTGCTTTTAGGCTCCAGTCATCAGTATAATATCTGTAGTAAGCGCGGATAATAACAGCATCACCTAAAAAATAACTAGCCCTGATTCCAAGAGGTATTTTAAGTCTGCTATCGGGCATTTTTTCCTGATGCACAGTACCATCTGTAAAATATACTCTATGAAAGGGAAGACTTAAATAGCCATTCTGACTAATAACATCTCCTATAAGCATCACCTGAAGATTTTTATTTATAATCTGAGAGTAACTTAAGGTTCCTGCAAATGTATTTCTGTTTGCACTGTCATAGCCTTCACTTCCCGAAGAGCGAAGTTCAACAGGTTCAATTAGTTTGAGCTGATCGATAAACGTTTGGAATTTAGCTGTAAATTCACCGTTTTTATTTTTTGTTTTCTGCGAAAAACTTATGTTTCCACCAAAAGACTGATAATCGAATTCGGTTGATGACGAAACACCTATAGCAAAAGTTTGTCCTTTCTCTTCATTTTCTCTTAAATAAGTTAATGAGGGGTAAAATCGATTATCTGAAGAAGAAGCAGATGAATTGGCACTTAAATCAATCATATCTGATGAAGCAGAGGTATAATGATCAATTCCTGCTTCTATATCAAAGGTATGTTTAATTCCTGTTTCACCATATTTCACTAATTTAACGTCAATGGTATTGGCAATATCGGTAAGATGTTCTGAACCGCGCCCGCCGGTAACGGCAGAATTGTCACCGTCCTGTGTGTAATAACTCGAGACTAAGTTTACTTCTTCGAGTTTTAATTTTCTGCTTTTGTAACTGGTAGAATCAGTTGGGACATTTTGAGCTCTTAATTGAAACAATGCCAATAATGCAAATCCTGTTATGAATACTCTTTTCATTTTCCTTTACAAAGATTAGTTACAGCCGCAGCCGCCACCGCTTTTTCCTGAATTTGCCCCGGAAGCTCCTTCTCGGTAGGATTGGAAACTAAGTTCTGTTTTTTCAATTTTCCTGTTAGAAAGTACCATTTCAGAATCGTTGAGTTTCCCTTTCTGGTATTCTTTTACCGATGTACAGGAGGTCAGCAGTAAGACTGCAAAAGCAGTACTGCATAACAATACGAGGATTTTTTGCTTTTTCATTTTAGACGAATGTTTTTGGATGTGTAAATTTTATTGTTATCGTCAATTATAATGCAGTATAAATCAGGTATCTGATCTATCAAATACAAACCAGCTTTGATACCCATAACAGCTATGGGAGTTGCCATAGCATCTGCAAATTCAGCATTTGAAGCTATAATGGTGACACTTTTTATTCCGGTTATAGGCAGGCCTGTTTTTGGGTCGATCGTATGCGAATATTTTTTTCCATTAATAGTAACGAATTTTTCATAATTTCCAGAAGTAGCTACTGCCTTATTGGATATTTCCATATAGGAGAATGCAGCATTTGGTGAGTCAGGGTCTGCTACTCCAATAGTCCATTTTTTTCCGTTTGGCTGCAGTCCCCAGGCAGAAAGATCTCCGCTGGCATTAATAATACCGCTCTGGACATTGTTTTTAATCAGGATTTTTTTTGCCATTTCGGCCGCATATCCTTTTCCAATACCTCCAAAACCAATACGCATTCCCTTTTCTTTTAGAAATACAGTTGTATTTTCTTTGTCAAGTGTAATATTTCTGTAATCAATAAGATGAACCATTTTTTTTGCTGTTTCAGCGTCCGGCAGTTCAGTCATGGCTTTATCAAAATTCCACAGGCTTTTATCAATGCTTCCGTAAGAGATATCAAAAGCTCCTTGTGTTACTTTTGAAATTCCAATACATCTTTCAATGAGATTAAAAACTTCCAGATCTACTTTTATAGGTTTAATTCCTGCATTCTCGTTAATCATATTGGTCTGGCTGTCTCCTTTGTAGGTAGTCAGAAGTTTTTCAATTCTTCTGATTTCTTCAACAGCAAGTTTAATATTCTGATTTCCAGTTTTCTCATTCTCGGCTACAACTGTAATAGTGAAGTTGTTACCCATGAGTTTCAGGGACTGCGAGTATTTTTGACTTTTTAATATGTTATTTTCGGCTGTCACAGATCGCTTTTATTTCGGCTGTCCATTGTTCAGGTGATGTTTCCGGTTTTCCATGCCAGGTTTTAAGTATTTTACCCTCAGCGTCGAGAAGAAGGGTTAGAGGAAAACTTCCTTCTTTATTGTATATCTCGGCTAAATCTTCGTTACGTTTAACCTGTTCAGGAGTTCCTGAGTTTTTCTTTTTTCTTGGAAAATCAGCATTTACTAAAACTAAATTGTCATTTGCCATCTTTGTGAATTCTTGATTTTCAAGATAGTCTCTGCGCAGCATGATACAAGGCCCGCACCAGTCTGAACCGGAGAAGTTCAATAGAATTAATTCGTGCTTTTCCTTTGCGGTTTTTTTTGCATTATTAAAGTCAGGTTCCCAGTTTATAGGCAGTACTGTCAATAAAAGGAATAGTGTAATTAGTTTCATTTTGCAGTTTTGTTTTTAGACATATACGAAATAACGAATTGCTGCGGATCTTATTTTTTTGACTTGCTTAAGATTAGATTAATTTTTAAGGAGATAATTCATCCTTATTTTTAAGCAGTCTGAACTCCAAAAATATATCCAATCAGAGCAGATACTGCCATTGCAAAAGTACCCCAAATACAGATACGTAAAACGGCTTTAAGAATATTTGATCCTCCTGCTTTGGCTGCCATAATTCCTGATAATGCTAAAAAAAGTATTGAAAAACCATATTGGTAAAATACCATATTTTTTATCGGAGCAAAAATAGCTACCAGCAGTGGAAGCAGACCTCCAATTATAAATGACATAGCCGATGCAAAAGCAGCCATTAATGGATTGGCCTGTGTGATTTCATTAATTCCGAGTTCATCTTTGGCATGGGTTTCAAGTGCATTATGGGCAGTTAATTCCATTGCGACTTGACGGGCAAGTTCTTTATTTAAACCTCTTTGAATATAAATATGCGTTAATTCGTCAAGTTCAGATTCAGGCATGTTTATTAATTCTAGTTTTTCACGATCAAGATCAGCAGTTTCAACATCTGCCTGCGAACTTACTGATACATATTCTCCTGCTGCCATAGAAAGCGCTCCTGCTGCAAGTCCGGCTATGGCCGCAAGTAAAATAGGTTCTCTTGTTACATTTGCAGCAGCAACGCTAATCGCTAAACTTGTTGTAGACAAAATTCCGTCGTTTGCTCCCAGAACAGCCGCTCTGAGCCATCCGCTTCTATTAATGTAATGATTTTCTGCCTCCATAAACATTGTTTTTACAGTTATTTAAATTTTTTCAGGATTACTGTCTGTTTTTCTTTACACCTCCCAAATTGGTTTTTAGAAATTCTCTAGTTTGAAATTGTATTTTGTTTCGTGTACTTTTTTTCTATTCAGCATAATATATTTTTTTTAAATTTATTCATTTTAGTATAGATTTGTCTAGATCTAAATCTTAAATTTAAGAATTATTAAAATGGAGAAGGCTATTAAACTGCAGATCAGGAAAGAATTAAACAGCCAGCAGCAGCTCAGTGTTCTAAAGTTAAAAGGAAGCTTAATTTCTAAAGGCTATACAGAGATTATTCACATTGATGATTATAATGATGATTTTCATTTAAATTCTTTTGAGACCGCAATTGAAGATAGAAACAAAGTTTATGATTTTATTAATACATTTATAACTAAAGCTGAGCTTTTTGATACTGTAACCATCAAATGATTACCTGGAAACATAGAATGAAAATTACTATATAATGCTCTTATTTGAGAAGTAATAATATGATGATAGAGATATTTCTATATAGTTAAAAATAAATAAGGGACTTATAGATTTTTATTATTTTATGCTGCTGTAAAACTGTAGTATAGATATTGTAATAATGTATTTCTAATTGTTCTTTTCTTTATTTTTTTTATCTTGTTTCTTGAAATAACCTCTGAACAGAAAGCTTTGTTTTATAGCTTCCATGTTTTGGTTAAAATTGTGGGTGCTTTTTTCTATATTATCCAAACTTAGATTAATTTTTTTAGTTAATAGAGAATCTTTAAGTAAAGCAGGAATTGGTCCTTTGCCTTCTTGTAAACTACTGTTAAGGCCAGTGCTGAGAAGATTAATCTGGACAGATGCCTCATTAATTGATGCAGTGGTTTCTTTTAAATTTGAAAGTGTAGTCTGAAGGTCATCGGAAAAAGCTTTATTTGTGAGTAAAAGCCCTGCGGCACCCTTACCGGAATGAATATCATTAGCTATTTCCTTTAAGGTTAAAGTAAATTTCTTAGCATTTTCAGTAGTTGTGCGAATGTTTGACAATGATGCCTGAAGATTCTCTGAGAGCTCTTTTTTTTCCAAAAGGTTCAGCGTCTCACTTTGTTCCAGACGACTAGTAAGGTTCTTAAGAGACTCTGATACTATGTAGATGTTTTCATTACTTCTCGAGAGTGTTGTAAGAATCTCATCGATGCTGACAGTTTTCTCTACAAGTAAATAATCCCCATCTTTAACCATGCCTGCATTTATGCGCGCGGGCGTAATATTGAGAAGTTTATTTCCCATCAATCCATCAGTACCTATGGCAATTTTTGAGTTTACTGGAATTTTGCTTACGATCTCTTTTTTCATAAGGAGTGTAACTTCAATTGTTCTTGAATTTAAAAGTTTAATTGACTTTACAGTTCCTGCATTTACTCCTGAATATAAAACATTACTGCCTTGCTGAAGACCGTTTATATTTGAAAACCTTGCTTTTAATTGAATACCGCTGCTAAATAAACTGTTCCGGTTTCCCACATAGAATAATGAAACCACTAGCAGTATTAATCCTAGTAAAACAAAAGTTCCGAGTTTTAAATTATTTTTATCATCAGTATCCATCACTATTGAAAAAATTGTTTAATATTGATGTCGTTCGAATTTTGGAAATCTGCGTAGGTGCCTGCTGCGTAGCAGCTGCCATCTAAGAGAAGGATTACACGATCTGCTGTTTTCTTTACACAATTCATATCATGAGAAATAATTATGGAGGTTGTATGATACTTCTTTTTTAGTTCTAAGATAAGATTTTCAATTTCTGCTGCAGTTACAGGATCAAGTCCTGAGGTAGGTTCGTCGTATAAAATTATCTTGGGTTTGAGTATTATGATTCTTGCCAAAGCTATGCGTTTGAGCATGCCTCCTGATAGTTCTGAAGGCATCATATCGATCGTGTGCAGAAGTCCCACATTTTCCAGTGCTTCACAAACAAGTTTATTAATCTGGTCCTGTGAAATATTAACCCTGTTTCTTCGTAAAGGGAATTCTAAATTTTCTCTGACGGTCATGGAGTCATAAATTGCATTGCTTTGGAAAAGGAATCCAATTTTTGTACGCATCTGATCCATTTTATCATATTTTATTGATGTAATATCGGTTCCGGTTACAAAAATATGACCGCGCTGTGGTTTTATAAGACCTATGATGCATTTAATGAGCACGGATTTTCCGCATCCTGATTTTCCGAGAATCACTACATTTTCTTCTTCAAAGACCGTAAGATTAAGATTGACCAATACTTTATGGTTTCCAAACTGTTTGGAAAGATTCTCAATGATAATAACAGCTTTGCGGCCTTCCGTCAGATTGATACTGCCTGTTAATGAATTTTCCATAATCAGTTAAGTCCTAATATTTCTGTTATTTGTACCGCCAGTAAATCAATTATAAAAATCAAAACTGAAGCTAAAACCACTGCAGAGTTGGCTGCATTTCCAACGCCTCGTGTGCCTTTCACTGCATTATAACCTTTATAAGCACCGACAATGCCTATTACAAACCCAAAGAAATAGGTTTTTATATACGATGGGAGAATATCTGTTAATTCCAGAGAATTAAAAATTTCAGAAAAAAATAAGCGCAGACTTGTTACTCCCTGTATATTGATTCCTATAAATGCTCCAACGAGTGCTATTGCGTCAGCCATTACAATTAGAATAGGCAGCATAATGGTGCAGGCCAGAACACGTGTGGCCACAAGATATTTGAAAGGGTTGGTTCCACTTACTTCCATGGCGTCGATTTGTTCAGTAACCTTCATAGATCCTAACTCAGCTCCAATACTGCTGGCAATTTTGCCTGCAAATATCAAAGCTGCCACCACAGGTCCAATTTCTCTAATGATGGCAATTCCCACCATAATTGGCAGCCGTGATTCAACTCCATATTTCACAAGAGACGGACGAAGCTGCATAGTCAGCACCAGTCCGATTATCAGACTGGTTAATGATACAAGCGTAAAAGATTTGTATCCAATATTATAGCATTGCCGAAACAATTCCCTGGTTTCAAAAGGTTTTCTAAAACCTATAGCAAAGTATCGGGCTGTAAACCTTGACAGGTTTCCGGTATCTTCTAAAAACTGCAGTACTGTCATTGTAAGTTTCATATGACCATGTATTTTATTTTTAGTAAAGGAAGAATTTATTGCAGAAATTAAAAATGATTGGCATCACATTTAGCTTCAGATGTGATTTAGGTACTTTTTAAAATAGAGGGATGATAGCAGTTTAAAGTACACAAATTTACTATGTTTTTTCTTGTGTTGTAATCAAAATATTTTTTATGATTCAGGTCATTTTTACGACTGATGAAGATCATTTTTTTTACTGTATTCTTTATCCAATTTTGTTTTACTGTAGGCAGTGTATTTGATGCAGTATTAAATTAGTGTACATATAAAAAAAAAGAGTCATGAAAAAAAATAATGATGTTTTAAGAAAGGAAGTCAAGGAAGCCCTTAAATGGGAACCTCTTCTGCATACTAATGAAATTGATGTCCATGTCAGTGAAGGCGCAGTTAATCTTGAAGGAACAGTAGATACTTATGCGCAGAAAAAAGAAGCTGAACATGTCGTTAAAAAAATTCCGGGAGTGAAAGATGTAGTTAATAATGTAAAAGTGGATTTATTTACTTCAGCCATTAAAAGTGATAAAGAAATTACAAATTTAGTGACTAAGGCCCTGCATGAAAACTGGGCAGTGCCCGATCATAAGATAGAAGTAACCGTTAAAGACGGCTGGGTGACACTTAAAGGAATTTTACATTGGAATTTCCAAAGAAAGGCCGCCGATAATGCCATACGCTATCTTAATGGAGTCAGAGGTGTAATTGACAAGATAAAGATAGAAGCGGAAGTAAAAAATGAAATAAAAAAAGAACTGGTTGAGAAAGCACTTCGCAGAAGCTGGCTTCTGGAAGTTGATAATATAAAAGTCAGGGTTGATGGAAAAACAATTTTTTTAAGTGGTATTGTCAGTTCGCTTTTCCAGAAAGAAGAAGCAGAGAAAATTGCATGGGATACGCCTGGGGTGTGGTTTGTAGATAATGAAATTTTGGTAGAATTTGATTAGGATAAATAAAAACAAAAAAATCATGAAAAATAATGAGGTATTACAACGGGAAATACAGGAAGCGATAAAGTTCGAACCAATGCTGCATGCGGCTGAAATTGGTGTTATTATCAAAGAAGGGATTGTTACCCTTAATGGAACTGTGGACAATCTGGTAAAAAAAACAGAGGCACTGCATGCTGCAAAGAAAATTAAAGGAGTGGCGGCAATCGTAGATGAAATTGAAGTAAAAATTGACAGTACTTTATTTTTTTCTGATCAGGATATTGCAGCAAAGATTGTAAAAAAGTTAAAAGAAAATCTAATTGTTCCTCAAAATACAATTAGTCTGACTGTCGAGAGAGGAAGTGTAACAGCAGAGGGGATAGTACCATGGAATTTTCAAAGGGAAACAGCTCTGGATATAATTAGAAATCAAGCTGGAGTAAGGGATGTTACCAATAACATAAAACTTAAGAGGGAACTCTATGATCAGGCAGAAAAGGAAATACTTGAAAAAGCGCTCCGCAGACATTGGGCTTTTGATATGGATGAAATAGATATTCAGGTTGCCGGTGCAACCGTTCAGCTTTCAGGTACGGTCGGCTCAATTTTTCAGAAGGAAGAAGCGGAGAGAATTGCCTATAAAACTCCTGGGGTAATAAAAGTTGTTAATCATTTAAAAGTGGATCTTGAACAGCCATATTTGTGTTAAAATCAGATAAAAAAAAAGCGGATAATTAGCAGGATTTAAATTAAGGATTATGATAAATCAAAATGAAAAGGCAGAAATTAAGTTTTTAGAAGGCCCTCAGTCAAGATTTGCGGAACTGAAATTTATAGCGTCTACTTTATTGGAATTGATAAGATGTTTTAGGAAACTTTATTCGATAGGTCCCTGTATTACTTTTTTTGGATCAGCACGTTTTAGTGAAGACCATCCTTATTATGAATTTGCAAGAAAAGCAGCGGGAGAATATGCAAAGCTTGGTTTTACGATTATGACAGGCGGAGGGCCCGGTTTAATGGAAGCTGCGAATCGTGGAGCAAAAGAAGCCGGAGGAAAATCTGTAGGCTGTAACATAAAGCTTCCAATTGATCAAAATCTCAATTCTTATCTTGATAAGTGGGTACAGGTAAAACATTTTTTTGTACGCAAGATACTTTTAGTTAAATATTCTTTCGCCTTTATAGTAATGCCGGGAGGTTTTGGAACAATGGATGAGTATTTTGAATCTCTGACACTTATGCAAACAGGAAAGATTAGAAATTTTCCGATAATCATATTTAATACCCCATATCATAAGGCACTCATTGAACACATAAATTCAATGAAACAGCAAGGAACTATTAATGAATTGGATTTAAAGCTTTTTATGGTTACTGATGATATTGAGCAGGCAAGACTTTTTATTATCGAACACAGTATTAAGCGTTACGGACTCAAACCAAAATTTCAATTTGAAAATGAAGGATGTTTTTAGTGTTTTGTAGATTCTATATTATAAATGAATTTTTATTTATTAAGATCTCTGATTACATTTTTTGCCAGCATATCTTTTATTATTAATTTCCCATATTGATGGGCAAGACTAGAAATGCCAGAAGGGTTGAAGGACTCAGTACGAACTGAATAAAGCAGTTTTTGATCGGATAAACTGTATAGATTACTTTCCCAGAAATAAGATGTATTGTCAATATAGTAGCCTTCCTCATAAATTTTGCCATAAACAGCGGCATAGTAAGGGTAAAAACCGCTATGGCGATATTGATTTGATATGTCGTACATACTGGCTGGAGCATGGTATTTTTCTTTATCGCGGCGAAGCAGAACAATAGTCAATACTGCACTTACATTTTCCTGCTGAAGTTTACTCAATATCAGTTTTTCATCCTGACCGTTAAGTGTATTTAAGCCGTACAACTCAATAGAGCATACTGCATTATAACCTAGATTGCATAAATCATCGGCCATGTGATTCTCCATTTTTTTTCGCAGCTCTTTATCAGAATCTTTTGTTAATGCAGTTACGATGATTTTTCCTTTTTCAAGATTCACCATTTGTGCTGATTTGTATGTACTAATGATGCTTGTGCTTGAGCACTGAATCATTAAAAGAGATGACATTACGATAATATATACACTTGTTTTCATTTTGACTCTTATTAAAATTCATAGTAAAGTTATAGTTATCACTTTGAAGGAAATATGACCAGAATCATCTTTCAAGTAGTAGTTTGTTTTTTTTAAGTATCTACTTTGAGTACATGTTAAATAATCGATGAGAGATACCATTTTATAGAGTTTAATATGGCATAAATTTTTCAGTTTAGATCAATATTTTGGGAACATTTTTTAGTAAAAACAATCAATACGTAAAGGGTAAAACTAATATTTTAAATCATAACAGTATGAAGACAAAATTGAGCATAATGGGCATGATCGCTGCACTGATATATTCGTGCCAGGATAAAACAGGCGTTAATTCGAATGAAGATGAAATTAATCAAGATTTGGTTCAGGCTGCAGATATTGAGCGTCAAACACTTAGAGAATGGTTCTCTTTTAATAGAGAGGCTGACAGCGTAATTGCCTCGGCTAATTCAATTATTAAACGTGAGATTGAAAACCACGATAGGAGAGGAAGAACTAAAAATAATATTGTAATTACGCAGTATCATTTAGAGAGATTGAAAAAGAAAGTTAAGTATATTAAAGATTATGAAGTCAGTACAGAACATTTTGATGAAAATGTAAGCTATACATTAGATTCATTAAAAGTCGATTATCTTCAGGAAAAATTAAAACTTGAAGCGGCTTTATGTGAATTTAATGTATACGAATTGCCGTAAACTGAACCAGACGTAGTAATTGTCAGCATGTAAAGAAGTGAGAATTAAAAAAACAGACATTACATCTTTAAAATAAAGACTGGCAGGTTCGTATTGGATTTAGTCTGCCTGCTTTTTTATTCTTTTCTATAGACAAGCATTGGTGTTCTGGTATCAAAACCTTTTTCAGCAGTTTTGACAGACTGCAAGAGCTGTTCAAACCAAGTGCGGTCTTCTTTTGTAAACATTATTATAATAGATGGTTTTGTAATTATAATATCAATTTGAAGATTTTTTAGTAATGAATTTTCAGTGGAAAGCTTTTTAAAATAAAAGGTAATTTTCTCAGATTGAAATTTACGTTCAATGTCATTTAGTTTGTTTTTTATCTGCTTTTCATTGCTAAAATAATCATAGTGATAGACTGATATTGCGGCGTCAAATAAAGCTGAGAACTTTTTAACCAACTGAATTTCATGCGGAAAGTTTTCAATGTCAGATGGATACAATATCGATTTTAAGGGTTTTACACGGTAATATCGGGGCACTACAAAAATTGGAACCGGAGATTCGCTTAAAATTCGGGACGCATGGCTGCCCAGTAATTTATTGATTAGTCCGCCTCCACGGGTGCCAATACATATATAATCGGCTTTAATTTTTGCGGCACAGTCAATAACAGCGCTGCTTACATCGAGCCTGCTCTCTGCAATAAAATTAATTTTACCGGGGACTTTTCCAGTTTGTTTATAAAGAGTATTTACAAATTTTATAAGTTCTTTTTGCTGTACTTTATTATCCGTTGGAGGTATATCGACAAAGGTAACGGCCGCATATGGATCTATTATAAATGAGGTATCTGCATGGTAGAAAGTCAATTCATAAGGAGCCTGAGAAGCAAGCTGTATAGCAAAACGCACCGCTGTCTTTGAGTTATTAGATAAGTCTGTTGTAACAAGAATTTTTTTCATGGTTATAAAATTTTAAGATATGAAAATAAGGTGATGTAAAAGAGGAAATTAATTTACTGCTGCTGTTCAGGAAATTCCATTTCGTTTAAATATTTGTTAATTTTTTTCCATTCTTTGCTATTAATCTCTGCGGTATCTATGTCTGTTGTCCAGTCAAATGCAGGAAATAATTTAAGCCGGTTTACAATACGTTTTTTATAACCAAATGAAAAACGATCGCCTCTCATTTGGAATTCTATAGTTTTATCAGGGTTTTTTATATTTTGATATAAAACGTTCTGTGTTTTCCAGTCTCCGCCCCAAGTCAGGAAAGAGTTAATGAAACATAATATTGCAACAATGAATGCAGTAATGAATCTGGACTTTGAATTTTTGAGTTTACCCCAAAATGAACCAATTATAAAAACGAAAGTAAGGACAGCCGTATAGAGTATTATAAAATGCACAATAGAATTATTAATATACAATGCAGTATACCGGTTGAGCAATATCAGAGCTGTTGTAATTAAGAAAAGAATATAAATTGCAATTGTTTTCATGGGCTGAATTATTTTAAATTATCATAATAAACTGTTGAGTTAAATTAATTTTCATTTTAAATCATGTACCTCAGATTCCTCTTCATAATGATGTGAAGGCTTGTTTAAATCTTCTTCAAATTTCTTTTTGTCTTTTATATTGCGTATGACTACAAAAATCATCGCTGACAATACGATCAATCCTGTAAAGGATAATATAATCCAACTTGGTTCCATAATACTAAATTTTTAAAATTTGTTTTTGTGATCTGCAGATTTAATTTTAAGTCAAATTAATCTTTGCTTGTTTTTTGTTGAATCTGTGAGCCTTTTTTTTCTGAAAGTACCATATAGATTCCTTCTGTAGTTTGCAGCAGAGCAAAAAGAAAAGGAATTAATAGAAGAACTTTACTATACAATAGGAGTATATTTATGCTCCACAACGAGCTGGTTGTCTACAGACCAAATACCAGGTGTTTTCCAAGCTGTTTTTTCGGCCAGATCTTTTTGGTACAGTGAGGAAACTACTCCTGTTAAAGTTACTTTTGTACCGTCTACACGAACCAGAATGTCTTGTGAACGAAGTGTCCAGTTATTTTTTAAGGCTCTTTCAACATCTTTTTTCTCAATTTCATTTTGTATTTCAGATTTGATTTTGATGCGGTTGGTCACCCCTTTGACACCTGGCAGATATGCAATAGCGTTGTTTGCTGCCTCTTTTTGATAATTCCAGGTAACATGGCCTTCAAGTGTAATCCATCCGTCTTCTACTTTTACTTTTAAATTTTCGTTTGGAACTGACCAGCAGTCAATTAGTGCTTTTAGAACATCATTTGCAATATCATTATCCGATTTTGTGTTACTGGAATATCTTACGTCAATTTCCTCTACAACTGCTTTTACACCATCTACATTTTTAGCAGCACTCTCTGCTTCGATTTTTTTGAAATAAGCATCTACGGTTCCCATAAGGGTTACTATACCATTTTTAGCAGTTACTCCAATTTCTGCAGCATGAAGCTGTGGTTCCCATTTAATGGCATTTTGCACATCTCTTTGTAATTCTTCATCAGTTTTCATTTTACTTTAATTTAAGACAGTTAATTAATAAAGTTTTTTGATCTATTTTTATTAGTTTTCCAGCAGTACTTGATTTTCTTTCTCAGAAAGTGAGTTCTCTTTTGGAAGATGTATGTGAAGAATGGCCTGTATTTTTTCAATTTTATCAGCAGGCAGCTCAGCACAAAGCATAAATTTATGAGCTCTGATTTCGGTTTTATACTCGATGTTCTTATTTTTTGAAAATGCAATAGCAATCAGTGGAATTACAGCTCCTATAAGTATTGCTATACAAGCATATATAATAGGCATTTTAATATTAGGCATGCCAACTCCAAGATCAAAAAAGAATAAAGAGCCAAATATCATTGAGGTTAAGCCTACTGCAAATAATCCGATGGAACTCCATTTTTCCATTTGATCGTAAATACTGTAATACCCCAGAACATTCTGTTCGGTATAACAATCCGTGCCTATCAGCGATAGTTTTGTAATGTCATAACCTCGTCTTTTAAGCTTTATTATTGCATCTTCTGCCTGCTGCTGAGTTTGAAAATGCGCTACAAATAATTTATGATTTTTCATGGCCGGTTATTTATTATTTTCTTTAGTGTTAATATGATGAAATTTAGAATTTATATCTGTGAGTTCTGTTTGGTAAAATTGCATTAAAACTCTAAAGAAGGAAATGATGCTTATCATTTGTTAAAATGATTTTAGACATATTTAAGTACTCTGCGGCAAAGGTCCGGATAATGAAACAGTACTGATCAAAAGCTTTTTAGCATGATTATAAAAAATATTGTATAAATGCAGTTTTTTGGAAACATTAAAGAATTGCAGCGACAGTATAAATAGTAATTTTGTTTAACTGCATAGGTTGTAAACACTAAATACTATGATTTGTTAATTGTTTTTTTGAAGTTAGCATAAAATACAGTAGTCAAATCAAAATGATATTGATCAGGTTTTACTTTTAGAAAACTTCAGGTAATGTGATGAATATCATATAGTTTTATTCAGTAAATAATTAATTTAGCACAATACTTATTTCTTATAAAGTATATGTTTCATAAATTAATCTTCTTTATTAAAAATGTACTTTCTGTATTAAATCATATTAAAAATCATTATGGAAACTTCACAGGAATATCAGGTAGATCTTCACTGGAAAGAGGATGAAAATGCAGAAGTGAGTTCACTGCTTTTTAAGGATAAGATCCAGATAGCGGCCCACTACTGTCTTAGCCATGTAAATGATGATATCTGGTCTGCAGAGCATTTGTTTATTGCCTCTGTTGCCAGCTCCTATATGACGGCATTTTTAAGAACAGCAAAAAATAAGGGGATTAATTATAAAAGCTACAAAAGCAGCATTAGAGCATCCGTTGCAATATCTGATAAAGTTTCTGAAATAACAGATATCCTGATAAGACCTACTATTGTAATTATTGAAAGGAGTCAGATCAATAAAACCTTAAAGATTTTTTCATTGTGCAGAGAACACAGCCTGGTATTAAATTCTTTAAAGATCAGGATACATATATTTCCTTCGGTTGTCGTACAATAGAAACTGATATGCTTTAGGGATAGTTTTTTAAGAAACTGTTTTGTGTTTTTGAATTGTTTTAGATTAATTTTTATTTAACAATATTATGAATATAAAGGAACAGGAATTAAGAGGATTAAGTCTCGATGAAGTTGCTGAGAGCAGAAAAAAAAATGGTTTGAACACGTTAGAGTATAAAAAAGAGAATAGAGTCTATTCCTTTTTAAAAAGCATTTTTTCAGAACCAATGATTCTTTTACTGTTTCTTGCCTCAGGGATTTACTATAGTAATAAACAGTATAGTGATGCTGTATTTCTTACTGTTTCGATTTTATTTATTGCCGCCATATCGATTTATCAGGATAGAAGAAGTCGAAATGCATTAGCAGCACTGCAGGAGTTTGTGCAGCCTTTGTATCAAGTCATCCGTCAGGGAAAGCATCAAAAGATAATGACTCAGGATATTGTGAAAGGTGATACAATTATTGTTGAAGAAGGCAGTTTAGTGCCGGCAGATGGTGTAATAATGCGTTCCAATGATTTTTCAGTAAATGAGTCTATATTAACTGGTGAGTCTATGGCTGTTTTCAAGGATTCAGAAATAGAAGATAATAAAGTATTTTCAGGTACTACAGTTGCCAGCGGACTTGCTATTGTGAAGGTATCAGATATTGGTGTCCAGACCAGATTGGGCAAAATAGGAACCAGTCTTGAAGGTGTTAAAAAAGAGAAAACACCTTTGGAACTTCAAATTGGCAGTTTTGTAAAAAAAATGGTTTTAGCAGGCGCTCTTGTATTTATTTTGGTATGGATTATCAACTATTCAAAAATAGGCAGTATTGAGAAAAGTCTTTTAATGGCCCTTACTTTAGCGATGAGCATACTGCCTGAGGAGATTCCGGTTGCTTTCACAACTTTTATGGCTTTGGGAGCACAAAGACTGATGAAAATGGGTATTGTCGTGAAACAGATGAAAACTGTTGAAGCATTAGGCAGTGCTACGGTTATCTGTACCGATAAAACAGGGACAATTACCCAGAATAAAATGGAACTCGCAAAACTTTGGATTCCTTTGGGATTGGAGCTGTCTCCAGAAGTTTTTTCTAATTTAATAAAGGCACGTGAACTCATAACAACCGCAATGTGGGCAAGTGAACCAATAGCTTTTGATCCTATGGAAGTTACACTGCATAATGCTTATAAAAAAATCGCTGGCCAAGATTTAAGAACGGATTTTAAAATGGTTCATGAATATCCCTTGTCAGGAAAGCCGCCTATGATGACACACGTTTTTGAAGATCAGTACGGCAGCCGAATTATTGCGTCAAAAGGAGCACCTGAAGCGATTTTGGAAGTCTGTCATCTTTCATCTTCTGAATATAAAATAATAACCGCTGCGCTTGATACTCTAACCAGCAAAGGCTACAGGGTTCTCGGTGTAGCAAAGGCTGACCTGGAGGGCAGCGAATATCCTAAAACACAGCAGGAAATTCGATTTATTTTCGAAGGTTTAATTGCTTTTTATGACCCTCCAAAAGACAATATTGAACAGGTGCTGAAATCTTTTTACAAGGCTGGAATAGCAGTTAAGATTATTACCGGAGATAATGCCAGAACTACAGCATCAATTGCTCAGGAGATAGGTTTTCAGGGCTTTGATAAAACTATTACAGGAGAGAAACTTATGGAAATGACGGATTCAGACCTGCAAGCTATAGTAATGGATATTAATGTTTTCAGCCGTATGTTTCCCGATGCTAAATTAAGAATTGTTAATGCTTTAAAAGCTAACGGACAAATTGTTGCTATGACAGGAGACGGTGTCAATGACGGCCCATCACTAAAAGCGGCACATATTGGTATTGCAATGGGGAAAAAGGGAACTGCAATAGCAAAAAATGCGGCTTCGCTTATCCTTGTTGAGGATGATCTTTCAAAAATGGTAGAAGCAGTTGCTGCGGGAAGGAAAATTTATGTCAATCTGAAAAAAGCGATACGTTATATTATATCGATACATATTCCTATTATTCTCATTATTTTTATTCCGCTGGCTTTAGGCTGGCTTTATCCTAATATCCTAAGCCCTTTGCACGTTATTCTGCTTGAACTTGTGATGGGGCCGACTTGTTCAATATTATATGAGAACGAACCAGCCGAGAATGATATTATGCAAAAACCACCAAGATCTTTACAAGCAGCTTTTTTTAATGCAAAAGAAATTATGATCAGTTTGTTTCAGGGGATTATGATAACTCTGGGAGTTTTACTGGTATATCAATGGTCAGTATACGGTAATTTAGGAGAAGCTGCCACCAGAAGCATGGTTTTTTTAACTTTAATCACGGCCAATGTTTTACTTACTCTTGTCAACAGATCTTTTCATTATTCCTTATTGGTAACGCTGCGATATAAAAATGCCATGGTTGCTATTATAATTAGTATTACAATACTATTGGTTATTCTGCTGTTTGCCATACCATTTTTACGATCTTTGTTTGATTTTGAATTAATCTCATTTTTTCAATCGGCTGTCTGTTTAACTATAGGTACTTTGTCGGTATTATGGTTTGAGGGAGTAAAATATCTTAGAAAAGGTGATTAACTAAAATTTAAACTTCTATCTCACTGCCCATTAAAGCGGCACTGCAGTTATATCCATATTGGTCTTTAATTTTAATTCGCAGTTCATCTGCCGGCTGATTCTCGCCATGAACCAAATAAATGAATTTGGGAGCATTTTTAAGATCTGAGAGCCAGTTTACAAGACCTTTCTGGTCTGCATGAGCAGATAATCCTTCTATCTGTACAATTTTGGCTTTAACAGTGTAGTAATTTCCATATATTTTTATTTCATCTGCTCCCTCCAGGAGTTTTCTCCCGCGTGTTCCTTCGGCTTGATAACCGACAATTATAACTGTAGTTTTTTCCATACTTATATAATGCTCAAAGTATGATAAAACACGGCCGCCTGTAGCCATACCGCTTGCTGCTAAAATGACTTTTGGCTGGGGATCCTCAATAATTCGGATAGTCTGCTGAAATTCAGAAACTATTTTAAACATGCTGCACATTTGATGACAGTCATCGCTGGAGAGTTTATGCCATTTCAGATTTTCCTGAAAGATATTAAGCACACCTGCCCCCATAGGAGTATCCAGGATATAAGGCACATTTGGAATCCGGCCTTCTTTTTTAAGCTCCCATAAGAGATACATTATGGACTGGACGCGTTCTACAGCAAATCCGGGAATGATTACCGTTCCTTTGAGATTTATTGTGTCATTGATAAATTTTTCAAGTTCTTTCTTTGGGTCAAGATCAGGATGAAGACGATTACCATAGGTACTCTCTAAAAAGAGATAATCTGCCTGAGAAGGTTTTTGCGGTGCAAACATCAATACATCATCATCACGTCCTATATCGCCAGAGAAAACCAGTGTTTTTCCTTCCAGATTTAACGTAATGCTGCAGGCACCGATTATATGTCCTGCATTTGAAAAAACCGCGGTAATTTCATTGGCTATAACTACTGATTCATTTGTATAAATGACTTTAAAAAAAGGAAAAACACACTCTGCCTGCTGTACAGTATAGAGAGGTTCTGCCGGTGTATGTTTTGAATAATGCTCTCTATTGGCCCTGTCGGCTTCTTCCTGCTGTATTTTGGCGCTGTCCATCAGAACAAGCTCAGCGACAGCTTTTGTAGGACCTGTACAGTATATTTTTCCTTTAAATCCCTGATCTATCAGCCTTGGCAGCCAGCCGCAGTGGTCTAAATGACCATGGGTAAGCAGTACGCAGTCAATCGTGGAAGCCAGGACAGGCAAAGGTTCCCAGTTGAGTTCCCGAAGTACTTTAAGACCCTGAAAAAGACCACAGTCTACTAAAATTCTTACCCCATTACTTTCTATGAGGGTTTTTGAACCTGTCACGGTTCCGGCACCTCCTATAAATTTTATTTTCATTTTAAATAAAGTTACAAATTTGTGAAGCCTCTTTTAATACATTTCTGATCCTGTTTTCACTTAGTCCAATTTTAGAAAGGCTTTTTGAATCATTAATAATGTCTTTGACGAGAATCTGATCCAAAATAAGCAGTTTTTCTTTCTCAACCATAGAAAGAGTTGTCAAACAGGTTACAGGGTAAAGTCTCCCTTTGTCTATTTTGTTTTTGATGCTGTTGTCTTTAGGGTAGTCCCAGCTTAAAAGACCAATTCCGGAGCAGACTGCAAAAGTCTCAGCATCTTTTGTAAAACGGTTGTTGGTTACTATGATACAGGAACTGAAAGTTTCTTTATTGGAAAAAACAATATGTTCCCGGATTTTAAGATCATTAAAACGCGAAAGGATATACATGGGGACTTTTACATCTGAGGAACTTTCTCTGCTGCTGTGAAACTTACATTCAATCATCCACACCGTATTTTCTTTTTTAAGTGCAACGTCAATTTCATGGGACACACATTTACCCTGAAGTGTTAAGTTTGTTTTGGTATCAAACCCTTCTGTTTCATATAATCTGGAAATGAATTTTTCAAAGAAAAAACCATGCGGACCTAGAAGCTGTAATGCATAGCGCAGATTGTACCTCGCTGCATGCCCGTTTGAAGCTTTTTTTAAGATTGCAAAAGCCAGTTTGTATATTTCTTTTGTAGTGATACCTTCATAGATCTGGTTTTCTATAAGCTGTAAAGACTGCTCTATCAAGTCAGGGGCAGCGCCGGATTTTTGGAGGGAAAGCTTTAATTTTTGTTTGTCAAAAGGTACAATATGCCCTGAGTGTTTAATAACTTTCATAACAAGGGGTTTGGTTTTGAACTGATCTAAGATTATAAAATGCAGGATGTCCATGAAGACATCCTGCATTTTATAATCAGCTTATTGTAATCTGTTGTACCGGTTTAGCAGGACTGCTTTTCTTTTTAGGAAGGGTCAGTTTTAATACCCCGTTTTTATATTTGGCATCAATTTTATCTGCTGCTATATTTTCAGGGAGAACAAAAGAACGGCTGAAGGAGCTAAAGGAGAATTCTTTTTTTCTAAAGTTTTTATCTTCTTCTTCAGATTCCTCTTCTTTTTCGGCACTAATTTGTAAAATGCCATTTTTTATTTCGGCCTTAAAATCTTTACTGGTAAGACCAGGTGCTGCGATTTCAATTTCAAAATCAGCACTGTTTTCAATTACATTTGCGTGAGGTATGAATGCCCCTTTTTGATTAGTAAAGGCAAAAAATGGAGGGAATTCAAGAAAACGATCAGTAAAAAAATCTTCAAAAATGCTCGGATGTGAGCTGTTTTTTTTCTTTGTTGTAACAAGTGTCGTCATCGTTTAAAAAATTTAAGTTAAACATTTCTAAAATGAATTACCCAAAAATACAACGTATCACCTGTCAAAAGAATGAGAAAAATCACTTGATAAAGTGATATAGATCATAAATGAAAAATCAGTTTTTAATTTTACTGAGTTTATCTAAATTAAGAATATGGATTGTGCTGGCTGTTTTTTCAATTAATCCTTCTTCCTTAAAATCGGTCAGAGTGCGGCTAACTGTTTCAGGAGACGTACCGGAGAAAGCTGCCAGATCATCCCGGCTGAACTTGATAGTGAAGCCGTCAGGGCTGTGCTGCTGAAATAAATGTACGATTCCCTGGGCTATTCTTTTTCTTACCGACATATAGGCAATTTGCAGAAGGCGGGATTCTTTATCCTTCATATCATTGGAAAGGATTTTAATAAATTTGGTTCCTATATCCGGATAGAGAAACAGCAGTTTGTCGAGCTGTTCAATGGGCAGGAAACTTAATTCTGTATCTTCAAGAGCAATTGTAGTATCATTATAAGTATCATTTGAAAATAAAATACTGATATCCAGATAATCATTTTCTTTATAAATACCTGTAATAAGCTCGCGGCCTTCTTCGGTAAGCTTTACAGTTTTAACTTTTCCGCTTATGATATAATAAATACCTGTCACACGATCACCTTCATAATGAATGCATTGATTTTTTTTATACTTTCTCGAACTCCTCTCAAGCATAATTTCTTTAAGTTTCGAAAGTCCGTCTTCTTTGGAAATAATTGTATTGAGGTTTTCGGCACTCTGTCCATAGAAAAGCTGCTGTGCTTCTTTTTTTTTGAGTCTCGTTTCAATAGCCCTCAAAAGTTCCAAGTCGTCAAAAGGTTTGGTAAGGTAGTCATCAACCCCCAGTTCCATACCTTTTCGAATATCGGCTCTTTCCGCTTTGGCGGTTAAAAATATAATAGGTGCAGCCTGCGTCTGGGGATTTTTATGTAGAATATGTACTACGCCATAACCATCAAGTTCGGGCATCATGATATCGCACAGTACAATATCAGGAATGGTTTTAAGAGCAAGTTCAACTCCTTTTTTGCCATTTTCAGCGGCAAAAACTTCATAGCCTGAAAGTTCCAGTATTTCGACAATATTTTCTCTTATACTATCGCTATCTTCAATAATAAGCACTTTATTCATAAACGCGGCAGTTCAATAGTAAACAAGGTTCCTTTATTTGCAGCACTTTTAAACGATATAGTGCCGTTCATAATTTTTACATAGCGTGAAACAATATGAAGCCCCAAACCGGTACCAGGAATAGTTCCTGTATTATGAGCCCTGAAAAAGGCTTCAAATAAATGCTCATGTTCTTCCTCTGGTATCCCTATACCATTATCTTTGATATTAATGGTTATCTTATCACTGTCAAGAGTGGTCCACAGCTCAATTTCTGTCTCTTCACCTGAATACTTGATGGCATTAGACATAAGATTGATGATACAATTTTTAAGAAGATTTTTATCTAGTTTTACCAGTGCAATTTCGCTATTTGGGATATTGATTATTTTCTGTTTTTTTTTGGTAAGAAGTTTCAGTTCACCTATGATTTCTTTTATAAAAGCCTGAAGGTCAAAACAGGATATCTGGAGGGTTATTTTATTGGCTTCTGCTTTTTCAAGAAGAAGGAAATCATCCAGTATAACAGTTAAATTGGCAACAGCACTTTTTATTTTTCGTATATGGTCATCAATCTTTGGGGTGTTTAACTCTTCTGCATAACGTTGAATTAAGGACGAAGAAAGCTGGATAGTACTCAGTGGTGTTCTAAACTCGTGAGAAGCCATTGATAAAAGCCTGCTTTTGATTTGATGCAGTTCTTTTTCTTTCTCCAGCGTGGTGCTTACTTCCTCTTTAGCATTTGTTAAGGCCTCTATAGTTTCGTTTAAGGTTAAAGTCCGGTCTTTTACAAGCTCTTCCAAATGCTGGGTATACTGCATTAATCGGGTTTCTGCTTCTTTTTGGTGGCTCAGATCATGTATAAAACCTGCAAAAATTCTTTTATTTTCAAATTTTACTTCGCTTACTCCAAGTCTGAAAGGAAATATATTGCCGTCTTTTTTTCGTCCTAAAACATCTCTTCCATAACCAATAATATGAGGAACTCCTGAAGACTTGTAACTTTCCAGATAGGAATTATGTTTTTCCCTGTCGGGAGAGGGCATAAGTATCGAGATATTTTTCCCGATAACATCATTGGGTGCATATAAAAAAAGCCGGCATGCCGAAGGATTTATTGTCTCTACAATACCTTTGTCATTAATTGTAATGATCCCGTCTATTGCATTTTCAATTATAGCATTTAACAACGCCTGGTTTTTCATATACCATTCGAATTACATAGTAACAAATATCGTTAAATGTTTTTGAATATCAATGAACGGACTTATTAAATATTCATTTTGAGATACTTTTTTTCATCTTAAAATTCATTTATTTGACTGCCCATTAAGGCTTTTGTTTGTTATCTCTGCAGTTTTATTTACTGCAGTATTTATATGTTTTATGCCATTAATGAGTGCATCTGAATTAAAAGAAATACTACTGATTCCTTCTTTTACCAGAAACTCGGTAAAAGAAGGGGAGTCGCTTGGAGCCTGACCGCACAAACCAATTTTTTTATTTTTTTTTACAGCTGTTTTGATCATTTTTCTGATGAGTTTTGTGCTGGCAGGGTTCTGTTCATCAAAGAGAGCTGCAGTTAATGCAGAATCCCGGTCAATGCCCAGGGTAAGCTGGGTGAGATCGTTGGATCCAATGGAGAACCCGTCAAAAATTTTAGCAAATTCGCTGGCAAGAAGCACGTTTGAAGGTATTTCGGCCATGACATATATTTCGAGACCGTTCTCTCCCTGTTTTAGTCCATAATCAGCCATAATTGTAAGAACTTTTTTTCCCTCCTGTGGTGTACGGCAGAAAGGGATCATCAGTTTTACATTGGTAAGCCCCATTTCATCGCGCACTGTTTTGAGTGCCATACATTCAAGTTCAAATCCTTCGCGGTAATTTTCATGATAGTAGCGGGATGCTCCCCTGAACCCCAGCATCGGGTTCTCTTCCAAAGGCTCAAAAACGGTGCCTCCTAAAAGTCCTGCATATTCATTGGTTTTAAAATCGCTCATTCTCACGATGACTTCTTTAGGATAAAAGGCAGCAGCAATTACTGAAATTCCCTGAGAAAGTTTATCAATTATATACTGTTTTTTATTGGAATAATTCTGGGTCAGTTTGTCGATTTCGGATTTTTGCTTTTGATCTGTAACTTTTTCGGGATGAACCAGGGCCATAGGATGAATTTTTACATTATGGGTAATAATAAATTCTAAACGAAGCAGTCCTACACCATCATTAGGATATAATGCAAGTTCGAAGGCCCTTTCAGGTTCAGAGACTATAAGCTGTACTTTAGGTTTTATGGGAAGCGGAAGGGAATCAAGTACCGCACTTGTGCGTGTAAACTCTAATTTATCTTTATATACATAGCCAGTTTTACCCTCGGCGCAGCTCAGGGTAATAAGGTCTCCATTTTTAATTACCTGGGTAGCGTTTGATGTACCCACTATGGCTGGAGTTCCAAGTTCTCTGGCCACAATAGAGGCATGGCTTGTTCTTCCTCCTTTATTGGTAATAATCCCGGCAGCTTTTTTAAGTATTGGATCCCAGTCAGGACTTGTGTAATCAGTTACGAGAATATCTCCTTTCTGAACAAGATCCAAATCGGCGACGGAATATAATACCCTTGCAATACCACTGGATATTGCCTGTCCGATTGCTTCGCCGGTAGTGAGTACTTGTCCTTTATTTTGTAATTTATATGATGTAACAGACAAAGGTCTGGCTGTGGAGTGCACAGTTTCTGGTCTTGCCTGAATAATATAAAGCTCACCGCTGAGTCCGTCTTTAGCCCATTCAAAATCCATAGGTTTTTGATAATAATCTTCAATTATAATGGCCCATCTCGCCAAAATTTCTATTTCTGAATCTTCCAATACAAAGCTGCTGCTGTATTTTCGGGGTGTTACTTTTAGAACTGTCGAATTGGTGCCGGCAGCATTATCATTGTATACCAGTATTTTGCTTTTACTTCCAAGATTTTTCTGCAGTATTGCTTTTTTATTGTTTTTAAGTGAAGTTTTAAATATAATAAACTCATCAGGCGTAACTGTGCCTTGTACAATGGTTTCGCCCAGACCCCAGGTTCCGGCAATATGCACCACATTACGAAATCCTGATTCGGGCTCAAGTGTAAAACCCACACCGGAACAGCCAAGATCTGAGCGGACCATCTGCTGAATCCCTACAGAAAGGAATACTTTATTATGATCAAAACCTTTATCCTGTCTGTATTTTACTGCCCTGTCAGTATAAAGTGAAGCAAAGCAGCATTTCACGGCATATATAAGTGGAACACTGCCTTTTATATTGAGATAGGAATCATGCTGTCCGGCAAAGCTGGCATTAGAGAGATCTTCTGCCGTGGCACTGCTTCGTACTGCAACGGCAAAATCTCTTTCTTTATCGTTGGATAAGGAATTATAGGCTGTTGTTATGCTGGTTTCCAGATCCAGAGGAAATCTGCCCTCAAGGATTAGCTTTCTTGCTTTAGATCCGATTTCAGCTAAATTGGCAAAATCGACCGTATCTAATTTGACCAGAAGTTCCTGCAGAGGGCCTCGCAGCTTATTATATTCTATAAAATACTTGTATGCCTTAGTTGTAATGGCAAATCCATTTGGAATTCGAAGTCCCTTAGAAGTGAGGTTGTTGTACATTTCACCCAAAGAAGCATTTTTTCCTCCGACTTTGCTAATGTCATCAATTCCTATTTCACTGAATTTTAAAATCAACTTCTCCATTTTTATTTGTTAAATCAGTTTGTAATTTATTGCTGGTTTTAATAAAATAAAGGTAGTGCAGTACATTTTAGTTGAAAATGATGAGTGTCATAGTCTTGTTTATATTTTTGGGTGAAGAGATTTTAGGTTTTGTGATGTGCATCATTTTTCGGTACTGAATTATAGAAGAAATTTGTTTTGTTAGCTATTAGCATATTAGGTAATGGCAAATAAAATTCCTTAGAATAAAAAGTATGATGTTTTATTACAGAAAATATTTAAAAGTCTTATGAAAACAAAAAAATCATCAAAAAGAAGTATCTCAGTTTTTGATAAAATACGCAGATATGATAAAACCGGCAATGAGTACTGGAGTTCAAGGGAGCTTAGCGGTTTGTTAGGTTATACTGATTTTAAGCTGTTTTTACCGGTTATAGAAAAAGCAGAAACAGCCTGCAGGAATGCTGGCCAAAAGCAGGAGATGCATTTTAAAGAGATTACAGACCCCAAAAAGAGAAAAGCAGCCGCTTTTGAAAATGAAGATATAAATTTGTCTCGTTATGCTTGTTACCTAATCATACAAAATGCTGATCCTGCCTTAAAACCTGTAGCTGTAGGACAGGCATACCTGGCAGCGCAAACCCGTTATGCTGAGCTTAGTGCAATACAAAAACAAAACAACTTAAAAATGGTAAAACAGAGAAGGATTTTTCTTCGAAATGAACTTGCTAAGCGAAATCTGCAGCTTGCTGGGGCAGCCCGCAAAGCAGGTATAATAAAACCGAAAGATTATGCATTATTTCAAAATCACGGCTACATGGGGCTTTACGGAGGGCTCGATGTAAAAGCTATACGTGAAATCAGAAATCTTGATGCTGATGAAAATATTCTGGACCACATGGATAGTATTGAATTAGCCATGAATTTATCTCGTGTGAAGCAGACAGCCGAGCTGCTGAGTGATGAGGAAACAAATGATGCAGCTGATGCCAACAGTGTCCATTTTGCCGTCGGAGTAAAACTTCGCAAAGCAATTGAAGAAACGGGAGGTACTTTACCAGAGAATCTGCCGGTAGTAGAAAATATAGCATTGACCAAGCATAATGATAATAAACTGGCATCAAGAAAAGGCAGCCATTAATTTCATTTGGATGAAATTTGTTTAATGCTAAGAAGGAAATATATTAACCCAGCTAAAAAATAATAGTTTTGAATACAGCAGAATTTTTTACCCGACTTATTGCGGCTTTTGCTGCAGGATTAATCATAGGTTTTGAACGGCAGTGGCATCATAAGGAAACTGGCTTAAAGACAAATATGCTTGTAGCAGCGGGAGCTGCTGCCTTTGTATTATTGTCGATGAAAATTTCAGCAGATGTACCCAATATTGATGTGACCCGGATTACTGCCCAGATTGTGGTGGGAGTAGGTTTTCTGGGTGCGGGTGTTATTTTTAGGGAGGGCTCAAATGTACATGGATTAAATTCTGCAGCTACTATATGGTGCAGTGCTGCTATCGGCTGTATTATTGCATCGGGCTATTTTATAGAAGCTTTAATCTGTACTTTTCTTGTCACAATTGTAAATGCCGTTTTTGAACCTGTAGATCAGTGGTTAAGAAATAGGAAGTAAGCTTTTTAATGTAACTTTTCTACCTTTTAGATAACACTAGAAACGTACTGCTTTAAATTATATATTATCTTAAAACAAGTATAGATATGAAAACAAAGTTTATTATTCTTGCTGCTACTGCTGTACTTTTCTACTGTTGTCAGCAAAAGGACTGGACAGATTCAAATGGAAACTCAATTGCTATTGATTCAGTTCAATTCTCGGATATAAATAATAAAACACTTAAAAAGTGGTTTTTATTAAATAAAGAATCAGACAGTATAATGGACTCGGCTCAACTAATTATTCAACAGCAGAGTGATATAGTGGAATCTTATCCACAAGACGAGCGAGAATACATGAATACCAATATTTTGGAAGCACAGCGACACCTTAACCATTTTAAAAATAAGGTAAAACATATCAGAGAGTTTGTTTCTCATATTGAAGAATATGATCCTGCTATGGAACGCACAATTGACTCATTAAAAGAAGACTATGTTCAGGAAAAAATTAAACTTGAGGATGCATTAAGCAAATTAAGATAGCTAAAGATAGTCCGTTTTTTGCACCTGATCCGAAAGAATGTTTGAAACCTAGTATAAAAATAGAACAATCCCTATGTATCAAATACATAGGGATTGTTCTATTTTTTAAGTGACGTTTACTTCACAATTTAAAAACCATTTTATGAATGATTTAAAGAAGTTGGCTTATTTTCAAGTGAATTTGTAAGATGATTATTTTGCTAAAACGCTTTTTATGAGCTTAGTAAGTTCATCAGATTTTGATATAAACGGACTATGTCCTGAATTGATGGTATAAGTATCAGTAATACCAGCTTCTTTTGCCATTTTCTGCTGAAAATTATAAGTAATAGTATTATCTGCAGTTGTGAAAATGTAGTATTTTTTCCCGCCAGCATTATAATCTTCTGTTTTATAATTTAAAGGTGTTCCAAGCGGAATTGTAGGTTCTGCTTTGTATTTTTCTACAAGAAATTGTTTTTGCGCATCTGTTGCATCCTGAGCAAATATTTTAGGAAGATTCACTTCTGGATTTACGATTCCGGCCAAAGTCTGATCATTAGACAATTTTAATGATGGAGGTAAAAGTGAAGCCGTATCCATTTGTGAATAATCTAAAACACTTTTTCCGCTTTGTGGAATAAAACCAGCAACATAAATCAGTTTTTTGATTTTTTGAGGAACTTCAGCAGCAGTTTCAGTAATTACAGCTCCTCCCAAACTATGACCAATTAAAATTACTGGTTCGCTGTATGAGTTAATCGCTTTTTTCACTTCATCAACATAAGCCTGAAATGAAACCTGATAGGCTGGAGTAGTGTCGTCTCCATGTCCCGGAAGTTTTACGACTGTAACATTGTAACCCGCGGCTTTTAAGTCCTTTTCGGTTTGATCCCATACATAGGATGCCTGCCAAGCGCCGTGTACCAATACAACAGGAGATTTTTTTACAGCATTATCATCATTTGTACATGATGCACTTGCGATGGAAGTAAACAAAAGCAGGAATAGTTTTGATATTGATTTTAAGGGAGTTTGAGAATTCATTTTCGATTTTTTCATTGTTTTTAAAATTTTCATTGTATTTTTTTTTATTAAAATTGGATGTCTTTTTGGGTTAGGAAAGAACATCAAAACCATTTAAAACAGTTGCAAGTAGGGTGTAAGCGCCAACTAAAAAGATAAGTTCGGCAACTCCATTTTGTCCTAAGATTTCTTTGGCAAGATTATAAGATGACTCAGGAACAATTCGTCCTTTGGCTAACACAGAAGCAATTTCATACGCCACGGCTTCTTCTTGATTTAATTCATTTGGACGAATTCCTGATGCCAACGATGCAACTGCTTCGGCTGAAAAGCCAAAATGTTTAGCCATAATTTCGTGAGTATAAAGTTCGAAACGCGCGCCAAATGCTGCACCAACAGTAAGAATAGCGACTTCCCGTACTTTTTTAGGAAGTGTTGCATGATTGTCTAATGAACGCACAAAACTTAAAGCAGGAATTCCAAATTGCGGAAAACCAAGCATGGGCGGAAACGGGCCCGTTAAAGCACCTTCGTTATTCAGCATAGAAACAGGACCTTGACTTGTTGTGATAAGTTTTACAACTTCGTCATGCACATAACGAACTTCGGCGTTCATTGTTTCTGGAGGTATAGGATTTACTCGCATGATAATAGTTATTAGATTTAGCGAAGATTTTCTTCAAATTGTCCGTCAATTAAAACGAATACTACGCGACAGACTTTTCCAGATCGATTGCTCCATGCGTGATTTGTGCCTCGTTGTACAATAATATCTCCTGCTTTTGCCGTTGTTTCGCCTTCGTCAACAATTAAGGTTAATTCGCCATCCAGAACAATCCCATAATCTATAGTTTCGGTTTTATGCATTAAAGGATGAGGTGCATTTCCGCCTGCTTTTGAAGCTTGTTCACCGCTCATGGTTTTAAAATGTTCCAAAGCTTGTTCTTGGGTCAGATTTCTAATTTCATCACTTTCCGGCGGAAAATCGATTACTCGTATTCTTGTTCCTTGTTTTGGAGGGCCTAGAATAAGTCCGTTTTCTTCAGGATCTTTAGAAATGCTGTCGATTAACGCAGGAGTTTGTTTTGTATTCCAAACCTCATGAAATTTGGCTCCATTTGGCCCGCCAACCATATAAGTTCTCGCCGGAACTTCATCAGAAACTATAATGGCTTTTCCTTTTTCATTATGTCCTGTTACGATACGTCTGAATGTTGTATTGTTAGTTTCCATGATTATTGAGATTAGATTTTATTTTTTCTGAATACAAATACACCCAAATAGTGAAAAAGAACTCCAACTGCCCAAGCAGAAGTAGACCAAAGCGGCCAAGGATAAGTAGTGTCTGTTAAATACCAAATAAGAAAGATTATTGGAGTTGCCAATAGGAAAGCAAGAAAGTGAATTTTGAATCCTAATTTTGGATTGTGTGCTTTAGCGTCGATGTTAAATTTAGTTTTCATGATTAAGTTTTTTTAATGATTAGTAATAGATTATTTTTAAATGAAATGTTTTTAATTATTTGATTTTCAATTTATTTACATGACAAAGGTAGAGCGGGTAATTGGCGAACATCGTTGACTTTGGTTAAGAACGAATCATTTAGATTTTAAAAAGAAAGCATTTTGTATTTAGCAGAATAAAATCTAATTTTAGAGAAGTTATTTCTCTTAACTTATTGCTATGGATGCACTTAAAAACGTTATAACATCATTTGTTCCCATGTCTGATGAAGAGTATGATTTGATGCTTCCAATTATCGAAAGGAGAGACGTGCCAAAAGATACCGACCTTTTGCAGCAGGGAGAAATCTGCCGTCATATCTACTTTATAGAAAGTGGTTTTTTCAGAATGTTTTATGTGGATTATAAGGGAAACGAAATCAATTGCCGATTTGCAAAACCAGATGATTTTCTGGTTGATTTCGCTAGTTTCATCACGCAGAGAACAGCTCAATACTATTGCAGAGCGATGGAAGATTCGAAAGTAATTGCTTTAGAATATGAACAGGTAGAAAACTTATACCATAGTTCTCCCAACTGGTCAAAATTTGGAAGATTAATAGCCGAATATGCTTATTTGATCATTATCGAAAGAGAGGAAATGCTTCATTTTCAAACTCCCGAAGAACGATACAAAACCATTTTAAAAAAAGAGCCTTATCTTTTTCAGATGGTATCGCAGAATCAGCTTTCATCTTACATTGGCATAAAACCAGAATCTCTAAGCAGGCTTCGTAAACGAATGATCGGTAAGTGATTTGTTAAAATAAAATATAACGGAAGACAAAATTTATCTTCCGTTATTATAATTCAGCAGTAATGTAACAGAATTACTTTTTCTTAACTAACCAGCTTTCAACTGCTTTCGAAAAATCAGCTACATCAATGGGATGTCTGCTTGTTATAATGTTGGCATCAACTACTACAGGCTGATCAGAAACAATTCCGCCTGCATTTTTAAGATCGATCTGAATGTTCCAATATCCCGTTAATTTTCTGCCTTTTAAAATATCAGCCGAAGCTAATACAACCGGTGCGTGACAAATGGCAGCAATCAATTTTCCTGATTTATTAAAATCCTGAATGAATTTAATAACGTCTTTGTCGTAACGAAGGTTGTCAGGATTCCACGCGCCTCCCGGAATAAATACGGCATCATAATCACTCACTTTAATCTGATCTGCTGTGCGGTCAAATTTTATCCATCCAACGGGCTGTAAATATTGAATAGCCATCACATGTGTTTTTGCCATTTCAGGACTGCTTAATCCGTATCTTGCTGGAGCAGGATTGTATTTTGGAGAAACAATATCAACCTGTGCGCCTAATTCTTTAAAATACCATACAGGTCCTGTTAGTTCAATTTCTTCAAAACCGTCTGCAGCAAGCACTGCGATTTTTTTACCTTTTAAAACTGTTTTGTCTTTTACAGGATTAAAAAAGAAAGCTCTCAAAGCTTCATTTCCCGGTGCATTCAACAGCGAAGAAACTGGCATTACAGAAACATGAGACGGTGTTGTTAATTGGTTGATCACATCTAATTTATGATCGATATCTTGTGCTTGTGCATCTGATAATGCAACGGCGCTTAATAAACTTGCTGTCATAATTTGTCTTAATTTTTTCATGATTTTTTATTTTAACTATTACTACTGATTTCTTAGGATTTTGTTGAAATTGAAAAAGATTTATTTAAACACATAGAAATATAGATTCTAATCATAAACAAGGATGTTTAAGAGAAATATATTTCTTTCATATAGTTTCACTATGTGTATTTAAACAAGTGAAACGCCTTTTTTTAGGGGTTTACAGAAACTATGTTTCTATGTGTTAAAATATTTTTATTCTCTTGTCATCGGAGCAAATTCTATAAGATTATGCAGTCCGTTTTGAAAAGGAGGTTTCTTGATGCTGGTTTCCAAATATTCGATTACAGGTTTAATTGGTGGAAAGTTGAGGTGATATTGAAAAGCATTATTGTTTCGGAACTTCTCGTAGGTTACAAACAGCGTTTCATCTCCTTCAATTTCTGAAAGCTGATACGTTACGACGCCAGGTTCACTGCGAAATTGCGGCATAGCGATATGGTAGGTATCTTTAAAATGCTGTTCTGTTCCTTTTTTTCCGTCAACAAAAAGCATAATCACAAGCTGATTGTCTTCTTTTTTTGAAGTTTTTCTCCATTGCTCTTTGGTTAAAGGTTCCAGATCTTTTACATAATAGATTTTAGGTGCCGTTTTTAAGGATTTTTCAGTTAAAGTTTGTAATGCTTTTGCCTGAGTTTTTTTGCCGAAATCTTCCAGCTGTTTTTTTCCGTTCCATCTTTCAATCAGCCATAAAATATTTGGTTTGTCTTGTTCGTAAAAAGCTTCTGCCATAATATTTTCTTTGGATGAAAGAGAAACTGTTACATAATCTTTCAATGCTTTTCGAAATGGTTCTAAAGCATTTTCTGGTACTTCATACATCGTTAATTTTGAGAAGATTTCAGAAGCTTTTAACTGCTGTAAAAGTGCTTTACCAACTGCTTTTGCCGATTGTGGATTCTGCCCCGTAACCAAGCGCTGGTCGACCGTAACATGTGTCTGCCATAAACCCGATTTTTCAAAAATGGCTCCTCTTTCTATAAGTTTAGATTCTAATAAAAAAGGGGCAGCTTTATCTAGTTTTACAGCGGTTTCTTCTTCATTTGTAAAGGCATTAATTTTTTTGCCGTCTACAAGATATTTACCATCAAGCTTAATATTTAAAAGGCCTGCCGGACCATGAGATACAGCACTGATGATTCCGTTATTTTCATAAATTTTAGAAGCTATTGCAGTCAGCTGTTTATTGTTGGACAAATCCCACATCGCACCGTGACCGCCAGCAAAATGTATGGCAGCATAATCTTCAGGATTGATGCTTTGAGGGTTCAACGTGTTTTCTATTTTCTCTCTGTATTTTGAGTCAAGCCAAAATTTTTTGTTTGTCGAATCACTTAAATTGAATCCTTCTACAGGTGCTTTGCCTCCTTTCGGACTCACAAAATCAATTTCGTATCCTGCACTTGTTAGAACATCCCAAGGATGCGTTACTTCAGAAAGATAAAATCCTGTTTTCTCTCCCGTATTTCCCTTTTTTTCATGATTGGTGACCACGAACAAAATTTTCTTTTTCATGCTTTCAGAATTTTTAGCTTTAACATTGGCTGTAACAGTCATAAACATACAGAGTGCGACTATCAAGACTTTCTGGGTAATTGAATTATATGGTATTGTTTTCATGTTTTTTCGTTTAAAATTTTCTGTTATCTCTCTAACAAATTTCCATTTTACATATTCGCTGGAAGTTGATTTAAATCACTTTAAAAGTGTGATTACGATCACATTAATTTTAAAAACAAGGCAAAATTATATCGGTCATTCTTTCCAAATCATTGACTTTGGTTAAGAATGGATTTTTTTAATTATGAATTATGAATTATGAATTATGAATTATGAATTGTGAATTGTGAATTGTGAAATTGATTAACTTCTTGACAATTTTATTCAACATAGCCCAAGGTTTCAACCTTGGGTACACAAAAAGAGACGGTTATCCGTTGCGTCACCAAGGTTGAAACCTTGCGTTATGTTTCTTAAGATTGTTTATTAATTATTAAGATAAAGTCTGCTAAGCGTTTCCCGACAGACGCCGAGATATTCTGCGATGTATTTTTTTGGTATTTTCTGCAAGATGCTTGGATAATAACTGGCAAACTTTTCATAACGCTCTTTTGGATTGTCTGATAATAGAGAAATAATTCTTTTTTGCTGCGAAGAGTAGAGCAGGGTTAATTTCATTCTAAAAAAATGCTCCATTTTATGAAGTTCAGATGCCAGTTTTTCTCTTGCGTAAAGTGTCAGACATAATATTTCGGCATCTTCCATACAGATAATATTTATCGAAGATTCTGTTTGATTGAAATAAGCGTTATAGTCTGAAATCCACCAATTTTTGATGGCAAACTGAAGAATATGCTCCTTGCCGTCTTTATTAATGTAAAATGCTCTTAGTGTACCTTTTATAATCCAATATTCGCATTGGACTTTGTCTCCGCTTTGAATTAAGTACTGATGTTTTTTTATTTTCCTTTTGGTAAAGAAAGTTTTGATATAAGCAAACTCTTCATCGCTTACAGGAGTAATTTCTTCAATATGATTTCGCAGCTGATCCATAGACAATACATCATTTTTTAGACATCAATATGCTGCAGAAAATGACCAAGAACATGCCAGTAATTTTGTGAAACAGAAATAAAAGCAATAATGAAACGTAAACTACCGCTGCTGCTGGTTTTTTATTTTTTATAGTTTAAATATTAGAAAATCAAAGTTTTATATTTCTACGAAGATTTTGGAGAAATATGCAATAGCTCCGAAAAAAGTGGAGTAATTTCTAGTCTGTGTAATCATCTTTTTTAATAGCCAGTTTACTCATTTTAGATTCTAAAGTTGTAGGCTTGATATTTAGTATTGAAGCTGCGCCGGCTGTTCCGCGTATTCTGCCGTTTACTTTTTTTAAAATTGAAATGATGTAATCGCGTTCTAGTTGCAGCTGTGCATTTTTTACATCTTCTAATGTATGAACATTTTTTGTATTGGATGATTCTGAAAGAGGAGAAGAATTCAGATTAAGATTTAATTCAGCTTTTCCATTATTTAATATAACCGATCTTTCTATAAAGTTTTCTAATTCGCGAATATTTCCCGGCCAGTCATATTCATTCATTTGTTCGATCATTTTCGGGCTTATGCCGTTAAATTTTTTGTTGAATTCCCTGCAGAATTTCTTTGCAAAATAATCTGCTAATTCTGAAATATCGGTTTTACGCTCCCGTAAGGCAGGCATGGTTATCGGAAACACATTTAGGCGGTAGTAAAGATCCATTCTGAAATTACCCAGAGCAACTTCTTTTTCGAGATTTCGGTTTGTAGCGGCCACAATTCGTATATCAACTTTTCGAGCTGAATTTCCTCCCACTGAATCGATTTCTTTTTCTTGTAAAACACGCAATAATCTAATCTGCATTTCATTCGATAATTCGCCAATTTCATCCAGGAAAATAGTTCCGCCATCTGCTAGTTCAAATTTTCCTTTTCTGCTTTCAACGGCGCCCGTAAATGCACCTTTTTCATAACCAAATAATTCAGATTCTATTAAAGTTGGCGATATGGCAGCACAATTCACTTTTATAAAAGGACCGTCTTTTCGGATGGAGAGATTGTGAATAGATTGAGCCGCTTTTTCTTTTCCTGTTCCGCTTTCTCCAAGTATAAGAACTGAGGTGTTGTAAGGAGCAACTTGTGTGATAAGATCAAGTGCATCCAATAAAAGAGGATGTTTCCCGATTATGTTATTAAACTGTTGAAAAACAGTATCTTTGTGATTGTCTTTCGTGTTTTCTTTCAACACTTTCTGCTGATTTGCAACCTGAGTCATAAGGTCTTTAAAATGCTTTTTTGCACTAGTCAATAAATCAATATGATATTGCGAATAGATTTTTTTCTTTTGACTGCAGAATATAAATTGAACGCTTAATTTGTCATTTAATGGAAAAGGAAATATGAGATAAGATTCTGCTCGAAAATGATTTTTTATGAAAGACAAATTTTGATTAAAATTTTCAGTTTCATATATAACTGCTTCGTTTTCCAGATAATTGATTTCGGTAAAAAAAATAGTGCTTTTTGAATTCGTGATGTTTTCTAATTCTCTTTCGCCTATGTATTGATATTCGTTAAAACCTATGCGTAAATAAGCAGTACATTTTTTTTGATCGGAGTTCTTTATTTCAAATACAATCAGATCGTAAGTAATAAAAGTTTGTAGTAAACGTGCAGTTTCATTTAGATAATTTTCATATTGAAGTGCCTGATGACTTATTTTGCTTAGCTTTTCCTGCAAAAGATTTTCCTGTCCTGAGCGAGATTCTATGCTGTTTTTATGTCTGTATGAAGCGATTTCTAAAGTAATAAGTAAATCTTTTTCTCGAAATGGTTTTACAAGAAATCCGTAAGGATCTGTTTTTTTTACTTCTTCAAGTATGGTCTGATTGGAGTTAGCAGACAAATAAACAAAAGCAATGTTTTCGGTTTTTAGTTTTTTTGCTAGATTAATTCCTGATTGCTCTCCTTCCAAATGAATATCTAATAAAACAAGATCAGGTTTGTTTTTTGCTATTTGTTCATAAGCTTCTTCGACCGAAACAGCAATTCCGGTTACAGGGTATCCAGCTTGTTTTAATATTAGCTGAAGGTCATTTGCGACTATAAATTCATCTTCTACAATCAATACTTTACTGCTCATAGTAAATCAAGTATAAAATTTTAAATTCAATGCTGCGATTAATTATTTATGAGGTATAAATTTAATTATAATATGTACTCCCTTATTATTTTCGATACTAAAACTGCCTTTTAATTGTTTTACAAGACCTTTGATAAGATTGAGCCCAAGGGAATTGTTTTTGGTTTTGTTAGTTAAATCCGGCAGGCCTATACCATTATCTGATATTTTAAGCACCAAATCACTATCTTCCAGATCTAAGCTAATTTCTACAATTCCTTTTTGGTTTTCTAAAAAAGCATATTTTATGGCGTTTACTATACTTTCGGTGATTATTAATCCCAACGGAATTGCCTGCGAAACATCCAGATCTATTGCTTTGATATTTTTTTTGAAAGTTATTTGATTTTTATTATCAAAACTTTCATGTAAATAATCCACCAGTTCACTAATATATTCAGCCATTGCAATTGTAGAAACATTATCATCAAGATAAAGTTTCTTATGTATCATTGACATTGCCTGCATTCTGCGGAGACTATCCTTAACTGCCGTTTTAGCTTCGTTATCTTTTAAGTATAATGACTGGGAGTTGAGCAGACTTGTAACCATCTGAAGATTATTTTTAACTCTATGATGGACCTCTTTTATCAGCCACTCCTTTTCTTTAAGAAGTTTGTCTTGTTGTATATTTAGATTTTCCAGGTAAAAATTTTTCTGATCCAGCTCTTTCTTATTGGCCTCTAGTTTACAATTACTTCTTTGTTTAATAAGATAGCGATTAAATAATAATCCAACTATAATCAGTAGTAATACTGCTATAGCTACTGTAATATTTCTTGACTTCTTAGTTTCCTCAATCCTACTATATTGCAATTGATTTTGCTTGTTAAGCAATTCAATATCCTTTTGCTTTTTAGCAGTTTCAAATTGAACCTGTAATTCAGCAATCTGCCAATTTTTGGTTTCATTGAACATAGAATCCTTTAATTGCTGGTGTTTAAGTAAATGTTTAATGGCAGAATCAAAATTCTTCAAACCAGAATTGGCCTGAAAGAGCATGAAGTGTATATCTTTAGTAAAAGAAGGTTTATTTGCAGCCTGCGAATAGTTTAATGCTTTTTGCAAATAAGGCAATGCTTTACTATATTGCTGTTTGTTTATGAAATACTGACCAATTTCCGAATTGATATTTGCAGTTATTTCATTTCCCTGTTCCATTTGTCCTGACAGTTTTATCAGTTCGAGATAATATTTTTCAGCCTTTTTGTTCTGCTGTATAGTTTGGTAGCAGTAGGCCAGTGAACTAGTAAGGCATGCTTTAGAATAAATTCCAATAGGTTTATATTTTGCCTTTATATCCAGAATATAGGAAAGCGCTTCCTTATCTTTTTTTGCATTTATTAGCTCTCTTGCAAAAAGTCTTGCTTCCCTGAATTTGTATAGGTTATCAGTACTTTTAAAATGTTGGTTGTCAAAAATTTTTAAATACCATTCTATACTTTTGTCTGGCTGACCGAGTTCTTTATACATATGTGCAAGACGGCTATAGAAAGTAAGGGCAGAAGTTGAATCATTTGCTGTCTCCATACCTTCTATAGCCTTTAAACCATAAGAAATACATTTACCAGAGTCACCTTTATAACGATAGGTAACAGACAATAGATCATAAATGTAATGGAGTTCTTTATAACCTATTGCTTTGTATAGCTCAAGTGCTTGTAATAATTCTGTTTCGGCAAGATTAAATTTACCACTTACCAGATGTATATCAGCGATGGTCTTCAAAACCCATGCTTGTCTTTCTTTATTACCGCTTTTTTTGTAAAGAGAAAGCATATTTTCAAAACAATCCAATTTAGTTAATCCGGTTTTTTCACGCATAGGTACCAGCGTTGCAAGTTCATGCCATAAAAGAGCTGTTTTTTCTTCATTGCCAGGAAGATTTATTTTATTAATAGTTTTTAGGTATTCCCTTTTACTTTGCTGAAAACCTTCTGTAATAAATAAATGCATTGCTTTTACGTGCATTCTTTCTGCCTGCAGGTTTGATACGTATTGAATCTCAGTAATTTTATTTGATTGTTCCAGATAAAACAGTGAATTGTTTAAATCTTTTGGCGATCTGTCTGAATGAAAAAGATAATGCCGCGCTAAGATAATCAGCATACGAAAACGGGTAGAATCTTTCAATGTTCCTAATAACTTTATTGCAGATGGTATTTGATCTTTTCTGATATAGGCATCTCCTATTAATAAATCTGCCTGATTTTTTCCAAATTCATATTTCAGTTTATTACTAAGATAAAGGGCTTTCTTTGCAAAATAAGAAGCACTGTCCATCTGTGTTGTCGGGCCGCCTGTTTTATAAAGATAATATTCCCGATATAAATAATAATGGCTCAACTTTAATAAAATATTCACGCGGCTTGTATCCGAATTAGAATTGCGGAGTTGTGATATTAATGTTAACTGCCTATCCCACATTTTTTGAGAAAATGAGAATGAGGGTATAATTAGCATAATAATTGCGATCGTAATACAGAAATTGTTCTTAGCAGGCATAATAGATTTTTCATTCTTAGCAAAAATTATTACTATTGTACATCTGTTACAGAATGCTCCACGGACAAGATAAGATATCCTTTTTTTTGAATTAAATTTAAATATATATTTTTAATTCTAATCGAATTTAATAAAATTACGAATAGTTTATCCTTTCAACAACAGCAGATTATAATTCTCCTAAATAAAAATATGATATATCATCATTGGGAATTCTGTAACTTAAATTATTGTTAAGATAAAAATAAAGATTTTCTTTTAAGTCTAGTGTCTTGAGCATTTTATGGGCGGTTTATATCCTGTAGAATTTAACTTAACCAGATTGGGAAACTATATTCATTTTTAGAAGTAAAAACGGGTTAAATAGTGTCTTAAAAGCATAAAAAAAACGCTAAATTATAAAATTTAATGTTTTTTTAAGAGTGACCTTTGCCTAACAATTTGCAAACTTATACCAGAGAAAAACAGGTTTTAATGATGAATGAATCGATTGATAACACAGCAACTATTTTGGATACTCTGGATGTCATTAAAAAAATAGCCACTGAATGAATCATCAATGAATGTATAAATAAATTAGGCTGTAATCTAAAGCAAAAATTGCTTGAAGTATAACTTTACCGTTGTTTGAAAAAACAACAGCAAAGTTGATCCGGGTACTTTTATTTTAATCTTTAATTAATACATTTGGTTTACCAAATCTATAACCAAACGTCAACCCAAATGACGTTGCTAAAAAGAAAAAAGAAAATGAATAGAAAAACAATAATTTTAATATTTTGCGTTTTGTCTAATTTTTGTTTCGGACAAACCAATTATTATGTTGCAGCAACTGGTAATAATACCAATTCCGGTTCTCTTGCTTCACCTTGGAAAACAATACAATACGGATTGAATCAATTGCCGGCTAATGGAATTTTAAACGTTTTTCCGGGAACTTATTTAGAAAAGATTACGATTTCGAAAAGTAATATAACCTTAAAAAATTATTCGACAACACTTCCTGTTATTGATGCAGCAGGAATAACAACTCAGAATGCTATTATCGCTATCAATAATAAAAGCAATGTAATTATTGATGGGATTGAACTGCAAAACAATATTCAAAATACGGCTCAGGGAATTTTAGTTGAAGGAAGTGGGGATAATATTATAATTAAAAACTGTAAAATACATGATATTCATTTTTCATCTAATGTAAATGCCGCTGTAAACGAAAACGTAAATGCACAAGGAATTATAGTATTTGGAACTAATGGTACAACAGCAATTACCAACTTAAAAATACAAAATAATGAATTGTATAATTGCAGGTTAGGTTACAGCGAAGGAATTGCGGTAAATGGAAATGTCAACGGGTTTGAAGTCACTAATAATAATGTTCATAATCTTACCAACATTGGTATAGATATTATTGGTCACGAAGGCACTTGCCCAACTCCTGCAAACGATCAGGCAAGAAACGGACTTGTTAAAAACAATATTGCCCATGATTGTATTGCAGCGTATTCAACATCCGGAGGGATTTATATAGACGGTGGGAAAAACATAATAGTTGAAAACAATACCTCGTATCATAATGGTTACGGAATAGAGGTTGGCTGCGAAAAAATAGGTCAGACTACCGATGGAATTATTATTAGAAATAATGTTTTTTATGACAATCAAATTTGTGCTGCAGCAATGGGTGGATTTGATTATCCGTCTGGTTCAGGAAAAGTTATCAATTCTTCTTTTAGAAATAATACCTGTTATTTTAATGATTACAGCAATTCTGGAAACGGAGAATTATATCTTTCTTACAGTGAAAACAGTAGTATCGAAAATAATATTTTTTATACCCAGACTCAAAATATTTTGGCTTATGCAGAATTAACGCAGCCAAATTTAAATTTCAATTATAATACATTTTACTGTCAGGCAGGTACAACAAAAATGATAGCAGACTGGAACGGAACACAATATACAGGATTTGCTTCTTTTTTAACAGGAACAAAAACAAATACAAACTCGATATTTGCAAATCCTCAATTGACGAACGCTAGTATTACAAATCCTGATTTTCATCTTTTGACAACTTCTCCTAGTAAAAATGCAGGAAATCCCGCTTATTTTGCCGCCAGTACCGAAACAGATTATTATAATGAATTAAGAATTGAAGGAGGAAGAATTGATTGTGGAGCAGATGAGCTTGGAACTACTTTAGGAATTGATAAATTGGAAGTTTCTAAATTCAATATTTATCCAAATCCGGTAACAAATTTTATCAATATTGATTCTGAAATAAAGGTTGATAAATACCAAATTTTTAGTATTAACGGACAAAAACTCATGGAAGGATTTGAAATAAATGAAATTAATATTTCGGGATTGAATTCAGGATTCTATTTTATTAAGTTTGAAATTGATAATAAGAGTTATGTGTCTAAAATAATTAAAAAATAAAAGATTATTTTAATCTCAAACTCTTGGAAGTAGGGAACAGTATTCAGGTACGCTTCATAAGATAGAACACTTTCAAAGTGAACTTGCCAAAGGTTATAAAAATAGCAACAGCATTAATGCTGTTGCTATTTTTTATCTATTAATTAGTTAGTGCTACATAAGTTGTCGTTTGATCTCACAGGTATTGATTTTAAAACAGGAGATCTTGCTTTAGATAGATGAAAAGGAAGCTAAAATTATTTTGGAATTACTATATTTAGTATCAAAAAATTATGATAAACCAAGAGAAAAAAAATCCTATATCCTTAACAGGACTTCGAACCATCGTTCAGCTTTGATTAAATCTGTAATAAAGCCACTTTAAGACTGTTTATTCGAGATTCCTTATGAGAAAAATCGAATCGTAAAAATCATGCTGTTAAAGCTTGATAGATAAGACTTTATGGGTAAGAAAAGAGACAACTATTTGCTAGTTGTCTCCTTAAGTGACGTTACTGAACAATTACAAACCATTTTATGAATGATTTAAAGAAATTGGCTTATTTTAAATGAATTTGTAAGATAATTATTTTTAAAAAGCGGTTTGTATGTATCGTAGGGGGTTAAAAGCTAGAGTGCCGCGATTTTGCCACGCTAATTAAAGCTGTCATCTTATTAAAGATGGTTTGTTTATAAGTTACTGTTTGTTAGTGTTTTATATTGACTTTATGGTGCTTTGTTTTTGTCAAAAATACAAAGGTAATTTATGCTTTGCTAAAAAAAACTGCTTTTTTATTAATTATTAGTTTTTTTACTTCATAGCTTTATAGGGTTTATACTTAACAATTTTATTTTAATTTACAAAAATAGATACTCTTTTGATTGTATAGACAGTGAGCGTCAAAAAAAAGCCGTTATAACTTTTTTATCAAAACTGCCTTAGCTTTTTGTGGCAAATTTGGAGGCAACTTGAGAAATTGTATCATTTTTTTTTACTTTGCTTACAAGGTAAAAGTAAGGCATTTTTATTATGCAAAAACTAAATTGAACTCATCTAAAAGTCTTGTCTTCCTATTAATAGCTATACACATCAGGAAAATCTTTTTTAAATTCAGATAACATTTCTTCTCTAGTTTGCTTTCTTGGAAAACCACTTTTTTCTCTCTTATCTATTTTAGCTCTCACATATGCATAGTATTATCCCTATAAACAAGCTTATTTAATCAGATAGTTAATAGCTTCATTTTTACTACTAAACCCTTCAGTATTAACCTGATTTTTTAGCCAATCTTTATTAGGAACTGTCAATGATATACTTTGTCGTGTCATAAATAAAAAAAGTTTAAGTTTGGTGTAAAAAAAACACCAAAAGTTTGAGATACAAAAAGATTAATTCAAAAACTTGAATGAAAAAGCGTTTTAAGTTTTTGTGGCAAAAAAGGTATCAATTCCTAGCTGTTCATCAATGATAAATAGCACAATATTTTGTGTGATAAATTAAGAGAGCAGTCCCAATTACTGTAACAATCCTAATTTTTTAGCTTTTTCAATTAGATCTTTATCACTGCCTTTTCCCTTTAAAAGTTGATCTTTTATATTGGCTTTTCTTTTTTCTATTGCACTCATTGAAAGAGGAATATACTTAGGAAGATTGACCGTTTTAACTCCCTGATATATTAAGGTTAAAATTTGATTGTCATGTTTATCCCAATTTATATTTTTTTTAAATAGATTTCTTTGAGATTGTATTATGGTATTACTTAGATATATATCTCCTTCAAGAATTTTTTTGCAAATGATTGGGAATAATTCAAAGTTAATATCGCTTTTTGAAATGAACCCTTCCGGTTTTATTTCTTTAATGATTTTATCTACCGTTAAAGGATCACTATGCATTGTAAGGAGTACAATTTTACAATTGACAAATTTTTTTCTAATAAATATAGCTATATCAATCCCATTATTAATATTAAACTCTTTAAAAGGAGGAAGACTAATATCTAATAAAGCAAAATCAATATTTATGTTTTGTATTTGCTGCAGTTTTATCTTATTATATGCATCCTCACAATTATAACTTTTTATAAAACTTGGCTGTATTTTTTGAAAATCTACGTCAGAGAGTAGATTAATATAACTATCAACTGTCATGGGGTGATCATCAACGATCAAAATCTTAAGGGGAATCTTCATTTTTTTTAAATAGGGCATCAAAGTTAATTAAATATTACGGATTTACCGTACAATTGAAGTAAATCTATACTGTTTTTTTTACTTAATGATACTGGTATAAATTTTACGAAAGGCAAATTATGTATTGTAGACTTTTGCTTCCTTATTTTTATTAACTTATTTGTTTTCTAATGATGATGGTTTAATGACCTGTCGTTTTTTAACTTACACATTTAATGACACACTCTCTATAATCTAAAATTTTCTTTAAGATTATCTCTTACTTCTTTAATAAATGATTATTACTATTAATTGCTGATTGTTAATGGTTTTTATCTTCAGAATTGCAATTCCGTAATTTTTACACTTAAAAGCCGTAATTTTTAGCTGCATGTTGCAGCTATTTTCGTGAATTAAAAATAAACAAATTTAAAGCTACAAAATAAGATTTTTTATTTTGTAGCTTTTGTAGTACAATATTGGTTTTTGTAAAAAAAGGCTCAGAATGCCTTTAGAAAATAAAAAATATGAAAGCGTAAATGAAATTTAGTATGGAAAAAAAATTTCAGGATATATTAAAATCAGAACAAAAAAAAATAAACCCTATTACAGATGTGCCTGAAGATTTAAATTTAGATATTATAAGGAATGACTATACGAAAATTAGATTGATCACTTCCAAAAATAAACAATTAGGTTTGAAAGAATGGATTCAAACTAATATAGACTTTGTCAATATGCTTTTTGAGAGAGACAGGATTTTGCTGTTTAAAGGTTTTTCTTGTTTAATCCCAAAAATAGATTTCTCGGAAATTGTTACTATTACTTCAAATGGCAAACCATTAAATTATAAGGAGCCCTCTACACCGAGAACTGAAGTAACTGATGAAATATATACTTCTACAGAATATCCGAAGGAACAAAAAATTGCCCAGCATAATGAGCATTCTTATTCTGATTTTTGGTCTAAAAAAGTATTTTTCTATTGCGAAAAACCTTCCGTATCAGGGGGACATACACCAATAACAGACAGCCGTTCGGTTTGTAAACTAATTCCTAAAGAAATTACAGAAAAATTTGAGTCCAAGGGCGGTGTTATGTACGTTAGGAATTTCAGCGATGAAATGGATATTAATTGGGAAGTTTTTTTTGATACATCAGTAAATAGCGAAGTAGAGGAATACTGTAAAAAAAAGAATATAAAATTACAGTGGAGGGAAGACAATAAACTTAAGATCTTTCAAATTTCTCAGGCTATACTAAATGACAAAAATGATAACGATAAAAATTGGTTTAATCAGACCCATTTATTTCACTACTCTAATTTAAACGAGGAAATCTCACAGTATTTAATTGAAAATTATGGACTAGAGAGTTTACCTAGAAATACGTATTACGCAGATGGTTCTGAAATTGAAGTAAAGGATTTAAATGAGATCCGGGAAGCTTATGAAAAAGCCATGTTTCGATTTGACTGGGAAGAGGGAAATTTTATTATGATTGATAATGTTCATTTTACACATGGGCGTGATTCTTATGAGGGAGATAGAAGCTTATTGGTTTCAATGTCCGAAGAAGATTCTATTGATAATTATTTGTAAAAAATCAATGAATGATCTAACAAACACTACAAAAAAATAATAGTACTATGTCTTTAGAAAAAAACAGTTATTACAGTTTATCGCCTCAACAAAATTTTATTCATTTTAATAGCTTAAAGAACGATAACCTACTAAACAGAATTGTACTTGAGATTAAAAATAGTAACATAAATAATTTCATTTTAAGCTTAACATCTATCATGAAGGATGAAATAATGCTTAAATTGGAGGTATCTATGTTAGATCAGGAAAATTCAGTCTGTATAAGACTTGACGAAAAGATAAGATTACTGATAAAACAAGAAACAGATGAATCTGTAAAAAATAAAGAAAATCAAAAAGATTTGCTTTCTGAGGATGTTAACCTAAAAGTAGCGATATTAAAGATAGATGAAAATGTATCAGAACTTATTTTAGAGTCTCCTGCTTTTTATTCGGACTTGTGGAGTTTATTGTTAATAGCCGATAAATCGATGCATTATGCTAATAATAATGTTGAAGAACAATTGTCTATTAATTATTTACAATTCGCAGAATGGAAAAATCAGTTGTTATTGTCTGATGACGGAGCAGAAAGTAAAAACTACTGGAGTGATAAAATTAAAAACAGTAAAAGGTTAAAAGTTAATTTTGAATCTTTTAATAAAAATACTGGTGTTTCACAAGTTTCTAAGATTATAAATAAAGAATTAATCTCGAAATTAGATACCAGTCATTTAGACAGAGAATTGTGTTTTTTATCAGCATGGTATTATACATTATCGCGTTTGTCTAGTGAAAAGGAGGAACACAGCACTTTAGGATATATTCATAACGGTAGAAGTTTTGAGCAGTTATATGGTAATTTGGGAGCATTTTCATTTAATATCCCCTTTAGGTTGCATTCGACTGAGGATAGTTTGTTAATTTCTGAATATTTGAAAAATGTTGAAAAAGAATTAAAGAGTATAAATACACATAAGGAATATTTATCAATTGATAAAGACTACTATGAGTATGCTTCTGATTTTTTATCTTATCAATTTGAATATATCGATCATAAGCTGTTTTGTAAATCCGGAGAACTTAAATTGGCAGCTGTATCAATTTACGACCAGCCTTTAAAACTTAGACTTCAGATACATAATTCTGACGATACTATTAAAATTGTTTTGTTTTTTGATGAAAATAAATTTCAGTCAGAAGAAGTAAAATACATATTGGATTTATGGGAAAGCTATTGTATTCAAATTACAGATAATCTTAATCAGGGACAGATAAATGATATTACTTATTATCAGCATGAAGAAATACCCGGAAATATAATTGATAATCAGGAATCTATATTAGATTTATTTGATTATCAGGTTAAAAATCATGGAGATGAATGTGCAATAGTAGCAGATTCTAATTCGTTAACTTATAATGAATTAGATGCCAGATCTACATTGTTAGCTATTTATTTGTCGGAAAAGGGAGTTGGAGATAATTCTAAAATTGGTGTTTTATGTGATCCCAATCATAATTTAATGATTTCAATGCTTTCTATTTTAAAACTAGGGGCAGCATTTATTCCAATTGACCCAAATGACAACAGCAGCAGAATAAATCACATTGTTTCAGACGCAGGGATAAAACATGTACTAAGCGTAGAGAAATTTAGCTATGTGTTTGAAAGTATTGAAAATAGTAATCCCATTTTTTTGGATACAATTGATACTAATGAATTAGGGAAATATGATTACAATCTTCCAAAAAGGTCTTCAGAAGACATAGGTTATATTATATACACATCTGGTACTACGGGAAAATCTAAGGGAGTTTGTATTAAAGACAGCTCATTGGTAAATTATGTAAAATGGCTGTGTGCTTATTTAGGAATTAACGAAACAGATGCTTCGATACTGTTATCGTCGTATGCTTTTGATCTTGGATATACCGCTATCTGGGGTACGATATTAACCGGCGGGACGCTGCATTTTGTTGACAGAGAGTTAATTTATCAAACAGATTCTATTATAAATTATATTGCAGCTAACGGAATTACTTATATTAAAACCACGCCTTCTTATTTTAATGTTTTAAATAATTCCTACAATGTTTCCAAAATTGAAGGTTCTAAACTTAGATTAGTCCTTTTGGGTGGAGAAAAAATAAATACAAAGGATATTATTTCATTTAATGCTAATAATTCTGGAATTCAGTTTATCAATCATTACGGACCAACTGAAACAACTATTGGCTGTATAGCCCATAAAATTGATACAAAAAATATAGCGCAATATAAGGCAAGACCAGTAATAGGAAAACCTATTACAAACAATTTGTGTCTAATTTTGGATAAAAAAGGCAGGGAAGTCGAGTTTGGTGTAATTGGAGAACTACACATTGGCGGATCAGGATTAGCACATGGTTATCTTAATAAGTTAGATTTAACTTCTACAAAATTCGTTGAGTACCATACACACGGCAGAATTTATGCAACCGGAGATTTAGGAATTAAATTTTTAAATGGCGATATATTATTTTTAGGTAGAAATGATAATCAGATAAAAATAAGAGGATATAGAGTTGAACTGGATGAAATAAAAGATGTTTTAGAAAGCATCCAAGAGATTGATCAGGCTGTTGTTGTAACAAGTAATGTAAATAAGGATGTAGAAATTATTGCTTATGTAATTTCTAAAGATTCCATAGATGAAATTTTTATAAAAGAATCTCTCAATAATTACTTACCGGACTATATGATTCCTTCAACTGTTATTCAGTTGGATAAAATCCCTATTACAGCCAATAATAAAATTGACTATAAAAATTTACCATTAAAAGCTGCAAAAGAAAATAAACAATATGACTGCAATCCTACAGAAGAAAAAATAATCTCTTTTTGGAAAGAAATACTGCAAACAGAAGAAATAAATCTGCACGATAATTTTTTTGCTTTAGGAGGACACAGCCTAAAAGGAATCCAATTTTTGAACAGGGTTCATAAAGAATTTAATATACGATTAAGCTTAAAGGAAATATATGAATTTCCAACTCCTAAGGAATTTTCGTCACTGTTAAATATAGAAAATGAAAGTTTTTTTGATGAAATAGAGTTAATCGCCATTCAGGAAAATTATGCGGTTTCCAACGCTCAAAAAAGATTTTGGCTGGCATCGCAAAGAAGAGAAACCAAAAATCTATACAATGTACCATTGAGATTTAAAATAAATGGAAATGTTAATGTGGATGCACTTGCAAAGTCTTTCCTAAAAATGATTGAACGCCATGAAACACTTAGAACTTTGTTTAAGTTCAAAAATGGTGAATTAAGGCAGTATGTTTTACCTGTTGAACAATTAAATTTTTCAATAGGGTTATTAAAAAATGTTGAAAATATTGATAGTGTAATTCTTGACGAAAATTCAACATCTTTTAATTTAGAAAACGAAATTGCCATTAGGGTAAAACTTATTGAAATCAATGCTCACGAGCATATATTATTATTGACCCTGCATCATATAATTAGTGATGAGTGGTCAAGAACAATTATTAATCGTGAAATACCTGTTTTTTACAATTCTATTATAAAAAATGAAAAAATCAATCTTCCTTTATTAAAAGTACAATATAAAGATTTTGTGTATTGGCATGAAAAAAACTGTAAAAAGCAAGAACAGTTCTGGCAGAATTTCTTTGTTTCAAAAATAGAGCCTCTTAATTTTCCATTAGACTTTCCAAGACTCAAAAAAATGACCTACGATGGTAATAGTGTTCAGACTATCATAAGTGGAAAAAAAATTAGCAATCTCAAGAAAAATTTAGAGTTATACAATATCAATGTAAACGACTATTTTATTGGTATTTACGGCTTATTAATTCACTTGTATGCTAAACAAGATGAGTTTATCATCGGAACAATTGTTTCGGGAAGAAATCATGTTGATTTAGAACAGCTTATAGGTGTATTTATTAATTATCTGCCCCTGAAAATTAACGTTAATAAGAATTATACCTTAAAACAATATTTAGCCGAACTGCATAAGGATGTTCTGCAGGTTTATGAAAATCAAGAGTACCCTTTTGATTTAATGATTGAAAAATTTAATGAGCAGACAGATTATTCCAGAAACTCGATTTTTGATACTATGATTGTATTTCATAATGAAGAAGATCAGGATTTAAAAGTGATGTTGTCAGATAATACAGAAATCACAAAATACATTGATACAACAGAGAGAGACTCTTCTAAATTAGATTTTAAATTAGATGTCACTATCGGAAAAGAGGAAATTACGATTCAATTAGAATATAATTCTAACCTTTTCAGAAGTGATTCGATGGAAAATGTACTGAATAATTTTGAGTCTATGATTGTAAATTCAGTAGCAGATTTAAATAATCCAATTAAAAATTTAGAAAAAAAACAACTTGTAAATACTCAACAATCGATACAAATACTTTCTTCCTTTGTGAGTAATCCTCTAAATGATCATTTAGATTTTTGGTTTAAGGAATTCAGGATCAATCATAATATTTCTTTTTTTGATTACAATCAGGTTTTACAGGGATTGAATGAAATTCATCATTCTTCAGGAAATAATGATTTAGTTGTTGTATTTAACCGTTTTGAGGATTATATAGATCAAAATAATACTAATTCTTTACCCTTAGTATATAATAAATTAGAGGAATCATTGATAAAAATTGCTAAAGAGAGAACAATATTGCTATTTATTCTTCCTATAGCCCATGATCAATACAATGAAGATGCAAATGAACAAATAATTATCTATTACAATAAATTGGCCAACATATCTAAAGGAATAGAGAATGTAACTCTGATCAATTTATTGAATTTTTCTGAAATTTTCCCTTGGGTACCAATTTTTGATTATTACAGAAATAAAAATGCAAACATTCCTTATAAAGAAGAATTTTATTATTCAATTTCATCTTATATAACGCGTGTAATTCTTAATAAATCGACAATTCTGTCAAAAGTTATTGCTCTAGACTGTGATAATACTTTATGGGCAGGTGTTTGTGGAGAAGATAGTATAGAAGACATCAAAATAACAGCAGGGCATCAATATCTACAGGAATTCATCATAAAAAAGCATGAGGAAGGATTTTTAATAGTGCTTTTGAGTAAAAATAATGAAGAAGATGTTTGGAATATTTTTCAAAATCATCCTGATATGCTCCTCAAACAAACCCATATTATTTCTTCCCGAATTAACTGGAATGAGAAGCATCTCAATATAAAGGAAATCGCCACTGAATTGAATTTATCTTTAAACAATTTCATTTTTATTGATGATAATGTGATGGAGTGCCATAATATGATCGTAGGAAATCCTGAAGTGCTGACATTACAACTTCCTGAAAATGATTTGCATATTGCTGGTTTTTTAAACAGTATTATTTCTTTGGACAAGTTTGATATTACATCAGAGGATAAACTGAGAAACGAAATGTATCTCTCAGAAAAAGAAAGAAACAAATATGTAGAAGAAAGCAAGGATCAAAATATTGATTTTTTATCAAAATTAAATCTGCAGTTGTACTTTAATGAAATTGATAACAATAGTCTGAAAAGAATGGTTCAGCTTTCTAAAAGAACCAATCAGTTCAATATGAATGGGGTAATTCTGGAGGATTCTGATTTGCATAACATGACGGCTCGAGGATATAAAGGATATTCTGTCACTTTAAAAGATTTATTTGGTGATTATGGTATCGTAGGCTGCGTTATTTTAAAAGAAGATCAGGGAGATTTGACCATTACAAATTTCTTTTTAAGCTGTAGGGTTTTAGGAAAAGGTGTTGAATATGAAATCTTATCTATAATAAAGGATTTGTATTTTGAGAAATCTAAAAATGTAAAATTCTTATTTAAAGAGACTGGCAAAAATACGGCATTCAAAAAGTTTTTGGACACGCTTAATCTTCTGGAAAATTACAATTTTAATATGGAATTGCAGCATTGGGAAAGAAAAAATACAGCTATAAATGTATCTGTAAATCAGCCTTACGAAAGTCCGGCTGCTTTGTTAAATAATGATTTGAAAGTTGAAGATTATAATGTAAAAAAATCTGAAACCCTCAATGAGGATGTTATTGGGTGGATTTGGGATGATAACGTAATAAGAAACCATAATTCTGATCAGCATTCTAATATCTATAAAATATTAAGATTATTAGATTATACAAAATTCAATAAATCAACTCTTATTTCAGTAGGATCTGCAAATTCAATTGAGACTATTTTATGGAACATTTTTTCAGAAGTCTTAAATACAAACAAGATAGGTCTTGATGATGATTTCTTTGATTTGGGAGGTAACTCTTTAAAGGCGACCCATGTACTTTCCAGAATGTATTATAACCACAAGTTAGAAGTTAGTCTGAACGATTTCTTTGATAATAGTTCTATAGAAAAACTGTCAGGTTTTATAGTAAACAATGGATCTGGAGCAATCAATGAAGAGAACGAATCAAATGAAATTCAGGAAATGATTTTATAGTTTGACAATAAGTTGTCATCTCATGAAAAACTTTCTCGTTTTGAAAGAAATTCTCTCTTTCTGAAGGTTAAATGAATTTTGGATCATTCACAATAAAAATTAAGATCAATACAGAATCGAATCCTAATCAATAAATATTAAACTAAATAATAAGGTAAAAAATAAACAATGAAGATACTAGGAATAAAATCAAGTCATGACGGAGCACTTGCATTAATTGATAATGGAAAATTAATTTTTTCGTATGAAATGGAAAAATTAAATAACAATTTTAGGTTAGCCGATTTTAACCTGACATTTGAAGAAGTTGAATCTATATTAAATAAATATAGCTACAGTTTTGCTACATTAGACAAGATTGCTATTGATGGATGGAGAAATGATAAGCAGGAAGTATTAAAGTCAGAGCAGGAAGATGAGGTGACAATTTTAAAAGATCTTGAATTGTCAAAGGATTTCTTTATTGATTTAAAATTATCAAAATATGGAGTTTTATTATCAGAAACAGATGATGTTTTAAAATCTCATGATGCCAAAATTGATGCCTTAAATTTATCTTATACGAGTTATATGCATGTTTCAGGACATATTTTTGGTGCTTACTGCACAAGTCCATATGCAAAAAACAATGAAAACTCATATGTATTATCATGGGACGGAGGAATGGTTCCTCAACTATTTTATTATGAGGCAAAGGAAAAAAAGACAGTAAACTGTGGACCTGTTTTTTTAATGTTTGGCGGTGTTTACCCAGAATTTGCGTATGAATTTAGCCCATTTAGCGAAAACAAAAAAGATTACGCTATTTCTGGGAAATTGATGGCATATATCGCACTTGGAAATAAAAATGAAGAATTATTGCAGCATTTTTTCAGAATCTATAATGAATTGGAAGCAGAGATAAAAGGTGTAGTAAATATTAAAAATGTCAATTGGATTACACAACAATTCATTAGTCAATCTAAACAATTATGTGATTCAATCGGATTAAGTAATGAAGATGTACTATGTACGTTTCATATTTTTCTTGAAAACCTTTTAATCGAAAGATTAAAAATTATAATAGATAAACTACCTTATTCAAGATCAAATTTTTGTTTTGTAGGAGGATGCGCTTTAAGCATAAAATGGAACAGTAAATTACGTAATGCGGGGATTTTTGATACCATGTGGGTGCCGCCTTTTCCTAATGATTCAGGAAGTGCAATTGGAGTTGCGTGCTGTGCCATGCTAGATAAAACGGATACAGCCGTTTTGGATTGGAATGTTTATAGTGGTCCCGGAATTATTGAAAATATTGAGGAAAGTGATACGTATTTAACCAAGCCATTTTCTATTAAAGAACTTGCCACTTTATTGCACGAAAAAGACGAACCTGTTGTTGTTCTTAATGGCCGTGCAGAGCTTGGTCCAAGATCATTAGGAAACAGAAGTATTATTTCGCCTGCCACAAACATTAAAATGAAAAGTTTGCTTAATAAAGTAAAAGGAAGAGAATTTTACAGACCTGTAGCACCAATTTGTTTAGAAAATGATGCTCCGGAAGTATTTTTTCCAGGAAATCCGGATCCATTTATGCTTTTTGAACATACAGTAAGAAAAGAATGGGATAATAAAGTTCCGGCTATTGTTCATCTTGACGGAAGCGCCAGGCTTCAAACTGTTAATGAGAATGAGAATGATGTAATTTATGAATTACTGTCACACTATAAGGACGTAAGCGGAATTCCATTACTGTGCAATACCAGTGCAAACTTTAGAGGTAAAGGATTTTTCCCTGATTTAAAGAGTGTAATGGAATGGGAAACTGTCAATTATTTCTGGTGTAATCACAAACTTTACGAGAGAAAACAAAAAATTGATTTATACGAGACTTTGTAAAACATTTTAAAGATTCGTTCAACGGGACTTAAATAAAGAAAAGCAAATATTTGTAATAGCTTTTAGGTCATTGATAGTAAGTTGGTTAAGTGTGTAATGCTAATTACGATTAACAAAAAGTAAAGTTTAAATAATAATAAAAAAATATTTAATTTCTCATGAAAGATTTATATTCCATTGATAAAAATCTTAAACAAGATAGAAAAGAAGAACTGATATCTTTCTTAGGCAAAGAAAGATATCAAGCTTCTGAGCAGTATTGGCTGAATCAGTTCAAAGGAGAAATTCCAATATTAGATTTACCCAGTTTTAAGACTCGTCCCTTAATTCCAACCTTTAAAGGAGAATCAGTTACTCATAGTTTTTCAAAAGATTTTCTTGAAAAAATAAAGAAATTTTCGCAAGAGCAACAAACTAACTTGTTTACAAGCTTAATGGCGGCAGTAAATGTTTTGCTTTATAAATATACAAAACTGGACGACATTATAACCGGAACCATTATAGCAGGACAGGATCATTTTAATATAGAAAATCTGTCTGATAGTTACACGAATACACTTGCAATCCGAACTCAGATTGATAAGGAAAGTAAATTTCTGGAATTTTTACAATTTCAGAAAAAAGTTTTATCGAATGCGCTGGAACATCAGCAATATCCTTTTGATGAATTAATAGATCAATTGAATAAAGATGTTAGTCTTTCTGGGCTTTTTAATGTATTAGTTGTTTTAAATCATAAAGAACTACTAAAAGAAGATGGAATAAACCATCCTAAATGGACGGAACCTGACTTTAAAAACCATATCCCGGATATTTCTTTTAGTTTCATTGAATCTGAAAAACTAGACTTGGTAATTGAGTACAATGCTGTTATTTATGAAAATGAAATTATCAGTAGAATATTTTGTCATTTTGAAAAAATTATGACTAGTGTTATTGTTAATCCTGCTATTGCAATAAAAGAAATAGAATGTATAACGGCAGAGGAAAAATACGAATTACTGTCCTTCAATATTAGTGTAAATGAAGAAAAGCAAAATCACACAATTCTTGACTTTTTCAGAGAACAGGTACGCAGTAATCCGGATAATATAGCAGTAGTTTCTGACGGAATAAGTTTGAGCTACAAAGAATTAGATGAAAAGTCAAATCAATTAGCCCATTATTTGATAAAGGAGGGAGTAGAAAAAAATCCCAATATATTGCTGTGTTTTAATACTAATATGGATAAATCCGTAATAGGAATATTAGGTATAATGAAATCTGGCGGGATATATATTCCGCTTGATTCTGATATTCCTGAGGATAGAATATCATATATTATACAGGATACAAAAGCTAGTTTCGTAATAAGCAGTCAAATTGATTCAGCGGTTTTTGCCAATAAAGGTGTTGAGATAATAAATTTAGATGACAAAAATGGAGATTGGAATCAAATGCAGCTTACAGCAACTTCTAATAGTGTAAATCCTGCTGATCTGGCTTATATTATTTATACTTCTGGGACGACAGGTAATCCTAAAGGTGTTATGATCAGCCATGAAAATTTATCTGATTATTTTATTGGATTGAACAATAAGATCAGCATTGGAAAAAACAAAGTTAATTGTCTCATGTCAACCCTGGCTACAGATTTAGGAAATACAGTATTGTATAGCTCGTTAATCTACGGAAATACACTACATCTGTTTTCTAAAGAAGAATTGAGGGATTCCTTATACATACACAATTACTTTGCAAAACATGAGATCGATTGTATTAAAATAGTTTCTACTTACTGGAAATCATTAGAGGTTGATAATAACTTACTGCTGCCTAACAGTATGATCATTTTTGGAGGAGAAGAACTTTCGAACAGCATCATAAATAAAATAAAAAAGGTAAAACCGTCAATACGTATTATCAATCATTATGGACCAACAGAGGCCACAATAGGAAAATTACTGCATGAAGTAAAAGATAATTTGACAGGAAAAAATGTGCCTATTGGTAAACCTTTTTCAAACACGAAGATTTATGTAGTCGACGAAAATTTAAATTTATGCCCAAAGGGAATTTGGGGAGAACTTTTAATAGGAGGAAAAGGCATTTTTCGCGGTTATTTAAATCAGCCTTCTTTAACAAATGAAAAACGTATAAAAAATCCATTTCAGGACGACGAAGACCAATTATACAAGACAGGTGATTTAGTAAGAATGAACCTGAATGGAGAAATTGAATTTGGATCAAGATTTGACAATCAGGTAAAAATTCAGGGATACAGAGTTGAATTAAGTGAAATTGAGGCGACCATTATTCAACAAGATTATATCAAAGAATGTTGCGTTACGATTATTGATAATTTAAACTTAGATAAAATACTGGTTGTATATATAATTACAAAAGAAGGCTATAATGAGCAGAGATTCAAGGAGAATCTAAAGAAAAACCTTCCGATGCATATGATGCCGTCTATTGTTGTAGAGATCGATAGTATACCTATGACATCAAATGGTAAAGTAGATAGAAAGAAGTTGCCAAATGTAAATTTGCAAAAAGCGACCTCTGAATTTATCAGTCCTGAAAATGAGATACAAACAAGAATTATTGCGATACTCGAAGAAATTTTTAATAGAAAATCCATATCTGTAAATGATAATTTCTTTGAATTAGGAGGAGATTCTATAAAATCAATTCAGGTGGTTTCAAGATTGAGCCAGAGCGGATATTTGCTTAGTCTGGGTGAAATTATAAAGAATCCTGTAATAAAAGATTTTTCAGAAAAGGTAAAATTAAAAAAGGCAGTCCAGAACAAGGAGGATATTTTTTCCGGAGATGTACCACTTTCACCAATTCAGAAATTATTTTTTGAAAAAAAGAAAGGGGATTACAATCATTACAATCAATCTATTGTTTTAGATGCTCAGGAAATACAGGAAGAAATTATGAAAAAAGCTGTTCATGAGCTAATTCAATATCACGATACCTTACGGATTAAGTTTAAAAAAAATGAGAATCACTGGACACAGTATTATGGAGATTTTGATAATATGTATCGTTTTTCAACTAATTTTTATGAGAATGAAAACGATTTTACTGAAAAAAGCAAAGCACTGAGCAAACAGTTCAATATTGAGAAGGGGCCATTAATACAAGTTTGTTTGTTGAAAAACGAAAAGAAGGATAAACTTTTATTTATTGTGCATCATTTATTAGTTGACGGTGTTTCGTTCAGGATTCTTGCAGAAGATTTGTCTAATTTGTATCATAAAATTTTATATGATACCCATTTCCAAATGCCACAAAAAGGCAGTTCTCTAAAAGAATGGCAAGGAAAACTTATAGAATATTCAAATAAATTTAGCCTGATAGGCGAGAGTGTTTATTGGCAAAATATCAACAAAAAGCCTTTCGATACTTTACAAATTAATTCTGGTGCTGCCAATACAATAAGCGAAAGAGAAAAATATTTCGTAACTCTTGATGAGGATAAAACACAAGATTTAATCACTAAATGTTATAAAAAACATCAGACAGAAATTAATGAAATACTAATCACAGCTCTTGTTCTGGCGGTAAATGAAAGATTTGGATTCCATAAAATTTTATTGAATTTAGAAGGACACGGAAGAGAAAATATAGGTTATGATTTAGATATTTCAAGAACCATAGGCTGGTTTACCTCAATGTTTCCAGTCCATATTGACTTAAAAGAAAATAATAAGGATGTTATAGAAACTTTGCTTGACATTAAAAATAATCTTAACACCATTCCAAACAAAGGTATTGGATATGGAATATTGAAATATTTAAAAAATGAAGATTTAAATGTTGAGCCGGAAATTACATTTAATTATTTAGGGGATTTTGCGTCAAGTATCAGAAACAATTTAAATAACAGTCTTTTTAGCGGGGTAGAATTTGTTTATCAGGATGCTTCTGAAAAAAGCCAATGCAACGACATTCTTAATTTCACCGGAATCATAAACGAAGGAAGGTTGATACTCTACATCAATTTCAACAAATTTCATTTTACAATTAAGGAAATTGAGATGTTATCTCAGTCGTATAAAAATCATTTGATAAATATAATAGAACAACTAGTCTAACAATAAAAAGATATGGCAGTTTTAAAAAAAAATACTTTGTTTCTTTTCATTTTTCTTTCTCTGATTTCATGTTCAAAGGCAATAAAAGAAAATAATGTGTACGAACATAAAATCGATTCTGTTTTTAACAGCAGTAATCAGGACAGAAAATTTAATGGTGTAATTCTTATTGCAGATAGTACTGAGGTTAAATATTGTAAAAGTTTTGGTTATTCAGATATTGAGAATAAAATACCAATGAAAAAAAATGATCAATTCATAATTCTCTCTATTAGTAAACAAATTACAGCTGTATTATTACTAAGATTGATCGAAAAAGGATCTATCACACTCGATGCCCCAATAAATAAATACTTAAGTGATTTAAACCCAAAATGGCCTTTAGACATTACAGTCAAGAACTTGCTTAACCACACATCTGGCATCGAAGATTTAAACGCACCATTAGCATTTAAACCTAATTCGTCTTTTAAATACAACAATGGGAATTATGTACTGCTAGGCAGAATAATTGAAAAAGTTTCCGGAAGACCATACAAGAATTTGTTTGCTGAACTGATGGAGGAATGTAAAATGAAAAATACAAAGTTTCCTGAAAAAGATTTTAAAAATTTTGTACATGGCTATAATTATGTAAATGGAACCCGAACTAAAATTGATAACGTAACATTCGACCCGTCTGAAGTTCCTGCCGGGGGAGTAATATCAAATGTCCAGGATTTATTAACATGGAACAATAACCTGTACGGCGGCAGATTAATTTCAAAAAAATCATTTCAGCAAATGATCACACCTTATTCTGAAACTAAACATTCTATTTTTGGAAATACACAGATGCATTATGGTTTTGCACTTTATCTAAATGATGAAAATAAAGAAGTGGGACATACGGGTTATTCTGATTCTAAGGGTTTTACAGTTTTAAACTTATATTATTTAAATACTAAAAAAAGTTTAATAACAATTGAAAATCAATCTTATGAGATTGATAAAATGCCTTTTTTATATGAAAAGGTACTGCGTGATCTGCTTGTTCAAAATAAAAAATAATTAATCATAATTCAAATAATGAATACTATACAAGATCTAATTTTAACCCTTAAAAATAAATCTATTGCCATCTCATTAGATAATTCTGAGGAAAACCTTAGACTTACCGGAAATGTTACTAATGTTACAGCAAGTGATAAACAATTAATATTGAGTAATAAACAAGAATTAATTGTATTTTTAAAGCAAGAATTAGTTGAGGGAAAAAAAAGCCCCAACAAAGATATTCATTTTGATGATATAAGTAAATCAAGTGGTTACTCTATTCCAAAAGCTGCGCCATCAGATTCGTATCCACTAACACCTTCTCAGGGCCGTTTGTGGATTATCAGTCAGTTTGAAAATGGTTCAGTGGCTTATAATATGTCTACTGCAATGTACATTGAAGGAGATTTTTATATGGATAAATTTGAGGAATCTTTTCAATATCTGATCCATCGTCATGAGATTCTTCGTACCTATTTTGTTGCAGATAATAAGGGAGAAGTGAGGCAGTATATCTTGTCAAAAAATAAAGTTGATTTTAAAATAGATTTCAAAGATTATTCAGATTCTGCCATTCAGAAACAAGAAGCAGATTCCTATTTAGAACTAAAAAACAATGAACCTTTCAATCTGGAGAAAGCCCTATTGTTAAGAGTTTCAGTAATAAAATTAGCAGAGAAAAAACACATTCTTTCACTTTGCATGCATCATATTATAGGCGATGGATGGTCGATGCAAATACTGATGTTGGAGGTAATACAATTTTACAAGAACCTCATTCAGGGAAAAACAATACAAGTGCCTGAATTGTCTATTCAATATAAAGATTATGCAGCATGGCTTGCCGCCGGATTTAAAAACGAGAAATATCAAAGTGCAGAGCAATATTGGTTAAATCAATTTTCTAATACTATTCCTGTATTAAATTTATCGGGATTTAAACCACGTCCGTTAGTTCAGACTTATAATGGGGATACTTTTACCCATCGATTTTCTGAAACATTTTTAGAAAGTTTAAAGACATTTTCCAAAGAAAAAAAATCGACTTTATTCATGACCTTGCTTGCAGCGATTAATATCGTACTGCACAAACATACAGGCCAGGATGACATTATAATAGGTACTCCAATCGCGGGAAGGGAACATCCTGATCTGGAAAAACAAATAGGATTGTATCTTAATACATTGGCTGTTAGGACACCATTGAACAAGGAAAGTAAATTTCTGGATTTTCTGGAACTGCAAAAAACAATATTGTTAGATGCTTATAAATATCAGCAGTATCCCTTTGACGAGTTAGTAGGAAAGTTAAATTTAAAAAGAAATGCCGGTCGTTCTCCATTATTTGATGTGATGGTAATATTGCAAAATCAAAATCAATCTTTTCAGAATCAGGATCACATTTCTGCTGATTTGAAAATTAGTAAATACGAGAATAACAGGAAGACTTCACAGTTAGAAATGACATTTGCATTTGTTGAACAAGGCGCAAATGGCTTATTGTTAAACCTGAACTACAACAGTGACCTATACGATCATGAAATTGCAAAAAGAATAACAGGGCATTTTGAACAGGTACTCACTCAGGTTATGATCGATCAAAATGTATTGTTAAAGGATATAATATGCATAACCGAAAATGAAAAAGCAGCCTTATCCCAATTTAACGCTACTGAGAAAGAATATGCAAAAGATAAAACAGTTATAGATTTATTTCGTCAGCAAGCAGTACAAGTTCCAGAGAATATTGCTGTAAAAGATGATTTTAAAAGTTATAGTTACAAAGAGTTAGATTCTAAATCAGATCAAATTGCGCATTATATTGCTGCAAATTATGGTACCAATAATGAGCCTATTGGGGTTTGCATTAAAAGATCTGTAGAGCTTATACCTTTATTGCTTGGTATTTTTAAAGCGGGCAAATCCTATATTCCAATAGATCCAAATTTACCCGAAAACAGAATAAAATACATTGCAGAAAACAGTGGCATAAAAATTATTTTTGCAAATGAGTTACATGATGACGCTAACGGGATTCAATGGATAAATTATGATGACTTTGATACAGAGCAGGTCACTATTGCAGCCTATAATACAAAAGTAAAACCAGAAGACACTGCTTACATCATTTACACTTCCGGCTCAACCGGTAATCCAAAGGGTGTAGAAATTGGACATAATTCATTGTTTAATTTTCTTTTAAGTATGAAAGAAAAAATGAATGTGACAGCTCAGGATTTATTTTTTTCAGTGACTACATATTCATTTGATATTTCGATTCTGGAATTTTTTCTACCATTAATTTCCGGTGCGGAGGTATATATTGCGGGTCAGATATTGTTTTCTGATCAAAAAGAATTATCGAATAAAATTGAAACATTAAAACCAACATTTATTCAAGCAACACCAAGTTTTTATCTATTATTGTTTGATGCCGGATGGAAAGGCGATAAAACGATTAAAACTCTTTGCGGTGGTGACGTATTAAGTGAAAAACTGGCAGAGAAATTACTTTTGAGTACAAAAGAAGTCTGGAATATGTATGGACCTACAGAAACTACTATTTGGTCCAGTACAAAAAAAATAGAAGCACCCTCAGATGCCTTAAATATTGGAACTCCTATTCATAATACAAAATTCTACATTCTGGATGATGCAATGAATATGGTGCCAATAGGTATTGCCGGACATATTTTTATAGGGGGCGATGGTTTGGCAAAAGGCTATTATAATAATTCCGATTTGACCAGCGAAAAATTTATTACTAATCCTTTTAAGAAAAACGAACGCATATATAATACTGGTGATCTGGGACGCTGGCTGCCCGATGGAAATATAAGTTTTTTAGGAAGAGGAGACAATCAGGTAAAAATAAGAGGACACAGGATTGAGCCAGCAGAAATTGAAATGGCATTATTGCAATATTCAGAAAATCTGCTTCAGGTGGTAATAGATGCTAAAGAAATTAATGAGGATAAAGTACTGGTGGCATATCTTATTACAGATAAAAAAGTAGATAAATCAGAAATCAGAAACTATATGCAAGGGAAATTACCAGAATATATGCTTCCCAATTATTATATAGAGCTGGACATTTTGCCGCTTACAGCAAATGGAAAAGTAGATCGTAAAGCCTTGCCCGAAGTATCAGCGGCGGATTTTATTAAAAAAGAATATAAAGCCCCCACAAATGATATTGAAGAAAAATTAACTGAGATATGGCAGGAAATTTTAAGGGTTGAAAAAATAGGAATTACAGATGATTTTTTTGAATTGGGAGGACATAGTCTCATTGTCATGAGGTTAAAAAGTGTAATCGAGAGTCATTTTTTAATTAAAATAACAACAGTTGATGTCTTTAATAATCCTACCATTCAAGGAATATCACTGTTAATTAAGGAATTAAAATTTATCAATAAAAATAATAATGTTCGAAAGTCAAGAACAACAATTTAATACAATAGTATGGAGAAATTAGTTTATTTAAAGCCTAACGTAGTAATTGAACCTTTAATTGAAAGGTGGTTTGCATGGGCACATTTAGTATCGCCTTCAACTGCAGCAATGAATATTACAGGCAGACATTTGGAAATAATGAATTCCTATATAGAATCTCCGGAACTCCATAAAGAAATGGTCAATAATCCCAAAATGCTTGGCGGACCTTTTATGGATTATTCTGAAAACAGAACTGAAGACATTAAAAAATTAATGGAATCTACTTTAATAAACCAGAGAGATTCTATCAGCCTTTCATTAGCCATTAGAAAACTAGTTAAAATGCTGAAAAAAGAAGCAAAAGGACAATCTCTTGAAGGACTTTATGAGTTTGTACCTGAGATTTTAAAAGGGTATGTTGAACTTATATATGATTTAAATGGTAATCCATCATTTAGATTTTTTGAAAATCTTTTATATAAAAGCAAATTTTATAATAAAAACAGCCAAAGTATTGCCTTATGGGTTACCAATAATGATTCTCGTCCCTTCTGTTTGAGTACACCAAAATTAAATGAAGACGATGTGCTGCATTTAGACATGCCGTTTGATCATAAATTTATCGACGAATTAAGTAAAATGCGTCGAAATCCGCAGGAATATGATTTTATACGAGGCTTTTTAGGAGATTTAAATCAAGATGAAGAAGTTTTATTTCAATCTTTTTTTACAGAAGAAACATCAGTTCCCTATGTTAAATATACTGGAGATAAAATCAGAATGAGATATTTTGGTCATGCCTGTATTTTAATAGAAACAAAAGATGTAAGTATATTAGTCGATCCATTAATCAGCTATTATGGCTATTTATCAAGTGTTGAACATTTTTCTGATTATGATTTACCAGATTCTATTGATTATGTTTTAATTACGCATAATCATCAAGATCATGTTTTATTTGAAACACTTTTACCTTTAAGGCATAAAATCAAAAATTTAGTCGTGCCGCGAAGCGGTGGCGGACATCTTCAGGATCCTTCTGTAAAATTGATGTTTAATAATATTGGTTTTAAAAACGTTATTGAAATTGAAGACTTTGAGACTGTAGAGTTTTTAGATTGTAAAATTACAGGAGTACCTTTTACAGGAGAGCATAGTGATTTAGATATAAAAGCAAAATTGTGTTTTCATATAGAAATTTCCAATTTTTCCCTGCTTTTTGTTGCCGATTCCAGGGTTTTAGAAAAAAAAGTATATGAACATACACGGCCCATAATAGGCAATATTGATGTACTGCTGCTGGGAATGGAATGTGATGGAGCTCCATTGACCTGGCTTTATGGTCCTTTACTTGTAGACGAACTGCAAAAAGATCACGATCAGTCAAGAAGACTTGCCGGCTGTGATTTTGACCGTGGAATGACTCTGGTAGATATATTTAAACCAGAAGAAGTTTATGTATATGCAATGGGACAAGAACCATGGTGTGAATTTATTAGCAGTATTAAATATACGGACGAATCGAATCCTATAGTTCAATCTAATTTATTAATAGAGGAGTGTCTTTCCAGAGGATTAGTCGCTGAGAGATTGTTTGGAGAGAAAGAAATACTTTACAATAAAAAAAAATAAGAAACTATGAGTAAGGTTAGAGAATTACTTGTTCAATTAAAAAATAACGATATAGATATTCAACTTGAAAATGATAATCTTGAAGTATATTATGATGGAGAAGAATTAGATGAAATTAGTTATAACCTGATAAAAGAAAATAAAGAGGATATAATTCAATTTTTCAAGAATCATAAAATCGATTCACAGGTATCCTTTTCTATACCAGTAGCTTTGCGTCAGGAGAATTATCCCTTATCTGCTGCACAAAATCAATTGTGGATATTGAGCCAGTTTGAAGGAGGAAATTCTGCATACAATTTATCCAGTGTTCATGAGCTTGAGGGAAATTTAGATATCAAAGAAGTCGAAGCATCTTTTAGATTTTTAATACAACGACATGAGTCCTTAAGAACCGTTTTTAAAGAGGATAGTAATGGCGATATAAAACAGTATATTTTAGATTTTGAAGATATAGATTTTTCTTTGCCTTTTGAAGATTTTAAAGGAGTTGAAAATTTAGATGCTATAAATAAAAGTATTGAAAAAGAACAAGTAAGCTCTTTTGATCTTGAAAAAGGATTATTATTTAAAGTAAAAATATTTCAGACCGCAGAGTCTAAATTTTTACTGAGCCTGGTCATGCATCACATTATAAGTGATGGATGGTCGATGGAAGTAATGGTAAAAGATTTATTTAGCTTTTATAGCAACTCAGAAGAAGAAAAAAATATTTCATTGCCAGAAATTAAGATCCATTATAAAGATTATTCAGTTTGGCAACAAGATATGCTGAAAAACAAAAAGCTGGATCAAAATAAAGAATATTGGCTCAAACAATTTAGTGGTGATCTGCCTACACTTGTACTGCCAGCTCAAAAACAACGACCGCTTATAAAAACTTATAATGGAAAAACTTTAAATTTTACATTAAATCCAGATCTTTTAAACTCCTTAAAAGAATTGAATAAATCACAAGGAGTAACTTTATTTATGAGTTTACTGAGCTTAGTAAAACTGTTACTATCCAAATATGCGCATCAGGAAGATATCATTATAGGAAGTGCAAGTTCAGGCAGGGAAAATGCAGATTTAAAAAGCCTTATAGGATTTTTTGTCAATGCATTACCCTTAAGAACCATAATAAAAACAGAAGAAAGTTTCATCGACTTATTGAACAATGTCAAAAAAGTGACTTTAGAATCATCTGAAAATCAAATTTATCCGCTCGATGAATTAATGAGGGACTTAACACTGCATCGTGATATGAGCAGAAGCGGATTGTTTGATGTCATGCTCGATCTAAGACAGTCTTTTGCTATTTTAGAGCAGCAGGCAGATCAGACCCCTAAGAATTTCACTATAAAGTCCTACAATCAAGTTGAAAATCTAAACAGTAGATTTGATTTGTATTTCAATTTTATTGAAAAGGAACAAGGTCTTGGACTATCTCTTACATACAATACAGACATTTATAGTCAGGATTTTGCCGTACAATTAGCACAACATCTGGAACAGCTTTTAGATCAGGTATTAAAAAATCCATCTCAAGCAGTTTCAAAAATAAGTTATCTTAATGAGGATGAGAAAATACTGGTACTAGAAAAATTCAATAATACCAAAGAAAATTTTCCTAAAGATAAAACCATAGTCAGCTTATTTGAAGATCAGGCAGAACGCATGCCCGATAAAGAAGCATTGCTTTTTGATAATAAACGTTTTACATACCGTGAATTAAATGAAAAAGCCAACCAGCTGGCGGGATACTTATTAGAGAACTACAATATAAAACCTAATGATATTGTAGGTATCAAGCTGGATAAATCAGAAACTTTTGTTATCGCTATTTTAGGGATATTAAAAGCCGGAGCGGCTTATTTACCCATAGATATAAATTACCCAGAAGACAGAGTAGACTTTATTGAGAAAGACAGTAAATGTAAACTTGTGCTGGATGCAGAAGAAATTATGCTTTATAATTTTGAAAGATTCAGATATGGGAATGAAAAACCTCCTGTTGCAAACAAAGCGTCAGATCTGGCTTATGTTATTTACACTTCTGGAACAACAGGAAACCCAAAGGGGGTAATGGTTGAACATGGAAATCTGGTAAATTCAACTTTAAGCAGATTAAATTATTATCAGGTAGAGAGAATTTTACTGATTTCTTCATTTGCATTTGATTCCTCTATAGCCGTAATCTGGAGCGGTTTACTGGGCGGCACATTAGTAGTCGAAAGAGATGAAGTGATAAAAGATATTGAGGATATTACCAAAAGAATAATAGATAATAAAATAACGGACATGCTTTGTGTACCGAGTTATTATTCAGTACTATTTGAGGCATTCAGAAAAGAAAAAGCAAATCTCAGTTTAAGAAATGTTATTCTTGCCGGAGAAGCGATTAAATTAGATATAATTGCAACCCACAACAAACATTTTGAAAACATTGGATTGTATAATGAATATGGGCCTACTGAGTGTACCGTTTGGGCAACTGTAACAAAAATAAATGATTGTAAAAATATAATTCCTATTGGTAAGCCTATTTCCAATACCCAGATTTATATTTTAGATAAAGATTTGCAAATTGTTTCTAGAGAGATAACAGGACGCATTTACATCTCCGGAGACAATGTAGCCAGAGGATATTTATATCATCCCGATTTAACAGCTAAAAAATTCATCGAAAATCCTTTTATATCCGGACAGCGCATGTACGATACCGGAGATTTAGGACGATGGTTACCAGATGGCAGTATTGAGTTTTTAGGAAGAGAAGATCATCAGGTAAAAATCAGAGGATTCAGGATCGAATTAGGAGAGATAGAAGCCGCTGTTTTAGATTATTCAGAGCAAATTACTCAAGTAGTTCTGGAAGCTAAAGAGGTTAATGAAGAAAAAACACTTGTGGCTTATTTTGTTTCAAACTCTGAAATAGATAAAACAGAATTAATAAGCTTTTTACAAGAAAAACTTCCGGAATACATGATACCGGTTTTCTTTGTAGAGTTACCAATTTTGCCCTTAACCCCAAATGGAAAAATAGACAGAAAAGCATTACCCGATGTTGGTAATGATGATGTAATAAAAGGAGAATATGTAGGAGCCAGATCTCATGAAGAAAAAATATTAGTACAAGTCTGGGAAGAGGTATTAAAAAGAGAAGCTATTAGTGTTAAAGACAATTACTATAATCTGGGAGGCGATTCGATTAAATCGATCCAAATCATATCTAAATTAAAACAAAAAGGATACAGCCTTACACTTTTAAACTTATTTAACAATCCTATAGTAGAGGATCTGGCACAATATATTGAAGTTAGCAATAAAATTATTGATCAGTCTGAAGTAGCTGGGGCAGTAGAGCTGACTCCTATACAAAGTTATTTTTTCAATGATTCTATCTTTAAGGCACATAATTATTACAACCAATCAGTAGTATTAAAAAGTACAACCGAGCTGGATATTGAAATTGTGCAAAAATGTTTTACTCGTATAATAGCTCATCACGATGCGCTAAGAATGAGTTTTAGTAATGAAAACGGAATATGGCACCAAAAAAACAGAAGCAATTTTAAAGAAAGCCATGCTGTAATTTTTTACGACCTTAGAGAGGATAAAAATGAACTTGAAACAATCTCTAAGGTTGGAGCAGAAATGCAGGCGGGCTTTAAACTTGATCAGACAAGCCTGGTCAAAACGGCACTTTTTAGATTAAAAGATGGCGATCGACTGGCAATTATTATTCATCATTTAGTTATTGATGGTGTTTCCTGGCGTATTTTATTAGAAGATTTAGCAGTGTTGTATAAGGAATATACAATAGGAAATGAACCCAAATTACCTTTAAAATCTGATTCTTTTCAAAAATGGGCAGCTGCACAAAAAGAATACGCAGGTGGAGAAAAGTTAAACGCAGAGAAAAACTATTGGTATGAAATAGCAAATCAGGCTATTTCTGATTTTCCAACAGACAAGGAAATAAAAAGTAGAGAATTTGAGATCAAAGATGTATTGACTTTTACCTTAAACCCTGATCTTACCAATTTACTGCAAACCAAAGTAAACCGTACTTATAAAACAGAAGTTAATGATGTTTTACTTTCTGCATTAGCGATTGCACTGCAGGAAAGTCTGGGAATAAATAAAAGCATTTTGCATATTGAAGGTCACGGAAGGGAAGATATAATACCTGAAATAGACATTAGCAGAACTATAGGGTGGTTTACTACTGTTTATCCTTTTGTTTTACAAACCGCTCCTGCAAATACCGCAAATGAAACTTTGATTGTTGTAAAAGAGAGCTTAAGGAAAATTCCAAATAAAGGAATAGGATATGGTATATTAAAATATTTATCGCCACATTATATCCCTGAAGTTAACCCGTCAATTGCATTTAATTATTTAGGAGATTTTGGTAATAATGTGGATGATAAAAAAGAAGAATCCCTATTAGAATATGCGTCAGAATTTATTGGTTTAAATATTGACCCTAAAAATAAAAGAGATGTACCTCTGGAAGTTACAGGAATATTGGTAGAAGGGAAACTCAATATCAATTTCAGGTATGCTAAAGAAATCTGCGAGAAAGAAACCGCACAAAAAATCATCAATGCTTACGAAAAAGCATTAATAAATCTTATTGAGGAATTAGCAAGCTCAGATAAAAGCTATCTGACACCTTCAGATTTATCTTTTAAAGAAATTAGTATTGAAGATTTAAACCGAATAAACAAAGACGGCAGAGTAGAAGATGTTTACAAACTTTCGCCTTTGCAGCAGGGATTATACTTTCACTGGATATCAGAATCTTCGTCTTCGATGTATTTTGAACAAATGTCATACCGCATAAATGCTGCTAATTTAAGTATTGACAATGTTAAGGAAGCATACAATAAACTGATTGACAGACACGGAGTTTTAAGAACAAGTTTTTCAGAAAATTTAGCCAATGAGCCCCTGCAGATTGTAAGAAAAAATGTTGAAGGTGATTTCTCTTTTTTACAAATTGAAAACCAAACTATTGAAGCTTTTGTAAACGAAACAAAACAAAAGGATAAACAAAAAGGATTTAATCCGGAAAATCCGAGTCAAATGCGATTGTTGGTACTTGATTTAGGAAACAATGAATATGAATTTATCTGGAGCCATCATCATATTCTTATTGACGGATGGTGTATGAGCATTTTAATTAATGATTTTTATCAAATACTTCATAGTATAAATCAGAGTATTTTGATAGACCTTCCAGTGCCAAAACCTTATTCACAGTACATTGAATGGCTGGATAAAATAGATAGTAAAAAATCGTTATCATTTTGGAAAGACTATCTGTCAGATTATTCAAATGTTGCTCAAATTCCTTTTAAAATTGATAATTCTATTGCTTACGATTATAAGGAATCAATAGAAACATTAAAAGTTGAAGGTAATTTATTCAAAAAAATGAATGATTTGTGTCATGAAATTGGAATAACCCAAAACACTTTTATTCAGGGGATATGGGGATTTCTACTTTCCAAATATAATAATACGCAAGACGTTGTATTTGGATCGATAGTGTCAGGAAGACCCGGAGATTTACCGGGAATAGAGACCATGATAGGTTTGTTTATCAATACGATACCGGTTAGGATTAAATACAATTATGAAGATACAGTTGCTTTTTTCCTAAAAGAAATTCAGCACGCAGCCGTTAATGCAAATGATCATCATTATCTTAATTTGTCGAAAGTCCAGTCCCAAAGTGAGTTGGGAATGAACTTAATAAATCATATACTTGTTTTTGAGAATTATATGGTTCAGGAAGCAATTCAAAATGATTTGCCAAATACAGGGGAAGAACTAAGCATAAAATCTGTTGAAATATTTGAACAAACTAATTATGATTTTAATTTGATCATTGTTCCCGGAAAATCAGCATTAAAAATTGATTTTAAATACAATGAAAACAAATATGATACAACGTTAATTAAAAATATAATTCATCATGCTCTTCATTTAGTAGAGCAAGTTTGTCAAGATGTAAACCAGCCGTTAAAAAGTCTTTCCTACATTACAGCGTTAGAAAAAGAAAAAATAACAGTTGACTTTAATACAACTCAAGTTTCTTATCCTACTGATAAAACGGTAGTAGATTTGTTCGAATCACAAGTAAATAAATTTCCTGAAAGAACAGTTGTCTTAACAGACAGTAAAAATATTACCTACACGGAATTCAATACATTGTCCAATCAATTATCTCATTACCTTATTAATAAATTTGGTGTTACAGACAATGATGTTATTGGAATCAAACTGGAAAGAAATGAATGGTTAATTACTGCCATATTTGGTGTGTTAAAAGCATCAGCGATTTATTTGCCAATTGATATTAATTTACCTGAAAAAAGAGTAGAATATATTAAAAACGACAGTCAGTATAAAGTAATTATTGATGCCGCTTTTATAGAAGAATTTATAAAATACAAAAACAATTATTCTGATCTTAATCCGGAAAGAAAGAACAAAGCAAATGATATTGCTTATATAATTTATACATCAGGAACGACAGGGCAGCCCAAAGGAACCTTAATTGAGCATCATTCTTTAGTGAACAGACTACTTTGGATGCAGAAATCTTATGGACTGACTGAGCATGATGTGATCATGCAAAAGACACCTAATTCATTTGATGTTTCAGTATGGGAATTAATATGGTGGGCTACAGAAGGATCAAAAGTTGTTTTTTTAAAGGACGGTGACGAAAAAGATCCTGCTAAGATTATTGAGCATATTGTAGCATTCTCTGTAAGTGTAATGCACTTTGTTCCCTCAATGCTTACACAATTTTTAGAATATCTGGAAAGTGAACCGGAATCAATCAATCAGCTAAAAAGTCTTAAAGTAGTGTACGCAAGCGGAGAAGCTTTAAACATAGCAGCCAACACTAAATTTCATGAATTATTAGAAAACACAAAACTAATTAATTTATATGGTCCAACCGAGGCTACAATTGATGTAACCTATTTTGAATGTTCTAAGAAATTAGATGTTATTCCTATAGGAAAACCAATTGATAATACAAAAATGTACATTTTAGATCACCAGCACAATATTGTTCCGGTAGGTGTTGAAGGTACTATTTTTATTGCCGGAGCTGGTGTGGCAAGAGGTTATCTGAATCAGCCGGAATTAACTCGCCAAAAATTCATTGATAATCCATTTGTTCCGGGACAATCCATGTATAATACAGGCGATGTAGGCAAGTGGCGCCCAGATGGAAATATCGAATATTTGGGCAGGAATGATGATCAGGTAAAAATAAGAGGAAATAGAATCGAGCTTGGCGAAATTAATAAAACATTTGAAATGCAGGAGCAGATTAAAACTGCACATGCCTTAAAAATTAAAAATAAACTGGTTGTTTTTATACAATTTGATGATACTGTAACATTAGATTTTCAATTGGAAAATGATTTGAGAAGTGAATTATTAAAATCTCTTCCTAACTATATGATACCGCATAGTTTTCAACAAATAAAAGAAATACCCCTGTCGTCTAACGGTAAATTAGACAGGAAAAAGTTAATCAATACCTATGAAGCTTCCATAAATGGAGAAAATAACCAAGATACTATACAGGTTTTGACTCCAAAATCACTTGAAATGGCTGAAATATGGGCAGAAGTGCTGGATATTTCAATAAATAGTGTAAATCCGGAGCTGAGTTTTATTGAACAGGGAGGAGATTCCTTAACCATGCTGAAAGTAGTGGCCATGTGTAAAAAGAAAGGATATCCGGTAACGATCAAAGATTTTATGATGTCGCCTTATCTTAATTTTTTAAAGACTATAGCTAAAAAAGAAGATATACTGGTTAAGAACGTAAAACAAGAAAGGGAAAATAATATACCTTTTATCTTATCTCCAATCCAGCAGTATTTTTTTGACGTCAATAAGCATAAATTAAATTTTGTAATGCATGCCTCTTATTTTATCAATCTTGGATACGACTTAAAAAGTATTGATAAAAGTTTTGATACCTTAACTCAGGATCACGATTCTTTCAGCCTCAGATTTAAAAAAGAAAAAGGTTTATGGCAACAGTATTATGACTATGAGAGTCAGCGATATTTATTAGAAGAATCAAAAGAGGAAAAAATGAATATCAAAAAAGCTATTGAAAAGGCTATCCTGTCAATAGATATAGAAAATGGACCATTGTTGTACATAAACGTGTTTTATGAAGAAGGAAAACCTGTCATGTTTATAGGCTGTCATCACTTAGTAATGGATGCAGTTTCATGGCAGATACTTTTGAGTGATATACAAATAAATTATATTAAATTAAATAAAAAAAGCACCAGTTATGAACAGCTATAAAAATTGGATATTTGAAAATCAAAAAGCAGTAAACGATCTATTAGACACAGAATTAGAATACTGGTTATCACAAATTGATTATTCGGATAAGTTTGAAAAAAATGACGGGGTTGGCTTTAGAGATATTGTAAAAATTAAAAGTGGAGATCATGAATCAAATAAGGATTTACAGGATAAAATAATTACAGCATTCTTGTTTTCATTTTATGATCTTACTAAAGCAGAAACCTGTGTAATAGAAAGAGAAGGACACGGTAGAGATTCTATAACGAATCATGATGTTTCAGATGTAATTGGTTGGTTTACTTGTAAGTATCCAATAAAATACAACATTATTAAAGAATCTCTTGAAGAAACGTTAAGTAGTGTAACTGCAACAAATAAAGAAGTGCCAAATGGTGGGATAGGTTTTGAAATTTTAAAGTATTACGGCCCAATGTATGTCAGTAGACAAATGGAATCTGCACCTGTTATACTTTTTAACTATCTGGGAAATTTATCCTATAAATCCAGCAGTCAAAAATCAGAATCAAGAGTAGATAATAATAAATTAATACTTTCTTCACATTCTACATTTTCGTCAGCTATTGAGAAAACGGATCAGTTTAGTGAAAATAAGCTTAATAAAATAGTCTTTAATGCATGGGTACAAGAAGATATTCTAAATTGTGATTTTAGTATCAGTCCGGAACTGGGATTCAATCAGGAAATGTGCCATAATTTTATTGAGTATTTTAAAAATTATCTTGAAAAATTAGTTCATAAAAAACAAGACAATTTAAAAGAAAACATAACCCCTTTTCAAAAAGGATTAGTGGGTTATGCATTAAATTATCCAGATAATAAAAATTACATCAATCAAAATAGTTACGAGTCTGTTGAAAATATCCCTTATGATTTTTTTAGTCAGGTGTGTACTATTGTAACCTCAAAATATGAAATTTTAAGAACCTGTTTCACCTTTAATTACGATACAGGAAATTTTGCATCTATGACCTTGCCGGCAGGAACGGTAACCTGTGAGTATTTTGAGACAGAGAATGATTCTGACTCGCAGGAATTGATAAAACTGCTAAACGAAATAAAATTTAAAGGATTTGATATCGAGAAAGAGCCTTTGATCAAGTTTTCATTAATAAAGGTAAAAAACAATAAAAGTATAATAGTAATAACCAGTCATCACATTATTATTGATGCAACATCTATTTCTTTTATTCTTAATGAATTGATGCAAGTTTCAACCGAATTGAAATTAGGAAAAAAACCTTTGATAAATGCCTCATCAACAGTACAATTTTCAACCTATGTTGATTGGATTAATTCAAAAGACGAGAAAAAAGGAATAGACTATTGGACAAATCTCTTAAAAAATGTTGAGCCAAGTTTGTTAGAAAATAAAACAGTAGGCGAAACTGAACTGAAAGAAAATGAATTCTCTGATTTAGAATATAATTTTGATATTAATACAATTTCAGTAAGGGTTTTAAAAAAGCAGAATATCACATTATCTGCTGCATTTAATTTTTTAACAGGTTTGATTTTTTCAAAATACAATGGAACAGATTCATTTGTTTGGGGCAATACCGTTACAGTAAGACCTTTAGGTCAGGAGGATATAGAATCGATTGTAGGGCCATGCATTACTACAATTCCTGTCATAGTAAATTTTAATTCAGAAAAAACAATATTAGATGCTATAAAAGAGGTACAGTTTCAGGTTTTAGAATCTCAGGAATATGCTTATCTCACATTTAATGATATTGTTAGAAATACAGGTCATCAAAATTTATTTAGTATTTCCTATGGATTTCAAAACTATATAAAATTTGGAATGAATCAGGATGAGGATAATTTCAATTTGACTCAGGTTTCTCATGATAGTAATATTTCTTCCCATTTTCCTATAAACATAATGTTTATTGAAGAGAAAGGTGGACTGAAAGTGAAGTTAAGATATAGGAATGATTGTTTTACAAGCTATTTATTAAATGATATCACTAACGGAATTGTGAAAGTGTTTAATAATTTAGAAAAAATTAAAGATCAATCGCTTAACAATATCTCAATTTTTGAAATTGCAGAACTCAAAAAAGCAAGTTTAGACGGATTGCGTTACGATTTGTCAAATATTACATTGCATGGTCAGTTTAGCGAAATTGCAAAAAAGCATCCCGATAACATTGCAGTAATTGATCTTGATCAAAAATGTACTTATGCTGAATTAGATAAAATGAGCAATAGTATCTGTAATTTGCTTCTTAAAAATAGCATATCAGGTCCGGTTGGTATTAATATGAAACGTTCCGTAAATCAAATAGCATCAATTATCGGGATATTAAAAGCTGGATGTCATATCGTTAGTATTGAAAAAGACTTTCCTAAGGAAAAAATAGAATGGATCAATGAAAACATAAAATTAGCCACAATTCTTACGGATACTGAATTAAAAGTAAACTTAAGTGCTAAACTTTTTGTAATTACTAAAATTGATTTGGTCAATGCTATCACACTTCCGGTCGTTGATCCCGACTCGCTCTGCTGTATAAATTATACTTCTGGCTCAACAGGAATCCCTAAATTAGTTAAAATAAGTCATAACGGACATGTTAACAGAATATTGTGGCTTAAAAATAATTTCCCGGCTGTTCCAGATGATATATATGGTTTTAAAACGTTATTATGTTTTGGACCTTCATTGCGGGAAATTTTTGAACCCTTAATGCAAGGAAGCTCTTTATTTGTATATTCTGATGAGTCAAATAATAATCCGGTATCGTTTCAGGAATTATCTCTAAAAAATAAAGTAACAAGACTTTTTTTAACCCCGACATTTATACAGTTATTGTATGATTGTGAAATGGAAAATGCTTTGTCTTCGCTGCAATATCTGGAGATAAGCGGAGAACCTATTTCTGTTGAACTTTTCCGAAGACTAAAAAGCTCTTTTCCAACTTTAAAAGTAGTAGGCAGATATGGTGCAACAGAAGCACCGGGAACTGCCTATTTTACAAATGAGAATACAGACAGCCAGAGAATTTTGCCGTTGGGTAAACCAATACAAAATACCAATATTAAGGTCTTTAATGAAAAAAAGGAAGAACTCCCATTAGGAATTATAGGGGAGATAGCCATTTCAGGAGCGAGTATTTCTACAGGTTATTTTCATAGCAATCTCGAAGAAAATACCTTTATGGAAAGTGAAGGAATCCGATATGTGAAAACAGGCGATTTAGGATTAATTGACAATGAAGGAAAATTAATTCTCCAGGGACGTAAAACCAGAATGGTAAAAGTTAGAGGGTATAGGGTTGAGCCAGGTGAGATCGAATATAATCTGAAACTTCATCCAAAAATCATTAAGTCTATCGTAGTGCCTGTAAATGATAAAAACAATATAAGATTGGTTGCATTTTATACACAAAATAAACCTTTGGATCAGGGGGAACTAAAATCATTTCTTGAGAAAAAAATAGCCCATTACATGATTCCCCATGAATTTGTTGAAATCACAAAAATTCCTTTAACAGATAGTGGTAAAATTAATTATACCGAATTGACAAAAAGTATCAATTTAAACACTGGTACAAGTTTAATGGAGCCTGATACAGAAACTGAAAAAATAATTTTTAATATCATACAGGAGATTATTCCATATAAGGAATTTGATATTCAATCTAACTTTTTCGATATTGGATTAGATTCGATTTTGGCCTTAAAAGCTATTCATAAAATCAAAAAAATGTTTGATGCCCAAATACTGGCATCTGATATTTATAAAAATCCATGTATTAAAGATCTTTCATTGTTCATAAACGAACAGCTTAAAAGTGATTTTAATCTCCACGAAAATAATTTCTATTGTATTAATTACAAGGAGCAGAATGATTTCTTATTTTTTGTGCCTCCTATAGGTTATAATACCTTAAACTTTAAAATTTTGGAAGAAATAATTCCGGAAAATGTAAGCTTAGTCGTTTTTAATTCAGTTACCGTTGATGATGCCGTAAATACTACTGTTGAAAATATTGCATCAAATTATATACATTCTATCGACACATTTAATTTTTTAAAAAAGATTAATGTTTGCGGATGGTCTCTTGGCGGAACAATTGCCTATGAAATGGCTTCACAACTAGAAAAAAGGAATGATAAATTAAATAGTGTCATCCTATTTGATCCTGGATTTTATACGCCTTCTTATGATGAGAATCTAACTGAAGAGAAACGTAAGGAATTAATAAAAAGACTGCTGTCTAAACAGACAGATAAAAGCGAAGACCTAAACAAATCCTCAAAATCAGCGCAGTTATTAATTTCAGAAATAGAACAAAATGTTGTAAGTGGAATGGTAAACGCTAACAAATTAGTGATGAATTACAAGCCCGCAAATTATACAGGTAACATTACTTTAGTTAAACCTTCGCAAATAGGTGCTGATGAACGAAATTACAATAAACAGTTTAATGATTTGGATAAATATTGTTCAGGAAATATAAGCCTTGCAATAGTAGAAGGAAATCATATGAATATGATAAATAATAATTTGGACGTAATTAAAACAATAATTACTAAAGACTTATTTCATAATAAAGAAAAGTTAACAGGAATACTTAAATAATATTTTAAAATGGATTACCAGCTATTTATGCTACACTTTTCAGGCGGAAGTATATACTCTTTCAACTCATTTACCAGCAGGTTGAAAGATTCATTTTCTTTAGAACCTGTAGAATTACCCGGGCGAGGACTCCGGTATCATGAAGATTTAATTTATGATAAAGAAAAGGCGGTCAAGGATTTAATATTTCAAATAAAGGAAAGAAGAAATGAAAAACCATTCATTTTATTTGGACACAGCCTTGGAGCAGAATTAGGTTTTTTAATTACCAAAGAATTAGAAGAAATGGGAGATTTTCCATCTTATTTGGTAGTTTCAGGAAACCCTGGACCCAATATGAGAAAAAATGAGAGGCTATTTGAAATTCCGAACCCGCTTTTTTTTGAAAAACTAAAAGAATTAGGAGGGCTGTCAGAAGAGATATTAAATAGTGCAGAACTTTTGGAGATTTTTGAACCAATATTAAGGGCCGATTTTGAGATTATTGAAAAAGATACTGTAATCTCTCCTGCAAAAATTAAAACACCAATTTTTGCTTTAATGGGAAATGAAGAAAAATCTGCAGACCTGATCCTGAATTGGAAAAACTATACCGAAGATAGATTTGATTATAATATTTTGCAAGGAAATCATTTTTTTATATATGAAAATAAAGATATCATTTGCGATATTTTAATTAACTGTAAAAAGGTACAAGAATAAATAAGATGAACGTTTGATTTTTGTTTCCATCTTGTTTGCAGGGAGTTCAATTTGCAACAGGATTATTAATGCTGATGCTTTGCAGCAAACTATTTTTCGTAACAATTAAAAAAAGATATTAATATAAAACTACTGATGCTAATGAAAAAAATTCAATGCTTACTAATCATTTTATTTCTTTTTATGTCTTTTAATGAAATAAATAATTATTCAATATGGGGAAGATTAGTTGATCATGGCTTTAGTCCTGTGCCAACATTTACGATTAAGGTTTTTCAGGAAAAAGATAATGTTTTCGTTAAAGAATTGCAATTTAACGATAAGAATGGAGAATTTATAATAAATGATTTACCACCCAATAAATATATTTTAGAAATAACGGTTGAACAATATACTAAGTATAGTATAACAAAGGAAATCATAAATAAAAATGAATCAGTAGGGGAGATTTGTTTGCAAAATATCTGGTAAAAAAATAGAAATTAGAATGTAAATAGCAACATAAAAACCTCCCATTGTTAAAAAACAATTATAAAAGTACATATAAGACTAGCTAAAATTTAGATATTATTTTAAATAAACGAATGAGAATTAAATCCACCATTAAAAAACTATTTATCTGCATCATTTTTTTTCATTTTTTTTCAGATATAAATGCGCAAAATTCAAATAACACTTATAAACTTAAAACTGCAGCAAGCTATTTTCCAGACTGGAAGGAAGTAAATAGCCAGAATATAAAATGGTATAGTCTAAGTGTTCCTGAAAATTGGGAAAGTTCGAATTCGAATAAAACTATAAAATTAGCTGTAGCTGTATTACCGTGCTTTAAAAAATCTAGTAAAAATGCAGTTCATATTTCTGGTGGTCCTGGTGGCTGGTGTATAGGGCCTATCAAAAAATGGTTAAATCATCCTCTTAGAAATGAAGCAAATATTATACTTGTTGATTTAAGAGGCACTGGTTTTTCTGAACCAAGCCTTTGTCCTAAACTTGGAAAAGATATCTTGCAGGTACTTGCCGAAAATAATAGTACTACTACAGATATAAACCAAATTGTCAATGTTTCAGAACAATGTAAAAATGACCTTATCGAAAAAGGAATAGATATAAAAGCATACAACAGTTTAAATATTTCAAAAGATTTACATGCATTAAAAGAATCGTTAGGCATAAATAAATGGTTTGTGTATGGGGTATCTTACGGGACTTATATTACGCAGGTATATTCTGGTCAGTTTCCAAATGATTTCGAAGGTATTATTTTAGATTCTCCAATTAATAATATCCATGAATATTATAAAAACAATACGTCTAATTATATCAGTAGTTTGAATACACTTTTTAAGGAAAGTAAACAAAAATTCCCTGATTTAGAATCAAAATATTATTCAGTAATAAATAAATTGAATAAAAAAGGCATCGAAGTAAATGTTGACAAAACTATTGTTCAAACTGGGAAATTTACATATAACGCTGACGATTTTAAAATAATTATCCATCAATCTCTTTATAATAAACAATTAATCGAACTGGTTCCTTTAATAATAAACAGTTTTTATAAAGAAGATAAGTTTATATTAGCCAATTTAGTAGATGCCTTTTCTGAGGCATTAAAAAGAGATTTTGGAACTTATTATTGTGTTTCATGTAATGATGGGTTTACAGATAAAAGCATTGCAGATTATGACCAAAATACTGCTGCATTCAAAAAAAATAAAAGAGGAATATTATTTTATCGTTCAGATTTATCTATTTGTGAAAAATGGGAAATTGGTGCACAAAAAATTAATGATTCAACACAAAAAAACAATCAGATTAAAACTTTGATTTTTGCCGGAAAATATGATCCAATTACACCATTAAATAATGGTAAAGAACTGGCAAAAAAATATAAAAAAAGCTTTCTGTTTGAAATGCCGTACGGTCATGCAACAAGTTTTTCAAAAGCCGGAAAAAGCATAGTAGAAAGTTTTATTAGCAGACCTGATAAAAAACCTGAAATAAAAGAAGAATTATCTCAAATCAAATTTATTTCTAATATTAAATATAACGGCGGAATATCTAAGCTGGCAAAAAGTCTTAATAAACCTGTCCTGTTGTATATATCTCCGTTAATTATTGCAATAATAGTTGTTTTAGGCACATTCTTATACTGTATTTTTTCAATTTTCCGGGGCAAAAATAAAAATCTGAAAGTACTAAAATACTTATTTATAGTAAACTCATCATTGGGAATGGTTATAGTATTTGGTTTCATCTGGGCTGTTTTTCAAACCTCTAACTACAATTTGTTTATTCTACTATTTGGACTGCCTGAAAAATATAATTTTTTGTTTATTCTAAATTATATATTTATTGGAACAACTATTATTAATCTTTTATATTTATTAGTTAGGATAAAGTTGATACCAAATTTAGAGGTGGTTTTTTCAACAGCTTTTTCTTATATATTAATAATTATTTATTTATTTCATTGGGGAATTGTCTAAATAAAAATATGGGCACAACAAGTTTATACAACAATATGGAGAGTAATAACTTTTGTGCCCTCATTAATTTAAAAATGCTGATTTGATACTAACTTCTATATAAAGATTTAACTGCTCCTAAGTCTAATAATAATTTACTATTTAAAAATTATTGTGCCGAATCAGTTTTAAATGCGAGGTATAATAATCTATTATTTTTTATCTTTTTACCTAAGTTTTCTGTTGATAGAGAAGTCATTGTTTTCTGCTTCTAATTACTCTCGGGATACATCCAGTTAATTGCCTTATAGAAATGCATAAATCTTTTTTGTGCAGTTAAATTTGGTATTTTGAAATTATTTTCCAGCCATTTTCAAATTTAAGGCTTCTATAATTTACAAAACATAATTCTATTTTTTTTTTTAAGAACTATAAAATACTTTTTCAGAGCAATTTATAAAAACTTAAAAAAAGCGGGGGAGAAGCCCGTAATTTTTAGCTAAAAAATCCGTAATTTTTTATAAAACGCTATGTTATTTTTGCGTTACGTTATAATAAATTTCATGTATTATTAATGATTTTTAAGAATGGTTAACTGTTTTTATAATAAGTATGAATGATCATTTTGATTAAGAAATACTGATAAAATCTTGAGTTAAATATGTTGATCCTTATTTCGTTCAATTAAAAAAAATATACCCCGTTAAATAAAATGTTATAAGTTTCATGGAAAACATTAATAAAATTGCAGCACTTTTTTGGGATAATAAGATTAAGGACAAAGAGCCGGTATTCTCTTTAAATAAAGATGTTGAATCTTTTAAATATGCGATCGATATAAAAGATTTAGGATATTTACAAAAGATATCCAATAATAATTGTCTTTCGCAATTTTCAATATTTACCTCTATATATTCTATACTTCTGCATAAATATTTTTATAATTATGCCGGCATTATTACGTCTTACAACTCTCTAACAGGGAATAAAGATTCGAATTCTTTCTTTTTGGAAGACGATAATAATTCATTTAATAAATCTTTTAAAGAACACCTGCAATCGATATCGCAGGAAGTCCAAAATAAATTAGCTTATACAACATATGATTTAGGTTATCAGGATTTAGGCAGTTATTCTCATTTTGGAATTAGTTTAAATGATGATTCAATAGGTTCTGATAAATGCAGAGGTGTTTTATTAAAATTTAATATAACAGGCGACGTATTAGAATTAATAATTTACTTCAATGAAGATTTTGCCGACAAGCCATTGCTGCAGCATTTAGGTTCCAGTTTTACAAAAATATTAGTTCATCTTCAGGAATTTATAAGCAGTAATATTGATGAGTTTGATTTACTGGGTACAGAGGATAAGCATCAATTATTATTTGATTTTAACAATACTGCAGTAGATTATCCGCATGATAAAACCATAATTGAATTATTTGAAGATCAGGTCGAAAAGGCTTCCAGCAACATAGCAGTTGTTTTTGAAGGGACTGAACTGAGTTACAAAGAGTTTAATGAAATTGCCAATCAGTTAGGAGCTTATCTAAGAGAAAAATACAATATTCAGCCAGATGACCTGATAGGTATAAAATTAGAAAGAAGCGAACGCATGATTGTCTCTATATTTGGGATTTTAAAATCTGGCGCTGCTTATGTTCCTATTGATCCTAATTATCCTCAGGACAGAATTGATTATATAGAAAGTGATACGAAAAGTAAAATCATTATTGATGAAACTGAATACGCTATTTTTTATAATCAAAGAGAAAAATACACGACTTTAAATTTAGCTAAAATCAATTCTCCCACAAGCTTAGCTTATTTGATCTATACATCCGGAACAACAGGAAACCCTAAAGGAGTCATGATCGAACATACTTCTTTAGTAAACAGATTAACGTGGATGCAAAAAGCATATCCATTATATTCTAGTGAAACACTTATTCAAAAAACTACATATTCTTTTGATGTTTCCGTTTGGGAATTAGTATGGTGGGCCATGTATGGAGCAAAACTTTCAATTGCTAAATCGGGAGTAGAAAAAGATCCTGCTCAATTGATACAGAACATATATGAGAATCATGTATCAGTAATACATTTTGTTCCTGCAATGTTAGCTGTTTTTTTAGAATATATAAAGGAAAATCCAAATGAAAAAGAACGTATAAAAACTTTAAAGCAGGTATTTGTAAGCGGTGAAGCATTAACATTACACCAAAGGAAGTTGTTTTATAGTGAGTTATCAAATATTTCTTTGATGAATCTTTATGGTCCAACAGAAGCAAGTATCGATGTAAGTTATTATGATTGTGCAGAGCAGCATAACATTAATTCCGTTCCAATTGGTAAGCCAATTGATAATATCAGTTTATATATTCTTGACGAAAATTTATCTTTAAAACCCATTGGTTCAGTTGGCAAACTATACATTGCCGGGGTTGGAGTTGCCAGGGGCTATTTGAATAAAACAGCGCTTACAGAAGAAAAGTTTGTCAATAACCCTTTTATTGAGGGTACAAAAATGTATGACACAGGAGATTTAGCCAAATGGCTTGCTGATGGAAACATTGAATACATTGGCAGAAAAGACCATCAAGTAAAAATTCGTGGCTACAGAATAGAATTGGGTGAAATAGAAACGCATTTATTTCAATATTCAAACGCAATAAAAAATGTAATTGTTGAGATTAAAGAAGTAAATCAGGAGAAAGTAATTGTTGCTTATTATGTTTCTGAATCGAAAATCGATAAAATAGAAATCCGTCATTATCTACAGGAAAAACTTCCTGTATACATGATTCCGAATTTCTTTATCGCGTTAGACAGTATTCCTGTCACTTCTAATGGTAAGGTTGATAGAAAAGCGCTGCCTTCTGTTACCGCAGATGACATTATCAGGGGTGAATATGTAGCGCCAAAAAACGAAACTCAGGATAAATTAGCAGCGATTTGGCAAGACGTTTTAGGAATTGAAAAAGTAGGTATTACAGATAACTTTTTTAATCTGGGCGGAAACAGTTTAATCATCGGGCAGGTTATCAATAGAATACATAAAGAACTTCATCAGGGTATAACTTTTAAAGCGTTTTTTTCTAGTCCGACAATTGAAGAAATTAGTCTAAAATTACAGGCACAAGATTTTGCCTTCATTCCTAAAACTCCGGAGAAAGCATCATATCCTGTAACCAAATCTCAACACAGATTATGGATTTTGAGCCAACTAGAAGGAGGTTCTTTGGCTTATAACATGCCTGCAGTAGTAAAATTAAAAGGAAATATCGATAAAATTAAATTTGAAGAATCCTTTGCATTTTTAATCCAGCGTCATGAAATATTGAGAACCTATTTTAAAACGAATAAAGAAGGAGAAGTTCATCAGTTTATAGTACCGGCAGAAGAAATTAATTTTAAGATAACAGAAAAAGATTTTACATCTGAAAAAGACCAAAGTGCAGTATTTGCCTATTTACAGGAAAACAACGCAATTGCTTTTGATTTAGAGCAAGCTGCATTGATAAGAGCAAGTCTGGTTAAATTGAAAGAAAATGAATTTGTGTTTTTCTTGTCGATGCATCATATCATTGGCGATGGATGGTCAATAGAGTTATTGGTCTCAGAAATTGTAAAAATCTATAATGCGTTAACACAAGGAATAGAAGCTAAGCTGCCTGAATTAAGCATTCAATATAAAGATTATTCAGTTTGGCTTAATGAAGTACTGAAACAGGAAAAAAGTCAGGAATCTAAAGTATTTTGGTTGCAGCAGTTTGCAGGAGAATTACCGGTATTAGATCTGCCTAGTTTTAAAAACCGTCCATTGCTTCGCATGTATAATGGAAACAGCGTTACACATATCTTTTCAAAAGAATTTCTGAATAAACTGAAAACCTTTTCAAAAGAGCATGATGCGACCTTGTTTATGACCTTAATGGCTGGAATTAATGCTTTATTGCACCAATATACGGGACAAAATGATATCATAATTGGAACTCCGGTGGCTGGAAGAGAACATCCGGATTTGGAAAACCAAATGGGATTATTTTTAAATACTTTAGCGATACGAACCCAATTTGAAGAAAAAAACAGTTTCCTTGATTTATTAAATAAAGAAAAAAATATCCTGCTGGAAGCTTACGAACATCAAAATTATCCGTTTGATGCGTTGTTGACCGAATTGAATTTAAAGAGAGACACTAGCCGTTCTGCCTTATTTGATGTTTTAGTTGTATTACAAAATCAAAAACAAGTAAAAAGCCTGGTTAATGAAGAAGAATTAACAGGTTTACAAATAGAGAATTACGAATTTGAAAGCAGGAATTCTAAATTTGATATCACTTTTACTTTTTCGGAATCAGATGTTTTAACCTTGTTAATAAATTATGATTCAGATATTTATGACCAATCATTGATTAAAAGAATGTTTTCTCATTTTGAAAACATTCTGATAAAATCATTAGAGCAACCTGAAAACCCTATAGAAGAAATTGATTTTCTAACAGCGGAGGAGCGACAAGAACTTTTAGTTGGATTTAATGATATATCGGTAGATTATCCTATGGATAAGACCATTATAGATTTATTTGAAGAGCAGGTTAATAATGTTCCTGATGCTATTGCCGTTGTTTTTGATGATGAAGAACTCACCTATAAAGAGCTTAATGAAAAAGCAAATCAACTGGCGGATTATCTTTTAAGCAATGGACTTAAAAAAGGAGATTTTGTTTTGCTTTGTTACAATTCGCATATGAGTATGTCAATTGTGGCTTTACTGGGAATCATGAAATCCGGAGGGGTATACGTAACGCTGGATGCTGATATACAAGAGGAAAGAGCTGCCTATATAATAAACGATACCAAAGCCAACTTTGTTATAACAAATGATGCTGATTCAGGAATTTTTGTAAATCAAAATATTCAAATCATCACATTAAACAATAAAAATGACAATCAGTTTTTAAAAGAAAAAGGATTAAATATTAATAATACAACACCGGATAATTTAGCGTATTTAATCTATACTTCTGGAACCACAGGTGCTCCAAAAGGAGTAATGGTGAATCAACAGAATTTAACGGATTATTTTTATGGACTGAATTCCAGAATTCAAATCGATCAGGCTAAAACATTTTTACTAATGTCTTCCTTATCAACAGATTTAGGAAATACCACTTTGTACAGTTCCTTAATTTATGGTAAAACATTGCATTTGCTGTCTAAGGATTCTTTAAGAAATATAGAATATGTACATCAATATTTCGATCAAAACGACATTGATTGTATTAAAATAGTGCCTACTTTCTGGAAAGCATTAGTGAATGACAATAAGCCTTTGCTGCCTAAGAAAATGATTGTTTTTGGAGGAGAAGAATTGTCAAAAGGGATTATTGAAAAGATAAAAGAAGTAAATAATGAATTAAAGATTGTTAATCATTATGGTCCTACAGAAACAACTATAGGAAAGCTTATTTACCCTGTGGATGATGAACCATTACATGACAGAACCCCTCTGGGACGTACTTTTTCGAATGCATCTGCTTATGTTCTGACAGAAGACTTAATTCCGCTGCCAATAGGGATTATTGGAAATCTCTATATTTCCGGGGCAGGAGTTTCTAATGGATATTTAAACAATCCTGATCTTACGAAAGTTAAATTTATCGACAATCCTTTTGTTATTGGTCAAAGAATGTATGATACGGGAGATCTGGTTAAATGGCTGCCTGAAGGAAATATTGAGTTTATAGGAAGAAAAGACGGACAAGTAAAAATACAGGGAAACAGGATTGAACTTGGGGATATCGAAGTAATGATAGCCAGGAATCAATATATAAAAGAAAGCTGTGTAAAAGTTGATAAAAATTCAAATTCAGAAAATATACTAATAGCCTATTTAGTAACCAAAGAAGGATATGATGAGGATGAATTTAAAGAATATCTGACTCAAAAAATGCCTGTTTATATGATTCCTGCCGTACTATTTACAATGGAATCATTACCAATGACTTCTAATGGTAAAATCGATAAAAAAAGATTGCCAAAAATAGAAAGCATAAAAGAGAATGCCGAAATTATCCTTCCCGAAAATGAAGTACAGCAAACGCTTGTTACTATTTTAATGGAACTGTTTAAAAAAGATGCTATCTGCATTACCGATAACTTTTTTGAATTGGGAGGGAATAGTTTGTTGGCCATACAATATATAAATTCCATCAATAAAAAACTTATTCTGGATTTAAAGCTAAAAGATATTTTTAGTAAACCTACTGTCAGAAGCCTTAGTAAATTTATTAACGGTCTCGATTTGAAACATAATTCGAACCTGGCAATAAAAAAATCTCAAAAAACAACATCATTATTATCCAGTAATCAAAGGAGATTATGGATTTTAAGTCAGGATGAAATAGAATCCAGCGCTTACAATATTTCGACAGCATTACTGATTGAAGGAACTTTTAGTATCAAACATTTTATAAATTCATACGATGAGCTTATTAAAAGACACGATAGTTTTAGAACAAGATTTGAATTTGACGGAGAAAATCCAATTCAGTTTATACAAGAAGAGACAGCGCCAATAATTGAAATTGAAGATTATGATTATTTACCTGAAAATGAAGAATTATTAAAAATTTTAAATAAAGAAAACCTGATAAGTTTTGATTTAAGTGCTGCTCCCTTATCAAAATTAAAGATTCTTAAATTACCCAATGATACTTATTTCATCATTATCGTCATGCATCATATTATAAGTGATGGCTGGTCTTTGAATATTTTAATAAACGAATGGGTCGAAATATATAATGCATTTGTAACAAACAGAGAAAACAGTCTGCAGGAAGTCGATTATACTTATCTGGATTTTGTTTCATGGCAAAACAGCATAAAAGAAGATCAAGAGCATAATAAAAATGTTCAATATTGGAAAAACAGGCTGGAAAGCGGAGTAGAGAAATTAAACCTGATTAAAAATCAGCATCCAATTAAAAATGATAGTAAAAGCGAAGGTCGTGTTACTAATTTTTATATTAAAGATGACATTTTTACTCTGCTAAAAACAATCTCGATTGAGCAAAATGTTTCCCTTTTTTCAATTTTACTGACAAGTTTTAGTGTTTTACTGCATCATATTTCAGATCAAAAAAATATTGTGCTTGGAACCTCTGTTACCGGAAGAAACAGAAAAGAATTTGAATCGATTATGGGCTTTTTTGTAAATACATTACCAATAAAAACAACAATCAATCCCGAAGAAAGCTTTATTGACCTGCTTATCAGGGCCAATGATGACATCATACAGGATATTGAGCACCAAAATCTTTCTTTGGAAGAATTGGTAAAACTGAATTTGAGAGAAAAAAATGATTCGAATGCATTATTTCAGGGCAGATTTGTGTTTAATGAAGAATTATATGATTTAAATAATATCGCCGAGAAAATTCAGGTAAATAAACTTGAAATTTTTATGCCTGAGGAATTTACTGCAAAATTCGATTTTAGTCTCGTAATGAGAATTAGAAAAAACAGGCTCTTGGGATCTCTGGACTATAAAAAAGAATTGTTTGATACCCAATATATGGACTTGATTGTAGAGAGTTATAAACATCTTCTAGCCCAGATAAGCCGGAATCAGACAGAAAAAATACATGCATTAAATTCTTTTGAAGGAAAGCATACAGCTTATATGGAAACTAAAACGCAGCAAAAAAATAAACAAGTATTTGATAGTTTCCTCAATTACATAAATAAATAAAACATACCGGAAAAGATTGTCGATACAGAAGAATTTTATTGACAGCGGCCAATTTAAAGCAATGACAAATTCATGACGCAATAATTTTGATAGTGTTTATTATTTCAAAATTGTAATAAAAAAGTTTAAGCAGAGGTAATTAATTGAAATCCTAAATGATTAAAATAAATCTAAATAAAATTTTGCTGTTGATATTCTATTCGTTAGTAAATACCTTATTAACGCTTGGAATTATATATATACTAAATGTCGCAATAACAGATGAAAATTTTAAGTCTAAGAATTATCTAAGAATTACCTTCTTTTCCTTTATTGTTTATTCTTACCTGTTAAACCTGTTTTTCCAAAAAAAAATAATCGACTACACCTACAATTTTGTGTATGATAATGAATTGATCCTAGCTAAAAAGCTTCAAAGTTCTTCCTTAAAGCAATTGGAAACCTTAGGAACTGAAAGAATATATGGAATTATTGAAGAAATGAGGGTCTTTATATTTCTGCCCGGAATAATGACAAACACGCTCAATTCTTTATTAATGATCTTATTATGTATTGGTTATTTATTTATACTATCCTATAAAAGTACATTAGTGATTGTTGCTCTGATCGCTATTATAGCCTACGTATACTTTCTTGTTGGCAAAAAATTAGCAAAAAAACTGAGTATTTTAAGAAGTGAGAATGATTTTTTTAATAAATACATTCATGATATTATTCAGGGATTCAAGGAATTAAAGATAAGTGAAACAAGAAAAAATAACTTATATAATAGTGTATCTGCTAATAGAACCGGTGCCAAAGATTTAGATAAATTTTTAGCTAATAATTTTAATGCTATCAATATATTAAGTCAATACGGACTTTATATAGTTTTTGGTGTCATCCTTTTTTTGCTTCCTGCTTTTGGCATAATTCAGTCGAAAGAAATGGTCTCTTTTGTAACAGTACTGCTATTTATGTCAGGGCCTTTAAATAAGTTAATTACAATGCAAAACATGTACACAAGGACAAGAATTGCAATAAAAAGAGTAAAATCTTTTTTTAAAGAAATTAACACAAATGAAATTGAAGAACAAAAGGGGCAGATGCAAGTTATTGATTTTGAAAATTTACAATTTAAAGACTGTAAATTCGAGCATAATTCTTCTTTCGGATTAGGACCAATAAATCTTTCTATAAACAAAGGTGAAACCATCTTTATAATTGGAGGAAATGGAAGCGGTAAAAGTACTTTTATAAATCTGTTAACCGGATTGTACAGCCCTTCATCAGGTGAAATTTTATTAAATAAAATTCCTGTTCAATCCAACACGCCTAATTACCAGAATTTATTATCTGTAATATTTACGGATAACTATATTTTCTCTCAGAATTATGACAATTATTCCCTCAAAAACAATAAGGAATATATCTCTTTATTAGAATTAATGGAGCTGGACAAAGTTCTTACCGACGATGAAGAATCATCTGCAAGAAGAAAATTTTCCAAAGGTCAGAGTAAAAGAATGTCTATGATATTTGCGATGCTTGAAAAAAGTCCGATACTAATTTTAGACGAATGGGCAGCAGATCAAGACCCTTATTTCAGAAAATATTTTTACGAAAAATTAATCCCAATGTTCAAACAGCAAGGTAAAACAATTATTGCCGTTACTCATGATGACGCTTATTTCAAACATGCAGACCGGATTTTAAAATTTGAATACGGAAAAATAATAAAAGATATAAGAATAGAAAAAAATGAATTTAGTCAAGCTATTTTATGGAACAATTAATCAATAATTTCTCCCTCACGCTCCCACAGCAAGATATTTATTTTGAACAGATCCTATACCCAAACGATGCTATATATAATATTGGGGCTAAAATTGAAATTAGGGGAAATATCAATGTAGATGCTTTTAAAGACGCTTATATTCATTTAATAAACCAACACGATGCGTACCGAATTATTATAGATTCAAACAACGGCATCCCTTATTTTTACATACTTGATGTTCATGACTCTGATTTAGAGTGTGTTGACTATTCTAACGAATCTGATGCTGAGAGAATTTCTTTGGAATTTATGCGTAATAATTTTCAGATGCCATTTGATTTGAATAAAAAAGTACTACTGCATAAATTTATTTTAATTAAAGTACACGACGATTTATTTTATTTATTCTCTAAATACCATCATATTATTACAGATGGCTGGGGTACATCTTTAATGTTTCAGCGTTTGGTTCAAAATTATAATGAAATAGTTGAGCACGGAAAAATACAATCTGATTATCCTTTTACTTACGTTGATTTTGTTCATGATGATATTAATTATCAGGATTCGAATACTTTTTTGGAAGACAAAAAATTTTGGACAAAAGAATTTTCAAATTTACCGGATGCACTAATTCCTTTAATTTCTGAAAAAAAGAATGAAAGTAAAAGGAAAGAAATATACATTAAGAGAGCAATGTACAATCAAATCAACGAGCTGGCCGGTAAGCATAATGCCTCTGCTTTTCATATCATTTTAGGAGTATTATATATATACTTCGGCAGATATTATAGATCTGATGATTTATCTATAGGTATCCCGGTATTAAATAGAGGAAAATCAAGTTTTAAAAAAACGGTGGGCTTATTTATGGGCATTGCGCCTTTGCGCCTGGCATTAGATTTTGACAATTCTTTTCAGGAATTAATTTTACAAATTAAAAATAAACTACGTCAGGAATACAGACATCAAAGATTTCCTTTAGGTAAACTCATTCAGGCATTAAATATTTTTGAAGAGACAGACCGACTGTTTAGTATTACATTGTCTTATGAAAAACAAAATTATTCCAATAATTTTTATGGAACAAAAACAACCGTTATTCCTTTAAGCCATGAATCTGAAAGAGTACCATTAGCTGTCTATATAAGAGAATTTGATGAGGAAGAAGATGTAAAAATTGACTTTGATTATAATGAAAGTTATTTTACGGGTTATAGTATAGATGAATTTGCCATTCATTTTGAAAATATACTGCATGAGGTATTACTTGATTCATCTCAAAAAATAAAAGATATAAATTACCTTTCTGTACAGGAAAGGGCAAAAATTATAAAAGAATTTAATAACACTACTGTTTCATACCCTTCTGAGACCTTTGTTGATGTTTTCCTGAAAAATGTAAAATTATTTCAAGATAAAATAGCCGTTAGTGATGGTGACCAAGAATTAAGTTATTCTCAATTAGATTTTGAATCCAATAAAGTAGCTACTTATATTCTTCAAAATATCAATTCGCAGAAAAAAAGGCCAATAGCAGTTTTATTAAACAGATCGGCCAATTTAGTATGTGTATTGTTGGGGGTCATTAAATCCGGCAGGCCTTACATTCCTCTTGATCCTAATTTTCCTAAGGATAGATTAGAATATATTATAGAAAACAGCAAATGCGAAAGCATTATTATAAGTGAAGATCTTTCAGTTAGTTTTGATTTTAAAAATACGAAAGAATTTATATTAGAAGATATAAAAGATTTTCGAGCTGAAGATTATATCACGGCATTACCGGCTTTTAACGATACAGCCTATATAATTTATACATCTGGTTCGACTGGAAATCCTAAAGGGGTTGAAATTGGGCACCAATCCTTAATTAATTTTTTATGGAGCATGCAAAAGGAGCCGGGTATCACTTCTGATGATATTTTTTATGCAGTGACTACGTATTCATTTGATATTTCAATTCTTGAGTTATTTCTGCCTATCATTTCAGGTTCGGTTTTACGTGTTGTTAAGAGCGATGTACTTTCTGATTTAACAAAAGTTATTTCAGATATAGAGCATACAAAACCAACTATTGTACAGGCAACTCCAAGTTTTTTTCAAATGTTGTTTCATGCCGGCTGGAATGGAAATAAATCCTTAAAAATACTTTGCGGAGGAGATTTACTAAGTGAAACATTAGCAGGGAAACTTATTAGTACTTGCAAAGAAGTTTGGAATATGTATGGTCCAACGGAAACAACAATCTGGTCGAGTACTAAAAAAATAGTACAGCCTCGTGATGCCAAAAACATTGGAAAACCAATAGATAATACCTCATTCTATATTTTAGATCAATGGCGTAATACCGTTTCGATTGGCGCAATTGGCGATATTTATATCGGCGGTGATGGTCACGCCAAAGGTTATTATCTGAATGCTGAATTAACAAATGAAAGATTTCCTTATATAGCTGATTATAAAGAAAGATTATACAACACCGGAGATTTAGGTAAATGGAATGATAAAGGTGAAATCGAATTTTTAGGAAGAAATGATTTTCAGGTTAAAATAAGAGGCTATCGAATTGAATTAGGTGAGATTGAAGAAAAATTAGTCAAAATACCGAATATTGATCAAGCGATTGTAATTGCTAAAAAAATAAATGACGAGGCTTTTTTGGCTGCTTTTGTAAAAACGAATGATCTGTTTCAGGAAGATTTGGTTACTCAAATTCTACAAAAAGAATTGCCGGAGTACATGGTACCAAAAATCATTGTAAGATTAGAAAAATTTCCATTAACGCCTAACAATAAAATAGATAGAAAAGCACTGGCAAACCAAAATATAACCTATCGTCTGGATGAGGCAGCGTTGCCGCAAACTAAAACAGAGGAAAAGCTGCTTGCATTATGGCTACAAAATCTGCCGGTAAATCAGGTAAGTATCACGGATAATTTTTTTAAATTAGGAGGACATTCTTTAAATGCAGTTCGAATAATATATGAGATCAATAAGTTATTTGGCTGCAGCTTGTCTCAAAAAGATATTTTTGTTAATCCGACTATTAAATCCATAGGAGCATTAATCGATAATATTATATCTAAGGGAACTACCTTTTATCCAATTTCAACTGCTCCTGAGAAAGAATTCTATGATCTTACCCATGCACAAAAAAATATATGGATAGCATCTCAGCGAACTGAAGCATCGATAGCATACAATATGAATGCTATTTATGAAATTCAGGGAAATCTCAATATCTCTATACTAAACCAGGCATTATTGCAGGTTATCGATAAACAGGAGAGTTTAAGAACTAACTTTTTTTCATTAGCAGGAATTCCAAAACAAAAGATTAAACCTGTCGGTGAAGTGAATTTTGAATTGAAAACTATCGAGGTAGAAAGTGAACAATTTGATGCTTTCTCAACTTCAATTTTGTACAAAGAATTTGAATTGGAGAAAGACTTATTACTAAGATTATACCATGTTGTGGTTGATGAATTTACACAGTACTTGTTATTTTCAACACACCACATTATTATGGATGGATGGTCTGTTGAAATATTTATAAAAGAACTAATGGTTATTTACAACCAGTTGTCTGAAGGAAAAGAATATGAAATCAATCCATTACCATTTCAGTTCAAAGATTATTCAGAATGGATAAATAACCAGCCTTTGGATGAAAATGCAAATGCGTATTGGACTAAAGAATTGAAAGGATATCAAATAAAAGACTCATTTTTTAAAGACTTAAAGCATGATGAAGTTTCATTTAATGGCAATGAGGTTAATTTTATAATTGATGCCAATGAAAAAACAGAGCTGGTAAAATTAGCCTACACTTTTAATTTATCGGTATACTCCATATTAATTTCATTAGTGGGGTCTTTTATACATAAGTATTCCAATCATAAAGATATTTGTATTGGCACGGTAAATTCTGGACGAAATTCGACTGAATTATTTCCATGCATTGGAATGTTTGTTAATACAGTACCGTTGCGATTTATGATAAAGAAAGAAGATACTTTTAAAGAAGTTTTCAATACTATAAATCAAAAAATTATTAATTCATTTCAATTTTCAGGTTTTCCCTTTACAACATTACAAAACAGGAATTCACCATTGTTTGATGTAATGATTGCATATCAAAACCCAGATTTTTCATTAACTGATATTTCGGGATTTAATGCGGTTGAAATAAAGCCGTTTCAATATAAACACAAAGTAAGCAGATTTCCTTTAACATTTAATTTTTATCATGATGATGATAAATTATGCTGTGCCTTAGAGTACAATTCAGATTATTATTCACTCCATAATATTACAATCATTATTGAAAAATTTAAAAAAATAATACAGGAAATCATAAAAAATCCTGACGATAAATTGGCAGATTATGACATTTTATTGCAAACAGAAAAAGAACTTAAGCAAAACATCGAAATCAATTTTAACTTTTAAATCAGAATATCAAACATATGAAAAGTATACTATCAGTTATTTTTTTATTTATTATTTCTACAAGTTGTATCGCACAATATAATGTATCTGGTAGTATAAAAGATAATAAAGAAAATGCTGTGTCATTAGCAAAAATTGAAATTATTGCAGTAAATGATACCGTAAAAATTCGGCCTGTTCAATCAGGAATTGATGGCGCATTTAGTATTAAAAACATAAAAAATGGCAATTATATTTTAATCGTTTCTGCTTTCTCTTTTCAGGAATATAAAACAGATATCGTTATAGAAAATAAAGACCTGAACATTAGCCCAATTGTATTGGTAACAGACAATGTTTTGAAGGAAGTGGTGATATCAACAAAAAAACAACAAATGGTTCAAAAGACGGATCGTTTGGTTGTTAACGTTGAGGGTACTCCGATAGGAATTTCAGGAAGTGCTTTAGAAGTATTGCAAAGAATGCCTGGAGTGGATATTGGCTCAAACGGTAGTGCAATAACGCTTAATGGTAAAACAGAAGTTGGTATAATGATCAATGACAAGCTGGTAAGAGTTCCTATTGCATCTCTTTTGCAAATGTTAAGCAGTACTAATGCTAAAGATATTGACAAAATTGAATTAATATCAAATCCACCATCTAAATATGATGCAGAATTCACAGGTGGATTAATAAATATAAAACAGATTAAAAAAAATACTGAAGGAACAAATGGCGGTGTTCTTTTAGGTGTGGGGTATGGAAAAAAAGATAAGGAAAAAGCAGGAATTAACTGGAATACCAGAAAAAAGGATATTAATTTTTTTGGAGATTTAAATTTTGACAGAAATAACAATCCTCGACAATTTACGAATTCTTCGACCATACTATCAGATAATAATACTTATTATAATAAAACGATTAGTGACAGATATCCGGTAATAAACGGTTATTCCGGAAGGCTGGGTCTGGATTATTATATTGATGATAAGACCACACTTGGATTACTTGTTAATGGCAATACAAGTAGATTTAAACAAGAAGTATTTGGTAATACGGCACTAAGTGAATCAACGGGTAATAATTCGTCAATCGTTTTATTTAATGATGAAGACAGCCAGAGAGATTTATTTAGTACAAATATTAATTTCAATAAGAAAATCGATGATTCACAAACTTTAAACCTTGATGTTGATTATTTGAACTATTATAACGGAGCTCCCAATAACTATCAAAATACTTATTTTGATGCCTCCGGAAATGAGTATAAAAATGAAATTTTTTCGGCAACAAAAAAGACTCCTGTAAATGTTTGGGTTGGTAAAGTAGATTATTCAAAAGAAATAAACAAAAATGTAAAATTTGATTTAGGATCAAAATATACCAATTCAAATCTTGAAAATACAGTTTTGGTGCAGGATTTAATAAATGATGAATATATAAAGAATGAAGAATTTAGCGAAAAATCAGATTTAGTTGAAAATATAGCAGCGGTTTATTCCTCTATGGATTGGAAAGCAAATGATAAGACTGATATTAAACTTGGTTTGCGTTACGAATATTCGACTCAGGATTTAAACTTATTAACGAAAGGAAATGTTCTTGATTCTAAATTAAGTGAACTTTTTCCATCCTTCTTTTTGTCCAGAAAATTAAATAAGAACAATACTCTGCAATTTTCCTATGGAAGAAGAATTTCAAGACCTACTTATTTTGATTTAGCTCCTTTTGTTTTATTTCTGGATCCAAATACCTATTATTTTGGGAACATTGAGCTTAAACCATCTATCAGTAACGCACTTTCAACAAATTACCAGTATAAAAAATATATAGTATCGCTGGAGTACACAATTGAAAAAAACGCGATTGCCAGATCACAAGCCACATTTCCTGATAACACAGCCCAGCAAGTTTTAACGTCCTTAAATATAGATTATCTAAAGGTTTTAAATTTTTCTCTGTCTTTACCATTTAAGATTTCAAATTGGTGGGATATGCAAAATAACCTGCAATTATCCTATTTAGATCAAAAAATGGATGATAAAAAAGAGGATGATACATTTTATGTTTTAAGAACTTCTCAAAACTTCACATTGCCCAAAGACTTTTCTATTCAGGTATTTGCTTCCTATAATTCAAAAAGAATATCAGGAGTAAGCCGTATAGATGATTTTCAGAGAGTAAATTTAAGTATAGATAAAAAAATTCCAAAATGGGACAGCAGGGTTCAATTGAGTTTTAGCGATATTTTTGGACGTGATTATAGTTTTGAGTCTACAGATAATTTGAACAGTTCTTATGTTCTTTACAGTTATGAGCCGCGAATTATAAGACTGACGTTTACTTATAATTTTGGAAACAATAAGTTGAAAAAACAAAGAAAAAGAGAAATTGGTTCTGATGAAATTAAAGAACGAATAGACTAAATTATTATGAATACATCAGAAAGGGTACATACTATAAATAAAGGCATTGAATTACTATTGTCTGTCAATCAGGACATTATTTCGTTGGTGTCAATAGGGAGTTTTTCTCAAGATTCTATAGATCAATTTTCTGACATAGATTTATACTTGTTTACTAATAATCCTATAAAATATTTAGACAATGAGAATCACTCATGGATTAATCCCTTAGGAAAAATAATATCAAGAAGGGTATATAAAGACTTTAAAGAAGGGGTCGATAAAAACAAAGTGATTTTAAAAGATGGTTTAATGTATGATTTAACAATTATTGATATAAAGAAAATCAAGTTGATCAGGTATTACTTAAAACTAAATGATATTGGTTTAAAATGGTTATTGCCAAAATTTTTACAAAATAGTGCTGAAGGAAATATTTTAAAATTCTATGAGACTATAAAAAGAGGTTATAAAATTCATGTAGATAAAATTAATCTGAAAAGCATTTTGGAAAGAAATATTGCTTTTTCGGATAGTATTTCTTTGGATAAAAAATTGGACAAAAAAATATTTTTTCAGCATTATAATTTTTTTTGGCAATCCTGTTACACCGCATCAATTAAGCTGATAAGAAGAGATTTTTATTTTACAATTCTCACTTATGATCATTACATGAAAAAGGAGTTAATAAGAATGATAGAATGGGATGCAGCACTTAAAAAAAAATCAACAGATGTTTTTTATGATAGTTTGAAAATATATGACTGGAGCGGAGAAGAAACTTATGAAGACTTAAATGGAACGTTATTGTCTGGCACTATATATAACATGCAAAATTCGCTAATTAAAACAACTGAATTATATCAGAAATTTTCAAGCAGTGTCTCTAAAGAATATAAATTTTCGCTAAACAAAGAATTTGAAAACTTCGTAATTGATTTTATTAAAAATGTGGCAATACCAGAATATGAAAAGCAGTAATCATCTTCCTGTCCAAATTAAGTACCTATTTATATCTGAAGAATTTCATGTTAAATATTATGAGTCTTATTTGTCAAAGCTGCCCTTAAGAATGAGAGAAAAAATAATGAAATTTAAAAGATGGCAGGATGCACAGGCTTCATTGTTAGGTAATTATTTGATATTGAATAATGTTCTCAATGGAGATATCTGCAAATTAACAGATATTCAATATAACAAATATGGCAAACCTTTTATTTTGGGTTTTCCGCATTTTAATATATCCCATTCAGGTAATATAGTTGTATTTGTTTCTTCAGAACATAAAATAGGAATTGATGTTGAATTAGTCAAAGATATTGATGTTGATGATTTTAAATTACAAATGACAAATTCTGAATGGAACAAGATTCAGTTTTCTCTTAATAAAACAGCTGCTTTTTACGAGTATTGGACTCAAAAAGAAGCAGTTATTAAAGCGAATGGTAAGGGATTAAATATCCCTTTGAAATCTTTTGAGATTAATAGCGGGCTTACCTTAATTGAAGAAGAAAAATTTTATGTAAAAAAAGTACCCATAGATCAAAATTATATGTGTCACCTGGCAATAAAAAGTATTTTTCAAAGTGATATTTTTTTTGACATAGAAATGATTCGATATCCACAATGCGGGTAAGATATACAAAAAAAATAAATTTTAAAAAGCTATTGTTAAAGATCTAAAAACAGACAGGTATTTACTCTTGCTTTAGATAAAATAGCGGCTATTGTTACAAAATTTCATCAATGGAAAAACTTGATCATGAAAGGAAAATGTTATTAATAGAACAAGCCCGCTTTTTTTAGTATGATCCACAAGGTATATGCTGAAAAAATAATAAATAAAAAAAGCATTTGATAATTTCTAAAATAGTATAAACAAATAAATCATACACAACATGGAAAATAGTTTTAACAGTCTTATAAAGATCCAGCCTAAGGAAATCGGTGATAAATATCCTAAAAATATAAAGTTTGAAATAGTTGGAAATGAATATACAAAAATAGCCATTATAACCTCGGTTGAAGATAATGAACTAGAAAGCTGGCTGGAAAAAAACAATGATTTTGTAAATGAAATATATGAAAAAAACAGAATCATTTTATTCAGAAAATTTAAAAGTTTTGTTTCTAAAACAGAATTTTCTTCAGTTGTAGACAGCCTGTCTTCGGGTGGAGCTTTAGAGTATGCAGAACCTTCGTCTCCAAGAACGAGGCTGGAAGATAAAATATATACCTCTACAGAATACCCTAAAGAGCAGTTTATTCCTCAGCATAATGAGCATTCGTATTCGAAATCCTGGCCCAAAAAGCTGTTTTTTTATTGTGAGCGTCCCTCTGAGATCGGTGGTTGTACGCCTATCTGTAATAGTTCGGCTGTGTATAATAAAATCCCGTCTGATACTACCAAAAGATTTGAAGATAAAGGCGGCATAATGTACGTTCGAAATTTTAGCGAGGAAATGGATATTCCGTGGCAGACTTTTTTCGGAACATCAGACATAAACGAAGTACAGAAATACTGTAAGGACCATCATATGAATCTTACTCAGATTGATGATACCAGACTTAGAATTGATTACGTTACACAGGCAACACTTCTTGATAAAGCCACCAATAAAAAAATATGGTTCAATCAGGCGCATCTTTTTCACTATAGTAATCTAGATCGTGATGTATACAGCTATTTGATAGATGCTTACGGAATTGACAATCTTCCGCGTAATAGCTATTATGGAGATGGTACAGCCATATCTATCGATGATCTAGAAGTAGTAAGACAGGCATACGAAGATGTAGCTTTCAGGTTTAATTGGGAAAAGGGAGATCTTTTGATGATGGATAATATTAACTTCACCCATGGTCGTGATTCTTATGACGGAGCAAGACAGCTCTTTGTATCTATGTCTGAAGAAGATAATATTAATAACTACGTAAAAGCGTCAGCCACAAAAAAAGTAACTGAAGCCAGAAAAAATACAGCTTCTTTCTTTATTACCAACGAATCTAAGTACGGAGATAGTAAAGCAATGTTAAAATATAAACTTGCTTTATCCTGCAGAATGCTGAGAAGTCTTCATCTTGATGAAGGAAGTATCAGTGGGCATATCAGTATGAAAGTACCCAATGAGAAAAACCTGTTTTGGGTAAATCCTTTCGGTATACTATTCGATGAAATAACACCGGACAATCTGATATTGGTAAATAACGAAGGCGAAGTTATTGAAGGGGAATATCCTATTAATGTAGCAGGATTCTGCATACACTCAGAAATACATAATACCAGCAGAGAAGCCAACTGTATCGTGCATACACATTCTCCGTGGGGAACACTTTTTTCATCGCTGGAAAAACCTGAAATCCTAATGCTTGACCAAAACAGCTGTATGTTTTATGATAATTATGTTTTGTATAATGAATTCGATGGTCCTGTTAATACAACAGATCGTGCTGTTAAATTAGCTGAAAAGCTGAGAGATAAAAACGTTGCCATTTTAGCTAACCATGGAGCAATTGCTTGTGGAGAAAGTATTGAAACGGCTATGATGTATATGATCAGTCTGGAACGTACGCTCAGACTAAATGTACTGGCAAGACAAATGAACGAAAAAGTAAATCTTATAGACTCTCAAACAGCACAAAATTCTAAAGAATGGATCAGCAACCCTATGGGCTTTAAAATTGAATTTGATGCTTTGGCGAGAAGAATCGAAAGAGAACACGCGGATATCAAAAACTACTATCCAATTTCTTTAAGCATATGATAAAAAGATATAATTTGTCACCCCAGCAAAACCTCACATATCTGGCGGCGAGTAAAGGTGACTTGTATAATGTAATGGCTTTTTCTCTGGAGAATATTCAGGGACAAAAGTTCTGTGATGATATAAATGAAGTTCTGAAAGATGAATTATCTCTTTACATGACTATTACTTCTCCGGGAAAAGAAGCCTTTTTAACTATTGAGGAGGAAAGAAATTTTGATGTGAAACTTGTACACAAACAAGTGCTGGAAAATACAGATAATGCAGTATCCCAAGAATACAATCTGAGTATAACCATCGTTCAGGATAACGAAAATGCTGTGTCAATAACGTTCAGATACGGACTTTACTTTTTTGACAGCTGGAGTATAATAACGCTCTACCACCGTATTTTAGAAAAATACCGCAAAGGTACTTATGATAAAGCTGATATCAGTTACCTGCAATATTCTGCATGGAGAGAACATATTATTACTGAAGAAGGTAATCAAGAAAATTCGGAATTCTGGAAAGATATAATGAAAAATTTTCAGCCTTTCAGAACAAATATGGAATTGAATGTTGTTGAAACCGGAAAAAGGAAAACACAGCTTTATAAACTGAGCGACAAGTTTGTTCAGTTACTGCAAAACGCCCCGATTGATAAAGAAATACTGCTATTATCAGGTTGGTACTATACGCTTTGCCAGATATCTGCAGATAAAAATACAGCATATGGTGCAGGATATGTAAGCCATGGAAGAAGCTTTGAGCAGCTTTACAAAAATATTGGACTTTATGCCAACATTTTACCTTTTAATGCAGAAGCCGCAAAAGGTTTTTCAGGAATAGAAGAATACTGTGGCAGCATAGGCAAACTGGTGATATTACTAAACAGCCGCAAAGAATATATTCCGAATAATCAGGAATATGTAGATTTTATAAAATCAAACTTCAGGTATATTTTTGAATTTATTGATCTGAGTAAAATTACCGAAGATAAAACTCCTTTGAGTGAAATTAGAGATCACCAAAATGGATATTCAGATTTTATCGCCCAGATATATTCTGCAAAAGAAGAAACCACTGTTGCGCTGCATCATAAAGATAACATCAAAAGTGAAGATATCACGTACTTTATAAAGCTGTGGGAGCACAACAGTATGCAGCTGATAGAAAAATATTCTGAAAATACAGCTGCTATCGAGCCTTACAAAACTGGTGTTCAGAAACCGTTGAAGGCAGAAAATAACATAACCGCAGAATCGGTTTTGGAAAGATATTCAGAAATCGTGAAGCAGTTTGCAGAAAATATTGCTATAGAAGATGAAAATGGAGCCTATAGGTATAAACAAATAGATGAGAAATCAAACGAGCTGGCAGCATTAATTCGGGATAAAATAGTAGATGTTTCATCGCCAACAATAGGTGTAATGTGCGATTGGGATCATAACGTGATTGTTGCTTTTTTGGCCGTATTAAAAATTAATGGGAGCATAGTTCCTATAGATCCTAATGATTCTCAACAAAGAATCACGCATATACTTAACAATTCGAATGCGCAGCTTTTAATCACAGGAAGTAACTATCAGAAAGAGGAATTTGAACCAAAACTCTTTATTGATACACTAAATTTTACAGAAGGTACATCCACGGGCAGTAATTCTATTCGTACGCCGGACAGTACTTGTTATATTATATATACGTCAGGAACAACCGGAGCTCCTAAGGGAGTTTGTATTCAGGATAAATCTTTGATAAATTATGTCGACTTCCTTAACAGATTACTCGATATAAACCATAGCGAGACCTCCATACTTCTTTCTTCTTATGCCTTTGATTTAGGATATACAAGTTTGTGGGGTACTTTACTTTCAGGAGGGAAATTACAGATGGTAAAAAAAGAGATTCTGTATGATGTAGATGAGGTAATCAGTACGATTGCAGATAAAAAAGTAACGTATATAAAAACGACTCCGTCTTATTTTAATGCCATATTAAATGCAAAAAACTTTAATAAAATTGAAGGATCGGATCTTAAAAAAGTCATTCTGGGAGGAGAAAAAATAAAGACAGGAGATTTAGCAGACTTTAAAAAATCTTTAGGGACAATAGAAGTTATCAATCATTATGGTCCTACTGAAACTACTATAGGGACTGTTTTTAAAAAAATAAAGGATATAGAGCAATACATTCAAAGGCCAGTAATAGGATCTCCGATCCCCAATAATTTTGCTGTTATTCTGGATGACAGAAAGAAAGAAGTTTCAAAATATGAGACAGGAAACATCTTTATTGGAGGTGTAGGACTTGCAAAAGGATATTTGGATATTGAAGAGCTTAATTCAGAAAAATTCATTGTTCATCCCGATTACGGAAGAATATATGCGACAGGTGATATTGGTTTTTTTACGCTGGAAAACGAAATCATGTTCCTTGGAAGAGGAGACAGTCAGGTAAAAATAAGAGGTTACAGAGTTGAGCCGGATGAAGTGAAAAACATTATCAGATTTTTTTCGAGAGTTACAGATTCTGCGGTATTGGCTGTAGAAAACAACGGAGATACAGGACTTTGCGCTTTTGTAACCGGGATCACCAAAGAAAGTTCTTCAGATTTGGAAGAATACCTTAAAAATTCTCTTCCTGAATATATGGTTCCGGCTGAAATTTTATATGTGGATAAAATTCCGTTAACAACAAATAATAAAGTGGATCAGCAGGCTCTTAAAGATTTATATGAAGAATATAAATCTAATAAATCGATTTATAATTTTTCTAAAGAGAATGAGATTTTTATAACCTCAGATTTGCAGAAACATTTATTAAGGATATGGAAAGAAACCTTACTGACAGATGAGATAACTAGAACCAGCAACTTCTTTTCTTTGGGCGGACATAGCTTAAAGGGAATACAGATGCTCAACAAAATATACAAAGAGTTCAATGTAAAAATAACTTTGGCTGATATTTATAAATACCCGGATTTTGAAAACTTTTCACGGTTTTTTCTAGAAAAAGTAAATGATAGCACAGAATTTCTTTACACGAAGATTTCTCCCGTTGCGGCTCAGTCAAGATATGAAGTTTCAAATTCTCAGAAACGTATGTGGCTGTCGACCATTAAAAAAGAAAGCGCAGCCTTGTTTAATGTTCCTATGCATTATTCAATCAATGGTTTTTTGGATATTGAGGCAATTAAGGCTTCTTTTGTGGCACTTATACAAAAACATGAAACCCTTAGAACGATATTCAAATATGAAGATGGAGATATTTATCAGTATATCTTACCAATAGAGAATATTGATCTGGAAATTCCTGTTATAGTCATACAGGATACATCGTCAATGATTGAATTTTTACGTCAGGAAAGATACAAACCTTTTGATCTCTCAAAGGAATTACCTATTAGGTTAAACCTAATAAAAAAAGGAGAAACAGAATATACCCTTGCAACAACCCTTCATCATATTATTTCCGATGGTTGGTCGCGCGAGATTTTATATAAAGAAATCAAAGAAAACTATAACATTTACCTTAAAGATAAGCGTATCAATGTTGAGTCTTTGGCAATACAATATAAAGATTATGTAAACTGGCACAAAGGCAAATATAAGATGCATGAAAATTTCTGGGAAAACTTCTTTGCCGAAGATATTCCTTCCTTGGATTTTCCGATAGATTATGTGCGTCCGGCTATGATCTCTTATAATGGAACCGCCATAAGCACAAAGATAAAAGAAAACTTTAACGGATTGAAGCAAAGCCTTAATGAACAGTCTCTTTCTCTGAACAATTATCTTGTTGGGATATATGGACTGTTAATACATGCTTATAGTAATCAAAATAAATTCTATATCGGAACAATTTCTTCCGGAAGAACCCACGTAGATATAGAACCCATTATAGGATCCTTTATAAATTATCTGCCTTTAAAAATCAGGGTTTCATCAGGAATGAACTTTCAGGAATTCCTTGAAGAAAACACAAAAGGATTTGTGCAGGTGTATGAAAATGAAGATTATCCTTTTGATTTGATGGTAGAAAAGTACTTACCGAACAATGATGCATCGAGAAATCCTTTTTTTGATACAACAATCATTCTTCATAATGAAGAAGAAGTATCCCGTACAATACTGTTTGATGACGGTGTACAGATAGAAGAATTTGTACATGAAGAAGAAATAGGCACACACTCCAAAATAGAATTCAAAATAGATATTACGGTAAAAAAAGAAGAACTCGTAATTCGATTGGAATATAATACAGACATTTTTTCTGAAAGTAAAATGGCAAAATTACTGCATTTATATATCTATCTGATCGAAAAAATGGCGAGTAATTCAGTAGATACTTTAGATGAGGTTCTTGAGGTACTAAGAATTGAGATGAATCAGGATCAGGAATTTTTAATATAATTTACAAAATAAATATGGAAATCATACCTATTTTAAAGACGCTTGATGCAAAAGGAATAAGACTGGAAATTGAAAACACACAGATCAGGCTTAAAGGGAATGTATTTCAACTTTCTGTAGAGGAAAAAACGTTTTTGAAGGAGAATAAAGAAAAAATAATAGCGTATTTAATCAGGAAAGATACATTTTATTTCTTCAGGGATGTGCTTTACTTTGGACACGAAGAACTGGATACCCTTGATCTTAATGATTTGAAGAATAGCAGAGACACTCAGCATACCGTTTCTACGGTAATAAGCAGAAATATTTCAGGTACTAAATATAATCAAGTAAAAAAGTTTATTGTAGAACATGATATTATCTCGCAGGCTTTGTTTCTGGGAATTTACAGAATATTATTATATCGATATACAGGACAGAAAAACGCCATTCTCAGTACCAATTTTTTAAGTAAAGATGAAGACAGAACACTGTTTATAAAGAATAAAATCGAAGACAAAGACACGATAGAAAATCATATTCGAAAAGAAGCTGAGGCAATTCAAGCTGCATCAGAAGAAGATCAATGGAAAGATTTACGGGAAGATGAGGAGAAAAATAAACTGCTGAAAGAAATGGTAAAAACAGGAATGTTTTTTTCATTCAATTCTAAAGAAGAAATATGCAGTAAGAGATTTCAAGAAAGAGGCAGTTCATATATTGACATTCTGATTCAGGATGATCGAGAGCAGTTTAATATCAGTATTGATTTTCATCCTTCTTATAAACACGAACAAGTTGAGCGTTTACTGGAACATCTGATAAATATAATTAATGATTTATCAAAAAATCTCCATACTATTCTTCATGAGATCAATTATATATCTGAAAGCGAAAACCAGATTGTTGAATATCTGTTTCATAGAGAATTACAAGTATTTGAAACCGAAAGTCTTATTGCAAAATTTGAAGATTCTTTTGATAAATTTTTCACAAAAACAGCGATTGATTTTGAAGGAAAATCATTGTCTTATGGAGACGTAAAATATCTGTCAGATAAAGTTTCACATTACATCAGCAGTTATACAAAAAACGAAAAAAGTTATATTGGTATCTGCATCAATAAATCAGAATATTTTATTCCCGTACTGCTTGGAGTTATAAAATCAGGAAATGCGTATGTTGTAATTGACCCTTTTATTCCTGAAGAAAGGAAAAAATCATTGCTCGAAGATATTAACTGTAAATTGATCTTTGATGAAGCACGGCTTAAGGAGTTTTTAGATAAGATAGAACAAATTGTTTGCGTAGAGCAGAATCAGAATATTAGTGAAGAAGATCCTGTTTATTTGATGTGTACCTCGGGATCTACCGGAAAACCTAAAGTGGCTATTAATACACACAAAGGGTTTCTTAACCTGCTGGAATGGTATAAAAATGATATAGGAATTAACGAAGATGATAAAGTAGGTATTATAAGTAATATTAGTTTTGACCTTACTCAAAAAAACTATTTTGCACCGCTTTTAGCCGGGGCTACAATTTATTTGGAAAATACTGGATTGTATGATATTCCTTCCTTCATCCACAAAAATAAAATAACGGTAGCAAATGCAGCTCCGGCCATATTTAGCTCTTTTACTGATGCAGAGTATAAAGTTTTAAACTCGCTGCGTAAAGTAATATTTGGAGGAGAAAAAATAGATCCGGTAATCATTAAAAACCTGAGGAATCTAGTAAGTGATATCAAAATATATAACTCTTATGGACCAAGTGAAGCAAGTGATGTCTCTTCATTTTATGAAATAAATGAAGAAAGCGGGAACATTTTCCCTATAGGAAAAGCTATTCCAAAGGTAAAAATGTACATCATGGACCATAATTATAATGTTCTTCCTTTAGGGATTAAAGGAGAAATTGTTGTAGGAGGAATAGGTGTAGGTCTGGGATATGTAAATAATCCTAAGGAAACTGATATTCGTTTTTATGAGCATCCTAAATACGGTAGGTTATACAGAACCGGAGATTTGGGAAGACTGCAGGAAGATTATAATATTGAATTTTTAGGAAGGAATGATTTTCAGGTAAAGCTGCGAGGAAACAGAGTAGAACTGCAGGAAATAGAATCAGCAGCAAGTAACTATTCGAGCCATATAAGAACCGTTTTGGCCAATATTGTTTCTTATAATTCTGAGCAATATATAGCAGTTTATTATAGCGCGGAAATGCCAATTAACAATGCAGAGCTGAAAAAATATTTAATGAAATATTTGCCAGATTACATGGTCCCAACTTATTACATTTCATTAAACGAATTTCCGCTGACTCCAAACGGGAAAATTGATAGAAAAACTTTGCCGGAAGTATCATTTAAAGATACCATACAGACAGAATATATTGAGGCAAAAGGTGATTTTGAAATTAAAATCCGCAGAATTTGGGCAAATCTTCTGAATCTTGAAGAATCCCAGATAAGTACAAATGCCAATTTTTTTGAAATAGGAGGTACCTCATTAAAGCTTTTACAGTTGGTAAAAGAAATTAACCAGTTGCCAGAAATAAAAAAAGAAGTAACTCCTGTTAATATTTTCGAGTTTCCTCAGATTTCAAAACTGGTAATTTATCTTAAAGGTGAAACAGCCACTTCTGACTACAACAAAAGTATTGAAGAGTCTTTGAGTACCATAGATGAGACTCTTAGCATATTAAATAATTTTTCAACAGAATAACATGAACGAATATACAGGTTTAGAAATCGCAGTGGTAGGGATATCATGCAAAGTACCCACTGCAGAGAATCATAATATTTTCTGGGATCAGCTTAAAAAAGGATTTGAACCTATTGATGAACTTACTATTGATGAAATAGTTGCTTCGGGTGTACCAAGAGAGATGGCTGAGAATAAAGATTACGTTCGCAAAAGCAGACGGTTAAAAAGCAAAAAAAATTTCGACTATTCTTTCTTTGGATATAATAAGAATGAAGCCCAACTGCTTTCCCCGCAAACCAGAATGCTGCATCAGTCTATATGGGAAGCAGTGGAAGATTCGGGAAGTGATATTAAAAAATTAGAAAGCAGCAGTTTATTTGTAAGTATTATAGAAGACTTTACATGGCAGATGCATGTAAGATCGCTAAGAGATAAATTACCCATAGATTTTTATTCCTTTAATTTTTTATCGGCCCATCATTTTACTCCGGCACTTTTATCTTATAAATTTGGATTTACAGGATTACCGCTGCCTATTATGAGTGCATGCTCAAGTTCATTGGTTGCGATTCATGAAGGGTGCAAAAGTCTTTTATTGGGAGAATCCAAATATTCCATAATAGCGGGAGTCAATTTTTTTAACAGTAAAGAAAAAGGCTATATCTACAAAGAAGGAGTAGAATCTAAAGATGGGCACTGCAGGGCTTTTGATGCAGATTCATCGGGGACATCCTGGGGAGAAGGCATAGGAGTTGTAGTGCTGAAAAAATTAAAAGATGCTATAAGAGATAAAGATCATATTTACAGTGTTATAAAAGGGAGCGCATGTAATAATGATTCCAACAGGAGAATAGGATATGCCGCACCAAGTGTAATCGGGCAGAAAGAATGTATTGAAAAAGCACTGAAATTCAGCAGGGTTTTACCAGAAACTATATCTTATGTAGAAACTCACGGTACAGGAACATCTTTGGGAGATCCTATTGAGGTGGAAGCCCTTACGCAGGCCTATGGATTGGGAAGAGAAAATAAAATTCCTATTGGCTCTCTGAAAAGTAATATCGGACATACGAGTTATGCAGCAGGGATATTAAGTTTTATAAAAGCGGTATTATGCCTCGAAAATAAGCAGATTCCTCCAAGTATTAACTATGAATCTCCAAATCCTAACATCAATTTTGAACAAAGCCCTTTTTATGTAAATAACAAGATTATAGACATAGAGAAAAAGAATTCACCTTTAAGGGTAGCTGTAACTTCATTGGGAATAGGAGGTACCAATGCTCATATTATTCTGGAACAGGCTCCGCTTGTAGAAAAAAACAGGATAGAAAACAACTTTCCTGACATTTTTTTAATTTCCGCAAAATCTGAAAAAGCACTTAGAAAAATAGCTTTAAATGTTTCAGAATTTATAGAAAATGAAGAAGTAAATATTCATGATCTGGCATATACGTATCGAAAATCAAGATCGAATTTTGATATCAGAAAAAGTTTTATATTCGAATCTAGACAAGATCTGATTTCAAAGTTGAGAGGTTTTTATAAAGAAAATTCTCGTGTACAGGCAATATCCCCGAATAATAAACCTTTGGTTTTCACATTCTCTGGCCAAGGTTCAAGTTATATTAAGATGGGCGTACAGATGTATCGTGATTCTGAGGTGTTCAGAAATACTATGGACCTGTGTTTTTCTGCATTGGAAAAGCTTTCAGATATAGATTACAGAAAAATATTTCTGGATGGAGAAGAAATAGATCAAAGAAAAATAGATCATACAAACCCTATAATTTTTGCTTTCCAGTATTCGTACGCACAATTATTAATAGAAATAGGGTTGAAGCCGTCATACATGATAGGTCATAGTCTCGGAGAGTATGTGTGTGCATGTTTAAGCGGGGTTATTTCTTTTGAAGAAGCACTAAACATTATACATAAGAGAGCAAAATTACTTGCTGGTTTACCAGAAGGCAGAATGATAAGCATCCGTATTCCGTTATCACACCTTCAAGATATGCTCAAAGAAAGTGATAATACATTTATATCTGCATACAATTCGCAGGATAGCTATACTGTTTCAGGACTCAAACACGATATGATTCAGTTTGAAGAAAAATTAAAAGAACAGGATATATATTTTACTGAACTACAAGCTGACGGACCTTACCATACGCCTTTTACAGGAATTATAAAAAATGAATTTAAGTCGTTTCTGGATGGTTACACATTCAAAGCCCCACAAATTCCTTTTACTTCCTGTGCTAAAGGAAATACTGTAAATGAGAATTCCGCCATAGCATCAGAATATTGGCTTAATCATATGGAAATGCCAGTTTTGTTTGATCAATGTATCAGTACGATTCTTCCGGACAAAGATAATCTTACCATTGTAAACATTGGTCCCGGAACTACAGTATCCAAAATATTGAAAAATGTAGATGTCAGTATTCAGACTTACGATGTCTATAATAAAGAAGAATCCGAATACAATCAGATGCTTAACGTTATCGTATCATTGTCAGAGAAAGGATATGAGATAAATTGGAAAAAAATCTTCCCGGAGGCCAATATCATATCGGCACCGGTATATCCTTTTGAAAAAGTTGAGTTTATAGATGAAATTATAACAAACCCTGTCTTTCAGAAAGAGGAAGTTCGTGAACTTGAAAAAGAATATTATACTTACCGCGAAAAATGGGAAGTTCAGGCAATAGATATTTTAGAAAATAAAGCCAATATAGAAGAAGAGCAGATTATTGTGATCTCTAATGACAACAATATATATGAGAAGCTTTCCTTCTTTGGTAAAAAGGCCATTTACATTTGTAATCAGGATAAAAATAGCTGCTCTGCTGAATTATCTGAGAATATTTTACGTACTGATTTTTCAGACGAGAAAGAGACCTCTGCGTTGTTCTCTAATTTAAAGCAAAAAAGTATTGTACCAAGAATGGTATATTTTGTATGGTTTGGAGATAAGGAAACTGAGGAAGGACTTTTGTACGGATATCGTTCGATTTATCATTTCGTAAGAGGATTTGACAGCGTATTCTTTGGTAAAGATCTGAATATCAATTTAATTGGAGATTCATTCTTTAAGGTTAAACCAAATGAAAAAACAAGCGCAATAAAAGCAACCGCATATAATGCCTTGAAAATGGTGAATGTGGAATTTGAAAACATCACGACTACCTGCGTCGATGTATCAAAGTTTGACTGCTTTTCTCAGGATATATTGTCTCACATTAAAAAGAACGGTAAAGCACATTTTGAATATGCTGTTAGGGAAAAAATGCTCCTCATCAAAAAATTTGAAGAAATTGAATTACCATCAAAACCTTATGAGGTTTCCATGCCAAATACCTATTTGATAACAGGTGGTTTGAGAGGACTTGGTTTTGAAACAGCCAAATATATTGCAGAAAATGCACAGGCTAATCTGATAATTATAGGAAGAGGCGAGGAAAATCCTGAAAATAGAAAAATACTCGAAGACTATGGAGCCAAAGTAAAGTACCTACAGGGAGACCTTTCAGATTATGAACTGCTTAAAGGTAAAATAGAAACTGCACAACAGGAAATAGGGATTATCACCGGAGTGATACATGCCGCGGGAGTAGGAGACTATAACGGAATCATTTTAAGAAGAGGAACAGATGATTCTTCAGTATTTAATCCTAAAATATATGGTACTAAAAATTTAGTGGAGATATTAAAGAATAATTCTCTGCAGTTTTTTTTAGGATATTCGTCACGTGCCGTATCAAAACCATTTATAGGTCAGCTGGGATATATTGCAGCAAATTCATATCTGGATAATTGCATAGCAAATAATAAGGGAGTAACGGTACACTGGCCTATTGTAGCAGGAGTAGGAATGATCAACGAAGCATTAAAGAACGTGCCGGAATACAGACATAAATCTATTTTAAGCAGATCAATTACCGTTTCTCAAATGCTTGAAATTCTCTTTAAGTCCATAGCATCGGGAGAACATCTTGTAGTTGCTTCCAGAAGCAGAATGGATGTAGAGACCGGATATCTGGAAGTTATAGAAGAAGAAGATCTCGACCATGTTACTTTTTCTAAAGAAAGGGTATTTACAAATAAAGAATACGTAGCTCCTGAAACTGAAACAGAAATCAAGCTGGTAAATATCATCAAAGAAGTACTGTGTCTGGATGAGGTAGGAATAAAAGACAATATGTTTGAACTGGGAGGAGACTCTCTGAAAGCAATGGTAATTCTGAATAAAATAAAAGCAGAATTCAGTTTAGAATACAGTCTTAAAAATCTTATGGATGCGATAGACCTGCACCAAATTTCACAAGAGATACAAACAATAACTGATAACAAAATAACGCTAACATTTTAACTAATGGAACTGAAAGAATTATTAACATATATTGAGGACAATAATATTGATGTAAGCCTTAATGAGTCTTATAACCTAAACATCGTCTTAAACAAAAAAGACGCCGAAAACAAAACATTAATAGACTCTATCAGAAACAATAAGGAGCATCTTATAAAACATCTTGAAACAAAGAATATTGAAAGTCTTATTCCTGTTTATAGAATGACACCTTTTCAAGAAGGCTTGGCAGGATTTGTAAAGAATAATCCGGATAGTTCTAGGTATATTATTCATCTTACTTTTAAATCTGAAAAAGAAATTGATTTTGATGCTTTCAAGAAGGCATGTGGGCTTTTGGTATCAAGCAATGAGATTTTAAAATCGTCATTTGATTATGATTCCAAGGAACAGGTTTTTAAATCGAAAATTATTGAGACAGACAAATTTTTCTGTGAAGAGATACTTCCACAGGATGAGCAGTCTTTTAGGCAGGGCAGCTTTGATATCTCTAAAGAATCACTTATAAAATTTGCGCTGATAGATAAGCATATTATCATTATAAAAATTCATCATATTATTGCAGATGTTGTATCGGTACAGTTAATGCTGCAACTGTTATTTGGCTACTACAGCAGATTTCAGAATAATGTTATCCCTAAGGCTTTGCAATCAGTTCCTTTTTCTGAATATACAAAATGGCTGTTAAAGCAGAACAAGGAAAAAGGATTGTTTTACTGGAAAAATCTGTTGGAGAATTATGATGCAACGCCAATAGAACAAATAGTTCCGGTTAAGAAAACCCTTCAGGAAACTTATAGTGAACTAAATGTTACTTACGATCTGAATACTACCACTCAGGAAATGCTGAAAAATAATAAGCTGACCAGTAATACGGTGATCAACTTTTTATTTGGAATGGTGTTCTCTAAATATTTCAGAAACAAAAAATTTGTGTGGGGTAATACCATAACACACCGATATATGGATCATGATAACTTTAGAGATATCATAGGGCCAATGATTACAACAATACCGGTGGCTAATGATTTTGAGAAACAGGAGACTATTATGAAATCTATTTCTGATTTTCATTACCAGCTTTTAGATTCGCGTGAGTACTCTTATATTTCTACGCCTGAAATTTATGAGGCCATCAATGCTAAAAATCTGTTTAGTGCCAACGTAAGTTTTCAAGATGTTTCAGAAAACAATAATGATGCATTTAACGATGTGGGTATCGAAAGACTTGTTTCTGAAAGCCAGAGTATATCGCATTTTCCACTGTCTATTCTGGCATCTTCAAAAAAAGATAAAATTTCATTCAGCATTAGTTACAGATCAGATATATTTTCAGAAGATATCATAAACGACATGACTGATATTATCATGGGTCTTTATAATAATCTGGAAAATCTTGCTGAATTGAAGTATTCAGAACTTGATATTTTTGAGTACAAAAAAGACATTGAAAGATCCCTTATTGTCGGAGACAAATTTGATCATAAAAATGTTTCTCTGCAAAAGCTCTTTACCGAAGCATTGGCAAAATATAAAGAAAAAACAGCAATAGAAGATATTGAGGATAATTCTCTAACATTTGCAGAGCTGGATGCAAAAAGTAATTATATCGCAAATCAGCTGATAGCCAAAAACATTAAAGGTGCCGTAGGGGTTCACCTTAAGTATTCTGTCAATCTGGTTGTGAGTATTCTGGGAATTTTAAAAGCAGGATGTACAGTGATTAGTTTAGAACACGGTTACCCGATAGAGCAGCTTAATCTTATAACTCTTGAAACAGATTTGCAGGCATGTATTATAAGCTCTGAAGAAAAAACACTCTTTGGAGACCGTTTGCCATATGTAAAAGAAAACTGTACCCTGATCCATATTTCAGATCATATTCCTTCAGAAGACAGCCTTACCGAAGAGAGAGAAAGCCTGACAGAAGACATCTTATCAATCTATTACACATCTGGATCTACCGGAATTCCTAAGATCGTTAAGGTTTCTAATGAAAACACCCTAAACGGGTTATTATATCTTCTGCAAAATTATCCGGCTAATGTTCAGGATACTTTTTGTCTTAACATAAGAGTCTCTTTCAGTCCTTCCATAAGAAATATATTAGAAGCAATTATTCAGGGGAATAAAATCGTTATCCTTCCAGAATACTTGTACCATAATATTGATAAGTTTGTCGAGACTGTATCTCAGAAAGAAATATCAAGACTCTCACTTACTCCAAGTTTTATCAGGCTTCTTATTGAAAATGATAAAACAAGTTTACTGAATAAACTTAATTTCTTAGAAGTACGTGGTGAAGCAATTTCGATGGAAGACATGATGTTGTTCAAAAAACTCATGCCGGAAACCACGATCGTCAGCAGATATGGATCTACAGAAGCATCTTCTACTGCTTATAACGAAGCGCTTGAAATCAATCTTAATACATCATCAAGATACTTTGCTTTGGGTAAACCAATACATAATACCGTGTTTAAAATTATTGATGATAGCGGTAATGTGCTGCCATCAGGAATTATAGGAGAAATATATGTAGAAAGTAAAAGTGTAGCTCAAGGTTATATAGGAACTGCAAATAATAATTTTATCTATGAAAACGGTCAAATTTCAGGCTTAAAAACAGGCGATTTAGGATATATTGATCAAGAAGGTATTTTACAGTTTGTAGGAAGAAAAGATGCGATGCTGAAACTGAGAGGATACCGTATCGAACCCGAAGAAATAGAAATTGCAATAGAAAAATTTGAAGGTGTGATGAAGGCAAAAATAGTTCCTGTAGACGTAGAAGATCCTACAATGGCAAGGCTGGTAGCATTTTGTCATGTAAAAAAAGTTGATGAGTTTACTGATATAAACCTTAAACACTTTTTGAAGGATATACTGCCTAACTATATGATCCCGAATAAAATACTGTTTGTTGATGATTTTCCAAGAACCAGTACAGGTAAAATAGATATACAATCTTTGAAAAGACAGATAAATGTAACGGATAAAAACAGAACCAAAACAAATAGCATGACAGAACAGAGAATAAAGGATATTTTTACTGATATTATGCCAAGTTCTGTGATTTATATTGATGAAGAGTTTTTTGAAATGGGTGTAAATTCCATCTTGACAATGAAAGCTGCCTATAAATTAAGCACAGAGTTTAATGTGAGCCTAAAAGGAGCAGAGCTGTTTCAGCATGATACTATCGAGAAACTGGCGGTATTTATAGATACAATGATTGCCAATAAAAACTTTAAAAGAGAAGAAATCTATCACACTCTGAATCAGAATGATGATAATAAAGATATTTTCTTCCTGATACCGCCGCTTACGGGAACATCACTGTTTAACACGTTAAGGCCGTTTATGCAGGATAGTGTAGATTTTTATGTTTTTGAAACTATTGCCGTTGAAGAATATCCGGTACTTGCAAAAGATCTGGAAACATTGGCTGGGTTTTACAAAAACTCTATCCTGCAAATGTATAAAGGTAAAAGAATACATATGGGCGGATGGTCTTTTGGAGGAAGTACAGCTTTTGAAATAGCAATGCAGCTTCAGGTACTGGGAATAGAAGTAAGCTCCCTTGTATTATTAGATCCTAATATGTACAGACCCGAGTTTGATAGTGATAATAAGCAAAGAGAAGACTATGAAAAAATAATCAGAGCTTTACTTATTCAGGAAAATATAGACCCTGATTCGATAGGTATGCACAGATTTATTGAGCAAGCATATCATTCTAACTATGTCATTAAAAACTACAGACCTTCATCAATCTATAAAGGTGATATTGCCCTTATTAAACCTGAACTGACTTCAGAATTTGAAAGAAACCATGATACACCTTACAACGGTTTCCGCGAATATTGTGATGGCGAAATTAAAATAAGCTTCACTCCGGGGAATCATATGACTATGGCTACTGGTCCTGCAAAAGTGGTAGCTAATCTTATATTTTCTAATTTAAATCTTGAAATTAAATAATCATGGTAAATAAAAGCTTGGTTTTTTCTATAATAATAGTTTTTATTTTTGCTTGTAAAGCACAGAATTCTCATTATTTACTAACCGAAAATAAATTTTCGCAAGATGATATAAAGGAAAAAAGAGGAAAAATAACGAAGTTAGACGATTCATTATTTAAGTATGAAAAATTTAGCTATAATGACTCCATACTTAATTACAGGATTCTTGAACCAGTTTCGGTCGAGGCAGGAAAAAAGTATCCGCTGGTTATTATATTTCCCCATTCAGGAGGAATAGGGAATGACAATAAAAACCAGATTACTACTCTCCCTAAATACTGGCTTCAGGAAAAAGTACGTAAAAAATACCCAGCATATGTAATAGCAATACAATATTCTATGCGTTCCTCTAATTACTTTTTTGATGAGTCTAAACTTATGTATTCCGTACCAAATGACTATTGTCTGGATGCAACCTCAGAACTTATAAAAAGTCTGACTACAAAGCTTAACGTCGATAAAAAGCGTGTTTACGGAATAGGTTTTTCAATGGGAAGCTCCACATTATATAATCTGCTGACCAGACATCCGGATATATTTAAAGCTTCTGTGAGTATTTCCGGGATTCCTGATAAAGATTTTGGTAAAAAAGCGGCGAAGTCACCAATATGGATCATTCATGGAAATGCAGATACAGAAAACCCTATAGAACCGGATAGAAAGCTGGTAAAATATCTACAAAAAATGAATAATAAAAACTACACCTATTGGGAGATTTCCGGCTTAGAACACACAGTATATCCGGATTTATATGACACAGACATGATTCCGGAATGGTTGTTTAACTCAAAATAATAAGATTATTATTAAATGATGAATATAATTTTTTTCCCCTTTGCCGGAGGTCACAAGCTTTCCTACCAAAATCTTATTGAAAAAATGGAGAATAAAGATAAGATTAAGGTAATAGAATACTCGGGTAGAGGAACCAGAATGAGAGAGAAATTTGCAGGAACATTTGAAGAATTGCTGGAAGACTGCCTGAGCCAGATATCAAATATACTGGATAATAACGAAAATTATATCCTTTACGGGCATAGTATGGGAGGGTTACTTGCATATGAAGTATCAGTCAAAATTCAGAAAATGAACCGTAAAATGCCAAAAAAACTTGTAATAACTGGAAGGACACCTCCTTCCAGGCTTCGTACTATAAAATATACACATCAATCTGATGAGATGTTTTGGAAGGAAGTTTGCAGCTTAGGAGGAATACCAAAAGACTTCAGGGATAATGAGGATTTCAAGAGCTTTGTAATACCTATTTTAAGAGCTGACTTTTCTATTTATGAATCATATACTTATCAGGAAAATAAGGATAAACTAAAAATCCCTATAGATGTGTTTTACGGATCAGAAGAACACTCAGACGGAAATTTTGTAATGCAAGGCTGGAAAAGAGAAAGCGTAGCCTCTGTTCAGATAGCTGAACTTGAAGGAGATCATTTTTTTATTTTTAATAATTTGGATTTTTTTGAAAAATATTTTAAAAACTTCTAATATTTAAATTGAATATCTAACGTAATAAAAGTATTGCGTTTTTCTACTGAAGATGAGGATAAAAAAACCTGAATTTAAGATTTCCGATCTAAAATGTCAGTAAGAGAAATAAAAAATCAAATTAATAAAAATTACTAAAATAAAATGATTTCGGTTATTATAATATCAAAAAATAGACAGCATTTACTGAGTCACCTTCTCAAATCGCTGGAAGAGCAGACATTTAATAATTTTGAAGTTATCATTATCGATAATTATTCAAATGAAAAAACAGCTGACTATGTAAAAAATATTACTTCAGATAAGTTTAATGTGAAAAAAATATTTTTGCCCGAAGAAATGACGATTTCTTATTGTAGAAATGAATCTTTTAGAGGAAAGTATCTGGATGATAATTCAAAATATGTGATGTTTATTGATGATGATGATTGTATAAGCAGAGATACACTTTCTTGGTTCTATAAAAAAGCCGTTTCAACAAACGCTGAAATAGTAATATCCAATTTCATAAGTGTTTTTTCTAAAGACAGTTCTTGTCAAGAGCTCATATCAAAAATGTCTTTCGCTGAAATTTTCTTTAAACTCTTAAGAAATTTCTGGATGTATACGATGGGGCATCTTCTTTTTTACAAGCATTTTAGAAGTTTGATGATCCATTTAAGATATTCAGTGATGCATTCAATATTGACTAAAAGAGAAGTCTTCGATAATTATACATTTGATAATTCAATCATATACGGAGAGGATAATCACTTCAGGTTTAATGTTTTTACTACAGCTAAAAAGATTAAATATTATCCTTTGTTTTTTGTACCCTATCGTAAGCATGGGACTAATACTCAGAATGATATTTATTTTCAGGACAAAGTTCATATGCTTAATTCTTTAGATTTTCTTGACAGAAATAACTACTCAAATGTTTTGAAATATTTATTTCTATATAAAAGAAAGCTTAAACTTAGGAGCAAAACTTCATTGTCTCCTCAGGAAGAAAGTTTTTTAAGTGCTGTAAATCTAATCAGAAAAGAAATTAACTTCTTCGGAAAAGTTAGAGTGAATGTATATATGCTGCCTTCTATTTTAAAAAATTACTTGAAAATAAATGATTAAGGATTAAAAAAGGTAAAAAATATATTAAAAAATACAGATGGCAAGACAGACAAAACTAAACCAGATTTAAAGGTTTCTATATCATTTTGTTTAGTGTTTTTATTATCTGCTATTTAAGTCTGCTATTCACAATGTTACAAAAAAATGAAAGGATATTTCCAGAAGGATCTTCAAATAAATTTGCAATTTTCAAAACATCGAGAGCTTTTACATGAAATAATTAACGGTAATATAGAAAATATCCAATATGAGTCAAGTTTACTCTACAATAAAAGAAAGCCTGAAAAACTGCAGTTAATAATTTATTATAAGCCGCAGGATTTCTTATATCAGAAATTAAACTTTTTAAAAACTTCGGGAGTTAATATCCTGAAATTAATAACCCCTGTTATTGCGCAAAATCCTTGGGATCATAATGATGTTCTTGATTTTTCGAGGAGTTCCCTGATTGAAATTAAGGAAACACATTGTTTGGATCAGGATAAAAAAACATTGATACTTATTTTGGATAATCTCGAGCTTATTCAAAATGGCGAATGTGATATCGAAGCACAATTTAAAATAACAGAAAACATTTTTCTTCATCTTGATCGTTATATAAAATATGGTTTGCCGGGAAAATATGAGGAGGATAATAAGTTTATTGAACAAAATGAGAATCGAAGAACGGATTTTGGCCCGGTCAGTTTTATTCTTCATTTTAAGCATTCCTGTAAATCAAGTTCTTCGGTTAAAGATTTTTTGATAACCAGAGATGCATACCTGACCTTGATCGATAAAAGTAAAGCTTTAAAAGACTTTGAACTACTCGAATTAGGAGAAGATTTATGTCTATTGATGTCATTTTACTGGGAAAAAAGCATTGATTTTTTTAGTGCTTCTCTTCGAATCAATGATTATAAAACAAGAGAAGTTTTCAAATTTACCAATGAAAATTTGGATTATTTTGAAACATATTTTTTAAAGGATATGTACCCAACATTTTATGATTTTGCTCAATCAGTAAGTTTTGAGAAATACCAAACTTATAAATCGCTTGTTGAGCAGGCAGTTTCTTGTTTAATAAGAATTAAAAATTTAGATGATATCTCTACATTTATGATTCTATATATTATTATTGAAAAGGTTAGAAACTTTTTTTTGTCAAATCCTTTAAAAGAAACTTCTTTTACAATTGACGAAGAATTTGATTTTACAAACAGAACAGAAAAAACAAATAGCTATAAAGAAATTAGCGAAGTAGTATGGGAGTCAGATAGAGTCGAGCTTGATTCTAAAGTAAATCTAAAGGAAAATTCTATAAAAAAAACAGGACTGATAAATAGGTTTGAGAGTTTCATTTTGCATTTAGGTTTAAATCCTTATAAATATAAAGTGGAATTAACAGAAATTATAAGGATCAGAAACATTATTTATCATGGAAGTGTTCCTAACGCAGATATTAACCTTTGCAATAATGAGATGAAGGCTCTTATGTTTGATATTTTGTTAAAGATAATAAGTCGATAAAAACTTGCTTATTAAAGCAGAACATAAGGTTCTGTCGCATCTGGTAATAACTTTTATCTTTAGAATCTTAAACCCATCGAAAAATGAATACAAAAGGTCATTGCTATCCAAAGTCTATTATCCTACAGGCAAGTATATTTCAAACTAAGGTTTACTTTAAGTTATCGAGATGTTGAAGAGATTATGAAAATACGGTGAGTTCAAGTTGATTATGCTACAATTCAACGCTGGGTATATAAGTTTGCACCGTTAATGGAGACACAAATGAAGAAACGCAAAGTAGAGGTTGGCAGTAGTTGGAGAATGGACGAGACTTACATTAAGATTAAAGGGTAATGGTGTTATTTGTATGGAGCAGTTGATAGATCCGGCAATACAGTTGATTTCTTATTAACTAAGAAAAGGCAGAGAATGAGCGCCCATTCATTTCTAATTAAAGCAATTAGTAATAACTGTCGGCCAAGAGTAATAAACATTAATAAAAGCGGTTCTAATGCTGCAGCGATCAAAGTCTATAACAAATGTTCGTTCTCAAAGATTAAAATCAGGCAATGTAAATATCTTAACAGTATTATACAGGACCATCGTTTTATCAAATGGCGCATACAAAACGGTTTAGGTTTTAAAAATTTTGAATCTGCAAAGAGAACCCTAAGCGGTATTGAGGTTATTCATATGCTTAGAAAGAATCAGACCAGGAATATCTATGTTTAAATCATTCTGTAAATTGGCAGGCTAACTTTTAAATTACTTAAATTCTGATATTTGATTCTGACAGATGCGAACGGAGTCGAAAATTTTACATTTAGAAATAATCAATTCCAAATCGCTAGAGTAAATGAAATTGCAAGTCGTATCTATTTGATTAATAAAGAGGTGAAGGATAAAAAAACGGGACAAAAGATAATTTTTATCTTTTGTCCCGTAGAGTGACCTCGACTGGATTCAAACCAGTAACCTTCTGAGCCGTAATCAGATGCGCTATTCAGTTGCGCCACGAGGCCTTTTTGTTTCATTGAGCTAATTTTCGTAGCTTTGTTGAACGCTGTTTGCGGGTGCAAATATAGAGATAAATGCGAGATAAACAAGCAAAAAATTACAGAAAAATAAAAAAAAATGAAGATTGAAAATTATATACGTGATATTCAGGGTTTTCCTAAAGAAGGAATTTTATTTAAAGATATCACTCCGTTGTTAAATGATGTAAAAGCAAGGCAGGAATGCTTATCTCTTTTGGTAAATTCTCTTAACGGACAGAAAATTGATAAGGTAGTAGGGGCAGAAAGTCGTGGTTTTTTCTTCGGGATGTTATTGGCACAAGAACTAAACGCAGGATTTGTTCCGGTAAGGAAACCTAAAAAACTGCCTTTTGAAACTATTTCAGCTTCATACGAATTAGAATATGGTACAGACAGCCTTGAAATGCATACGGATGCAATCAAAAAAGGTGACCGTATTTTAATTCACGACGATGTTCTGGCAACCGGCGGAACCGCAAAAGCAGTCTGCGAGCTGGTTGAAAAATTAGGCGGCGAAATCGTTCAATGCAATTTTTTAATGGAGCTGACTTTCCTTAACGGAAGAGAAAAAATAAAAGAGTTTCCCATTTTTGCAGTGCTGTCTTATTAATAAAAAGCGCTGGATATAATTAATTAAAGAAATTTTTAACACATAGAAACATAGGTTTTAAATATATAAAAGAATATAAAAAGAAACCAGTTTCTAACACATAGCTGTCTCTGTGTGTTTAAAATAAGTGAAACGCCTTTTTTCAAGGTATTAAATCTATGTTTCTATGTGTTTAAAAATTATTTGCCCCAACAGGTTAAACAAACACAATTTTGTGTTTAACGGCATACAAAACCAAACCTATTCTCGTTTTTATCTCTAATTTATCAAATAAACATTCCCTGTAACCGTCAATGGTTTTAGGGCTTAAACACATTTCTGAGGCTATTTCTTTATACGTCATCTCAGTGCAGGCATGTTTAATAAACACCAGTTCTTTTTCTTTTAAACTGATTTTTTTATTATCGCTGTTGACTTTATTAACGAGCATTGCCGAAACTGATTCGGTAAAATAAAATCCTTTTTCGATAACACATTCAATGGCTTCCTTAAAAATTTCCGGTGATGTATCTTTTAGTAAATAACCTTTTGCTCCGTTAGTAATCATTTTAATAATAATTTCTTCATCATCATTTACAGAAAGCGCAATTACTTTTAAATCAGATCTGTTTTCTTTAACCCATTTCATCGTGCTTAGGCCGTCTAAAACAGGCATATTAACATCTAATAATACCAGGTCAATATTGGTATGGGGGTTTTCCTGAAGGTAAGAAATAAATACTTTTCCGTTTTCAAATCGCTCAATAACATCGTAGCCTCCAAAACTTTTTATCAAAAGTTCTAATGATTGGGAAAAAAGCTGATGATCGTCGACAATAATAATTTTACTTTTAATATTCGGTTTCATTGGTTGTGGTTAAAGGGTATTCTAAAGTTACAGTTGTTCCTGATGAATCTGATTCCATGATTAATTGGGCTCCAATAAGTTTAGCCCGCAATTTCATGTTGGTTAATCCTAATCCGGAATTTGCTTTAAGAGGATCATAGCCAATTCCGAAATCCTTTAATTTTAATTGAAAAAGAGTTTCAGTTGTTACAATATTTACTTCGTATAAATCGCTGTGAGAATGTTTTAGGCTATTATGTAAAGCTTCCTGAAAAATTCGGTAAATAAATAAATCATGCTCTTCACTTATCTTTGGGATTTCTCCAACTAAATTATAACGATACTGAATTTTTTTAAGTTTTTTTATACGTATTAAATCTTGTTTTATAGCTTCGATAAAATTGCTCTGCAGCAAATTATCTTTGTTAATGATACGTGATAAAATTCTGAGTTCATCTAATGCTTTTGCCAAAACATCCTTAAGATCTTTTAATTCCTTTACCTGAATGTTTTTACTGCTTATAGACATGTTGAGCTGCATAATCCCAACAGAAATAATCTGGCCGATATTATCATGAAGTTCTTTACTAATTTCAGAAAGCGTCTGATCTTTAATTTCGATTCGGGTTTTTACTAATTCAGATTGAAAATACATTTCAGATTCCATTTTTTCGACCAGGTAGCTGTTCTTCTTCTTTAAAAAATAAAAGAAAAGTACAAGTACAACGACCAGTAAAGTAAAAAAAACAATACCTAATGAAATTACTAATAATTGTATTTCTTTTCGCTCCATAAAAATCCTATAATGTAACAGCTATGTGCTAAAAAATTTAAGATGAACAATACTAAGCTAAATACTGATTCGTCTTGTTTAATAAGAAACCAATTGATAGCCAGCATAAAAGGCGTAAAAGGAACATGAAAAACCAATATTCCTAAAATGTACCAGAAAAAAACAGATCGTTTGAAATTTAAAATTTTGTCTGAATTAAAAATCTCTACCAAATATAAGCAGGATAATATTAATACTAACATTACACCTATGGCAAAACTGTATGTAAACGAACGGTTTGTATCTTCTTTAAAATAAATAATGTTTAAAAAGAACGAAACAATAAACAGGATCAAAAAATAAACTGCCGTCATTCTGTAATTTATCTTCGACAAAAGGCTCCGCAGCAGCAGTATATAGGCAGAAAAGCTGACAAACATATAGAAATTATAGACGTAATAGTTTAATAAGCCTGTCAAATAAGTAAAATAATATCCCACTAATTCTATTAGTGCAGAAAAAAAGATTAAAATTACTAAAAATTTAGCTTTATTACCAGGTAATTTATGCATAGAAATTAATCCGATGCTTCCTGATAATAAAGCTAAATAAATGATATACGATCTTAAAAATTCAAACATAATTTTATTAATAGATTAAGCTTGGCGGTCTACCGATATTACCGTAATTCATAGGTTCAAGAGTTTGAATATCAGCAGGGGCTGATTCCTGAACCATTGCAAAACTTTGAACTTTTGCGGTATTATTTTCAACTTTTTTTCCAGTTGGAACCAAGAATAGGGTTGTTAATCCGGCTTTATCGCCATGTTGTTCATCATCTGGATATACACCAAAATAAAAACGTATTCCATCTACGTTATATCCGTCTTTTGCGCCATTGGTTTTAATATAATGTATATAACTTTCTAAAGCTTCTAATGAATACCAAATAGCGTTTGCATCTTCTTTTTTAGCGTGTTTACCTGTTAAGGATGCCGCTTTTTTATTGTTGTAGTTAACATTCAATTGCTTTGCAAATTCTTTAGTTATTAACTGACTAGGTTTTGCTGGTGGATTTTTCATTGTTATTTATGAATTAATTGGTTACTTGTTTAGTTTACAGTTTTTTTTAATTGTAGACGACAAAATTATTTGATGTCTAAAAACAACGCAAGGGGAAAAATACCCTTTTTTCTTCAGGTAAAATTATCTAAAAAAACGGGCTAAAATACTGCTTAATACTATTTTGCAATTAAATAATTTTATAACGTCAATTTTTAAGAGCAAAAACTAATGCTAAAAGCGCATAAACAGCAGTAAAGAAAATTCTTTCAGCAGAAAAAGACTGAATGAAAATTTATAACTAACAATCAATAATTAATAATTAAGATTTGGAGATCAAATTTGGAATAAATATTTAATTAGTTAGTGATTTTGTTTTTTGGTGTTTAAGGTTTCAGGCCTGGCAGCTTGTTAATTAACCGCAAAGTCCGCAAAGGATTGCGTAAAGAAAGAAATGTTTTGAAGATGTGGATCAACAAAAACTTTTCAAAAGCTTTGTGAAATTCTTTGCGAGTTTTATGGTAAAACAATACTCAGGCAACCACCTGAAACCTGAAACTTTAAAAAACTTGAAACATGAGACTTGAAACAAAAAAATAAACCCGACAAGTATAATACACCTGTCGGGTTTGTTATTTAATAACGTTAAGATTTATCTTAAACTTGCGCCAAGTTCAGTTTCAAAAGTCTGTTGTAATTTCGACATGATTTTGTCAATCTGAGCATCAGTAAGCGTTTTTGTATTATCCTGGATTGTAAAGCTCAACGCATACGATTTTTTGCCTGCCGGAAGTTTGTCTCCCTGATAAACATCAAATAAATTAATGTCTTTTAAAAGAGCTTTTTCCGTTTGTCTCGCTAAATTAAAAATACTTTCGTAAGTAGTTTTTTCGTCGATCAACAAAGCTAAATCTCTGCGAACTTCCGGATATTTAGGAATTTCAGTATATTTAATTTTTCCTGTAATGATTTTTAAAATCAAATCCCAGTTGAAATCAGCATAATAAACATCTTGTTTAATCCCAAAATGCTTTAAAATCGATTTTTTCACAACTCCCATTTCAACTAATGTATCATTGTTGTAGCAAATTGAAGTTCCTTCTGAGAAAACATCAGACTGTACCGGGGCATTTGAAATTTTTTCAATTCCCAAACGAACCAGAATACCTTTTACATAACCTTTCAATAAGAAGAAATCAGTTCCTTTTTGCGGCATTGTCCAGCTTTCTTTATTTCTGTTTCCAGAAATAGACAAAGTTAAATGTTTGTGTTCTTCGTAACCGTTTAGGTATTTGTGATATGATTTTCCAAATTCAAATAATTTTAAATCAGAATTTTTTCTATTGATATTATATGAAATCGCTTCAAGAGCAGAAAATAATAATGATTGACGCATTGTTGATAAATCACTGCTCAAAGGATTCAACATTGTTACATTGTGTTCTTCTTTTAAAACAGTCGATAATTTTGCATACGCGGCTGTTGTTAAAGAATTTGCCATCATTTCATGAAAACCTTGAGAGTTTAATTGAGAAGCGATAACATTTTGTACTTTATAATCTTCTGTTCTTGGAGAATTGGCTACCGTTGCATTGAATTTTTTAGAAAACTCAATATTGTTGTAACCATAAACTCTTAAAATTTCTTCGATAACATCAATTTCTCTTTGAACATCAACACGGTACGCCGGGATTGTTAAGCCTAAACCGGTATCAGAAACGCTGTTTACTTTAATATCTAAAGAAACTAATATCTTTTTGATGGTATCTTTTGGAATTTCCTGTCCGATGATTTTAGAAACGTGGCTGAAATTCAATAAAACCGAAAAATCTTCTACTTTTTTAGGATAAACTTCTACAACATCGCAAGTGATTTTACCACCTGCAACTTCCTGAATTAAGATAGCGGCACGTTTTAAAGCATATTCTGTAATAGTTGGGTCAATTCCTCTTTCAAATCTAAAAGAAGCATCGGTATTCAATTGATGTCTTTTTGCTGTTTTACGAACGCTTACAGCATCAAAATAAGCACTTTCTAAGAAAATAGAAGTTGTACCATCTGTAACGCCAGATTTTTTTCCTCCAAAAACACCTGCTATACAAAGCGGTCCTTTTTCGTCGCAAATCATTAAATCCTCAGCATGCAATGTTCTTTCAACATCATCAAGCGTAGTGAATTTTGTTCCTTCTGGCAATGTTTTTACAATTACTTTTCCGGTAATTTTTGCAGCATCAAAAGCATGAAGCGGCTGTCCTAATTCGTGTAAAACATAATTAGTAACATCGACAATATTATTTTTTGGCGTTAAACCAATCGATTTTAAACGATCCTGAAGCCATTTTGGAGATTCGTGAACCGTAATTCCTGAGATAGTTACACCGCAGTATCTTGGTGCTAAAGCTGGTTCTTCAACATTAACATCAATTTTAAGCGTACGCATATCTACTCTAAAATTGCTTACAGATGGCGTAATCAATTCAACATTTACACCTCTTTGAAGCATTCCGGCTCTTAAATCACGTGCAGTACCAAAGTGGCTCATTGCATCGGCACGGTTTGGCGTTAAACCAATTTCAAAAACTTCATCATCTGCAATTTGAAAAACTTCAGAAGCCTTAGTTCCCGGAACCAGATTTTCATCCAGGACCATAATTCCGTCGTGACCATTACCAAGACCTAGTTCATCTTCGGCACAAATCATTCCGTGGCTTTCCTGTCCGCGAATTTTACCTTTTTTAATAGTAAATTCAACACCATCTTTATCATATAAAACGGTTCCAATAGTTGCAACAGGAACTTTTTGTCCCGCAGCCACATTTGCTGCACCACATACAATTTGTACAGGGGTCTCTAAACCAATATTTACTGTAGTAACTTTTAATCTGTCGGCATCAGGATGTTTTTCGCAGGTAAGCACATGTCCTACAACAACCCCTTCTAATCCGCCTTTAATTGACTGGTATTTTTCTACAACTTCAACTTCAAGACCCAAATCTGTCAATAATTCAGAAGTTTGTTCAGATGTCCAATCAGTTTTAATGAATTGTTTTAACCAGTTGTAAGATATTTTCATGTTAGTTTTATTCTTTTATCAGGATACAAATATAAGGATTGAGAATTGTAGTAAGAAAGAATTTATTTTGTTTTTTCTGACTTAAAACGTTTGATAAGCTCAAAATAATGTGTTACTCTTTTGAGTTTTAGTTCGTTTAAATCAATTCTTCGATATGTTTTTTGATGTTTTCAGAAATCTTTTTTGTTGGAAGATCGTTTTCGTCATCTCCAAACGGATCTTCGATTTCTTCTGCAATAAGCTCCAAACTTGCCAAAACATAAAATATAAAAACGACAACCGGCGCTACAAAATATCCCAGGCTAATAGAATACCCAAACGGAAGCGTCATGGTATAAAAGAAGATAAATTTCTTGATAAATGCGCTGTAAGAGTAGGGAATAGGTGTATTTTTAATACGCTCGCACGCACCGCAGATATCTGTAAATGACTGTAATTCGTTATTTAAAATAATTAATTGATCGCCGGTAATTTTTTTTGCATCATACAAATCATTGATTTTATGATACATGATTTTTTTTAACTGATTTGGTTTGTGTTTATGATGATCTATTTCTAAATCAACATCTTCAAAAAGCTGTTTACTGGTATCGGCATCTTTTAAATGTTTGTGCAGAATATCAGCATACAGCGGAATAAATTTTTTAAAGAAACTCCTGTCGTTTTCGTCTTTTAAAATAGCCGAAAGTTTTATAGTCAGATTACGGCTGCTGTTTACGAGACCTCCCCAAAGTTTGCGGCCTTCCCACCAGCGGTCATAAGCGGTATTTGTTCTAAAAACGAGCAATAACGAAATTACAAAACCAAGCATTCCGTGCATGATAGGAATGTTATGTATATAATCGTTTTTGCCAACTTTAAAGTATTCAACTTCCAGATAACCAACGGCTGCGGCATAAATACCAATCGCAAGCATGATTGGTAAAAGTTTTCTAACGGTATCAGATTTATGAAAATGGAATATAAATGTAAACCATTCTTTGGTATTATAAGAGATCATCTAAGTTTGTTTTGAAACAAATTTAGTTTAAAAATTAATATTTCCTGCTAATTCTTTTAAGGCAATTTCAGATAATTTTGCTTCGTATTGTGCGTTGCTGTAACGAACTTTTGCGTTTACATAATTTAGCTGAGCTGTTCTAAAATCAATGGTTGTAATAGTTCCAATTCTAAATTTATCTAAAGTAATTTCTAAATTTTGTCTGGCAATTGCTTCGTTATTTTCTTCTAAATCAATTAATTCTAAATTGGTTAAATACGTTTGAAAAGCTGTGCTTAACTGCGTGTTCAAAATCGTATTTTGCTGATCGATAGCAATTTGAGAATTTTCGATTTGAAGCTTGGCTACTTTTTCATTTCGATGCTGGTTAAATCCGTCAAAAATATTCATCGAAGCATTAAAACCGTAGGTAAAACCTCTTGAAGAGTTTTCGCTTGTAAATCCTAAACTTGACTGACTTTCGGCAAAATTATAACCCGAAGTTAAATTTACAGTTGGGTATCTACTTGCTTTTACTTGTTTAAGCTGTAATTCGGCAATACGTTTATTGATTATCTGCGATTCTAAAGCCGGATTTTGTTTTTGTGCCAAATCCATTAAATCGGCCAAAACCAGTTTTTCATCAACAGTAACGATATCAGTCACTGTGAAGTTGATTTTAGGGTCACGGGCAAGATATTGATTCAATAATATTTTAGCATTAGCATACGATTCTTTTTGTCTCAATAAAGTAACCTGATCTGTATTTAAATCAACCTGCGCATTTAAAACTTCTAATTTTGAAGCTTTACCAATAGTGAAACGATTTTGTGCCAATTCTACTCTTTGTTTAGAAATTACAATTGTAGTATCTAAAGCGGCTAATTGATGCTGTTGCTGTACTAAATCATAATAAGCAGAATTTACCTGACCAATTTTTACGAGAATTGTTCTTTTTAATTCGGCATCGCCTAATTTTTGAAGTTCTTTTAACTGATCGTATCGGGCAAACATTCTCATTCCGTCAAAAACCGTCCAGCCTAAGCTGACTCCATACGTTAAACTGTTGTTTTTTGCATTGTTTAATGTAGTCGATGTTCCGTCCTGACGTACCTGAGTTGAGTTGGTAACACTATTATTGTCTACAATATTAGCTGTAGCGGTTGGCAGTATGCCCGCATTTCCAACAGTAACATTTGTTTCGCTTATTGTCGAATTATTTTTGGCAATTTTAATCTCAAAATTATTTTCTAAAGCGATTTTCATTGCTTCTTCAATAGTCAAAACTTCTTGTGCATTTGTTTTAACAATGCAAAAGAACAGAACTATTAAAGTGCAGTATATATTCTTAATATTCATGTTATTTTTCTTTTGCCCCGAATTCACGAATTAATTTAATAAAATTCTGAATTCGAGGCTAATAAATATTTATTTACTTTCTTTTTCGTATTCGTCGATACGATCAAATTCAGGATAATGTTTTCTGGCTTTAGACCACATAAAATAAATAGCCGGAATAACAAAAAGGGTCAAAGCAAGGGAGAAAATTGTTCCTCCCACAATTACAACTCCCATACCAATTCTACTGGTAGAAGCGGCTCCAAGTGACATTGCAATTGGCAATGCACCTAATGCAATGGCTAAACTGGTCATCAAGATAGGGCGTAAACGTGCTTCTGATGCTTCGAGAATGGCTTCCATTTTTGGTTTGCCCTGTTCTCGTAACTGATTGGCAAATTCGACAATCAAAATACCGTTTTTTGTTACCAGACCAATAAGCATTACAGTTCCAATCTGGCTGAAAATATTCCAGGTCTGGTTGAATAACCAAAGTGAAAATAAAGCTCCCGCAACCGCCATTGGCACCGTTAATATGATAATAAACGGATCGATAAAACTTTCAAACTGTGCAGCTAGAATCAGGAAAATCAATAATAAAGCTAATCCAAATGCAAAAGAAGTATTTGAGCTGCTTTCGACAAAATCTCGCGATTCTCCACTTAAATCTGTTGTAAAACTGTCGTTTAAAACTTTAGTTTTAATTCTGTCCATTTCCTGAATACCATCATTGATGCTTTTTCCCGGTGCTAAACCTGCAGAAACAGTTGCAGACATATAACGGTTATTATGGTACAATTGCGGCGGATTACTCTGCTCTGCAACATTTACAACGTTATCCATTTGAATTAACTGCCCGCTTTTGTTCTTTACAAACATCGACGTTAAATCCAGAGGTTTTGATCTGTCTTTTTGATCAAACTGACCAATAACCTGATATTGTTTTCCGTTTTTAATGAAATACCCAAAACGCTGCCCGCTTAATGAAAGCTGTAAAGTCTGTGCAATATCTAAAATCGAAATACCTAAACTTTCTGCTTTTGCACGGTCAATACTTACGTTAATTTCAGGTTTGTTGAATTTTAAATTAACATCGGTAGTAGAGAAAACATCACTTTTGCCAACTTCATCCATAAAAACAGGAATTTTTTCTTTTAATCTTTCAAAATTCGGAGCCTGGATAATATATTGAATCGGCAGACCGCCGCGTCTGTTTACGGCAATTGTAGGCTGCTGTGTTACAGAAGTTTTAGCATTAGGATATTGTTTTGTCCATTTTGTTAATTCGTCAGCAATATCTTTTTGCGATTTTTTTCTTTCGTCGACATCCTTTAATGCAAGTCTGACCAATCCGCTGTTAACCGAATTTGAACTAAATCCAGGAGAAGTAATTACTAAACTCACTTTTTTCTCTGGAATAGAATCATCAATTAATTTTGAGATTTCCTGCATAAAGCGGTCTGTATATTCGTATGAAGATCCCTCGGGAGTTGTCATACGCATAGTTACAGCACTTCTGTCATCATAAGGAGCTGTTTCTTTTGGCAGAATGGTAAAGAACAAATAAATCAATCCAAAACAAACAATTAAAATTGGGAAACTAATCCATTTTTTGTCCATGAATTTAGTTAGAGCCTCAGCATAACCGCTGTTTAATTTTTCAAAGAAAGGCTCCGTTTTAGTATAAAATTTTGATTTTTTCTGTTCGCCGCCTTTCATTAAATAAGCATTTAACATTGGCGTTAAAGTCAATGATACGAAGGCAGAAATTAAAACGGCTGCACCAATTACAACACCAAATTCCCTAAAGAGCCGGCCCACGAAACCTTCTAAGAAAATTACCGGCAAAAATACCGCCGCAAGTGTTACCGAAATTGAAATTACGGCATAAAAAATCTCATTAGAACCTTTAATCGCAGCTTCGATTGGCGACATTCCTTCTTCAACTTTTTTAAAGATATTTTCGGTAACTACAATTCCGTCATCTACAACCAGACCTGTTGCTAAAACAATTGCTAATAATGTTAGGACATTAATTGAGAACCCAAAAAGCCACATGATAAAGAAAGTAGCAATCAATGAAACCGGAATATCAATTAAAGGCCTGAACGCAATTGCCCAGTCTCTAAAGAAAAGATAAATAATGATGATTACCAGAATAATCGAAATCCCTAAAGTTTCGGCAACTTCAAGTACCGATTTTTTTACGAAAATAGTATTGTCCAGCGCAATATTCAGTTTAATATCTTTTGGAAGATCCTTTTTAAGAGCTTCGTATTTTTTGTAAAATTCTTTCGAAATATCTAAGTAATTAGCTCCCGGCATTGGCACAATTGCCAAACCAATTAATGGAAGCCCTGACTGGCTTAGTTTTGTTTCTAAATTTTCAGGTCCTAATTCTGCGCCGCCCACATCGCTTAAACGAACGATTTTATCCCCGTCGGTACGAATAATAATATTGTTAAATTCTTCGGCTTTTGATAAGTTACCAATTGTTTTTACGGTTAATTCGGTATTGTTTCCAGTCAGTTTTCCCGAAGGTAATTCGACATTTTGTGCATTTAATGCATCGCGAACTTCGGCAACCGTACAGCCGTAGGCCGTTAATTTTACAGGATCGATCCATAAACGCATTGCGTAACGTTTTTGACCCCAAATCTGCACGCTGCTCACACCCGGAATTGTCTCTAATCGCTGAGAAATAACATTTTCAGCATAATCACTTAATTCTAAAGAACTTCTGGTGTCACTTTGAACAGTCATCGAAATAATAGCGTCACTATCGGCATCTGCTTTTGATACAACAGGAGCGGCATCAATATCCTGCGGTAAACTTCTAATGGCTTGTGAAACCTTATCACGAACGTCGTTTGCAGCTTCTTCTAAATCTTTATCAAGATTAAACTCAATGGTAATATTACTGCTTCCCTGATTACTTGAAGAAGTAATATTTCGTATTCCGTCAATAGCATTTACAGCTTTTTCAAGAGGTTCAGTAATCTGCGATTCTATAATGTCGGCGTTAGCACCTGTGTAACTTGTTCTGATAGAAACCTGCGCCGGGTCGATAGAAGGAAATTCCCGCACACCCAAAAATGTATAACCAATAAAACCGAATAATATGATTAATAAATTCAGTACAATGGTTAAAACAGGTCTTCTTATGCTTGTAGTTGATAAACTCATTTGTGATTTATTTTAGATTGTTGATTTTAGATTTCAGATTTATTGCTAAATCTTACCGCCATCTTTAAATCTATATTCAAGTCTTATGACTTTGGACTTTCGGCTTTATGACTATTTTACTTTTACTTTAATAGGTGCTTCATTTTTTAATGACATAACACCGCTTGTTATTAAAGTATCTCCGGCTTTTAATCCTGATAAAATCAAAATAGAAGCGTCAGTTCTTGTTGTTGCATCAACCATAACTTCTTTGGCTTTACCCATGTCTGCAATAAAAACTTTTTTACCGTCTTGTACAGGAACAATAGCCTGAGAAGGTACAACTATGGCATCTTTAATAATGTTTAATGGTAATTTTACATCGGCAAAAGTTCCCGGAAAAAGTTTTCCGTCAATATTATCTGCAATGGCACGAATTTGTAAAGTTCGCGTTGCAACTGCCACTTCTGGCTCAATTGCGTAAATTTTTGCTGAATAGGTTTTATCTGAACCAGAAACTGTAAAATCGATTGTTGAACCGGATTTTACCTGCGATGCATATTTCTCAGGAATTGAGAATGTGATTTTTAATTTTCCTGTGTTGACCAGTTTTGCTACTAAAACTGTTGGTGTAATATAGGTTCCTGGTGAAATAGAACGCAGACCCACTTTTCCTGAAAAAGGTGCTTTTACAGATGTTTTAGAAATTTGCGCTCTAATTAATTGACTTTGAGCCTGTGCCGAAGCATAATCTGCTCTTGCAACATCAGCTTCTTCCTGACTGATTGCTTCTTTTTGAAGTAAAAGTTTTGCTCTTCTTTCATTTTCTGCAGCTAAGCCTTCTTTGGTTACTGCTTGTCTTAATTGTGCTTTTAATTCGATGTCGTTTACTTTAAAAAGTATCTGACCTTTATTCACGTAACTTCCTTCATTAAAATAAATGCCTTCTACAATTCCCGAAACTTCACTGTGAATTTCAATTTGTTCGTTTGCTTCGATTGAACCTGATAAAGATAAGTTGTTATCAAATGTCGAAGTTTTAACTACAAGTCCAGTGACTGTTGTTGGTTTATCTTTGTCGCCAAATTTTTTTGATTCGTCATTTTTGCTTTTATTGGATATTATCCGATAGGTAATAAATCCTCCTAAAACGATGATTATCAAGGCGTAGATTAGGTGTTTTAATTTCATAAAATTTAGGTGAATGTTTTTTTGTTGTATTTTTTTTGCAGCTAACAAATTTAACTTTTTGTACTGAAACCAAAAGGTGTTAGCTTTTATTTAACACTTGGATTACTATAATTTCAAATCGCTTTTATGAGCTATAACTGCCAAAGTTTGCTTTTAGACTTCGCTTTTGAGAAAAGGTTTAAATATAAATGCTGCTTTTTTTTTAATAATTCTTAACAGCTTTGATAGTTTTTTATCTATATATCTTGTAATCAAACTGATATGTTTGTGTTTGGTATAAAAGTAAAATTTTATGTTTTAATTTTTATTTCCTTTCATCTCCAATGATTGCTCATACTTCATAATTTTTTTTCGCATTTGTCCGATTTTTTTTGCACTTTATCGAATTTATTTGTAACATTACTATGTTAAACAAAATGCCGGTTTTGCCAATAATAGGTATAAAATACTGTAAGATTATTTGCTTTAATAATAGGTTAGATGTAGTTTTTTAGGTTTTTTACAGAAATTATTTAATAATTATATTAACAAGTGTTTATATTTTTTGCTCTTAATTACTAAAAAAATAATAATATGAAGAAAAAAATACTCTTAGCTTTATGGTTTACACTTTTACTATTTTCAGTTGGTTATCTTTTTTGGCAGAATGAATTTAAATATAGTCTGCCAACGCCAATTCCGAAGAATTACCATGCTATCGCAATGGGTTCTAAAATTGATTTGTCACAATGCTGCGCATTTGATAACAAACCTGTTTTTTTTCATTTCTTTAATCCGGATTGTCCTTGTTCACGCTTCAATGTTCCGCATGTAAGTGATTTGATAAAGAAATATGGTGATAAAGTCAATTTTAAAATTGTTGTTTTAAACAAAAAGAAGACTTTTTCTATTGAAGAAATTCAGCAAAAGTTTGGAGCGCAGATTCCAGTTTATTTTGATGAAGGCATAGCTCAAAAATGCGGTGTGATTTCGACCCCGCAGGCTGTTCTTTTAGATGCCGGTCATAATTTATATTATCGTGGTAATTACAATAAAACTAGATATTGCACAGATGCTGATAGTAATTATGCCCAAATGGCGATCGATTCACTGTTAAAACAAAATATTTCGCCCTCATTTAATGCTTTAGCCCTCAAAGCTTACGGATGTTCATTACCAAATTGCACTAAATAAAATCTATCACTAACCTAAAAAATTTTAACCTATGAAAACAAAAGCCAGTTTAAATGAGCAAGATTATCTGCACAATTTTATGTCAACTATGACACAAAAATCAGATACTATTATTAATTATGTTCTCGCCGTTTATTTTCTCCTCGGAATCGGATTGTCCTTTAAATATGATACATTCGAAATAGGAGTGGGAGTTGGAACACTAAACCTTTTGGCATATTATTCGGCCAAGTTTTTTGTAAAGAATTCCAAATTTTATCAATACGTATTGTCGATTGTGCTGGCGATATTTATGGCACAGTATATTTATCAAATGCACGGTTTATTCGAAATGCATTTTACAGTTTTCATTGCCAGTACCATTTTAATTATTTATCAAAACTGGAAACTGCAGATTCCGTTAACACTTCTGGTTGTACTTCATCACGCCGGGCTGGCTTATTTGCAAAACTTTGTTTATAATGATGCAAACGGACTTCAGATTTATTTTTCTCAGGTAAATTTTGATTTAGAAACACTTATAATTCATACTGTATTGGCAGCTGTTGTATTTTTTATGAACGGATATTGGGCTTATTATTTTAAAGAACACAGCCACAATCATATTTCTAAAATTTCTGATGAATATGAATTAGAAAACATGAAACTGGCATCTGCAAAATATAGTTCACTGTCGGCTACAAAAGAATATAATGACTTTATTCACAGAACAACTTTAGATTTAAAACTTCCGGTAAATTCAGTTTTAAAGTTAATTGATGTTTCAAAAGGACATACTGATAATGATAAGCTTTTGACGTATTTGGAAATGATGCGTGAGAGCGCTAAAAAGATTGATGATTTAGTAAATGATATTCATGTAAAGTCTACTAATTCAAGAAATTAAATGTTGTAAAAACAACTTTAAACAAACATTTTTACACATACAAATACTATTGTTTATTAATTATTTAGTAGAAATTTATGGATACGAGATTTAACCGCCCAACGCCTTCTGACAGAGAAGTTGATTGGAATAAAAATAAAGTATTACTCAGTAAAACAGATAAAAACGGAACAATTCTGTATGCCAATGAAGATTTTATTGATGTCTCAGGGTATGATGAATTTGAACTTGTAGGGCAGCCTCATAATATTGTGAGGCATCCTGATATGCCAAAAGTGATTTTTAAATTCTTATGGGACAGTATAAAATCAAGTGAAAACATCCATGTTATCATAAAAAATATGGCAAAAACCGGCAGGTATTATTGGGTTGTAACCGATTTTAAAATTATTGCCGATGCTGATGGAGATATTGTAGGCTACTTTGGAACCAGAAAATCTGTTCCCGAACCTCTCATTACAAAATTTATTGAACCGCTGTACAAAAAACTCTTGCAGATTGAAGAAGCAAGTGGTTTAAATGCTTCTGAAGAATATTTGGTTGGCTTTTTAGAAGAACGTAAAAAAACATATATGGAATATGTCGATCATTTAATTGCTACAGGAAAGGATGATAAAAATAAAGTAAGCAAGGGCTTATTCAGCGGTTTATTCGAAAAAACTCCGCCCAAAAAATAGTTCAATAAAGTATGCTTCATTGTGTCGGCGCAATATTCAATCAAAAATTTGACCCCCAACAAATCTAATCACCTGAATATTTAAAAGTTATTAAAGTTTAGATGCAGTGGAGTGTATTTTTTTTGAAGGTTCAAAGTGACAAAGGGACAAAGGTTATTTTGGTTTCATAAGCCTTCGACTTCGTTCAGGATGACATTCGTCAAGTTAAAACCCCTGAACCTTTGTCACTTTGTATCTTTGTCACTTTGACCCTTACGAAATATAATTCCAAATATTTTTCTTCTTTGTTAATTCGATAAATACCATTTTTAAAATAGCATGTTCCGGTTTTTGTAAGGGAGCGTCTTCTTTTAAAATTTTCAGAGCATAATTTCTTGCCAAAGACAAAATTTCTTTGTCGCGAACAATATCAGCTATTTGCAGGTTTAAAACACCGCTTTGCTGCGTTCCCATTAAATCTCCGGGACCGCGGAGTTTTAGGTCAACTTCGGCAATTTCAAAACCATCGTTGGTCTGCACCATTGTTTCCATTCTCGTTTTACTGTCGGCGCTTAATTTATGGCTTGTCATTAAAATACAATAACTCTGTTCGGCACCACGGCCAACGCGTCCGCGTAACTGGTGCAATTGCGATAAACCAAAACGTTCGGCACTTTCGATAATCATAACACTGGCATTTGGAACATTTACACCAACTTCAATTACAGTGGTTGCCACCATAATATTGGTTTTCCCTTCAGAAAAGCGTTTCATTTCGGCATCTTTATCCGCAGGTTTCATTTTTCCGTGTAAAATTGAAATCGAATATTGTGGCAGCGGAAAATCCCTCGAAATACTTTCGTAACCGTCCATCAAATCTTTGTAATCCATTTTTTCAGATTCCTGAATTAATGGATACACAATATAAATCTGTCTTCCTTTGGCAATTTCATCGCGCAGGAATTTCCAGACTTTTAATCGGTTAGTGTCAAAACGATGCGCTGTTTCAATTGGTTTTCTTCCAGGTGGTAATTCATCGATAACAGAAATATCGAGATCGCCGTATAAACTCATAGCCAAAGTTCTCGGAATTGGCGTTGCCGTCATAACCAAAACATGCGGCGGAATATCATTTTTCTTCCACAATTTTGATCGCTGTTCAACACCAAAACGATGCTGTTCATCAATAACCGCCAAACCTAAACTTTGAAATTTTACTTTATCTTCTAACAAAGCATGAGTTCCAATTAAAATCTGCAGATTTCCATTTTCAAGTTCTTCATGAATAATTTTCCTTTCAGAAGTTTTAGTAGAACCTGTTAATATTTTGATATTGATGTTTAGTGTATTAGCAAATTTAGATAACCCGATAAAATGCTGATTTGCCAGAATTTCTGTCGGTGCCATTAAACAGGCCTGAAAACCATTATCGATTGCTAAAAGCATGCTCATAAAAGCTACAATCGTTTTTCCTGATCCAACATCTCCCTGAAGCAATCGGTTCATTTGGGCGTTGCTTCCCATATCTGAACGGATTTCTTTTATTACTCTTTTTTGAGCATTTGTCAGATCAAACGGAAGATGATTTTGATAAAAATCATTAAAAAATTCACCCACTTTTGTAAAAGGATGCCCTTTTATTTTATGTTTCCTGATTAAGTTTTTAGTTATTAATTGTAATTGAATAAAAAACAATTCTTCAAATTTTAATCGGAATTGGGCTTTTGCCAAAGCATCAGTACTTTTAGGGAAATGTATATTAAATAAAGCCGCTCTTTTAGGAATTAACTTTAATTCTTCAATTAAATATGCCGGAAAAGTTTCGGTAAACAAAGCCTGAGTTTCAATAAATAATTGTTCCATTATTTTATTGATCGTTCTGTTTGAAATTCCGCGGTTTGTCAGTGTTTCTGTAGAAGGATAAACCGGCTGCATGGCAGAACGAAGGCTTTTTTCATGTTCGCTCAACAATTCAATCTCCGGATGCGCCATACTAAATTGACTTCCGTACAAAGAGCATTTTCCAAAAATAACGAGCTGTTCGTTGAGTTTTAAGCTTTCGCGAATCCATTTATGTCCCTGAAACCAGTTTAGTTCAATCATTCCTGTATCATCAACAAAACTTGCGACTAGGCGCTTTTTGTTTTTGGCAAATTCAACCGTTTTTATGTTGATGATTTTTCCAATAATCTGAACCTCTGCTCCCGTATTTTGCAGTTCATTAATCTTATAATAACGAGTCCTGTCGATATATCGGTTTGGATAAAAATTGACTAAATCTCCGTATTTATGAATTCCTAATTCCTTACGAAGCAATTGACCGCGGCTTGGGCCAACACCTTTTAAGTATTCGATAGGAGTTTCAAGGAGATTGTTAGACATTTATTAATTTTAGATTTTAGAGTTTTGACTTTAGATTTTGGAATTGGAATTTCTATTTTGGGATTTAATTTGAAAAGCGAAGATAAATTTTAATTAGGAATTTTGAAAGTCTGAAATAATTGCTGATAGCTGTTTTTTGATGACAAAGGCAGAATTCATGTTGTGGAGAAAAATTGGTGAAGACGAATAGTTTTAATATTATCTTTGATTAAAATTTTAAAAAATGACGACACATTTAGCTCTTCTTCGCGGTATCAACGTTTCGGGCCATAATATGATGAAAATGGACGCTTTGAAAACAATGCTGGAAAATATTGGCTTTCAAAATGTTCGAACATATCTGCAGTCCGGAAATGTTTTTGTTGATAGTGAAGATGATGCTGCAAAAGTGGGTTTTATAATCAAACAGGAAATTTTTAAGGTTTTTGGACATGAAGTTCCTGCAATTGTGATTTCAAAAAAAGATTTAGAGCTGAGTCTTGCAAACAATCCATTTTTAAAGGAAAAAGATATTGATGCCAAAAAGTTGTATGTAGTTTTTGTTGCTATTGCCTTAAAGAAAGAAAGCATACATGATTTAAAAATCAGTCAGTTTAAACCAGATGAAGCAAGCATTGATGAAAACAGGATTTACATTAAATACGCCATTGGTGCAGGAAAAACTAGACTTGAACTGAAATACATAGAGAAAAAACTGAATGTAATAGGAACAATGCGAAACCTGAATACGGTTACGAATTTATTATCAATGTACAACGAATAGTTTTTGCCGCGAATTACACAAATTTCCACGAATTGATTTGTGGAAATTTGTGTAATTCGCGGCAAACTATTATGCTCAGCCTGACAATTACTTAGGGATTAGGTCACAATACCAAAATCCAAAATCAAAAGCATCTGCAGTATTTGTGTCACAGGCTTTATTTGAAGAATCCTGAGTTTTTGGTTTTTCATATTTTCGATAAACAATTTCACCAATTTCAAAATCAATAGGTTTAGAAAAAATTGGCCCATCAAAAGTAAAAGTGTGAAACTCTCCGTTTTCACCGCAAACATCAACGTTTTTAGGTAAATCATTTATAAAGTCCTGATCGATAATTCGACCGACAAAACTTTTATCCAAATATCTTTCGTTTACACAAACAACAATTGTTTTAAAACCAAGCGAAATAAATTCCTGAATTAAATCGAGAGATGGAATTTTCCAAATAGGGAAAACGCCTTCAAAGCCTATTCTCGCTAATTGTTCTTCACGATATTTTCGTAAATCTTCCAGAAAAATATCTCCAAAAACAGAGTACATAATTCCTTGATTTTTTAATTCCGTCAAAGTTTCTGTCATTACGGTTTCGTAAACTTCCATTGTTGGCATTTCTGGAACCTGCATGATTTTTAATGGAATTCTGATGCTTTCTGCCTGCGCCTGCAATAATTCAACACGAACGCCATGCATTGAAATTCGCTGATATTGCTGATTCACGCTTGTTAATAAACATTCAATTTTAAATTCAGGATTTTGAAGAATCTTGTATAATGTTAGGGCAGAATCTTTTCCGCTGCTCCAGTTAAATAAGGCTTTTTTTGTTGTAGGCACGTTTGGTTATTTTTGTATGGTAAACTTACAAATTTCATTCGATTTGTTGGTGGAACCTTTGTAACTTTGAGTTTTTATACGCCAATTGATGACATTATATAAGAACAAATTAAAAATCGATTCCAATCGATTAAAGGATTGGGATTATTCAAGTGAAGCAGTTTATTTCATTACGATGGTTACAAAAGATAGAGAATGTATTTTTGGATCTATTGAAGATGGAAAAATGATTTTAAATGAAAATGGAAAGATTGTAGAGAATGAGCTTTTGAAATCGATAAAGATTCGTAAAAATTGGTTTTTTCATAATTGGATTGTTATGCCAAATCATATTCATTTATTAATTGAAATTCAAGGAAATACATCGTATATTGAACCGTCACAGATTACAACGTCGTGTATTAACACGTCGTGTATTGTAGAGACGCACAGCAGTGCGTCTACGTCCGGCATATCCACAACGAATGAAATCCAATCTTTGTCGACACACTTTGCGGAGACGCACTGCTGTGCGTCTCTACAGAACCAATCTTTGTCGAAATCATCAAACGAATCGAATTTAAACGTACCAATTAAAACGTCGCATATTGTAGAGACGCACAGCAGTGCGTCTACGTCCGGCATATCCACAACGAATGAAACGCAATCTTTGTCGACAAACTTTGCGGAGACGCACTGCTGTGCGTCTCTACAGAACCAATCGTTGCAGACATTTTCTCGTAAACCCAATTCCATTTCATCATTTGTTGCTGTTTTTAAATCGATTACGACGAAACAAATCAGTGGTTTTGAATCAATTTGGCAGCCAAACTATCACGATCATATTGTTAGGAATTACAAAACATTTGAAATAATTTATGATTATATTAAAAATAATCCAATATCTTGGGAGACAGATTCTATAAATTCACAATTGCAATGAAATGCATTTTCTTTTTTATAACCACTTTCATTTTTGCACAGCAAACCAAATATGTTGATTTTAAATCGGTTTCGGGACAATTAAATATCGTTGATTCTCAAAAAATAATTTACGGACAAGCAGATTATGATTTTGAGGTTTTGCAGCCTATTGATACCATAAAAATCGATGCCAAAAACATGCAGTTTACAAATGTTCAAATTGATGGAAAAGATGTAATTTTTATTAATACAAACAAAGAATTACAAATAATTAACAATTTTCAGAAAGGAAATAATCATCTGACTTTCAGTTACAACGTAAAACCAAAACAAGCCTTGTATTTTGTAAATATTGAAAATGACGATATTCAAATCTGGACGCAGGGACAGGGAAGATACACCAGCAACTGGTTTCCGAGTTTTGATGATGTGAACGAAAAAGTAATTTTCAATCTCGGAATTACTTATAAAAAAGAATATCAGGTTGTTTCAAACGGAGTTTTAAAAAGCAAAACCGAGAAAGATAATCTGGTACATTGGCAATACCAAATGGAAAACCCGATGAGTTCTTATTTACTGGTGCTTTCTATTGGAAAATATGATAAAAAACAATTTACATCTAAATCTAAAATTCCGTTAGAATATTATATTGAAAACAAAGATGAATCGCGCTTTGAACCAACATATCGTTATTCGAAGCGAATTTTTGATTTCCTGGAAAAAGAGATTGGAGTGAAATATCCGTGGAAAGTTTTCAGACAGATTCCGGTCCGCGATTTTTTATACGGCGGAATGGAAAATACGACAGCTACACTTTTTACCACACGTTATGTAGTTGATGATATTGGTTTTATAGATCGAAATTATACTAATGTTGATGCACACGAATTGGCACATCATTGGTTTGGAGATTTAATTACAGCCGAAAGCAGTACGCATCATTGGCTTCAGGAGGGTTTTGCAACTTATTATGCATTATTGGCTGAAAGAAACATTTTTGGAGATGATTATTTTTATGCCAAATTATATGATACGGCACAGCAGATAAAATTTGCCTCAAGAACAGACACTATTCCAGTTTTAAATGGAAAAGCCAGTTCGCTCACTTTTTATGAAAAAGGTGCGTGGGCACTTTTCGTTTTACATGAATCTGTTGGAGATAAGGCTTTTAAAAAAGCGGTAAAAAGTTATTTGAAAAAATACGCATTCAAGAATGTAAACACACAGAATTTCTTTGACGAAATTAAAAAGGTTTCCAATTTTGATTTGGTTCAGTTTCAGAAAACCTGGTTGGAATCTACAGCATTTGATACGCCGACAGCCAATGCTTTATTAAGTAAAAACAATGCAATTAAAGTGCGTTTAGAAGTAGATAAATTAAAGAAAACGCCTTTGAAAGAAAAGCTTGATTTCTTTGTTAAAACAATAGATTCAGACATTCATCATTCAGTAAAAGAAGCAGTTATTTCACAATTGCAAACTGAAAAATACGAAGACAAGAAAGGATTATTATTGAAAGCACTGCATCAAAATAATGTGCAGCTTCGCCAGACTTTAGCAGAAACTTTATCAAAAATCCCGGAAGATTTCAGGACAGAATATGAAACGCTGCTTGATGATAAATCATACCAAACAAAGGAAGTTGCATTATTCTATTTATGGAATAACTTCCCGAATCATAGAAAAGGATATCTTGATAAATCGAAAAACTGGATTGGTTTTAACGATTATAATCTTCGTGCATTGTGGCTTTCGCTTGCTTTATCTACACCGGATTACAGCAATAATCCTGAGGAATTAATAAATGAATTAATTGATTTTTCCACAACAAAATATGAAGCGACTACACGTCAGAATGCATTAGAAAAATTAATTACTTTTAAGTTTATTAATGATGATGTTTTAACCAATTTAGTTAACGCTACAACGCACCATATGTGGCAGTTTTCAAAATTTGGAAGAGATTCGATCAGGGTTTTGTTAAAAAATTCAGAAATGCGTGCTTCATTTAGTAGAATTTTACCTAATTTGACACCCGATGAACAGTTTCAATTGAATCGTTTATTAAAAGAATAGAACATAGAGAATAGATTAAAAAAATAGATTAAAGAAAATAGATTTCTAGGTTGAGTCTATATTCTGTTTTCTTTCCTCTATTCTCTAACCAAAAAACAAAACCTACTTTATATTTTATGAGAGCATTAGTTATTTCTGGTGGTGGAAGTAAAGGCGCCTTTGCTGGAGGAGTTGCACAGTATTTAATTGAAGAAAAACGACATGAATACGATTTATTTATAGGAACATCTACAGGAAGTTTACTTATTCCGCATTTAGCTCTCGGTCATATCAAAAAAATACATTCTGTTTATACAAATGTTACGATGTCAAGTATTTTTAATATCTGCCCATTTGTAGTAAAAGTAAAAGAAGGAGTAGATATCGTTACAATTAATCACTTTAATGTACTTCGTCAGTTTTTTAAAGGAAAGAGAACTTTTGGCGAAAGCAAAGGTTTAAAGAGATATATTCAGAATAATTTTTCTCTCTCTGATTTCAATAAACTAAAAAAAATGAATAATGATGTAATTATTACAGTTACCAATTTTACTAAAAACGAATCAGAATACAAATCGGTTAAAGATTGTTCTTATGAAGAGTTTTGCGAATGGTCGTGGATTTCCAGTAATTATGTTCCGTTTATGAGTTTGGTTTCAAAAAATAATTGCGAATATGGTGATGGTGGATTCTCGAGTTTGGTTCCAATTCGAGAAGCTATTAATCGCGGCGCCACAGAAATCGATGTTATTATTTTAGAAACAGAGGTAAATACAGGTAAAACGGTTATTGGTAAAAACCCATTTTCATTAATGATTGATTTGTTTAGAATTGCTTTAGATCAAGTAGAAAAACATGATATTGCTATAGGAAAACTTATGGCAAATACTAAAGATGTGAAGCTTAACTTATATTATACTCCAACTAAATTGACAGATAACGCTTTGATTTTCAATAAAGAAATTATGAAAGTATGGTGGAAACAAGGTTACGAATATGCTCAGAATAAGTCTGAAGTTATGAGTGATAATAAGATAGCTTGATTAAGATAAATAACAAAAAATAAAATGAGCCAATTTAGATATAGCATCTGTGAACCAACAAATCCAAATATTATTGAAAAAGGAAAAATAGATTCTTCAGAAATATTGGAATTAGTTAATAATTTTCCGTGGAAGAAATATTTGCATGAAATGGAAAATATAAAAGATCCTTATTATTCACCTTCACTTGAATTTGAAAATTTGAATAATAAAAACGGTTTATCAATTTCTGCTGTAGGTACATATGAGAAATTTGAATTTTATGTATTTTTCAAAAGACCAAAAATGCAAAAGACCTGGTTTGGTTTAAGTGAAAAATTGAACAATAATTATACTTCGGAATTGCTTGATCAAAATGAAGAAAAAACTATGGAAATAGTAAAAGCTTTAGTTAATGATGATTTAAATTTTCTGGAACGTAAATTCAAATAAACTAAACAGAATATTTTAGAAGAAGGAATAAATAAAGAACCATTTATTCTTTAAAGTTATTTTAGATTTTAGATTGAAAGCTCATAAATCTGAACTCAGTAACCTAAAATCTAAAATCATTTTTTACCAAAGTTCTGCAACTTCGTTTTTAATATAACCTAAAGCAGCATTACTTGGAGATTGTTTCTCTAATAATTCATTCAAAATAACTTCACGAAGTTTATCTGCGCTGTCAACACGGTCGCTCATGGCAGCTTTACGAATCATTTGAATTGTTGAGTTTTTTGCAGTTGTAATAATAGTCCAACATTCATCAGACATATAAATTTGCTGTGTTAAATTGTGCTCAAATTCTTGTTCGATTTGGTCGATTACAAAGTTTTCATAATCATGTTTATCGTGTGAAATAGGAGTGATTCTGATTAATAATTTTGTCAAATTGATACGCTCTAAAAATAAAGTCATACGTTCGTAAGCTTGCAAACGTATCGGAAGTGATTCTTTATGAGCTTGTCTGCTTAACAAAAAAGCACGCTTTTTATCATTGTTTTTAATATGCAGTTCAAAAAAACTGTAGGCTACAAATCCGGTAACAATTGCAGGTAAAGTATAACTCGCTAATTCTATAATTCTTGTAAAATCCATTTGGGTAAATTTTTTTAGCAAAAATATACTTTTTGACGAGAAATCCACTTTAAATTTACGCGAATAAACAAATTGTAAAACTTACTTTTGCAACTTGTTTTTTAATACACTTTTAATGGATTCATACATAATATTTTTTCTTTGCCTGGCAGCTTTTGCGGCAGGATTTATTGATGCAATTGTGGGCGGCGGCGGACTTATCCAAACACCAATGGGATTAATTTTATTGCCAAATCAGCCGGTTTCAACAGTTATTGGAACTTTAAAAATTCCAGCTTTTAGCGGAACAGCTTTTGCAGCTTTTCAATATCTTAAAAAAGTAGTTATTCAATGGAAATTGCTTTTGATTATGATGTGTTTAGCAGTTCCATCTGCTTTTTTAGGTTCTACTATTTTGACACTTGTAAGCAATGATTTTATGAAACCGCTTTTGCTTGTTGTTTTATCATTGCTATTTATATATACTTACGCAAAGAAAAATTTCGGACAGCATGTTGCCAAAGATCATTCTGCAGCAACACAAATAATTTATGCGGTTGTCATTAGTATAATTGTTGGTTTCTACGACGGATTTATTGGCCCCGGAACAGGAAGCTTCTTTGTGGTTGCTTTTATTGCGCTTTTAGGTTTTGATTTTTTGCACGCTTCTGCGAACGCTAAAATGGTAAATCTGGCAACGAATTTCGGTTCGATCTGTTTATTTATGATTAAAGGAAAAATCATCTGGACAATTGCAATCCCGATGGCAATAAGCAACGGACTTGGCGGCTGGCTTGGCGCAAAACTGGCAATTAACAAAGGAAATGGCTTTATTAGGATTTTCTTTTTGGTTGTGGTTGTAGGGACTTTGATCCGATTTGCTTACGACGTTTTCTACAAATAGTTTTTTAAACCATATAAGTGATATAAGAAATTATAAGCTGTGCCTCAATAAGTTTAAATTTTTAAATCATATAAGTGTTACTGGCTTTGTTTAAGTCACAGAATTAAATGAACTTATATGACTTATATGGTTCAAAAAAAACTTAGCAACATAGAACCTCAGAATCTTAGTAGCTTATTAAAACTATAATTCTTATTTTTGCATAAAGGAGAAAAATTACATGCAGAAATATATTGACCAGCTCAACGAAGCACAAAGACAACCCGTTCTGCAAAAAGACGGGCCAATGATTATTATTGCTGGTGCAGGTTCGGGAAAAACCCGTGTTTTAACAATTAGAATTGCTTATTTGATGGCTCAGGGTGTTGATGCATTCAACATTTTGTCGCTTACTTTTACCAATAAAGCAGCCCGTGAAATGAAACACAGGATTTCGGATATTGTGGGGGCATCTGAAGCAAAAAACCTTTGGATGGGAACTTTTCACTCTATTTTTGCCCGTATTCTTCGCTCAGAATCAGATCATTTAGGTTATCCATCAAATTTTACAATTTACGATTCTCAGGATTCGGCCAGACTGATTTCTTCTATTATTAAAGAAATGCAGCTGGATCGTGATATCTACAAACCAAAACAGATATTAGGCCGTATATCCAGTTATAAAAACAGCTTAATTACAGTAAAAGCATATTTCAATAATCCAGAATTAATCGAGGCTGATGCAATGGCAAAAAGACCAAGATTAGGAGAAATTTATCAGCAGTATGTAGAACGTTGTTTTAAGGCTGGAGCAATGGATTTTGATGATTTATTGCTGAAAACAAATGAGTTACTGACTCGTTTTCCAGAGGTTTTAGCAAAATATCAGGATCGTTTTCGCTATATTCTGGTTGATGAGTACCAAGATACGAATCACTCTCAGTATTTGATTGTTAGGGCTTTGTCTGATAGATTTCAGAATATTTGTGTGGTTGGAGATGATGCACAGAGTATTTATGCCTTCCGTGGAGCGAATATCAATAATATCCTGAATTTCCAAAAGGATTATGAAGGCGTAGTAATGTATCGTTTAGAGCAGAATTACCGTTCGACCCGAAATATTGTGGAAGCAGCAAACACCATAATGGAGCATAACAAAACCAAACTAGATAAAGTAGTTTGGACGGCGAATGAATTTGGCCCAAAAATTAAAATACATAGAAGCTTAACAGATGCCGAAGAAGGCCGTTTTGTAGCGAGTACGATTTTTGAACAGAAAATGCAGAACCAGCTTCATAATGGATCTTTTGCGATTTTATACCGTACTAATGCTCAGTCGCGTGCGATGGAGGATGCATTGAGAAAGCGTGATATTCCGTATAGAATTTATGGTGGATTGTCTTTCTATCAGCGTAAGGAAATTAAAGACGTTTTGTGTTATTTACGTTTGGTAATTAATCCAAAAGATGAAGAAGCATTGATTCGTGTAATCAATTATCCGGCACGTGGAATTGGAGATACAACGGTCGAAAAACTAACTATTGCTGCCAATCATTATAAACGTTCGATTTGGGAAGTAATGGTGAATATTGATAAAATTGACCTAAAACTGAATGCGGGTACAAAAAATAAATTGAAAGATTTTGTAACGATGATTCAGAGTTTTCAGGTTATTGATCAAAATCAGGATGCATTTTATATTACAGACCACGTTGCAAAGAAAACTGGTTTGGTTCAGGAATTAAAGAAAGATGCAACTCCTGAAGGAATGGCAAAAATTCAAAATATCGAAGAACTTTTAAACGGTATTAAAGATTTTACAGAAGGACAAAAAGAGATTGACGGTGCAAGAGGGGCTTTATCTGAATTTATGGAAGATGTGGCACTTGCAACAGATTTAGATAAAGATACAACAGATGAAGATCGTGTGGCGTTGATGACGATTCACTTAGCAAAAGGATTAGAGTTTCCTCATGTTTTTGTGGTGGGTATGGAAGAAGATTTGTTTCCTAGTGCGATGAGTATGAGTACCAGAAGTGAACTTGAAGAAGAACGTCGTTTATTTTATGTAGCTTTAACTCGTGCAGAACATCAGGCGTATTTGACTTATGCTCAGTCACGTTACCGTTGGGGAAAATTGACAGATAGTGAACCATCTCGTTTTATTGAAGAAATTGACGGACAATATTTAGAATACCTAACTCCATCAGAAAGTAATTACCGTTACAAATCACCAATTGACGGAGATATTTTTGGAGACATTGATAAATCAAAATTGCGATTAGCAAAACCAGTGGGTGGAACGCCGCCAAAACATATTACAGATAATAACCCGAAACCGGATTTAAACATTCGTAAATTAAAACCTGTTTCAGGAAATGCACCGGTAAGTTCTAGCACTAATTTGTTTGACAGTAAATTAACGGTGGGAAATGTGGTAATGCACGAACGTTTCGGAAAAGGAGAAGTGATTAATTTAGAAGGAGTTGGAGCTGATAAAAAAGCCGAAATTAAATTTGAAGTCGGCGGAATTAAGAAATTGCTGCTAAGATTTGCTAAATTAGATGTTGTAGGATAAGAATATTTGTTTCAAGTTTTGAAAACATTTGTCGCCCTGAGCGAAGTCGAAGGGCGCTCCAATTGGACGCGGGCTTCGACTTCGTTCAGCCTGACAGCAGAGAACTTGAAACCTGAAACAAAATCAAAACTTTAAACAAAAAAACAAAAATGGCTGAATTCATAAAAATATATCCAGATAAACCTAGCGAAGCTGCAATTGCAAAAGTTGTAAAAGTGCTTCAAAATGGCGGTTTGGTAATTTATCCAACAGATACTGTTTACGGTTTAGGCTGTGATATTACCAATTCGAGGGCTTTAGAAAGAATTGCAAAAATAAAAGGAGTTAAATTAGAGAAAGCAAATTTCTCTTTCATTTGTCATGATCTAAGCAATTTGTCAGATTATGTGCGCCAGATTGATACTTCGACTTTTAAAATATTAAAAAGAGCTTTGCCAGGACCTTATACTTTTATTTTACCGGGAAATAATAATCTGCCTAAAGAGTTTAAAAAGAAAACGACTGTTGGTATTCGTGTTCCGGATAATAATATTGTTTTAGAAATCGTTCGCCAGTTAGGAAATCCAATAGTTTCGACTTCGATTCGTGATGAAGATGACGTAATTGAGTACACTACAGATCCTGAATTGATTTTTGAAAAATGGCAGAATTTAGTCGATATGGTAATTGATGGCGGTTATGGAGATAATATTCCATCAACAATTATAGATTTATCAGAGCATGAGCCGGTTATTGTAAGGGAAGGGAAAGGTGATATTGATATTTTGTAAAAAAATACTTAAATCATGTAAAAGTTAAAAAAAATATAACTAACTTTAGGATAGTTAAAATTTAGTTAGTTAATAAAAATAATGCTGTCCTTGATTTCTTTTAATTGGTTGTTAAAAAAAAATTAAGGAAACAAAAAAAAAAGCAGGTCAATCGACCTGCTTTTTCTGTATATAAAGTATGTTACTTTAAATTATTTTGCCTGTTTTTTCATTTCTTTCTCGATCATATCGTAGAACTGATCAATTTTAGGCATAACAACGATACGGGTTCTTCTGTTACGTGCTTTGTTTTCTGGAGAATCATTTGCAACTAATGGTACGTAAGAACTTCTACCAGCAGCAATTAATCTTGCAGGGCTAACATTTAAGTCATTTGTTAAGACACGAACGATAGAAGTAGAACGTTTAACACTTAAATCCCAGTTGTCTAGCAAAATTCCGTTGCTTTTGTATGGAACATCATCAGTATGTCCTTCAACCATACATTCAAAATCAGGTTTGTCATTTACTACTTTTGCAACTTTTGCCAAAACAGTTTTAGCTTTATCGCTTACGTCATAACTTCCGCTTTTAAATAACAATTTATCAGCGATAGAGATAAATACAACTCCTTTTTCAACATTGATTTCGATATCTGGATCGTTGATTCCAACAGCACCTTTTAAACTTGTAACTAATGCTAATGTTACACTGTCTTTTTTAGTAAGTGCATCTTGAAGTCTGGATATTTTTAGATCTTTCTCTTTTAAACTTTCTAAAGATTTTTCAAGGTTTTCTGCACCTTTAGTAGTTAAAACTGTTAAATCTTTAGAGCTGTTAATTAAGTCTTGATTGTGTTGTTTATAACTTTCAGCTGTTGCTGCTAATCCTGCTTTTTCTTCCAGACAAGAATTTAATTTAACTGTGCAAGAGTTTAATAAATCTTGTGTCTCTTTTTGCTTAGCTTCTAATGCAGCATATTGCTTTTTCGATACACACGAAGTTAAAGCCATTAATACTGATAGTGCGATAACTATTTTTCTCATAGGTATTATATTTAATTAAACGTTGATTACAAATTTAGTTTTTAATATTTTGATTACTGTTAAAGATTTCTTTAAAAACCCCTAATTTCTTTATATAATAGAGGAAAACGATACTTTTTACAGTATAGTATTGCTGTATTTGAAAATCTTTTCGTTTGCTTAGATATTTTAAAGATAGGCAATAAAATGAAAAATGCGCCTTTAAAATTGCAAAAGTATGTCCAAATTTTCCTTGAGTAAGAAAACGGATACCAGCAACTCCATCTAAAATCATTCGGAAGAAAATTACAAAGAACAATTCTTTTTTAGGAAGATTTTTGACAAGCATTAACAATGAATTCCTAAAGTTTAAATATGTTTTTTTAGGATTTCCCTGCTGCAAAGTTGCTCCTCCAACATGATAAACAACTGATTTTGAATTGTATTTTATTGTATGCCCTTCATTTGCTGCACGCCAGCACAAATCAATTTCTTCCTGATGCGCAAAAAAAGTTTCATCAAAACCTCCTAGAGCATGATAAACTTCTTTTCTAATAAAGAAACAAGCACCAGATGCCCAAAAAAGTTTACAGTTGTCATTATATTGACCGTTGTCTTTTTCGATAGTATCAAAAATTCTGCCTCGGCAAAATGGGAAACCGTATTTATCAATAAACCCGCCGGCTGCTCCGGCATATTCAAAATATTCCTTATTTTTAAAATCAAGAATTTTTGGCTGAATTATAGCGGTTTCTTTTTCTTTATCGAAAGTTTCGATAATAGGTTTCAGCCAATTTTCGGTTACTTCAATATCAGAATTAATTAAGGCATAAATTTCGGCATCTACACTTTGAAGGGCTTCATTATAACCTTTTGCAAAACCGTAATTACCAGTATTTTGTATTATTTTTATTGAGGGAAAATTTTCTCTTACAAAATTTACAGAAGTATCTGTTGATGCATTATCAGCTACATAAATGGTGGCTTCTTCTGAATATTGTAAAACAGAAGGTAAAAATTGTTCTAACAATTTAACTCCGTTCCAATTTAAAATGACAACTGCTATTTTATCCAAAAGTGTTTTATTTTATTTATTAATATGGTAATCTGGTAAGCTTTGTAAAAACTGATATTTTTCATTTTCAAAGTCCATTTGACAATAAAAATGATTTAATCCATTCGTGACATTCAAAAACCGTGCCTTCATGGTCATGTTATAACGGGCAATTTGATCAAAAGTTGATTGAGATATTTTTACCTCAGGTGCTTTACACTCTACTAATATATGTATAGAACCATCTGAATTAAAAACTACAACATCATATCTTTTTCGTAATCCGTTGACAGTTAAAACCTTCTCTACATTGATTAATGATTTTGGGTATTTTTTTTCCTGAATTAAATATTGAACCACATGCTGGCGAACCCATTCTTCTGGAGTAAGAATGATAAATTTTTTCCTGATTTCATCAAAAATAGACACTTTATTTTCGCTATTTTTGAATCGGAAAGTATATGTGGGGAAATTTAGTTTTAACATATAGCAAATATAATTTGAAAATTAGTCAATTTGAAAATTAGTTAATTATTTTATTTCGAATTAAACTGAAAACTGATACTGAATACTGAAAACTAAATTTAATGGACGAAGTTGTAAAAATTGTTAATGATATCAAGGCAGGAGATATAAAACCTATTTATTTTTTAATGGGCGAAGAGCCTTATTATATAGATAAGCTGTCTGAATATATTGAACAAAATGTACTGGCCGAAGAAGAAAAAGGATTTAACCAAACGGTTTTATACGGAAGAGATGTTTCTGTTGAAGATATTGTTTCAACCGCCAAGCGTTATCCTATGATGGCTGATCGTCAGGTTGTTATTGTAAAAGAAGCACAGGATTTGTCCAGGACAATTGATAAAATAGAGTCTTATGTTGATAACCCGATGCTGTCTACAGTTTTGGTTTTTTGTTATAAATATAAAACGCTTGATAAACGTAAAAAAGTTACCAAACTTTTAGCGCAAAAAGGAATTGTTTACGAAAGTAAAAAACTATATGAAAATCAGGTTGGGGATTGGATTAAGCGTGTTCTGGCTGGAAAAAAATATACAATCGATCCCAAAGCAAATGCTATGCTGGTTGAGTTTTTAGGAACGGATTTAAGTAAAATCAACAATGAGTTAGAAAAACTACAGATTATTTTACCACAAGGAACCATGATTACACCTCAGCACATTGAGGAGAATATTGGTTTCAGTAAAGACTATAATGTATTTGAACTCCGAAAAGCAATAGGGGAACGAAATCAATTAAAAGCTTATAAAATAGCCGAAAATTTTGCCCATAACCCAAAAGAATATCCGCTGGTAATGACAACCGGTTTAGTTTTTGGATTTTTTGTGCAGCTTTTAAAATACCACGGACTCAAGGATAAGAACCCAAAGAACGTGGCTGCAGCAATTGGAGTAAATCCGTATTTTCTAAAAGAATACGATTTGGCTGTAAAAAATTATCCAATGAGAAAAGTCAGCCAGATTGTTGGAGCCTTACGTGATATTGATGTAAAAAGTAAAGGTGTAGGAGCCAATGCTTTACCACAATCAGATTTGTTAAAAGAAATGCTGTATAAAATATTTAATTAAGCCGTGAAAATTCACGATATTTGCCTTTCTAAAAATTTTGCTACTTAAAAATAATAATTACACAATTATGGGAATGAATAAAAATACCGTTTTAGGATGGGCTACTTTTATAATGGTACTTATGGGATTGTTGCTTATAGGTCTTGGTGCTTTTAGATATAGCGATGTTTCTGGCTGGGGATTTGCGGCGGCAGGTGTTGGTTTTTTTGCTAATGCCTGGGTTTTTAACGCTTTAAAAGGTAGAGTTTAATCTTTTCAATATCAATTGCAATATCAATTCAATAAAAAATAAATAATTAAAATAAAATATAGAAAATGTCAGACGATAAGAAAGTAATTTTCTCAATGCAAAAATTGAGTAAAACCTATCAGGGAGCAGACAAACCAGTACTTAAAAATATTTATTTGAGTTTCTTTTACGGAGCTAAAATTGGTATTTTAGGTCTTAATGGTTCTGGAAAATCTTCTCTTTTAAAAATTATTGCAGGAGTTGATAAAAATTATCAGGGAGATGTAGTTTTTCAACCAGGTTATACAGTAGGTTATTTAGAGCAGGAACCAATTCTTGATGATTCTAAAACGGTTATCGAAATTGTTCGTGAAGGAGCTGCAGAGACTATGGCTGTTTTGGAAGAATACAATCAAATTAATGATTTATTTGGTCTTGAAGAGAACTACTCAGATCCAGATAAAATGGATAAATTGATGGATCGTCAGGCCGCTTTACAAGATAAAATTGATGCTCTTGGTGCTTGGGAAATCGATACCAAATTAGAAATTGCAATGGATGCTTTGCGTACGCCGGAAGGTGACACGCCAATTAAAAACCTTTCTGGAGGTGAGCGTCGTCGTGTAGCTTTATGTCGTTTGTTATTGCAGCAGCCAGATGTATTATTACTTGATGAGCCTACCAACCACCTTGATGCAGAGTCTGTACTTTGGTTAGAACAGCACTTAGCACAATATTCAGGAACTGTAATTGCGGTAACACACGATAGATATTTTCTTGATAATGTAGCAGGTTGGATTCTTGAGTTGGATAGAGGAGAAGGAATTCCATGGAAAGGAAACTATTCTTCTTGGTTAGACCAAAAATCAAACCGTATGGCTCAGGAAGAAAAAGTAGCTTCAAAACGTAGAAAAACTTTAGAGCGTGAGTTAGAATGGGTTCGTCAAGGAGCAAAAGGACGTCAGACAAAACAAAAAGCACGTTTACAGAATTACGATAAATTATTAAATGAAGACCAAAAACAATTGGACGAGAACTTGGAAATCTATATTCCGAATGGTCCACGTTTAGGTACAAATGTTATAGAAGCTAAAAATGTTGCCAAAGCTTTTGGTGAAAAATTATTATACGATAACTTAAACTTTACTTTGCCACAAGCTGGTATTGTTGGAATAATCGGGCCAAACGGTGCTGGTAAATCTACCATTTTCAAAATGATTATGGGAGAGCAAGCTACTGACAGCGGAGAATTTTCAGTTGGAGAAACTGTAAAAATTGCTTACGTAGATCAGTCGCACTCTAATATTGATCCGAATAAATCTATTTGGGAAAACTTTGCAGATGGTCAGGAATTGATTATGATGGGAGGGAAGCAGGTTAATTCAAGAGCTTACTTATCTCGTTTCAATTTTGGCGGTGGAGAGCAAAACAAAAAAGTTTCAATGTTGTCTGGTGGAGAGCGTAACCGTTTACACTTAGCAATGACTTTGAAAGAAGAAGGAAATGTACTTTTACTGGATGAGCCTACGAATGACCTTGATGTAAACACACTTCGTGCACTTGAAGAAGGTTTAGAGAATTTCGCTGGTTGTGCTGTAATTATTTCTCACGACAGATGGTTCTTAGATAGAATTTGTACACACATCTTAGCTTTTGAAGGTGACTCTGAAGTTTATTTCTTCGAAGGAAGTTTCTCTGATTATGAAGAAAACAAAAAGAAACGTCTTGGCGGTGATTTAACTCCAAAACGTTTGAAATACAGAAAATTGATTAGATAATAAAATCTAAATTTTCAATAAAAAAATCCCAAATTCCAATTAATCATGAATTTGGGATTTTTGTTTTTTGTTATTTCGAGGAACGAGAAATCGCACAAGAAACTCGACAAAGATTGGCGACATTCTATACGGAATTACTAGTGCGATTTTCGTTCCTCGAAATGACAAAATAAAAACCTGTGCAAACCCGTTTGATCAGTAAAATCAGTGGGCAATCTTTACAAAAACTTAGCCTTCAATTCCGGAGTAGGAATCATGCAGCTTTCTTTTTTGCCATACCATTTATAGCGGTTTTTAGCAATATAATCGTAAATATAATTTCGAAGTTTTTCAGGAAGAATTTTAAAAACAAAAAGTAAACTGTAAATTCCACCTAAGTCATTTGCAATTTCTATAACTGCAGATGATTTATGATAATAAGCAACACCGGGATTATACAAAATAATACTGTCAATTTTCGTTTGATCGACACCTATATAATTGCAAATTTCTTTTCCCAAATCTGATTGCAAAGCCACAAAACGAAAAATATCTTTTTTGTCATGTTTGATAATAAACTGAACAGCGCCGTTGCAGAGATTACAAACGCCATCGAAGAGGATTATTTTTTTTTGATTTGGTAATTCTTGCATTTTGATTATTTAAAATGAAAACTTTGACAAAGTTGTATTTAATTTGTCGTTCCTCGGAATGACAAAAAAGAGTATAAAATAATTATCAATGTAATTTATTAAAAATAAAAATTCAATAAATTTTACAAATTAAAAACGGCTTTCATAAATTGTTTTTAAGCGATTTTTGAAATTTTTCTATCTTCGTAACTGTCTTTTTGAAGTTCGTTTCTTAAATCGCTTTATTTTAATTTTGCCTCAATTTTACGCATTTTTAAAACTGAAAACTGCGACTGCGACTGAAAACTAAAAAAAAACTTACTTCTTCCCAGCTTCGACAAACTCTAATTCATCCAAACTTACTTTCGAAGTAAAAATTCCGTAATTTACTGTTGCTTTGTTTTTTTCGATAGAGTCGATACTTCCAACAGATCTTCCGTCGAGCATTCTAACTCTGTCACCAACTTTTAAAATTGGTTTTGGTTTTTCTATAACTGGTTTGAGTTTCTTTTCTTTTTTCTCTTTACGGATTTCTTCAACTTTTACTTGAACTTCGGCAATTACTTCTTTTTGTTTTTCAACTTTTGCCTTAACTTCTTTTGGAGTTGCTTTTTTACGTTTTGAGTTTTCGATTTCAACAATTTTCAAAAATTCTCCAATAAGTTCTTTTTTGTTTTTGTTGTTGAAATATTTCTCAGCAATATCGTCAATTTTTTGTCCTATATATATGATCTTCTGATTGCTGTCATATAATTCCTGATAGCTTTCTAATTTCTGCTGGATTCTTGTATTGATGTTTTCCATCTTTTTGCTTTCCTCACGAGCGCGGGTTTCTTCTTCTTTTAAATTAAGAGAAGTCTTTTCGAGCTTCGATCTTTCTTTCTGAAGCGTTGCAATGGTTTTATCAAAACGAACTTTTCCAACTTCGATTTTCTTTTTCGCACGATTAATTAATCCAAACGGAATTCCATTTTTTTGTGCAACCTCAAATGTAAACGAACTTCCTGCTTGTCCTAAAGCCAATTTATACATTGGTTCTAAAGACTTTTCGTCAAACATCATATTTGCATTTGTTGCAAAAGGCAGTTCGTTAGCCAGAATTTTTAAGTTTGAATAATGCGTTGTAATAATCCCGAAAGCTTCACGGTGATAAAATTCTTCCAGGAAAATTTCAGCTAAAGCTCCACCCAATTCTGGATCAGAGCCGGTACCAAATTCATCAATTAAAAACATGGTTTTCTTGTTGCATTTCTTCAAGAAATAATTCATGTTTTTTAAACGATAACTATATGTACTTAAATGATTTTCAATAGATTGATTGTCTCCAATATCTGTTAGAATTCTGTCAAACAAGAAAGTTTCGCTTCGTTCATGAACCGGAATCAATATTCCTGATTGTAACATCAATTGTAACAAACCAACAGTTTTTAAGGAAATTGTTTTTCCTCCGGCATTTGGTCCAGAAATTACAATAATTCTGTTTTCTTGTTTTAACTCAATTGTCTGCGGATGCGTAACTTCATTTTTTTGTTTGTTGTTCAAATACAAAATAGGATGATACGCTTCTCTAAAAAATAATCTTCTTTCTTCTGTAATTGTCGGCAAAATTCCGTTGATTCGATTTGCATATTTAGCTTTTCCGGCAACGACATCAATATCACTTAAAAAGTCTTGATATTCAATTAGTAAAGGTAAATACGGACGAATTATATTCGATAAATTCTTTAAAATTCTCGTAATTTCTTCTTTCTCTTCATATTCAAGATTTGCTAATTCTCTTGAATATTTTAAAGTTGCTTCTGGTTCAATGTAAGCAATGCTTCCGGTTTTTGAACTTCCTAAAATTGAGCCTTTTACCTTACGTCTGTACATAGCAAGTACAGCCAAAACACGTCGGTTTTGAACAAAACTTTCTTTGATATCATCCAAATATCCTAAACCATTATATTGCGTTAAAGCTACACCAAAACTTTGGTTTACTTTTCCGCGAACTAAATTCATATTCTGACGAATACTCAAAAGTGCGGGAGAGGCATTGTCTTTAATTTCTCCGTATTTATCAACAATTGCATCAATATGAGTTATGATGTCTTTTGTTAATTCTACACGAGAAGCTCTTGCATTTAAGTTTGGATAATAATCGTCAAACTTTCTCAGGAAGTTTAATAAAAAATTCGTTGTTGAAGAAAGATTCGCAATTTTTCTAAAACTGCCTACTTCAAGAAAACTGTCTTCAATTGCTAAAAACTTAATTTCGTGCGTTATAGCGTCAAATCCATGATTTGGAATTGCGTTGTTATTTTCAAAAGACGAAACATATTCTGAAGTCTGCATTAAAGACTGCATTAAGGTTTCTTTATCTCTGAATGGTGTTATTTGTAAAGCTTTTTCTTTTCCAATATCTGTATTACAGCCAGCCGAAATGGTTTCGAGAACTGTTGGAAATTGTAAGTCTTGTAATGTTTTTTCGGTAATACTAATCATTTAATTTCTTTAAGAAAGTACAGGCAAAAATACAAAAATAGTATCATTGAATACTGTAAAGTTATAGTGTAATTTTATTGTTTGTTAAAGTATGATTTAACTTAAAAATTTCTGAAATTCGCATAAAAAAAATTATGGACGTAAAAATGCATTCTTCCTGGAAGCCAGTTTTAAATGCAGAATTTGAAAAATCTTATTTCAATGAATTAATCGATTTTGTAAAATCAGAATATTCAACGAAGGTTTGTTATCCAAAAGGAAGCCAGATTTTTTCTGCTTTTGATCATTGTCATTTTGATCAGGTAAAAGTGGTTATTATCGGACAGGATCCTTATCACGGACCTAATCAGGCAAATGGTTTGTGTTTTTCTGTAAATGACGGAATTCCGTTTCCTCCATCTTTATATAATATTTTCAAAGAAATTGAAACTGATTTAGGTAAACCGTTACCAAAAACGGGCAATTTAGAACGCTGGGCAGATCAGGGTGTTTTTCTTTTAAATGCTACTTTAACTGTTCGTCAATCTGAAGCCGGAAGCCATCAAGGAAAAGGCTGGGAAAAATTTACTGATGCTGTTATTAAACAAATTTCTGCCGAATCTGAAAATGTTGTGTTTTTACTTTGGGGCGGTTTTGCTCAAAAGAAAGCAGGTTTGATCGACGCTTCTAAACATCATATTTTAAAATCAGGACATCCATCTCCTTTAAGTGCCAATAGAGGATTTTGGTTTGGAAACAAACATTTCAGCCAGACAAATGCTTTCTTGAAATCAAAAGGGCTTAAGGAAATTGAGTGGTAAAAAAGTTTTATTTGTCATTTCGAGGAACGAGAAATCGCACCAGTAATTCCGTATAGAATGTCGCCAATCATTGTCGAATTTTCGTTCCTCGAAATGAAAAAACAGGGCTATTTTTTAATAATTTCCTCTAAAACAGCTTTGTTTTCGTAGTTCACTACTTTTAATATAATCTCTTGATTTTTAACTGTTTTTCCTTCAATGATATATAATTTTCCTTTGTTGAAGGGAACATTACTTTGGTCAAAATCAACATCTCCGTAAGTTAAAGTACTTTTGATATCGGCAGTATCAATCCATTTTTCGTTTAAAGTCTGAATTGCTTTATCTGAATATTCAAAAGGCTTTGTTCTTAGATTGTTTAAAACTCTGGCATTTGGAAAATAATTGCAGCGAGTGTCTTTACCACTAAATACAAGGGCTACAAAAAAGCATCCCATAATTAATCCAATCAAATAATAGGCAAAACGGTGTACGAACTTCATGAAATAAAATTTTTGCAAAGGTACATTAAAGTTCCTTTAAAATACAAGTAAATTAATATCGTTGTCTGGCAGGTCGAACCAGTCGCCAATGGCTTTATTTGTTAGAATTCCGTGATATAAATAAATTCCGTTTTTAAGTCCTTTATTGCAACGAATAGCACTTTCTAAACCACCATCTTCGGCTATCTGATGCAGGTAAGGTGTTAGCATGTTACTAATTGATAATGAAGCAGTTTTAGAATAACGTGAAGGTATATTGGGTACACAATAGTGCAAAACATTATTTTTAATGAATGTTGGCTTTTCGTGGGTCGTTACTTCCGAAGTTTCAAAACAACCTCCGGTATCAATACTTACGTCAACTATTACTGCACCTTTTTTCATGTGTTCGACCATAGTTTCGGTAACTATAATTGGGCAGCGTTCTTTGCCGCGCATTGCACCAATTGCGACATCACAGCGTCTTAATGATTTTAATAACGCTTTCTGCTGAATGGTAGAAGTAAAAATCCTTTGGCTTAAATTATTTTGTAAACGGCGTAATTTAGTAATTGAGTTATCGAAAACTTTTACATTTGCACCCAATCCAATTGCAGTTTTTGCAGCAAATTCACCAACCGTTCCGGCTCCAAGAATCACAACTTCTGTAGGAGGGACGCCGGTAATATTTCCGAATAAAAGTCCTTTTCCAAATTCATCTGTAATCATTAATTCGGCAGCAATAAGAATGGAAGCAGTACCTGCGATTTCGCTTAGAGATTTCACGGCAGGATAAGAACCATCCTCATCTTTAATATATTCAAAAGCTAAAGCTGTAATTTTTTTTTGTGCCAAAGCTTCAAAGTAAGCTTTCTTTTTGGTTTTTAACTGAATAGCCGAAATGATTGTAGTTTCCGGATTTATCATTTCAATTTCAGTTAACGTTGGCGGTTCTACCTTTAGTAGAAGCGGACAGCCGAAAACTCTTTTGGTATCTTTTGTAATTTCTGCACCGGCATCTGAATATTCCTTATCGGTATAACTTGAACTTTCTCCTGCTCCAGATTCAATCATAACACGGTGACCTTCATAAGTAAGGGAATTTACGGCATCGGGAGTCAAACAGATACGACGTTCCTGATAGCTTGTTTCCTTAGGAATTCCTATGAAAAGTTCTCTTTTAAAACGACCAACCTCAAGTTTTTCTTCTTGCGGAAGCAATTGTTGTTTTGTAAATGGAGTTAAGGTAATTGACATGGATTGTGCAAAATATTAAGGGTACAAATTACGTAAAAAGTTTTAAAATTAGTGCAAAAATTCTGCTAATAGTAAAGTCCTAATGTTAAGTTATTTTTTGTGTCTCTCTGTGTAAATTTTTACCGCAGAGATTCGCAAAAAAATCACAGAGGTTCGCAAAGTTTTTTAGGCTAATTTTAATTCTCTTTTTCCATCTGCCAATAATTCAATATTAATTGTAGAATATTCTTCTGGAAGCAGGTTCGCTATTTTTTCAGACCACTCTATAAAACACCAGTTTCCTGAATATAAATAATCATCGACGCCCATATCGAGCGCTTCGGTTTCTTTATTTAATCGGTAGAAATCAAAATGATAAACGGTTTGATTATTAGAAGTATTATATTCATTTACTAAAGAAAAAGTAGGGCTGCTGGTAGCATCCTGAACTCCTAAACTTTTGCATAACTGCTTAATTAAAGTAGTTTTTCCAACGCCCATTTCTCCATTAAAAAGGATAATTTTTTTAGGGTTTGAATCTAAAATCTGCTGTGCAGCTTCCTGAATTTGATCTAATGAAAAAACGATAGTCATTTTTATGTTTTATTTATTTTAGTCGCAGTCGCAGTTTGCAGTTTTAGTCTGAAAACTGTCAACTGCGGCTGTAAACTTTTTATTTAAATTATCTTCTGCGAAAGCGAAATTATTTTTTGCCACAGATTAAAAGGATTTTAAGGATTTCTTAATCTGTGTTAATCTTTTTAATCTGTGGCAAAATATATTTTAAATCAATTTCAAGTTCTCATTGAAAACCGAGACTGAAAACTTTATTTTGGGTTAAATACCAAGAACGGAATAATCATTTCTTCTAACGAAATTCCGCCATGTTGGTATGTATTTTTGTAATAACTTACATAATGGTTATAGTTGTTTACGTAAGCCAGGAAAAAATCATTTTTGGCAAAAATAAACGAACTACTCATATTTATTGCAGGTAAACCAATTGTTTTAGGTTCTTTAACTACATAAACGTCTTTTTGTTCGTATGTTAAACTGCGGCCTGTTTTGTAGCGCAAATTTAAACTTGTATTTTTATCTCCCACAACTTTCGACGGATTTTTTACATTAATTGTTCCGTGGTCTGTGGTTAAAATCAATTTGAAACCTAAAAGCTGTGCCTGCTGAATGATTTCCAGTAATGGAGAATTTTTAAACCAGCTTAAGGTTAATGAACGATACGCTTTATCATCAGAAGCTAATTCTTTTACGACTTCCATTTCGGTTTTAGCGTGCGAAAGCATATCAACGAAATTGTATACAACGGTTACTAAATCATTTCCTTTTAAGGCTTTAAAGTTTTCTGCCAGTTTTTTACCGCCGGAATAATTGGTTATTTTGAAGTAATCTTCTTTAATATTTAATCCCAAACGTTTTATTTGTGCCGAAAGAAATTCAGCTTCGTAAAGATTTTTTCCTCCGTCTTCTACGTCATTTTTCCAATATTGCGGAAATTGTTTTTCCATATCCAAAGGCATTAAACCTGAAAAAATAGCATTTCTGGCATATTGTGTAGCGGTTGGAAGAATAGAGAAATACGGAACTTCTTTTTCTAATTTATAGTAATTAGAAATTACGGTTTCAAAAGATTTCCATTGATCGTAGCGAAGGTTATCAATTACAACAAACAAGATTGGTTTGTCTTTCTTTTTAATTTCAGGAACTACTAATTCTTTGAATAAATTGTGTGACTGAATTGGTTTATCTGCTTTTGGTGCAAACCAGTCTTCATAATTTCTTTCAATATATTTTCCGAATTGAGAATTGGCTTCAACCTTTTGAGATTCAAGGATTTCGACCATTGCCTGATCGTTGATGTTTTCTAGTTTTAATTCCCAGAAAAGCAGTTTTTTATACAATTCAACCCAGTCTTCATATGAATTAACCATCGCTAATTCCATTGAAATTTTGCGAAATTCTTTCTGATAATCGAGCGTCGTTTTTTCTGAAATTAGTCTTGAATCATCCAGATTTTTCTTCAAACTCAATAAAATCTGATTTGGATTTACTGGTTTTATCAGATAATCGGCAATTTTAGAACCAATTGCTTCTTCCATTATATATTCTTCCTCACTTTTGGTAATCATAATCATCGGGATGGCCGATTTTTTCTCCTTCATTTCAGAAAGGGTTTCAAGTCCGCTCATTCCCGGCATATTTTCATCAAGGAAAACAATATCGAAATTTTCTTCTTCAAACAAAGCAATGGCATCAAGGCCGTTGTTGCTTGTTGTAACTTCGTAATTCTTTTTTTCGAGAAATAATATATGTGGCTTTAAAAGATCAATTTCATCATCGACCCAAAGTATTTTAATCTTATCCATAAACAGTTTTAATTTTAATGCAATTTAAAAGTATAGAACTTAAAAAGTATTAAAAATAGTATAAAATTAGGGGTGACAAATTGAAATTTATTTAAAATTATTTTTTGCGTCTTTTTAATGTTTAAGAAAATACTTATGATAAATATCTGTTTTTTAAGTTAAAAACTAAAATGAATTTATACTTATTTACTTATATTTGTTGACCAAAAAATAACCAACGAGTGACTCAAATTAACAAATTAAAAATATTCAATGACCCAATTTACGGGTTTATAACAATACCGAACGAACTAATCTACGACCTAATTCAACACCCTTATTTTCAGCGTTTGCGACGTATTTCACAAATGGGATTATCGTATTTAGTTTATCCGGGAGCAAATCACACCCGTTTTCATCATGCTTTGGGCTGTATGCATTTAATGCAGAAAGCAGTTGAAGGTCTTCGTTTTAAAGGTGTTGCCATTTCAAATGAGGAAGAGTGTGCTTTATTAATTGCTATTTTACTGCATGATATTGGGCATGGGCCGTTTTCGCATGCTATGGAAAAAAGTATTGTTGAAGATGTAAATCACGAAGCTATTTCATTATTGTTTATGAACAGGCTTAATGATGAATTTGATGGTAGATTAAGTCTGGCGATTCAGGTTTTTAAGGGCGAATATCATAGGAAATTCATGCTGCAATTGATTTCAAGTCAATTAGATATGGACAGAATGGATTATCTTAAAAGAGATAGTTTTTATACCGGGGTTGCAGAAGGAAATGTAAATTCAGAACGTTTAATCCAGATGATGAATGTGGTTGACGACGTTTTGGTGATTGAGGAAAAAGGTATTTATTCTGTAGAGAAATTTCTGCTTTCGCGAAGATTAATGTACTGGCAGGCTTATTTGCATAAAACGAGTCTGGTTGCCGAGTTAATCTTAATGAAGGCGTTGAAACGAGCTAAAGAATTGACTTTAAAAGGAGCTAAACTTCCTTGCAGTGAACCACTTTTGTATTTTATGCAAAACAAAATTAATCTTGAAGATTTTGATGCCGAAAAACTGGATTTATTTTCCCAGTTAGATGATTTTGATATTATCAGTGCTTTAAAAGCATGGCAGAGGCATAATGATTTTATACTTTCTACTTTAAGTAAAATGATCATTAACAGAGACTTATTAAAGATTAAACTTAGTGCAGACAAAATTCCGATGGAAGAATCCCAATCTTTAAAAGAAGAATTTGCAGAAACGCATAATATATCGGCCTTAGACGCCGGTTATTTTATTTTTAGAGGTAAAATTAAGAATCAGGCTTATAGTAAAGCTGCCGAACCAATACGAATTTTGAAAAAAGATAAAACAATTGAGGATGTTGTTGAAGCTTCTGATCAGTTGAATCTGAAATCGTTATCTAAATTGGTGACAAAATATTATATCTGTTTTCCAAAACAACTTATCTAAAATTAACATTTAAAATCTATTTTTTATATTTTTGTCGCAATGAAATTTACAGCAGAACAAATAGCAGGAATTTTAGAAGGAGAAGTTGTTGGGAATCCCAATGCCGAAGTTTCTCGACTTTCTAAAATAGAAGAAGGGGAGGAAGGATCTCTTACTTTTTTGGCTAATCCGAAATATATCAACTATATATATACCACAAAAGCAACCGTTACCATTGTTAACGACAGCTTTATACCTGAACAGGAAATAACTACTACATTAATAAAGGTTGAAGACGCGTATGCTTCTTTTTCTAAATTATTACATTTTTACAATCAGGTAAAATTGAATAAAAACGGAATTGAACCACAGTCTTTTATGTCTGAAGGAACTAAACATGGTGAAAACCTGTATTTAGGAAGCTTTAGTTATATAGGACAAAATGTAGTTTTAGGAAATAATGTAAAAATTTACCCAAACAGTTTTATTGGTGATAATGTTGTTATTGGTGATAATGTGTTTATTTTTGCCGGTGCAAAAATTTATTCAGAAACTATAATTGGTAATAATTGTACGATACATTCAGGTACTATTATAGGTGCAGACGGTTTTGGTTTTGTGCCAAATGAAGAAGGGGTTTATAGTAAAGTGCCGCAAATAGGTAACGTGATTATCGAAGATAATGTAGATATTGGTGCAAATACTACAATTGACAGGGCAACTCTGGGTTCTACAATTATTAGACAAGGAGTTAAATTAGACAATCAAATTCAAATCGCCCATAATGTTGAAATTGGTAAAAATACTGTAATTGCTGCGCAGAGTGGTGTTGCAGGTTCTACTAAAATTGGCGAAAACTGTATGATTGGCGGACAAGTTGGTATCGCAGGACACTTAACAATAGGAAATAACGTGAGACTTCAGGCACAGTCCGGAGTAGCGAGAAATATTAAAGATGATGAAATTCTGCAGGGAACGCCATCACTTGGATATACTGATTTTAACAAATCGTATGTTCATTTCAAAAATCTTCCTAAGATAGTTGCCGAAGTTGAAGAAATAAAAAAACAAATAATAAACCCAAAAAATGGAAATAATGGTTAAACAGAAGACCATCAAAAATGAAATTTCACTAACAGGAGTTGGATTACATACTGGTAAAGAAGTTACAATGACTTTTAAACCTGCTCCAATTAATAATGGTTTCACTTTTGTCAGAGTAGATTTGCAAGGCCAGCCAGTCATTGAGGCTGACGCTAATTATGTTGTTAATACGCAAAGAGGAACTAATTTAGAAAAATTAGGTGTTAAAATACAAACTCCTGAGCACGTTTTAGCGGCAGTAGTTGGCTGTGATTTGGATAATATTATTATTGAATTGGATGCCTCTGAACTTCCTATTATGGATGGTTCATCAAAATATTTTGTTGAAGCAATAGAAAAAGCAGGAATCGAAGAACAAGACGCAAGCCGTAATGTTTATGTCGTAAAAGAAGTTATTTCGTTTACTGATGAAGCAACAGGAAGCGAAATCCTTGTTATGCCAAGTGATGAGTATCAGGTAACTACAATGGTAGATTTTGGTACAAAAGTTTTAGGCACTCAAAACGCTACGCTTAAAAGTATTGCTGATTTTAAAGAAGAAATTGCAAGCTCAAGAACTTTTAGCTTTTTACACGAATTAGAGTCTTTATTAGAAAATGGGCTGATTAAAGGTGGTGATTTGAATAATGCTATTGTTTATGTAGACAAAGAAATTTCTGAGTCTACAATGGTTAATTTAAAGAAAGCTTTTGGTAAAGAGGAAATTTCTGTTAAACCAAACGGAGTTTTAGATAACCTTACATTGCATTATCCAAATGAAGCTGCAAGACACAAATTACTTGATGTTATTGGAGATTTGTCTCTTATTGGAGTTCGTATTCAAGGAAAAATCATTGCAAATAAACCAGGTCACTTTGTAAACACCCAGTTTGCTAAAAAACTGGCAAAAATAATTAAAATAGAGCAGAGAAATCATGTTCCGGTTTATGATTTAAACCAGGAACCATTGATGGATATTCATAAAATTATGTCAATGCTTCCTCACAGACCTCCATTTTTGTTGATCGACAGAATTATCGAAATGTCTGATCGCCATGTGGTTGGTTTAAAAAATGTTACTATGAATGAGAATTTCTTCGTAGGACATTTTCCTGAGGCTCCAGTTATGCCGGGAGTTTTAATTGTTGAAGCAATGGCACAAACAGGCGGAATTTTAGTTTTAAGTACTGTTCCGGACCCTGAAAATTATTTGACATATTTCATGAAAATTGACAATGTTAAATTCAAACACAAAGTATTGCCGGGTGATACCTTAATTTTTAAATGTGAGTTGATTTCTCCTATCAGAAGAGGAATCTGTCATATGCAGGCAAATGCCTACGCAAACGGAAAATTAGTGACTGAGGCAGAATTAATGGCACAAATTGCAAGAAAACAATAATTAATCAAATTTATTGTTTAGGTTTGTTGCCCTAAAAATTAGACTATTTTAATTAAAATATAAAATATAGATGAATCAACCATTAGCATATGTTCATCCAGGCGCTAAAATCGCCAAAAATGTTGTAATTGAGCCTTTTACAACAATTCACAATAATGTTGTTATTGGAGATGGTACTTGGATTGGTTCAAATGTGACCATTATGGAAGGCGCTCGAATTGGTAAAAATTGCAATATTTTTCCGGGGGCGGTAATTTCTGCAGTGCCACAGGATTTAAAATTTGGCGGAGAAGATTCTCTTGCTATAATTGGAGACAATTGTACTATTAGAGAATGTGTTACTATCAATAGAGGTACTGTTGCTTCTGGACAAACTATTCTTGGAAACAATTGTTTAGTTATGGCTTATGCCCACATTGCACACGATTGCGAGATTGGTAATAATGCCATTATTGTAAATGGTGTTGCTTTGGCAGGTCACGTAGTTGTTGGTAATCATGCCGTAATTGGCGGTTTGGCGGCGATTCATCAATTTATTCATATTGGAGATCACGCCATGATTTCTGGAGGATCTTTGGTAAGAAAAGATGTTCCTCCTTATACAAAAGCAGCTAAAGAACCATTATCCTATGTTGGTATCAATTCAGTTGGTTTAAGAAGAAGAGGATTTAGTACTGAAAAAATTAGAGAAATTCAGGAAATTTACAGAATTTTATATCAAAAGAATTACAATACAACACAAGCTTTAAGTATCATTGAAGCAGAAATGGAAGCAACTCCTGAGAGAGATGAAATTCTTGATTTTATTAGAAATTCATCACGAGGAATTATGAAAGGTTATTCAGGGAATTATTAATTTTAGAGTTTAGATTTCTGATTTTAGATTTCTAAACATTATAAAATTAATTAAGCATTAAAACATTATAAAAAATATGTAGATCAGTTTTTAAAAATCTAAAATCTAAAATCTACATTCAAAAATCTAAAATAAAAAACAAATGGCATCTACATCAGATATTAGAAACGGATTGTGTATTAAATTTAATCACGATATCTATAAAATTATTGAATTTCTTCACGTTAAACCAGGAAAAGGTCCAGCTTTCGTAAGAACAAAATTAAAAAGTTTAACTTCAGGTAAAGTATTAGATAATACTTTTTCTGCTGGTCATAAAATTGACGTTATTAGAGTTGAAACACATACATTCCAGTTTTTATATCCAGAAGGTGATGAATTCCACTTTATGAATGCTGAAACTTTTGAGCAGATTTCTTTAAACAAAAATATCTTAGATGCTCCGGATTTATTAAAAGAAGGAACAAATGTAATGGTTCAGATTAATACTGAAACTGATTTACCATTATCTGTAGATATGCCTGCATCTGTAATTCTTGAAGTTACTTACGCTGAGCCGGGAGTAAAAGGAAATACAGCTACAAACGCTACAAAAAATGCTACTGTAGAAACTGGTGCATCTGTAAACGTTCCGTTGTTCATCAACGAAGGTGATAAAATTAAAATCGATACAGCTTCAGGTTCTTACATGGAGCGTGTAAAAGAGTAGTTTATTAATTAAGATAATTTGTCAATGAGTCAATTAGATAATGTGTGAATCGACAATTTGAACATTCATTTCTAACTGACTCATTTTCTAATTGACACATTCTCTAATTGACAAATTTTCTAATTAAAATATATGAAATTTCCAAAAGTTCACTCTTTAGAAGAAATTGCAAATTTGCTTAACTGCGAATTTATTGGCGACAAAAACTTTGAGGTTTTAGGCATGAACGAAATTCATGTTGTAGAACCAGGTGACATTGTTTTTGTTGACCACCCAAAATATTATGACAAAGCTTTACAATCTGCAGCAACAATTGTTTTAATAAACAAAAAGGTTGAATGCCCGGAAGGTAAAGCTCTTTTAATTTCTGATGATCCTTTCAGGGATTTTAATACTTTAACCAGACATTTTAAACCATTTCAATTTGCAAATGCTGCGATTTCATCTTCAGCTAGTATTGGGGAAGGGACTGTAATCCAGCCTAATAGTTTTGTTGGTAATCATGTTAAAATAGGAAAGAACTGTTTGATTCACTCAAACGTTTCTATTTACGATCATACGATTATTGGTGATAATGTTATTATTCATGCCGGAACTATTTTAGGAGCAGATGCTTTCTATTATAAAAAACGTCCGGAAGGTTTCGATCAGTTAATTTCTGGCGGAAGAGTGGTAATTGAAGACAATGTTGGAATTGGTGCACTTTGTACAATTGATAAAGGAGTTACCGGAGACACTACAATTAAGGAAGGTACAAAAATCGACAATCAAGTGCATGTTGGACATGATTCTGTTATAGGGAAAAAATGTTTAATTGCCTCGCAGACTGGTATTGCAGGCTGTGTTGTTATTGAAGATGAAGTTACAATTTGGGGACAAGTTGGTACAACCAGTGGTATTACGATAGGAGCGAAGGCTGTTATTATGGGACAAACCGGAGTTACAAAATCGGTTGAAGGAGGAAAATCATATTTTGGAACTCCAATCGAAGAATCAAGAGAAAAGTTAAAACAATTAGCCAATATCAAAAAGATTCCTGAAATTCTAAATAAATTGAAGTAATATGTCTATAAAAGAGTTTGTTCAAAAATTTTATAAGTCGGATGCCTTAATTGATAGTGAAATTTTAAAAACTTATCTGCATCCTGAAGTAATCATTGAATGGAACAGCAGTAAAGGTTTTATTCAGTTGGATTATAATGCCATAGTTGAACTGACAAATGAACTCAGCAGGGCTTATGTGCGTTCTAAAGTTAGAATAAGCCACATTCTTGCCGAAGATGACTTAGTTTCAGTACGTTATTCTCATTATGTAAAAACAATCGAGAACCCGCGAGAGGAAATGTTATTGGCGCATTTTGCAACGATTTGGCAAATAAAAGACGATAAGCTTTATAGAGGTTATCAAATGAGTCAATTTTCTTAATATTTTTTTGATAATAAAAGAGGCAAATTACATTACAAAACCTTATTTTTGCAACACAATTTTAAAAACTACATAAAATATATATCATGAGTGTTTTAGTTAATAAAGATTCCAAAATAATTGTTCAGGGATTTACAGGAAGCGAAGGTACTTTCCACGCTTCTCAAATGATTGAGTACGGTACTAATGTTGTTGGTGGTGTTACTCCGGGAAAAGGAGGAACAAGTCATTTAGACCGCCCGGTTTTTAATACAGTAAAAGATGCTGTAGATCAAGCCGGAGCTGATACTTCTATCATTTTTGTTCCGCCAGCTTTTGCTGCTGATGCAATTATGGAAGCTGCTGATGCCGGAATTAAAGTAATTATTGCTATTACAGAAGGAATTCCTGTAGCAGATATGATTAAAGCAAATAATTATGTTAAAGAAAGAAATTCTAGATTAATTGGTCCAAACTGTCCGGGTGTTATTACTCCGGGAGAAGCTAAAGTTGGTATCATGCCAGGTTTCGTTTTCAAAAAAGGAACAGTTGGTATCGTTTCTAAATCTGGAACTTTAACTTACGAAGCTGCTGACCAGGTTGTAAAACAAGGTTTAGGAATCACTACAGCTATTGGTATTGGTGGAGATCCAATCATTGGAACTACAACTAAAGAAGCTGTTGAATTATTAATGAACGATCCTGAAACTGAAGCAATCATTATGATTGGTGAAATTGGAGGTCAATTAGAAGCTGATGCTGCAAGATGGGTAAAAGCTGATGGTAACCGTAAACCAGTTATTGGTTTTATCGCCGGAGAAACTGCTCCAGCTGGTAGAACGATGGGTCACGCAGGTGCTATTGTTGGTGGTTCTGACGATACAGCTGCTGCTAAAAAACAAATTATGAGAGACAACGGAATTTACGTTGTTGATTCACCAGCTGAAATTGGTAAAAAAGTAAAAGAAGTACTTGGATAAATTCCAATTATTAAAATAATAAATTCCAAAAAAGTCTCAATATTTTGTTGAGACTTTTTTACATTTTAAAGACTGAGGCGTTAATAGAAAAAAACTTAGAATCTTAGTACCTCAGTATCTTAGAAACTAAAAAAAGAAATATGAGTAAAGAATTAGAAAAGTTTAAAGCAAGTAATAGTTTTACTTTTACTGTAAATGATAGTCTAGAAGAAGTTTGCAACGCTCCGGAAGGAAGCGCTGGAATTTTTGTAGTTTATGAAATCGACGGAGATGTAAAAGAATTAATCATGGTAGGTTCTACAGGAACTGTTCAAAATGATGGAACTCTTAAAAGCAAAAACGGCGGATTATACGATAAAATCGTAAACGGACATCAGTTTGCTAAAACAGGTAGAAAATATTCATGGCCGGCACAAATGAAATTGGAGAATATTTCTGTTCTTGAAGTAGTTTGGTACGAAACTTTTAATACAGATGTAAAAGCAATACCAACTTCAGTTGAAGGGCAGGTTTTGCAAAATTTCTTAGATGAAAATGCAAAATTACCTAGATGGAATGTGGCTTTCTAAAAGCTAAAAAGCATTATCAAAAATAGTAAGAGCCCTGCAAGATGCAGGGCTTTTTTTTTTGCTTAAATTAAGAAAACGGTTGAGAAGGGGAATAAAATTAAGTACAAATAAGCAAGTAAAATCTGATAAGTATTATGGTTGTTTTAATTTAAAAATAATTTTAACATTTCCTTAAGAACCCAGTTATACCAGCCAAAAGAGACAGTTTTCTATATTAGAAAACTGTCTCTTTTGTGTAAAATAATTGGTTTTAAATTTTTGCTTTTATATATTTATCGAACAAAAGTAAATGATAATGTTAAAATAATGTATTCTCTGCATTAAAGAATATTGTCTTACAGAAGAACGATAAGTCCCAAAATATGAAAACCCGAATCCTGCCAGTTAGTGCTGTTGATGATAATACACTTTGGAATAATTTAATAATTGGAGATGAAAAATCATTTTCGTTATTATTCGAAAGATACTATAGTGATCTTGTAAATTATGGAAATTCCCTTTCTCCATATGCCGAAAAAGTTCAGGATTGTATTCAGGATGTTTTTACAGATATTTGGGTATATCGTAATTCACTGCAGGAATCTGTAGTTGTAAAATCCTATTTATTTTCCAGCGTTCGAAAGAGAATTGCTCGTTTGTATGAACGAGATCATATTTTTAGAAAAACTGCCACTACAGATGCTATTGCTTTTCTTTTAGAATTTTCTGTAGAAAACGAACTTTTGGACGATGATTATGCTGCAAAAGAAAAAGTAATATACTTAAATAAATTATTAAACGAATTACCTGCAAGGCAAAAAGAAGCACTTTATTTACGCTATCATCAGGGCTTATCTGTAGAACAAATTGCAGAAATGCTGGATGTCAATTATCAATCAGCAAGTAATTTACTGCACCGCGGATTACTTACTCTTCGTAAAGAATGGAAAGGTAGTTTTTCCTTAATAATGCTGCTATTCTCAGGTACTCTTTAAAAAAAGGTTAAAAAAACTTAAAAAAAATCTTAATTTAGTGAGTATAAAATAAAAAAACTGTCCTCTATGTTTTTGTAACCTTATTTTTAGATGCAAAAACGTAATAAATATACCGAAATAGAAGATTTTTTATCTGACGAATCATTCAAGTCGTGGGTTTTGTTTAAAATCGATGAAGATGGCTGGGAAGAATGGACTTTAGAAAGCCTTCAGCGTGCTAAATTAGTTGAAGATGCACGATTACTGCTTCTGGCAATGAAAGTTCCTGAAAACAATCTTTCAAGCTCTGATATTCACAGGGCGCTGCACAATACCTGGATAAAAGTGCGGGATAAAGAAAATCAAAAAACTTTACAGAATTTAAAAGTTAAGTTTTTACGTAGACAATTTTTGTCTGGCGCAGCGGCGGCATTGTTTTTTGCTTTTATGGCAGTGTGGTTTTATAATAGTTATTTTAAAAATGAAAGCACAGTTGTAACGTATAATGAACTTATTTACGAAAACAATGAAGGATTAGTTGAGCAGACTAATAATTCTGACAAGCCTCAAATTATTACTTTATCAGACGGCAGTTCTGTATTACTGCAGCCCAACAGTAAATTAAGTTACCCTAAAATCTTTACCGGAAACGAAAGGAAGGTGTATTTATCCGGCGAAGGTTTCTTTGAAATTAGTAAAAATCCCCAAAAACCTTTCTTCGTTTACGCAAATGAAATTGTTACGAAGGTTGTAGGAACTAGTTTTAGAGTTAAAGCTTATTCTGACCAGCCTGATGTAGAAATTCTTGTTCGCACCGGTAAAGTTAAGGTAAAATCAAACGATCTTGTTTCCAGATCTGATAAAGAAGAAATCGTGTTACTGCCTAATCAGGCGTTACGATTTTTGCGAAGCGACTTAAAGTTTAATAAAATTACAAATATTACTCAGGATGCAGCTTTAGCTCAAAGTATTGGGAATATAGAACAGTTGAGTTTTGAATTTAATGATATTCCTGTTTCGCAGATTTTTGAAACAATAGAGCAGGCTTACTTAGTAAATATCGATTACCCAAAAAATAAATTAACAGACTGCCACTTAACAACATCATTAAGTGACCAGCCTTTAACAGAGAAACTAAAAATTGTCTGTAAAAGCATAGGTAATAATACCAGTTTTGAAATGAATGGGAATCAAATAATTATTACCTCAGACGGTTGTAATTAATTTTTTAGTGTAACTGTAATTGCACCAAAAATACTCTTGTTTTTACTAATTAAATTTTCGAAGTAAAGCCTTTCAATTTTTTATTGGAATGTAATTTATTTCACCAAAATAATAACCAAAAACTAAACTCAACCAGAAATAATTAAATGCCTATGTAAAAAGAATACCATAAAAAAAGTGCCGAAATGCTGTAACATTATCGACACTTCATTAAATCGAATTGCTCTCTGTAAAGAGTAATTCATACGTTTCTTAAAATACACTCGAATCAGTATTAATCAAAACAAATCAAAATTATGAAAAAACCAGTTGTTAAACAACGATTACTCCATAGAATCATGAAAATAACACTATTTCAGTTTGTCTTAGCACTTGTGTTTTCAAGCTTTGCAGTGGCAAATAATGTAAATGGGCAAAAAAAATTAGATACCAAAGTTACAATTACAGTTGAAAATTTGACTCTTGATAATGCTTTGTCTAAAATTGAAAAGTCTGCACATGTAAAGTTTTCGTATAACTCAAGACTTCCTCAATTGAGTAATAAAGTGAGTATAGAAGCCAATCAGGAAACGCTTTCCAGTATATTAAGCAGAATCCTGGTTCCATTTAATATTACATTTTCTGAAGTAAGCAATCAGATTATTTTGCAAAAAACTGCCAGTGCAGTCCCTTTTGCAAATGCAGATAACCATGATTCACTTTTTGAAGTATTAACTGCAGGTCCAATTATCAAGGGTAAAGTTACAGACCAGTCAGGAAGCCCGCTTCCGGGTGCTACAGTTATGGCAAAAGGAACTAAAATAGCTGTATTAACAGATTTTGATGGTAATTTTACTATCGAAATGCCTGCAAATTCAACTGGACTTATCATTTCTTACGTAGGTATGGATACGAAAGAAATTGGTATTGAAAACACTACGCCAACCGTAGTGCTTACTGAAGTAGGACAAAACTTAAAAGAAGTTGTAGTTACAACAGGTTACGAAAAAACATCTAAAAGAACTTTTACGGGAGCGATCAGCAAAATTTCCGGAGCCGAATTAAAAGTAGACGGCGTTGTTGATGTAAGCAGAATGATCGAAGGTAAAGCAGCCGGGGTTACGGTACAAAACGTAACGGGAACATTTGGTACAGCTCCAAAAATTACAGTTCGTGGATCATCTTCAATTTTTGGAGATACAAAACCATTATGGGTTATTGATGGTGTGGTTCAGGAAGATATCATCAATATGTCATTTGCAGATTTAGCATCTGGAAACTCAGAAACATTATTAAGTTCATCTGTAGCAGGTTTAAACGCAAACGATATTCAAAGTATTGAGATTCTTAAAGATGCATCGGCAACTTCTATTTACGGTTCAAGATCGTTAAACGGAGTTGTGGTTGTAACAACAAAACAAGGACGTAGAGATGCTCCGTTAAAAATTACTTACGGTTTAGAGCAAACTGTTAGAGCGGTACCAAACTACAGCCAGTATGATATTTTAAATTCTCAGGAATCTATGAGTATTTTAAAAGAAATGGAACAAAAAGGATATTTAGATTTACCTTCAACAGTAAATGGAAGATATGGCGGCGCTTACAACATTTTAGGAAGAGCAATCAATACTTATGTGCCTGAAACAGGAGGATATTTAGTAAACAATGATCCGGTAAGCCGTAATAATTTCTTAAAAAAATACGAATTAGCAAATACAGACTGGTTCAACGTTTTGTTTAGACCATCTATTACTCAAAATCACTCTTTAAGTTTTTCTGGCGGAGGAAAAAATAACACATTCTACGCATCTTTAGGATATTATACAGATCCGGGATGGACAATTGCCGATGATGTAAAACAAATTTCAAGTAACATTAAAGGAACATTTTATGTAAACGATAAATTGAATATTACATTATCTACATTGGCATCTATTCGTGATCAGGGAGCTCCTGGAAGTTACGAAAGTGAAAAAGATGTAGTTTTTGGAAAAGTAACCCGTGATTTTGATATTAACCCATTTAATTATGTTTTAAATACAAGCAGAACATTACGTCCTTATGATGATAATGGTAACTTAGAATACTACAGAAACAACTGGGCTAAGATGAATATCATCAACGAGCTTGCAAACAATTATATGGAAATCGAAGTAAAAGATATCCGTTTCCAGTTAGATCTTGATTATAAAATTACACCGCATTTAACGTATAATCTAACAGGTTCTGCACGTTACGCAAATACAAGCCGTGAGCATAAAATTTTAGAAAACTCGAATGTAGTTGGTGCTTATAAAGCCGGAACTCCAGACGGAGAAGATGGTGTAAACACACTTGTAAGAGATGAGAATATATTCTTATACCAAGATCCTAATGATTTAACAGCACCAAAAGTTTCTGTTTTACCAAATGGAGGTTTCTTAAGAAAATTTACAAACGACATGACATCTTACAACCTGAGAAATAGTGTTAATTATAGAAATGTATTCAGCGATAAACATGAAGTAGAAGGTTTATTTGGAACAGAGATGAGAGTTGTAGACAGAACAAGCGATCAATTTACAGCTGCTGGTTTACAATATGACAAAGGTTTAACAGCCTTTACAGACCCAAGAATCATCGAAAAAATCATCAATGGAGGAGATTCTTATTATGGATTTAATGAAGAAAAAGAAAGAACAGTTGGTTTCTTCGGAAAAATAGGATATACATACGATCGTCGCTATACAGCTTCTGTAACAGGACGTTATGATGGTTCAAACAGACAAGGAAACAGCGATTCATCAAGATGGTTACCAACATACACTTTTAGCGGGAAATGGAATGTTGCCGAAGAAAGTTTTATGAAAAATGTTGAGTCAGTAAACACATTGGCGCTTAGAGCTTCTTACGGTTTAACTGCAACTGCTGGGCCGGCAACAAACTCTTTGGCAATTTACAAAAGTTATATTACAGACCGTTTTAATCTTGATGACAGAGAATCTGGAATTAGAATTGACGAACTGCAAAACAGTGATTTAACTTGGGAGAAACAATTTGAAACCAACATTGGACTTGATCTTGGAATGTTCAATAACAGAGTACAGTTAACAACAGATGTTTACCGTCGTAAAGCATTTGACTTAGTTGATTATGTAATTACTTCAGGAATTGGAGGACAAAGAATCAGACAAGGAAACAATGCCGATATGGAAACTAAAGGTTTAGAGGTTGGTATTACAACTAAAAACTTTGATAACAAAGATTTTAAATGGTCTACAACACTTAACTTTTCTGTATACCACCAGGAAATTACGAAGTTAGAAAACACACCAACTGCATTTGATTTAATTGATGCAAACGGAGGAAACACAGTTGGACACCCAAGAAACTCATTGTATTCTTACCAATTTACAGGTTTAAACAATCAAGGTCTTCCAACGTTTATTTTACAAGATGGAGCAGAAAATAATATTACAGATGCTAACTTTCAGGATAATTTAGATGTTACGAAATATCTTAAATATGAAGGATCGATAGAACCAAACAAATCTATAGGTTTATCAAATACATTTACCTATAAAAACTGGTCATTGTATGTGTTTTTTGTTGGGTCAGGAGGAAACAAAGTTCGTTTAAACCCTGTGTATGATAGTACTTATGATGATTTAACAGTATTTACAAAAGATTTTACAAACCGCTGGATTAACCCTGGAGATGAAAACTTTACAAACATTCCGGTTATTGCTGACAGACGTTTAAATGCTAATTATGGTGGAGAGCGTACACTTGCAAGAGCTTACAATACTTATAATTATTCAGATGCTCGTATTGCAGATGGTGATTTCATTCGTTTGAAAAACATTTCATTAAGCTGGGAATTCCCTAAAGATTTCAAGAAAAAATTGGGACTAAGTACTTTTACATTAAAAGGTTCTGCAGTTAATCCTTGGTTACTTTACTCTGATAAAAGATTAAACGGTCAGGATCCTGAGTTTCGTAATTCTGGAGGAGTTGCTTTACCGGTAACATCTCAATACACCTTTACTTTAAACCTTTCATTATAATAGTCAGAACATGAAAAACTTAAAAATAGCTTTATCCCTATTAATACTTATAAGTATTACTAGCTGTGATGATTTCCTTTCGGAAAAACCAGATAACAGAACAGAAATTGACACACCTCAAAAAATATCAGAATTATTAGTCGAAGCCTATCCGCAAATGAGTTATTTTGATATAGCAGAAACAATGTCTGATAATGTTTTTGACAGTGGAATGGCAGAAACACTAAGAAAAAATGAGCAAAACTATAACTGGGAAATTCAAACAGAAACAACAGATATCGATACTCAGGCTTACTATTGGGATGCATGTTACAGAGCAATTGCCCATGCCAATAAAGCATTAGAAGCAATTGAAGACTTAGGAAGCCCGGCGAGTTTAAACCCGCAAAAAGGAGAAGCCTTAATAGCAAGAGCTTATTCTCATTTTATGCTGGTTTCACTTTGGTCAAAACGTTACAATCCTACTACAGCTTCAACAGATTTAGGGATTCCGTACGTTACAAAACCGGAAACAGAATTAGTAACAAAATACAAACGTAACACAGTAAGAGAAGTTTTTGACTTTATTGAAAAAGATATCGAAGATGGTTTAAAAATCGTAACAAACGATTACAAACAGCCAAAATTCCACTTCAATGTAAATGCTTCAAAAGCTTTTGCCAGCAGATTTTATTTAATAAAAGGAGATTGGGACAGAGTACTTGAATTAACAAGCGATTTAGGTTCAAAACCAGTTGGTAAATTAAGAGATTTTGCATCTTATGATTTACTTAGTGCCGTTGATCAAAGATTAGCCTACGCAAGCAGTGATGCCGAAACAAATTTATTAATCGTTTCTGCAAATTCAATTGTAAGCAGATCATACTATTCAAACCGTTTTTATCTTTCAGGAGCAAGATATCCGGATATTTTTGGTACAGCAACAAGTTTGTTTAATAAACCGTGGCTTTATAATTTTTATTCATCAAACAGCAGTATAACAGTATTTCTTCCTAAATTTTATGAATATTTCAAATATTCAAATGTAACAGCCGGAATTGGGGATCCGTATGTTGCAGAAGTTTTATTAAGCAATGATGAGTTTTTCTTAAACAGAATCGAAGCTCACGTAATGAAAGGAGAAATTGCACTGGCAAACGATGAGTTAGAATATTTTCTATCAACAAGAACTGTAGGATATCAGCCAACAGACAAATTAACAGAAGCAAAAGTTGTAGCAAAATATCCGGTAATTGCAGATGAGTACACACCGTTCTACACCATGACGCCAGTACAGACATCTTACATTAAAGCAATTGCAGAAACAAGACGCAGGGATTTTATACATGAAGGAATGAGATGGTTTGATGTAAAACGTTTTAACATCGTAGTTAACCACGAAACAACAAACAAACCGGTAAACACATTAGTAAAAGATGACAACCGCAGAGCAATACAAATTCCTTTGCATGCATCAAACACAGGTGTCGAATTAAATCCTAGATAATCTTTAAAATTAAAAACTTATGAAACTATTCAAATACAATAAAATTATCGTTATGGCTATGGTTTCGGCAGCTCTAATTTCATGCGGAAGCGAAGATCAGCCGGGAGAAAGCCAGTTAGACTATACACAGCCAGTAAAAACGGCCTTAGATAACTGGATTGCAACTACATATTTAAACCCTTTTAATATTAATGTACAATACAAATGGAACCAAAATACAGTAGATAACAGCCGTTATTTATTTCCGCCAACAATCGATAAAGTGCAGCCGGCACTTGAAATTGTTGAAGAAATATGGCTAAAAAGCTACTCAACAGTTGGCGGGGCAGATTTTGTTAAAAAAATTGCACCAAGAGAAATTGTTCTGGTTGGAGGAGTAAACTTAAACAGTGTAGGAACAAGAACCCTGGGTATAGCCGAAGGAGGACAGCGTGTTACATTATTTGAAACAGATTATATAGACAAGTCAGATCGTGCAAACGTATCAGAATTTATACACACCATTCAGCACGAGTACATCCATATTTTGAATCAAAACAAACCTTTTGACGAAAAAGCGTGGGCTGCAGTAACACCTGTAGGATATACGGCAGACTGGTATAATTATGATATTCCGGAATCAAACGAAATTGGATTTATTACATCTTATGCAAGATCAAATATTAATGAAGACTTTGCAGAAACAGCTTCAATGATTTTAATTTTCACAAAAGCACAATACGAAGCATTTTTAACTGGTATCCAAAGTCCGTTTGCATTACAGGCATTAAAAACAAAAGAAGCTCTTGTAGTAAAATATTTCAAAGAAGCATTCAACATGGACTTTTATGCTTTAAGAGATGAAGCTGAGAAAAACACAACCGCTGTAATAAACAACTAAAACAAGTATCATGAAAATAAAAAACATATATAAGTATTTATTTGCAGCTATTTTGATACTGCATTTATGCGCCTGTAACAATAATACAGATGCCGATCAATTATTTGACGAAACGCCTACAACACGTTTAAACAATCAAAAATCTGAACTTAATACTGCGCTGCTTTCATCACAATTTGGCTGGAAGGCGGTTTATTTTACAGATAATACAGTTTTAGGAGGATACACACACTTGTTTAAGTTTGCTCAGGACGGAACTGTAGAAATGGCTTCTGATTTTGATGCAGATACTGATGTATATAAAAGTGAATATGCAATACAGCTTGGAAGTACAGTAAGTTTAACCTTTACAACAAAAAACAGAATTCACCTTTTATCAGAATCAGATAATTATCCAATTCCGGCATTAAGGGCCAAAGGATATTTAGGAGACTTTCAGTTTTTATATTACGGACAAGAAAACGGAGAAATCATTTTTAAAGCAAACAGAAACGGTACAGAAATACGTTTTGTAAAAGCAACGGCCGATGATTGGGCAAAACTGCCTCAGAATCTGGTAATGGAGCAAAACGTAATAGGAAGCGATGAAAGACCGCTTTTTAGATTACTGGAAACTACAGATGGTACGACAACGCACAAATTTGATTTTTCTTTTAGCGAAGTAACTCGTTTTGCAGAATCAAATTCTATCGAAAGCGGATATTCTATCAGCTACAATATGGGAGTTGGGTACACACCAACCGGAATTGTTGTAAGCCCGGCTGTAGAAGTTGGCGGACAAAAATTATCAAATTTTGTGTATAATGATGCTGATGGAAGTTTTACAGCTACAGGAACTGGTGGAGTTAAGGCTGAAATTAAATATTCTAATAAACCTTTAATCATTACTGATGACTATAAAAATTTCTTAAATGGTCAGCCGCAAATGGTTATAAGTTTTATTACTGCAAATCTTTATACAGCACCAACAACTTCTGCATACTTTAAAACGTTATTTGACAATGTAAATGCTACATTACCGGCAAATCAAAAAATAACTAGAATTCAAATTTATTTCAATTCAGCTTTTGGTAACTATATCCAATATCGTTTCGCAGGAGGAAAACCAAGTGTTTATCACAACTTTACAACAAGTGCAGATGATACAAACAAACGAATTATTCTGACTCATGATTCATGGGATGATGGATCAGCTTATATCCCGGCTCCGGCTTACTTAAAAGCACTTGATGATGAATTCTTCAATACGGCAGGACTTTACTTGAAAAAAGAAGCATTTAAAATTACGTTTTCAAACAACATTTATACGCTTACAAGTCCTACAACTAACTTTAGAATGACAACATATCAATTATAGTAATTTTTAGTTTTAATTTTTATTTTGGAGGAAGCAGCTCAATTTTTTTGAGCTGTTTTTTTTCTAACCAAATTCTAAAAAGCAATGAAAAAGTACCTTACACCAATAAATATTATTTTCTTTTTATGGGGTTTAATACTTCAGGCCGTATCATGGTTTTATCCGGATTATACAAGATATTATTTATGCTTGTCTATTATAATAAGTATACCTTTTGCGATTGCAAGTTTTATAAAACAAAAGAAAAAAGATAAAATAGAAGGAACAAAAGAGTTTCAGGCATCTATTTATAGAATGCTGATTATGGCTGTGGTTCTTGGAATTATGTATTTTATAACATATCAAAATCATATATAAAAATTTAGTTTTGATTTTTATTTTGGAGGGAGCAGCTCATTTATTGAGCTGTTTTTTTATTTACAATAAAAAGAAAATTCTGAACCAAATTTTGTATTACAAATTTTATTAAACGCCCAAATACTCTATATTTGTATTTCAAAAAATAAAAACGAATACCTTAATATGAAATTACTAGAAGGAAAAGTAGCAATCATTACTGGCGCCAGCCGCGGAATTGGTAAAGGAATTGCAGAAGTTTTTGCTAAACACGGAGCAAACGTAGCATTTACATACAGTTCATCTGCTGCATCTGCAGAAGCTCTTGAAGCTGAGTTGAATAGTTTAGGAGTAAAAGCAAAAGGTTACCAATCTAACGCTGCCGATTTTAATGAAGCGCAGACTTTTGTTGATGCTGTTTTAGCAGATTTTGGAACAGTTGATATTTTAATTAACAACGCCGGAATCACAAAAGATAATTTACTTATGCGTATGTCTGAAGCTGATTTTGACCAGGTTATTGATGTTAACCTGAAATCAGTTTTCAATATGACAAAAGCAATTCAAAAAACTTTCTTAAAACAGCGTGCAGGTTCTATTATTAATATTAGTTCTGTAGTTGGAGTTTCAGGAAATGCCGGACAGACAAACTATGCTGCTTCAAAAGCCGGAGCAATTGGTTTTACAAAATCTGTAGCTTTAGAATTAGGTTCTCGTAATATTCGCTGTAACGCAATCGCACCAGGGTTTATCGAAACTGAAATGACAGCAAAATTATCTGAAGATATAGTAAAAGGATGGAGAGAAGGGATTCCGTTAAAACGTGGCGGAAGCCCTGAAGATGTAGCAAACGCTTGTCTTTTCTTAGCTTCAGATATGAGCAGTTATATTACCGGACAAGTCCTTAATGTTTGTGGAGGAATGCTTACTTAATAGTTTGCAGTGTTCAGTTTTAAGTATTCAGTAAATATAGTCTGATAATAATAAAGAGAACACATTTGTTATAATTCGATTTTCTAATGCTGATCACTAAAAACTGATTACTGAATACTAAAAAAATATGACTACAAACACGATTTTATTATTATTACTTTCTTTAGTAATAGCGGGTGGTTTGTCGTACTTTCAATACTTTTATAAAGCCAAAACCAAATCAAATCTGATTTGGTTTTTGGCTTTTTTACGTTTTTTGGCTATTTTCGGATTATTGGTTTTATTGATAAACCCGATAATTTCTAAAAATTCGCTCGAAATAACTAAAACACCATTAGCCATTGCAGTCGATAATTCGAGTTCGATAACAGCTTTAAAATCAGATAAAAAAGCAGTCGAATTATATCAAAAGCTAATTTCAAATCCAGCTTTAAAAGAAAAATTCGATATTCAGTCATATCAGTTTGACGATGAATTTAAAACCTCAGATAAATTTGATTTCAAAGGAAAACAAACCAATTTAGACGAAGTTGCCAAGAATTTAAAAAGCATCAACAAAAACCTGACTTTCCCAACCGTTATTATTACCGACGGAAATCAAACTACAGGAAACGACTACGTATATAGATTCGATCCTGCCAATAAAGTTTATCCTTTGGTTGTAGGAGATACAACCACGTTTTTTGATTTAAAAATAAATCAGCTTAACGTAAACAAATACGCATTCCACAAAAATAAATTTCCCGTTGAAGTTTTTTTGCAATATGCCGGAGACAAAGCCACAACTGCCGATTTTACAATTTCGCAGGGAAATTCAGTTGTAGCAAAAGAGAAAGTTTCTTTTTCTCCATCAAAAAAAACAGCCACTTTAAATCTGCTTTTACCTGCAGATAAAGTAGGGCTGCAGATTTTTAGAGCCAATATTTCTTCAAACGCAAAAGAGAAAAACAGCTACAATAATATCAAGAATTTTGCCGTCGAAATCATCGATCAAAAATCAACGATTGCAATTGTTTCGGCAATAAATCACCCGGATATTGCGGCCTTAAAACGTTCAATAGAAGTTAATGCGCAGCGTAAAGTAATCTTGGTTAAACCAAATGATATTAATCAGTTACAAGAAGCTTCGGTTTTAGTTTTATATCAGCCGACTTATGCTTTCAAACCAATTTTTGACAACAATAAAGCTGCCGGAAGAAATACGTTTATTATAACCGGAAACAACACCGATTTTAATTTTCTAAACCAGCAGCAAAACAATTTAATCTTCAAAATGAGCGGACAAGTTGAAGATTATTTATCAGAGTTTCAATCGCAGTTTAATTTGTTTGCGATAGATAATATTGGTTTTGAAAACTTCCCGCCATTGCAAAATGCATTCGGAACAATTTCAACAAACGGAAATGTTTCTGTTTTACTTTCTTCAAAAATTAGAAACGTTTCTACCAATGCGCCTTTATTGGCTTTCGCCGAAAATCAAGGAAAACGAACTGCTTTTCTTTTAGGAGAAAACAGCTGGAAATGGCGTTTGCAAAGTCATATTGACAATCAGTCATTTGAAAAGTACGATGTTTTTGTAGATAAGATAATTCAGTTTTTGGCAACATCAACTTCAAAAAAATCATTGGTAGTAACACACGAAAGTTTTTATAATTCTGGAGAAGAAATTGTAATCAACGCCCAATACTTCAATAAAAATTATGAGTTTGACGAAAAAGCGAGACTTACAATTACCGTTACAAATGCTGAAACCAAACAAGCTAAAAACTACGATTTATTAAAAGGAAATAATTCGTTCTCCGTAAATTTAGAAGGATTAACAGCCGGAAAATATAATTTCACCGTAAAAGAATTAAATTCAAACACATCGTATTCCAGTCATTTTGAAATCTTAGATTTTGATATCGAAAAGCAATTTGTAAATCCTGATGTTTTAAAACTGAAACAATTGGCGTTACAAACCAACGGAAAAGCTTTCTTTGAAAATCAAGCAGAAGATCTGATAAATACACTTTTAGAAAACAAAGAATACAAATCAATCGAGAAAAACGTGTCAACCAAAACTCCAATAATTGACTGGGTTTGGTTATTGATTTTAATTGCGGCTTTATTAACGGCGGAATGGTTTGTTAGGAAATATAATGGGCTTTTGTAGATTTTATACATTATTATATAAAGTCCCTACGGGACAAAATTGTGTTTGAAACGCTGGTTTTGCTACCGATATTTAATCTCTACGAGATTTTGCCGTTTAATTTTTTTTGTTAGATAAACTCCGTTAGGAGTTTTAGGTCGGTAGAAAAAATATGATCCATCAAATAAATTTGTCCCGTAGGGACTATACTAAATTTAATTCGTGTAAATTCGTGAAATTTGTGTTTCACATTAAATAACAATATGGATTTCAGGCTAAAAGTTTTCTACACCGTTGCACTCCGTCTTAATTTTACTAAAGCGGCAACCGAATTGTATATTACCCAGCCGGCAGTTTCTAAACATATTCAGGAACTCGAAGAAACCTACAAAACAAAACTTTTTGAACGAAACGGTTCTAAAATCGCTTTAACTCCAGCCGGAGAAATTCTGCTTAAACATACTAAAGAAATCTTCGAAATTTACCGCGAAATCGATTTTGAAATGAGTTCCTTTATCAGCGAACGTCAGGGATTATTGAGACTAGGAGCAAGTACCACAATTTCTCAATATATAATTTCTCCTGTTTTGGCACGTTTCCACCAAAAACAAAAAGACATAAAAGTCAATTTGTTAAACGGAAATACAGAACAAATTGAAAACGCTTTAATCAATAAAGAAATCGAAATTGGAATTGTCGAAGGACAATCAAAAAATCAATCTATAAAATACATTCCGTTTTTAAAAGACGAACTGGTTTTAGTCTGCAACAGCAATAATCCATTTGTAAAACAAAATGAAATTTCAGTAGATGATTTAAAATCAATGAAATTTATAACCCGCGAACGTGGATCAGGAACACTTGAAGTTATAGAATTTGCACTTAAAAATGTGGGTTTAAAATTCTCAGATTTACAAATCGAAATGCAGTTAGGAAGTACAGAAAGCATAAAATCTTATTTATTAAATTCAGATTGTTTTGCTTTTATGTCCATTCATGCAGTTAGCAAAGAATTGAAAAACAAAGAATTAATTGTTTTAGATGTTGAGAAATTAGCAATAGAAAGACATTTTTATATCATTACTTTATTAGGAAAATCAGATCCTTTATCAGAGTTGTTTATTCAGAATATCGCAAACCATTATAACTTGAAGTTATAGTCGATTGTATTTTACGATTGGCGAATTCCATTTAATCAACGGAACTTTGCAGAGTAAATATCAATTACTCTATTTTGAAAACGAAACAACATTCCGCATCTCAATTATTTGAAATAAATCACTTCTTGCAACAGTTAATTTTTGCTGTGGTAATTTTACTGTGTTTGTTTTCGATAATTTCTCCACCAATTGCATTATTACTTGGAATTATAGTCGTGAATGTTTTCGGAAATCCTTTTGTCGAATTCAATAGTAAAGCCATCACATTTTTGCTGCAGTTTTCAGTAGTAGGTTTAGGCTTCGGAATGAACGCATCAAGTGCCTTTTCAGTAGGAAAAGAAGGTTTTGTATTAACTGTTTTTTCAATTTTCAGTACTATTATCTTTGGATTCCTTTTAGGGAAATGGTTGAAAACCGAGAAAAAAACATCGCATTTAATTTCATGCGGAACAGCGATTTGCGGCGGAAGTGCCATTGCAGCAATTTCTCCCGTAATAAAATCAAATGAAAATCAGACATCAATTGCTTTAGGCGTAATATTTATTCTAAATTCAATTGCGTTGTTTGTTTTCCCATTTATCGGACATCAGCTTGATTTGTCTCAAAAAGATTTTGGATTATGGTGCGCTATTGCCATTCACGATACAAGTTCTGTAGTTGGCGCAGCAAATAAATACGGGGCAGAAGCCTTGCAAATCGCAACAACCGTAAAACTGGCCAGAGCTTTATGGATTATTCCAATTTCACTTTTAACAGCCGTTATTTTCAAAAATAAAAACTCAAAAATAAAGATTCCTTATTTTATTGGTTTGTTCGTTTTAGCAATGCTTATTAATTCTTACGTTCCGCAAGTATCGATTGTTGCACCGCATATTGTAAATCTGGCTAAAATTGGTTTAACCATTACATTGTTTTTAATTGGAGCAGCTTTAAATATAAATACTTTAAAATCAGTAGGAGTAAAGCCTTTGCTTCAGGGAGTTTTTCTATGGGTATTTATTGCAGGTTTAAGTTTAGCGTCAATTGTTTTTCTAAGCTAGATTATTTCACATTAGAAAACTTTACAACGGGCTTACCAATCAATTTATATGATTTTCCCTTAAAAGAAAAACGTCTTTCGATCTCAAAATTAAATGATTTTTTAGTTTTTGCCATTGCAGCGATTTCCTCTGGAGGCGTAACTTCAAACTCATCATCAGCTTTTGCAGCTTTACTGAATGATCCGCCGGTTTTAATAATAATATCTCTAAAATGTTTTTTAGTACCATCATCTATAACCGTATAAGAACCTGACCATTTTACACTTGAAACATTGGTTAACTGGTAATTATTAGCTTCGAGAATAGGCTGGTATTTACCATCAAAACCAGCGACAATATAAAAATAACCTTCAAAAGGACCGCCGGCACCGCCATTTACATGCAATAATGTAAATGCAAATTGATCTTCACCAATTTGTATAAGTTTTGGTGTTGGGCATTGTGCAAAAGCTCCAAAAGCAGCAACTGCAGGCTGAAAAGATCGCATTTCCCAAGCATTGCCATTCTTAGCAAATTTTGCCAAACCTAACAAACCGCCAGAAAAACGTCCGGTTTGTAAACCATCTGCATCGTAATAAGAATGATTAAAAGCTAAAATTTTGAATTGGTTCCCTTTCGAATCAGAATAATCAATATTGGCAAGAAGTCTTGTCGCCACACCTTCACTATAAGGGAATAATTGATCACCTTCAACACCATTAACATCAATAAAAGGCAAAGGTTTACAAGTTTTACAATTCCAGCTTATAAAAGTATTGTGGTCAGAAAGTTTGTATAATTTTCCGGGAAACAACTTTTGCATCGTTTTTACTGCATCGAGCGGATCTTGTATTTTTAGAACCCGCTTAGGATTTAAAATAGTATCGTTAATGTTTTTTAACTCTATGTCAGCCTCCTGTGCTAAACAAACAGAACTAAAAAAGAGTATAAAAAATAAATGTAAATGGCGCATATTTATAAAACTTAATTCTAAAACAAACTTACAAAGAAAAATAATTAAGGGTTAAACTAATATTACTTATATGGTTCAAAAATTCCAAAAAATAAAATTAACATAATCTTGAAAGGTAATCTTTTAAATTATCTGCAAATAAGGTAAATTTGCATTTCAAATAACAAAAACAAAATGAAAAACTTCAAAATGAGACCAAAATTAATTGCCTTATTTGCATTAGTTATTGGTTTTTTTACTTTATCATGGGGAATTGTAGGGCATGAAAGAATTAATAAAGCTGCTGTAATGGCTTTGCCACAGCAACTTCAGGTTTTCTTTTACAACCACATTGATTTTATTACTCAGGAAGCTTCTGTTCCGGATATTCGTAAGTATGCTTTAAATTACAAAGATGAAAATCCAAGACATTATTTCGATATGGAAAACTTTGGTTCTGCTGACAGTATTCCGCAGACAATGGAAGCCGCAAAGAAAAAATACGACGCTAAATTTCTAAATGATAACGGAATTTTACCTTGGTATATTGAAGATATGATGGTGAAATTAACCAAAGCTTTTAAAGATAAAAACAGAGCAGAAATTTTATTTCTTGCTGCAGATTTAGGTCATTATATTGGTGATGCACATATGCCGTTACATACTTCTGCAAATCACGACGGGCAATTGAGCGACCAAAAAGGGATTCATTCTCTTTGGGAAAGCAGACTTCCTGAATTATTTGCTAAAAATTATAAATTAAATGTTCCTCAGGCACAATATTATACAGATGTTCATAAAGCAATCTGGGATATGATAAATGATACTCACAGTTTAGCGCAGCCATTATTAGACATCGATAAAAAATTAAGAACTTCAACTCCTGAGAATCAAGTTTTTAAAATGGATGTAGATGGAAAAGTGATAAAAAGCAAATACAATACTCCAATTTTCTCTGATGAATATGCAAAGAAACTAAATGATCAGCTAAACGGAATGGTGGAAAACCAAATGAAAAAAGCCATTACTGCAACTGCAAGTTTTTGGTACACAGCATGGGTAAATGCCGGAAAACCAGATCTAAGCGATTTAGATTCACCAGAGGTTACACAAAGAAATAACCAGGCTTTAAAAGATGATTTGAAATTGTTTCAAAAAGGAGATTTATTTGGAATGAAGAATCAGAATGATTAAATAAGAGAGTTTCCGGTCTCGGTTTTCAGTTTTCAGATTTGAAAATTATATTTTAAAAAGCCTTAAATTCATTTAGAATTTGAGGCTTTTTCTTTGTGAGCCCTGCGTAAACCTTTGCGCTCTTTGCGGTTAATCAAGTTTTGGAATTAAATTTTGACTCAGATTATAGATTGTAGATTTAGATTGTGTAGACGCACTGCTGCGCGTCTCTACGATTAATTGATGTCGATTAATCCATGTTAGTATATTTTAATACACAACGCGATTCATGTAGAGACGCACAGCAGTGCGTCTACGTCCAGTATTTCACGCCGAATATAAAAACCTGTTTAAATTCGCCAAATCTGTGTGCCATTAACTGCAATTTTTAAATTGGAATTTGGAATTTAAAAAATTGAGATTTAAAAACTTTATCTCTGGTATTTCTTCTCCTTCAACAAAAACGAAGCAGATTGATAATAAGAAATCGTTTCATTAACCAAATCCATTTTGTACTTTTTTAGCGGTGTTTCATCATACTCAATTTGAAATTCAGATGAAACACTATCTTTTGGATCTAATTTTAATGCAAATTGTTTTACCTCTTGTTTAGGCGATAAAATAGTTAAAACATTATCCTTTATCAAACCCAAATCCTGATAAGTAGCAATAAAAGCCCTTGGTTTATAGGAAGGTTTTAAAACATCCTGTCCGAAAAATTTACTGTCATAATCAAAATGCAATAATCCAAAAAGTGTTGGCATAAGATCAATTTGCGACATTAATTTACTGCATTTTTCAGGTTTTTCATTCGGCATATAAATAAAAGCCGGAATTCTGTATTTTTCAAGCGGAAGTTCTGTTTTTCCTGCACTCGAAGCACAATGATCGGCTACAATAACAAAAACTGTATTGTTGAACCAAGGCTGTTTTCGGGCCATATCAAAGAATTTTTTGAGAGCATAATCAGTATATTTTACACCGCCGTCACGAGATTTAATATCGCCTGGAATATCAATTTTATTATTTGGGTACGTAAAAGGCCTATGATTACTTACAGTCATAATATGATTAAAGAAAGGTTTGTTCTGCCTTGCTTCAGTATTCATAATTTTAATTGCTTTGTTGTACATATCCTCATCGCAGACACCCCAAACGTTTGAAAATGTTATTTCTTCTGGAGAAAAACTAGATTTATCTACAATTTGATAACCATTACCAGAATAGAAATCCTGCATATTATCAAAAAAAGCATCTCCGCCGTACATGAATTTTACATTGTATCCCTTTTGTTTGAATATAGCTCCGGTAGAAAATTTATTTTTATTGTCTTCTCGTTTTACAACACTTTCTCCTGCAGTTGGCGGAAGACATAAGGTAACAGCTTCAAGTCCGCGGACAGTTCGGTTTCCGGCAGCATACAAATTGGTAAACTGCAGGCTTTTTTGAGACAAACTGTCTAAAAACGGTGTTATATTTCCATGATTACCATAAGTTTTCATAAAATCGGCACTTAGGCTTTCAATCGTAATTAAAACCACATTTTTATGACTCTCCAGAGAATCACTGGATATTTTTTGAATTGTATTTTCTCCGGTAATAGTTGGAAGTTGTTTTTTCAAAATACTAAAAGCTTCCTGGTTAGACAGTGTTTTATAAAATTTAAAATAATCTAACTTATTGTTTTGAAAAGCTAAATAGAACTTATACAACCCATTAGACTGCAATTCGTTTACAAATACATTTTTAGAGTTTTCGGTCTTTGCCAAAGCAGGAATCGCAAAAAGCGAAATAGCAAATAAGAGCCAGTAAACTGCAGAAATTTTTACTTTTTCAGTAAAAGTCGGAATCTCATTAATGTAATCCTTAGAATTTTTTACAATAAAATAAGTAACAATACCGCTTATTAGAAATAAAGCCGAAAATAAAGGAATTACAGGATAAGACTGCATAATATTTCCAATAACTTCATTGGTGTAAATCAGGTAATTAACAGCAATGAAATTATATTTTACGCCAAATTCATTCCAAAAGAAATATTCACTTAATCCGTTTTGCAGAATTAGTAAAACATATAGAAAAACGACAAATGAAAAGAGCCAAAATCTAAGTCTCGCTCTGTATTTTGGCAGTAAAAGAAAAATTGTAAATAAAATTGTTTTTAAACCTATAAAAACCAAAACAATTCTGGGTAAAGCACCTCCGTATTCATCAAAAATGCTTTTTCCTGAAGCCGCATAGAGAAATAACGCAGTTAACAATCCTAAAATAATATAACCGTAAGGTTTACTATATTTGGATTCTGAAAGGAAAATGAGATACAGCCATAGAAAAACACCTGCAATCAGGAAAACAAAACAATCTGAAATTAATCCTAAACCAAAAATTTTCAAACTTTCTAAAAAATTAAATGAGCTTTGCGTTATTGGATGAAAAATCAATACAATTCTCAATATAAAACTTACAGAAAAATAGAAAATGGCCAGATTATAAAACGGAGAAATTTTTTTGCAGGAAGTCATGGTATTTTATTTTCTGCAAAATTAATTTCGATTAATTAACAATAGATGAAGTTACGCTTTTACCTTACTTAGTCTATACTTAATGTTTGCTTAAGGTTAATTTTTTTAACTTATTGTTGTGATTTTTAGTGGTTTCTAAGCTTTAAAAGCTATATCTTTGAAATATAAAAGAGACATTAATGTTGTATCAAAATAATACCATATGCATATTTTAATTGTTGAAGACGAGTTAGGAATCGTTCAGTTTTTAGAACAGGGACTGCGGGAAGAAGGGTATAAAATTACAACCGCAAATGATGGTTCAAAAGCTTTTGAACTAACTCAGAATCATAAATTTGATTTGATTTTGCTTGATTGGATGATTCCTAAAATCAATGGTTTAGACTTATGCAAAGCAATCAGGATCAAGGATCAAAAAACACCAATAATTTTTTTAACAGCAAAAGATACAGTTCGGGAAACTATAGAAGGCCTGAAGGCAGGTGCAAATGATTATATTAAAAAGCCTTTTAGTTTTGAAGAATTGGTTGAAAGAATTAAAATTCATTTTAGAAACAAGGGCGGAAGCGAAGCCCTTTCATTGGGGACTATTAAAATTGACCTTTCTAAACATATAGTTTTAAAAAATGATGAAGAAATAGCCTTGACACAAAGAGAATTTGAATTGTTGACCTATCTAATACAAAATAAAGGAAAAGTATGTACACGAAATCAGATTTTAAAAGACGTCTGGGATATTAACTTTGAATACGATACAGGCGTAATTGATGTTTTTATGAATGCTATTCGTAAAAAGCTCAAATTAAAAATTGAAGAAGACTATATTAAAACCATCCGAAGTGTAGGTTATATTGCTAATGACTTATAAATGAACCAGCTTTCCTTTAAAAACAGAATTGCCTTAAACTATATTATAACCACGGGTTTATTGATTTTAGTAGTTTTTTCGGTTATATATTCTATTGTAAAACATACCGTTTACAGCCACATTGACGAAAATATTAAAGTCGAAATTCAGAACCATTTAAAAGAGATTAAAGTTGAAAATGGCAAAGTAATCCTTATTGATGAAGAAGAATGGGAAGAGCGTGAACACAATACTGTTGATGTAAATCCTGTATTTGTTGAATTTTTAGATTTGAATAAAGGAATCATTGAAAAAGCACCTAATCTAAAAACACAAACACTTGATTTTCATGATTCTGTTGGGAATTACGAGTTGTTTGATACCAAAATGGGAGATCACGCCATTCGACAAATTCAGGTTGAATTAAATATTCAGAATAAAAAAATTGGCTATATAATTATCGCAATGTCGCTGGCCGATTCTAAAATGGTATTAAACAATTTGTTTGATATCATGGTTTTGTCCTTTTTAGCGATTTTAATATTGTTATTCTTTTTAGCCAGATTTTTTGCAGGCAGAAGTATTAAGCCAATAAACGCCATAATAAATACTTCAAAAATTATTACAAAAGATAACCTGAAAGCGCGTATTCCGCTGCCTAAAACACGAGACGAGTTGTATACGCTTTCAAAAACCATCAACAATTTATTAAACCGAATTGAAGATGCCATTGAACGTGAAAAACAATTCACCTCAGATGCTTCACATGAACTAAGAACACCGCTCACAGTTATTAAAGGAACACTTGAAGTACTTATACGTAAACCCAGAGATAATAAAGAATACGAGGATAAAATAAACTATTGTATAAACGAAGTCGATCATTTAAATATGCTCGTAGATCAGCTTCTGACAATGGCCAGATTCGATAACCAAAAACAACATATAAATGCAGAAAATGTTTATTTAAATGCTATAATTTTAGATGTTTTAACCCTGAATTCAGAGAAAATAAAAGGTAAAAAACTCGATGTGAAATTTGATGCCGGAACAGACTTTTACATTCAGTCAGACAATTTTTTAATTATAACCATTCTTAGAAATATTATTTCAAATGCTGTTAAGTATACAAATTCTGCTGGAGAAGTTTCGATTTTACTTTTTAAAGAAGGCGATAAAATAATCTGCAAAATTTCAGATAGCGGAATAGGTATTGCAAAAGAAGATTTAGAAACAATATTTAATCCTTTTTTTAGATCTAATTACACCGAACATCCTGAAATTAAAGGCGTTGGTTTAGGTTTGTCAATTGTAAAAAGAATTACCGAACTGCTTAATATTAAATTTAAAATCGAAAGTCAGATAGGAGTAGGGACAACAGTAATTTTAGCTTTCAATAAGGATTTAGAAAACGTTTTCGTAAATTGAAAATTTTCAATGAAAACAGCTCTCTATATTTTTTTTAACAATAAACTATCGTTAAGTTATATTAAAAATTGCTTTTTTATGAAATTAACTAGTATATTTGCAACCGAATCAAAGAATTATAAAACAAACCAAACAATGATTTCAAATCAATTACATCATCATCATTTTCATTATTGCTCTCAAGCGATGTGTTAATGGTATGCATGTAAATCATCATATTTTAAAACCCGTTTGAGTACATCAAGCGGGTTTTTTAATTCCAATTCTTTGTACTCAAACTATTAATCAGCAAAAAAACTAAAAAATGAGTACTTTAAAAATTGCAATTCAAAAATCTGGTCGTTTAAACGAAGACAGCATTCAAATCCTTAAAGACTGTGGTATTTCAATCAACAATGGAATCGATCAGTTAAAAGCCGAAGCTTCAAACTTTCCTCTTGAAGTTTTGTATCTAAGAAATTCTGACATTCCTCAGTATTTGATTGACGGAGTAGTAGATTTAGCCATCGTTGGCGACAATCTTTTAGTAGAAAAAGGAAAAGAAATTGAAGTTGTACAGCGATTAGGATTCTCAAAATGCAAAGTTTCTGTTGCTGTTCCTAAAACCTTTGAATACAATTCTATACAGGATTTAGCAGGTTTAAGGATTGCAACATCTTACCCAAATACAGTTAACGAATATTTCAATTCTTTCGGGTTAACAGTAGATATTCACCAAATTTCTGGTTCTGTAGAAATCGCACCAAACATTGGTCTTGCCGATGCAATTGTAGATATCGTTTCAAGCGGAAGCACTTTATTCAAAAACAATCTAAAAGAAGTTGAAGTGATCCTGAAAAGTGAAGCAGTTTTGGCTGTTTCGCCAAAAGTTTCACCGGAAATTCAAAAACACATCGATACTTTAAAATTCAGAATACAATCGGTTTTAAGAGCGAGAAATTCAAAATACATCTTGATGAACATTCCAAATGAGAAAATCGATGCAGTTGGAAAAATTCTTCCGGTTTTAAGAAGTTTAACCGTTCTGCCATTAGCGCAGGAAGGCTGGAGCAGTGTACACTCTGTAATTGACAAAGACACTTTTTGGGACGTAATCGATCAATTAAAAGAAGTTGGGGCCGAAGGAATTTTAGTTTGCCCAATTGAGAAAATGGTTCTTTAATATGCTTTGCACGCTATAGGCTTTAGGCAATAGGCTTTAAGCTTTAAAAAATATTAAATTCCAATTCTCGACAACAGCTTTGCGAACTTATCGTTTTCTAAGCCAAAGAACAGAAAAAACCTTGCGAACTTTGCGGTAAAATAAACACAACGTTAATAAAGCCTAAAGCCTGCTGCTTAAAGCTTAAAGCAAAAAATAAAATGAATAAAATAGACAATCCAAAACCAGATACCTGGTCTGAAATATTAAAAAGACCAACCCAAACGATTGATGATATTGAAGTTACGGTAAAAGAAATCTTCAGAGAAGTTCAGAAAAAAGGAGATGAAGCCGTAGCAAAATATACTTCGATTTTTGACGGAATTACATTAGATAATTATCAAGTTTCTGCAGAAGAAATTAAAGAAGCAATTGAATTGATTCCGAATGAATTAAAAGAAGCAATTCAACTGGCAAAAGACAATATCTACAAGTTTCACAGCGCTCAAAAAACAGAAAGAATAGAAGTTGAAACTATTGAAGGTGTAAATTGCTGGCAGGAAAAAAGACCAATTCAAAAAATTGGATTATATATTCCGGGCGGAACGGCACCTTTATTTTCAACAGTATTAATGCTGGCCGTTCCTGCTGAAATTGCAGGCTGTAAAGAAATTGTATTATGCTCGCCTCCGGATAAAACAGGAAAAATAAATCCGGCAATTTTGTACGCTGCTAATTTATGCGGCGTAACTAAAATATTAAAAGTAGGCGGAATTCAGGCAATCGCAGGAATGACCTTTGGAACAAAATCGATTCCAAAAGTGTATAAGATTTTCGGACCTGGGAATCAGTTTGTAACTGTGGCAAAACAATTGGCAACACAATTTGGAGTTGCAATCGATATGCCGGCCGGCCCATCAGAATTGTTAATTGTAGCCGATGATACAGCAGTTCCAGCCTTTGTAGCTTCAGATTTATTGTCTCAGGCAGAACACGGAACAGACAGTCAGGTAATTTTAGTTTCGACTTCAAGAAAATTAATTGACCAAGTTGAAAAAGAAATTCAATCGCAAATTGAAGTACTTCCAAGAAAAGCCATCGCCATAAAAGCAATCGAAAATTCGAAATTAATTTATGTCGAAACTGATCAAATCGCATTAGATTTAATCAACGAATATGGCCCGGAACACTTTATTATCTGTTCTGAATATGATGATTTCTACTGTAACGGAATCGTAAATGCAGGTTCAGTTTTTATTGGAAATTATACGCCGGAAAGTGCCGGAGATTATGCATCTGGAACTAATCACACGCTGCCGACAAACGGTTATGCTAAAAATTACAGCGGTGTAAACCTTGATAGTTTTATGAAATCGATGACTTTTCAAAAAATATCAGAAAAAGGAATTCAAAACATTGGAAAAGCGATTGAAATTATGGCTGAAGCCGAAGGTTTACAAGCGCATAAAAATGCAGTAACGCTTAGATTACAATCATTAAAATAGAGGGTAATCCTGCAAGGTTTTTAAAACCTTGCAGGTTTAAATTTGATCCTGATTATAAAAGCTAAACAATAATACCTACAAGGTTTTGAAAACCTTGCAGGAGCAAAACTTAGAAAATGAATACTTTCGATATAAATACAATTACACGTGAAAACGTAAAATCTTTAAAACCGTATTCGTCTGCAAGAGATGAGTTTGAAGATTTTGATACCGCAGAAATGATTTTTTTAGATGCCAATGAAAATCCGTTTCAAAATGGCGTAAACCGCTATCCGGACCCACAGCAGAATTCAGTTAAGGCAATTTTGGCTAAAAATAACAATACAAAGCAAAGTCAGATTTTGTTAGGAAACGGAAGCGACGAAGTTTTGGATTTGATTTTCAGAGCTTTTTGCGAACCAAAAACAGATAATATTATCACTTTACCGCCAACATACGGAATGTACAGTGTTTTGGCGAATATAAATGCAATTGAAAACAGAGAAATTCTGTTGACAAATGATTTTCAGCCACAAGTTGAAAAGATTCTGGAAGCTGTAGATGAAAACACAAAAATTATCTTTTTATGTTCTCCAAATAATCCAACCGGAAATTCTTTTTCTGATGAAAGCGTGGTAAAACTGCTTAAAAATTTTAATGGATTAGTGGTTATTGACGAAGCCTATATTGACTTTTCGGAGAAAGAAAGCTGGTTAATTGAAATTGACGAATATCCAAATTTGATTATTACACAAACACTTTCAAAAGCGTATGGTTTGGCTGGAATTCGTTTAGGAATCTGTTATGCGTCAGAAGCTGTTATTTCGGTTTTAAACAAAATAAAGCCGCCATATAACGTAAACGAACTGACACAGAAAAGAGCAAAAGAACGTTTAAAAGATTCTGAAAAAATAAAACAGGAAATAGCTTCTATTATTGAGCAGAGAGAAGAATTACTTAAAGTTTTGCTTGAAGTTAATTTTGTAGAAAAAGTGTATCCAACAGAAGCTAATTTTATTCTAGCAAAAGTGGATGACGCGAACAAAAGATACAATCAATTAATCGAAAAAGGAATCGTAATTCGAAACAGAACAACACAGCCTTTATGTGAAAACTGCCTTCGTTTTACAATTGGGACAAAAGAAGAAAATGCTGTTGTAATTAGAGAATTAAAGTTGTTGAAGTAAAAAAGATATAGGCCACAGATTAAACGGATTATTTTTGTTGGATTTATTATGATGATTCTTAGTAAGTATAGTCCCTACGGGACAAATATTCATTTGGAGTTTTTTTTACCGATATCTAACTCCTAACGGAGTTCTTTTAAAAGATTAAATATTTCTAATTCTTTAATTGAATTATCTCGTAGAGATTAAATGTCGGTAGAAAAAAGAATTAATACCATCAACAATTGTCCCGTAGGGACTACACCAATGTGGATGAAATTAAATTAGTGAAAATTAGTGACTCGAGCGATAGCGAATAGGCGAAGCAAATTCGTGGCAAAAGAAAAATCCATTTAATCCTTTTAATCTGTGGCAGAAAAAATATAAACCATGAAAAAAGTACTTTTTATCGATCGTGACGGAACGATTGTTTTAGAACCTGAAAATTACCAATTAGACAGTTTAGATAAACTGGAGTTTTACCCGAAAGCCTTTCAATATCTGGCTAAAATTGCCAATGAATTAGATTATGAACTGGCAATGGTAACCAATCAGGACGGACTAGGAACTGATAGTTTTCCTGAAAATACGTTTTGGCCAACGCAGAATTTTATCTTAAAAGCTTTTGAAAACGAAGGCGTTGTATTTGATGAAATCTTTGTTGACAGAACTTTCCCAGAAGAAAATGCACCAACACGCAAACCAAGAACTGGATTGTTGACCAAATATTTAAATAATCCAGAATATGATTTAGAGAATTCTTTTGTTTTAGGAGATCGTTTGACAGATGTGGAATTGGCTAAAAATCTTGGCGCAAAAGCTATTTTTATGAACGATACAGACGGAATTGGAAGCAACGAAATTTCATCTAAACGTGAAGAATTGAACGAAACAATCGTTTTACAGACAATGGATTGGAAAAAAATCTATGAGTTTTTGAAATTAGAAGCACGTTCAGCATCGATTACTCGTAAAACAAATGAAACGGATATTTATATCAATCTAAATCTTGACGGAACCGGAAAAAGCAAAATCGACACTGGAATTGCGTTCTTTGATCACATGTTAGATCAAATTTCACGTCACGGCCAAATGGATTTAGAAATTCTGGTAAAAGGGGATTTAGAAGTTGATGAACATCATACAATCGAGGATACAGCAATTGCTTTGGGAGAAGTTTTCGCGAAAGCACTAGGAAATAAATTAGGAATTGAGCGTTACGGATTTTGTCTTCCAATGGATGATTGTTTAGCTCAAGCCGCTATTGACTTTGGAGGAAGAAACTGGCTGATTTGGGAAACCGAATTTAAACGCGAAATGGTGGGTAAAATGCCAACTGAAATGTTCTATCATTTCTTTAAATCATTTTCTGACGGAGCAAAAGCCAATTTAAATATCAAAGCAGAAGGAATTAACGAACATCATAAAATCGAAGCCATTTTTAAAGCTTTCGCAAAAGCCATAAAAGTAGCCGTAAAAAGAGATACCGAAAAAATGATTTTACCTTCGACGAAAGGAATGTTGTAAAACGCTATAAGCTATAGGCAATAGGCAATAAGCCTAAAGCTTACGGCTTAAAGCTTAAAGCTTTTTTAATGAAAATAGTAATTATAAATTACGGAGCAGGAAATATTCAGAGCATTATGTTTGCTATTGAAAGATTGGGTTTTAAAGCTGTTTTAAGTAATAATCCAGAAGAAATTCAGGCGGCAGATAAAGTGATTTTTCCTGGAGTTGGCGAAGCAAGTTCAGCAATGACGAAACTTCGTGAAAGCGGTTTAGACAGTTTGATTCCGAATTTGAAACAGCCTGTTTTAGGAATTTGTCTTGGAATGCAGTTGATGTGCAATTCATCTGAAGAAGGAAATACAAAAGGTTTAGGAATTTTTGATGTTGATGTTGTAAAGTTTTCAAATCAGGTAAAAGTGCCGCAAATGGGCTGGAATCAAATTTATAACTTAAAATCAGATTTATTTGCAGACATTCCAGAAAATGAATTTATGTATCTGGTTCACAGTTTTTATGCTCCAAACTGTGCAGAAGCCATTGCAACAACAAATTACGATTTAGAATATGCATCGGCTTTACAAAAAGATAATTTTTACGGAACTCAGTTTCACCCAGAAAAAAGTGGTGCAGTTGGGGAGAAGATTTTAGAGAATTTCTTAAAAATGTAAATTTTAAAATTCCAATTTTTAAAATTCCAAATTCCAATTGCAATATCAAAAATCAATTTCAATCAAAATATCAGTTTAGAAAATAATCTAAAATCTAAACTCTTAAATCTAAAATATCAAAACATGAGAATAATACCAGCCATAGATATCATTGACGGAAAATGTGTTCGTTTATCAAAAGGTGATTATGATACCAAAATAATTTACAACGAAAATCCGCTTGAAGTAGCGAAATCATTTGAAGCACACGGAATTGAATACCTCCATTTAGTAGATTTAGACGGTGCAAAATCAAGCAAAATTGTCAATTATAAGATCTTGGAACAAATTGCAACGCAAACGGGCTTAAAAATTGATTTTGGCGGTGGATTAAAATCGGATGATGATTTGAGAATTGCTTTTGAAAGTGGTGCAAATCAAATTACTGGCGGAAGTATTGCGGTAAAAAACAGAGCTATTTTTGAAAAATGGATTTCAGAATATGGTTCAGATAAAATTATTTTAGGAGCTGACGCAAAAGATGAAAAAATTGCTGTTTCAGGCTGGTTAGAAGAATCAAATGAAGACTTGGTTCCGTTTATTCAGGATTATCAAACGAAAGGGATTCAGTATGTTATTTGTACCGATATTGCCAAAGACGGAATGCTTGAAGGCCCAAGTTTTGATCTTTACGGGAAAATTTTAGAAGAAGCAAAAGGAGTAAAACTAATAGCTTCGGGAGGAATTTCAACTTTTGATGAATTACCAAAATTAGCCGAATTAGGCTGTGAAGGAACAATCATTGGGAAAGCGATTTACGAAGGAAGAATTACACTAAAGCAACTAGAAAACTTTATAATTAGATAATTTGTCAATTAGAAAATTAGATAATTGTTTAGCAAACGCAGAAAATTATCTAATTATCAAATTTTCTCATTAACACATTAAAAAAATGTTAGCAAAAAGAATCATACCCTGCTTAGATATAAAAAACGGAAGAACCGTAAAAGGCGTTAACTTTGTTGACTTGCGCGATGCCGGAGATCCTGTAGAATTAGCAGAAATTTACTCTGCTGAAGGTGCAGATGAATTGGTTTTTCTGGATATTTCGGCAACCGAAGAACGACGTAAAACGCTGGTTAATATGGTACGAAGTGTGGCGGAAAAAATCAATATTCCGTTTACCGTTGGCGGCGGGATTTCGTCTGTTGAAGATGTTGAAATTCTGCTGAATAACGGTGCAGATAAAGTTTCGATTAATTCATCGGCAGTAAAAAATCCGCAGTTAATTAATGATTTGGCGCAGAAATTCGGAAGCCAATGCGTTGTAGTGGCAATTGATGCCAAACAAATTGACGGACAATGGATTGTACATTTAGTAGGTGGAAAAGTCCCAACAGAACTAAATTTATTCGATTGGGCTATAGAAGTTGCAGAGCGCGGTGCCGGCGAAATATTATTCACCTCAATGGATAACGACGGAACTAAAAACGGTTTTGCAAACGAAGCTTTGGCTAAATTATCAACCTTAATCAATATTCCGATAATTGCTTCTGGCGGTGCGGGAAATATACAGCATTTCGTAGATTCATTTAAAGAAGGAAAAGCAGATGCGGCTTTGGCTGCGAGCGTTTTTCACTTTAAAGAAATTGAGATAAAGGCTTTGAAAGAAGAGCTTAGGAGTAACGGTATTGAAGTTAGACTTTAAAAGAAGCAAGAAACAAGAACAAAGAGATTAAATCTATAATAATAAGATTTCAGAGAATCAAAATCTAAAATCTAAAATCTAAAATCTAAAATCTAAAATGGAAATTGATATAAAAAGCGCACACGGATTGATTCCGGCGATAATTCAGGATTCAGAAACAAAAAATGTTTTGATGCTGGGTTATATGAACGAAGAATCGCTTCAAAAAACAATAGAAACACAAAAAGTAACATTCTTTAGCCGATCCAAACAAAGACTTTGGACAAAAGGTGAGGAGAGTGGCAATTTTTTAAATTTGGTAAGTATTAAAAATGACTGCGACGGAGATACACTTTTAATTCAGGCAAAACCTGTTGGGCCAACCTGTCACACGGGTGCAGATACTTGCTGGCAGGAGGAAAACAAGGAAAATTATGGTTTCATTTCTCATTTAGAAAACACAATCAAAATCCGTAGAGAAAATGCCGATTCGGAGAAGAGTTATGTTGCTTCATTATTCGAAAAAGGAATCAATAAAATTGCTCAAAAAGTAGGTGAAGAAGCTGTAGAAGTGGTGATCGAAGCAAAAGATGATAATGATGATTTATTCCTTAGCGAAAGCGCTGATTTGCTTTTTCATTATCTGATTTTACTGCAGGCAAAAGGTTTTCAATTGAATGATGTTGTTGATGTTTTGAAAAAGCGCCAGAAGTAACACAAAGTTGTCATTTCGAGGAACGAGAAATCGCACTAGAAATTCCGCAAAGGATATCTCCAATCTTTGTCGATAAACGAGTGCGATTTCTCGTTCCTCGAAATGACAAAAAAATCCGTATAAATCCGCACTTTCGCATAGCGAATCAGCATCATCTGTGTGCCATCTCGCAACACTCACTCCATAAACTCAAAAACCGCAAATTCTTCCGGGTGATGAAAACCAAACCTTAAACTTTTATAATCCTGTAATGCAAGATATTCGGTTGTGTTACCGTAATCAATTCTAAAAGTATTAGCTTTCCATTTTGTACCAATTTTTGGCTTTAAGAAATTTCCGTTTTCGATTTTTTCCAGGCTCGTAAAAGGGATTTTAATTTCGGTATCAAAACCTTCAGGAGTTATTTTGCTGACAGCTTCTAATCCTTCTATATCAAAATTCATTGTCGTTTTCCAGCCTCCACATTCAGGAGAAATACATTTTATCAGCATATCATAATTGGTAGAAAAAGCATTTACACCAATTTCAAGATAATTTTTTCCGTCACCATCCGGATCAATAAATACTTCAACTAAATCATCAGCTTCATAGATCTTTGAATCTTTTTTCTGAGACTTTCCAACTATTTTCGAATCTACGGAATGATAAGCGATATAAAGGTTTTCATCATTCCACGAAAGTGAAACCATTGTATTTTGTGTTGCTTTTTCGCTTGAATTATGAACTACAAACGGACCTAAAAAAGGTGTTTTCCAATCGGTTAAATCTCCGTCAATCATTATTTTCTCGCTTGTTTTATGAACAGGAAATGTCTGGGAATAATTATTTAGTGAATACAGGAATGTCAAAAGGTATAAAAAAGAACAATATTTCATAAAACTGGTAAATTTTAGCTAAAATAAAAAAACAATACTGTATAGGAATACAAATCTGTAACAAAAAAATAAAAATTTATACTAATATTATAACTAATTCAAAAACTTAATTTATAATGAAAAAATACGTTGGAAGTGTTATAATAGCTTTTCTAATTGGTTTTGCTGCCAATGCTCAAGGACTTATGAATAAGTCTGAAACGGTTTTTACACATCAGGATACTTTACGCGGAAGCATTACAAAAGAAAGAGCCTGGTGGGATTTAAAATATTATCATCTGGATATAAAAGTAAATCCTGCGGATAGAACTATATCTGGCTCAAATACGGTTCGTTATACTGTTTTAACGGAGAATAATAAAATGCAGATCGATTTGCAGGAACCTATGAACATTACGAAAGTAATGCAAAACGGAAAAGAATTAAAATTTGAAAGAGACGGAAATGCGTTTTTCATTACTTTAACTGAAAATCAAAAAGTTGGCGAAACTAAGGAAATTATAATTTCTTTTGGCGGAGTGCCTAAAGAAGCTGTTAGACCGCCGTGGGACGGAGGAATTACATGGCAGAAAGATAAAAACGGAAAAGATTTCATTGCTTCATCTTGTCAAGGTTTAGGAGCGAGTGTTTGGTGGCCTTGTAAAGATCATATGTATGATGAAGTGGAAAATATGTTGATCAGTGTGAATGTTCCGGGACATTTGACTGATGTTTCTAACGGAAGATTACAAAGCGTTAAAAAACAAAAAGACGGAACGAAAACCTTTAATTGGTATGTTTCGAATCCAATTAACAATTATGGAGTAAATATTAATATTGGAGATTACGTTAATTTCTCTGAAAAGTTTAAAGGAGAAAAAGGCGATTTAGACTGTAATTATTATGTTTTGAGAGATAACCTTGAAATTGCTAAAAAACACTTTCAGGATGCACCAAAAATGCTGAAAGCTTTTGAAAACTGGTTTGGACCTTATCCGTTTTACGAAGACAGCTATAAATTAGTTGAAGTTCCGTATTTAGGGATGGAACATCAAAGTTCTGTGACTTACGGAAATGACTATCAAAATGGTTATAAGGGAAACGATCTAAGCGGAACAGGCTGGGGATTAAAATTTGATTATATTATTATTCATGAATCCGGACATGAGTGGTTTGCCAACAATATTACATATAAAGACATTGCAGATATGTGGATTCATGAGAGTTTTACAACTTATTCTGAATCGCTTTTTATTGAGTATTATTACGGAAAAGACGCTGCAAATGAATATATAAGAGGAATTAGAAAAGTGATTACCAATAAAAAACCAATTATTGGTTATTATGATGTAAATGTTGAAGGTTCTGGCGATATGTATCCAAAAGGGGCGAATATAATTCATACGATTCGTCAGGTTATAAATGATGATGCAAAATTCAAATCGATTTTGAGAGGAATGAATAAAACTTTTTACCATCAAACAGTTACTACAAAGCAAATTGAAGATTATATAAGTAAAGAGTCCGGAATTAATTTCAGTCCGGTTTTTGACCAGTATTTAAGAACGGCTCAGGTTCCAACTTTTGAATATTATATTAAAAATCAAAAATTGGTTTATCACTGGATTAATTGTGTAGAGAATTTTGATCTTCCTTTAAAAGTTACTATAAACGGTGTTGAAACATGGTTAAAACCAACAACAGACTGGAAAGCAGAAAATGTAAAGGATGATAAATCAACTTTGGCTGTTGATAAAAACTTTTACGTAACAGAATTTAATATCACCAATTAAACTTCGGAAATAATTAAAATTGAAACCCAATAAATTGGATAGTTTATTGGGTTTGTTTTTTGATGAAGAAATCATAAAATTTTAGAAATCTTAATTCGAATGTTTACATTTGTTACAGATTGATTTCAAAATAATACCATTTTACTAATGAAAAATTACTTCGGAAGCATTTTTACTGCTTTTTTAATTGGTTTTACTGCCAATGCACAGGGACTTCTTAATAAAGGAGAAACAGTTTTTACACATCAGGATACTTTACGCGGAAGCATAACAAAAGAAAGAGTCTGGTGGGATTTAAAATACTATCATCTTGATGTAAAAGTTAATCCTAAAGAAAAAGCTATTTCGGGTTCTAATACAGTTCGTTATACTGTTTTAACAGAGAATAACAGAATGCAGATTGATTTGCAGGAACCTATGAAAATTACGAAAGTAACACAGGATAAGAAAGAATTGAAATTTGAAAGAGACGGAAATGCGTTTTTCATTACTTTAACTGAAAAGCAGAAAGTTGGCGATACTAAAGAAATTGTAGTTTATTTTGAAGGAAAACCAAAAGAAGCGGTAAGAGCGCCGTGGGATGGAGGATTTTCCTGGAAAAAAGATAAAAACGGAAAAGATTTTATTGCTACATCTTGTCAGGGTTTAGGTGCCAGCGTTTGGTGGCCAAACAAAGACCATATGTATGATGAAGTAGAAAATATGTTAATCAGCGTGAATGTTCCAGGAGATTTAACAGATGTTTCTAACGGAAGATTACAAAGCGTTAAAAAAGAAAAAGACGGAACAAAAACATTTAATTGGTACGTTTCGAACCCAATCAATAATTACGGCGTAAACATTAATATTGGTGATTACGTTAATTTTTCTGAGGTTTATAAAGGAGAAAAAGGCGATTTAGACTGTAATTATTATGTTTTAAGAGATAATCTAACTTTGGCAAAAGAGCAGTTTAAAGATGCTCCAAAAATGTTGAAAGCTTTTGAAAACTGGTTTGGACCTTATCCTTGGTATGAAGACAGTTATAAATTAGTCGAAGTTCCGTATTTAGGAATGGAACACCAAAGTTCTGTAACGTACGGAAACCAATATAAAAAAGGTTATTTAGGACGTGATTTAAGCAGAACTGGCTGGGGATTAAAATTTGATTTTATCATTATTCACGAGTCTGGCCACGAATGGTTTGCCAACAATATTACGTACAAAGATATTGCTGATATGTGGGTTCACGAGAGTTTTACAAATTACTCTGAAAGCCTTTTTATTGAATATTATTACGGAAAAGACGCTGCAGCTGAATACATAATTGGATGCAGAAAAAACATTCAAAATGATACGCCAATTATAGGACATTATGATGTAAATAATGAAGGATCAGGAGATATGTATCCAAAAGGTGCAACTATGCTGCACATGATTCGTCAGGTAATTAATGATGATGCCAAATGGAAATCGATATTGAGAGGTATGAATAAGACTTTTTACCACCAAACGGTTACAGGTAAACAAATTCAGGATTATATTAACGAGCAATCTGGAATTAATTTCAACAGGGTTTATGCGCAATATTTGACTACAACTCAAGTTCCGGTTTTTGAATACATGTTTAAAAACGGAACATTCGGATATCACTGGACAAATTGTGTTGCTAAATTTGATATGCCGGTTAGAGTAAAATTAAACGGTGTTGAAACGTGGTTAAAACCAACAACAGAATGGCAGTCTGAAAAAACGACTAATGAAGACAGAAAAGTAGAAGTTGATAAGGATTTTTATGTTACTACTTCTAATATAATCGAATAAAAATTCGATAAATTTCAATTTTTAAATTGCTTCGCCTGTTCGCTATCGCTCGGGTCCAAATTCCAATTATGGAGTTTGGGATTTTTTTATTAATTTGAATTTTTTCATGTAGTTGTCATTTCGACGAAGGAGAAATCGCACTAGAAACTCCGCAAAGAAATGTCGTCTAACTTTGTCGATCAACTTGTACGATTTCTCCCTTCGGTCAGAAATGACAAAAAAGCCTGAAAGATTAAATCTTTCAGGCTTTTTTATTGGAATTTGGACCCGAGCGATAGCGAACAGGCGAAGCAATTTAAAAAAATGGAATTTTTATCTGCTGTTAAGTTTAGCCTTTTCCTTAATTATATCCGCAATTTTTCGATTCTCAATTTTACTTTCAAGCCATGAAATAATATCAAGGTATAAAAAAGCCCTTTTTTCGTAAGTATTCTTTTCCAGCTCTACAAAACGAGCGTGCATTTTTTTGAATTCCTTTTTAATATCAGCAGGGTAGAAGTTGTTCAGGTTTCTCAAAAACTTAATGATTTCCTTTTGAACTTCATGCAAATCATTCATTTTCAATAAAAACTTATACGTGCTTTTAAGATGATTTTCTAAATAATAATCTTTTCCTAATTCATAATGTGCAATCAAAGATAAAAGTCTTGCGAAGCACATTAAATCCTCGCGCATGGTTAAGTTCTTATTATTGATAATTTTATCTAAATAAAGGATACATTCGTTATATTTCTCATTTCCAAAATAAATAGAAGCAATTTTATAGAAAAACAACATTTCGTGATGTTCATCAAGATGTTCGCTGTGTAATTTTAATTTTTCTAAAATCTCTGGAATTAAATATTCACTTTCGGCAAAAGTACCTTCCAGAATATGTAAATTCAGTTTATTATTATAGATGTAAAGAAATGATAGTGATGCAATGTTATCGTTTACCGGAAATTTTGGATCCTGGATGGTTTCTTCTAAAAGTGAAAGATATCTTTTGAAATTAGACGTATATTTCAGCATATAAAGCGACTCCAGAAAATAGTGGTTTCCTTTTAAGAAAAATACCGGATTCAGATAAATCATATTTGGGTTGTCGTAAAAAAGCTGAACCCATTTATAAGCAAACTTATAACTTGCTAAAAAGTCCTGAACCAGGAAGCTTCGCCATAAATTAGCATTGTAAAACCAGTATTTTTCGCGGAAACCAAATTTACTTTCGTCTAGTTTTGCAATATGTTTGTTGAAATAATCATCAATATATTTATACTCTTCATCGCTTTTTACGTAACCCGTTTTCAGCATGATTCCGTATAATTGAAGCGAAAGATTTGATAATTTACTTGAAATAGTATTTCTGTAATTTAATTCTTTGGCCTGAATAACCAGCTCGTCGGCGCGGCCCTGAATACTTCGGGTAATATATTGTGATTCGATTAGTTTTTCAAATTCTACAATTTCATAAGCCATTAATTTTTCGTCGTTTTCTAAAGCCTGCTGTTTTGTTTTGTCCAGAATTTTTAAACTCTGTTTATACAAACCTTTATTATATAATATAACAGCAAAATCAATTTGTTCACGTAACTGATAACGAATGTTCTGGCTGGGAATATTCAAACGAATACTTACCAAAATTTGTTTGTATAAGTATGATTTTAAGTTAGATAACTGTACTTTTTTGATACTTCCGCTCTTCAAAATCAGCTTTTCATCATAGGTTTCAGATTTATCTAAAATATTGAATAATTCAATGAATTTAGTATTCGAACTTGTCTCTAATCGGCTTGCAAAAATTTTAAACTGTCTCTTTTCAGATTTGGAAAGTGATTTTATCAGAACAAATAAGGAATCTTTTTGATGGTTAGCCATTGTAAAAAATAATAATATAACTTATTGGTTGTTAGTGTTTTAGCTTGTTATAAATTGTGTTATGAACAGTATAATTTCATTAAAATGAATTTCGTACTGAAGAAGTACAATATATATTTGTTATCAAGATGTGAAATTACATTAAATAAATGAATATGAATAGAGAGAAAGTTCAAATTTTTGACACCACATTACGCGACGGTGAACAAGTTCCAGGATGTAAGTTAGATACTAAGCAAAAATTAGTTATCGCAGAACGACTAGACAAAATGGGAGTTGATATTATCGAAGCCGGTTTCCCTGTGTCAAGTCCGGGCGATTTTTTATCGGTCTCTGAGATTTGTAAAATTGTAGAAAATGCAACCGTCTGCGGATTGACAAGAGCCGTAAAAAATGACATTGATGTTGCTGCAGCTGCTTTAAAGCACGCTAAAAGACCTAGAATCCATACCGGAATCGGAACTTCAGAATCTCATATACTCCATAAATTACAAACTACCCCGGAAGATATTATTGCAAGAGCAAAATTTGCAGTAGCTCACGCAAAAACATATGTAGAAGATGTTGAATTCTATGCAGAAGATGCTGGTAGAACAGACAATGCTTTCCTTGCAAAAGTCTGTGAAGAAGTAATTAAATCTGGTGCAACCGTATTAAACATTCCTGATACAACAGGATATTGTCTTCCTGAAGAATACGGGGCGAAAATTAAATATTTAAAAGAAAACGTAAAAGGAATCGAAAACGTAATCCTTTCATGTCACTGTCATAATGATTTAGGAATGGCAACTGCAAACTCTATCGCAGGAGCTATAAATGGAGCAAGACAAATCGAGTGTACTATTAATGGTATTGGAGAAAGAGCAGGAAATACAGCACTTGAAGAAGTGGTAATGATTTTTAAACAACATCCATATTTAAACTTAGATACAAACATTAATACAAGAGAATTAAACGAAATGAGCCGTTTGGTTTCTGAAAGTATGGGAATGATTGTACAGCCAAATAAAGCTATCGTAGGAGCAAATGCTTTTGCACACAGTTCTGGAATTCATCAGGATGGTGTTATCAAAAACAGAGCAACTTACGAAATCATGGATCCGCTTGATGTTGGGGTTAACGAATCTTCAATCATTTTGACTGCAAGAAGCGGAAGAGCTGCATTAGCTTACCGTGCTAAAAAAGTAGGTTACGAATTGACTAAAGTACAATTAGACATTGTATATATTGAGTTCCTGAAATTTGCAGATATCAAAAAAGAAGTTGTAGATGCAGATATTCACCAGATTATCGAAGCTTCAAAAATTGAAGGAGATTTAATCAGAAGCTAGTCGAAAAGATAATAGAGAATAGAGAAAAGAGAAAATATTTTAACACATAGAAACATAGGTTTTAAATGTGTAAAAGAATATAAAAAGAAACTAGTTTCTAACACATAGCTATGTTTGTTAATGCAAGTGAAACGCCTTATTAAGCTTGCAATCCCTATGCATCGGGACTATGTGTTTAAAAATAAAGGCAACAAAAAGAAAAAAAAATTAAAGATTTAAATACATAAAGAACGAGACGTTATGAATTTGAAAATAGCAGTTTTACCAGGAGACGGAATTGGACCAGAGGTAATTTTACAAGCCAAAAAAGCATTGCACGCTATTGGCGAAGTGTACAATCATGAATTTGTTTTTGAGGAAGCACTCATGGGAGCGGTTGCTATTGATAAAACTGGAAACCCGTTACCGGAACAAACTTTAAATCTTTGTTTAAATACTGATGCCGTTTTATTTGGAGCAATTGGTGATCCTAAATACGATAATAATCCAAATGCAAAAGTTCGTCCGGAGCAGGGATTATTAAAACTTCGTAAAGAATTAGGATTGTTTGCCAATATCCGCCCGATAAAACCTTATAAAGCATTAGTAGAAGCATCCCCTTTAAAAAGAGAAATTATTGAAGGCGCAGATTTTACTATTTTCAGAGAATTAACAGGCGGTGCTTATTTTGGAGCTAAAACATTAAATGAAGAAGGAACACATGCTTCAGATTTATGTGAATATTCAGAAGAAGAAATAACAAGAATCGCACATTTAGCTTTTAAATCGGCACAAAACCGACGCAAAAAATTAACAATGGTTGACAAAGCTAATGTTTTGGAAACTTCAAGATTGTGGAGAAAAGTAGTTCAAAAAGTGGGTGAAAGCTATCCTGATGTTCTTTTAGACTTTTTATTTGTTGATAACGCAGCAATGCAAATCATCTTAAATCCGAAACAATTTGATGTGATTTTGACAGAAAATTTATTTGGAGATATTTTATCAGATGAAGCCAGCGTAATTACAGGTTCAATTGGTTTATTGGCTTCCGCATCTTTAGGAGAAAAAAATGCGCTTTTCGAACCAATCCACGGATCTTATCCTCAGGCAAAAGGAAAAAATATTGCCAATCCAATTGCTTCCATTTTATCTGCAGCAATGTTGTTGGAACATTTCGGATTGTTTACAGAAGCAAATGTGATTTATAAAGCTATTGAAAAAGCAATTGAATATAAAGTTGTTACAGTTGATTTAAAACCAGATTCAAAATTCGGTACAAATGAAGTAGGAGAGTTTGTTTCTAATTTTATTTTCAGTAAAGATGATTTGTTATATTTCAGAAATGACAACGTTTATATTGGACAATCGACAATAGTTTAGAGTTTTTATTAAAATTATAGATTAAATAACAAGAAGTATTGAAAATGTTGAGATTTTATTTTTTTAGTTCTTAAAGTTTCCGTACTTTTGTAACACTAAAAAAATAAATGATGCAAATCTCAATTATTATTACTTCTGTCGTTGTTGTCAATGTGTTTTGCACATCTGCATCGGGAATGGTATAAATATAATTGAAAAACTATATTACAAACCTTCCAAATACTGGAAGGTTTTTTTTTGAATAAAAATTAAAAAAAAATAATACAATAATGGAATTAAATAAGTACAGCAAAACCATCACTCAAGATCAAACACAGCCAGCGGCGCAAGCGATGTTGTATGGTATTGGTTTAACTGAAGAAGATTTGAAAAAAGCACAAGTAGGGATTGTGAGCATGGGTTATGATGGTAACACGTGTAACATGCACCTGAATGATTTAGCAAAAGATGTTAAAAAAGGTGTTTGGGATGCTGGTCTGGTCGGGCTTATTTTTAATACCATTGGTGTAAGTGATGGAATTTCTAACGGTACAGAAGGAATGCGTTATTCATTAGTATCTCGTGATGTAATTGCAGACTCTATAGAAACAGTTGCAGGAGCACAATGGTACGATAGTATCATTGCAATTCCCGGCTGCGATAAAAATATGCCCGGAGCATTAATCGCAATGGGAAGATTAAACCGCCCGTCGATGATGGTTTATGGAGGTTCAATTCACTCTGGAAAATGGAAAGGTGAATCTTTAAACATTGTATCAGCTTTTGAAGCTTTAGGAAAAAAAGTAAAAAATGAAATTACTCCTGAAGATTTTAAAGGTGTTATTCAAAATGCCTGCCCTGGAGCTGGTGCCTGCGGTGGAATGTATACTGCAAACACGATGTCTTCGGCAATTGAAGCATTAGGAATGAGTTTGCCATACAGCTCTTCAAACCCTGCTTTGAGTCAGGAAAAAAGAGATGAATGTCTTGCTGCCGGAGCTGCTATTAAAATTTTATTAGAAAAAGATATTAAGCCAAGAGATATTATGACTCGTAAAGCTTTCGAAAATGCTATTACAATTGTAGCAGTTTTAGGGGGTTCTACAAATGCTGTTATGCACTTAATTGCTATGGCACATTCTGTTGGTATCACAATTACTTTGGATGATTTTCAAGCTATTAATGACAGAACTCCGGTTCTTGCTGACATGAAACCAAGTGGTAAATATATGATGGAAGATATTCATGAAGTTGGAGGAATTCCGGGAGTAATGAAATATCTATTAAAAGTTGGATTGATTCACGGAGATTGTTTAACGGTAACAGGAAAAACAGTTGCTGAAAATTTAGCTTCAACTCCGGATTTACAAGACGGACAAGAAGTTATCCATGAAATACAAAAAGCATTAAAACCAACAGGAAATATTCAGGTTTTATACGGAAACCTTGCTTCTGAAGGTGCTGTAGCAAAAATCAGCGGTAAAGAAGGGGAATATTTTGAAGGACCGGCTGTTGTTTTTGAAGGAGAATTTGAAGTAATTCCAGGTCTTCAGGCCGGAAAAATTAAACCGGGTAATGTAGTCGTCATCAGGGGTTGTGGGCCAAAAGGTGGTCCGGGAATGCCTGAAATGCTAAAACCTACATCTGCGATTATTGGAGCTGGATTAGGAAGCAGCTGTGCGTTAATTACAGATGGGAGATTCTCCGGAGGTTCACACGGATTCGTGGTAGGACACGTTACACCAGAAGCATATGATGGGGGTGGTATTGCTTTAGTAAAAGATGGAGATATGATCGCTATCGACGCTGTAAAAAATACAATCGACCTGAAAATATCTGACGAAGAATATGCAGCTCGTAAAGCGGCTTGGGTTCAGCCAGAGCTAAAAGTTGACAGAGGAGTTTTACTTAAATATGCAAGATCAGTTTCAAGCGCATCAACAGGATGTGTTACCGATAACTAGCATTCAATTACAATTTCAAAAATCAATTTCAATAAAAATGAAAAAGATTCTTGAATAAACTATAAAAGTGTAAATCTCTATTTCTTAAAAAATAGAAATAAGGGAGAAAAAAATATACAAATGGGAACAATTAGGATATCAGGCGCCGAAGCCGTTATTAGATGTTTATTAGAAGAAGGAGTAGACTTAATTTATGGTTATCCGGGAGGAGCTATAATGCCGGTTTACGACGAATTATATAAATTTCAGGATAAGTTACACCATGTTTTAGTACGTCATGAACAAGGTGCAACGCATGCTGCTCAGGGTTATGCAAGAGCGACAGGGAAAGTAGGGGTAGCAATAGCTACTTCTGGACCAGGAGCAACAAACTTAGTTACCGGAATTGCAGATGCTCAAATCGATTCAACTCCAATGGTTTGCATTACCGGACAAGTTGGAAGACATTTATTAGGATCTGATGCTTTTCAGGAAACGGATATAATTGGAATTTCTACTCCGGTTACAAAATGGAATTTTCAGGTAACTGAAGCTTCACAAATTCCTGAAATTATTGCGAAAGCATTTTATATTGCTCGTTCCGGGCGTCCGGGACCAGTATTAATCGATATTACTAAAAATGCTCAGTTTGATGAGTTTGATTTTAGTTATGAAAAATGTACTGGAATTAGAAGCTACAATCCGGTTCCGAAATTAAATTTAGATAAGGTTGCCGAAGCAGCAGCTTTAATTAATAGTGCTAAAAAACCTTTTATAGTTTTCGGTCAGGGAATTATTTTAGGTCAGGCCGAAGCTGAATTTAAAGCGGTTCTTGAAAAATCAGGAATTCCGGCTGCATGGACAATTTTAGGGCTTTCGGCTCTGCCAACAGATCATCCTTTAAATGTAGGTATGTTAGGAATGCACGGAAATTACGCCCCAAACCTGCTTACTAACGAATGCGATGTTTTAATTGCTTTCGGAATGCGTTTTGACGACCGTGTTACAGGTAAATTAAGTACTTATGCTAAACAGGCAAAAGTAATTCACTTCGAAATTGATCCAGCCGAAATCGACAAAAACGTTAAAACAGAAGTAGCGGTTTTAGGTGATGTAAAAGAATCTTTAGCTGCTTTGTTGCCATTACTTGATGCAAAATCGCACGATTTATGGCATAATGAGTTTAAAGAATTGGCTAAAATAGAATATGAATCTGTTATTAAAGATGAGCTAAACCCAAAAACAGCAGGACTTTCAATGGGAGAAACTATCGAAATGATTAACAAACACTCAAAAGGTGATGCGATTATTGTTTCAGATGTTGGCCAGCACCAAATGTTTGCGTGTCGCTATGCTAAATTCAATTCAACAAAAAGTAATATTACTTCCGGCGGATTAGGAACAATGGGATTTGCGCTTCCGGCTGCAATTGGAGCTAAAATGGGAAAACCAGATCGTGAAGTTGTAGCTATTATTGGTGATGGAGGTTTCCAAATGACAATTCAGGAATTGGGAACAATTTTCCAGACTCAGGTTCCGGTAAAGATTGTTATTCTAAACAATGAATTTTTAGGAATGGTGCGCCAATGGCAGGAATTGTTTTTTGACAACAGATATGCATCAACAAAAATGATTAATCCAAATTTTGTTGCAATTGCTGAAGGATATCATATTAAATCAAAGAAAGTTACACAACGCGAAGATTTAGATGCTGCAGTTGCTGAAATGCTGGCTTCAAAAGATTCTTATTTCTTAGAAGTTATGGTTGAAAAAGAAAATAACGTTTTCCCAATGATTCCAACAGGAGCATGTGTTTCAGAAATTAGATTAAGCTAAAGAAAAAAGTTTCAGGTTTCAGGTTAAAAGTTTCAATCCCGATAGCTATCGGGAGTAAAACCTGAAACAAAAAAACTTTAAACAAAAATTACATGGAAGATAAAACATTTACCATATCGGTATACTCAGAAAATAACGTGGGTTTATTAAATAGGATATCAGGAATATTCTTAAAGCGCCACATTAACATATTAAGTCTAAATGTTTCAGAATCAGAAATAGAAAATGTTTCAAGATTTATCATTGTAGTAAATACAACAGAGAAATGGGTTCAGAATATTGTGGGACAGATTGAAAAACAAATCGAAGTTATAAAAGCATTTTATCATACAGATGAAGAAACCATTTATCTTGAAACTGCATTGTTTAAAATCGCTTCAAGCTTGTTGTTTGATGAAAAACAAATTCAGAATATCATCAAAGACAGCCAGTCTACGATTGTAACGGTTTCTCGTGATTTCTTTGTGATTTCAAAATCAGGAAGACGTTCAGAAATTGAAGAATTATACCAAAAATTCAAACCTTACGGCATAATGCAGTTTGTACGTTCGGGAAGAATTTCGGTTTCTAAAGAAAAAATGGAGATTTCATCATTGTTAGAAACCTTCAAATAAACAATTAATATGTGATATTACACGATCACAACCAATTATAAATAAATTAATTACTAAATTTCATTTCATTAAATATTTTAAAACAAAATGGCAAATTATTTCAACACATTACCACTTAGATTACAATTAGAGCAACTTGGAGTTTGCGAATTTATGGAGCAGTCAGAATTTGCAGACGGAATTTCAGCATTAGCAGGAAAAAAAGTTGTTATTGTTGGATGTGGTGCACAAGGTTTGAATCAAGGTTTAAACATGAGAGATTCAGGTTTAGATATTTCTTACGCATTGCGTGCAGATGCAATTGCTGAAAAGAGAGCTTCATATAAAAATGCAACTGAAAATGGATTTAAAGTAGGTACTTATGAAGAGTTGATTCCAACTGCTGATTTAGTTTGTAACCTTACTCCGGACAAACAGCATACATCTGTTGTTACTGCGATTATGCCATTAATGAAACAAGGATCGACTTTAGCTTATTCTCACGGATTTAATATTGTTGAAGAAGGAATGCAGATTCGTAAAGATATTACAGTTATTATGTGTGCTCCTAAATGTCCTGGTTCTGAGGTTCGTGAAGAATATAAAAGAGGTTTTGGTGTACCAACACTTATTGCAGTTCACCCGGAAAACGATCCAAACGGATTTGGTTTAGATCAGGCAAAAGCTTACGCTGTAGCAACTGGAGGACATAAAGCAGGAGTTTTAAGATCATCTTTCGTTGCCGAAGTAAAATCAGATTTAATGGGTGAGCAGACTATTCTTTGCGGATTGCTTCAAACTGGATCTATTTTATGTTTTGATAAAATGGTTGAAAAAGGAATCGATAAAGCATATGCTTCAAAATTAATTCAATACGGATGGGAAACTATCACTGAAGCTTTGAAACATGGTGGTATCACAAATATGATGGATCGTTTAAATAATCCTTCTAAAATTGAAGCTTACGAATTAGCAGAAGAATTAAAAGATATCATGCGTCCGTTATTCCAAAAACACCAGGACGATATTATTTCTGGAGAATTCTCAAGAACTATGATGATTGACTGGGCTAATGACGATGTTAATTTATTGAAATGGAGAGCTGCAACCGGAGAAACTAACTTCGAAAAAACGGCTCCGCAAGAAGCTCCAATCTCTGAGCAGGAATATTTTGACAATGGAGTTTTAATGATTGCAATGGTAAAAGCTGGTGTTGAGTTAGCTTTTGAAACAATGACAGAGGCTGGAATCATTGAAGAATCTGCATACTATGAGTCATTACACGAATTACCATTAATTGCAAACACAATTGCAAGAAAGAAATTATTCGAAATGAACCGTGTAATTTCTGATACTGCAGAATATGGCTGTTATTTATTTGATCATGCTTGTAAGCCATTATTGACTGAATTCATGAAAAAAGTAGAAACTAATATTATTGGTAAACCGTTTTCAACTTCAAATGGAGTAGATAATAATGTTCTAATTGCAGTTAATAAAGAAATTCGTCAGCATCCTATCGAAGAAGTAGGAGCTTGGTTAAGAGAGTCTATGACGGCAATGAAAAAAATTGTATAATAAATTTGGGAATTTCCACGCATTCCGAATGTAGTGGAATTTGCTCTGTATCAATGTTTTAAATTAATATTTTGAATTAGTAAGCACTTATTAAGAAAATAGATATAGATGCATATTGCATTCACTTAACTTCTGTGAGACAAGCAAGTTAAGTGAAGCTAATCCCTAAAGTTGGGGTATGTTTTTAATCAAAAAATATACTTGTTGAAATTTCTATTTTAATTAATAAAGATGCTGCTATTTTCAAAATAGGTAAAGTATTGTAATGCAGAATTGCAAAATTAATTGTTATTGAAATTTGTTAAATAAAAAGGTGTGATAATTTGTTTGTCATGCCTTTTTTGCGATTTACATTTTTCTTTAAAAAGTGTTTTTTTAGAATAACTTTAAAAAAAACGTATATTTTATTTATTATATGTTTTTTTTATATAAAATTTATGAATTAAATAATTTTAAGAATAGAAGCAGATTTAATACATTTATAAAAAAAATTCCACAAAACTATGAGTTATTATAAAATTGAAAATTTAGAACAATATTTTAAACATTACAATAAGTCAATAAGAGAGCCGAGAAAATTTTGGGGAAAAATTGCTGAAGAAAATTTTACTTGGTATCAACAGTGGGAAAAAGTTGTTGATTTTAACATGGCCGACGCCGAAGTAAAATGGTTTACAGATGCAAAAGTTAATATTACCAAAAACTGTATTGATAGACATTTAAGCAAAAGAGGAGAAAAAACGGCTATTATTTTTGAACCGAATGATCCGTCTGAAAGTGCTTTACATATAAGTTATAACGAATTATACGAACGAGTTTCAAAAATGGCAAATGTTCTGCGTGAGCAGGGAATTCGTAAAGGAGACCGCGTTTGTATTTATTTGCCAATGATTCCTGAACTTGCCGTTGCAGTTTTGGCTTGTGCCAGAATTGGGGCTATTCACTCTGTAATTTTTGCCGGATTTTCTTCTTCTGCAGTTTCTGCAAGAATTATCGACAGCGAATGTAAAATGGTTATCACATCTGATGGAGGTTACAGAGGAAATAAAACAATTGATTTAAAATCTATTGTTGATGAAGCCTTAGATACTTGCCCATCTGTTTCTAAAGTTTTAGTGGTAAAAAGAACAAAAACAGAAGTTGCAATGAAAGAAGGCCGTGACATTTGGTTACAGCCTTTACTAGATGCTGCCCTTGATAACAGCGTAGCTGAAATTATGGATGCCGAAGATCCTTTGTTTATTCTATATACTTCAGGATCAACAGGAAAACCAAAAGGAATGGTACATACAACAGCTGGATACATGGTTTATACGGCGTATACATTCAAAAACGTTTTCAGTCACGAAGAAAATGATATTTTTTGGTGTACAGCAGATATTGGATGGATTACAGGACACTCATACATTTTATACGGACCATTACTAAATGGCGGAACAACTGTAATTTTTGAGGGAGTTCCTTCTTATCCGGATTTTAGTCGTTTTTGGGATATTATCGAAAAACATAAAATCACACAATTTTATACAGCGCCAACAGCAATTCGTTCATTAGCAAAAGAAAGCTTAGATTATATCCAAAAATATCCTCTAAAATCTCTTAAAGTAATTGGATCAGTTGGAGAACCAATCAACGAAGAAGCTTGGCACTGGTTCAACGACCACGTAGGAGATAAGAGATGCCCTGTTGTAGATACTTGGTGGCAGACAGAAACCGGAGGAATCATGATTTCGCCAATTGCTTTTGTAACGCCAACAAAACCAACTTATGCGACATTGCCATTACCGGGAATTCAACCAGTTTTAATGGATGAAAAACGTAATGAAATCGAAGGAAACCAAGTTGTTGGAAGTTTATGTATTAAATTCCCTTGGCCTGGAATTGCCAGAACTATCTGGGGAGATCACCAACGTTACAAAGACACTTATTTCTCTGCTTTCCCTGGAAAATATTTTACAGGCGACGGAGCTTTAAGAGATGAAGTAGGTTATTATAGAATTACGGGTAGAGTAGACGATGTTGTAATTGTTTCGGGACATAATTTAGGAACAGCGCCAATCGAAGATGCAATCAACGAACACCCAGCGGTTGCAGAATCTGCTATTGTTGGATTCCCACATGATATTAAAGGAAACGCTTTATATGGTTATGTAATCCTGAAAGAAACTGGAGAAGTTAGAAATAAAGAGAATTTATCAAAAGAGATCAATCAATATATTTCGGATCACATTGGGCCAATCGCTAAATTAGATAAAATCCAATTCGTTTCTGGTTTACCAAAAACACGTTCTGGAAAAATCATGCGTAGAATTTTACGTAAAATAGCGGAAGGTGATAATTCTAATTTTGGAGATACTTCAACATTATTGAATCCAGAAATTGTAGATGAAATTATTAAAGATAGAATTTCTTAATTCTTGATTTGTATTTATATAAAAAATGCCTCTTAATTTTTTAAGAGGCATTTTTTTATGTTTTGTTGTGAAAAATATTCACAGTATTGTCAGGCTGAACGAAGTCGAAGCCTCTCATGCAGAATCACTTTGCGGGGCTTCGACTTCGTTCAGCCTGACAATCATATGTATTTTGTCATTTTGAGGAAACGAGAAATCGCACTCGTAATTCTACAAAGATTGGTGACATGCATTGCCGAGTTTCTTGTGCGATTTCTCGTTTCCTCGAAATGACAAGATTGTGTTTAGGATTTATCTTATTCCCAATCTCGACTTCAACTTCAAAAATAAAAGCCCAATTTTATAAGCATCCTCGGCAGAAGAATTTCTGTCGCTTTTTGGGATTTTATAAATTTCGCATAAATCATTTAAAGAAAACTGCTTGTCATTAATATCGGTTAATTTTCGATACATAACATCAATATCGAGAGCTTCATTTTTTAATCTTCCGCAGTCCAGTCTTTCTAAGGCAGCATTAAGCATTTCAATGTCAAAATTAATATGATGGCCAACGAGAACAGCATTTCCAATAAAATTTATAAAAGCTTCTAAAGCCTCAGCTTCAGGCATTTTATTCATTTTACTTTCAATAATAAATTCATTAGAAATTCCGTGTTCTTCTAAAAATTTATACTGAAGTAAAACCGCTTCAAAATTCTCCTTAATTACAACACTGTCGTCAATAACAGAAAATGCCCCCAAAGATAAAATAACATCTTTATTAGGGTTTAAGCCAGAAGTTTCGGTTGACAGAACCACATATTTGTTGGGTTTTGCTTCTAATTTGGTTAAGTAATCTTTCCAGAATTCCGGGTATTCCTTATTAATATTTTTAATCCAGTCTAGCATATTTTATGAGAATTGTGTAAGTTGAAATTTACTCTTTATTAGTTCCTCAAGGTCTTTCATCGGGGTCAAAGCATTTTTTAACTTCTCTTTGTCTGTTTTAGACATTTCTCTTAAATTAATATATTGTCCAGAATCGTCATTTTTTAAGCCTTCAACAGTTCTAAATTTTGAAAGTGTTAAAAATGCTTCGGCGCAACTTAAATATATTTCGGCATTTTTAGAATCGGTAATGGCTAATTGTTTGAATCTTAAGTAGGTATTTTTAATTCCTTTGATATTCGCATTCAAAATTAACAAACGTGCACTATCAATAAGCGGCATTAAGGCACGGGTTTTAATATCAAATTTTCCTTTTTGCGGACCTTCTTCCTCAACAATGAATTTTTTAAAGAAACTCAAAGGAGAATTTCTCTTTAAGGCATCGTTCCCTAAAAAGTCAAAGAATAAAGTATTATTTACAGCATTTTTAAATACCACATTTTCTATAACTTCTTCAATTTTTGCCTCACCAATTACGATTTCATAATCAAAGAAAATACTGCTCAAATCATTGCTGTTTTCACCTGGAGTATTCATCCAGCTGTTGTATTGTTTTGTCCAGTCACTCAATGATTTACACCATAACATATTGCTTCCCATGTGACCATTTGGGCAATATTCATAACCAACTTTTTCAAGTATGGCAGTTGTTCTTTTTGCCAGTCTTAAAAAGTAATCTTTTACCTCGCGATATTTTTCAGGGGCAACATCTTCAAAAATTAAAATGCTATCCTGATCTGTCAATAAAAGCTGTTCTTTACGACCTTGACTGCCAATGCTTAACCATGCAAATCTGGCAGGAGGGGAGCCTAGATCTAAAATTGACAGCTCAACAGCACGTTTTATGATGGCCAGGTTAATTTCGCTTGCAATATTACTAACATGAGAAATTGGTATATTTTTTTGAATCGAATTCTGAATCAAATCTGATAAACGATCACGAATTTGTTTTAAATCTTTTGGAAGCTGCGAACGCTTAATTTCTTTAATTAAAACACCAGGGTTACTAGCTTGTGCTACAATTAAATCATGCTCAGAAATAATTCCTTTTACAGCAGATTTACTTGTACCGTCTTTAGTTACGCACAGGTGAGAAACATTATGTTTCAGCATAAGAAGCTGGGCTTCGGCCAAAGAAACATTTTCAATTACCGTAACAACCGGTGAAGACATTATTTTGTCAATCGTTTCAGTAATAGGGTAACGTCCAGTTGCAATTTTTGAAGATAAGTCGGCGTGGGTTACAATACCAATCGGGTTATTTTTTTCACAAATAACAATATTATCCACCATAGATTCTGTCATCAAAATGGCAACATCTTTTACAATATGGTGAGATTCAGTTGTTAACGGAGAATTATTATAAGAAAGAGACTGGATATACTGCATCTCATTCTGCTGGTCCATAAAATTACTATCGGGGTCTAATTTTCCGTTAGAACGTGCATTATCTCTGGTATGCCTTGAATTTATGGCAAAACTTTCCAGTAAAAAATTTAAAACATCCGAATTATTAGCCACAAATGGACGAAAAACAGCAATTGGAATCGCATAAACAATACTTTCTTCACGCGCTTTTGCCGTCATCATATAGTTATTTTTAGCAAAAAACGGACGTAAACCAAAAATATCTCCTTCGTGGCATTTGTTTATAATGGTTTCTTCGGCATCAGCAATTGTTGTTAAATTGATAACACCAGAAGCCACAACATAAAAACTGTCGTGAAGCGGATCATTATTTTGAAACAATACTGCATGTTTTTCTAAATTGATAGCACGAATATTTGTAGCGATATCTGATAATTCCTGAAAAGTTAAGTTATCAAACGGCGGGTATTCTTTTAAAAAGTCTGCAATATGCTCAGCAATTGTATTCATATATGTTTAATATCTTTTAGAATATTGAATGTAAAAATAATAAAATAAACTCTTACAATGAAACCATCTTGGTCAGAATCTAATTATTTTAAAGAAATGTTAAGATTTACTGAATTCAAGGCTTCAAAATGTTTTTTTTAAATTAAAATTCTGATAATTACTTGAATTTCATTGTTATATGAACAATAAATTATGATTTTAAAATCTGATTTTTTATTCTGTACAGTTTGAGGTTAGAGGAATGCATTTATGAGTTTATTTAAAATAATAAATCTTGAAGCCGGAGCATTTGTTATGATTTTCTATTTTACATAATATAAATTATAGTTCATTTGTGATGTAACTAATTAACATTAACCAATGGCTTTAAAACGTTCCTCTTTAGAGAATTACACGCTATTACTTGTCGAACTTAACAAGATGCGTCACACAAATTTCAATGCAAAAACATTTTTGAAAAAAATGCGCCCATTTTGCAAAACCTCTCATTTAAAGTTCAAAACATTATTCCTAAGAATCCGTGGTTCAAATATAGGAATTACAATTAGAGTTTGTACGGATTGTTTTATAGTAACTCAATCTTTTTGTGTTCACGAATTTATTTTTTACTGCAATTCTCAGAAAACGCTGATTTCAAAACTTCTTAAACATAATCTTCTAATACCTTAATATATGTCAACAATTTTACTTTTAATCCAAAAACGAGAAAATTTGCTTTTGGAATTAGCTGGGTTAAATCATGATTTAAATGAATATTCAAAAAATCCTGTAGAGACTGTCGATTTACTTGGTTTAAAATATCAGCATGATTTTACGATTAGAGAAATTAAAAATATTGGTCAGCAGATAAATGTTTTTTTTAATTCTCAGATTTCAAATTACAAAAACAAATTTTTTGAAGTTGAAAAGAAAATAACTGAAGCTATTTCGAAAAAAGAATTTACAGTTAATGATTTGCCTAAAAATCATTATTCGTTATGGCAGAATTTGGAAAATTAATTTTTTGCTACTCCCCTTTCGATTTTTTCAATAGTTGCCGTAGGGTATAACGGCAACTAACTCACTCAAACCTACTAAAAAACTATGATTTCATATAAAGAAAGGCATCAAGCCCAGACTAAATTTAAAAACAACAATTTAAAACCTACTCTTATAAATATAGACTACTTAATTATCAATTTAGAGGGTCAACCGTTTGGAGAATTTCCCGAACATTCAAAGTTTCGCTTAAAACCCTACGAATATGGAACTAAGATTTTTGAGCTAAGAGCAGACTTGTATTATGAGAATTTAAAAATCGGTATTTACACAGCAAAACCACGCTCAGCAATTATGAGCGAACAATTTGCTCAGCTTCAATTTGAAAACAATCTATTTTACACATTATCTAACGACGCTTTAAAAGGTGTCATAAATGCTTTTTGCGATGAAACGAACTACTTATTTAAGTCTATTAATAGACTGGATATATGCCTTGATAAGTCTGATATCAACAATTCTTACCGTAATTTATATAGTAATGTGGTTGCAGGTAACTACCTTATTTCGGGGCGTCCAAAAAATTTACAAAGCTATTTTGAAACCTACAAAGGAAAATCAATACTTAACGGCTTCCAAATTGGGAAAAGAACATCTGATAAAATAATACGATGCTATAACAAAACGCTGTCTTTACAGCTTACCGAAAAGCCATACATAAATGAATATTATGCAAATAATGGTTTGAAAAACGACAATGTTTGGCGTTTTGAATATCAGTTAAATTCAGCGTTCTTTAGAGGTCTTAACGAACATTCAAAAGGAAATATAAATATCAGTCAGGCAATGACTTGGGGTGTTTTTGATAAAGCAAATCTTTATGAGTTATTAAAAATTGCAAATAAAGGTTTTTTTGAACTTCGTGAGAATACTGGCAAAAGTCAAATCAATAAAGAGAAGCTTATTACTCTTTTTGATTTTGATTTTTTGCAGTCCCAAATTACCAAATTCAATCCTATAATTAAGCGTTTAAAAAAGGTTGTTCTTTCTTCGACAACAATTAAAAAACGTCTTGCAAAATCTCTATTTAGAGAATATTACGCAAACAATCAGGATATATCTTATATCGTCGCTCTAAATCTTTTACTTCAAGATATGGACATGACTACTGAAAACCAACTTTTAGTTTGGTTTCAAAACAAATTACATTTCTATCTGCACGAATTTAGAACAAAGGAAAAATTAGTAAATGATTTTGATTCTGAATTATTCCACGAACATCAACTTTTATTTTTATAAGCCATGAAAACAAGAAATCTAAGCCAAAAAGTTAACAAAGTGCAACTTCAATTTATCCTTGAAGTAAGTTACAAAACTGCTCGCAAAGAGTATCAAATTATATTAGACAGTCTTGCATTAACAAGAAAGTATTTAACAATTAAGGATTTGATAGATTATGGAATTTTAACTTAAGTGTTGCTGTCTTCTGAGTTATTGCGAATAATATCTTCAACGTCAGTAATGAAAAAATTAGTGTTATGCATTTCCATTTTTATATGTAGATCGTATTGCATTAAGTTAAAATCAGTAACCATTTTATCTTTAAGGTAAGTGATTTGCGATTCAAGTCTGTCTTTTTCTTTTCTATCTTTTTTAAGAGTTAGTCGATTTACTTGATTGTTTGCAATTATGATTTTTGTTAGTGCTTCGTCTAATTTAACAACGTCTAGTTTTTCCATATTTTATTGAATTAATTTTTTCTAAAAATAGGTAAAAATAGGTAAAAATGACTACAAATAGGTAAAATTGAGTAATGCCCATTGGTAGTTGCAATAACCTTTGTGAAAGAAATTTAAACAAATAAAATTTATAACAAATGAAAATTGCAACTATTACAGGCGTTACAAAATCGCCAGAACTTCAAGTAACAAAAGCAATCGGTGCTTTAATTCTTTCAAGTGATCTGCCGTTATCAGGCTTAACTACTGAAAAAATTAGTATTTACATTGAACGTGGAAACGGCTCGAATGTCATTTTAGCAAATAAAGTTTTGCTTAAAGATTTCATTTTAGCAAGTACCTACGGAACTGAAAATACACAGTCAGATGAAGATAATGCTTTGATTGCATTATGTGAATTAGCAGACGAAGGTTCAATTTATCTTGCAGATAAAGAGAGTATTAAAATTACTCTTGAAGATTTAATTGCAGGTAAACGCTACGATTTACACGGAATTGAAGAGCCACAGCAAACAAACAATTTATTCTTTTTTGAACAAAAATCTGTTGCTTCTGAGGAGTTTAACAAAAAAATTGATGTTCAGGGATTTGATTTGGCTGTCATGACTGTTGACGATTCAGTAAGTGATTTGTCTTACCAGTATGCAAACGGTCAGGTAGTTAAATACCTTCCTTTTGAATTGCAAACATTAAGCCGTGACATTGACCCTATCCAAGCTGTTTTAGCAGATGGAAAAGTTTTACAAGGCTTAACGGATAGATTAACCTTGCCTTTAGTGGCTGTGGTTGGTATTGAAATCAATAAGTCCCAAGGTTCAATTATTAATTTCGTCGTAAGATGTTTAAAAACTGTGTAAGCTATGGGATTTTTCAAAAAAATTGGAACAGCGATTAAGAAAAACGTTTCGTTCAAAAATTTAGTAAAGGTTGCTACTCCTATTATGGGGGCTATTCCTTTCGTTGGTGGGGCTGTTCAAAACATATCGCAGAATTTGCAGGATGCTCACGAAGCAAAAAAAGCAAACAATGCAGCGCAAGCTGAATATAATAATCAGCAAGCTTTAGCTGTAGCAAGTCAAACCGCTGGAGCTGTAGCAAATGCAGGTTCTCAGATTTTCGCAAAAGCCGTAACAACTGGGATTAATGACGGTTTAAGTACTGGTTTTGTTCAGGGCTCTGGTCAGGTTGGTGCTACTGTCGTAAGTTCAACTATTAAGGTTTGGTTTCAAAGAAACTGGAAAATTGTTTTAGGTGCTGTCGCTGGTCTTATTGCATTGATTTGGTTTTTAAGACGTGACCGCAATAATTCAGGAAGAAGAGTTGCTAGAAAAAGATAGCAAGCCGAAAAATTACTATCGAATCTATCTTATTGTATTTCTGATAGATTCGGTAGTAATCATAGTAAAAAAACTGGCTGAAATCATATTATTAATTAAACACATTATAAAGTAATGGCACAAAATAGAAAAAATTCTAATAATCAGAATTACAACAATAATAACAATAACCAACAAAAGGTAAAACATTCAGGTGCAAAGTATACTACTTATATGCCTGTTACAGGCCCAAATAAAGGTGTAGAACAGCATTTAACAACTGGTTGGAGATTGTCAAAAGGCGAATTAATTGCGATTAAGTGTGTAACTACAAATAAATCAAATCTTTCTGAAAAAGGTTGGTTTGGCTCAGTAGCATGCACTTTTACAAACACTAAAACTGGTGTACAATCTTTTCATTGGGGAACAATGCAGAAAAACGGCGGTAAAGTGGTAATTGACAGCATGGCATTTGTAATTAACCCACGTGCAAAAAATGGCGGTTATGCAGGTACATTTATTCGTTCGAACTAATGTTTAGGTTTATATTAAAGTTCCTCCCTCTTATACTTCATGAGGGAGTTGATTTACTCAAAGATCATTTAGAAAAAAGAAAACAATTAAAACAAAATAAGTAATGAAAAATTTGAAAGGAATTGTTTCGATAATTGGTATTATCGTGAAATATGGTGCGGTTGTAACTGCTATTTTAAAAGGTATTCAGGTTGTATCTGATGAATTAAGTAAGCTTGATTTCGGAAAAGATGAACCGCAAGCACCTGCCAAACCTTTAATTACAGAAGAAAATGAGTAGTTATTTAGGTAGAAAAGAATTAACTCGAGGTATTCGAAATAACAATCCGGGTAACTTGGTTTTGACAAATATCGCTTGGCAAGGTAAAATTCCAAATGCTCAAAATACAGACAAACATTTTGAACAATTTACAGAAGTAAAATACGGTATTCGTGCCATGTTGCGAGATTTGACAAACGATATTGATAAAGGCAAAAATACGGTAAGAAAGCTTATAACTGAGTATGCACCGCCATCTGAAAATGATACTCAAAAGTATATTGATGTTATTTCAAAAGCTGTCGGTTTAGATCCTGACCAAACAATCAAAATCGTAGATGCTAAATTTTATTTAGTTATTGCAAGGGCAATTATTAAGCATGAATGCGCACCCGATCATAATTTAATTTACGATTCAGACATTCAGGATGCTATCGATATTATGGGAGATTACAATCTTTCAGGTGTTACGGTAACGGCTAAAAAGAGATTCAAATTCAATTATTTGATTATTCCCGTACTGCTTTTTTTTTATACTGTTTACAGCGTTACAGTCTAAACAAACGCCCAAAACGATAAAATTTATTAATTCAAAAATTTAAACAAGATGTTAGATAAAATCAAACTTTTTTACACAAACAATAAAACTATTGCAAATGTTGTATTAGTAGCTTTAGCGGGATTCTTAGCTTATAAATTATTTAAGAAAAAATAATTATGGCTCAAAGAGAGATAGTAAATAGAACAAAGAGCCAAGCCAATACTGTTTGGCTCTTTGATTTTCTGCAAAAATACTGGCTTTTGGTTGTTGGTATCATTGTGTGTTATCCATTATTAAAAAAATGGTATGCTAAATTCACACAAGATGCTGAGGAAAAAGCTTTGGAAGATGCTGAAAAGGATTTAAGAATTGCAGTTTCTAACCCAATGACAAAGGAAATTGAATTGAATAAAATTACACCTCGTAAAGAAGTTCATGACATAGCAGAATCTTTGGCGGTTTGGTTGGGAACAAATAAGCAAACGAAAGATTCTCCTTGGTACACTTGGATAACTGAACCAATGTCTAATTTCGAAAATGAGAGAGAGACTATTAACGAGTTATTGAAAGTAAAGCAAGTTACAACTGTTCCTTTAGTAATCGGCTGTTATTATGTTATTACACGCCGTGATTTAAAGGCTGATTTAAAAAAATATTTATCAACCTCGGACTTAAAAAAAGTTCCGTTATTTAATTAATTACTATGAATTATATTCAATATATAGATGAAACTTACGCAGTCAAAGTTAAAGAGATTGAATCTTCTGAGGGGTATTTAATTAGAGGTATTCAAACACCATTTTTTATATTATCAGTATTTATTGATAACAAGCGTGTTAATGGCGTAGAGTTTAATAATTATGATAGTTTGCCTATGCTGTCAGTTATCAATGACTTGGGTAATGTCGATTTAAATGTGATTCCAGAAAATTATTTTGCTACTGCATTTACCGAAATTTATTTAAGTATTCCTTATAGCAACGGTGGTTCAAGTGTAGAAATTTCAAACTTTAGTGATTTTCAGAAAAAACCGTTGCGATACCTTAAAGAATATAAGCTACCTCAATTTCGTATCGATGGCAGATTTTCTCAGGGTTCAGGCTATACATTTGATCGTAGGGTTTATTCAATGCTTAATCTTGGAACAATTCAGGGAGATAACAAATTTTACATTGGTAGTTATGATACTTACCCGAATTCTACTCACGTAGATACAATTGAATTTCAAGGGGAAACTCCAAATTATATTCGAAATGGTTATGATTTGGTTACGTCGTTCCCTGTTCAGAATAACGGCGGTATCGTTCAGTTTGGAGATTTTTACGTAAAAATGACAACTGGCAAAACCTCATATCCTTACGGATTAAGAGTTTACATTTTCACGGATATAAGAACTAATGAATTTTGGATTTTGACAAATTACATTGAACAAGGTACAAGTATCATCAAAAAAGGAGAATTTGATATTTCAACATTTGTTTGTATCAATGGTGGTTTTAAAATCAAAAATATCTTGCAAGATGTAGAAATACAAATTACAAATATTTATGGCTAATACTACTCCAACGCCTTACAGCTGTACAATCTTTAATAAAGATAAAAGTATAAGACCTATAAAAGTTGAGTTTTGCAAATCAATATATTATCTACATAACTGGTGTAAAAATGTCGGATTTGATTATCACTACATTAATATTTACAACCGAAAAACTGGTAATTATATTTCTCGACAATATTTCAATGATTACATAATAGATAAGCCTTTGTATTAATTTACAAAGGCTTTTTTTTTAATAAGTTGCGAGATAATATAAAAAGCAAATTGTTACAATTGCCGTTGATATGATCGATAGAAACGAAAAAAGATTAGTGTTTCTTAGTTTTCTTTCTTGTTGAGGAAGTAAACTTAAATCTTGGTTAGTGATATTAGCTTCAAATCTACTTTTATTCATCATTCTATAATTTATATAAACTAAAACACCTAAGTTAACAATAGGAATTATTATTGTCCATCTTGAAATATTTTTTTGAAACTGTGCTAAAGCAAAAAATGCGCCTACCATTAGGTTATTATAATTTGAAAGGTAATCATGAATTCTGTCAAAATATTTTACAGTTTCTTTGATACCATCTTCTTCCATTTTTTTCCATCTAGCGTCTCTTTCTTTAGCTTCAATTTCACTTTCTGCGAGATATTTTAATATTGCATCTGTATCAATTGGTTCTTCATCTTCTTCAAAATTCTCGTCAAATTCTTGCATAGCATATATTTAAGTTAATAATTCGCTAATTTAACAATATTTTAATGACAGTACTTTTTTTTTTAAGGTATAATTATTTATTCTTTTATAGCAATTGACAAAGTGAAATTAAAATTATTGGCATTATATTTGAAAATGTTTAGTAAATTTAAACTCACAAATAAAGCCACATGAAAAAAATTACTTTATCTCTTATATTATTGGTATGTTTTTCTGCTTTTTCTCAGGAGAAAAAAACATTTATCTCTAAGTCGGAATCCTTGAACTCGGGGCAATCTGCATTTATTAGCTTAGTAAATCGTTATTATCCTGAATTTAGTTTACCTGCAAAGATGCTTAACATTTACGATTCAGATAAACAAATAGCAGAAAGTTATATTGAATATCCAAAACCACCTAATGATTGTAATGAGTATTTGATTACAGTACAGCCTGACAATAAGCGTTTAGATTATGAGTTTCAATACGCTGTTGGGAATGGTAATGCTACTTCAAAAGGCTCAATTTATATTTTGGGCTCTGATGTTTATAAGGTCGACACTACAATTAAAGGAAAAAGTAAATACTTTTTTCAATTATATAAGAATGGCAAAGAAGTATACAGTGATAATCCCTATGAAGGATTAAATTAAAAAGCAATAAATAAGCCCCAATAAAACGGGGCTTTTTTTATGTTCTTATCTTTTTTGATTTTTTAGACTTACCTAAAACCTGGGGCAAATGTGTTGTTGATAAAGTTGTTAACATCTTCTTGGACGTACTGCAAATCATACTATAAATTATAGTTCATTTTAATATGTGTTTAAATATAGCTAGATTGTTGTTTGTCAGATATCTATGTGTTTCATAAAAAAGCATCACATAATGCGATGCTCTTATTTTCGAAAATATGATATTTTAAATTGTTATATTTAAATTTTATTTTGGTAAACAGATTTTCCGTTTAATGAAACTTCTATAGAATTATTTTTCTCAGAAAAAGTTGTTCTCAAAACATTTCCTTTAAAAATTGAAACATCACCATAAACTTTTCCGGTTTCTTCAGAAACATATTCAAATAATAATTTTTTATTGTCTGGTTCAATTCCCAGTTTATAACTTGTAAATTTTGTTCCTTTTAAATCAAATTGCTGCTGCGAATCGATAATTTTTCCATCAGCATAAAAATTTGTAATCGTTTTGTTTAAAGTAATATCTGGATAATATTGATTTACTTTTGTTAGTAATGCGTATTGCTCAACATTTGCATTTTCTTGTTTTGATGAAATGGTTTGAGCGAAAGAAATTGTTGTAAAAAGAATGGCAAATAATAAAATGTACTTTTTCATAATTTTTATTTTTTAAGATTACTAATGTTACGTTTTTGATATTAAATGTATTTGATATCTACTACAAGGTATGAAATCTTTACCTTTGCAAAAAATTATAAGCCTTTTTTTAAGAAAATGACAACAAAAAAATATATCCAGCTTATTCTCATTCTTGGTTCTTTAACAGCACTTGGTCCTTTTTCAATCGATATGTATCTGCCTGGTTTCTCTGGTATTGCTAAAGATTTGAATACATCTGTGGCAAAAGTTTCAATGAGTTTATCGAGTTATTTTATCGGAATTTCTGCCGGGCAATTACTTTACGGGCCGTTATTAGATCGATTTGGGCGTAAAAAACCACTTTTTATCGGTTTGATGGTTTATATTTTGGCTTCTTTTGGCTGTATATATGTTGCTGATATTGATTTATTTATCTTCTTACGTTTCATTCAGGCTATCGGAAGCTGTGCTGCAACAGTTGCTTCTGTTGCAATGGTTCGTGATTTGTTTCCTGTAAAAGATATTCCAAAAGTATTCTCTCTTTTAATGCTTGTTTTAGGGCTTTCGCCTATGCTTGCTCCAACAATTGGTGGTTATGTAACAGAAGATTATGGCTGGCATACCGTATTTTTTATACTATTTTGTATGGGAATCGCTATTTTAATTGCCTCTCAAGTTGGTTTGCCAAATAGTTATAAACCCGATACTTCTATTTCATTAAAACCAAAACCTATTATTTCTAATTTTTTAAAGGTTTTAAAAGAACCACAATTTTACACCTACGCATTTACGGGAGCGATCGCTTTTTCGGGATTATTTACTTATGTAGCAGCCTCGCCTATTATTTTTATGGATATTTACCACGTTGATGCCAAAACATACGGATGGATTTTTGCTTTTATGTCAGTTAGTTTTATCGGTTCGAGTCAGTTTAATTCAGTTTTATTGAAGAGATTTTCCAGCGAACAGATGATTTTTGCGGCCTTAATTTTGCAATCTCTAATTGCCATTATATTCCTGATACTTTCGCTAAACAATTTATTAGGATTGTATACGACTATTGTGATGCTTTTTTTATTTCTGGGCTGTTTAGGAATTTCAAATCCAAATACTGCCGGACTTACAATGGCTCCATTTGCTAAAAATGCCGGAAGTGCTTCAGCTTTAATGGGTGCTATTCAATTAGGATTGGGAGCTTTAGCTTCATTTGCTGTCGGGATTTTTGTAAAAGATTCTGCAGCACCAATGGTTCTTATTATGACAGTTACTACAATTATTGCTTTTGTAGTTTTAAATATCGGAAAACGTTTCATTAAAAATAAAGTCGAAATCGCTGAAAATGATGATGTGGTAGTTGGACACTAGATATTAATTCCAATTGGATTATAAAACATAAAAAAGAGGCTGTCTCAAAAGTAAAATCAAGCTGTTGAGAATCGCGTAAATGAAAAATTTCTCCGATAGGTATCCGAATAAAAAAGAGGTTGTCTCGACTTTTGAGACAGCCTCTTTTTTATGTTCAACAGTTTGTCATTTCGACCGAAGGGAGAAATCGCACTAGAATGTCGACAAAGATTGGCGATTTAGATTGAGGAGTTTCGTGTGCGATTTCTCCCTTCGGTTGAAATGACAATACTTTGAGGATAAAAGCTACAGTAAACTCAAAAAAAAATCCAAACTCCGGTAATTGGAATTTGGATTTTTAAAAATTTTGGAGTTTAAAACTTTACTCTAATTGTTGTTTCTTGTCAGGTCTAATAATCATTCTAAGAGATTGATCTCTTGCGAAATATGCTACCATCCAATTCCAGAAAGTATTCAGTCTGTTTCTATATGTAATTAAAGAAATTAAGTGAATAAACAGCCAAATGATCCAGGCCAAAAAGCCTTTAAAATGCCATTTTGGGCTTGGTAAATCTACTACAGCCTTATTTTTTCCAATGATGGCCATCGAACCTTTATCTTTATAAGCAAATGATTTCAAAGGTTTGTTTTGAGCCATTGCTTTAAAGTTTTTGGCTAAATTTAATCCTTGCTGAATAGCAACCTGAGCCACCTGCGGATGTCCGTCGGGAAAGTTTTTATCTCCGGCTAAAATTGCGGTATCACCAATTGCATATATGTTTTCTAAACCATTTACCTTATTATATTGATCTGTAGCCATGCGTCGGCCGCGGCCGTAGCTTTCCTTCGGAATTCCGTCAAAAAGTTTGGCAGAAACTCCTGCTGCCCAAATTAAGTTTTTGGTTTTAATCGTATCTCCGTTTTCAAAAAATACCGTATCATCAATATAATCGACAACACGAGTGTGCAGTTTTACTACAACGCCAAGTTTTGTAAGAGCTTCGAGAGTGTCTTTTTGAGAAGCTTCGCTCATTGGCGACAGTAAAGCATCACCTCCATCAACAAGGTAAACGTTACTGGCAGATGTTTCTAATTCAGGGTATTCTTTTAATAGAATATTTTTTCTCATTTCGGCAAACATTCCAGAAACTTCAACTCCAGTTGGTCCGCCTCCGGCAACAACGATCGTTAACAATTTACGACGTTTACGAATATCTTTGGTAATAGCTGCTTTTTCAAGATTTTTAAGCAATGCATTTCGCATTTCGATGGCATCATTTAAGGTTTTCATCGGGATCGCGTTTTTCATTACGTTTTCCATTCCGAAATAACTCGTTTCGGCACCCGTTGCAAAAACTAAATAATCGTATGATAATTCGCCGTTGCTCAAAATGATTTTATTTTCGGCAGGAACTACAGAAAGTAATTCGCCTAAACGAAACTGAAGGTTCTTTTTACCTGCAAAAAATTTTCTAAAAGGATAACTAATACTTGAGGGTTCTAAAAAAGCGGTTGCAACCTGATATATAAGCGGAGGAAAAAAATTATAATTGTTTTTATCTACAAGGGTTACTTGTATTTGAGGATGATTTACAAGTTCTTTTGCGAGATTTATTCCTGCAAAACCGCCTCCTATAATGACTATATTCATATGTGTTGTTTTATAATGTAGGATTTATGAGTAAAATTGTTTTTGCCTTAGCAGTTCCATAAATTTAACATTTTAATTCCAGATACGAAACCCAAACCTGAGTTTTGTTTTCCTTTTTTGAGAATTATTCAGTCAATTTAAGTTTCATCATAATATCTGTTTGTTCATCATTTCCAAGTTTAAAAATGTGTTTGTCAAATTCAACAAAACCATTTTTTTTATAAAAACTTAAAGCTCGATGATTTTCTTCCCAGACCCCTAACCAAACATAGTCAGCATTCTTTTCTTTTGCTGTTTGAATCGCTTTTTCATAAAGTAATTGTCCGACTTTTTTTCCGTGAAATTCTTTTGAAACATAAATACGTTCGATTTCAAGGGATTTTTCGTCCTGCAGTTCAGTCTGCGATTCTCCGAAGTTTATTTTTAAATAACCGATTACGTTATTATCAAGAACAGCAAAATAAAATTCAGAATTTTTATTCGTTAGTTCTTCCGTTAATTTTTCTGTAGAAAAACCTTTCTCTAAATAATCTTTCATATTTTCTTCAGAATTTGATTCTGAAAAAGTCTCCTGAAAAGTCTGCCTCCCAATTTTTTGCAATTGTTCAATCTCGTCAAGCGTAATCTTGTTAATTTGAATATTTTCCATTCTGGATTATGTTATTTTAGGATTTAAATTTCCTCATAAATTTACAACATAAATCAGCAGATTCAAAAGCTTGAAGTATTACTTTTTGAATTTTTTAACAGGCTTTTCTGTTACTTCAATTTTGTTTTGTAAAACATAATTGGCCAGCAATTTCTCAATCAGTTCGTCTTTTGTAAGATGGTGAAAAACGGTTTTTACCTTAGTTTTCAAATCAGTCGAAATGTCGTGGTTTGGTTTAGTTTTGAAGATTTGTTTTGCCCATAAAAGCGTATTGTTTTCTTCAATACTCAAGGCTGAAGGTTTTTGAAATTTGGTGAATTTAAGCCCCAGTTCTCTTTCAAAATCTGCAATTTCTGCCACTTCTTCTTCCTGCAAAACGGTTAAAGAAAGTCCCTTTGCCCCTGCTCTGGCAGTTCTTCCGCTTCGATGAACATAAGTTTCGTAAGCGTCAGGCAAATGGTAATTTACAACATAAGAAATTTCTTTTACATCAATTCCTCTAGCGGCTAAGTCGGTGGCAACTAATATATTGATATGTCCTTCTCGGAATTGTTCCATAATTCTGTCACGAATCCCCTGTGTTAAACTCCCGTGAATTGCTCCCGAAGAAAAACGGTTAATCGCCAGATTTTTGGCTAATTTATTAACAGCAGCTTTTGTTTTGCAGAAGATAATACCGCGTTCTCCATCTTTTGAATTTAGAAAATGCATTAAAATGTCTAATTTTTCAATTGGATCAACTACAATATATTCGTGATCAATTCCTTGGTTACCAACAGTTTCCATATTGGCACTTACCTGAACTACATTTTTGTTTAAGTAATTCTGAACCAATTGTTTAATTGTTCCCGGTAAAGTAGCCGAGAATAATAATGTGCGGTGTTTTTTAGGGACTTCAGCCAGAATTTCGTCCAGGCTTTCTTTTAAGATTGAAACCATTTCATCGGCTTCATCTAAAACTAAAAATTGCGTTTGTTTTAAATCAACGGCTTTTCTTTGGATCAAATCGATTAAACGTCCCGGAGTTGCCACAATAATATGTGTTGGCGATGTAAGACGTTCAATTTGAGGCTTAATCGGGATTCCACCGCAAGTTGCTGCGATTGAAATATTCGGAATATATTTTGAAAAATCTTCTAAATTTCTAAAAATCTGATGTCCTAATTCTCTTGTTGGAACTAAAATTACAGCCTGAACTACAGGAGATTCCGTGTCAATTAATTGTAATAGCGGAAGTCCAAAAGCGGCAGTTTTTCCGGTTCCGGTTTTGGCTAAACCCACAACATCGTGGTTTTCGGACAATAAAAGCGGAATTGTTTTTTGTTGAATTTCAGTAGGTTCAACAATGTTTAATTCGCCTAAAGCTTTTAAAATTGGCGCTGAAAGTCGTAATGTTGAGAATTGTTTAGACATGTTTTATTTTTAGATTTTAGAGTTCTGATTTTAGATTTGCTTCAGATTGCTTATTATACAAACTGAAACTAAAAATCTTTGTCAAAGTTTCAAATTTTGACAAAGATCATGCTTTTTTATATAGTTCAGGGGTACAACTTGAAACCTGAAACTTTTTTAACCTCTATTCTCAATCCGGTTCGTTCATGATTTTTTCGCGGTATTTTTTACCTACTAATAAGGTAAGTCTTTGTTTGTAATCGTCAAGAAGCCATTCGCGGTAGTTTTTACTGCACTGGCTTAAACATTTTGCGTAACGTTTAATTCGGCATTCGATATCGTCTTCTAATTCTCTCGACAAAGCTTTTGCTTCCTGAAGTGTCTCCGTATTATCAACACACATTGCGGCATGCTGTTCAAGCGATTTGTCTAAAACAATTTTTGAACGTAAATTTTGTTTTATCGCCAGTTTGTGTTCTTCATCAACATCAAAAGTAACATCGGCAGTTTTGCTGAATTTTGCTCTTAATTCCAGCGGCATGCTGTATTTAAAGAACATTTCGATCTCAGTATCGTCTCTTAGGTTTTCAAGATAAAATTCTGGAGATTTAAAAATATGCTGCCAGTTTACCGGTTCGCTCCATAAACCGAAACGAGCGGCGTTGTTTCCTAAATCAATTACCGTAAATTCGTCTTTACCAGGTAGTTTACGAGATCCGCGGCCAATCATCTGGAAATATAAAGTTAATGACTTCGTTGCTCTGTTTAAAATGATAGTCTCAACAGTTGGCTCATCAAAACCAGTTGTTAAAATTCCGACAGAAGTCAAAATTGCATCCGGAGTTTTCTTAAACCACTGTAAAATATCTTTACGCTCTTCAGAACTGCTTGTATTATCAAGGTGCCTGATATCGTAACCTGCTTCTCTAAAAGTATCATATACATATAATGAGGTATGAATACCATTATTGAAAATTAAAGTTTTCTTGCCCAAAGAACGTTCTGTATACGCATGAAGCAATTTTTCCTGCATTAATGAATTGGTATACAAATCATCAGATGATTTTACGGTATAATCTCCGTTGATACCCACTTTTAATGAAGTCAAACCAACATCGTAACTGTATGTTGTTGCTCTGGCCAAAAATCCTTTGTCGATCAATGAACCAATAGTGTCCCCAACGATAAGTTCGTCGTAGCTTTGGTGCATTGGTAATTTTATGTTTGAACTCAAAGGTGTTGCTGTTACTCCAAGAATAAAAGCATTTTTAAATGAGTTTAATAGTTTTCTGAATGAGTTGTAATGAGCTTCATCAATAATCACCAGACCAATATTGTCAAGGTGTAATTTTTCGTCGTTGATACGGTTTTTTAAAGTCTCAACCATAGCCACGAAACAAGAATAATCATTTTGATCCGGTAATTCTTTTACTTTACTGTTGATTATTTTATTGCTTACGCCAAAGCCCTTCAACATTTTTGAAGTTTGTTTGCAAAGCTCAATTCGGTGTGTTAAAACAACCACTTTTTTGTCATTATTGGATAAATAACGACGCACAATTTCAGAGAAAATTACTGTTTTTCCGCCTCCGGTTGGCAATTGATACAATAAATGATGTTTAGAAGGAGCATTGTCTAAGCGGTCAAAAATGGCGTCGATATCACCCTTTTGGTATGCATAAAGTTCTTTTTTCTCTTCTCTTTCTATTTCTAAAGTGTTTTGAAGCATTGTTTATTTTTGGATTTTTGCAAAAATACATCTAAAAAACAGTTATTCATCTTATTTTAACCTAAAATAAATGATTTTTTTAAATAAGATTTTTTATAGGAAGTGTTTTTAAAAGTCAATTTTATCCAGAATTGCTTCAAAATCATACTTATTTTTCCATTTTTGCTGCAAAATCTCTTGATGAATGCCTTTAATCCTTGCTTTAAATTCAGTCAGGATTCCGTTAGAAATTACAAAATTTACCGCCTGTTCAAACGAGCTAAAGATACTTTTGTAAAACAATTCCTGCTTAATTAAATTATTAGAAGAATAGGTTTGCGCAATTTCGATATTATAAAACATCAAATCGGCAATAATAAACGGATCAACGCCTAACATTATGAAATGTTTGATGATTTTTTGTGCCACAGAACGACGCATTTTTGCTTTCGGGCGCCGTTTTGTATTGGGCTTTTTTACCGGAAAATATTCATGAGAAATCTTAACCTTTGATTCCTGTAGAAGTTTGTCTTCTTTTGGGTTAAAAACAAAATCATAATACACTTTTACGGGACTGAATTTTTCATACAGCTCAATAAGCTGTTCTTCTAGTTGTTCTTTGCTTAGTTCGGTTAAATATTTTTTTAAATCGCGTTTGCTCATTATCAAAGTTTAAGATTACAAAAGTAAATTACTTTCCTGACACATAACTTAAAAACCAATCCTAATACTTAATTTTGTGCCTATAATCTCAAAATATATCTACATGCTTAAGATTTTTAAAGTTACCGCTATTTTAGAAGGAATCTCTTATTTAGTTTTATTTGCCAATATGCTTATTATTAAAACTAACAATCCTGAACTTTATCATACATTATTAAGACCGTTAGGAATGACACATGGTGTGTTATTTATAGGTTATATTATTTTGGCCTTTTTATTGAAAAAACCTCAAAACTGGGATTTAAAAACATTTGCAATTATACTAATCGCTTCTCTTATTCCGTTTGGAACTTTCTACATAGAGAAAAAATACTTAGAAACTAAAGCAAATGCTTAAGCTTTTGGATAAAATATTCAATTTTTTATACCCGCTTTTCAGGGATTGGGGAATGAGCCGCAACTTTGCATCTTATATCAGCCTGATCTTTAATATTGCCATTATGCTGGCTTTGGCTTACGCCATTTATTATATTGCAAAATTTGTTTTGGTAACACTTACTGCCATATTTGCACAGCGTACCAAAACAAAGTTTGACGATTATTTAATTCACAATAAGACCACAAAATATACAGCGTATTTAATTCCGTTTTTCTTCATTTATAAAGCTGTTCCTATTATTCTGGACAAATACGAATATTGGGAACTACTTTTCGGAAAAATCGTTGGCATTTATATTGTTCTGATCAGTTTATGGATCATTAGAACAATTTTTAATGCTTTACGAGATTATTTAAAGCAAAAACCCGAATACAGCGACAAACCTATCGACAGTTTCGTTCAGGTTATTATGATTGTGCTTTGGATTTTTGGAGTCGCCATGATTATTTCGACTTTATTCGGAATAAAAAAAGGTGAATTGCTAACCATTTTAGGAACTCTTTCGGCCATTATTATCTTAATTTTCAGAGATACTATTTTAGGATTTGTTTCGAGTGTTCAGGTTGCCATAAATGATATGGTTCGCATTGGTGACTGGATTACAATGGATAAATTTGGTGCCGATGGCGATGTAATTGAAATCAATTTAACGACTGTAAAAGTTCGAAATTTTGATAACACCATTACAACGATTCCAACTTATGCTTTAAGTTCAGATTCTTTTCAGAACTGGCGCGGCATGCAGAATTCTGAAGGAAGACGTATCAAAAGACATATTTTGATTAAAAGCAGCAGTATTCGTTTCCTGAATAATGATGATTTAAATCACATGAAAGGAATACAGCTTATCACTTCGTACATTGAAACCAGACAAGCAGAAATTGAAAAGTATAATGATCTTAGGGGAATAGATAAATCACTTGCCCTTAACGGTCGTAATATGACCAATTTAGGTTTGTTTAGAAAATATATTATGCAGTATTTATTAGACCATCCTGGATTAAATAAAAACATGCATATCATGTGCCGCCAGCTGCAGTCGACCGCACATGGAGTTCCGTTAGAAATTTATGTTTTCTCAAGCGATAAACGCTGGGCAAACTACGAATATATAATGTCTGATATTTTCGATCACATTATGGCGTCGGTTATCTATTTTGATCTTGAAATATTTGAACTTCCTTCGCAGATTGGGGTTTTAGATCGGTAAATTTTAGTTTCAAGTTTTGTTTGTTTCAGGTTTTAAGTTCTCGCAGTTTGTCATTTCTAGGAACGAGAAATCGCACGCGTATATCGACAAAGATTGGCGACAAACTGTACGGAGTTTCGTGTGCGATTTCTCCTTTCAGTCGAAATGACAATACTTTATGGAAATACTTTGCGCTAGGAAACTAAAGACAAAGTTTAAAAACTTGAAACCTGAAACTATTTCCCCACCTTTTCAAAAACAAACTTTGGATCGTTATAATTCAAAGTCCCATTAATAAAGCACGGGAGATTCATGTAAGTGCCAATTACACCATTTCCTAAGATCAATTTATTTTCTTTTTTCAGCAACGCTAAAGGAATTCTTTTCCAGCTTCCGCCGTTAGAAATAAAATGAAAATCACCTCTAAAAGTGTCTCCTTTTATATCCCCTCTTACATCGCCGGAATCTTTTCCTGTTTTGTAATAAGATATTTCATAACGGCCGTAAAAGCGTTTGTCGCTTATGTTTATGGCTAAAATTGCGGTATCTTTATTGTTTACAGCAAGATACAAAACTTCGTGATAACCATTTTTTTCCTCTTTAGAATTGCAGGAAAGTATGGTAACCAATATCAGCAGAAGAAAAATAAAAGATTTTATATTCATGAGTGTGTTTTTTGAACCATATAAGAGTTATGTAAATTCATTTAAATTAAAGCATAATCTTGACCATACGAGTAATTTAGTTTGTTAAGAGAGAACTTAATTTCCTTATATAACTTATATGGTTTGAACTAATTTATTTTCTAACATAAGCAATTTCAGCTTGTTAAGAATAAAACTTAAATTTTCTTATATCACTTATATGGTGAAATTATTTTTGCATTATATTTTTTTCTAAATTTAAATAAAAAACATGGCGGATAGAGACACTTTTTTAAGAGAATTAAGAGGCGAAACTTTAGGAACTGTAAGTGCTCAATCTTCTTCAGATGAGATCTTTCAAAATCAGACGATTAGGCCTATTTTAAAACTTCAGAACGATTTGTTTATTGCGGTTTTTATTAATTATGTAAATAAAAACAAAGCTGATTTTTATTCGTATACAGTCGAAAAGAAACTACAGACTATAGAAAATTCCATTCAAAAAGATATTAAGTTCAGAAATTCTCTAAAAGGAATTGTAATGGCGCTTTTTACCATTGAAGAATACGAAACCTATATTAAAAATTCATCGAGTTTAAACAAACGAATGATGAATTTATTGATTGAGAGATTGAAAAGTCAGGTGCAGTTGTTTGAGGTTGAATCAGATTCGAAATGATTTTAAATGGAAATAGAAATTATAGAAGATAAGAATCAAAATTTATTTGTTTATAAAGATGGTAAATTGTTGTTTTATTCTACAATAAAATTTAACTGGCTTCGAAAGAATTTAATTAAAATTTTTGATTCTAATGATGATCTTATTTTAGAACTTCAAAGTTATGAACCTGTTTTCAGTTCTGCGAAATATGAAATTTTATTTCAAGATAAAGATAAAATCAAAGATATAATTGAAATTAACAAAAGCTATATATCTAACCAAGATACAATTTTAAGGATAACTCCAGAGAATATTTTTTCTTTCAATACTGATTTTTCTTATTTTTTAGATGGAATTAAAGTTGCCGATATAAAACATAAATTTTGGAGTTCCTCACAAAAAATTTCTGTGTTGTTTGATAACGAAAATATTGAGTTACTTGATCAAATAATAATTCATATTTTGTCCATTCACACAGGATATAATTCTAATGTAGCTTAATAATTTATAAAAAAAAATGTTTGATCAATTCCGAAATAAATTCCCTTTAACCGATGAAAAATGGAACGAATACACGAGTTGTTTTAATCGTATTGAAGTTCCTGCCAAAACAGTTCTGATTGAAGAAGGAGAAGTTTCTAAAAAGCTTTTTATAATTGAAAAAGGCTGTATCAGGGTTTGGTTTAATAATAACGGAAAAGATTTGACTTCGCAGTTCTTTTTCGAAAATCAAAGCGTTGCTTCTATCGAAAGTTTCATTAAAAAATTTCCGAGTCCGGTTGTGGTGGAAACAATCGAACCTTCTGTTTTATGGTGGATTTCTAAAAATGATGTTGATACAATTTTGGAAGAAATAAAAGAAATTCCAGAACTTCGGGATCGGTTAATCAATATGCTTTTTCAAAGAACGTTTGATTATATGAAACACTTTTTTTCTTTCATAAAAGACTCCCCTACTCAGCGTTACCTTAGTTTAATTGAAGAAAAACCTCAAATTGTGCAGCGTGTTCCGCAGCATTACATTGCATCTTACCTTGGCGTGAGCACTGTTCATTTAAGCCGAATCAAAAGTAAACTGGTTCACAAAAATAATTAAAATTTCACCATATAAGTTATATAAGTTAATTTAAGCCTAGCTTATAATTTCTTATATAACTTATATGGTTTAAAAAAAACTTGATAATTGTTTCTTATTTCATTTGATAACAAATGTTATCGTCTGCCCATAAACGGCTCTATAATTTTGCTTCATAAAATTTAATATTTATAAAAAATTATGAAAGCAGCAGTAGTTTACAAAAAAGGCGAATTGCCAAAATATGCAGAATTTCAAGAGCCAGTCTCAGCAAATGAAAATGAGGTTTTAATTTCGGTTAAAGCCATAGCGATTACCAATCTGGATAAAGGAATTGCAAGTGGAGAACATTATTCTTCAGAAAATGAAAATCAAAACGGATTTGTAATTGGCAGCGACGCCATTGGTTTACTTGAAAACGGAACCAGAGTTTATGCCCGCGGAATTTCCGGAACAATAGCCGAAAAAGCTTTAGTCGAAAAAAACAGAATGGTTGCATTGCCAGACGGAATTGAAGATGCAACGGCGGCAGCAATGCCAAATGCAGTTGCAGGTTCGGCAATGGCGCTTCGTTTTAGAGCCGGAATAAAACCGGGAGAAACGGTTCTAATTAATGGCGCAACTGGTTTTACAGGTCAAATAGCCATTCAGATTGCGAAACATTATGGAGCGAAGAAAATAATTGTTACGGGAAGAAACGAGAAAACACTTCAAAGTCTTTTAGAATTGGGTGCTGACGAAATTATTTCTTTAAAACAGAATGATGAAAACTTTATTTCGCAGCTTAAACAAATTCATCAAAATACACCAATTGATATTGTTTTGGATTATTTGTGGGGGCATTCGGCAGAACTGATTCTTTTTGCTTTAAAAGGAAACGGGAATTTTACACATAAAACACGTTATGTTTCTGTGGGTTCAATATCTGGCGATACGATTCAATTATCAGCTCAAATTTTGCGAAGTGTTGATTTGCAATTGTCTGGCTCTGGTTTAGGGAGCTGGACAAAAGACGAAGTAAAATTGCTATTTTTAGAAATGCTTCCTGAAATGTTTCTTTTGGCTTCTCAAAACAAACTAAAAGTAAATATAGAAAAAGTGAATTTAGTCGATATCGAGAAAATGTGGGACACAGACGTTCCTGATGGTAAAAGATTAGTGGTTCTTATTTAAAGTTGCTAAGGTTCTAAGATGCTAAGATTCTAAGTTTTTTTTTAAACTCAGAACTAATCTTAGCATCTTAGAACCTCAATATCTTAGCAACTTAGAATCTTAGTATCTCAGTAACTCGAATAAAACTTCTTCAAAACGATTTTTAGCTAAAAACTGATCTTCAAGAGCTTTTGTAAACGGAATTGGCGAATCTAAACTGGCCACTCTTTTTACAGGACCGTCTAAATATTCAAAACATTCTTCCATAATTAAAGCCGAAAGATCGCTGGCAATTCCGCCAAACATAGTATCTTCCTGATAGATAATAGCTTTTCCGGTCTTTTTAACCGAAGCAAAAATAGTTTCCGTATCAAGCGGCTGTAATGTTCTTAAGTCAATTAAATCAGCCTGAATTTCAGGATTTTTGGCTAAAGTTTCTAATGCCCAGTGAACAGGAGCTCCAAAAGCTATAATGGTTACTGCATTTCCTTCTTTTAATAAAGCAGCTTTTCCAAACGGAATGGTATAATAATCTGTTGGAACGTCTTGATAAATGCTTCTGTACAATTGCTTATGTTCAAAAAACAAAACTGGATTTGGATCGTTAATGGCAGTATTCAATAACCCTTTTGCATCATAAGGAAATGCCGGATAAACGACTTTTAAACCTGGAGTTTTAGTAAACCAGGCTTCATTTGTCTGCGAGTGAAACGGTCCGGCTTGTGTCCCGCCGCCGCAAGGCATTCTAACGACAACATCGGCTTTTTCGCCCCAGCGATAATGTGATTTTGCTAATAAATTGACAATTGGGTTAAAACCTGTCGAAACAAAATCAGCAAACTGCATTTCGACAATTGCTTTATAATTATTGATGGATAATCCCATTGCGGTCGAAACTACGGCGCTTTCGCAAATTGGTGTATTTCGTACTCGATCTTTTCCAAAAGCATCAGCAAATCCTTCTGTAATTTTAAAAGCACCGCCATATTCAGCAATGTCCTGCCCCATAATGACTAAGTTTCTATTACGCCACATAGATTGCTCTAAACCATTTCGGATAGCATCTATAAAACGAATATTTTTTACTTCTTCACCATGAGTATATTCTTCATATTCAAAGTCTTTATAAACATCATCTAATTCTCCGCTGTAAGTTGGTTCTATTTCAGGTTCAGCATTTGCCATTGACCAGTTTTCATCAATTTCCTGCTTAATTTCAGCATGAAGCTGTTCGTCAAGTTCTGCAGTAAGAATTCCATTTTCAGTTAGATATTTTCTATAATTCGTAACCGGATCTTTGGCTTCCCATTCGTCCATTAATTCCTGCGGAACATATTTCGTACCACTCGCCTCTTCATGGCCGCGCATCCTGAATGTTTTAAATTCTAATAAAACCGGATGCGGGTTTTCGATCATTTCTTTTTTTAACTGCGATAATTTGTTGTATACTTCAACAATATTATTTCCATCAATAATCCAGCTTTCCATGCCGTAACCAATTCCTTTATCGGCAAGGTTTTCGCATAAATACTGTTCGTTTGTTGGTGTAGAAAGTCCGTAGCCATTGTTTTCGATAATAAACATAACCGGAAGTTTCCAAACAGCTGCAATATTTAATGCTTCATGAAAGTCTCCTTCACTTGTTGCCCCTTCTCCGGTAAAAACAGCAGTAATTTTTTTATTGTCCTGAAGTTTATTAGCAAGCGCAATTCCGTCAGCAATACCTAATTGCGGACCTAAATGCGAAATCATTCCTATAATATTGAATTCCTGGGTTCCAAAGTGAAAACTTCTGTCACGGCCTTTTGTAAAACCATTTGCTTTTCCCTGCCATTGTGAAAAAAGTCTATGTAAAGGGATATTTCTGGTTGTAAATACACCAAGGTTTCGGTGCATTGGCAATACATATTCAGATTCGTCTAATACGGATGTAACTCCTACTGCAATGGCTTCCTGGCCAATTCCTGAAAACCATTTTGAAACTTTTCCCTGTCGAATCAAAATGAGCATTTTTTCTTCGATCAGGCGGGGTTTCAGGATTTTTTTATATAAATCTAGTAATTTTTCGTCAGTAAGGTTTTCTCTGTAAAAGATCATTGCACTATTATTTTTTAGTCAAATATATAAAAATATAACAATTTTAACGTTATTTGTTAAATAATTAAAAACAGTTATTAGTTAGCATTTATAAAAATAGAAAAAATAATCTGCTGTTTTCTATTTAAAAAAATGAAGACAAATATAATGGGATTTTTTTGTAAGCGAAATGTTTTTTATCTTATTTTAGCTACAAAAAAAATAATGCGTAAATTTTTCAGTATTTAAAATTAATTATTCAGATTTTGTATTAAAAAATAGATTTAAAACTAAATTTTATGGTAATTTATAAAATTCAAATATAAAATATTCTCTACCTTTGTTATTGAAAGGCTTTATACGCCTTTTTTTCTTAAATAAAAATGTAAAGTATGCAAAACATTCCTAGTGTAGACTTACGTGATTTCCTTTCGGACGACCCGAAACGTAAACAAAAATTTGTAAATGAAATCGGCAGTGCATTTGAAAACATTGGCTTCGTAGCTTTAAAAGGTCATTTCTTAGATGACAAATTGGTAGACGAACTTTATGGTGAAATTAGAAAATTTTTCGCCTTGCCAGTAGAAACTAAGCATAATTATGAAATTCCCGGAATTGGCGGACAAAGAGGTTATGTGTCTTTTGGTAAAGAACATGCTAAAGGGCGTAAAGAGGGAGATTTGAAGGAATTCTGGCATTTTGGCCAGTATGTTGATAAAGAATCTAAATGGGCTTCAGAATATCCTGAAAATGTAGAAGTTAAAGAATTGCCTCGCTTTAATGAGGTTGGTAAAGATGCTTACCAAATGCTTGAAAAAACCGGAATTTATGTTTTAAGAGCTTTGGCTTTACACCTTGGACTTGATGAGTTTTATTTTGATGAATATGCAAAAGAAGGAAACTCTATTTTAAGACCAATTCATTATCCTCCTATTACTTCTGAACCAGAAAATGCAATTCGTGCAGCGGCTCATGGTGATATTAATTTAATCACTTTGTTAATGGGTGCTCAGGGTAAAGGACTTCAGGTTCAAAACCATGACGGCGAATGGATTGACGCTATTGCGGCAGATGACGAATTGGTTATTAATGTGGGTGATATGTTGTCAAGACATACCAATAATAAACTTAAATCTACAATTCACCAGGTTGTAAACCCACCTAGAGAATTATGGGGAACTTCTCGTTATTCAGTTCCGTTTTTTATGCATCCTGTAAGCGATATGCGTCTGGATTGCTTAGATAAATGTATTGATGCAGAGAATCCTAAGAAATATGAGGATATCTCAGCGGGCGAGTTTTTACACGAACGTTTGGTAGAATTAGGTTTAATAAAAAAATAAAACTTTAGTAAATTCCAATATTAAAATTCCAAATTCCAAACTTACATTGGAATTTGGAATTTAATTTTTAAAAACCTTAATATTTGGAATTTATTTTTTAGAATAAAAAAATTATGGATTTAAAAGATCAGTTAAAAAACTTATTTCCAGATCACGAAGAATCAAATGAACCTGAGGAAATTCAGGAGCAGGAACATGTTTTGTATGTACAGAAAGAACCTATGATCTGTAAATTTGAAAAACGCAAAGGAAAACCAACGACTATAATTGAAGGTTATGAAGGAAGCGATGAAGATTTTAAAGTATTAGCCAAAGAAATCAAAACAAAATTGAGTGTTGGCGGTACTTTTAAAGATGATTCTATCATCATTCAAGGCGATTATCGCGACAAAATTATGGCAATTTTAAAAGAAAAAGGATTTAAAACGAAGCGTGTCGGGGGATAAAAATTCCAAAATTTAAATTCCAAATTCCAATTTTTTATTTAACGCAAAGTTCGCTAAGAATATTTACTTTAAGGCTTTTATAAAAATGCAAAGTTCACAAAGCTTTGTGTAAATTTGAGTAATTGGAATTTGGAATTTAAATTTTGGAATTTTATAGATGCACAGCTGTGCGCCTCTACAGAAAAACCTTTGTCCCTTTGTACCTCAGAACCTTAGTACCTTAAAAAAAATGATAAAAGAATCAGAATTAATACTTAACCCGGACGGAAGTGTATACCACTTAAACCTTCGTCCTGAACATATTGCCAACGATATTATTTTTGTTGGAGACCAGAATAGAGTCGAAAAAATTACTCAGTTTTTTGATTCGATTGAATATTCTACACAAAAAAGAGAATTTAAAACCCAAACCGGAATTTACAAAGGAAAAAGAATCTCTGTAATGTCAACCGGAATTGGACCTGATAATATTGATATTGTTTTAAACGAATTGGATGCTTTGGTAAACATCGATTTAAAAACACGTCAGCCAAAAGAAAAATTAACCTCTTTAAATATTGTTAGAATTGGAACTTCGGGTTCTTTGCAGGCAGATATTCCTGTAGACAGCTTTGTAATGTCAAAATTCGGACTTGGATTAGATAATATGCTTCGCTCCTATTTAATTGACGAAGTTTCGAATACGGCTCTTGAAGATGCTTTTATTCATCATACCAATTGGGATATTAGAAAAGGAAGACCTTATGTAATTCCGTGTTCTGAAAAACTGGAAAAAATTATTGAATCTGATAAAATTTTCAAAGGAATAACAGCAACAGCAGGAGGATTTTATGGGCCGCAGGGACGTGTTTTGAGATTGAATATTCAGGATGAAGAATTAAACAATAAAATGGATAATTTTGATTTTGATGACAATCGCATTACCAATTTAGAGATGGAAACTGCAGCTATTTATGGGCTTTCTTCGCTTTTAGGACATAATGCATTATCTTTAAATGCAATTATTGCCAATCGTGCTTCGGGAACTTTTAGCGAAGATCCTTATAAAGCTGTAGATGCATTGATTACGTATACACTAAATAAACTTTCAAGTATTAAATAATGCAAACGGCTATTCTTAAATTTGAAAAATTACTGAACGAAAATGTTAATCATTTCTCAACGTTAAGTAATGAAGCTTTAGAAGCCAAAATACCTGGAAAGTGGTCTAAAAAAGAAATTTTAGGTCATTTAACAGATTCTGCTATTCATAATTTGGTTCGTTTTACAGAAATTAATTATGCAGCAAAACCTTACCAGCATCGACCGTATAATCAAATAGATTTAGTAAATTTAAATCAGTATCAAACAATGGATCCTGATGAGCTCCTGCAATTATGGTTTGTATTAAACAAGCAGATTGTGAGATTAATTAAATCTGTTGATGAAAAAGCCTTAGATTATAAAATTATTTTGAGTGATGAATCTGTAATCGATCTAAGGTTTCTCATGACTGATTATGTAGAACATTTAGAACATCATATCAATCAGATAAAATCTTAGATTATGTTTTTAAGAGTAGCCAGACATACCAATGACCTAGAAAAAATTGAAAATTTTTATGTCAATGTTTTGGGTTTTGAACGATTAGGAGATTTTCAGAATCATAATAATTATGACGGTATTTTTATTGGCAAATCGGGTTTAGACTGGCACTTTGAATTTACACAGTCTCATACAGAAGCCAATCATTCTTTTGATGAAGACGATGTAATTATACTTTATCCTAAAACAATTTCAGATTATAATGAATTAATTCATAAACTTATACGCCATAATATTGCAACGATAACTGCAACTAATCCTTTCTGGAACGAAAACGGAAAAATGATTCAGGACCCTGATGGTTACCGCATAGTTATATCATCCTTAAAAGCCATAATAAACGAAATAGAATAATGCAGGAAACACATAAAAAAATATTATTTAAATATTACAGCGATTATTTAGAAGATACGGTTTCAGAAACTATGTGGGCTGAAATTATAGATTTAGATAAAGGGCTTTTTAAGCTGGATAATATTCCATTTTTTGGCCCTTTAATTGCTACGGATGATTTATTTTATGCTGAATTTGATGAAAATGAAAAACATCTGGTTTATAGAGAAACTATAGAAAATTCAGGAAATTCGATTGTTCAGGTTATAATTTTAGAAAAAGGATTTGACAAGGAAATTATCAGAGAAAAACTAAGGGCAATAAACTGTTTGTCAGAAGGCCTGAACGATAATTTTATTTCTGTCGAAGTAGTTCGTGATGTCGATTATTCGATCGTGAGAAGTGTTTTAAACGAATACGAGTCTCAGGAAATTATTCAATATGCAGAACCTTGCCTTTCAGATAAACACCGGGCCGATTTACTAAAAAACTAAACTTACATACTTAAGAATACGCATACCAAACTTAAACTTAAACTATAATGAAAACTGTAAAAATTGCAGGTGTTCCTGAACACTTCAATCTGCCATGGCATTTATGCATTGAAAATGGCGAATTTGAAGCAGAAAATATCGATTTACAATGGAAAAATGTTCCTGAGGGTACCGGAAAAATGTGTCAGATGCTGCGTGACGACGAAGCTGATATGGCCGTTATTTTAACAGAAGGAATTGTAAAAGATATAACAGCAGGAAATCCGAGCAAAATTGTGCAGATTTATGTGCAGTCACCATTAATTTGGGGAATTCACGTAGCAGCAAAATCAGGTTTCGAGACTGTAAAAGATTTAGAAAACAAGAAAATAGCGATTTCAAGAATAGGTTCGGGCTCACAATTAATGGCTTATGTAAATGCAAGTGAACAAGGCTGGAACAGTGATAATCTGCAATTTGAAATTATAAACACTATCGACGGTGCTGTTGAAGCCCTGACAAACGGAACTGCAGATTATTTTATGTGGGAACGTTTTATGACAAAACCTCTTGTTGACCAGGGAATTTTCAGGCGTGTTGGCGACTGCCCTACTCCATGGCCTTCGTTTGTTATAGCGGTTCGTGATGAATTCTTAAAAAAGAACCCAAAAACGGTTGAAAAAGTATTGGAAATTATCAATAAAACTACGCATGATTTTGCACAGATTCCTGATATCGACAAGACTTTGGCCGAGTTATTTAATCAAAAAGCTGAGGACATTCAGGAATGGCTGAAACTAACACAATGGTCACAAAAACATTTAAGTGAAAAAGCATTTATCAAAATTCAAAATCAATTATTTGATCTGGGAATTATTGATAAAAAAAGTACTTTTGTTGAAACGGTGAAAGCGCTGTAAAAACTGCTTTTTTGATTCTTATGATAAATTTCCCTAAAATTGACCTTCCGCAATTAAAATCTAAATTACAGGTGAAATCGCCTTGGGATAGGATTATTATTTCTGTGTTGAGTCTTTTTATTACCATTCCAATATTTATCATTCTGCATCAAAACCTTATTGATTTAGAGTGGGCCTTTAATCTGGATCGTGTTTTTATATTCATTTTTGTTTTTGCCGCTGTTTTCTTTCTGCTGATGTATCTGCGAACCATAATAATTTTATGTGTAGCGGTTTATTTATTGATTTTATTTTACGGATCGGTTATTGGAAATTATGGTTTCAGCGAGATTTCTGAAGATTATAATTCGATGATTTATACCATGTCAGACAATCCGTATCCGCAGGATATAATTGTGGCAAAACTGCTTCCGTTTCCCAATAAATCAAAAATTCTAAGCGCCATCGAATATCAAAATCCGAAAGTTCGAAATTTTGCCATTATGGCCACTACAAAGCATTTTAAAGGCATTAAAGGCTATTCTGATTACAGGACAATTATTCAGTGTTTTGCTGTTTTTAAAGAAATAAACAGCCGCTGGAATTATGTCAATGACCCTAAAGAAGGCGATTATATTGCTACGGCCAGCGAGTCATTAGAATATTTTTCAGGAGACTGCGACGATCATTCTATTTTAATGGCGGCGGCAATTCGGTCTATTGGCGGAACTCCAAGACTTATTCATACAAAAGGCCATATTTATCCCGAAATATTAATTGGTTCTATGATTGATCTGGAAAAAGTTAATTATTTAATTAAAAACGTACTTTTTCAAAGAGAAAGTTACGGCAAAAATCTGCATTACCATATTGACGAACGTGGTCAGGTCTGGATGAACCTGGATTATACAGCAACTTATCCCGGAGGACCCTTTATGTATGAAGAAATTCTGGGTGCTTTGACTTTAAATTAATTTATCAAAGTTCTTTAATCTTTTCTTATTTAGTTTAAAATATTAGAAATCAGATATCATAAATTCACTTTCTGTGACTATAATGTTAGAATTACTTTTTTTTTTTGTAACTTTTCATTTCTAATTTTTAATCACAAAATCATGAAAAATTCTAAATTATTTATCTTCACACTTGCATTGGCTGCAGTATTAATGATTTCATGTTCTAAGGGTAGAAATAAATTGGTAAACTCTTGGAAAATAACAGCGGTAGAACCGAAAATTCCTATTTCGGATTCTTTAAAAACTGTAATTTTAACAGATGGAACCTTAACATTTACAAAAGATGGGCATGTTACCGGATTTCTAACACGAGAAATAACAAATGGTACTTATGCATTGACAAAAGGGGGAAAAAATTTAGTAATTAAAGATGAAGTTGGAACCCCGTATCCTTGCGAAAGTACTATTACAAGTGATGAATTAATTTTGGACAGTAAAGAGATGAAAATTACGCTCAAGAAAATATAAGCTTTGCTATCCTGGTCTAACCATTAAAAACAAGACTAAAAACTCCTTAAATTATTCTTTTAAGGAGTTTTTATTTTCTATGAATTCTTTAAAATTTTAAAAACATACTCTTTATAGCTTGCACCTATTGGAATCTCAATATTTCCAATTTCGACATCGTAAGCGGTAAATGCTGTGATATTTTTTAGATTAATAATAAAAGAGCGATGAATTCTTAAAAAGCTTTTATCCTGCAGTTCTATTTCAATATCACTAATTTTATATTTGGCATTTAATTTTACTCCTTCTTTTTGATGCACAATAATATAATCTTTGACACTTTCTATGTACAAAATAGTATCGACGTTTATTTTATTGAATTTTGGCCCGTTTTTAATGTAAATATAATCTTCCTGCGAAGGTGTAATTATCTTGCTGTTTACCGGCCCGCTGATTCTTAAATAACGATCTGCCGCTTTAAAGAAACGATCAAAAGTAACTGGTTTTAAAAGATAATCTACAATATCAAGTTCATAACTTTCTAAGGCATATTCACGATAAGCGGTAGTAAAAATAACAGCCGGCGGATTCTTTAATGTTTTTAAAAAATCGATTCCCGTAATCTGCGGCATTTTAATATCTAAAAACATTAAATCTACAGCAGTTGTACGCAAAACGTCGGCGGCTTTTAAAGCGTTTGGACAAGTACCCACGACTTCAAAATAATCTAATTTGCTGATATGGTTCTGCAATAAGCTGATTGCTAAAGGCTCGTCATCGACTAATAAACACTTTATTTTCATTTTAAGCTAAATTATATTCGGTTGCTAAATTAATCTGCAAATAAGCCGTAAAATCCTCCTCAGTTTTAGTAACATCAAAAGTATAATGTTCCGGATAAATTTTATCAAGCTGCTGGATAATATTATTTAATCCAATTTTTCCATTTCCAGATTCGCTGTCAATTTTGTTTATGGAGTTTACAATCTTAAACTCAAAATGATCGTTTTGCAGTTTCAAATCAATTTGAATGTTTGGAGAACTTCCCGTGTCTTCTCCTGCTCCATGTTTAAAAGCATTTTCGACCAAAGAAAGCAAAATCAAAGGCGCAATAGATTTATTATGATCTATGGAATGATTAAATACTACGTTTAAATGTTCATCATATCTCAGTTTTTCGAGTGTAATATAATTTTCAAGCAAGGAAATTTCCTGAGAAATTGGAACATAAGTCGAACTGCAGCGGTATAAAATACAATCTAATATTTCAGATAAGACAGCAATTGATTTTGAGGTTATTGGAGAATTTACAATAGAAAGAGAATAAATATTATTGAGTGTATTAAACAAAAAGTGAGGATTCAATTGTGCTTTTAAGATTTTTAATTCGGTTTCTGCTTTTTGCTTTTCGAGCAGCAAAGACCTTTTCTGAATGACATACTGGTCTTTTATCAATTTTATAAAAATAAAAAATATAGACAAAGAAAGTATGTGCAAAAAATAAGCTCCAAATAAAGTAGGTAAATCGGTCAGGATTTCAGCAATGGGTTCCTGATTAAAAGGCCGTTTTCGTGTAAAGCCCTCTAAGCCATACACCATTGAAATCCTGGCAGTAACAGAGATTACATAACTACCCAGAATAAATTCTGCCCAAACTCTATTATGTTTTTGTGGTGCCATTAAACGAGGTAAAATTCTATAAGACATAAAATAAGCCCCAATGATAGAAAACAATTCGTAATACAGCGTGTATGCTATATCAACCTTTAATTCTTCAGGATCAGAAGAAGTGTTTTTACTAAAGAACATAATAAAAATGAATACCCAAAAAATGATATGGGTACTAATCCTGTGGTCTTTAGAGAAATTTATAATTTTTTCGAATGGTGTCATGGTTTTTAAGTTGCTGAGCTGCTAAGGTTCTGAGATACTGAGATGCTAAGATTTTTTTTAAACTGCTATTACTTTGTTTTAAAAAAACTTAGCATCTCAGTATCTCAGAACCTTAGCAGCTTTAAATAAAACCAAAGTTAACATTTATTTAGAAAGACAAAATAGTTGTCGATGAACATGCAAAAAAAAGATACAAACATATAAAAATTGGCTATAAACACGATTTATGGTTTCTATTTGATTGTTTATACGCAATAATCGCCCTTATATCATGTGTGTAAATTTTGAGTGAAATTAAAAAGGAGTTTTGCTTAAAATTCTAAACCAATCAAAAAATGAAACAGTTTGCATTATTAATCATTTTGCTTTTCGGATTTACATCTGGAGCACAAACATCACAATTTATTATTAAAGGAAAAATAGTAGATTCTAAAACCAAACAGGCATTACCTTATGTAACGCTTTTATTATCATCTGTAGAAAATAAAAAAGAAGCCGTTACAGACGCTGATGGAAATTACATTTTAAAAAGCAATCCCGGAAATTATCAGCTTAAAGCCGTTTATATGTCGTATAAATCTTTTACGGTCGAAAATATTCAATTGAATAAAGATATTGTCATGAAAGACATTCTTATAGAAGAGAGTATAAATCAATTAAACGAAGTAAATGTTATTGCCGAAAAATCAGCAGTAGAAATGAAAATTGACAAAAAAGTCTTTAATGTTGGTAAAGATATTTTATCCAGCGGAGGATCTGCTAATGATATTTTAAATAATGTTCCTTCAGTAAATGTAGATATTGCAGGAGTTGTAAGCCTTAGAGGAAACAGCAGCGTTACGGTATTAATAAATGGAAAACCGTCTATGCTGACGGCAAATAATGGTTTATCGCAAATATCGGCGGCAAATATTGAAAAAGTAGAAGTTATTACCAATCCTTCTTCTGCTTATGAAGCGCAGGGCGGTGCAGGAATCATTAATATTATTATGAAAAAGAACACAATGAAAGGCTTTAATGGTTCGCTTCAGGCCGGAATTGGAAATCCTGCAAGACATAACTTAAATGCTAATGTGAGTTATAAGACAGAAAAGGTAAATCTTTTTGGAAATTTGGGCTGCCGCTATTTAGATATTTATGGTTACAACAAACAGTTTCAGACTAATACAGATAATGGTACAACGACAATTTTAAACCAGTATGATGATATGAAACGAAGTATTGGCATCTATAATATGTATGTTGGCGGGGATTATTATATCAATTCAAAAAATACATTAACAGGAAGTTATTACCGCAGTAAGAACAATAATAACAACAAAATGCATTACAATTACAATTATGCAGATGCGAATAATGTTACTGACAGTATTATTTCGAGATCTGAAAAGTATAAAGAACCTCAAATTTACAACGCATTAGAATTAAATTATGTAAAAATATTTGACAAAAAAGATAAAAAATGGACAACAAGTTTACAATATGATTTTTGGAATGATGATGAAAACCAATATATTACGCAGCAAAAAACGTATCCTTTTAACGCCTCGGTTTCTAATTTGTATTCGAGAGATATAGAAAGCAGTAATGATATTTTTATAAAATCAGATTTTGTAGACCCAATTTCTGAAAATTCTAAAATTGAAATGGGAATTAGAAGCGATCTTCGCGCACTAAGAAGTGATTATCACACTATTCTGGACAATGTACTGCAGGAACAATTTACTAATAAATTAAAATACGATGAAAATTTGTACAGCGCTTATTTTCAGTTTTCAAGCAAATATAAAAAGTTTAATTACCAGTTAGGTCTGCGTTCTGAACTGTCAGATATAAAAATTGCCGATACAAAAAATACTTTTAATAACTCTAAAAATTACATTAACCTCTTCCCTACACTGCATTTTGTATATAATTTAACCGAAAAAACAGATTTACAATTGAGTTACAGTAAACGAATAAACAGACCGAGATTCTGGCAGTTAAATCCGTTTTCGGGAGTTTCAGATTTAAGAAACCTAACAGTAGGAAATCCAGATTTGAACCCAATGTTTACTAATTCTTTTGAGTTGACATTATTGGCAAAACCAGGAAAACTAAGTATTAATCCGTCTCTTTATTATCAGCATACCACCAATTATTTTGAGTATATAGTAAAACGTACAGATGAAAATTATTTTGTAAGCACGCCTGTAAACCTTGATACTGAAGATCGTTACGGTGCAGAAGTTTCAACAACTTATAATCCAACAAAATGGCTTAGGCTGGCTTTAGATTTTAATTATTACAAATTCAAACAGCAGGGAACTTTTGAAAACGTAAATTATAGTGCCGAAGATCAAACCTGGCTGTCTAATTTTAGATCTGTTGTTAAGTTTCCTAAAATTATTTCAGGAGAATTCAGTTTTAGATACCGAGGAAAAAATCAGGGAGTTCAATCGCTTACAGAAGCCCAGTATAGTGCAAATTTAGGCTTGAGCAAGGATTTTATTGGAGACAAAATGTCGGTAACTTTAAACGTAAATAATTTATTCAACTCACAGATTACGACAGAAAAAATTACAACTCAATATTACTATTTAGAATCTGAAGCCAGATCGCAAGGAAGATACATCAACCTTAATGTTATTTATCGTTTTAACAGAAGTAAAAATGAAGCAGATAGATTGCCTGACGGAATGTAAAAGGTTTAAATTCCAATTTTAAAAATACAAATTCCAAATGTTGATTTTAAATAAAAAAGTCGTTTTAATTCTAAAACGACTTTTTTATTCTATTCCCTTAGGATTTTTTCCATTTTCTTTCCTTTCGCCAATTCATCTACTAATTTATCCATATAGCGAATCTTTTGCATTAACGGATCTTCTATATCTTCAATTCGGTAACCGCAGATTACGCCTGTAATTTTAGATGCATTTGGGTTCAGGTTTGGTGCTTCTGCAAAAAATGCCTGCAAATCAGCCTTCTTTTCAATCTGATCTCTAAATTGTTTATCGTTATAACCCGTAAGCCAGAGTATAACAGTATCTACTTCTTCTGCCGTACGTCCCTTCTTCTCTACTTTTTCCTTGTATAATCGATAAATACTTGCGAATGAATATTGAAACACTCTAGCATTATTATTCATGTTTTCTTCTTTTTTAATGAATTTAAAATTATAAAAATTTTGAATTTTATTGGTAAAAATTAACAAAATGAATATGCACCGTTTCAACGAATTAAAATCTGTTGCTGCAGTATGAATCGTTCCTTCGGAACTTCCATCCTTTGAAGAAAGGCCCCAGGCTCGATTTATATTGTAAGGCTGGATTTTGATCCAGTTTAACGCATGGTGAAAAAAAAATCAAAAAAAATATTGCGCAGTCAAATGACTTCATTATATTTGCAGTCAAATAACTGCATAATGGAAATACGTAGAGATGTTTTTCAGGCAATTGCCGATCCAACGCGAAGAGCAATTTTAAATTTGGTGGCCATACAAGCGATGACGCCGGGAACCATAGCGGAAAATTTTGATTCGTCAAGACAGACCATTTCGAAACATATTAAAATATTAACGGAATGTGAACTCCTTGACCAAAAGCAAAACGGACGCGAGATTTACTATTATATAAATCCGAAAAAAATAAAAGAAGTTGCTGATTTTATTGAACCTTTTCGCCAAATGTGGGACGATCGTTTTAATAAATTAGAAAGTATAATGAAAAACTATAAACCTAAAAAAGATTAATTTATGGAACGCAAAACAAAAATTAATGCCGAAAACGGCCAGCAGGAAATTGTAATTACAAGAGAATTTGATCTTCCGGTTGATTTGCTTTTTAAAGCTTATGCAGAGCCCGAAATTGTGGAACAATGGATGGGAACAAAAGTGGTAAAATTAGAAAATAGACAGCATGGCGGCTGGCAGTTTGAAACCAAAGATCCCAACGGAAATGTTGTATTTAGTGCCAATGGCGTAATACATAATTTTGTTCCAAATGAAAGAATTACCAGAACTTTTGAAATGGATAATGCCAATTTTGTGCCTCAGTTAGAATTTTTGGAGTTTGAAAAACTTACAGAAGATACAAGCAGACTTACGATGCAAATTATCTACAAATCTGTAGAACACAGAGATCAACAATTGAAACTGCCTTTTGCACAAGGTATGAATTTCGCACACAATCGCTTACAGGAAATAGTAAACAAACTTAAATAAATCGTTATGAGCAAAAAAAACAAAATTATTTATTGGATTGCCACAATTTGGCTGGCATTAGGAATGACTTCAACAGGAATTGTACAAATTATAAAAATGAAAGAAGAAGCCGATATGATGGCGCATTTAGGTTATCCGCTTTACTTTCTAACCATTATAGGCGTTTGGAAAATTTTAGGTGTTATAACCATTTTAATTCCGAAATTCCCTTTATTAAAAGAATGGGCTTACGCAGGATTCTTTTTTGCCATGAGCGGCGCTATTTTCTCTCATTTTGCTGTAGGTGATTCTGGTATAGCATATTTTGGACCGACATTATTATTGGTTTTAACAGTTACTTCATGGTATTTTAGGCCAGATGAGAGAAGAACTGTTATTTAGTCTCAGTTTTCAGTCGTAGTTTACGGTTCTGAAAAAACTGAAAACCGAGACTGCGACTGAAAACTAATATTTAATTTTACAATAATATTATTTCTAATAAATGAGCCTGCTAATTCAATCAGCTTTACCGGATAATTCGATTTTGCATTTTGTTCACAGCTTTTGGATGCTGGAAAACAATACGGGAAAGGATATTCCATCAACTGTTTTACCAAACGGAATGGTTGATTTGGCGGTAATGAATTTAAATGCTGATAACTGGCAGAAAACAATTCGAGGTTTAGATACAATTCCGGGTCAGATTACTATTCCCGTTGGAGCAAAAATGTTTTCCATTGGCTTTAAACTGCTTGCCGTAGAATATTTATTTGGAGGTTCGATCAAAGATGTTTTAAATGACGGAAAAATTATTTCAGATGAAATCTGGCAGTTTGAAGCAGATGATTTAAGCACTTTTGAAAACTTTTGCGGTAAAGCGACCCAGATAATAAACCGAATTTTAATACCAAATATTGACAATCGAAAAAAGAAATTATTCGAACTTATTTATTTTTCAAAAGGCTCTATAATGGTAAAGGAACTTTCTGAAAACGTGTTTTGGAGCAGCCGTCAGATTAATCGTTACTTTAACCAGCAATTCGGCATTTCGTTAAAAACTTATTGCAATATTCTGCGTTTTGGCTCTTCGTTTAAACCTATCAGTGAAGGCATCCTTTTTCCGGAACAAAACTTCACAGATCAAAATCATTTTATCAAAGAAATCAAGAAATACTCCGGCGTTACGCCAAAAGAATTAAGCAGAAACAAAGACAATCGTTTTATGGATATTGTGGCGATTAAAAAGCTGAATACCAAAAACGACTGATTTTTACTATTTCATCTCACAACCCTTTTCCAATTTTGTAACCTAATTAAGCAATAAAAAATTATGTTACTTACAAATAAAAAAACGGTCATTATTGGTGCTGGTCCGGTTGGTTTAACAATGGCCAGATTATTACAGCAAAACGGAATTGATGTTACGGTTTACGAAAGAGATAAAGATCCAAAAGCAAGAATTTGGGGCGGAACACTCGATTTACATAAAGGTTCAGGTCAGGACGCGATGCAGAAAGCGGGATTGCTTGATACGTATTATAAAATGGCGATTCCGATGGGGAGAATTATGACTGATTATAAAGGAAATGTATTGTTTAGTAAAGAAATTACTGAAGAAGAACTATATGACGCTCCTGAAATTAATAGAAATGATTTAAGAACACTTTTAATTGACAGTTTAAAAGAAAATACAGTTGTTTGGGATAGTAAACTGACTGAAATTGAGGAACAAAATGGAGAATGGCATTTGCATTTTGAAAACGGAAAAACTATAGCTGCTGATTTTATTATTGGCGCAAATGGCGGCATGACTTCTATTAGAAAATATATTACAGATGCCGAAATTGAATTTACGGGAACGTATATGATTCAAGGTGAAGTTTCTGCATCACAAGCAAAATCTCTCGGTTTTTATGAGTTATGTGGTGATAAAATTTTAATGGTTTCTAACAATGGTAATTTATTGGCTGCCAATCCTAAAAATAATAATACATTAAGTTATAATGTTATTTTTAAGATGCCTGAAACGTTAAAAATCGATTTTCAAAATATAGAAAATGTCAAAGTATTTCTTTTAGATAAACTTTCTGATTGGGGAGAATCATATAAAGAATTATTTTGTACCACTTCTTTCTTTACCGGATTACCAACTAAAAAGATTTCTGTAGAAAAAGCATGGAAAAATAACCGCCCCCTGCCTATTACACTTATTGGCGATGCCGCACATTTAATGCCTCCTTTTGCAGGACAAGGTGCCAATATTGGACTTCTTGATGCTTTAATTTTATCTGAAAATCTATTAAGCGGGGAATTTGAAACTATTGAAAGTGCTATACATAATTACGAAGAAAGAATGTTTGTTTATGCAAAAGAAGCGCAGCAGGAAACTAAGGAAAATGAAATAGAAATGCTTAAAACTGATTTTTCTTTTCTAAAATTTGTTAACTGAAATTTTATCCTTTGTGATGAAAATAATTTTATCTTAGTCAAAGAAAACTAACCTTTATAACTAAAAGCTAAAAATATGTCAGATTCACAAAATCAACCAGACGATACAACTCCTAAAGTTACTGGAATTGGCGGTGTTTTCTTTTTTCTTGAAAATCCAAAGGAAACAAAAGACTGGTATGTTAAAAATTTAGGAATAGAAATCAATGAGTGGGGTTCGGCAAGTTTTGAATCGAGAAATCTTGATAAACCAGAGCAGATAGAATCAACGCAATGGTGCCCTTTTAACAAAGGCGATGAATATTTTTCTCCGTCAAAAAAAGACTTTATGGTAAATTACCGTGTTCAAAATATCGAAGGACTTGTAGAAAAACTCAAAGCAAATGGCGTAACCGTTCTTGATGATATCGAAACGTATGATTATGGAAAATTTGTGCATATAATGGATACAGAAGGTAATAAAATTGAGCTTTGGGAACCGGTTTATTAAAAATCTAATCTGTTAAGAAAAATCAGTTCGAAAAAGTATAATTAAAATAAGCAAATGAAAACAAAAGTTCAAATATTGAGAGAAGAAAAGCATCTGACTCAGACTGAACTTGCTGAAAAATCAGGGCTTTCATTACGAACAATACAAAGAATCGAAGCGGGAAATATCCCAAAAGGTTTTACGCTTAAAGCTTTGGCAAAATCATTTGAAGTTGAACCTGAAAATTTAATTTCAGATTCACAAAATGATCCTGAAATTAAACGAGCTAAACTTATTAATTTTTCTGCTTTGTCTTCTCTTGTTATTCCGTTTGGAAATATTATTTTTCCTTCTATTTTAACTTATAAATCGAAAGAACCAAAAGCAAAAGAATTAGGAAAAAGTATTTTGACCGTACAGATTATCTACACTTTTGTTCTTGGAACTTTGATGATTGTAAGTCCATTTATTCAGAAAGCATTTTCTCTAAATTTTCCGCTGTTTATTGTCTTTTTAGTACTCTTAAAAATCATAAATGTTTATATAATTTTTAAAAACGGATTGAGTTTAACTCAAAAAGCAGATTTATATATAAAGCTGAAATACAATATTTTATAGGCTATGCCATAAGATTGGCGTAAAAAAGTCATATCGGTTTTTCGGTTAAATTGCATTACAATTCTCAATATTGCAGAAAAAAATGTAATGAAAATAATTAAAAAAATCGTGCTGGCTTTTTTAGCCCTTATTCTTTTCTCATTAATTGTCGGCTATTTTTATTTTGATAGAAAATTCAGTCCTTCGGAAAATTACCTTAAGGTTTCGGGAAATGTAGAAAACGTCCACATTAAATGGGTATCAGATAGAGAAAATCCTTATACTGCGCTTCTTTTACCTGTTCAAATAAAAGGTCTTGAAAAAACATTTTATATGCAGCTGGACTTTGGTTCGCCGGTAACTATTTTCTACAAAAAATCACTGCAGTCTGTTCAGGAAAAATTCCCTAAACAAATTGAGTTTAAGGAAAAACAAGAAGATATTCTGTTAAACTTCAAAATAATGAATCTCAATATTTCTTCTGAAAAATTTCAATTGTTGAATTATGGTAAAAAAGTTGATTTACAGAACCCGGATTCTGTCGATATCATAGGAACAATTGGAACTGACTTATTAGAAAAAAGAACAGTTTCTTTAGATTTTAGAAATAACACCTGCGCATTTACTGAAAATGAAATCGAAAACGGATTTACAAAATTTGAATTTAAGAAACGTAAACTCCTTTTTACTGCAAAAATTGAAAATCAGGATTTAAAACTCCTTTATGATTCCGGAACCAGTGGTTATGAATTGATTATAAATAAAGAAGAATGGCAAAAATATAAGCTCAAAAACAGCAAATTAAAAGTCGAAAAAGGAAATTCATGGGAAAATCTACTGACAGTGATTTCTGCTCCTGCAAATAAAGAAATGCAGTTTGGAGGTACGCAATTAAAAATTTCGGAAGTAACGTATATCGAAGGAGTTTCAAAAATGCAGACTTTTTTAATGAAAAGCTCAGGAATGCAGGGAATGATTGGGAATAAAATCTTTTTAAACCATAAATTGATTATTGATTGCAAAAATGAAAGATTCAGGGTTGAGTAAAATATAACGGCAATTTAAAATCTCTTATTGGGTCATACATTTAGAGGTTTTATTTTGATAACGGACTTATAAAAACTATGGACATTGAATTGGTTGAGTATTAATTGTATTCAAAAAAAGCAAAATGAAATAAAGATTTATAACCTTTCAAATGATGTCTTTAAATATTGCTTTATTATTTCAAATGTTTCTTTTGATGGATTAACAATACAAACCCAGTTTAATGAACCGTAAGTTGGATGAGGAAAGAGTGTATCTTCTTGTGTAAAGTCTAACCCAATGTTCAGATATGCTTCAAGTTTTGTATCATTTGTCAAACCTCCAAATTTAGATATGAAAATTTCTTTATTAATTGGGAAATTTAATCTGAAAAAACCATCCCTATTTAGATTTGATACACTATCGTAATCATTATCCTTATTGATAAGTGTAACAAATGGTAGTTTGTCATTATTCATATGCATAAAAAACAAGTCACCATCCGCTTCTATAATATTTAATCCTTCAAAATTTTCAAGTAAGTATGTTTTAATATCTTCAATTGTCATAGTATTGTTTTTTTAGCAAATGTAAGTTTGAAGTTTTACATTTGCAAGAAGTTACCAATTTGGTATATAGTTTGCAAAAGTAAAGTAATGGCTAAAAATAGACTTTAGAAGCGATGAAAAAGATAAAAAATATTTCAGTTTGCCCTTTTCAGGAAGCAATGGATCTTTTTTCGGGAAAATGGACAATGACCATAATTAACAATCTTATGTCAGGAACTATGAGATATAATGAACTTTCAAAAGCAATTCCTGGCATTAACACCAGAATGTTAGTAAAAACTCTTAAGGAGTTAGAGTCCAGAAAAATAATAAAAAGAAAAGCATACGCAACAGTTCCTCCAACAGTTGAATATTCCCTTACAGCTAAAGGTCTTTCGTTAAAGTCAGTTGTTAAGGAAATTCAAAATTGGGCAATAAGTCATATGGAATGATTTTGCTTTTATATATCAGCTATAATTACATTCCCGGCCAATATAAAAAATTGAATTTATGCCCATCGGGATCAGTAAAACCAAAGGTATAACCTTTTTCAAAATTTTCAGGTTCAGAGAATATTTTTCCGCCTGCTTTTTTAACTTTTTCAAGCCAAAGGCCTGCCTCTTCTCTACTGTCTGCGGATAATGAAAAAATAATTTCATTATTGCTTGTAGTGTCGGTTAATTTGCTTCTTAAAGCATTTTCAAATCTTTTGGCAGTAAAGAAATTAATTATAAAATTATTTTCAGCAAAAATGAAACTTACCAATTCATCCGTTTCTTTTCCGTTTTGTTTGAAGCCTAACGCAGTATAAAACTGAATTGTTTTTTGTAAATCATTAGAAACCAAGTTTCCCCATATCATTCTAGTTTTCATAAGCTTAAGTTTTATTTAAAGTAAAGAAATTAATTTCTTGATGCAGATATTTTTTCATAATGAAAAGGCTGCATTTTTTCAGCTTTATTTTTGATTACCAAAAACAAAGATATTTCTTATATTCGCTAAAATGGAAGTCATTTAATAACATAAAAAAACATTTGATATTTCAAATATGAAAAAAGTTTTACTATTATCTGCCTTAATTTTAAGTATTAGCATTACGTATTCTCAACAAAAGAAAAAAAAGAAAACCGTAATCCAGCCTTCATCAAGTTCTGTTTATGATTCTTCGGATATTACAAAAGACAGCAAATGGATTGCAAAATTTAAACTTCAGGGAAAGGTTTACAATGTTTATTTAAAACATCAAAAAGAATTGTCATCTGAACAAACTGCTGCAGACACCCTGCTTCAATATCATTTTGTGTATCAAAATGCCAGATATAGTGTTCTTCAAATTCCAAAATATTCGACTATAGACGGAAAAATTTCTGCGGAGGGCTCTTATAAAGTCAAAGGAGATACATTAATTACAAGTGTTAATTATTACGATCCATATCACGGAGGGAATTTAACAACAAAATATGTTCCCGATAAACAAAGCTGGTTTAGAGAAATAAATTACGTGATGAAAGGAATTGATACAGATACAGTCTCTAACAGATATATAAAAACCGCAAAAATGAATGTTCCTTATTCCGGAAAAAATTAAAAAAATGAAACAGTAAAAATTACTGTTAAAAATCTTACATTTACTTTATTATTTTACTATTTTTAAAATCTATATTCAAATTTTACATCTGCTTCTACTGAAGAATTTTTAAGGTTAAAAAGTTTTAATAAAACTTTCGAAATCTAAATTATAAATTCTTAGGAGAAATGAATCAAATTAAAAAAACAACTACTAATTAACTACAACATTTACATGTTGCTATAAAATTTTCGTATGTGCACAAGAATAGTCTACAAAGGCTTAGATGGATTAATACTTACTGCCCGATCAATGGATTGGAGCTCAGATCTTCATACCAATCTGTGGATATTACCCAGAGGTATTGAGCGCACGGGAGAAGAAGGCCCTCAGTCTATTAAATGGACATCTAAATATGGAAGT